>JAEWCL010000019.1 GCA_023390655.1 Bacillota bacterium | reverse complement strand
CATATGCATGCTATACTATAACGTGAAGCAATAGGGTCTATATATTGCAAGTTTTTTATCAAAGTTCAAGGAGGGTATTTGAGCATGCAATACTCCCGCGAGGTGGAGGAAATGGTTTGCGTCGCCAAAGGCGCAAAGCATGGCCCTGCGCCCATCCCCGAAGAAGGCAAATGGGTGAAGGCCACGCAAGTTACGGATATCAGCGGTCTGACGCACGGCGTGGGCTGGTGTGCCCCGCAGCAGGGCGCATGTAAACTGACGCTCAACGTCAAGAACGGCGTGATTGAAGAGGCGCTCTTAGAAACCATCGGATGTTCCGGCATGACGCATTCCGCCGCGATGGCGGCAGAAGTGCTCCCCGGCAAGACGGTGCTTGAGGCGCTCAATACCGACCTTGTATGCGACGCCATCAATACTGCCATGCGCGAGCTGTTCCTGCAGATCGCCTATGGCCGTACGCAGAGCGCGTTCTCCGAGGACGGCCTGCCCATCGGCGCTGGCTTGGAAGACCTCGGCAAGGGCTTACGCTCCCAGATCGGCACCATGTACAGCACGGGCGCAAAGGGCGTGCGCTATCTTGAAATGGCGGAAGGCTATGTGCTTGGCATCGGCCTTGACGACGAGGGCCAGGTCATCGGCTACCGCTTCGTCTCCCTTGGCAAGATGATGGACGCCATCAAGAAGGGCGTTGATCCCAAGGAGGCGTTTGAAAAGAACATCGGCACCTATGGCCGCTTCGCGGAAGCCGTCAAGGTGATCGACCCGCGTCACGAATAAGAAGGGAGGGAGTTTCCATATGATCCAGTTTGAAGGGTACGACAGAAGAATAGAAAAAATCAACCGCTCCCTCGCCGAATACGGCATCAACGGCCTTGAGGATGCGCAGGCGATCTGCAAAGCAAAAGGCGTTGACGTTGAAGGGATTGTACGCTCCATCCAGCCCATCGCGTTTGAAAACGCGGTCTGGGCCTACGTTGCGGGCGCTGCCATTGCCATCAAAAAAGGCTGCAAGAACGCGGCTGACGCCGCGGAAGCGCTGGGCCTTGGGCTCCAGGCATTCTGCATCCCCGGTTCCGTTGCGGACCAGCGCGTGGTAGGCATCGGCCACGGCAACCTTGCCGCCATGCTGCTGCGTGAAGAGACCAAGTGCTTTGCGTTCCTCGCCGGCCACGAAAGCTTTGCCGCCGCGGAAGGCGCCATCGGCATCGCAAAGACTGCCAACAAGGTGCGCAAAACCCCCTTGCAGGTTATTTTGAACGGCCTCGGCAAGGACGCCGCCACCATCATCTCCCGCATCAACGGTTTTACGCTGGTGGAGACGGAGTATGATTATTACACCGGCGACCTGAAGATCGTTTATGAGAAGGCGTTCTCCAACGGTGACCGCGCCAAGGTGCGCTGCTACGGCGCGGACGACGTCAATGAAGGCGTCGCCATCATGCGGCATGAGAACGTGGACGTTTCCATCACCGGCAACTCCACCAACCCCACCCGCTTCCAGCACCCGGTTGCCGGCACCTACAAGAAGTGGTGCAACGAGAACGGCAGGAAGTATTTCTCCGTCGCTTCCGGCGGCGGCACGGGCCGCACCCTGCACCCGGACAACATGGCGGCGGGCCCCGCTTCCTACGGCATGACGGACACCATGGGCCGTATGCATTCGGACGCGCAGTTCGCAGGCTCCTCCTCTGTGCCCGCGCACGTGGAGATGATGGGCCTCATCGGCATGGGCAACAACCCCATGGTCGGCGCTTCCGTTGCTGTGGCGGTTGCCATCGAGCAGGCCGGCTAAGTTCTTAAGCGATAGCGGCGCACAGCAGCCCTGTGCGCCGTTTTTACAAACCGGACGATTTTTTAAGGAATATTGTATCACTTTCCTGAATAATCCGTTTTTGATTCCTGTTTTCTGTTTACAATTAGTGCGATGCCTTTTGGGGGCATCCCCAGGGCAACGTCCGGAATGAAAGGAGAAACACATGAAATCTTTGAAAGGCACCAAGACGGAAGCGAACCTCTTAGCAGCGTTCGCAGGAGAATCCCAGGCGCGCAACAAGTACACCTACTATGCCTCCCAGGCCAAGAAGGACGGCTACGAGCAGATCGCTTCTCTCTTTATGGAGACGGCCGACAACGAGAAGGAGCATGCAAAGCTCTGGTTCAAGTTCCTGCACAACGGCATCCCCAAGACCGAGCAAAACCTCAAGGACGCCGCCGCGGGCGAGCACTATGAATGGACCGATATGTATGCCACCATGGCCAAGGAAGCGCGCGAGGAAGGCTTCGACAACATCGCCAAGATGATGGAAGGCGTTGCCGCCATCGAAAAGCGTCACGAAGAGCGCTACCTCAAGCTCCTGCAGAACATCGAAGAGGGCAAAGTCTTCAAGAAGGACGCCCCCGTCAAGTGGATCTGCGCCAACTGCGGCCATGTGCACGAAGGCCCGGAAGCGCCGGGCGTATGTCCCGTATGTGCGCACCCCCTGAGCTTCTTCCAGGTGCTTGCGGAGAACTATTAATTTCTTTCTGACGGCATAAAAAGGCGGCCATTCCGGCCGTCTTTTTTATTGCCTGTTTTAGAGATAGGTTACGCACGCCAGCGCAATATGTATTGTGCCAAACAAAGCGGCGGGCACTAAGGCGATCCTGTTTTTGAGCCAAAGCGCCGCAAGTGCGAAATAGGCAGTCGGAAGAACCGTCATTGCAATAAACAGCCCCGGACCGGCAATGCCGCTATAGTACAGAATCCAGCATGCATGGTACCCAACAAGGCAAGCCGCCGCGCCGCACAGCATTGCCTTTGACCGTTCTCCCTTCCCGGTATCCGCACGGACCAAAACAACGAGCGCTGCAATCATCACCCACTGGCTCAAAGACGCGATTACCTCCCACACAGGAAATACCATTGCATTTGCAGCAAGCACATCGTTTGCAGGCGGCACCAGCGCCCAAAGAATATTGGGGAGTATGGCAAGAAGAAACGCGGCAAGCCCTTCTTTTGAAAAGCCAACGCGGTACTTCTTCACGCCCGTCATTGCCCGAGGCCTCTGAGCAGGAAATCCAGTTCCATGCTTGTCCGTTCCACCACATCATATCCGCAGTCATGCAGGCACCAGTCAATGAGGCAGCCGCGCACAAATTTGATGAGCAGTTCCGCAATATACCCCGGCTCCAAGTCCATACGGAAATAGTTCCGCGCGTTGCTGACACACAACAGCACGCGCTGGTAATACGCGCGCTCCGGGTTGACGGCGGAGCGGGTTTTATCCATCAAAATATTTTTGTAGTATTCGGTAATAATAGGCCCGGCCTCGCTTACGACAAACGCCGTCTGCACCAGCAGCACGTCCTTGACAGCCGCAATGGGCGAAGCGGAGAATTCCGGCAGGCCTTCCATAAGCGTTTCGTCAAAGAGCAGGAAGGCGCGGTTCATCAACTCCTGCTTGGAGGCAAAGTGATGGTAAAACGCACCGATGGAAACGCCCGCTTCGGCACAGATCTCCTTAATTTTTGTCTCTTCCCAACTCTGGCTTTTTACCAGTACCCGCGCTGCCTGCAGGATGCGCGTCTGCGTGAGCAGGGACCGTTCTGCATTGGTGTGTGCCGCCATCGTATTCACACTCCTTCTCCCCTGATTATAGCACATGCGCCTTGAATAAATTCGGTGATGATTTTTACAAATCTCTATTGTAAATAAATTAACAATGTGATATGGTTAGGTCATAAAACAGAATCAAATTCGGTTTGTTGCAATTCTCATTCGCACATCCCAATATGAAAGGCAAAGGAGTGGAACGGTATGAAAACGGATGCTTTGGTACAGTCCCTGGTGGACAGCTACGGTAGCTGGGTCACGGAGGAAAACGAGAACCGCGCGGGCGGCACGGGCCGCATGACCAAGGAGCTCTACCCGTATGATGCAATGTTCTCCCCCATCCAGATTAACAGGCTCACCATCAAGAACCGCCTTGTGATGGCCCCCATGGGTAATATCGACATGTGCGAGGAAACCGGCCGCCCTAACGACAAAATGCTGCAATACTTCTTTGCGCGCGCCAAAGGCGGCGTGGGGCTTATCACCACGGGCCTGGTTCCCATCAGCCACGGCATCGACCATTCCATCACCGAGCTTGGGCACCTTTCCTATTTCCCGCGGATCGACCGCAGCCGCACCGTGTTTGCGGGCTGGCGCGATCTGGCGCAGGGCGTACACGCCTACGGCAGCAAGCTCTTTATTCAATTGACCGCAGGATTGGGGCGCGTGGGCAATCCGCAGTGTTTGATCCACGAGACGAAGTTCCCCGTTTCCGCCTCCATGAACCCGAATTTTTATATCCCCCAGATCCCATGTATGCCGCTTTCCGACGCGCAGCTTAAAAAGATCATCAAAAACGCCGGGCAGGCCGCGGCGGACGCAAAGGCCGCGGGCATTGACGGCGTGTACTTGCACGGGCATGAAGGGTATCTGTTGGAGCAGCTGACCAATCCCGCATTCAACCGCCGCAAAACCGGGCCATATGCGGACTATATGCGCTTTGGCATGGACCTTGTCAAGGAACTCCGGCGGCGCGCCGGGGACAGCTACCCCATCATGTACCGCATCGACCTGTCCCTTGCGCTCAATGAAACCTATGGCGAGGGCATGAACATCCCCGCGCTCAAAAAGTTCCAGAACGGGCGTACCATCCAGGAAACGCTTAAGTATATGGAAGCGCTCGTCAAGGCGGGCGTAGACATGTTTGACGTGGACCTTGGCTGCTATGACAACTGGTGGCTGCCGCATCCCCCGGCCGGTATGCCCGCAGGGTGCTTCCTTGCCGTTTCAAAAATCGTCAAAGAGCATTTTGCACAAAACAATATCCGCTCCAACGCCGGGCTTCCCGTTCCCGTTGTGGCGGTGGGCAAGCTTGGGTACCCGGATATTGCCGAGCGCGCGCTGCGCGAGGGCGAATGCGACATGGTCATGCTGGGAAGGCCGCTGCTGGCGGATCCCGACTGGCCCATGAAAGCGTTTGCCGGAAAGGTGGAGGACATCTGCCCCTGCATCGGCTGCCAGGAAGGCTGCATCAACGAGTTTGTGGACGGCGGCCATCCGCAGTGCGCCGTGAATCCGCGCACCGGCTTTGAGCACAGCCTGCCCGAAGCGATGCCGCCCATCGGGAAGGCAAAGCGCATCGCCGTGATCGGCGGCGGCCCCGCGGGCGTGACGTTTGCGGCAAAAGCGGCGGAGCGCGGCCATACGGTGGAGCTGTTTGAAAAGAGCGACGCGCTTGGCGGCAAGGTCGTCCCCGGCAGCGTACCGCGCATCAAATTCGATATCCAGAACTACCTGACCTACCTGCGCCGTATAGCGGAAGCTGCCCAGGAAACCGGGCGGCTGAGCGTTCACTATCAGACGGAGGCGTCCCTAGAATCGCTGAAGACGCAGGGGTACGACGCCATCGTGGTGGCGACAGGCACGCGCGCGGTTGCGCCAAAGCTGCCCGGTATGGAGCAGGCAAACACCGTGCAGGCGACAGAGCTGCTCGCTAACCCCGGCCTCATTGGGGACGCAAAGGAGATCGTGGTGGTCGGCGGCGGTGTTGTGGGCTGCGAGGTGGCCTATTGGCTCAAGTACGAGCATGGGCGGGATGTGCGCGTGGTGGAAATGCTGCCGCATCTGATGGACGGCGTCTGCACCGCCAACCGCGGTCATCTGCTCTATTACATGAAGCAGGCGGGCGTGAGGGTGTACAACTGCGCCAAGGTAACGGGCTTAAGTAAAACTGCCGTTGCTATCCGGCGCAACGTCTCCGCGGGCGTGCCCGATCCATACAACACCTGGCAGCCGATCCTGCCCAAGAACATCGAAAATCCGCTGGCGAAAAAGCTTGGCCCGGAAGAGCGGGACGAAACGCTCAATGCCGATCTTGTGGTGCTGGCGATGGGCGGCAGGCCCGACGACGCGCTGTTCTTTGAGGCGCAGCGGACGCGGGCCGCGGATGAACTCTATTACATCGGCGACAGCTTTTCCGCGGGCAAGGTGCTCGAAGCCACCCGCGCAGCCTATGCGCTCGCCGCGCGTGTGTAGGAGGTGGAACTGATGCAATTAACCGTAGAACAGCAGGCGCTGCTGGATGGAGAAAAAGGCGAGGCGCTGAAAAAGGTCATGAAGACGCTTGTGATGTACGGCGAGACGTTTGGTGCTGAAAAAATGGTGCCTGTCACGGGTAAGTATGGCCATCTTGTCACAAGCTTTGGGCTTTCGGTGATGAAGCCCGTGTATTCGCTGATGCAGCAGCTCATCGACGGCGGCGCGCTTTCCGGCCAGGCGTTCAGCGTGGATCCGCGCCCGCTGGACCCCAACGTGCCGCAGAACGCGTTGCAGAAGCTGGTATTCAACATCATGTATTCCAAGCAAGCGTCCTATGAGGAGCAGCTGCTTTCGCTTGGCATCCTGAATCCCAACGCCTTTACCTGCACCTGCTACATGGATGAGGTGGGCAATATCCCGAGTGAAGGCGATGTATTAAGCTGGGCGGAAAGCAGCGCCGTCGTGTACGCCAACAGCGTGCTGGGCGCGCGGTGCAACCGCAATTCCGGCATCATCGAGCTGTTTGGAAGCATCGTGGGCTGTGTGCCCTATTTCGGGCTGTTGACGGATGAAGGCCGCAAGGCGACGTGGCTCGTAGAAGTGACAACGGATACGCTGCCCGAAGCGCAGGTGCTGGGCAGCGCCATTGGCTTGCGTGTGATGGAGGATGTACCCTACATCACGGGGCTTGACCGTTTCTTTCCGGACGGGCTGACGGAGAAAGCAAAGGCGTACCTGAAGGATATGGGCGCCGCCACGGCGTCAAACGGCGCTGTGGGCCTCTACCATATTGAAGGCCTGACTCCCGAGGCAAAACGCGAAGGCCGCGCACTGTTACAGCCGGACACAACGCATTATGCGGTGGACGACGCGGAACTCCTCCGCGTGCGCAACAGTTACCCGTGCATCTGGAAAAATCCGGACGCGCAACCCAAGCTCTGCTTTGTCGGCTGCCCGCACCTCTCTATGGCGCAATTGAAGGAGTGGACGGAGCGGCTGCTAGGCGGCCTCAAAGCGGCAAACCGCAAAAAGCCCGCGATCCCCACCGTATTTACGGCGGCGCCGGATGTCAAAAAGGCGTTTGAACAAACGCCGGAATTCGTGAAACTCAAAGCCGCAGGCGTTGTGGTTTCCGATATCTGCCCTCTGATGTACATGAACAATCCCCTGTGCGGGAAGGTGCCTGTGGTGACAAACTCCAACAAGCTGCGCACCTATACGAGCGCGCGGTACCATACGGACGCCGAAATCCTCACGCTACTCACAGGAGGTGTACGCGCATGAAGACATTCAAGGGCCGCCCCGTCGTCCCCGGCAAAGCCGAGGCCACGGCGCTTGTTTCCACCCAGGGGTTCAACACGCTGGCAAGCTTCCAGAAAAGCCTGATGTCCGGCGATCAAAAGGCCGTGTGTTCCGATCAGAACAACGCGGCGCTGTACAAAAAGCCCATGGCGGGCACCGCCTTGTGCATGCCGCAGACCATAGGCTCCACCACCGGCGGCATGGTGCTCTACTGCGCCGCGTCATTGGGCCAGCAGCCCGCGTGCCTGCTGTTTTCCAAGCCCATCGACTCGCTCGCTGCGGCGGGCGCGATCCTCGCCGATGTATGGACGGACCGCTCCATGCCCACCGTAGATTCCCTGGGCGATGAATTTTTAAGCTATGTCCAGACCGGCATGCAGATTACGGTAGCGCCGGATGGCACCGTCACCGTGGCATAATCCCCCACCCCCCATCCTAAGATATGCAAAAGCCGCCGGGCAGCCTGAATGCCGGCGGCTTTTGCTTTACGATTGGGAGGAAGAAAGTCTCTATAAAGTCTTCTCTGGGAAAACTGCCTTTAACGCTTGCCGCGCGTTGTGACGTCAAACGCGACCGCGATAATGAAGATGATGCCCTTGACGACATACTGCACGGAGATGTCCACACCCATCAGGTTCATGCCGTTGGTCAGCGACATGATGACAAGCGCACCGATGATGGTGTTTGTCACCTTGCCGATACCGCCGCTGACAGACACACCGCCGATGTAGGAGGAAGCGATGGCGTCAAGCTCAAATCCGAGGCCTGCCTGCGGTGTGGCGGAGGCAAGGCGCGAGGTATAGAGCATGCCGGAGAGCGCCGCGAGCGTACTCATGGATGCGAATACGAGGAGCGTCACCTTCCTGACATTGATGCCGGAAAGTTCCGCGGCCTCCGGATTGCCGCCAATGCCATAAATGCTGCGGCCAAAGCGGGTTTTGTTGAGCAGGAAGTTATAGATCGCCAGCACGATGCCCACGATCACCGCCGTCCACGGGAGGCCCTTGTAATTTGCAAGCACCAGGATAAACGCAACGATGACGGCGGCAAAAAAGATGAGCTGGCCGACGAAGATCGGCATGGAATTCACCTTGAATTGGTAGCGCTGCAGCTGCCGCCTGTTGTTGAGCTGGGAAACCGCCATCAGCACCACGGCGACAAGGCCGACAGCAATGGTGAGGTTGTGCATGCCGCCTTCCCCTGTGGACAGGTAATCCTTGATGAAGCCGTTAGAGAGCGCCTTAAACGCCTCGTCCCGCACGATGATGGTGCCGGTGCCCGCCGTGACCATGGACAATAGCCCGCGGAAGATGAACATGCCCGCAAGCGTCGTCACGAACGCCGGGACCTTGATGCGGGAGACGAGCGTGCCCTGATAGAGGCCGACGACAGCGCCGCACAGCAGGATGACCGGAATCACCACAACTACGGGCAGGCCTTTTGAGAGCATCAGTGCGCACACGGCGCCCAGGAACCCTGCGACATAGCCGACGGAAAGGTCGATATGCCGGATGATGAGGATGAGCGTCATGCCGATGGCGAGTACCGCAACATAGCCCGTCTGGTTAATCAGGTCCGACAGGTTGCGCGGGGAAAGGAATCTCCCCTTGGTGGTCGCGGCAAAGAAGATGAATATGGCGATCAATGCGATGTACATCACATAATCGCGGACGTTGTTCTTTAAAAGCGTGCCGATCTCGCGGCCAAGTCCCGGCCGTTCTTCGGCGGATGCGGTCTTCGTCTTCATGCGGATTCCTCCCCTGTTTTGGTCGCCATCGCCATAATGGCCTGCTCGGTTGCTTCATGCGCCGCAAGCTCGCCGGTGATCGTGCCTTCGGACATGACATAGAGCCTGTCGCTCATGCCTAAAATCTCCAAAAGCTCGGACGAGATCATGATGATGCTCATCCCCTGCTCCACCAGGCGGTTCATGATGCTGTAGATTTCAAATTTCGCGCCCACGTCGATGCCGCGCGTGGGTTCGTCCAATATCAATACATTCGGCTCGGTAAAAAGCCACTTTGCAACGGATACCTTCTGCTGGTTTCCGCCCGAGAGATTGCCGACCTTCTGCTGGACGCTCGGAGCCTTGATGTTGAGGGAATCCTTATACTCGTTGGCAACGCGGATTTCCTCTTTGTCGTTGACCTTTAATCCTTCCGCCAGCTTGTCGATCCCGGCAATGGTAATGTTGTATTTGATGTCCTGTATGAGTACGAGTCCGTTGCCCTTGCGGTCTTCCGTGACATACGCAAGGCCGCCCTTGACGGCGTCTGCCGGATGCTTGAAGCGCACGCGCTTGCCGCCGATCAGAAGCTCGCCCCCCGTGATCTGGTAGCCGGGCATGTTCCCGAACACGCTCATGGCAAGCTCGGTGCGCCCTGCGCCCAACAGGCCCGCAAGGCCCACGATTTCGCCCTTGTGCACCTTCAGGCTCACATCATGCAAAATCTCACGGTTGCGGACGGGATCAAACACCGTCCAGTTGCGGATTTCAAACGCAACCTCGTCTGAGGGCACAAAGTCGCGCTTGGGATAGATGTTTTCAATTTCGCGGCCGACCATGTAGCGGATGATCTCATGCTCCGTTACCGGGCGGGCGGCGGCGTCCATGGATGTAATCGTCGCGCCGTCGCGCAGTACGGTGATGGTATCCGCGATGGAGACGACCTCCTTGAGCTTGTGGGAGATCATGATGCAGGTCACGCCCTGCTTCTTAAGTTCCCGCAGCAGGTTCAATAGGTTTTCGCTGCCGTCCTCATTGAGCGCCGCGGTAGGTTCGTCTAAGATCAGCAGCTTGACGTTTTTAGAAAGCGCCTTTGCGATTTCAACAAGCTGCTGGCTGCCCACGCCAAGATCCTTGATCTTTGTGGCGGGGTTGACGTCGAGCTGCACACGCGCAAGCATTTCCTTTGCGCGCACGATGGTTTCCTGCCAGTCGATCACGCGGCCCTTCATGATTTCATGGCCGAAGAAAATATTTTCATAGACGGAAAGCTCCGGAATGAGGGCAAGCTCCTGATAGATGATGGCGATGCCCGCCGTCTCGCTGTCCGCAATGTGCTTAAAGCGCTGCTCCGTCCCCTCGTAGATGATTTCTCCCTCATAGGTTCCGTGGGGATGGACGCCGGAAAGCACCTTCATTAATGTGGATTTCCCCGCCCCGTTCTCACCCACAAGGCAGTGGATCTCCCCGCGCTTGACCTTGAAGTTGACGCGGTCAAGCGCCTTGACGCCCGGAAATTGCTTGGTGATCCCGCGCATTTCCAAAAGAATGTCGTTCAAGAGAGCACCTCTTTTCTTTCACCAAACTGCAACACGCGGTTTTCAGGCCGCATGACAACTATTTCAAATCAGGGTACAAGCGTGCATCCCCGCACAGGCTGCAAAATGGAATAGGGGACGCCGCGCGTCATCAAAAAAATCTCGCTCAGGCTGCGAAAATGGGAAGCATTTACAAAAATAAAAATGGTCTTTTCAACACCCTGACCGGCCCATGGCAATGAGCCGGTCAGAGGTTTTGTTATGGAAGGAATTTGTTCTGAGGTTTAGTTGAGGCCGGTGAACTTGGCTGCATCATAGTAGCCGGTGTCGATGAGGGCGGCCTTCACGTTGTCCTTATTCACAACAACAACGGGGGTCTGCTTGGCAGGAACGTCCTTCACGAGGTTGTTGTAGGAAGCGTCCGTCTGCGGGGCCTTGCCTTCGATCACGGCGATGGCCATATCCATGGCGTCCTTAGCGAGGGTGCGGGTGTCCTTGAATACAGTCATGGACTGCTTGCCATCGATGATGTACTGCACAGAAGCCTGCTCGGCATCCTGGCCGGTGATGAAGTAACCGGTGACGTCCTTATCGGCTGCGAACACGTCCGCAATGGAGCGCGCGGTGCCGTCGTTGGGGGCGAGGATGAAGCACTGGCCCTTATCGGCTGCGGAAGCAGCGGTCAGATGCGCTTCTGCCTTGGACTTTGCTTCGTTGAAGTCCCAGTTGGTGGTGACCTGGCCGATGACCTTGCTCATCTCGTCGCGGGTCAGGGTCGCCTTATCCTGGAGGGCAATCGCCTCGGAGGAGTTCTTGATCACAAACGTGCCGTCCGCGATCTTGGGCTGGAGCTTGTTCCAAGCGCCTTCAAAGAACAGGAACGCGTTGTTGTCCGTTGCAGCACCGGCATACAGGTACAGGGGCAAGCCCGTGCCGCTGGCGTTGTCCACGAGATACTGGCCCATGGCTTCGCCGACCGCTACGCTGTCAAACGTGACATAGTAGTCAAGCTTATCGGTTTCGGTGATGAGGCGGTCATAGGAAATGACGGTGACGCCTGCATCCTTTGCGGCTTCAACGGTAGCGGCCGCGGCAGTCGCATCCTGCGGGCAGATGATAAGGACTTTGATGCCCTTGTTGATGAGGGTTTCAACGTTGGTCTTTTCCGTTGCAGAAGAGCCCTGGCTGAAGAGAACATCTACGGTGTGGTTCGTTGCGCCGATGACGGAGCGGAAGCTCGCTTCATCCTGCAGCCAGCGGGGTTCGTCCTTTGTGGGGAGAACGATGCCGACTTCGATTTCGCCTGCGGGCTGTTCGGCGGGAGCGGGCGCTTCGGGGGCTTTGGTTGCCTCCGCGGCGGGAGATTCGGGCGCGGGCGTAGTGGGCTGCGCAGCGCAGCCGAACAGCATGCCCATGGTCATGAGCGCAACAAGCAGAAGTACGATGCTTTTCTTCATTGACTGTTACCACCTTTCAAGATTTGTCCTTTCTCAGGCGGCTGGAATTCATCCCTGCCGCCCGGGACAGGTGCATATTCAGCATAAATTTTAACTGCTTTTGCTGCAATGCATGCAGTTGCGCTGTTGTGTCATTATCTTGCCCGCGGGTTTTGTCGAAGCGCGCGCGCTGTAAATTTTTGCCCATTTGCAGCGTTTTGCGCAAAATTATGCTGTTCCTGTGCGGACGCCGGCGCTGCATGATTCAGCGGATGGGTTGACAACAGCCCGTAAATTGCGTACTATAGTTTAGTAAATTACTAGTTTACTAAATATAAAAGTAGGTGACGATATGCCAACAAAGAAGATTGCCGTTTTTCTGGACAGCGATGGCAGGATCAAACAGCTTCCCGTACCCAACCGGACCAAGGTACCGGTACTAGTATACCTTGCGGAGAAATTCGAGGCAGGGCGGGAC
The DNA here is from genome assembly GCA_023390655.1 of Bacillota bacterium. Classification (GTDB taxonomy): domain Bacteria; phylum Bacillota; class Clostridia; order Christensenellales; family CAG-138; genus JAEYLA01. Next base: position 233,089 of record JAEWCL010000019.1, on the reverse strand, counting down.
TATACCGAGAAGGAAGTCAACGCCATTATTGATACTTGGCATACGTTTGAGGATTACTTCCTGTTGCGGCGTTCGCTGATCGATTACGCGCTTTTAATGCGCGTGCCCGACGGCAGCCGTTACTGGGTGAATGAAGAAAAGAGGACACTGGCGACATGGACAGAAGAAGAGAATTGAAGCAGCAATATAAGCTCACAAAACCGCAGATGGGCATTTTTATCATCCGCTGTCTTACGGAGCAAAAATGCCATTTGCAGGCGACACCGGACCTTCGGGGCGTGATGAATGGCGCGAAAGCGCGCCTGAATTCCAACTCCCACCCGTACCGCGGGCTGCAGCAGGCCTACAACGCTTTGGGCACAGCAGCGTTTACAATCGAAATTTTAGAGACCCTTGATTATGATAAGGACGAAACTAAGACGGATTATTCCGACGAGCTTGCGCTGCTTGAGATGATCTGGGAGGAAAAGCTGCAAAAAGAAGGGTATGCCTTTTACGGCAAGCGGGCGGAGTAAATCATAATAAGCGTTTTAAAAAGAAAACACTTAGAACAACAATCCCGCTTTATTTCAAGCGGGATTGTTGTTGTTACTCTTTTTCTGAGCGAGTGCGCTTATTTTGAGTGGGTTTGCCTGCGTCTGATAGAAAGCACGCTTCCAGCCAATACCGCCATAACAACCAGACCCCCTGCCGGGTATATTGAGGCCGTATTGCCTGTCTTGGGAATTCCAACCGTATCAATCGCCTGCACAGGGACGAATAAAGCGAATGCGCCTAACTTGGCAACCCGAAACACAGCGTTTCCATCCGCCACCACCGCATAGAGGATTTCCACCTTGCCGTTTACCTCATGCAGCAGCTTTACCGTCTGGCCGTTGTATTGCGCACCGACCGGAATGGTGAGGAGAAGCGTTCCTGAGTGGCTGCCCGTAAGCGTGGGCTTCGCCGCCAGATACAGCGTATCCGCGAGATTCCGCTCATGTTCCCTGATCGCATCACCCAACGTGCCTGTAGCATCCTTCGGGATTGGGGTTACATCAAGCTTCGCGCTTGGCGAAAGATAGCCCGTTACCGTTATGCCGGTGTCATCATCGTGAAGTTTACGCCGGTCATAATCCGGTCCTGAAGAGGTGCTGCTCACAGGGCCCACGATCGCATATACCGAGAAATGCCTGGTGGTGAATTCAAGGTATTGTACACCGTTAACTGTAACTGCTGTTGTGGAAAGGGGTGTAACCACGCCAAAGTCATCAATATACACAACCGTCAGCCCCGCTGCATCTGTATATCCGGCAGGCAAAGGAAGACGTACCGTAATATCGCCGGTGATCCGGTTATTGGGAACATTGCCTTGTCTGGTTACAGCGTTTGAGGCATCATAGATCGTCTCAAACAAGCTGACGTCATAGCTGGCTGTAATCTGCTGCCCGGCGCTGGAAAGGGACTGCTCCGCAATGGCAATATTAGGATAAACCACGCTATCCGAAACGGGGTCAGCCTTCAGTTCAATGACTACCCTGCCGGAGCCGTCCGCATCCGGGGAGGGTTGTACGGCCGTAACGATTCCTTCGCTGGAGACATCGCCATCTTCAGACTTGACCTCAAATACAGTATAGCCTGCACTGCCAATCCCGCTGTTCGGGCTGCCAGCCTTGGTGGCAATGGCATTTATGGTCATACCTGCGCTCACGTTGATCGGCCCGGTATACTCCAACGTGGATCCTCCTACAGCAGTTCCGGGATTGGTTCCGTCTGTGGTGTAGTAGATATGCTCCGCCCCGGGGGATGTGATTGTTACCGGCGTGCCGGACGCAATCCTGCCAGAGGCCGGACTGAACAAGGGTCTGGGCATAGGTGCGCCAATACTATTGGTGGTGTTATAGGTCGCACTGACCAATGTTGAAGCGTCGTCTCCAACCTGCGCAGACAGCGGGAATGACGCAGAAGTCGCTCCGGCAGGGGCAATTAGATCCCATGTAATCACCCAGTCTTTACCCGCCAGCAAACCCTCCTCCCTGGTTCGAGTGGTTGTACCCGAAGCAATGCTCCAACCTTCTGGAAGCGAGATCGAGGCCTGCACATTATCCAAAGTAGAACTTGTAATATTACGTACAGTCTGCATCACTTGAAACGTATTATCAGAACTAATCTGCGCATTACCACTTGCTATCAAGCTGAGCGAACTGCTCGTAGCGGTTGTGACAGCGCCCTTGCCCATAAACATGGAAAATTCTATCGATGCTCCTGAGGCTAGTGTACGGTCACTCCATTGCGCCAGAATGGCTGAATCAGTGATGGGACTTCCTGTTGCTTCGTAATTATAATTACGGTTATCACTGTAATCGGCCATCTTAAAATAATCGCCCAAAGTAATCCAATCGGGTTCGATGTTGCCATTATAGCTGGTCAGGAAGGTAGCCACCAGTCCAAGTTCAGCCGGATCGTCTTTTTCGTAAGAATAGATTGTCGAAGGGACATTGTTTAAATATGTGGATTCGTTGGTGAACTTGCCCTCTCCAGGTATATAAAGAGGCGCCCTATCGTTTCCTCCGACCTCGGTATCAAAAAACATCAGCCCGCCAACCTTTTGGCTTATCGTGCTTGTGTTTGTGATATAGAGTGAAAACTCAGCCAGATCAGCATGTTCACCGCCATTTCCGGTAATTGGGTTGCCTACTGAGGTAATATCGAATATTGCTTCGATGCCATTCCCCGTATATTTCAGACAATCGCCATATACGGGATCGTTTGCCAAAGACATGGGAAAAGACACCGAACCAACCCTTACCAGTGCATAGCTGGTTGGGCTTCCCCGATAATATAGGATTCTCTGCCCACTCGCGAGAGACATATGAAAATAGTTGCTAGCATAGCCGATTTCCAATTCACCATGCCGTTGCGCCAGTGCAATGGTTGGCAACAATGTGGCAAAGCATAGCAAAATAGCGAGGATCATTGTACGAAGACGTCTGAAGCTCATTCATACCTCCAAGATGTTAGAAAATATGGCGTGAAAAAAGGGGAATTATTAAAATAAATGTCGATTTTTCTATATTAGCACCACCGGATTCTCACCGCAATAAAAAATTTAACAGAAAGTTTATATTCTTTCGTGTACTGCGGGTTGCAAATTCTGGTCCCGCATCTCTTGCTGCGCCAAAACAAACAATGCAGCAAGAACGTAATTCTTGCTGCATTGCTGACCCTGTATGTCAGGTTTACTCGCTCCTGTAGATCTCCTCCCGCAGGTGGAAGCCGCCCGCAATGACGGTCTGTTCGATATTGTCCTTTGTCACCGCCTCCACGCCGATGGCGATAAACGGTACGTCATACGTTCCATCGTTGATGGTACGCTCCGCTTCGATGGGGTCTTTGCGCACAAGCTTCTCGGCTGCCTCCAGCGTTGCCTCCACAAGATCGCGGATGGGCTTATAGACCGTCATTAGCTGCTTGCCCTGCACGATTCGGCGGCAGGCCACGAGGTCTGCGTCCATGCCCACCACCGCGACCTCGCCGGCGCGCTGCACCTCAGAAAGCGCATCGATCACGCCCCAGGCAAGCGAATCATTGCCGCAGACGATGGCGTCGATCCCCTCCCCCTGCTTTTTAAGCGTTTCCTGCGCAAAGGCGTAGGCGGTCTCGCGCACCCAGCCATCCACCCAGGTTTCCGCAAGCAGGCCGATTTCCGAATTCTCGATGTGCGGGCCAAGCACGCTCATCAAGCCTTCGCGGATCATGGTGGAATTGTAATCGTTGGGCGATCCGTTCAGGATCACATAACCGCCGCGGGGCACACGTTCGAGCAATGCCTCCCCCATCAACACGCCGACCTGATTATGGTCAAAGGAGACATAGACGTCCACATTGCCGCCCTCCACCAATCTGTCGTAGGAGATGACCGGCACCCCGTGCTGCTTCGCCGCCTCCACGCAGCGGACTTCCTTCTTGCTGTCGTTGGGCGCCAGCACCAGCACATCGATGCCCTGTTTGAGCATTTCAAGCACCTGCTCATACTGGAGATCGGAATCCTTGTTTGCGTTTTTAACGATGACCTCGATGCCCTCGCTCTTGGCCTTGGACAGGAAAATGTTCCTGTCCCTGATCCAGCGGTCCTCCAGCAAGGTCGCCATGGAAAACCCGATGACAATGCCGCTGTCCGCATCCGCATCCTTGACCGGCTCGGGCTTGCCGGCGCAGCCGGGGACGAAAAACGCCACCAGCAATGCAAGAAACAGGCACGCGCCTTTTTGCAACCGTATCATGTTCCCCCTCCTCCTTCTTTCAAACGCTCAAAGAATTGCTTCGATTCACTGCTTTGCGGGCGAGCGCGGTTCGCCCCTGCAAATTGAAATTTGGTATACTACTGAAAACAACAGCCTGTTGTTTCATGGAGATTTTCCCAGTTTTCCACACTCGGTTCGTTTCGTAATATTTATGCTCTCATTGTCTTAATCAAGATTAAGCCCAAAATATGGCTCATCCACGAAGCCTGTATCTTCATACTGCCTGAATCCACATTGAACAAGGCCGCATTTTTTTGTCATGCCTAATGAAGCCTGATTGTCAGGGTGTACTGAAGCATATATATATGTCGCCCGTTTGCCGGCCTTAAGCCATTCAACGTATGCTTTCAAGGCTTCTGTACCATAGCCCTGATGCCGGTATTCTTTTGCAAGATGAATAATCAGTTCAACATGAAGTGGGTCATCCTCGTCAAGCTTTCCTCCACAAACACCCAAGAACTTATCGTTTTTTATTACCGCAAAAATCGTATTGCCGTACGTGTTATACTGGCTGCGACTGTATTCTATAATTTGGGGAATTTTCTCTTTTGTAATTGCGCCCCCGCAGAAGCGCATTGTCTCACTGTTGCCCCAAATGTTGTTGAAAAGCTCGTCCAAATCGCCCTGCTCAATTAACCGGAGGCCTAATCTTTCCGATGCAAATATCATTGTTTTCTCCTGTAAATTCCTGCTCTGCGGGCGAACACAGTCCGGTGCATATGTTGCGTGTTGCATATTGCGTTGTGCCAATCGCAGGGGCGGCAATGTGGCTGCCCGCACGGTGTGATTGCCTGGCCGCCTTGTGCCGCGGTGTGTCACGGTTCCTTTTTGAACTCGCTCGCCGTGCGCCCTGTGACCTTTTTGAAAATGCGCGAAAAGTAGTTTGGCTCCTGATAGCCGACAAGATAGGCGATTTCCTTGACCGACAAGTCCTCCCGGTTCAAAAGCTCCTTGGCGCGCTCGATCCGCACCTGCGCAAGCTTGTCTGAAAAATTCACGCCGGTCTCCCGCTTATAAAGACGGCTGAAATAGAAGCTACTTAAATTCACTTCCCGCGCGACATCGTCGAGCGAAAGCTGCTCCGCGTAATGCGCGCGGATGTAGCGGTTTGCTTTTTCAATGATGCTGCGGATGGCGCTTTTTCTTGCCCCCTCAATGGCCGCAAGTGAATGCGCCATATACTCCCGCATCAAAAACAGCAGGCGTTCTTCATCTTCTGCCAGAGCAAGCGCGTTGAGCGTTTCGCGGCACGCCTCCACCGGAATATCGTAGCGCCGCCCAAAGCCCAATACAAGCTCCGTCATGCCGTCCCGGAGGGCGGAAAGCGACTCTGCCTCGCTCTGGGTATGCAGGAACAGCTTTTCAAGCGTAAGCTGCATGCTGGCGCTGTCGTTTTCCTCCACGCGGGCAAACAGCTCCTCTTCAAGCCGCTGCCGGGCCTGCACCGGATGCCTTAAGTTGTTCTCCACCACATCGTCCACATGCACAAGCACATTGCGATCGGATTCATCAAGCGCCGCAATCTGCAGCGCGCGCCGCGCCTGCTGATAGGAACGCCTGGCCTCCACGACCGATTCATAGTGCCGCCCGATGCCGACGAGCACGCGGCCATGCTCCTGCTTCAGCCCGCGCAATATGGTCTGCGCAATGCGGATGGCGTTGTCTTTCTGTCCGAAGGCGTCCTGCTCCGCATCGTCAAAATAGTAGGCGGCAATCCTTCTGTGCCGCCACGGGCCCACGATGCAATCGCCCGCGCGCTTCATCAGGTTGCTCACCGTATCGCGCCGTTTTTCGGGTTCCGTCTCCGCAGGTTCCCCTAAAAATTCCGCCACAAGCACAAATCCGCCTATGTTGCGGAACCCGAGAAGTTTGCAGTATTTGACGAGATCCTCCCCGCTGTCCTGCGAAAGGCGGAGCGCGTTATGAAAGCCTTCCTCCAGCATGGGGATCGCCATCTCAAGCCGCTCCTGCTGCTCAAGCGCGCGCATGCGCTCGCTGCGCTTTTGCCGCAAGCCCTCGAGTACGCCCGTTAAAACGGAAACAAGCTTTGCCTCCTTAACAGGCTTCACCATGTACTCCACCACGCCAAGCGTCATGGCCTCCACGGCGTAATCAAAATAATCGAACGCGGTCACCACCACAAACGACGTGTTGACGCCCGCCTCCTGAATCTGGCGCATGGCCGCAAGGCCGTTGATGCCCGGCATGTCAATATCCATAATCACGATATCCGGATGCAGCAGCGCCGCTTTTTCGATGGCCTCCTTGCCGGAGGAACAAACGCCCGCAGTCTCCACATCCGAAAAGTTCTTCTCAATCATATAGACGACGGATTGCGCCGCGATCGGCTCGTCGTCCACCACCATTATCCTGAACACGCTACTCGTTTCCTCCGTCTATGTCCGCCGCGCGGATGGGCAGCTTTAAGATGATATTCGTACGCCCGCCGCCGCAGATGATGCTCATGACATCCTCCACCTCAAAAAACATGCGCAGGCGTTTTAATACATTGTCGATGCCGATGCCGGTGGTATGCCCCTTCCGGCTCGGGTCGGGCGTCCCGCCCGGCTCCCCGCTTAATATGCGCTGGATGCGCTCTTCCGCAATCGCCTCGCCCATATTGGATACCGTTACATACAGCCTGTCCGAATTCCAGTTGGCGGTAAGGCCGATAATGCCGCCGCCCTCGAGCTTGCTCACCCCGTGGATGAACGCGTTTTCAATAAGCGGCTGGAGCGTCATGCGCGGCAAGCGGAACGAAAGGATGCGCTCATCCTTGGGCACATTGATCTGGAAGGTGGCGCGGCTGCCAAACCGGGTGGACAGAAGGTTTGCGTACGCCGTAACGTTGTCGATTTCCTCCTGCAGCGTCGCGTTGTAATCAAGCCCCCTGAGGTTGTAGCGGAACACCTCTGCGGCATTCTCCAGGTATTCGCAGGTGACGCCGTCCCCCTGCATCATGGCAATCTTTGCGCCGATGTTGATGGTGTTGAAGATAAAGTGCGGGTTCATCTGGTACTGCAGCGCCAATAGCTCCGCCTCGTGCAGGGAATTTTTCATCTGCAGGGAGTTGATCTGCTCTTCGGCAAGCTTTTGCTCGAGCCGCCCTTTTTCCTGCAGCTCGCGCACGTAGCTCCGGATGCTTCCAACCATCATGCGAAACGTCTGGAACAGGATATTGATCTCCCGGCTGCTGCTGTCCTCCTCCACCGTGACGTCAAACTCGCCCTCGGAGACCGCCTTCGCGTAGGAAGCAAGCTTTGAGATGGGCTTTGTCAGTTCAAAGCTGAAGATGAACGCCCCGCCGGTGACGAGCACGACAGTCACAAACAGCAAAACATAGTTGATCGTGGTGTTCATGCGGATTTCATCCTGCAGCGCCGCGTATTTTTCCGCGCTGTCCGTGAGATCATCCCGCATGATCTGCTGGATATAGCTGCCGATGTAGCCGTGCTCCTTTTCGGAATCGGCATATCCCGCAGCATACGCCTGCACGTTTTCATTGCGCTTTGCAATGACGGTGCTGTCCAGTGTCAACAGATAATGCGTGAGCATCTCGCTCAGGTTCTTGAGCTTGATGCCGCGCGCGGTATAGTCGGAATTGCTGTTGAGCACGGCACTGCTGCTTGATAGCGCGTTGCTGCGGGAGTAAAACTGCTGGAGCACATCCGAGCTTCTTGTAGACAGATAGCTTTCAAGATCGCTCTGGATATCGTTGATCTGGTCGTATATGGCCGTGAGCTCCGCGGAACGGCGCAGGAGCCTGTCCATATCCTGCAGCATCATGCGCGAGGAAACGGCGTTGTATACGCCCACCATGAACAGCACAAGCATCGCCAGCAGCGAAAAGCCTAAAAGCTTTGTGCGGAACGAGGCGTTGCGTTCCATGCGCGACCCTTTTCCTGCCGAATTTGCCATACTATTTGCGATACCCCTCAAGATTGCTGCGGTCCACGGTATCCACATCCGGGTTGAAGCTGTCGCTCACCTGCACGCCGCCCAAGATGTCTACCAGGCTTTTGACCGTATAGTAGCCGATGTCGTGCGCATCGGGGCAGACGGAGCCGTAAATCACGCCGCGCTCGATGTAATCGAGCGTCTGCGGCATCACGCCATAGCCGATGACCGCGATATCCCCCACCCGGTTTTCATCCACCAGCATCTGCGCGATAGCGGGGGTGCTGCGTTCATCCATGCAGATGACCACATTGATGTCTGCCGCGCGCGAAAGCAGCATGTGTCTAAGGTCTTCCGCCTCAAACAGCTCCATTTGCAGCACATAGGTATTTTGAATGGTAAAGCCCTGCGCGCGCGCGCTGCCTTCCATAATGCCCTGGACAATGAGATTCTGGGTCTGCGGCTCGGCGCCCGCACCGGGATTTTTTAAAATCACCATCGCGCGCGCATTGTCCCCCACAGCCTTTGCCGCCATCTCGCCCGCAAGCATGCCGGTGGTATAGCTGTTGGAACTGACCATGGGCACGCCGGGGATGGTGAACATATCACTTTCATAGGTAAGGACCGGTATTTCCCGCTCAAGCGCGTAGGACACGATGCCCGAGGTTTCCTCCACATCCACCGCCTGCAGGGCAAGCGCGTCCACTTTGGCGTTCACACCCTGCTCCACCATAACGCGCAGCGCATCGGGATCCCGCGCAATTACGGGCACAAACTCGACATATGCGCTAAGCGCCTCCCCGGCTTCCGAAGCGCCCTGCCGGAACAGCTGCCAGAAATATTCTTCCGTTTCCTGCACGGCGATTTGGATATGGTATTGGTACGCCTGATCCGGCACAGTCTTGCCACGCTGCTCCGCCGAAATCATCAGGTGCACAAACAGCGCCGCAAGTATGACAACAATCGCCGCCAGCGTACGAAAAACCCATTTGATCATATTTTCCTTGCCTCTTTTCCACAGGCGTCATGAAATGTTCGTTGAGGTATTCCCGCCCTCCGGTAAAAAGCGGACTGCATCCCGCCGCATAGAACAATTTTGCATGTTCAACATATCTCATAACGCCTGTCCTGTCAAGAAACAGCATGGTTAGACAGCATATGGTAAGGCTGCCCGTTCCTTGCCCTGCCGCGTGCCGCAGGCGCAGGCATGGGCTGCCGTTCAAATCAATCCCGCCTTCCTCCCCGCATAAACCGTTTGAATGTCAACCGGTTTTGCGCTATGCTTCAAGAAACGTTGTTGAAGGAGGGCCTTGTTCCATGCTGTCCCACAAAGGCACGCAGACACTCCATACAGCCCGGCTGACGCTGCGGCGGTTTGTTCCCGCCGATGCGGAGCCTATGTTCCGCAACTGGGCGAACGACCCGGAGGTAACACGGTTTTTGACATGGGCGCCCCATGGGACGGTAGATGTCAGCAACAGCGTGATTGCGCAATGGGTCGCCGAATATGCGCATAGCAACATCTATAACTGGGCCATTGTTCCAGACGAACCAGGCGAAGCAATCGGCGGGATATCGGTTGTGTCGCTTGACGATGCAAACGCCTGCTGCGAAATCGGATACTGCATCGCAAAAGCGTATTGGAGCAAGGGCATTACAGCGGAGGCGCTCCGGTGCGTGATCGATTTTTTATTTTCTCAAGTCGGCATGAACCGTATTGTTGCAAGGCACGATCCCAACAACCCCGCGTCCGGCAGAGTCATGCAAAAGAGCGGGATGCTGTATGAGGGAACGCAGCGCCAGGTAAAATTCCGGCAAAATGCAGGATATTACGACCTGGCCGTATATGCCATTTTAAAAAGCGACTGGCATGCCCGTCTATCGTAACCTTTTAGCCCGCGCAGCGCGGGTCTTTTTTTGTATGTCAATTTACAGTCAAACCTTCCTGCGCGTGCCCTACATATTTAACAATATTCCCTTGTTTTAACAGCTTGCTTCGCCGCCGTTTTCCCCTGAATTTTACATCCGCCGATCTGCGTTTTACCGCAATAATTTCCGATGAAACCTCCGAAGCTAAGGGCACTAAAGATAGAATGGATGCCTTAGCCATGGATCAGAAGCAAGAAACCGTCTCCTACATCAAAGAGGGTATTTTTACCGTCTGCAAGCGCTTTAAAAACCGCAGCGCAGGCTCCAAAGCGGAGCTTGCCTGCCAGCATTTCTTTGAACATCAGCTGCGCGCGTGGGCGGATGAGACGCGGCAGGACCCGTATTTTCTGCACCCGGAGGCGTTCTACGGCTGGGTGACAATCGCATCCGCATTGAACCTTGTGTGCGTTGCGCTCTATTGGCTCTACGCGCTTGTGCCGTCTGCCATCCTCCCTGCGGCGGGCATCCTCCTCAGCCTGTTTTGCGTTTCCCTGTTCATATTTGAGTTTTTGCTGTACCGAGAATATATCGATTTTCTGTTTCCTCGCGCCACCTCCACAAATGTGTATGCAAGGCGCTCCTCCAACGGTACGGCAAAACGCCGCATCGTGTTTGTGGGGCACGCGGATACGGCCTGCGAATTCACGTATTGCCTGCATGGAAAAGGGCTTGTTGTTTCTATTGTACTGTTTGGCTCCATATTGGGGATGTTCGCAGTGCTCTGCTGCAGCATCGCGGCGGTTTTAGAGTCCCTGCTGCATGGGCCGTTTCTCATGGCAGGCGGCTGGGTGGCCGCAGGCATTCTGCAGCTTTGCTTTGTGCCGTTTTTTATTGCGCTGTTGTTCTTTTTTGACCGGAACACCGTGGTGGACGGCGCAAACGACAACCTTTCGGGTTCCTTTGTGGCAATGGGCATCTTGAAAGAGCTGTTTGACAAGGATGTCCGCTTTGAGCACACCGAGGTATGCTGCCTGATCACAGGCGGCGAGGAGGTGGGCCTGCGCGGCGCCTCCGCCTTTGCGGAAAATTATAAAAAGGCCGCCCCGCAGGAGATTGAAACCATCTTCGTCGCACTCGACACGCTGCGTGAGGAGGAACATCTCAGGTGCTACCTCAAGGGCATCAACGGCACGCAGCAGAACAGCCCCGCCGTCGGCAGCCTCTTATATGAGGCCGCAAAGCGCAACGGCATTGACCTCCCCGAAGCGCAGCTCTACCCCGGCGCAACGGACGCAGAAGCGTTTTCCCGCAGCGGACTCATGGCCTGCGGGCTGTGCGCCGTCAACCATGACCCGCAGCCCTATTACCATACGCGGCACGATACGTATGAGAACATCGACATCAACTGTATCAAAAAAGTATTGGAAATCTGCCTGGACGCCGTACGCCTGTATGATCAGCACGGCATTGCGTTCTTTGCACAAAAAGAACAGCGGCAGGCGTAATATCACAAAAGTGGCTATGCCGCTTTTGTGAGGATTACAGGAAGTACCTGCGCTATCCCGCGCGGACGGTACACCTGCAAGGAAACCCTTGCTATGCGAGGCTAGCCGCCGCCACCGCGCCTGTCGCTGTCGGCGGATAAAAAGCCCCAAGGCTGCGGCCCCAAACCTGTGCCGACTCAATCACGTTCTTTCAGGCGAACGCAAGAAAGTCCTGCCGTGCTCGCCTGAAATCCGTGGCCAGACGCTGATCATCCCCACCTATACCTCAAGCGCCGCCTGCTTCATCCGCCGCGCATAGGCTTCTATGGCCGCGGGTGCGTTCTTCCCCTGCTCCTCTGCAAGCTTGACAAGCGCGCTGCCCACAATCACGCCGTCCGCGGACGCAGCGACCGCGCGCGCCTGTTCCGGTGTGCTAATCCCAAATCCGACAGCGACGGGAACGGAACTTGCCGCGCGCGCCTCGCTGACAATGGACGCAAGGTCGGTGGCGATTTCGCTGCGCATGCCCGTCACGCCCATGGAGGAAACAAGGTATAAGAATCCCGTTGCCGAAGCGGCAATCTCCCGCACGCGGACGTGCGAGGTGGGAGCAACGAGGGAGATGATGTCCACCCCGTGTTTCGCGGCATACGGCTCCACCTCCCCTTTTTCCTCATAGGGAAGGTCGGGGATGATCATGCCATCCACCCCCGCTTTCGCGCAGCGGGCGAAAAACCGCTCGTACCCGTACTTGAATACCGGATTGAGATAGGTCAAAAACACCAGCGGCACCTCTGTTTCCTGCCGCAGCCGCTCCACAAGCTGGAACATCCGGTCCGTGGTGGCTCCCGCCGCAAGCGCACGCACATTGGCCGCCTGGATCACGGGTCCTTCCGCCACGGGATCGGAAAACGGGATGCCGATTTCAATAAGGTCGGCGCCACCCCGCGCAAGCGCAAGGAAATTCTGTACGCTCCCTTCAAAGTCCGGGTCGCCGCCCGTCAAGAATCCGATAAACGCCTTGCCGTTTGTAAACGCCTTCTGAATCCTACTCATGAATGTCCACCCCCCTGTAGCGCGCCAGCGCCGCCACATCCTTATCCCCGCGTCCCGAAAGGTTGATTAAAAGAATGCTGTCCTTGCCCATGTCCGGCGCGATCTTCATCGCATATGCGACTGCGTGCGCGCTTTCCACCGCGCAGATGATCCCTTCCTTCCTTGCAAGGTATTCAAACGCCGTCACCGCTTCTTCATCCGTCACGGGCACATAGCTTGCGCGCCCCGTATCCGAAAGATGCGCGTGCTCCGGCCCGATGCCGGGATAGTCCAGTCCTGCCGAGATCGAGTAGACGGGCGCGATCTGTCCGTTTTCATCCTGGCAGAAATACGATTTCATGCCGTGGAATACGCCCAGGCTCCCCTTGGCGATAGTCGCCGCGTGGTACGGAGTATCAATCCCCTTCCCCGCCGCCTCGCAGCCGATGAGCCGTACGCCCGCATCCGCAAGGAACGGATGGAAGATGCCCATGGCGTTGCTGCCGCCGCCCACACAGGCAAGCACCGCATCCGGCAGCCTGCCCTCGCGCTCCAACATCTGTGCGCGGGCTTCCCTGCCGATGACGCTCTGGAAATCTCGCACCATCATAGGAAACGGGTGCGGCCCCATCACGGAGCCGATGACATAATGCGTGTCCGATATCCTGCGCGTCCATTCCCGCATCGTCTCGTTGACGGCGTCCTTCAATGTCCGCGTGCCGCTTGTAACAGAGTGCACCTCCGCCCCCAACAGCCGCATGCGGTGGACGTTCAGCGCCTGTCGCTCCGTATCCTCCTCGCCCATGAAAACCTCGCATTCCATATTGAGAAGCGCTGCGGCAGTCGCCGTCGCTACTCCGTGCTGGCCCGCGCCCGTTTCCGCAATGACCCTGGTTTTTCCCATGCGCTTTGCAAGCAACGCCTGACCGAGCACATTGTTGATTTTATGGGAGCCGGTATGGTTCAAATCCTCGCGCTTTAAATACACCTTTGCGCCGCCCAAGTCCTCCGTCATGCGCGCGGCATAGTACAAAAGCGATGGCCGCCCGGCATAGCTGTTGAGTAGCTCTGTCAATTCCGCCTGAAACGCCGCATCCGCGCTGTAGTGCGCGTACGCTTCCTCCAGTGCGTGCAGCTCATTCATCAGCGTTTCAGGGATGTACTGCCCGCCGTGCAAGCCAAATCTTCCTGTTTCCATTGGATTGTTCCCCCTATGGTTCATTCAAAGATTACGCTTCTTTTCTTTTGCAAAAGAAAAAGAAGCAAAAGAAAACCGACACATTTTAAGCTTCCTTCCGACGAACGATCTCCGTTAGCAGCCGAATCTTTTCGCCGTCCTTGACGCCGTCCGTTTCAGCGCCGGAGCTGACGTCGATACAATACGGCTTGTGCGCAATTGCTTCCGCGATATTGTCCAAATTCACCCCGCCCGCCAGAAAATATGGCCGGGTACAGGCACAAAGCGCGCCCCAGTCAAACGCCGTTCCCGTTCCCCCCGCGCCGTTGTCCAGCAGCAGGTAATCCGCGGGCGAGTCCATATGCGAGAGGATGTCCGCTTCCCTTTCCACCCGCACCGCCTTGATAATGGGCACCCCCGCCTGCTTGAGCCGCTCCTGATACGCCTGGCTTTCCCCGCCGTGCAGCTGCGCGATTGCAATGATCCCTTCCCGGTATAGCCTGACGATCTCTTCCTCCGGCGCGTTGACAAACACGCCCACCGGAATGATGCCGGGCCGCAGTAGCTTCCGCAGCGTAAGCGCCTGCTCATAGGTCACCTGCCTGCGGCTTTTCGCGAACACAAACCCGATATAATCCGGCTGCGCGGCGTTGACATGGGTGATATCCGCCTCACGGGACAGCCCGCAGATTTTGAGCCTTGTCATGCCTCTCCTCCCCGCAGCGCGCGAAGCGCCGCTTTTTTATCCGGGCTCCGCATGAGTGTTTCCCCGATCAGTACGCCGTTGACGTTCGCCTGCCGCAGCAAGGCTATCTGCTCCGGACCGGAGATGCCGCTTTCCGAAACGAACAGCACCTCTTTTGGTACAAGCGCGCGCAGCCTGAGGCTCAGGCCCACATCCACCTCGAACGTCCGCAAATCCCGGTTGTTGACGCCGATGACCCGCGCGCCTGCAGACAGCGCCTCTTCTGCCTCATGTTCCGAATGCGCCTCCACCAGCGCGGAGAGACCCAGCCCGTGCGCAATGTCAAGGCTATCCCGGAGCATGTGCCGGTCCATCAGCGCGCAGATCAGCAGCACGGCATGCGCGCCGATTATCTTTGCTTCATACAGCTGGTACGCGTCCACCGTAAAATCCTTGCGCAGTATGGGGATGGAAGACACCCCGGCGATTTCAGAAAGATACCGATCGCTCCCCTGAAAGAAATACGGCTCGGTCAGCACCGAGATCGCATTCGCCCCCGCCGCCGCATAGTCCTTTGCGATGGTAAGGTAAGGAAACTCCTGTGCAATCACGCCTTTAGAGGGGGACGCTTTCTTGACCTCGCAGATGAACGCGGGCGTTTCACGCCGCAGCGCTTCCTCGAAGGGATAGCGCCCGTCCTTCCCCATGCGCAGCGCTTCCGCC
The DNA here is from genome assembly GCA_023390655.1 of Bacillota bacterium. Taxonomy (GTDB): domain Bacteria; phylum Bacillota; class Clostridia; order Christensenellales; family CAG-138; genus JAEYLA01. The sequence goes on along the minus strand of JAEWCL010000019.1, from coordinate 217,936 downwards.
TGCATGGCGGCAAAGCTCTTTTCCCGCTTTAATCCCGCAACGCGCTCCCGCGTCCGTTCGGCAATGGTATCTAAAATCATAGCGCCGCCTCATTGGAAAGGGCGATAAAGCGCTCCAACTGCGCCAGCGCTGCCCCGGAATCGATCGTTTCTTCCGCCAGCGCCACGGCGTCCCGCATGGCAATCTCTGGACGCGCCACATGGAGCGCGGCGGCGGAATTGAGCACTACCGCGTCCCGCTTGGGGCCTTTTGTTCCGGAAAGGATATCGCGCACAATCGCCGCGTTCTCCTGCGGCGTGCCGCCGAGAAGCGCGTCCTTTTCGCAACGGGCAAACCCGAATTCTTCCGGCGTGATGGTATGACGCAAAAATTCGCCGTTCTTCACCTCGCACACGGAAGTGGGCGCGCTCATGGAGATTTCGTCCAGTCCGTCCTGCCCGTAGACAACCATCGCCTGCTTGACGCCAAGATTGTAGAGCACATGCGCGATGGGCTCCACGAGTTCTTCCTCATATACGCCCAACAGCTGCATGTTCGCGCCCGCCGGGTTTGCAAGCGGGCCGAGAACATTGAATATGGTACGGATGCCAAGCTCTTTTCTCACAGGGGCCACATACCGCATGGCGATGTGATAGTTCTGCGCAAACAGGAAGCACAAGCCGATTTCATCGAGCAGGCGCTTGCTGTGTTCGGGCGGTATCGCGATATTGACGCCGAGCGTCTCCAGCACGTCCGCAGCCCCGCAACGGCTAGAAGCCGCCCGGTTGCCGTGCTTTGCGACAGGCACGCCCGCTGCGGAAACCACAAGCGCCGCGGTGGTAGAAATATTGAACGAGTTTGACCCGTCCCCGCCAGTGCCAACGATTTCAAGCGCATCCATATCCGTGAGCACGCGCACGCAGTGCTTGCGCATGCCCGCAGCGGAGGCCGTGATTTCATCGATCGTCGGGCCTTTTAACGCCATTGCCGTCAAATACGCGGACATCTGGATGGGCGAGGCCGTGCCGCCCATGATCTCATCCATCACGGCTTCCGCTTCCTGATAGGCGAGATTCCCGCCCTTGACGACGCTCTGTATCGCTTCCTTGATCATGCTGCTGTCCTCCCTAACAAAGTCTTACAAACAGTCACGCGGCGGAGCCTGCCGCGCGTTTTCCCAAGAAGTTTTCCGCAATTCGCTTCCCCTCCGGCGTGAGGATCGATTCCGGGTGGAACTGTACGCCATAGACCGGATGCTCCCGGTGCATCACGGCCATGATCTCGCCATCCGCCCGTGCGGTCACAATAAGGTTTTCCGGCATGGTCTCCTCCAAGGCCGCAAGGGAATGGTAGCGCGCGCCCTTAATGACAAGCGGCATGCCGGAAAACAGCGGGCACGCCACATCCAGCACGATGTCGGACTGCTTGCCGTGCATGAGTCGTTTCGCATAAGAGACCGTTGCCCCATATACCTCGCAGATGGCCTGATGCCCAAGGCACACACCCAATATGGGAATTTCCCCTGCAAAGTGGGCGACAACATCCTTGCAGACGCCCGCGTCCTGCGGCCTTCCGGGGCCGGGCGAAAGGATGATGTGCGTGGGCGCAAGCGTTGTGATCTCCTCCAAGGTGAGCGCGTCGTTGCGCGCCACACGGACGTCCGGCGCAATGGCGCCAAGAAGCTGGTACAGGTTATAGGAAAAGCTGTCGTAATTATCGATCAATAAAATCATGCATCTATCCCTCCAACGCTTTGTTCCACCGCGCGCACCACGGCGCGCGCCTTGTTGATGCATTCCTCATATTCCTTTTCCGGCACGCTGTCCGCCACGATACCCGCGCCCGAGCGGACGAACACCTTGCCGTTCTTTTTGTACGCGATGCGGATAGCGATGCACGTATCCATGTTGCCGGTAAAATCGATGTATCCCACAGCGCCGCCGTAGATGCCGCGCTTGTTGTCCTCCAACTCGTCGATGATCTCGCACGCGCGGATTTTCGGCGCACCCGAAAGCGTACCCGCGGGCAGCACCGCGCCGATGGCGTCAAGCGCGGTATTTCCCTGCCGGATGGTGCCCCGGACAGTGGAACCGATGTGCATCACATGCGAAAACCGTTCAATGGACAGGTACTTTTCCACCGCGACCGTGCCGAATTCGCTGATGCGGCCAAGATCGTTGCGCCCCAAATCCACCAGCATATTGTGCTCCGCCAGTTCCTTGTCATCCTGTAGCAGCTCCTGCTCGAGCCTTACATCCTCCTCCGGCGTTTTGCCGCGCGGGCGGGTACCCGCGAGCGGGAAGGTGAATAGCGCTTTGTCCTGCAGCTTGACGAGCGTTTCCGGCGACGCACCCGCGATTTCAAGATCCTCGCTGCTGAAATAGAACATATACGGCGACGGGTTGATGGAGCGAAGCACCCGGTAGGTATCGAACAGGCTCCCTTCCGCCTCCGCCTCCAGGCGGTTTGAGAGCACCACCTGGAAAATATCCCCCTCATGGATGTGATGCTTCGCCCGCTCCACCATTTTGCAGAACGCTTCCTTGGTAAACAGCGGCGCAAACTGCGTTTTTAAGGAAAGCGGCGTCGGGCGCACTTGTGTCCCGGCCTTGATGAGCGCCTCCATTTCCCCGATCGCCGCTACGGCCTGCGCGTAGTTCTGTTCCGGCGCATCGGTCCGCATATTGGCAACGAGCGTGATCTGCTGGTTCAGGTGATCGAACACGATCAGGCGGTCAAAGAGCATCAGGTCCACGTCCTGAAAGCCTTCCGCATCCTTTGCGGTGAGCTTGAGGGACGGCTCCGCGTACTGGATATAATCGTATGCGAAGTAGCCGACAAGCCCGCCGGTAAACGGCGGAAGATACGAGAACCTTGGGCTTTTGTGTTCCTCCACGATTTGACGGATGGCGTCCGAGGGACTGCACAGAGGGAAGGTCACTTCCCCGCCGTCCGCAATGCGCACCCTGCCGTTTGTGCAGGTGATCTCCAACTTTGGCGCATAGCCTAAAAACGTATAGCGGCCCCACCTTGTCTTATCTTCCATACTTTCGAGCAGAAAGCAGTGTTTGTCGTGCGCTTTCAACGCCCGCAATACCTCGATCGGCGTGCGAATATCGGCGTACATGGTGCGTGAAACAGGAATCATGCCGTAAGACGGCGCGAGCATTTTCGCTTCCTCCAAAGACGGTCTCAACATAGGCTCCTCCTTTTAAACTGCAATAAAAAATCCGTCCAAGACCTAACGGTCAAGGACGGATCAAAAATCCGCGGTGCCACCTTGCTTTGGGAAACAAAAAGCCTCCCACACTTAAACGGAATACCAACATATTCCCGGCAACTCACGTGTGCCTTACGTCGCAGGATACTCAGGAAACTCTCCTTTTCACTGCGCCCTCAGCGGCCCATTTGACGAACTGCGTCCTGCCGGCTTCTCAGCCCCCCGGCTCTCTGTAAGTGCACGTTTCGCCGTTATCCCCGCTTCAACGGTTTTACTGGCTATGAAATTATATGCATTATAATATGCGTCCTCCCGCCTGTCAAGCCACTGTCTGCAAGGAATTCTTGAATTTTTATGCCCGCATCCGGATAATGCCCATATATTGGCGTACCAAGAAGATATCCGCCTCATATGATAAAGGAGAAGCATCATGTTTCAGGAGGCGTACAGCAGCCTCTATTTCAATATACTAGGAGAAAAAACAATGAGTAACATTGCATTGCAGATTGAACGGCAGGCGGCAGGCTCTGTTGTAAACGGCGCAAACGTCGTGTTTGACACCACCCAATATATTGCGGGCAACGTCACCTATAATTCCGCAACCGGTATCATCACGTTTCTGGAAGCGGGGCGCTATTCCATCAATTGGTGGGTGGCCCTGCAATCCGTAAGCGCCGCAAACGCCATATTTGCGGTTACGTCCTCACAGGGCGATTTCCTGGAAGGAAATTCGCCGCTCAAAACAACGGAAGTCGTGGGCTTAAGCATTGTCAATATCGCCGCGGCACCCGCAACGGTTTCCCTGGTAAACGCAAGCGGCGGCACGGCATATTATGCGTCGGGCATCCCGGTCAAGACGACGCTTGTCGTCGTGGAAGACGATATTGTACCGCCCGCCGGTCCTACCGGGCCGACTGGCCCTGTTGGCCCCACCGGAGATACCGGCCCCATCGGGCCTACTGGCTTTACCGGCCCTATCGGTCCTATCGGGGCAACCGGACCTGTTGGTCCTACTGGGGCAACTGGTCCTATCGGCCCTACTGGGGCAACTGGTCCTATCGGCCCTACTGGGGCAACTGGTCCTATCGGCCCTACTGGGGCAACCGGACCTGTTGGTCCTACTGGGGCAACTGGTCCTATCGGCCCTACTGGGGCAACTGGTCCTATCGGCCCTACTGGGGCAACCGGGCCTGTTGGTCCTACCGGGGCAACCGGCCCTATCGGCCCTACTGGGGCAACTGGTCCTATCGGCCCTACTGGGGCAACTGGTCCTATCGGCCCTACTGGGGCAACCGGGCCTGTTGGTCCTACTGGTGATACCGGACCCATTGGTTCTGCCGGGGACACTGGCCCCACCGGTCCCACTGGCTTTACAGGCCCTATTGGACCCACTGGTGATACCGGGCCTATTGGCCCTACCGGTCCCACCGGCTTTACCGGACCTACCGGGGATGGTGCAACCGGGCCTACCGGAGATATCGGCCCCACTGGGCCTACCGGATTTACAGGTCCTATCGGCCCTACTGGCGATACCGGACCTATTGGCCCTACCGGTCCTACAGGGTTCACCGGACCCATCGGCCCTACGCCGCTTCTTTTGGGGCTGCAAGCCCAGTACCAGAATGCATCTGCCGCGGTAATTGCAAATGGCGCCCTGATCCCCTTTAATACGGTCATCAACAACCAGAGCGCTGCACTCACGCTCAACGCGGCAACCGGAGAAATTACGATTGCGGAGTCAGGGAACTACTATGTCAGCTGGTGGATTTCGGTGGACGGCTCGACGGTTGCGACGTTTATTACTTTCTCACTCGAGCTTGACGGAGTGCCGCTGTCCTCTGCCGCTATCCCGATATTGTCCGGCCAATTGACGGGCTCGGATTTGATCAGCGTCACAACCACACCCGCCGTACTGACATTGGTCAACACGACCGGCAATGATATCTTTACCGGAGATACGAACATACAGGCCAACATCGCCATCCTGCAGCTTTCGTAGCACCGGCAAGAGCGCAAAAAACAGCGCCCTTTCCAATCGGAAAGGGCGCGTACCCTTTTATCCTTATATCAAAACGGCCGGATGAAAAACCAGTTGGTCACAAACTGATCGAATAAAACCAGGATGCCAAGAACCGTCACATAATAGATGAACGGTGTCAGCTGCCTGTTTTTGATTACGCGCAGCATCAACCGCACCGCGAGGTATCCGGCAATCGCCGACATCGCTACGCCTGCAAATACAATTCCCCAATTCAGGTCTCCCACGCCGCTTTTAAGAAGCGTGGGCACCTCAAACACAAGCGAGCCGAGGATCGCAGGGACGGAAAGCAGGAAGGAAAAATCCGCTGCCTCCTTGCGGTCCATTCTGCAATAGAGCGCGCCTGCGATGGTGGACCCGCTGCGGGAAACCGCAGGGAGTATGGAGACGCTCTGCATCACGCCGATGAGCAGCGCATCGCCCGGACGCATTTTGCCGATGGTTTTATGCCCGGTCTTTGCGCGCTGTGCAAACCACAGGATCAGCGCTGTCAACAGGAACTCAAAGCCAAGGTATTTCCCGCCAAAGGCTTCTTCAATAAAGTCGTTTAAGAACAGGGCGGCAAGCACTGTCGGAATAAGCGCTAGCAGCAGCATGCCCGTCTTTTTCTGGAATGGGTGGCGGATCATATCCCACAGGTCCTTATAGTAGACCGCAACCACGGCAATCAGCGTACCGACATGCAGCATGATGGTAAAAAACAGCGTGCCTTCCTGAATACCAAAAAGATTGTTTAGCAGCACCAGATGCCCGGAGCTTGAGATCGGCAGAAACTCTGTAAGCCCTTGTGCAAGGCCCAGCAGCAGCGCGATCCAGATTGTCATAACAGCAAGTCCTCCCGTCGGTTTTTATACATCCCGTGTTTTCCGCTTAGCCTATCATATGCCCGGCGCAGGGGTTTTACAAGGGTTTTTATGCGTGTCGCTTGCATGAAAAAGCGTCCCGTGAAAAACGCGGGACGCTTTCATCGCTAAGAACGGTTAGTAGGGATAATTGGAGGCAACGCGGTCTATCTCCACATAGGCGGTGTGATAATCGCCATCCGCATCACGCCAGGAGACGTTGTAGAATTCGTTTAGCTGGAACAGTACGGTAAGCGCCGTGCCCCGGGCTACGCGGTCAGTCAGTTCACCCTTTTCGGTGAACCTATAAACCGTTTTTGAGACATTGGAATATGTGGGAGCGCCCGCGTACTTCTGCGGATACACGGTGGAGCCGACAACGGCGCTCCCGCCTGTGCCGGTGTTGCCGGAATAGTATGCAAGCTTCGCTGCAGGCACATACATGACGGTGCCGTTGATCAGTACCTGAACCCATGTGCCGTTGGTGGCAACCGCCCACACCTGCTCGCCCGCGCTCAGATATCCGGTGCGGTATGCGCTCAGTTCCGAGGGAATGGAGTAGCAATAGGTGTAGTTGTTGGGCGCATACATCCACCGGTTAAGCGTGGTGAAGCCGGCCGTATTCGAGCCGCCGGAGGATACGATGACCTGGCTGGTCAGCACATAACCGGCTGTGCCGTTGAAGTTGATCTTCGTCCAGGTGCTGCCAACGGTACCGGTGCGCGAAGCGCTCTCGCCCTGGTACAGATACCCCAAGAGGTATGCGCCGGTGGATGTGCTGGAATAGACGGGCGTGGTGGATGTCGCGTATACCGTGCCGCCGGCACTTGAACCGGAACCGGTGCCGTACGCATACATGTCCGGCGCATAAACATAGCCGACGTTTACGCCAAGCTGCACCTGATACCAGCTGCCGCTATAGGCGCCAAGGTAGGTGATACTGTCGCCCGCATCGAGGTAGCCGATCGCGCGGTACGCCGTGCTGGGGCCGGAACGGACAGCCGTCGCCCTGAGCGCATACAGCAGGGAGTTGGAAGAAGAACCGCCACCGCCCGTGCTGCCGCCGGTATAGGTGGAAAGGTAGGTGCTCGATACATAGGCGGTCTGGTTCTTGTAGACAACCTGTGTCCAGTTGCCGGAGATACCGGTCTTCTTTACGGTTTCACCCTTTACGAGATACCCGAGGATGGAATACTTGGTACCGGGCCCGGAGCGGACGTTCACATTCGTCGTCGCCACCATGGTGGTGCCGGTGGTGGAAGAACCGCCGCCCGTGCCGCTGTTGGAGAGGTAGCCGGAACTCACATACGCGGTGCCCGTACCCCATTTGATGATGGACCAGGTGCCGGTGGAGCCGACGAGTGTCACGGCGTCACCCTTCCTGAGTTCGCCAAGCTTTGCAAAGCTGGTGCCGGGGCCGGAGCGGACGTTGACCGCTGCGGTGGCATAGGCGGTATTGCCGTCGATGGTCACAACGCCGTCATTGCCGCCATAGGCCTTCACATACGGTGTGTTGACATAACCGACGGTACCGTTGTAATCGATCTTCGTCCAGTTGCCGGAAGTACCGAGCTTTGTGGCAACCTGATCCTTGTAAAGTGTCCCGATGACTGTGCTGCCCAAGCGCGCTTCTTTGCGCACATTGACCGTGGTAGTGGCAATCACCTGGGAGGCCGCCATTGCGGGAATGGCTACGGCCAGCATCATGAGCATCACCAATGCGGCCGCAATTGTGCGGCGTGATAATCTGTTTTTCATATGGATCCCTCCTTTATTGCTTTTCATATCCTTTTCCCCCATTCTGCGGCATCATTCCTGTAAAATATTTCATTTATTGGAAGCGGGCTTGTTTGTTAAAATTATACCCTCCTGCGCCGCAGAAAGGAACCGCAATCAGGAAAGTTCATACAATCTTCAAATATCCGCCCCTGCTTTCAACATCAGTCGCCCAGAAGCACATATTTTGAAGGATCAACCGCTTTACCTTCCTGATAGAGCGCAAAGTGCAGGTGCGGATCCATGGCGCATTCGCTTACCGCGGTATCCCCGACCTTGCCCAATGCGTCGCCTGCGCTCACAAGCTGCCCTTCCTTTACGGCGGCAGGCTTTGCAAGATTGGCGTAAACGCTTGTGAGCCCGTTTTCATGCGCGACGGTCACCGTCACACCCAGCGCTTTGTCCTCATACACCCGCTCCACGGTTCCGCCCTTGATGGCAATCACATCCGTGCCCAGGCGGGCCTTGATATCCACCCCGTCATGCGTAGTCCAGAGTTCGAGCGTTTCGGAGTACAGCAGCGTATCCACAGCGTATCCCCAAATGATCTCGCCTTCTACAGGAGGTGCTGCCTTGCTTTCCGCCTGGCGCTTGGGTCTGGGGGTAGTGCTTGCGGCAGGCGTCGGGGAAGGCGCAACAGGGGTTGCTGCAGGAGTTGCGGTAGGCGCGGGTGTAGGCCGTAGCGCCTCATTGAGGCGTTCGTCCTTGCTTCCTCCGACATCCTGCGAAATGGGCGGCGTGGGTTCCGCATTCTGCGCCTGCTGGTCCGGCAGCAGCGCTACCGCCGCCGCAATACCGATACACAGGACGCATAGGCCCATCACCACATAAAACCCCTGTTTTTTGAGAAACGCCGACGCATGTTCCTTGAACGCACCTGCGCGTGTTCCCTTATGTTCCATAATGGGTTCCTCCTTTATAACGTTGCATCAACCCAAAAGGTTGCGTATTTTGAGTGTATCCAATACAAAAAAGGTTATAACATCCAAAAGTTATTTCGTATTTGAAAGACTTCCTGTATCCGGACTCTATTTTGGCCAAAATTCCCTGATGTATTCCCACATTTCACGGACATACTATTTGCAAGAGGTGGTAAGCGTGCTTTACAGTACACAAGCAACCTCCAATGCCAACAAGGGCAGGAGAAAACTCGAATACAATCGAGCGGTATTCAGTCCGGGCGACAGCGGCGGCGGGAACTTTCGTTCCCGCCTTTGCTTTGTGAAAAAAGTGCCTGCAGTACTTTTTTGAAGATTGCAGGAAGTACCTGCTCGTACCTCGCGGTCGGTACTTCCCGCAAGGCTTACCGCGCCACCGCACCTGCCGCTGGCGGCGAATGGAAGCCTCCTGCGCCACCTTCTTTCGGTTGCCGCCTTTGCCACTGATTTTTTATTTTCGCGTGCGTATTATTTTTAAAAGCGAAGGCATACTAATGGCGAGGTAAGAACAGTGCTTACATAGTACCGGGACGACCTTCACCGTCATAACGGGCGTGAAGGCGTGTCTGAAGGGGCCAAAGCCGCTTCGGGCCGTGGATCATCCGGGAGACAGCAGGAGCGGGGACGCAATGTCCCCGCTCTCTTTATATAAAAATTCTGCAATTCCATCGCTCATGCCTTCCGCTTTTTTACCGAATAGAGTAATACTGTTTCTTTCAAAAACAATTGCACATTTTGTGCGGAAAGGATACTGCATGCTCTGGAAGGACAAGTACGAGTTGGGCGTACCCCTGATCGACGAACAGCACAAAGAGCTGTTCCGGCGTGTGGATGCGTTCATGCAGACGCTGCGCTCACCTGTCTCGTGGGAGGAGAAGGTGGGAAAAGTGAATGAAACCCTGGAGTTCATGAAAGCGTATGTCGTCACCCATTTTCAGGATGAAGAGGAGTACCAGCAAAAAATCGGCTACCCGGGCCTTGCGGAACACAAAGCCATCCATGCGGGAATGGTGGCGTATGTGGTGGAAGTGGCAACGCAGTATGAGCAGCAGGGCTACGACGAGCGCCTGATGCAGCAATTCGGCGGGAAGCTTCTTGCCTGGCTCATCAACCATGTGGCAGCCGAAGACCAGCAGATCTGCGCATTTGCCAAAAGCGAGGGGGTGTCTTCGCATGTCTGAGGCGCTGTTCCGGCCGTTTCTGCAGGCAACGCAGCACGTATTCGAGCTGATGCTGGATCTCAATGACGTCCATGACGAGCCGGCCGTAAAGAGATCCGCGAATCCCGACACCATTGAGGTTTCCATCGGCGTCAAGGGCGACCTCAACGGCCAGGTCGTCTACAGCTTCCCCTATGAAACCTGCCTCAACATGGTCAACATCATGAGCGGCATGGAAATTTCTGAGGTGGATGAGTTTGTCACCTCCGCCATCAGCGAAATCGCCAACATTATCAGCGGCAACGTCATGACGCTGCTGACAGGCGAAAACCTCGCCTGCGATATCCTGCCGCCAAAGCTTGTGACCGGGGATATCCTGACGGAGGAATATGCGCTGGATACGGTCTCATGCATTATCACCTCGGTTGGCAACGTCTGCCTGGACATCATGCTCAACCCCGCGCAGTAGCGCATTGCCTTTTGACAGACCGAGTGCGTACAGGGCGGCCTTTGCCGCCCTGTTTTTTGGGGTTTGTTAATTTTATTACATGCATCTCCCGCAGCACATGTAAACTGTGTTATGATAAAAGGCGTGGCCCGTCCGATGCACACGTGCCGGTGGATTTGGGCAAAAACAAAACCGAGGTTTATATGAAAAAGTTCTTTTCCCGGGCGCTTCTGTTGCTGCTTATCCCCATGCTGCTTTCCGGCTGCGGCCCATCCCCCAAGGAGAAGGTGTCGGCGGTCGGCTTTTACCTTGACACCGTCATCAGCATCGCCGCATATGGCGTCAAGCAGGAAGTGGTGGACGACGCGCTCCATAAAATCAGCGAGTATGAGAATCTCCTTTCAAAAACCATAGAAGGCAGCGACGTATGGAACATCAACCACGCAAACGGCCAGCCGGTCGTTGTGAGCAATTATACGCGCGAGCTGCTCGAAGCCTCCGCCAATACAAGCGTTGCAACCGGCGGCGCATTTGATATTACCGTTGGCCCTTCCGTAGCGCTTTGGGATTTTAAAAGCGAGACGCCCTCCCTGCCGGACAAAGAAAAGCTTGCCGCAGCCGCGGCGCTTACGGATTATACCAAAATAACGCTCGAAGGCAACACCGTCACCATGCCCGCCGGCATGCAGATTGACCTTGGCTCCATCGCCAAGGGCTATATCACGGATGAAATCGCGGAATATTGCCGCTCCCGCGGGGTCACCTGCGGCATCCTGAACTTTGGCGGCAACGTTGTTGTCATTGGAAAGCGGCCCGACGGCAAGCCGTGGAACGTCGGCATTCAGGATCCCAAGGAGCCTACGGGCCAGCCGCTCATCACGCTGCCCGCGACAGACAGCGCAGTCGTCACCAGCGGCATCTATGAGCGCGGCTTTACGCGCGACGGCGTACGGTACCATCACATCCTGGAGCCGAAAACAGGCTGGCCCGTCCAGAACGGGCTTGCATCCGTTACGCTTTTGACCAAGGACTCCCTTACGGCCGACGCATACGACACCGGCCTCTTTGTGATGGGGCTTGAAAAGGCAATGGCGCTTGTGGAGGCCACCCCCGGCATGGAAGCGGTATTTATCGATGCTGAAGACAACATCTATTATTCAAGCGGCCTCAAGCATCTGGAAAGCCAGCCGTGAAAAAGAGCGGCGGACATCCATGGCAGCAGGTGCCCCTTGCGGTCTATGAAGGCCATATGCGGCTGCGTTCCGTCGGACAGCTGCAAGCGCTTGACGAGCTTTACCTGGAGCGTCTTAGCGCATATCCCTCGGAAACGGTGGCCTTCTGGGGCATCGCGGGCGGCAACGGCCTTTCTCACATTCGCCCGGGCCAATACCGCGCTGTCTACGGCGTGGACATCAACGAAGCGTATCTTGCCGCCTGCAGGGAACGCTTTATCGCGCTCAAGGAGCTTGTATTACTCGCTTTGGATCTTTCAAAGCCTGTAACACTCCCTTCTGCGGACCTTGTGTTTGCCGACCTGCTGATCGAATACATCGGGATCGACGCGTTTGCTGCAAGAGTTCACTCTGCAAAGCCGAAAACGCTTTGCTGCACCATCCAGCAAAATCTTGCGCAGGCATTTGTCTCGCCCTCTCCCTATGCGCAGGCGCTTGAAGCGATCGGCGCCCTCCACCAGGATATTGCGGAAGCGGACCTTTGCAATTCCTTACAACAGCAGGGATATCTGTTGCTGTACCGCAAAGCTGTTCCTCTCAACAGCGCAAAGCAGCTCCTCCGTCTGGATTACATGCTTACCGACTAAAGCCATACTGTAACCAAGAAGCCGCTGACGCGCCGGACAGGCGCGTTGCTATTTTGTCACGTTTTTCGTCAGGAAATTTCACACGCATTTGTTTTTGCGCATGGTACAATGGGAAAGGAACCTCATTACTGAATCTGGAAAGGACTTTTGGGCTATGCTTCGCATTGCGCAATGTAACGATACTTTTTTGCCCATTGTGGATGGCGTCGGCCGCGTCGCTTTCGAGTATGCGCAGGCGCTTGGCAAGCGCGCGCATGAGTGCTATGTCGTCGTCCCCATGCGCGACGCGGGATACCGCGGAAATTACCCGTTTGAAATTGTGGATTTCGTCTCCGTAAAGGTACCCGGCTCCCCCCAGTACAGCACCGGCATCGCAAAGCTGGACAGCCACTATGTCGCGCGTATGGATATGGTGGAGCTGGACATTGTGCACGCCCACAGCCCCGGCCCCGCCGGGCTTGAAGCCGCGCGCCTTGCCGCAAAGCATAAAATCCCCCTGATCGGCACCTTCCACTCCAAGTATCATGAAGACATCCTGCGCTATACGCGCAGCGAGGGTATCGCGCATATCGGCGCGAAATATGTGGCGGATTTCTTTGACCGCTGCGATGAGGTGTGGACGGTCAGCAACCAGGCCGCGCATACACTGCGCTCCTACGGCTATTCCGGACGCATTGAAATCGTTCCCAACGGAACAAACATCCCCTTTGTGCGCGATGCGGACAAGCAGGATGCAAGGGAGGCCTTTGCGCTTTCGAACGACCCCATCCTGCTCTATGTGGGTCAGATGGACTGGAAAAAGAACCTCCGTTTAACGCTGATGGCGGCAGCCCTCCTGCACCGGCAGGGCTTCAAGTTCCAGCTTGTGCTGGCAGGCCAGGGCAAGGACTTTGACGCCGTCCACGCGCTTGCCGAAGAGCTCGACCTTGGCGCAAAGGTACGCTTTACCGGCCACATCGGCGATATGCGCCTGTTAAACGGCCTGTTTGCATGCGCATCGCTGTTTGTATTCCCCTCCACATACGATACGGCGGGCCTTGTTGTACGCGAAGCCGCGGCGGTGGGTACGCCTTCCGTCGTGCTGCGGGACAGCGCGCCCGCGGAAGTGATTATAGACGGCAGGAACGGATTCTTATGCGAGGATGATGAACGCTCCCTTGCCGCTTCCATTTCCCGTGCCATACGGGATACGGCGCATTTAAAAGAGGTTGGGCAACGCGCAAAAGAGACCATTCCCATCCCTTGGAGCAAGGTGATCGACAATGTGGAGGAGCGCTACCGCGCGCTTGCCGAAACCCGGCTCCCCATGCTCAAACGCAAGCGCGGTCCGTTGCGCAAGGAACTTACGCTGGTGGACCACTCTCTTGAAAAGCGGACGCTGGACATGCTGTGGCGGTTTGTACGGCAGGATATGCACCACGTCTACTCGTACCCGTATACGCCGCAGAAGCGCATGCCCGCCCTGGCGCACGCCTCCGCCCTGCCACGCTCCACGCCGGAGGAGCAGGGCATCCCCAGCCGGGACATCCTTGCGCTCTACCACGCGCTTGACGGCGATGTCTCCGCCAACCTGCACGCCATGATGGTGATCAAAAACGGACATGTCATCTCGGAAGGCTACTGGGCACCCTATGAAAAGGCCGAGCCGCACCAGCTGTATTCTTTGAGTAAGAGTATTACGAGCACCGCCATCGGCATGCTCCTGGAGGAAGGCAAACTTTCCCTTTCCGAGCGGCTCGTGGACCTGTTTTCCGATAAAGTGGCCGATCCCAAGACGCATCCGTGCCATGACATGACCGTATGGCACTTGTTGACCATGAGCAGCGGCTCCCGTTTCAACGAGGTTGGCTCTGTATTGGGGGCCGACTGGGAGCAGGAGTTTTTGGATGCCGGCCTCTGGTTCGCCCCCGGCACGCAGTTCCACTACAATTCCATGAATACGTACATGCTCTCCGCCATCGTCTGCCGGAAGACGGGCATGGGCCTTCTGGACTATTTAAAGCCCCGCCTGTTTGAGCCGCTGGGCATACAGGATGCCACCTGGGAAACCTGCCCCAAGGGTATTGAAAAAGGCGGTTGGGGACTTTCCCTGCGTCTTGAGGACGTTGCAAAGATCGGCCTTTTGTACCTGCAGAAGGGCGTCTATATGGTGGATGGCGAGGAACGCCGGATTCTAAGCGAAAGCTGGATCAAGGAAGCCACCCGCATGCAGATCGAAACCCCCAACGGGGAGTGCAAGGACGGCTACGGCTACCAGATCTGGTGCGCGCCGTATTCCAACGGGTACCTGTTCAACGGCGCGTTTGGGCAGTATATGATGGCGCTGCCGGACCATAACGCGCTTGTGGTGCTCTTTTCCGGCTCACCGTTGCTGTTTGCCCAGGGCAACACCGCAGAGTATGTGCAGCGCTGCTTTGAAAGCGCGCTCCATGCGCCGCTTCCCAGGGATCCCGCCGCGCAGCGCGCGCTTTCCTCGTTCCTGCTGCAGCTTTCCTGCCGCAACAAAGAGGAGCTTTCTTCCGAAGGCTCCATGCCGATGCCCTTCCAATGGGTATCGGAACAGTTTGCCGGGAACACCTTCAATGTGGATACCAACAGCACGGGCCTGTTTCCGTTTGTGCTGCAGTGCGTGAACAACATCTTCCCCGCGGGCCTTTCCTCCGTTTCGTTCCGCGCCGCGGAGGACGGCGCGCTGGAGCTTTCCATCAAGGAAGGGGAAGTGACGCATACGCTTGTGCTGCGGGACGATGCACTCACCCGCGCAACGCTCCAGATCGGCGATGAGGCGCACCCCGTCGGCGTCTCCGCGCGGTGCGGCATGCTTTCCGGCGGCGAGGTGCAGCTGCGCGTGTATCTATACTACCTGCGCACGCCCTGTACGCGTGTGATGACCTTTGTGCTCAAGGAGGATACGCTGCGCATCATACTCGATGAAAATCCGTCGGTGCTCAAAGCCTCCGCCATGCTGATGACGCTTGCGCAGCTCGCAAGCCCCGATTTTTCCAGCATGCTGCGCATCCTCCGGCGCAACCGACTCAACAGCAAGCTGTTTTCCTTTGCTACCGCAACACTCTCAGGCAGCCGTTTGGCGGAGCCTATGGCATAAAGGGGGGAACTTTATAGATGGCAAAGCAATTATACCGCTCCACTTCGGACAAAATACTCTTTGGGGTGTGCGGCGGCGTGGCGCAGTATTTTAACATCGACGTCTCCATCGTGCGCATCGTCTGGGGCGTACTGGCATTCACGTTTTTCGGGCTTGTTGCATATATCATTGCAGCGCTGATATTGCCGGTACAGTGATGGAATGCCGGGGCGGGGCTCAGACGCATAATGTCCAGGCCGCCTTGCTGAAATTGACAACATCCGGATTTATGGTATAATAGCCGCAAGCAGCTATGATATGGCTTATTTTTGTGTGCATGCGACCTCCGCTCTCCGGGCGGGCGTATGTGCGCGTACAGGATGCACCATAGCGCTTATGAATAGGAGTAGGGAAATGGAAGACTCACCGGACCCATTGCGATACAATGCCATCTTGCGTCTATAGCAGGCAGCGCACACAGTTCAGGCTTTGCGGCACCATTCCGCGTTAAGCCTGTTGTTGTGTGTTTTTCTTTTGTCCGAATTTTTAAGAACTGCGCTTTATGCGCCGGGGCATGTTTATTCGCCCCTGACCTGAAGGAGGGTTACTCACCGTGAACGATGGCAATTTGCTGGGGCAAATACTTCTGCAATTGGCGCTGATATTGCTCAATGCGGTATTTGCCTGCGCTGAAATCGCTATCATTTCCATCAACGACGCCAAGCTCAACAAGCTCACGGCGGCAGGAAACAAAAAGGCCATTACGCTCACCAAGCTGACCGACCAGCCTGCGCGCTTTTTATCCACCATACAGGTGGGCATCACGCTTGCGGGCTTTATCGGCAGCGCGTTCGCCGCGGACAATTTCAGCGGCTATCTGACGGACCTGTTTGTAAGCTGGGGGTCGAGGCTTTCCCCCGCTACGCTGGGTACGATTTCGACGCTGGTAATCACGCTGATTCTTTCGTACATCACCCTTGTGCTGGGCGAGCTTGTGCCTAAGCGCATCGCCATGCGCAACGCGGAAAAGCTTGCGCTGGGCCTCTCAGGCCTTATCTATGGCATCTCCAAGGTGTTCGCCCCCATCGTATGGCTGCTCACGGCCTCCACAAACGTCATCCTGCGGCTGTTCGGCATTGACCCCAACGCCGAAGAGGAGCATGTCACCGAGGAAGAAATCCGCATGATGCTCGACGAAGGCAGCGAAAAGGGCACCATCCTGCCGGATGAAAAGGATATGATCCACAACATCTTTGAGTTTGACGATAAAACTGCCGCAGAGGCCATGACCCACCGTACCGACGTCACCCTGCTCTGGCAGGAGGATACCGACGAGCAATGGAATGAGACCATCTGCGAGGGCCGCCACTCCATCTACCCCGTCTGCGGCGAAAGTGCGGACGATGTGCTTGGCGTGCTGCATGTAAAGGACTATATCGGCCTCAAGAACAAATCGCGCGAGGAAGTCTTAAAGTATGCCGTGCGTCCCGCTTACTTTGTGCCGGAAACAGTGAAGACGGATATCCTCTTCCGCAACATGAAGACGTCCCGGAACCACTTTGCCATCGTGCTAGACGAGTATGGCGGCATGAGCGGCATCGTCACCATGAGCGACCTGTTAGAGGAACTGGTGGGCGACCTGGACGACGATGTGACCATGCCCGCCGAGCCCCCGGATATTGAGCAGATCGACACCAATACCTGGCGCGTCCAGGGCTGGACGCCGCTTGACGAGGTCTCGGACGCCCTGAGTCTTCCCCTGCCGGAAGAGGATTACGATACCTTCGGCGGGCTGGTGTTCGGCATCCTGGGCGCAATCCCGGATGACGGCAGCACCCCGCAGCTTGAAGAGTACGGCATGGCCATCAAGGTGCTTGAAATCCGGGAGCACCGGCTGGAAAGTGCCCTTGTCTCGCTAATTGACGCCACAAAAAAGGAAAGCGCTGCGGAGCAGGAATAAAACAAAAACCGGGAGGGTGCGCCCTCCCGGTTTTGTTCTTCGGATTCACAGGAACCTTATGTTTCCTCGTAATTGATGCACTGCCCCAATATGCCCGCTTCGCGCGCAAGCGCCAGACTGTTTTGCACCTGCCCCACGCGGCCGGGCCGGTGCGCATCGGAGCTTAACAAAAAACTTGCGCCAGCGGCCTTCGCTTCCAGCACCTCGTCAAGCGACATGTTGCGGTGTCCTTCGTTAATTTCAAGCGCCACGCCATGTCCCTTCGCCGTCGTTGCAAGGTCCGTCAGGTCCACGGGAATGTATGTGCCCGGGTGGGTGATGGCAATCAACTTTTCAGTTTTGTCCATGGCGTGCGCATATGCAACGGCGTTTGCCTTTGCGTGCCTCCTGGTGCTCTGCCCGAAGAAGAAGCTGCGCCACCAGCCGCGGCTGATGCTGTCCGCCGGGAAGGTGCCCTTGTGATAGCCCAACATGACATAATCGAATATGGAGATATCCTTGGGCACATCCGTCAGCCCATCGCCCATCAGGTTTGCCTCCAGCCCCATGAGCACCTCGATTTTGTCGCCATAGCGCCTGTTCATTTCATCCACTTCTTTTCGGATTTTAAGAAGCGCCTCCCATTTGACGGGGAAGAACATATGCTTGGGCCCGTGCTCCGAAATCCCGATGCGCTTGAGCCCGCATGCGATGGCGGCAAGCACATTTTCTTCCACGGTTCCCACGCCATGGCTGTACTTGGTGTGTGTATGTAAATCCGCAAACAGCATTGCGTTGTTCCTTTCGTTTTCCGATAGTTTCAGTATAGTGCAAACCCCTTCCGTTTGCAAACTGCCCGGCGTTTGTCTGAACGAACCTTGGCGCTTCCAATTGCAGGGAAACACCGCCTATAGAACTGCCGGAATTGTGTTCTGTCCGATAAACAAGTATAATACGAGAAGCATCACCGCAGGGCGGCTTTACCACCTATTCTAAAGCAGTGGGAGAACAATCTATGCAGCATACATTCAAGCGCGGTCTGTTTGACCGCTATGACGGCTGGCGCATCCGCAATGTGGACGCGCTGTTCAACGTAATTCCCTTTATCCTGCGCTCCCGCCTCGATTCCCAGAATATGTTTGAGGAAAGCATCCCGTTGGAGCCGCTTGAGCGCTTTGTGCGCAGGCTGCGTGAAGAAATGCCCGAGGTTTCCTACATGCACGTTTTCATCGCGGCACTTGTGCGCATCATCGCGCTGCGCCCCTATCTCAACCGCTTTATTGTGTGGAACAAGGTCTACGCGCGCAACAACATCACGCTTTCGCTCGCCATCAAGCGCTCCATGACGGATAAGGGCGAGGAAACCGTGGTAAAAATCGAGTTTGAGCCGACCGACACCATTCAGGATGTGGCGCGCCGCATTTCGGAAGCCGTGAACTCCAACAAAATGGAGGGCGCCGTGAATACCGCAGATAAAATCTCAAAATTTATGGGCTATATCCCCGCGTTTATCATGCGCTTTGTCATCTGGGTCATCCGGAGCCTGGACAACATCGGCTGCCTGCCCCGTTTTATGTTTGACGCCAGCCCCTGGCACGCCAGCATGTTCTTGACCAACATGGGCTCTTTGGGCATCGGCCCCATCTACCATCACCTGTACGAGTTCGGTACCTGCAGCATATTCATGGCCATGGGCAACAAGACGCGCATCCATACGGTATCCGAAACCGGGGAGCGTGAGGTTCGGCGGTTTATCGGGCTCAAGATCAACATCGACGAGCGCATCTGCGACGGGCTTTACTTCGCCACCTCCATCAAGCAGTTCCGGCATATCCTTGCAAAGCCCGACGTGCTCCTCACCCCGCCCGAAACCGTGAACGTGGACGACGGCGTGGGCAAGCCGCGGATCGACGGGAAATAAAAAGACCAAAAAGAGCGCCATACAACGGCGCTCTTTTTCGTTTCATCGTTTCTTCACGGTCGGCGCTATGAGCGCCCTTGCAGGCACATACCGCAGGCTTTGGCGATGATCTAGCGCGGCGGGAGCGGTTCCCCATTCATGATGGCCTTGACCTCCTCCGCGGTATAGGGACGGAACAGGTGCTTGCGTTTTCTGAAATAAACGAGGTTGGGAACGATCCATAACAATGGCGCTATGATCACTGTAACCGCCGATTCCTCCGGCACCCTGATGCTTGGCAGCCAAACAATCCCAAAAGTAAGCACGTCCGTTGCGACACTGGCGAAAATGCTCCATAGCATGGCCACATTCCACCAGTAGCCGGATGGTTTTATCCTGCGCATCTGCGTAAACGTAATCACTGCGGTTACCGCCGCAACCGCCTGCACAACAAATCTGATGAGCGATGGAGAAATGCCGTTCCGAAGCCATAAGACGATATCCGGAACCTCTTCCGCCATGGCGGAAATACGGCACACCGCAAGCGAGACTGCAATCCATAGGAAAGCACCAATATAAATCCGCATCCATGCAATGGAACGTTCCTTATCTCTTTGCTCCATCTTTTCGTTCCCTCTTTACCGCACGCGCATTTGCTTATGCGCTTTTATAATGCGGGTATACCGTGTCGCCTTTCCGGCCTTCGCTAACCAAAGCTTCCGGATATCTACCTTCGCCTTGCTTGGCTGATAGCGGCAGGGTTTTCTTGTAGGCGCAGCCGCAGCGGCAACCGGCGGCTCGCCCTTGATGGCGGCCGCCACCTCCGCCGTGGTGTAGATGCGGAACAGATGCTTGCGTTTTTTGAAATAAATGAGGTTGGGAACAAGCCAGACAAGAATCGCGATCACTTGTGCGGTAATGAAAAAGCCGGTGTCCATCCGCGCGCCGGCTTCCCCGCGAAGCCATACGGACAGCCTGGAGAGCACCTGCCCGGCAGAACCGCTCACCAGCAGTACAATGTTCCACTTGTACCCTGCCGGCGTAAAATCACGAAGCTCAATAAAGGTCATGATTGCGGCAACAGCAGTAACCGCATTTACAAAAAACATTACCAGCTCCAGCGCATTCCCTTCCCCGCCCCAAATGGGGATATTATATATGCCCGAAAGCGTGCTGGGGAGCGCCAGTGCATTCATCACAAGCGCGGCATACAAGCAAACATTCAGATAGAACCCCATCCACGCGGTGGAGAGTTTCTCGTCCTCCCGCATTGCCACCTTGAGAACTGCCTTAATACCGGCATTGGTCATAATTGTGTTACTCCTGTTCTATGCTGATTTGGCGGTGTAACATGACAACCGCCTAAAGCGAATGCCACTGCATCTTTGCAAAAGCAATTTCACTTGGCGCGTATTTGCGGAACAACTGCCTGCGTTTTTGGAAATACAGGTAATTGGGTATAACCCATCCACCCACATAAATCACAAGAATGAGTACGGCGTATGGAACATACCCAAGCCCTGCGGAGTCGTAATCCGGCACCAGATTCAGCACAAATTCAGTCGTCCAGTAAAGCGCACAGAGTATAAGGTGCGCCACGCACCAGAAAAATCCGCTTGGGCGAAGGCCGATCATACGAGGGTAGGCAATCGCCGTACAGGCCAGAAGCAGCAGCCCGCCACCCAATAAAAGGATCGCCTGGATGCTTACCGGCCCGCTTTTCTCAAGCAGCATCAACGCGGTGATGCCCAGGATATATATCGCCAATTGTACAATGAGCGCAATCAGGTAAATCGAAATATACGCCCGCATCCACCGGGTCGGCATGGGGCTTTCCTTTAGCACTGCAATACATTCTTTCCGACGCATGCGCTTCTCCTTTGTGAATTGTATAGATATGAATTCATTTCCAGTATACAGTTCCGTCCATTTGTTCGCAAGCGCCATTTTTAGAGACTAAAAGGGCCACCGCTTTTTCGTGCGGTGACCCTGCTTTTTTTGAAATTACAATGCTTATTTTGCCTTCTGCACCTCGCAGGCGGGCGCTTCCATGCGCTCTATCCGCAGCACACGGGCAACGGATTTGTAAAGCAGGAAGGTCAGTGCGCCGTTCAATACCGTCTTGATGGCGTTGAACGGGATAATAATGGGGACAAGCATATCCACCACCACGTCGCGCGGCACGCCCATGAATTGGACGGTGAGCACAAGGTTCAAGGGGATCATCATCAGGATCATACCCAGCGCGCCCAGCAGCAGGGACGCGACCGCGCCCTTGCGGCAGCGCCAGCGGCTGTAAATGAGGCCCGCGACGAGCACAAAAGTGCCGGTGGCGCAAAAATGCATCAGCGCGCCGATCCATCCGCTTGCCGGAGAAACAAGCAGCCATTGCAGCACGCTCACCACAGCTGTCAGCGCAAGCCCCCACAACGGCCCATACAAAAACGTGCCTATGAGGATGGGTACATCCGCCATATCATACTCCAAAAACGCCGCGCCGGGGAAGATGGGGAAATGGACCAGATATACCAGCAACAGCGAAAGCCCTGCCAGCATGCCCAAATGGACCAGTCTACTTGTGTTTTCCCGTTTCATGTTGCTACACTCCGTTTTAAAAATGTATGCTTCCCGGCTTTTCTCGCACCAATGCAGCGGAGGCATTGCGGATAAGCAAAAAACGCCCCGCTGCTGCGGCGCGTTTGAAAAACAAGTGCGGCGAAAAACAAAATCGTCGCGCTTCTTCCATCCGGACTATACCGTCGGCGCCAAATTCTCATTGGCTCAACCCTGTAAAACAGGGGTCGCGGGCTTAGCTAAGCAGGGTTTGTGTCCTGCCGCATCACCGCCGGTGGGGAATTGCACCCCGCCCCGAAGCATCACATATAGTTTAGCACCGGCGCTGCCGTTTTGCAAGCGTCTCCCCTGATTTTCCGGCACTTTTCTATACTTCTTTCCGCGCGGCGGGCGCGGGGAATTTCAGCGTGACAATGGTGCCGGTATTGGGCGTACTTTCCAGAGAAAGCTTTGCGCCGTGCATCAATGCCCCGCGCTTGACAATCGCAAGCCCAAGGCCCGTGCCGCCGGTTTCCTTGGAGTGACTCTGATCCACACGGTAAAACCGCTCGAACACCCGGCTCTGATGCTCCGGCGGAATGCCGATGCCGGTATCGGCCACCGCAACGGATACCCTGCCGTCGCCCAGTTTTTCTACCGAAAGCGTCACGCTGCCGCCCGGGCGGTTGTAGCGGATACCGTTATCGCACAGGTTGTAGAGGATTTCCTCCAATACCTGTTTTACACCGTCTACCTCTGCCGGTTCCCCACTTACGCGCAGGGTCACATTCTTTGTTTGTGCAACGGAGTTTAGCCGCTCCTCCACCTCTTTTAGAAGAGATTTTAGCTCCACGCGGGAAAACGGCAGGCCAATTGCACCCTCATCCAGGCGGGACAGGCGGATGGTATCCTCCACCAGCGCGATCAAATGCGTGCTTTCCTCATAAATGCGCTTTGCAAACCCCTGCATATCCTGCGGCTTGACGAGACCGTCCTTCATAATCTCCGCATAGCCGGAGATGGAGGTCAAAGGCGTTTTCAATTCATGCGAGACATTGGCGGAAAACTCCCGCCGCATGCGCTCCTGCTCCTCGCGCTCGGTAATGTCGAGGATCAGCACCACAACGCCGGTCACCGCGGCACGCTCGCGTACAGGGCTTGCGATGAGCTGGTAGCTGCGCCCGTTCAGCTGTATAACCTGCTCCGCCGGGCTGCCCTTTGCGGCCTGCTCGACAGCCGCCTGCAGCTCCGGGCTGCGGTCCACTGTGAGCACATGCTTGCCGATTGCGGCCTTGCCGTCCGCCCGGAACAGGCGCTGCGCACTCCTGTTGATGGTCAGGACCGTGCCGCTGGAGTTGAGCACCAGCAGCCCTTCGCGCATGTTGTGGGCAATGGCGGAAAACTCGTCGCTCCTCGCGGTCATCTCCCGCATCTGCTCGGCAATCTGGCGCTTTTGCGCCTCCAGCCGGGACAACAGCGGAGAAAGCTCGTCATACACATCGTTGTCGAGCGGGTCGTCAAGGTTCAGCGCGTTTAATGGGGCGATCATGTGCCGCGTCATCCGCCGGGCAATCACAGCGGAAAATGCCAGCGTTACAATCAACGTGCACAATAGGATAGGCAGCATCCGCCACAGAATGCCCCATACGCTTGCCTGCGTATCCGCAAGGCGCAGCACGGTGCCATCCGCAAGGCGCCTTGCATAGTAAAGCGTCTCCTGGCCGATGGTTTCAGACGGGCGCGTGCTCTGCCCCACGCCCTCTGCAAGCGCCGCAATCACCTCCGGCCGGTCCGCGTGGTTTTCCATGTGCGCCGCATCCGCCTCGCTGTCATAGAGCACCGCCCCATCCGAAGCGATGAGCGTCAGACGGGTTTCATCCACCTGCCGCACCTGGTTGAGGTACGCTTCATCGCCCAGAAGCTGCATGCCCGCCATCACATAGGCGGCCTCGCTCCTCTGCCCGGTGCGCAATTGCGCGCTCAATACGCCGTAAAACACGCCCAGCGCCAACAGCGTGAGCAGCAGTACGGATACAAGCGAGAGCAGCACCAGGTACCGGTTGACCGTTTTACGCATATTGCTCCTTACCTTACTCCTTCTCCTACTCCTTTGCGCGGTAGCCTACGCCGCGCACGGTTTCCACTACATAGGCGCATTCCCCAAGCTTCTGCCGGAGCGTCTGGATATGCACATCCACCGTACGGGTGCCGCCCGCATACTCATACCCCCAGACGGCGGTCAGCAGCCGGTCCCGCGTGAACACGCGTCCTCTGTTTTCCAGCAGGAACCGCAGCAGGGAAAATTCCTTGAAGGAAAGCTCCACATGTTCCCCGGCACAGGCGACGGTATGTTTTTCCGTATTCATGACCAGATTGTCAATGGAAAGCGTATCCGTGAGCTCCTTTTTGGAGGAACGGCGCAGCACGGCCTTGATGCGGGAAATCAGCTCCATCATGCCAAACGGCTTTGTGATGTAATCATCTGCTCCCCCGTCAAGCCCTGTTACCTTATCATACTCCGCCCCGCGCGCGGTCAAAAGGATTACGGGGATCTGTTTTGTGGCTTCCGCACCGCGCAGGCGCTTTAAGATGGAAATACCGTCCTCGCCAGGCAGCATGACATCAAGCAATACAAGCTCCGGCGCCGCCTCGCCTACCCCCTGCCAGAACCGCTCCGCGTTTTCAAAGCCGCGCGCTTCAAACCCGGTCTGCGCCAGGGTATAGAGCACCAGCTCCCTGATGTTGGTTTCGTCCTCTACGTAATAAATCATAGCGTTTTTCCCGTATCCTGCACGCTATTCCATCTCGGACGACTGATGGACGCCGGTGATGGAAAACAGCACCCATTCCGCGATGTTGACCGCATGGTCTCCGATGCGCTCGAGGTACTTTGTGATCATAAACAGGTCAAGGGCATGCTCCGCCGTGCGCGGGTCCGCCGTGAACCGCTCGATGAGCTTTGCGCGCACCTGCAAAAACCGTTCGTCCACCTCGTCGTCATCGGCGATAACCTTTCTTGCAAGCGCCTCATCCCGGCGCACAAACGCATCGATGCTGCTTGTGACCATAGCGATGGTGGCGTCCGCCATCAACGGAATCTCCTCCGGCTGCACATGATCAAAGTTCTGGTCCATCACCAATACGATCTCCGAAATATCCGCCGCCTGGTCCCCGATGCGCTCCATATCGGTGATCATTTTGAGCGCTGCGGAAATCAGCCGCAAATCCCGCGCCACAGGTTGCTGCTGCAACAGCAGGCGCAGGCACAGCCCTTCAATGCGGCTTTCTTTTTCATCGATCTCACGGTCAAACGCAATGGCTTGCTTTGCAAGCTTTGCGTCGTAGGTTCGGAGCGCCGCGCAGGCATTCTGTATAGCCTGCTCGATCAAGCCGCCCATTTCAATCAGCTCTTTGTTCAACTGGTCGAGTTGCTCGTCAAATTTATTGCGCATCAGCCAAACCTCCCTGTGATATAGTCCTCCGTCCTCTTGTCCCTTGGCATGGAGAAAAGTTGCTCCGTCCCGCCGTATTCAACCACTTCGCCTAGCAGGAAGAACGCCGTTTTATCGGAAATACGCGCCGCCTGCTGCATGTTGTGCGTTACGATGATAATAGTATATTTGGACTTTAATTCCACCGCAAGGTCTTCGATCTTTGAAGTGGAAATAGGGTCCAATGCGCTTGTGGGTTCGTCCATTAAAAGCACCTCCGGTTCCACCGCAAGCGCGCGCGCAATGCAGAGCCGCTGCTGCTGCCCGCCGGAAAGGCCGAGCGCGCTTTTTTTGAGCCGGTCCTTGAGCTCCTCCCAGATGGCGGCGTTGGTCAGCGAGCGCTCCACGATATCATCAATCTTCGCTTTTGCGTGGATGCCGTGCGTGCGCGGGCCATAGGCGACGTTGTCATACACGCTCATGGGAAACGGGTTGGGCTTCTGGAACACCATGCCCACCCGTTTTCTTAACAGGTTGACGTCCATGCTGCCGTAAATATCCTCCCCGTCGAGCGCCACCCGCCCGTCGATGCGGCAGCCCTCCACAAGATCGTTCATGCGGTTGAGCGTCTTTAGAAGCGTCGACTTGCCGCAGCCGGATGGGCCGATAAACGCGGTGATCTCCCGCTCCCGCACCGCCATATTGATCTTTTTGAGCGCCTGAAAGGTGCCGTAATAAAGATCCAAATCCTTTATTTCAAACTTTACGTCCGATTTCTGTTGTTCCATACCCCGTATTCCTTTCGTAGATGTTCCTTTTGCATCATCCATCACTCAGGTGCCGTTGCGCTTCACCAGCCTGCGCGCAACCAAAGAAGAAAGCGCGTTGATGCCGACGACGATGATGAGCAGCACAACGGCAGTCGCATACGTCTGGTTGATGTTGAGCCCCTCGCGCGCAAGCGAGTACATGTGCACGGAAAGCGTGCGCGTGGAGGAAAGAAGGTTTTCAGGCACCTTCGCCACCGTACCCGCCGTATAGATGAGCGCTGCCGTCTCCCCCACGATGCGGCCGATGCCAAGAATCACGCCCGCAAGAATTCCCGGTACCGCTGCGGGCAGCACGATGGAGAATACAGTCCTTAGTCTTCCCGCACCCAGGCCGAAGCTGCCTTCCCGGTACGCGTCCGGCACGGATTTTAGCGCTTCCTCCGTGGTGCGCATGATGAGCGGCAGGATCATAACCGCAAGCGTGAACGCGCCCGCAAGCAACGACATGCCCCACTGGAGCCGCGTGACAAAGAACAATAGTCCAAACAGGCCGTATACAATAGAAGGGATGCCCGCAAGCGTTTCCGCCGTGACGCGCACCGCGGAAACAAACCGGCTGCCGCGTTTGGCATATTCTACAAGGTACACCGCCGCGAATATCCCAAGCGGCGCCGCGATTAGGAGCGAGAGCGCCGTCATCAATATGGTATTGATGATCGCAGGCGTCATGGAGACGTTTTCAGAGTTATAGTCCCACGCAAACAACTCCGGCGTAAGATACGGCACGCCTTTGATTAAAATATAGCCGATCAAAAAGAGCAGTATCGCAACCGTAATTGCTGCCGCAGCATAGACAAGCGCGCGCAGGAAGATGGCCTTTCCCCTCCCCGGATGCGCAACCTGTTTATAATATGAAGCATTTGTTCCTGTCATAGGCTGGACCTCCTTTTGAGCAGGGAAAACAGCCCGTTAATGAGTAAGATGAATACAAACAGCACCACCGCAGTCGCAATCAGCGCCTCGCGGTGCAGGTCCGCGGAATATCCCATTTCAATGACGATGTTGGCGGTAAGCGTGCGCAGTCCCTTCAACAATCCCGCAGGCATACGCGGCTGGTTGCCCGCCACCATGATGACCGCCATTGTCTCTCCCACAGCACGGCCCATGCCAAGCACCACGCCTGCGAACAGTCCCGACCTTGCCGCCGGCACCAGCACGGAAAACACGCTGCGCTCATGCGTTGCGCCAAGCGCGAGAGAACCTTCATAATAGTTCTCAGGCACGGCGCGGATGGCGCTTTCCGCCACGCCCACAATGGTGGGCAGTATCATAATGCCCAGCAGTACGGAAGCCGTGAGCATGGATGCGCCGCCGCCGCCAAACTGTTCCCGTACAAACGGCACGATGACCACCAGGCCGAAAAACCCGTACACGACCGATGGGATGCCCGCTAAGAGCTCCGTCGCGGGTTTTAAGACGCGGTAGAGCCATTGCGGACAAAAGCGCGCCATGAAGATTGCCATCAGCAGGCCAATCGGCATGCCGATGAGCATGGCGCCCGCCGTGACATAGACGCTGCCCAGGATCATGGGAAAGATGCCGTAAATATCGTTCCCCGGCTTCCACGTGCGGCCCAGCAGGAAGTTTGCGGGGCCGATTTCAAACACCGCGGGAAGGCCGTTTGCAAACAGGAATACGCATATCAGCGCTACGGAGAGGATGGAGGTGGCTGCCGCCGCGATGAAGACGCCCTTCATCGCCGGTTCCTTCCATTTTTTCATATACAGTCCCCCGTGAGATTTTTTCCTTTATGCGGGGCGTCAGCCAGCGTGCCGCCCTGCGTCTTGCCGGAATTCTATCCCGGCGTTTTTTCCGAATGAGACGCGTTTACCGCCCGAAAACGCGGGGGCGTTTTCCGGGCGGTACGCATGCGCCTTGCCGGCGTCTAACATTGCAATTGTGTTACGCAACCTCGCTCCAGCTGAGGATCTCGCCGGTGAAGATGGCGCGGATCTGTTCGGAGGTCAGGCTCGTGGTGGTATTTTCATTGTTGAGGATGACCGCAATACCGTCCAGAGCGATGACTGTCGGGGTGAGCTCTGCAAGTTCGCTTTCCTTCAACTCACGGGACGCCATGCCGATGTCGCAGGTGCCGTCCATGGCGCTCTTCATGCCGGTGGAGGAGTCGCTCTGCTGGATTTCGATGGTGACGTTGGGGTTGACGGCCTTGTACGCTTCGGCAAGCTTTTCCATGACAGGGGTGACGGAAGAGGAGCCTGCAATGACGACCTTGCCGGAAACATCCGCCGCAGTATAGGCGGTAGCAGCGTCATTGATCTTGATGTACTTGTTCTTCAGCACAACATCCTGGCCCTCGGCGCTGAGGATGAAGTTGATGAAATCCTGCGCCGCGGCGCTGACTTCGCCCTTTGTGGCGATATTGAACGGACGGGAAACCTTGTAGGTACCGGCCTTGATGTTCTCAACGGTGGCATCCACGCCGTCCACCTGAACGGCCTTTACGGTATCATTGAGGGAGCCCAGGGAGACATAGCCGATGCCATAGGGGTTACCCGAAACGGTGGTGAGCATGACGGCGGTATCGTTGGTGATCTGCGCTTCCACGGTGGTCATGTCTTCCTTGGTGCCGTCATCCTTTTTGACTTCGATGCCCATAAGCTCAATGAACGCGCCGCGCGTGCCGGAGCCGTCTTCACGGGAGATGACAAGGATGTCCTGCGTGTTGTCAAAGCTCGAGGCCGGGGTTTCGGGTGCCGCAGGGGTTTCAGCTGCCGCAGGCGCTTGGGTGGCAGCGGGGGTCTCCGCTACAGGGGCTTCCGCCGCTGGCGCGCAGCCTGCGAACGCGGAAAGAACGAGCAGTGCGCTGACCGCTATCGTTACAATTTTTTTGATCGCTTTCATGTTCTTTTACTTCCTCCAATTCATTTTACATTGCAAGCATACATCCCGATTGTTATCCGCCAATATTGGAAACATCAAATCCGTGTAAAATCGCCCTTATCAGCTTTTGCATCCGTTCCGGCCTCCATACCCGGGAAAACAATTTAATTTTCCTCGCGCAAAGCCGCCTTTTTCGAGGCTTTTCCAAAAAACCCTAAAAAATGTGGAAGGTGGCCTCCTTTTTATTAAGCATGGGCGAAATAATGCCGATATAAATAGATATCGCGCTCTTTTTCACCTTGTCTTCATGCCCGCATCAATCTGAATATAGGGGGTTCCTCCAGTGAATAACGAACGGATTTTCACAAAGCTCTCCCGCCTGATGAAAAAACACGACCCGGCCAAGGAAACCGTACCCGAGGACGCCGCGTCCATTGACGCACAAGCCGAAACAGCCCCCGCGCCAAACGCCGGCATCTTAAAGAAGACCCGCCGTCTTTTTAAACGCGCCGTTTCCGGCGCACGCGCAACGCACCATGAAAAACAAGAAGCAGCCGTTTCCTTTTTCCATAGCATCGGCGGCAGGCTGCAGCTGTTTATGATTCCGGTGCTGATCGTTTCGGTTACCGTAAGCGTTGCGTTTGCCATGTCCAGCGGCAACGCGATTTCCACCCGTATCATGGACGAACAGATGGAGCGCGCGTTTACAAGCTTTAAAACCGGCCTGGAAAACCAGAACACAGTATGGCTGGACAAAGCCACGGACAGTGCGGCGGACCCGAACTTCGTCCGGGAGGTCAACTCGCAGAGTGCCGAAGGGATTAAGAACTATCTCAGCGGGCTGAAGGTAGGCGGCTCCGATTTTATTTTTGTGGTGGACCGGCTGAGCAGGGTGATTTACTCCACCAGCGACTATTATCAGAGCGGAGAGACCCTTGGGAGAATGCCCTATCTGACCTCCGCGTTCCATGGGATGAAATACTCCAGCCTCATGACCGATCCCAACGGCGATATCGTAACCATTGTCGCGGTACCGATCCAGACCGAGCGCAGCGGTGTTATCGGCGCGCTTGTGGCAGGCTGCTATTACAACAACACGCTGCTGCTGGACAGCCAGAAACGGCAGCATGGTACGGACCTCACCGTATTCAAGGGTGATGTGTGCTGGGCAACCACCATTTCCAAGGATGGCGAACGCATCACCGGCACAAAGATGGCTGCTAACATTGCCGATGTCGTTTTGAACCAAAAGAAAGAATATATCGGCCAGACTACTATCGCCGGCATGCCTTATGCCGTGAAGTACGCGCCCATTCTTGATGTGAATGGGGCTGCGGTAGGCGCGCTGTTTACAGGCCTGCCTATGAAAGATATTCAGCAGGCGCAGTCAAAGGCCATCCTTACGAACGTTCTGATCGCCGTTGTGCTGGTGGCCTTCGCCTTTGTGGGAACGCTCATCTTTATCCGCCGGAATGTGCAACAGCCGCTGCATCAGCTCAAGCTTGGCGCAGAGCAGCTTGCCGCGGGCAATACGGGCCTTACCATGGATGCTGGCAAGCGCAGGGATGAAGTGGGCGTGCTGATGCAGTCCTTCTCAACGGTATGCATGTCCCTGCAGGCCATGATCGCGGATACGGACCTTCTGGTGCAGGCTTCTCTCGCGGGACAGCTGAGCACGCGCGCCGACGCCGAAAAGCACAGCGGAGACTTTAAACGCATCGTACAGGGCGTGAACGATACGCTTGACGCCGTGATTGCACCCGTGCAGGAAGCGACGCTTGTGCTGCGCGAGCTTTCCGTGGGGAACCTGAACGCCCGCGTCACCGGAGATTTCAAGGGCGACCACGCCATTATCAAGCATGCGCTTAACGATACGATCGACTCGCTCAAGCGCTATATTGCGGAAACCTCCGACGTTCTGGAGGAGATTGCCGAAAAGAATCTCTCCGCCACCATCACCTCGGAATTCCATGGCGATTTCGCACAGCTCAAGGAATCCATCAACGGCATCGTCTACTCCCTCAACGATATGCTGCAAGAAATCTCCGCGGCAGCCGACCAGGTGGCGGCAGGCACCATGCAGGTATCGGCGGGCAGTCAGACACTTTCGCAGGCCTCCGTGGAACAGGCAAGCTCCATTGAAGAGCTCCACGCCACCGTGACCGAGCTTGCCGAGCACACCAAGCACAATGCCGCACGGGCCATGACCGCTTCCGGGCTGAGCGCCGCGGCGCAGGAGAACGCGCTAAAAGGCAACAAGCGGATGCACGCGCTGCAGGTGGCGATGGGGGCCATCAACGAAACGGCTGCAAGCATCGGCAAAATCATCAAAGTGATCGACGATATCGCATTCCAGACGAGTATTCTCTCTCTCAACGCCGCCATTGAGGCGGCGCGCGCCGGGCAGTATGGGCGCGGCTTCTCCGTAGTGGCGGACGAGGTAAGGAACCTTGCGCAAAAATCCGCCAACGCTGCCAAAGAGACGACCGTGCTCATCAACAACTCCATCAAGAAAGCCGCCGCCGGTACGCGGATTGCAGACGATACCTCCACCGTGCTGCAGGAGATCACCGCAAGCGTAGAGGAGGCAGCCTCCCTGGTAAAGGAAATTGCGGAAGCCTCAAACTATCAGGCTACGGGCATCGCCCAGGTCAACACCGGCCTCTCCATGATGAGCGATATGGTGCAGGAAAACTCCGCCACCGCGGAGCAAAGCGCCGCCACCGCGGAAGAGCTTTCCGGCCAGGCCGATATGCTCAAAGCCATGGCAGAGGAATTTGATCTGATGGACGAAGAATAAGGTCCCAAACACGCCTCACCGCACGTTTGTAAAGTGCAAAGACAAATAACAGGGGCCGCCGGAAAATCCGGCGGCCCTTATTTGCTGCTGCAGCCGCTTTCCGGCAGCAACCTTGTTTTCTAAATTATCCGGAGTGCTGCACATTATCAAACGCTTCTGCATCCTGCACACCGTCAATATACAGTATATACTCCCGGCGTTCGATCCTGAAAATTCCCGTCCTGCCGTCCTCCATGCGGAAGTATAGGACGCTGCTTTCATCGGTTGCATAAGGCAGCAGCCGTTCCCCGGGTTCTATCGCGCCGGGCACCAGCGCGCCGTTGACAAAAAACTGTGCAGGTATCTTTTTGTTTGCCGTCAGCACACGGGATGCCGCCGCGTTGCGGATCATAGAAAGCTCGGGACCGTCCGGCTCAAACTTGAAAGAGGAGGAAATCCGGCAAGCGCGATATGCGTCCGTCCATGTGCCCAGCGCTTCAACGCTGCCGCCGAGCATCCACACGCCTGCGTACACGCCCTCTACACGGCCATATTGAGAATCCGTAAAGCGAAGCGTTTCCCCATCGAACACATAGATATCTGTCTCACAATCATCCGAGCCCATATCGAAGCTGACCGCAATGCACGGCCGCCCCGCCGCATTATATGCCACAAACGCATCCCTGAAAAATCCGTTCACGACAGCGTCGGGCATTGCCTGCCCATTCTTTTCTATCTGTAAGGAGATCGTATATTCCTCTTCATTGCTCTGTATGGTAACGTTCTCCATAGTGCCGTCGCCATCAAGATCAACCGCTTCCGTGTATCCGTCATACAGCCGGATATAATCGATACCGCTGTAAACGGCCTGCGTGCCTTCCGGCTGTACGGGCTCTGCAGGCTGTTCTGTTTTAGATGGAAGCTGCGCTTCTCCATAGGGCGTTTCCTGCGCCGTCTCCCGGCCGACGGAGTCCTGCTCCCTTTTTTCCATCGCGCCCTGCACGACCCCCTTCATAATCTGGGGCAGACAGCCTGCCGCCATCATCCCCAGCAACACAAGCAAAAGCAGCAGCGCCATGACTTTTCTTTTCACGCCAATCCCTCCCTCTTTTTCAAATGTTTTTGAAAACGCTGCACACGCAGCGCCGGACGCAACAGACGCGCCGCTTACAGGCGCCTTCTCACGAAAAGGCAGCGCTTTCTCTTCCATCCGCATCATACCACTTTCATGCCGCATGCGCCATAGGCAGCCCATTCTGTAATCCTTCACGCCCACCGGGTTTGAAACGCACAGGTTCGGCAATCCTCAATGCATCGATAGGAGCGCCGGTGGAACGGATATGGTTGCGCTGCGGAGTTTCCCATGACGCTGAACCGGGGCAGCGACACGCACCGCTTATAAACTGATTTTTTTGGGGAATTTTGAAAAATGAGTCTTCATGTGAATATTTTGAGAATTTTCCCGCCATTTTAGATGCGTAGGACCAAAAAAAGAAACAGCAAAGGTTCCAAAAAGGAAATGTAGAGGCTGTGTTGGGACCGGCATTGTTTATGATTGTCCAAGATGGTAATACATGTTACTGGCTGGCAGTGTCTTGCCAGCCAATTCCAGCGTAAGGGGTGCATAACGGGATGAATCAAAGCAGAAAGATACTGGCCCTTTCCTTGGCTATTTTGCTGATGATGGGGCTATTCCCAACTTCAGGCTTTGCGGTGGCGGGGAATGATCCCGCCACGCCTTCTTCCATTACGGAATCGCCCGCGCCTACGCCGGAAGCAACGCCGGTACCTACGGAGACGCCCGCTCTGCCAAGCCCTACGCCCGCAAGCGCTTCGTCGTTGAGCGAGCTGTTTGGGGAAGAACTGTATACGTATTTGAAGACTCTGGAAGGGGGGGCGCTCTATCAGGCATTTCTTGCTTTAAGTGACATCCAGATTGCTTCTCTGGAAGGCTTCATTACGGAATCCGATGCCGAAACCTGGAAGCGGGAACTTGCTCCTTTTGTTTCCGTTCCCGAGCCGGAGGCGGGTGATCCCGAATTTTCCAGCAACTTTACGGGCTCTGTAGGCCCGATTCAGCAGAATGCCGATAAACGCAGCTTTTCGTTATTCAGTTCCCCTTCGCGCATTGATCATACCGCTCTAATTACAGAGAAGACGGTGGCTTCAAATGGAGACGACAAGTTTACCGTCGCTCTCTCCGCTTATACAGAATCAGATATCAGAGTTTCATCTACTCCCTGCGATATCATCCTTGTGCTGGATCGTTCGGGCAGCATGGATGATACCATGACGGCATATCAGTATACGCCGGTACCATCTTCTCAAGTAAACAGGAATTCAACGTATTATATTAAACTGAACGGTGTATACAAGTCTATTTCTTATGAATCGCTTGTGATCAGTCCAGATGGATGGTATTACGATTTCTTCTCCCTTTTTCATATTTTGGCTTGGAGCGGCACTTTGGTTGACGCTGTCGATGGCGGTACTGGAAGCGATACAAATAACAATGGACGCGCAGATTATCAATTTTACACGCGTACAACCGTCATACAAAAAAAGAAAATTGATGCGCTCAAGGATGCCGCCAACGCGTTTGTGGACAGCGTTAAGTCTATTTCCCCGCAAAGCCGCATTGCGGTAGTTTCCTATGCTTCCAATGCCTCCGATAATACGCGCACAACCCAAAACGGCAAAACGTACAGCCTGCGCCCTGTCAATACGGAATTCGACGCAATTAAAAGTGCTATCAATGGGCTTTCCACAGGTGGCGCTACACGAACCGATCTCGGCCTGTCCACCGCAAAAGGCATATACGATAACGCCGAATATCCTTCCGGGCAACGCAGCAAAGTTGTCATTGTGTTTACAGACGGTGAGCCCACCTCAAGCAATGGATTTGAAAACAGCGTGGCAAACAATGCCATTCAGCATGCAAACGCCATAAAAGGGCTGCCTGTCACCGTTTATTCCATCGGTGTGTTTGGTTCCGAGGCACAAAACGAAAACATTACCAAATTCATGAACTATATTTCCTCCAACCTGAATTACCGCAGCACACCATTGAAGATGAGCAACGATGATGCGCCTGAAAAATCAGGGTATTATGTTTACACCACGGATATCGGCCAGCTCGAGGCTATTTTCGCCTCCATCTCTGAAGAAATGGGGACTAAAATTGAAAACGCCACAGTGAAGGACGTCATATCGCGCGAATTTGTCCTGACTTCCGCATCACGCACTGCGCTTGTTGGCGGCGGCTGCACCATTACGGACAATGCTGATGGTACGACTACCATTGCTTGGCCCGCACATACCTTCAGCCCGGTAACCGTTACAAGTGGCGTGCCAAATACCTCTAACCCGGGATACTTCGGGAAAGAGTTCCAAATCATGCGTGCACCCGGCTTTGTTGGAGGCAACAATGTTCCCACCAATACTACCGCCTCCGGCGTCTATACCGGCAGCACCTGCATTGAGCAGTTTACCGTGCCCAAAGCGAACGTAGCTATCCAGTACAGTTTTAGCGCCACTACGAAGAACGTCTATATCGGCACCGAGCTTACCCCCGCGGAGCTTTATCAAGCGCCTGTAGAGACAGGCAACGATGCCTGGAAATACGCATATGTAACGGTCAGCTTTTCAACAGACCCCGCCGTGGGTAACCCATTCAAGCCTTCTTTGGATACGAACACCTATACGGTTACCGCAACCGTCAATCCTGCTCCAGCTGACGCGGACGCTAAAGGTGCGGCAAATATACCGAATTCCGATGATGTGAAGTTCACGCAAACTGCCACAGTAAATGTCTTTAAGCCGACCATTGCGCTGCAGAATCTTGCCGTGCATCTGACGAATAGGCCTGTATTGTCCTCCGCGGCTTCCACTCCGGTATGGAAGCATGGCAGCACCGTGCAAACTGCTACGGAGCTTGCCGCCATGGGCGCGGCTCCAACGCTTGCCCTCGCGTTTGATAAGGACTTTGCCTCCGCTTATCCTGACGGCGACACATCGATAGCCGTCACAGGCGTCGGCTATTCAAGCGGCGGAACCAATGTTGTGTTGGCCGGTGGGGACTATACGCTCCTGTCCGCCCCGAGAACGCTTGGAAAGCACTTCACCGTCTTTGTCGGAATGCCTACGCTCACCTGCAAAGACGGAAGCCTGTTCCTAGGAGAGACCCTTGCTTGGGAACCTTACCTCGCATCCTTCGGCCAGCCGGAATGGAACTTGACAGCCGACGCGCCGGCGGGGCTGTCCCTGCCAAGCGGAGCGCCAACCGCCAGCTATCAGATTGAAGCTGCGACTGTTCCGACCGAATTTACCCCTGCATCCGCCGGAGAACAGCATTTTTCCATCCGCATGTACGCAAACGGAATTGACATTACATCGAAGGCAACCATCCATAATCCTACGGCGCTTGCGTTAGGAGAGCCCGAACATCATTTCACGATCACGGTGTTTGTCGGCACCCTCAAGCTTAAGAAAACCGGAGGAACTGCGGGAGACAATTATATTGTGAAAATCTCGTGGGCTTCCTTGGATGGATCAACGCAGCCCGCCGGTTACGCCACAACATTTTATGAAATACTTCCCGGAGATGGAACGGAAGTGACCATTAGCGGGCTGCCCAAAGGCACCTATACCGTGGAAGAAAACACGAACCCGAACACCCGCTGGTCCTGGCGATATGGCTCGGTATCGTGTGCCTGGGATAGCGGTGATCAGACACTTGGAGACCAGACAAACGGAACGTATGACACTGCCATTGCCTGCGCTGTCAACAACAGCGGCTTTATCCCCTTCTGGCTTTCCGGCGAAAGCGCAAAGGTGAACAGATTCAGCCCCTATACCCGTATCCCTACCGCATAATTGCCTTACAAAGGAGAATGTGCTTTGCCAAAGACAATAAAGACCATTTGGAACATTCTGACCACCGTGCTGGTCGCTGCGGTTGTTCTCCTGGCGGTACTGCTGGCAGGTGTGCGTATTATCGGCCTGACCCCGTTTGCGGTGCTTTCCGGCTCCATGGAGCCCGCCTACCATGTGGGCAGCCTCATCTACGTGCAGAAGGTAGCGCCGGAAAGCATTGAGGTAGGCGATCCTATCACATTCGTATTGAATGCGGACCTGCTTGTCGCTACGCACCGGGTGGTAGAGATCGACAAGGTGAACAGCTATTTCCTCACCAAGGGCGATGCAAACGACAACCCGGACGGTGCGCCCGTGCATTTTAACAACCTCATTGGCAAACCGGTGTTTACCATACCGAAGCTGGGCTATGTGGCAAGCGCGCTTTCCACGCAGAAAGGTATGATTCTCTCCGGTACGGCAATCCTTGTATTGCTGATCCTCGTGTTCATCCCCGATCTTCTCAAAAAAGCGGAAGAAGCGGATGCCCGCGCCAAGCAAAAAGCAACCCCAAAACAGCCGGAGGTGTAATCCATGAAGGGACTTTTTAAGAGAACCAACAAGACGCTTTTGCTTGTAGTTGCCGCGCTGCTATTGGTCGTGGCCTCTATTGGGGGTACGCTGGCATGGCTGACCTCGACGCCGGGCGCGCTTATGAATACGTTTGAACTTGGCAAGGTACCAATCAGCATCAACGAAACGTTTGATAAAGCAACGAAAAGTGAAGTTACAGTAGAAAATACCGGCAACGTTCCTGCGTATATCCGTGTGGCGCTGGTACCTGTCTGGCGCGATAAAGATGGGAATGGTACCGGCCTATATGCCGATTTGTCACAATGCAACTATGCGTTGAATCTTGGAACCGAGTCAGACCAGTGGACTTATAATCCCACCGATAATTATTACTATTATAATTCTTCAATCGATGCGGAAGATGAAACGGAAAATCTGATCGTTTCTCTGACCGTGAAAGATGATTTGGATACAGTATACTCCGGCAAACACTTTGAACTGCAGGTGCTTGCACAGTCCATACAGGCAGAGGGCATGGGCGTTTCGACTGCAAAAGCAGCATTTGAAAAGGCCGCGGCAACAACCGCTCCTTAACCTGCAATTCCTATTGCTTATGATGCGCAACGAGTACTTGTGGAGGTAGAAGATGAAAAAGAAAGTTCTTTTGCTGGCGCTGGCCGCCGTAATATTGATTGCCGGAAGCATCGGCGGAACGCTGGCGTGGTTTATTGACAGCGCATCGGTAACCAATACGTTTACTGTTGGGCATGTGGTTATTGAAGCCTCCGAGCCCCTTTGGAAACAAACAGGTGCAGACCACAAGCTTGTCCCCGGCAAGACGCTCATAAAAGACCCCACTGTAACCGTCAAGCAGGACAGTGAGAAAGCCTATGTGTTCTTTAAGGTTACTATGAGCGCAAATATGGCCGCTGTTGTTACCTACACGCCTGCCTCTGGCTGGGAGACGATTACAGGCCGGGCAGGCATCTATTACCGAATTGTGGATACCTCCGCCGCAGATGTATCCTTCCCGGCATTCGAGAACAACCAGATTACAGTGAGCGCAGCAGCAACACAGGCAGACCTGTCTGCCGTCTCCGCAGACACTATGCGGATTTCCTTTGCTGCCGTTCAGTATGAAGGCATGGATGCCACTGTTGAAACCGCACTGAGCAAGCTGCCCGCGGATTTCTAAACAATGAAACTTGCTGCATTGCCTGATCACCAATGCAGTTGGCGCAGAAAAAACGATATAAGGGGAAAGGGAACATGAAAAAGAAAATTCTCGTAATCGCATTGGCACTCTCTCTTGTTGCTGTCACAGCGCTTGGCGTGACGTTGGCGTACTTTACGGATAAGGAAACAGCTACAAATACCTTTACTGTTGGTAATGTTGCCATCGAAATACAAGAACCCTCATGGGTGTCAACCGGCTCAAAAGACGCACCAAACGTATATCCTGGCGAGTCCTTAGACAAGGATCCAACAATCTTTAACATTGGCGAAAATCCTTGCTTTGTTCGTGTGAAGGTTACCGTTCCTAATGAGTATAAGGATATAATTACCTTTAGAACAAATTATCAAGATGGCGTTTTGGGCGCTGGCTGGGAAAAACACGGCGACTACTATTATTATAGAGCGCCCCTCACTGCCAACAATCCGCAGGGCGCTAAGAGTTTCCGGACCACCCAGTTGTTCCAGCAGGTTCACTTCAGCACCGCACTTACCGCTGATGACCTGAATGAGTATGGTCAAATTAATGGAAACACGGTCCATGATATTAAAGTAACCGCAGAAGCAGTGCAGGCGCAGGGTATCTTCACAAGTTATAGCCAGATCACAGATGGTATTACAGACGAAGAGTTTGCTACCATTAGGAGCTTCTTCGACGGAAAGTTCTAACGATTTACCTTTTCCAGGGCGCAGGAACCTGCGCCCTGGAAACCTTACTGCCGCAGCACAGTACCCTTGCCTTTGATCCAACCCCGCATTCCTGCGGGATACATAGGGGGATGAACACATGAAACAACGATTCAGCCTGAAACGGACGGGCACCGTCATCATCGGCGTATTGCTGCTGTTCTCGTTTGCGGCAACGGCATACGCGGCGGACGCCTCCGCCACCTACAATGGAAGCTACGCGGGTACCCTTTTCGGATTCGCCCCCGATGACAATTCCGGAACCGGGCTGTTCCCGAATTTTCAGAACATGATGCCCGGCGAAACCTATACGCAGAAAGTAACGGTCAGCAACGCTTCCTATGAGCGTATCGAACTCTTCCTGAAAGGAGAGCCCGTCAACGAAAGCAAGGCTGGCCTTTTTGATAAAGTCACCATGGAAATTCGCAAGCAAGATGGCACTCTGCTTGTGTCGGAACGCGTCTCTTCCGCCTGGCCGCAAAACGGAGTCACCACGAATGCGGGCACCTTCCTGCATCTGGGGCGTTTCTATGCGGGGGACGTAGAAACGCTTACGGTCACCATGAAGCTGCCCGCCGATTTGAATAACGATTATATGGACGCCGTCGGCAAGGTGAACTGGGTGTTCCAAGCAGACGTCTATGTTCCCTATGATGGCGGCGATGACGACGATGGCCCGCGCATCCCGCTCGGCCCCGGCGCTACCATCACCATCAATGAAAATACCATCCCGCTTTCTCCCGGCACGGGCGATCACGCAAATTTGTTGCTGTGGGGCGGGTTGTTCGTTGTGTTTGCAATCCTGCTTGCCGTTCTTCTATACAAGCGCCGCAAGCAGCATGCATCATGATTGAGACTTGCAGAAAAAAGGCGGCCTGACACGCCGCCTTTTCTTTTCGGTTTTACTGTGAACAAAGGCATCTTTTCTATCAAAGCAGGCGGTTTCTATGTCCAAAGAAAAGCGCAGTCCCAAAATAACACTGCTCAACCTCATGATCTTTCTATGTGCCGCGGCCATGCTTGCCTGCGGGGTGCTGTTTGTGCTCCCGCTGCTTGAATACCGCGCAGGAGACGCGCTGTATCTGGAGCTTTCAAAAAGTGCCGCAGCGACACCGCCCTCCGCTGCCGCGCAAAATGCCCCCGCAGAGCCTGCTCCCACCCCGTTTCCGATGCTGCAGCTGGATTTTGCGGCGCTGAATGCGCAGAATGACGAGTTCTACGCGTGGCTGTACGCGGAAGGGACGCTGATCAACTACCCTGTCGTACAGGGCGGCAACAACAGCTATTATTTGGCGCATCTTTTCAATAAGGAGCGCAACCCTATGGGCACGCTGTTTGTAGATACGGGCAATGCGAAGGCCTTTGCCGACCAAAACACCATCATCTACGGGCACCATATGAAAAACGGCGCGATGTTCGCTTCGCTGGTCAACTACAAAGACCAGACCTACTACAACGTCCACCCCACCATGCTGCTCTTCCTGCCGGACGCAACCTACCGGGTGGAGCTGTTTGCGGGATACATTACGGATG
This sequence comes from Bacillota bacterium, assembly GCA_023390655.1. Taxonomy (GTDB): domain Bacteria; phylum Bacillota; class Clostridia; order Christensenellales; family CAG-138; genus JAEYLA01. The sequence continues at coordinate 177,478 of JAEWCL010000019.1, read as the reverse complement.
GCTACGCCACAAACGACGTGTACAAAAAAGGCTTCGATACCGAAGCCGGATTTCTCGCGTTTTTAGAGCATGCGCGTGAACAGTCCGATTTTACAAGCGATGTTGCCATAGCGGCAAGCGACCGCATCGTCACCCTTTCCACCTGCACCTATGAGTACGATGAGGCGCGCTACGTGGTGCACGGCAAGCTTGTGCCCATCACGCCGTAGCGTTTTTCTATGTCGCTTCCCCGGCCTGCACCGTTACATAGGTGAGCGTATTCCCTCTTGCGGCAAGAAAGCGCAGGAGGTCTTTTGTTTTTAACACGATAGACGCGGTATTCACATTGGGATGCACAATCACGCGTTCCCAGCCGGAAAGTTCCCGGTCCAGCACCACATGCACATCCTTTGCGCACGCATGCACCAGCCCCATCGGCGTCACAGCGCCCGGCAGCACGCCAAGCGTGTTTTGAAGCTGTTCGGGCGTGCCAAAGCTCAGGCGGGAAACGCCAAGCTGGCGGCTGATGTCTTTTGTTACAAATGGCTTCTCCCCCACCACCAGCAGCAAATAGAACTGCGTACCCTGGCGGTTACTTAAAAACAGATTCTTGCAATGCGCGGCGTCCCGCCCGGCATCAAACACGGCGCAATCCTCCATCGTCATCGCCGGACCATGCGTAAAGCGTTCATAGGGAATCTCCAGCGCATCGAGCGCGGCGTATACGAGCAGCTCCCTTGGATCACACAGCATCCGCGTTCTCCTTGTTTCGGGCGTGCACCATTACTGTACCGTCGCTTTCAAGATTGGGATTGCGCGGCCCGGGATGACGGTGGAGCGAAATTCGGATACCCGTACGGCGCCCATCTTCAAGTAAAAGCCTTCCGCATACGGGTCTGCAGTAACGGTAAATTCCGTAACGCCCCGCCGCTTTGCCTCTTGCATGACCGCGCCCCACAGCGCGCGCCCATGCCCTTTGCCAATCAACGGCGGATCGATGAACACGAAATCGAGCTCCCATTGTTCCTCCACAGGTATGAAGCTGAAGAAGCCGACCGTCTCTCCCCCATCTTCAAGCACATGCACATAGCCCGCTTCGAGGTGCTCTTCGGGCACCATCAGCCCTTCGCGCACTTTCTCCATAAACTCCGCATCATATCCCCAATGGGCCTTGGAACGGAACGCGAGCGCGCTGAGCGCATCCCTTTCCCCTATGGAAGCCGTACGCACCTGCATGCTGATCTCCTCCCGCTTCACGCCTGAGCGGCGTATTTTTCTCATTATACCACTGCGGCATGCGGCAAAAAAGAGGGCCGCTACCGGACACCGCCTCCGTGGAAGAAGCACTCGTATACCTTGATGTCGTCACAAAAGATTTCCTCATAGCCATTGAACCATGAGAACTCCCCGTTGATGACGCAATGATAGGTATACCGCCCATCCCGGTATACAAGCGGCCCCCGGTAAGGGTACTCTTTGGGTACGCGCATGAGTACGTCGTTTAGAAAGCTCTCCTTGTATTGTTCGGAAAGGATGCGTCCTGCATAGTTCATGCTCCAGAACGCCACACCATCCCGAAACAGTGCCTCTTCCCCCGCAAACCGCTGCCCGCCCAAATAGGTATCGTAGTAGAGAAGGTCTCCCTCCTCATACTTCAGGTCATGCGAGGATGGCCGGCAGGAAGTGCAGTTCTTACCATATCCCGCAAACGTGTGTTGCTTGGCGCGGCATAAGAACTCAAGCACAACATCATCCGCTTCCACAAGCGCTCCGGCGTTCTGATAGGCGCAGGCGTCCTCCGCCCTGTTTCGCAGCAGCTGATCCACGCTGGTCTGAAAGAGATCGCTCAACTCCAGCAGCCGGTCCACATCCGGGTAAGACTGCCCCGCCTCCCATTTTGCAACCGCCTGCCGTGAGACGCTCAGGCGCTCCGCCAATCTTTCCTGCGAAAGGCCATATTCCTTACGCAACACCTGCAGCTTTTCATGAAACTTCATTTCATATCACCTCAAGCACATGGTACAAAAGAAAGCGCCCGTACGCTATCAACCATCCGGCGCGCTTTTGACAACCACGGGTTGCTGTTACGGGAATGCCCCGGGTTCTGCTATTTATGGTAGGGTTCGTTGTTGATGATGCGAAACGCGCGGTAAACCTGCTCAAGCAGCACCACGCGCGCAAGCTGATGCGGAAATGTCAGATCCGACAGGGAAAGCTGCGCGTCCGCGCGGGCAAGCACCTGTGGGGAGAGGCCCAGCGAACCGCCGATGATGAATACGATGCGGGTGAACCCTCCCGCCATCCATGCTTCCATGTTTTTTGCAAAGGATTCCGACGTATGGCGTTTGCCGGTGATGGCAAGCGCGGCCACAAAATCACGCGGACCAACCTCGCGGAGCATACGCTCACCCTCTTTTTGCATGGCCTGGATGCGCTGGGCTTCCGAATACCGCTCCGGCACAGGTTCGTCCGGCGTTTCGATGATTTCCAGTTCCGCATAGCGGGAAAGGCGCTTTTTATATTCGTCCGCCGCGTCCCGCAGATATGCTTCCTTCAATTTGCCCGTACATAAAATCGCAATCCGCAATCCGTGCTCCCCCGCCTATATGGCAATGCCCTGCGGCAACTCTAAGAACATGCTGATCAGCACGAACAGGTTCACCAGGCCCAATATTACGAAGATCACGACGAGCGGTGCGCTGATCTTCGGGTTCTTCGCGGGCGCAGCCTCTTCCGGCATATCCTGCTGTACTGCGGCCTCCGTGTCTGCGGCATCCGGATGCACGGCAGTACGCATGCCCGCCGCCGCCTTCATGCCGCGGTACCCGCCAAGGCAGGCGCCCACGCCAAGCGCGGCGTAGATGAGCAGTACCGGCAGCATTTCCGCCGTGAGCGTTGCCTGTGCCGTCTCGGATACAGCCGCATCCCCGGCAAGATACGTGATCAATATACCAAACAGGTTGTTCACGCCGTGCACAATCATTGCGGGGAACACGGAGCCTGTGGCGAGCGCAACGTAACCAAGCGCAAAGGACAACAGAAGGTAGGCGGGCAGCGCCGCGGGCTGGAAATGCACCAGCGCAAACAGGATGGCCGTATACACAAGCGCGCGCTTTTTCCCTCTTGGCAGCCATGCGTGCAGCATCGCGCCGCGGAAGAGTGTCTCCTCCGCAAAAGCGGGGAGGACCGCAACTAAGAATATGGTTGCAATGAGCCGCCATCCGCCCTCGGTAGGCAGCGGCGTTGTGGGCATCATGTCCGGGTTTGCGCCAAGCAGCTGCCACAGGAACTGCGTAAGCCCGTTCACCGCGGTGGACAAAAAGAATACGCCCACGCCAAAGAGCACCGCCCATGCGCATTCCCACCCGCTGATGCGCGAAAAACCGAATGCCTTGCGCCCGCCGCTGCGCTCAATGAACGTACTTGCGGGAATGTAGATGCAGCCAAGCTCCAAGAAGAGGGCGCTGACGGCATAGAGACGCACAAGGTCGCTCATGATGCCGGGAATAAAGCCCAAGCCGATATTGATTGCGAGCATGCCGAGGATAATCCACAGCGTCCATTTGTCCATGCCGCGGGCTGTTTTGATTTGGAGCGGAGTAATGGGCTTCATTTGACCCTCCTGTTATTCGGAATGACGCTGGCAGAACGGGCCTCCGTCAGGCTTCCAGGTGAAATACGCCGCACGGCCTGTCCCGGTGGGACATGGCAACGCGCATGCCGGAATAAATATCCTCCGCCTGGAGCTGGAGCGCCACGGTTTCCATGGCAAGCTGCTCCTCATTGTTGTCCCGGCTCAAATGGCCCAATATGGCGTTACGTAGCCCGCGCGCATAGAGCCTGCACAGCGCGCGCCCGCAATCAATATTGGACAGATGCCCGCGGTTTGACAGAATGCGCTGCTTGAGCGGATACGGATAGCTGCCGGACTTGAGCATTTCGATATCATGGTTCGCTTCGATGAGCAGGATATCGCAATCCTCCACGGCGTCAATCAGGCGTTCATCGATATGGCCGATATCCGTCAATACCCCCGCGCAGCGTTTTTCATGCCGCAGGGTGTAGCCCACGGGTTCCGCCGCATCGTGTGGGGTGGCAAACGGCGTGACATTGACGTTCTTGATGTAAAAATCCCGCCCCGTTTCGATGACGCGCGTACAGCACGGCGCGATTTCGCCGATGCTAGCAGGCATCGCCTCCCAGCAGGCGGCGTTGGCGTATACGGGGATGCCGTGCTTGCGCGAAAGCACGCCGATACCGCGCACATGGTCGATATGCTCATGGGTCACGAGAATTCCGTTGATGGTGCCGGCGGGGATGCCGATGGCCGAAAGTGCCTGCTCGATGCGGATGCCCGTAAGCCCCGCATCCACCAGCAGGCGGACGCCGCCCGCCTCTATAAATGTCGCATTGCCGGAAGACCCGGAAAACAGCGGTGAAAACAGCATGCTCTTCCCTTTCAGGATCGTAAGATAGACCTATTATACCATAGGGGCAAAGCGGATATGGGTCATCCGCGCATGTACACTCGCCCAAGGGCGAAAAACACACGCGCATAAAAATAATGGTATACTGGCCGCTTTCGGTTATTATACCACGCAACCCGTCCTTTGCGTGTACCTGAGGCAACAAAAGATATCCACACGTTTACGGCGTACTTCTTTCTGCCACAAGAGTTCGAGCAAAATATTGGAAATCCGGCATGTTTGGAACGCATTTTCAATAAGGTAATATGAACCGATCTTTTGATAAAAGGATGTGGCCGCCTTGCAGGAATACATCGTACAGGATGGGGATACGCTCTACTCCATTGCGCGCGCATTCGGGCGCACGCCGGCGCTTCTGCTGCTTGCGAACCCCGCCATTACCGACCCTGCCATGATCTCTGTAGGCATGCGGCTTACCATCCCCGAGGAACCGGAAGCAGCCATGCGCATTTATGTCAACGGCTATTCCTTCCCGACCATTGATATGGACGTCCTCAGGCGCACGCTGCCGTACCTGACGTATTTGAGCATCTTCAGTTATCAGGTACAGCCGGACGGATCGCTCACGCCCATTGACGATGTACCGCTGATTCAGGCCGCGCGCGAGGCCGACGTCGCCCCTATGATGGTGATTACAAACATCGGCGAAAACGGCTCCTTTTCGAGCGACCTTGCGCATACCATCCTGATGGATACACAGTTACAGGAGACAATGCTAAACAATATCGTCAACATCCTCAAATCGAAAAACTACTACGGGCTGGATGTGGATTTTGAATACATCTTTCCCGACGACCGCGATGCATACGTGGCATTTTTGACGCGTGCCACCGAGCGCGTAAGGCCGCTTGGCTATATCATTACGACTGCCCTCGCCCCCAAGACCAGCACGGAGCAGCAGGGCATCCTCTATGAAGCGCACGATTATGCGGCCATCGGCAAGCTGATGGACCATATCATTCTGATGACTTATGAATGGGGCCACACCTATGGCCCGCCGATGGCGGTTGCCCCTGCCAACCAGGTAAGAAGCGTGCTCGAATACGCCGTAGGCGTGATCGAGCCCTCGAAAATCCTCATGGGCATGCCGAACTACGGCTACGACTGGACGCTGCCCTATGTGCAGGGCCGCGCGGCCCGCTCCATTTCCTTTGCGCAGGCCGAAGAACTGGCAAGAGAGCACAACGCCACCATTCAGTTTGATCCCGAGGCGCAAGCGCCCTATTTCTTTTATATGGACGGAACGGAGCGCCATGTGGTGTGGTTTGAAAACCGGGAAAGCGTACGCGCGCGCTATGCGCTGGTGAAGGAATTCGGGCTGGGCGGCGTGAGCTTCTGGACCATCGGCCGGTTTTCCCCCGCAAGCTATGGCGAGCTTGCCGCCATGTTTAATATTCGGAAGGTGCTCTAAATACAAGGCGGCATGGATACAGGTGTTGAGGGCTCTGCCCCAACCACCGCTTAGGACCGTAACGGCCTAAGCGCCCATCCTAAAATGCACCTTAAACAAAGCTCCCTGGAGAATTTCATCAAAAGCGGCATGTTTCCATGCCGCTTTCATCATATCCTGTTTACGATCTCATCCATTTCTTCCCGGCTGTTTGCATTGCGTGCGCGGTTGACGATTGCCGCCCGCTGCGCGCTTGGAAGCTGTGCAAACCGGCGCATGGCGCCCATATCATGGGCCAGCGCCTGCAGCAGCCCCTGCGGCATTTCCATCATGACTGCATCCCTCCCTTAAAGCATTGCAACAGGACTATAGCTTGTTGACGATATCATCAAGATCGCCCTGTGTGCGCGCGCCGCGCACCTTATGAAGCACAGTATCCTTTTCCGGGTCCGGAAGCCCGGAAAACCGCTGCATTGCCTGCGGATCGCGTGACAACGCCGTTAAAAATTCATCCGGTATCTCTGGCATGTCGCATCACCTCGCTTGCACTTAGTGTGCGCATCCGAGCCTGAATGCATTCTATCCCCGCGTTTATAAGCGCTTCCTCATTCCTGTTTTAAAAACGACTGATATACCGTTGCGATCTCACGCATAATCGCAAGATTTTTTTCTACACCGTCCCCTGTTTCCAGGGAATGGTCCGCATTGGGGATCAACGTGATTTTGCAGTGGCACAAGGCGCGTACCTGCTCCAGGCAATGCGCCGGGAACGCGTCATCCGCCGTGCCAAGTATGGTATAGGCGGGCGCGCGAAGCAGAAACGGCAGCGTGCGTTCCACCGGCGTTAAAAACAACTGATGGATGGTTTGCTTTTGGAATTCCTGCGCCGCCTCTCCGGCCAATACCGTGCCCAGGCTTTTGCTGATAAAGAACAGTTCTTGATAGTTTGCCACGCCCGCGGCGCGCAGAATGCCGCAGAGCTCACCAGCAAAGGGTGCGATATCGCTTGCGGTAAACTCCGACCCTGCCTGATAAAATCCATACTCCAGGCAAAGAACGTCCATCCCGTGTTCCATTGCCGCCATCGCGGCATAATGCAAAAGCGGCTTCATACAGGTGTACCCACGCCCGGGGAACAGCACGACAAGCGACTTTGCCTCAGCCTGCTGCCGATAAAGGATATTGTTCACCTTGCATCCAAACATAGAGTCCCAGACGATGCTTTTCCGCTCCATTCGCGTTACCCCCTGCGTTTTTATTACTATACCGCAGCATGGCGTATTTTTCCATATAAGAAGCGGCAGAATCCTGCCGCTTCTTGGTTCACGCTTTTCCTTTTTTAGTGCCTGCCGTGCTCCCGCGTGAAGGGCATCAGTTTTTCCCGCACAACACTAGGCTGCCTGCGCGGGTTTCCTTCCCCCTCCTCCGGCTGCAGGCATTGGGCCAGCTGCTCCATGCTTTCCCGGACATCGCGCAGGGCGTCCATCGCCTGCGCGCGCTGCGCCCGGTAATGGAACGAGGAAGCCTCTGCCTTTTTCGTCAGCGCCTGTATGGTTTCTTCCCGGAGGGCGGCCTGCTCAAGCGCCGTTTTGAGGGCGCGCTGCCCTTCCAGGCGTACGTCTTCCTCCAGGGGCCTCGCCGCCTGCTCCAATGCGTCGCAGCGCTGCCTCGCCTGTGCAAGTTCCAAAAGTGCCTGCTGGTATTGCGCATATATTTCCGAATGCTCCCGCTGGAGCGCTGCCATCTGCCGGCGGAGCCCCTCGGTTTCGTCCCGATGCTTTTTTAAAAGCTTTGCCACAATGGGACGCAGCCGCTCCTTCAGCGCTTCCTTCTGAATGTCCCCCTTCGCCGTTGGCGCACCCGCAAGCTGCGCCTGCAGTCCAATAACCGTTTCCCGAAGCGCGCGGTTTTCCGCCTGCAGCACCTGCAGCTCCTCCCGCAGCGCATCCGTTTCCCGGTATAGCACACAGCGCATATCCGAAAGCGCCTGCGCCTGCTCCGTGGCAATGGCAATCAGTTCTCCACGCTTATAGCCTGCAAAATCCACCGGCGGCGGTGCGGCGCAATATAATTTTTCATCCCGTTGCCTGGCCATCATCCATTCTCCCCACTTCAAGTATGCGCACCTGTTCCGCGCAGCCAAGCTTCCGCCACCGGTAGGCGGGCATTTCCAGCACACTCTGGCAGCCGTGGATGTAAAAGCCCATGCGCCCGGGCTCCATCGCTTCTTCCACGGACAGCACGCGCCCGTGCTTATCCAGATAAATCACATCGATGGGCTCGCGCATGAAATACGTGTGGACCTGCGCGCAGGGATGCAACAGCAGCCCCTCCTTGATATCCTTCTCGCCCATCAGCCCTTTCAGGCGGCGGAAAAACCGGTCCGCCACACGGATGCGCGCAATCGCCTTGCCGTCAGAATACAAAATTGCATACTTCATAACGCCACCTGCCTTTTGTTTTTCTTCTCCGCTTACGAAAAGGTATCGATCACGCGGATGATCGTCGGCCCCAGCAGAATGATAAATATCACCGGGAAAATGAACGCCACCATGGGCAGTAGCATTTTCACGGAAGCCTTCATGCCCTTTTCCTGCGCGTACTGCTTGCGCGCAAGCCTTAACTGCGCCGCCTGGGTCTTTAATACCTGCTTGATGGGCGTGCCCATCTGCTCGGACTGCACGACGGCGGAGGCAAGCGTCCTTAATTCTGGCACATCGTTGCGTTCGCCAAGCTCACTCAGCGCGACGCGCCTTGGCTTGCCCATCTGGATTTCCATGGCGGCGACCGTCATTTCCTCCTTGAGCGCGCCTGTAAATTTATCGAGCGCGCGCCTGAGTGCAAGGTCAAAGCCCAGGCCCGCGTCGATGCTGACGGTCAGAATATCGATCATGTCCGGCAGCTGGTTTTTGATGGAGCGCTGGCGCGAGCGGATGCGAAAACGCATATAGTACACCGGCACAAGCAGCCCCAGCATCAGGGATGCTAGCATTAGCAGAAGCTTTAGATATACTTCAAGCACCGTCATGCGCAGCAGCATTGCCGTTAATAGAAACAGGCCCAGCGCCACCAGAAACCGGACGACAAAAAACCCCGAAGCGCCGATGTACATGCCCGCCATACGGAGCTGCCGCTCCATCTTTTCGTTTCCGGCGCGTTCTTTTTTCCCGGACCTTGTCACCCGCCGCAGCGCATGGCTGAGCTTTTTTAACAGCGGCGCAATAAAGCGCTCGTGAAAATCCGCATTGAGCTCATCGAGCAGGAGCTTGTCCGTTTCCGCAATGTTCTTGACGCGGCGCTCCTTTGCGCCAAGAAGCCTCCTGGGACGGCTGAAGAGCAGCAGCACCAGCACGAACGCAAGCGCCGCGCTGCTGATGACAAGAAACTGCATACCCTCTCCCCCTTCCTTCTTTGCGCTGTACTGCCGGGCAACCGCGTATTAATATTCCACAGAAACAATTTTTCGGATGAGCATGTAGCCGATCGCCTCCATGACGGCCGCAATGATCAGCATGATGTGCCCCTCCGGCCGCTCAAACAGCAGCTGCATATACTTGGGATTCATCAGCACAAGGATCACGGCGAGGATCATCGGCAAAAGGCCGATCACCATGCCGGAAATCCGGCCTGTGGAGGTGATGGTGCGCACCTCCTGCTTGATGCGGATGCGGTCCGTCACCGTCTGGGCGATGTTGTCGAGCACCGCGGACAGGTTGCCGCCCACCTGCTGGGATATGAGGATGGCCGTGACCAGCAGCTTTACATCCGGGCTTGGCACACGGCGCGCAAGGTTTCCTAGCGCCCGCTCCGTGGTGCTGCCAAGCTGCAGCTCCCGCATCACCCGGCCAAAGTCTTTGGAGATGGGTTCCGGCATTTGCTCTGCCACGGCCTGCATACCCTGCTGGAATGTCAGGCCGCTTTTTAAGCAGTTGCTCACGCTCGCAATGGCGTCGGGCAGCTGTTTTTCAAACGCGATTAACCGCTTGCCGCGGCTGTGCCGCACATAGAAGGGCGGCAGCACAAGGCCGATGCCGGTGAGTGTGACGGAAACGAACACATGCGCCTCCAGCAGCGCCGATATGGCGGGCGGTATTAACGAAAGCACGACCCATATCAGCAAAAATTCCTCTGCACGCATGGGCACGCCCGCGCTTGCAAGCTGGTCCACAAGCACCGTTGAGATTTTGATGCGCGGCTTTTTTTCCGCGCGCATGCGTTCCGGCGCAACGGCCGTTTTGTCACCGGAGAGCTTTGACAGGCGCTCACCGCTTTTGAGGGTATCCCGGTACGCTCTCTGCAGCAGGATCACGCAGAGGAGAAACACCAGTACCGCGGCGCTGATTGCAAGAAACATCCCCTGCATCCTTTTCTCCTCCTTTCAAAGCACTGCGAAAACACGTTGTTTACTGGAACCATTCGTCATAGACGGGGATGCCGTTGCTGCGGATCTTTGCGATGCATTTCGGATATACGCCCGTACTTTTGAAGCGTCCGTTGAAGCGCCCCTGCCCATCCGTGGAGCCGTCCGTCTCAAACACAAAAATGTCCTGCATGCTGACGATATCGCCTTCCATCCCGGTGATCTCCGTGATGCTGACGACCCGGCGGGAACCGTCCCGCAAACGGCTCTGCTGCACGATGACGTCAATCGCGGAAGCGATCTGGCTCCGGATGGCAAAAAGCGGCATATCCATCCCCGCCATCATCACCATGGTTTCGATACGGGAAACCATGTCCCGCGGGGAGTTCGCGTGGCCCGTGGTAAGAGAGCCGTCATGCCCCGTGTTCATAGCCTGGAGCATATCGAGCGCCTCGCCCGCGCGCACCTCTCCCACAATGATGCGGTCCGGCCGCATGCGCAGGGCGTTCTTCACAAGATCGCGGATGGCGATTTCCCCGCGCCCTTCGAGGTTAGCGGGGCGGCTTTCCAATGTGATCACATGCTGCTGCTTTAATTGCAGCTCCGCCGCGTCCTCAATGGTGACTATACGCTGATCCGGCGGGATGAACGCGGAAAGCACATTCAGCAGCGTCGTTTTTCCGCTGCCCGTTCCGCCCGCCACCATCATATTGAGGTTGCCCTTGACGCACGCTTCCAAAAAGCTTGCCATGCGCGGCGTAAAGGAGCCGAAGTTAATGAGATCGCTCACCGTGAACGGGGTTTTTGAAAACTTACGGATGGTGATGACCGGCCCAACCAGCGAAAGCGGCGGAATAATGATGTTGACGCGGGAGCCGTCCTTGAGGCGCGCATCGACCATGGGGCTTGCTTCGTCCACATGGCGGCCGATGGCGGAGACGATTTTTTCGATCACCTGCATCACGGCGGCCTCGTCCCGGAACCGCACGTCCGAAAGCTTGATCCTGCCGTTCTGCTCGATAAACACCTGCTTTGGGCCGTTGACCATGACCTCCGAAACGCTCGGATCATTTAGGAGCACCTCAAGCGGCCCCAGCCCCATGACCTCGTGAAAGAGGATGGTAGAAAGCCTGCCGCGCTCCACGCGCGTGATGCTGTCCGCATATTCGGACAGCACATCCTCGATGACGCTTTGCACCTGCGCCGCGTCCGGGTCCACATCCGAGCCGCGCAGCCTGTCGATGACGGCGGCGCGCACACGGTCAATAATGAGCAGATACTGTTCCTGGCGGGTTTCCTCCGCCGGGGGCGGTGTGTTTGCGTGCTCCTCCTGTGCCGCGATATCCCTGGGCCTGTTGAGGCGGGCTTGCAGGCTCATGCGCGCATCACCTCCGCGGAAAGGTGGATGAGCTTTCTGCCGAGCGACGTGCGCGGCTCCTCAAGCACAATGGGCCTGCCGATGCACTGGCACCGGTCAGCCGTTTTATCATCCCGCGGGAGCACGTAGGCAGGCATGACGCCAAGCACCTTGTGCACATCCTTGATGGAGAGAAACGCCTTTGCGTCCTTGTTGTAAATATAGCGGACCTTCTCCTGCAGCTGCAGGGAGGCAAGTACATTCTGCGCGGTATGCGCCGCCTTGACGGAGCCGATATCCGGCTGCATCACCATAAGCACCTTGTTGGAATTTTCCATGGCGGCGACGGTGGTATCCGAAAAGTTGGAGGGCAGGTCCACCAAGATACAGTCAAAAAACGGGCGCATGACGGAGAGCGCGCTTTCCACATGGCGGGCTTCCACATACTCCCCGCTTTCGGGCGTATTCGGCCCCGCCAGCACGCTCAGCCCGCTGTAATGCTGCACGGTGAACGCGCGCAGCACGTCCATCGTCAGATTGCCGCGCTCCTGCGCCATCTCCGCGATGGTATCCTTGGGCTGCATATCAAGATACAGCGCGACATTTGCGTATTCTAAAGATAGATCCACGATGGCGGTCTTTCGCCCCGCCTTTGCAAGCGCGGCGGCCAGGTTGACGGCAAGTGTGGTTTTTCCCGTACCGCCCTTGCCGGAATACACACTGATTACCTGCGATTTTTGCACGGGGGCTGCGCCGTTTAGACCCGCGCGCACCTGTTCGAGCGCGCCCGCGCGGCGCACGGCGTCCACAATGGCGTCGGTTCCCTCTTGATAGGAAACCACCAGACGCACGCCGTTTTGGAGCGCCTCGCGCGTCAAGGGGATGGAAAGTTCCTCTGTAAGCAATACCAGCGCACAGCGCGGCACGCTTTGGTAGATGCGCTGCGCAAGCTCCAGCGCCACGGCGTTTTCATAGAGGAGCACCGCAACATCCGGCTGCAGGCCCTGCGCTTTCTGCACGCAGGACGGGGCAAGCTCCCCATAGCCGACAATTGCGATATCCTCCGTATTCAGGATGCCTTTGGCGCGGTAACGCGCATCCTTATCGCTGCTGATGACAAATACCCGTAGCTGCTCCATGCGCCCCTCCTATGCGACATCCTTGTATTCATACACCGGGTGCACATACACCGGCGGGGAAGCCTTGCCCTGATCCTCCGCGCCGCGCAACAGCAGCGCGATCTGCTGGTTCTGCATGGCGAAATACAGCTTCATGGCGTCCTTTGGCGTCAGCTCCACAGTAATGGACGCGTAGGTGTAATTGTAATTTTCTTTGGTCTGCGCTTCATTCTGCGGGCGGGAGGCGACCTCCAGCACCAGCACGTTTTCAAGCAGCATCTCCACCGCCGGGATTTCCGTAATCTCTCCCGTTTCTTCATCTTCTTTTATGGCAACGGTGGTGGCGATGATATCCACATAATCATTTTTATTGATAAAAAAGCCCACGCCGGAGATTTCATCACTCGCGAAGGTGATCGCGCGCATGCCTTCCTTCACAACATAGGAAAGTTTGCCGCCGTCGGCCGCGGTGTCGTTTTCCGCAATGCTGCCAAACTCGATCTGCTGGCCTGCGGGAATGCGAAACAGACTCATCTTGCCCACTACATCCTCAAGCCTTGTGGCGGCCCCGGGACCGATCCACTCGACCGCCGTGGTGCGCAATATGACCATGTCGGATGTGATTCTGGCGTTTTGCTCTATGGGCACCGTGGACACCACGACCGTACCCGTGTTGACGACAACCGTCGCTTTTTCTTCAAGATGCGCAGCATACAAATACACCGCGACGCCCGTCAAAAGCGCGATGAATACGGCGATGATGTAGATCTTCTTCATGTGTCCCCCCAAACGGCAAGCCGCTTTGTCTGCGTGTTTATGAGATACGGGTATCCCCCGATAATTTCTAAATCTTATTTTTGGCCGAAGGCAGGAATGCGTCTTCCAACTTCTAAATTTTCATGGTTGTTTTGGCCGAAAGCAGGAATGCGTCTTCCTCTGTAAAGAGGCCCGCAATGGGTGTGAGCGTGGGCACCGCTTTTGTAACGGTAACGGCAATATCATTGCCGGTCTTTGTAAGGGAAACGTTCAGTGTGCCGGGGCCAAACACCATGCCCTCTACCAAAGAGGTGACGTCTGCGGTAAGCGACGTAGCTTCCGCGTGGACGATGGCGTAGCGCGCGCCCTCCCGGCTGCCGTTTTCTACGCTCATCTGGTTATAGAAATACCAGCCCATTTCCATAATGCCCATGAGCAGCAGCAAGAGCAGGGGAAGCGTGATGGCCATTTCCACCAGGGATTGGCCGCGTTCCCGGTATGCCGTTTTGTCACTGTTACGAAACATGGCGCTCCCTGTTCCTTCCCTTTTAGGAGACCTGCCGCCCGCGCAAGCGGGCGGCAGACTGTGTGTGGTGTGGAATTGTGTAAATTACTCAGGCGCCGGGTGCGCTTACCGCCGGGACCTTGTCAATTGCATTGGAAGCGCTCTTGAAGATACCTTCCACCTTCGGCCCGAGTGCAATTAAAACCGTAATAGCCGCGATTGCGATCAACCCAAGGATCAGGCCGTATTCTACCATGCCCTGCCCATTTTCATCCCTGAGGATTTCCATGATCTTCTTCATATTTTTGCTCCTTCTCTAAAATAGTTTTGTCATAGAATGGTTTGCAACACTGGAAACACCAACGCGCTCACGGCGCCCAAAGAGAGGTAGGGGCCGATGGCGGCAAAGGATTTGATGCTGCCCCGCCGGGTAACGTACAGGTAAACGGTGTAGATACCCAATGTGATCGCCATCACCACCGTTACCTGTAAAAACCCGATGAGTCCAAGGCCAAATCCGATAACCGCTGCATACTTGACATCGCCCCAGCCGATGTTCACGCCCATTTTTGACGGAAGCGTGAACGCAGCGGCCGCGATGAGCGCACCCAACAGATTGCTTTTGAACTGCAGCGTGCCGCCCGCAATTCCGCCGATGACAAACACCGAAAGAAGTGCAAGCAGGAGCTCGTTGGGAATGCGGCGGATGAGGATATCCACCGCGCTCAGACACAGCATCAGCTCAAACACACAAACGAATTGGATCAACCGAACCATCCCCGCCTCCCGGTTGGCGGCGGCGATGAGTGCCCAGCCCAACATACTGATGACGGCCCATCCCGCTGCGGAGTGTGTTCCGCATAACATGCGGCTCACGCAGGGTTCCCCTTGGCGGTCGCGAATCAGCTTTTGGGAAAGTGACCGCGCAGGCAGCGCCACAAGCGCGCCAATGACCGCAAAGACGGGTATCGTCATGTTGGACCTCCTTTGTTGGTTGACTGAGAAACTTGTCCGAACATGAGCGGCCTTGTACGTTTTCGTGTTGCATCCGTTTTAGAGAAGGATGGCAAAAACGCGGACAAAAGCGGCTTCATTCGGCAGCTGGCTGTCATGGGCGGTTGTTTCGCCTTTAGACCCTGTAGCTTTGCGTAACAGCCTTTCGACTGTCTTGCCCTTGTCGGGAAGATGACTTTTGCAGTACTCTTCTTGTGTCATCCGGAACCATTCCGGGATTCACCTTTGCCGCCGATATGACGGCAGGCTAAACTGTGTACGTAAAGCCCGGTTTCCACCCGGCGCGAAGCTGTAAACGCCTGCGCCTTGCAACAGTGCGGGCTTGCTAGTTTTCTGAACGCCGCCCGTGTGGGAGAACGGATGACGCGCCCGCGGGAGCCCATTTTTTTGGATACGCCGCCTGCGTTCCCAAACCACCTCCTTTCCTAAAGTCATTGAACATCATATGCTGAAAAGAACCTGCGCCGCCTTTACGGCGCTTTCCATGGGAAACAAGGAAACAAAAACGGCAACCGCGTATTCGCAGTTGCCGAAATAATTCCATATGCTCCGGGCAGAATTCTGCCACGCAACAGTATGCAAAAAGCGGCAACTGGCTGCCCTAGGCGTAACGCCCTTAGGCCCTGTAGCTTTGCGTCGCTGCCTTTCGGCAGGTTTGCTAAAACTTATCACTTTTGGTTGTAACTTTTACATGTAAACCCGCTTCTGCGGGGGAAGCTCTCCTTCTGCTCTCTGTATCGTCATATTTGCCGGGCACTTTAGCGGATCAGCCGTATTTTCGGCTCGTTCGGGCCGAAAATTTCAGGCGGCTCATCCGGCGCACGCGCCACAAGGTTTGCGGGAATTCCGGTCAGCCGGTATGCAATAATGCTGCCGAAAAACTGGGTATGGTTCCCGTTCAATTTCACGCTTCCCTTGGGCGCGTATACCACGCCGGATACCCTTGTATCCCCCGTCACCATATAGATATTGCCATTCTTAGAGTATACGCAGACGTTGTCCGTCTGGCGCATCTGCATACCGCCGCCGTTAAATGTGATGTCGCCCCCGGCAAACACGTTGCCGGTGCCGGTAAAGCTGTTGCCCATATCAAGCTTTCCCTCGGCAAACACCGTTCCATCATGCGTGACCGACCCGCCGCTAAACGTAATATCCTTGCCGGAATAAAGCGTGCCCGTACCCGCATAGCTCCCGCCAAAGCGGATGTTCCCCATGACATACAGGTTTCCGTTCAGGGTACATACCGGCGCGCCGCCGGAGATGACAAGATCGCCGTTGACATAGACATTGCCGTTGAACGCGGCGCGGTTGCCTACCGTAAGGTTGCCGTCCACATACAGGGTTCCGCCGTTCAAAACGGCTTTGCCGGTAATGTTCAGGCTGCCCATGCAGTGCATGGTGTTGTTGATTGCGGCCTCCGAACAGTTGATGGTGGTGCTGCCTGCCATCACGGTATAGTTTGGGAATGTCTGGCTGGCATCCCATGGGAGATTGCCGGAACCAAGATTTTTATAGGTTTCCGGCCGCGCGGGGAGCGAAGGCTTTCTGGGCCGTGTTGCTGCCTCCACGCCCGTAAAATCGGGCATTTCCACAAACGGTGCGCCGGGCACCGTTGTGCCCGCGGTCATCGTCCATTTGTTAATGTAAACGTCTTTACAAGCCTCGGCGGCGCCTGCGATCATTCCCCAGCCAGGGCTTGCGTAGAGCGAGCCGTTGGAATGGATGCTGCCCCCGATGTCAAAGTTGCCGCCCATGGTAAACGTATAGTCGGGATCGCCGCTGAATAACAGGTAATCATACGGCCACAGATTGTTTGCAAAATATTTTTCCGCGCTTGCCCCGGCGGAAACGCCATTTGTCTCTTTGCCCATCACGGCGGAAAATCCGGCGGGAATTTCCTCCCTGCCTGTCGCCGTAATCACCATATTGCCGTTTTCAAACGTGATGCTGACGTCCCCTTTGGAAACGCCGTTCTGCTCAATGTAGTATTCCGCCTCGCGCCTTGCGGCCTCCGTATCCGGCAGCATGGAAGCGCCTGCAAGCACGCCCGCATCAAGCGCGGTCTGCAGCCGTGCGTTCTCCAGATAGAGCGCGCTTGCGTCTATCGCCAATGCGCCAAACGCCATCAGGACCGACAGCGCGACAGCCACGATTACCAGCACTCACGTTCAGCCCCCTTCTCAAGCACGGCCGGGCACCGCCTGCATATAACAGTCACGTTCTTATCGGGCACGATGCCCGGAAACAAAATAAAGGCAGCCGACCCGCAGGGTCAGCTGCCAAACATCCAATACATAGCCGAAATAGACGGCATATTGCATGACGTAAGCGGCAACTGGCTGCCATGGGTCAAAAGTAGACCGGTAGGCCCTTTAGCTTTGCGCCGCCGGCTTTCGCCGGTTTTGCCTTTATCACAGACGGTTAATGGGATTTCACCCATTAAGTACCCATAGTATAGTATACGCATGCATGGATGTCAAATTATTTTCAAAAAATTCTTTTGTTGCTTCTTTCCGGTTATTTCGACGCATCCTCACGCCCTTCAAGCAGCGGCAGCAGGTAGCCGTAGCCTTCCTGCGCCATCTCCGCCTTTGGGATGAACCGAAGCGCTGCGCTGTTGATGCAATAGCGCATGCCGCCAAGCTCCCGCGGGCCGTCGTTGAATACATGCCCAAGGTGCGCATTGCCCGCCCGGCTTTTCACCTCTGTGCGGCGCATGCCAAAGGAATTGTCCGCATGCTCCCGGACCACAAAGGGATCGATCGGCTTCGAAAAGCTCGGCCAGCCGCAGCCGCTTTCAAATTTCTCTGTGGAGGAAAACAGCGGCTCGCCGGAGGTGATATCCACATAGATGCCCTCGCGGAAATCATTCCAATGCGCGTTTTCAAACGGCGGCTCCGTCGCGGCGTGCTGCGTCACTTCATAGGCAAAGGGCGGGAGCGTTTCTTTGAGCGTCTCCTGCGGGATGGGCGGATAATCCGCCGGATTGATCCTGGCCTTTGCGGCCATCCGGATTTTGCCCATGCCGATGTGGCAGTAGCCGCCCGGATTTTTATCGAGATACAGTTGGTGGTAGTCTTCCGCCGGATAATAATTCTCAAGAGGCGCGACCTCAATAGCCGGCTTTTGTCCAAGGCGCGCCTCAAGCCCGTTAAGCGAGCGCTCGATCACGGGAAGATCGCTTTCGTCCGTATAATAGACGCCGGTGCGGTACTGTGTGCCCGCATCCCCGCCCTGCCGGTTCACGGAAAGCGGATCGACCGCCTCATAATAGAGCTCCAGCAAAAAGCCCAACGGCAGCACGGAAGCATCGTATTCCACCTTTACGGCTTCCGCGTGCCCGGTATCGCGGCGGCAGACGTCCTCATAGCTGGGATTCGCCGTCCTTCCGTTTGCATATCCCACCTGGGTGCCGGTTACGCCGTGGATGGCGCGCAGGAATTTTTCCGCACCCCAGAAGCATCCTCCCGCAAGATAGAGTTCAGCCATATACGTTCCCTTCTTTCTGTTTGCTTGCGCATTCTACGCTTATGATACCCCGCGCCCCTTTTTGCAAACGCCAAAAAGACCCGCAGGAAAACGCCGCAGGGGATGCATGCACCCCTGCGGCGATAGCCTCTTACATCCCCTGCCCCGCAGCGACCACCGGCGCTTCGGGCGCGTTTTTCCGCACGCTTTCAATGCCGCCAAGGCAGGACGCCTTAGCGCGGTAGCGCTGGCTTGCGGCGATATTCTGCCCGTTTTTTGCAAGCAGGCGGAAGCGGTATTCCCCTGCCTTATCGAGATACACTTCAAACTTGGGATTTTTATGCGTTTCGTATCCCGGCAGCGTCTGATCTTCCACGCGCGCGGCGCACGCGTTCTTCCGGACGCTTTCAATGCCGTTTTTGCAGGCCGCCTCCGTCGAGTAACGCTCGCTCACGGCGATAATTTCCCCGTTGCCCGCCTTTAACACAAAGCGAAAGCCGGACGGCGCTTTTTGCAGCACAAACTTCCCCATCGTCTCCCCCGTGCCCGTTTCTTCTTTAAAGAGTATATAGGCTGCAGGGAAGCGCCGTCAATCCGCTCCGTTCAGGCGATGCACGCATCCGCCCGATAAAGAAGGCACTGGTTCTTTCCCTTGCTCTTTGCAAGGTAGAGCGCCGAATCCGCCTTTTGATACAACTCGTCAAACGTGGTGGCTTCCGCGCCCACGCAAATACAGACGCCTACGCTGCAGGAAACCTGCAGGCCGTTTGAAAACGCTTCGGACAGCGCACGCACGGCTGTACAAAGTTCCTCGCCCTTCTGGAACGCATGCACCTCGGAGCCGATGTCCTTCAGAAAGATGACAAACTCATCCCCGCCCATGCGCCCCACAATATCCGTACTGCGGAAAACATTGCGCATGCATTCCGCCATGGCAATCAGCAGATGGTCTCCCGTCAGATGTCCATAGGTGTCGTTGATGCGCTTAAAACCGTCGAGGTCCACCACCAGCATCGCGCCCAGGCCCGCGCCGCCGCTTTTGCACTGCAACATCAGGTACTCCGCAATCTTTAACTGCGTGGTTTCCCGGTTATAGACTTTTGTCAAAGAATCCTGTGCCGCGCGTCCCTGCAGGCGCTGGAGCTCGCGCTGCTGCTGATCCACATTGGAGACTTTCCCGAGGATGCGCACCGCAATGCCTTCCTCATCCCGTATGACATAGCACTGCACATGCAGCCAGATGAGCGTGCTGCCCGACGTATACATCCTGAGCCTCGTTTCGGCCTTTTCTTCCCCGCCGAGCACGCTTTCCCAGAGGTCGGAAAGCGCCGCGCGGTCCTCCTGATAGATGCGCTTGTTATGCTCGCCAAGATCGTCCAGCGTTTCAATATCGGAAAGGAGGCCGAAAAGCTTCTGCCCGTTCTGGTTAAAGACGATACGCCTTGTGACCATATCGATTTCGAAGATCACGTCCCTGGTCAGGTTCTCTAAAAACCGGTAGCGTTCCTCGCTGCGCTTTAAGAGTTCCTTTTCATTCTGCAGCTGCTTGATATGCCTGCTGTTAGAAGAAAACACATACGCAAGCAGGCCGATAAATACCGCCACCAGCGCCACGGCAAGCAGCACCGTGCGGACTGCGCCCGTATCGTCGAGCTTTGCGGCTGCCGACTCCGTAACGCCGTGGAGCAGTACAAACGAAGGCGCAAGCTTTAAAGAACTGACATAAAGCGTCTCGCTGCCGCGCTGAAACGCGCTCGATCCGCTGTCCTGCTGCAGGAGACTGCCGCTTCTGAGCGCGGCAAGCGCCTTCCCTCCCGCGGGGTTTGCGGCCTGTACGGCGTCCAGAAAAGATGTCCCAGGCGAAAACGCGGTGTCCGTAGAGCAGATGACGCGTCCCTCCGGGGAAAGCAGCAGCGCGATTCCCGCAGTCCCAAACGCTTCCGCGGCAATCTGCCGCCGCAGCATATCATGCGTCAGGCTCGCGTAAAGCACGCCTTCAAATTTGCCATTCACTTCGACCGGTACGCACACAATCAATCCCGAGGAATGCTCGTCCGCCATGGAAGGAAGGTAGCCCACGACCTGCCCGCCCAGCCTGGCTGTACGGAAGAATTCTTCCCCCGAAATATCGGCGGCGTCCCGCTCGTATTGCAACTTCCCTGCTTCGTCCGCAAAGTGGATTTCTGAAAACCCGCCCAACGCCTTTGCGACGTCAAACGCGGCGAGCGCCTGCCCGTCGTCGAGCGTCTTGCTGCTTTGCAGAAGCGCGCCCAATTCATAAAGCGTATCCGCCTGCTGGCTGAAATAGCGCTGCGCGGACGCCGCGGTCCTTTGCACCGTTTCATCCAGCCGCGCATGCGTATTTGCCGCAAGCCTGCGGTTGAGCAGGAGGCTCATTCCCAAAAGCGTCACAAGGCACGCCAAAACCGCGCTGGTCAAATAAAAAAGCGCTTTGGGGCCGATCCATGCTGCCATTCCCTTTTTATCGATTTGCATAGTGTCTTTCCCGTAAGAGGTGACGAAAAATTCATGCCAAACAGTGCCGATATCAAAAGCTGATATCTTGTGAATGAGTGTATTATAGAAAAAACAGCAATGTCAATGACTTTCCAAGAATTGTGCAAAAAACTTGTATTTTGCATACTGCGCTGTCGAATACAATTGGTTTCCGTCGCCGCTTTCCCGCCCTTCCGGCTACAGGTACTCCAGCATCATTTTGAGCGCGCGCCCCCGCTCCGGATGCACGCGCATGCTCCTGAGTTTGAGCGCGTCGGTATAGTCGGAAATCGATTGCAGCAGCGCCGGGTGCTCCGTAAATACCGCAAGCGCCGGCTGGTTGAGCTTTTTTATCAGGGTTCCCGCGCCCTGCCGCACCATCACCATCACATTTTCAAACGGCAGCTCCGGCAACAGGTACACGCTGTAGTGCGGGTGCTTGCGCAGCAGCGCAAGGGTATAGGCAATATGCTCCGCATACTCTTCGGACGTATAGGTCACGCATACCTCATCCTCCACCCAGGGAAGCTCCACACGTACGCGTCCCGCTTTGAGATCTTCGGGGTCCGCAAGGCGGATATAATCTGAAATCCGGTACAGCGAAAGGTTTCTTGCGGCGCGCTTTGCGGCAAGCTGGTGATAGCGCAGTACCTTCTGCGCCGTTGCGTCCGCAACGCCTGTGCGCCTGAGCATGCGTTCCATCAGAGAGGGCGTGATGGTATAGGCGGAAAGGGAGTGCAGCAGCACATCCGTATCCCCCGGGCTCCGTTCAAACGCCGCAAGCCGGTTGTGGTACTCCGCCTCCATGCCGGGGCCAAACACATGCGCGGCCTCACAGCCGCCGATGAGCGCATCGAACTGGAGGTTGAGGTGTTCCATCAGCTCCGGGCGCTCCGTATAGGTATGAAACGCATCCTGCTCCATTTGTGAAACACAAAAGGAATACACGCCGCAGGCATTGTCCGCCAAAAGCATCGTACCCGAAAACCTTCTTTTTGCGGGCCTCGAAAGCAGGTAGATATGCAGCCTGCCCGCAGAAAGAAGCGGCGTCCAGTGCCCAAGCAGAAAGACCATGCTGGAAAGGTCCGCATCCAGGCTGACGAGCATCTCCATATGGAGTTCTTTTTTCATCAGGCGCCGGACCAGGCCCGCCCAATCCTGCAAAAGGGACGCGTCCTCCAGCGTCCATGCGGCGCTCAGATCGGAAAACAGGCGCAGCAGCCGCACGTCGTCCGATACCGCCGCCTTCTCAAGCAAGCGTTTTATGGCGTGCTGCAGGCCCGCGTTGCCGCTGTAAAGCTCCATCTCCGCCCGGGCCGGGCGTGCAGGCGGCAATTGCGCTCCCGCCGCCTCATGCGGCGGTTGCAGCCGCATGACGTCCAATGTTTCAAGCAGGCGGTCCGCATAGACCCGCCCCTCGTTGGTGTAGGGAACCTGCAGATAGCTGCGCAGCGCCTCCAAAACGGATTCCCTGTCCTCCGTTTCCGGGATATTGATGAGTTGAAAGAAGTCTTCCCTCGTTCTTCCCGCATAGGGTTGCATGGAAAAAAATGCGCAAATCTCCCCCACCATCCTGCCGCTGCTCTCCGGGCGGCGCACGCCCGCGCGAAAACGGCTGATCAGAGACGCTTCCACATTCAGATGCTGGGCAAGCTGCAAATTCGTAACACCCGCCACCTCCATCAGCGCGCCCAGCCGTTCGGCAAACGCGCCTTCTAGGCTCCCATATGGCGCATGGGCCGCGCCGTCCCGCTGCCTGTGCGCGCGCTGCGGCCGGAGGGCGGATTCCTCAAGATTGATCCACGCCCCAATCGCGTCCGAAAGTGCATTCGCGTCGCTGTACCCTTCCATGCCGCACAGCGCGCAAAGCTTTTGCTGCATGCCGCGTTCAACCGCGAGGGTGGCCGCACCCATGGCGAGCTTGTCCAACTGATGGCTGAAGCGGGAAGGAACACGCTCGCCCCTGTGAAAGCGGCTGATCAGCGAGGCGTCCAGCCCCGCGGCGCGCGCAAGCGCCGTATGCGACGCGCCGACTAGTTCCAAAAGAAGCCCCACCTTTTCATGAAACAGCATGCATAGCCTCCCCATCCGGAGCCGCGCTTTTGCTGATGACCGGGGCATGCGCAAAGCGCCGCAGCGGCGTAAAGGCGTCTGCAGCGCGCATGGCGTGGGCTTTTGTTACAACAGCGGAAAGCCGTATTCCGACAAAATCCGTATTCATACCCTTATTATACCATAAAGGTATAGCGGATATGGGATAATCCGCGCATGTGCGTTCGCCCAAAGGCAAAAATCGCACGCGCATAAAAACAAGCCGCAGCGCCACAACTTTTATGGCTATGCCGCCATCTGTGCGGGTTTGCTGCAGTATGAAAGCGCAGGATGCCGAATGCCGCTGTTCTGCAAGCACTGCGGTACGATTTTGCGCACAGTGTGGTATGATTAATGAAAACAGCCTGGGAGGTATCCAATGCAGTTTTGTTGGAGCACGCTTTATGTGAAAGATATGGAAGAGTCCCTCCGCTTTTATACGCAGCTGGTGGGCCTGCCTGTGGTTTCCCGCTATCCCGCGGGGCTGGGCAGGGAGATCGCCTTTTTGGGCGATGGGGATGCCAAGGTGGAACTCATTTATGACAAAGCGGCGGATGCCGCAAAAGAAATCCCCAATATTTCCTGGGGCTTCCGTACCCCTTCCCTTGACGAAGCCATGGAGCGCGTGCGCGCCTACGGCATCGCGGAACTGGATGGCCCCTATGCCCCCGCGCCCGGCACGCGCTTTTTCTTTATCCGTGATCCCAACGGGCTTTCAATCCAGTTTGTGGAGCAATCCAAAGCGTAACTGTTTTGCTTTGAGGCAAAGAACAAGGCGCGGCCCCATCGGGCCGCGCCTTGTTCTTTGCTCCGGAGAAATTTTCCCTTTTCTAAAATGTCCGCGCGGGGGGCAGCGCCCTCCCGCTATTAAATAAAATAATCTACCGTCGCCACCGTAGGGGGCGATACCTTAAGAAAATGAAAATACCCCTGCCTGCTTATTTTGTTACTTTCCGTTCACATAGCAGTTGTCGCCATTATAGACCACACCGCTCTTTGCATCGACAGTAGCCAGGCAGCCGGTCTTCAATACCTGCGTTGCGCCCTCGGCCCCTGCGACAAGCGGCAGGTCGAGCGCCATGCAAGCGGCGGCGGCCCCGGAGTCTGCTATATTCTCTTCCGTCACAACCGCGCGAGCGCGGCGCATTTCATGCAGCACCGTGTTTGTAGTGCGGTCAATGACCAGAATATCGTCGTCGTGGAAATTCTTAATGTCATCAGGGTCTGTCACAACGCACACCCGTCCGGTGACGGGCGCAATCCCGTTGCCTGTGCCGCGCAGCAGCGCGGTGCCCAGCACATGGATTTGCAGGGTGTTCGTGATTTCTCCCACACGGTCGGAGGAACCGGTGATAACGATAATATCCCCGTCATGCGCAAGGTCCGCTTCCTGCACTTTGCGCGCGGCATCCAGGAACAACTCCTGGCTACTCGCCTTATAATCGTTCATCAGCGGCGTCACGCCCCAGGAAAGCGCCAGCTGCCGGTAGGTGCGCGGATTGGGCGTAATGGCGACGATGGGCGTCGCCGGGCGGAAACGCGAAACCATGCGCGCCGTAGACCCTGTCCTGGTCACGGTCACGATGGCCGCCGCCTCCAGATCATGCGCGGTGGTGCAGGTAGCGTGGGAAATGGCGTTGATTACGCTTTTATCAAGCTCCGGCCTGGCGTTGTTGAAGTTCGCCTTATAATCGATAAACTCCTCGGTGCGCTCCGCGATCTTGACCATGGTGCGGATGGTTTCCACCGGGTATTTGCCGTTTGCAGTCTCGCCGGAGAGCATGAGCGCGCTTGTGCCGTCATAGATGGCGTTGGCGACGTCCGTGATTTCCGCACGCGTGGGGCGGGCGTTCCGGACCATGGATTCGAGCATCTGCGTCGCCGTGATGACGCGCTTGCCGGCGCTGTAGCACTTGGTGATGAGCTTCTTTTGCAGATGCGGCAGCTCTTCAAACGGGATTTCCACGCCCATATCGCCGCGCGCCACCATGATGCCCGCGGACAGGCGGATGATCTCATCGATATTCTCGATACCGGAGCGGTTTTCGATCTTTGCGATCAGTTCAATGCCGGGCGCGCCGTGGTGCGCCAAAAACCGCTTGACGTCGAGCACATCCTGCGCGGTGCGCACAAAAGAAAGCGCGATATAGTCAAGCTCGTTTTCGATCGCAAACAGGATGTCCGCGCGGTCCCGCTCGGACAGGTACGGCATATCGATATACAGCCCCGGCAAGTTGACGCTCTTGCTATTGGAAAGCGGCCCGCCGTTGACAACGCGGCAGACGATGTTTTCTTCATCCGCGCTCAGTACAGAAAGTTCAATGAGCCCGTCGTCGAGCATGATGCTGTTGCCGGGCTTCACGCAAGAAGGCAACGCCGCATAGTTGATATAGGCAATGCTTTCATCGCCTTCACATTCCTTTGTGGTAAGCGTAAACGTTTCGCCTTCTTTGAGCTGGATCTTTCCCTTTTGGAACCGGCCGATGCGGATTTCAGGGCCGCGCGTATCGAGCATGATGGCAACCGGCACCTGCAGCTCCTCGCGCAGCTCCTTGAGCCGGTCCACGCGCGCCTTGTGTTCCTGGTGGTCCCCGTGGGAAAAGTTAAGGCGGGCGACGTTCATACCCGCAAGAATCATCTGCCGAAGCGTCTCTTTCGCCTCGGAAGCAGGGCCGATGGTGCATACAATCTTTGTTTTACGCATGTTATTACAAACTCCTTATCGGAAATCGAAAACCTTCCACATATAGCAGTATAACAGATATAATGCAAATGAAAAGTAAATTTTTATACATCCGCAAATTATCTGCACTTTGCAGAATGCACTGTTTTCAGTATGGCCCGCCGCACTTGTTTTCATGAAAAAAGAGCGAATGGTTCAAAGAAGAACATTCGCCCCCGTTATAATTATCCTTTATATATCTTTGCAGTGATACGTCTAAAACATGCACTCCATGAGTTCTTGTGTCTCAATCAAATAGAATGGATGCGCTTTGAGCGCATGGGTAAGCGTCTCCCGTACACTGTGCACAGTATATGGACAGCCTTTTAGCCGCTCCGTAACGGCATCAAGTTCTCCGGCAAAAAAGAAATCCCCATAAATGCTGCAATTTGCGATCACGCCCTTATCCACATCCATGCATACTTCCACTTTTCCGCCGTTGAGGCGCTTGCTTTTTGTTACCTGACAATTGGGCGCTTTGCCATACGTCCAGTCCCAGCTGCGGAATTTCTGCTCCGCAGCTCTGTCCGCCAGCGCAAACTCTTCCTGCGTGAGTGCCCGTGTCTTTACGCCGCTTTCGAGCATTTCCTCCAAAAGCCTGTCCCGGAAGGTGATCGCGCCTATCTGCTCCTTGATGTGTTCTTTTAGATTTGTCACCCGCTGCCGCACGGAACGAATACCCTTGCTAATGATCTTTTCATCATCCACCGTAAGGCAGCGCACCATTTCATCGATATCCGTATCAAACAATATCGATCCATGGTGCAGTACCCGGTTTCCGGAATGATGCTGCGCATTGCCGCAAAACTTTCTGCCGTCCACCAGAAGATCGTTGCGGGCGCTCATATTCGCTTCCACCCCCATCGCCCACAGCGCGTCAAGCACCGGCTGCACAAACGGCCTAAAAGCAATTTCGCGATGCTCCCGGCTGCGCATGATGTAGCTGAACTGCCAGCTTCCGGGATCGGTGAATATGGTGCCCCCTCCCGTCTGCCGCCGGACGATATGGATGTTGCGGCGCAGGGCGTACGCTTCGTTGATTTCCGCCGCCGCAATCTGGTAATTGCCGATCATCAGCGTAGGCTCCGTCCTCCACAGCAGGAAATAATCATCCTCCGGCGCGGCCTTCTGGAGCAGCGCCTGCTCCAACCCAAACCAGAAGAAAGGGTCCATGCTTTCATGCACCAGATAGATCATGCTCCGCTTCCCCGCTTCCCCCGAATAGTTGCAAATGCCTCCCCCGCCATGTAGGAGCTGCGCACAAGCGGGGCGCTTGCAGCATGCAGGAAACCGAGCGCCTGCGCTTCTGTGCGGTAGGCCTCAAATTCTTCCGGCGCAATATACGCCACAACAGGATGGTGCTGTTTGCTGGGCGCAAGGTATTGGCCGATGGTCAAAAGATCGCATCCCACATTTCTCAGATCCCGCATCATCGCAACGATCTCCTGATGCATTTCTCCTAAGCCTACCATCACGCCGGATTTCGTATAGATTGCAGGCGCCTCCTGTTTGACGCGGGAGAGTAGCTCCAATGACCGTTCGTAAATCGCCATGGGCCGCACCTCCCCATACAGGCGGGGCACGGTCTCCACGTTGTGGTTGATAATATCCGGCTTTGCCGCAATCACGGCGGAAAGCGCTGCCCGATCCCCCTGAAAATCCGGAATCAGCACCTCAATCACGGGCGGGTTGCCGGAAAACGCCGTTTGGATGGCCCGGATCGCATCCGCAAAGTGGCTTGCGCCGCCATCGAAAAGATCATCCCGCGTCACGGATGTGACGACGACATGCCGAAGCCCCAGCTTTTTGACCGCTTCCGCCACACGGACGGGCTCCTCCTTGTCCACGCACGCGGGCGCTGCCTTTGCAACGGTGCAGAACGTGCAGTTGCGCGTGCAATTGTTGCCCAGTATCATAAACGTTGCGGTGCGCTTTTTAAAACACTCGCCACAGTTGGGACAGTGCGCCTCCTCACAGACCGTATGCAGGGAAAGCTCGCGCAGAAGGCTGATGACTTTCCGGTTTTCTTCCCCGATGTTACTCCTGACGCGCAGCCATTCCGGTTTTCTAAGCGGCATTGTCCGTTCCATTGCAAATCCTCTTCTTTTCCGTTCCCGTTGAATTCCGGCGAGGGCATAAACACATTGACGCCGGTACCTTTTACTTTACATGCCCGAACCGCTTTTGTAAATCAAACCACACCATTTATCCTATGGGTTTACTATTAGACAAAAATGGCGCGGCTCCAAGAGCCGCGCCATCTGCACCAACGCCTTTATTCCGCTGTCCGCTCCTTCACCTTTGCGGTCAGCAGCATGCTCACAAACGTCACCGCCATCATAAAAACCCCTGAAACCAGGAACCAGAACGCAACGCCCTTGGCTTCCGACACCGGGCCCGCGATCAAAAGCCCCAGCGGCATCGCAAGGGAGGAGAGGCTCATGATGAGCGAGAACACGCGCCCCATTTCCTCCGGCGGCACATTCTGCTGCATATAGGCCATATACGGGATGTTATAGAGGTTCCCGCTTGCGCCCATAAACGCGCAAAGCACGGCAAACACCCAGAAATAAGCCATATCCGCAGGTACCAGCCCGCACAAGAGGGACGTCAGCCCCAATAGCAGCAGCGAGAGGTGGATCATGCGGAATTTATCCTTCACCTCGCCGCGCGCGCTCACAAGCCCTGCCGCCACCATCATGCCCGCAGCGAACACGAACTCCACGATGCCCGCGTGCCAGGCGTTGCCTTTAAAGTAACTGCTGGTCATCAGCGGGTACAGTGAGGACATGGGCATGAACGCCACCATGCAGAGGATGGACGCGATGGTCACAATAAACATCCTGCGCATGGAATAGAGCGTCTTTGCGCCCGCCTTCATTTCCGCCCACATACGCGGGGCTTCCTGATGCCCTTTGGGCGGGTCCGGAATGGCAATGATGCCAGTCGCCATGCACGCAAGGAGCGCGCCCAAGAGGTCGGTCAGCAAAATCAGCCACAGCGGCAGCGCCGCGTACATCGCAGCGCCGATCACAGGGCCAAGCATGAACGCGCCGGACTGCAGAAACTGCATGATGCCGTTGACGCGCATCAATTGATCCTGCGGGGCGATCATGGGGATGGTCTTCTGCACGGCGGGCATGTGGAACGCGCTGCCAAGCCCCCGCAAAAACAGCGCCGCGTACACGAGCAGGTACGACCCATGGCCCATGTAGAAGAATGCCGCCAATATTGCCGCGCAGACGCCCATGAACGCGTCCGCATAGATGATGACGTTTTTGAGCTTGAGCCTGTCCACCCATACGCCTGCGAATGGGCCGATGAAGATGCTTGGTAAAAACGCCGCAAGGCCGGAAATAGAGAGCACGATGGCGGAGCCGCTTTCGGTCGCCAGCCACCAGATGAGGGCAAACTGCACGGCGGAAGAACCGATGAGGCTTAACGCCTGCCCGGAGGTAAAAAGCGCAAACACCCGCTTCCAGCGGGGGGAAGGCTGTTGATTGCTTGTATTATTTTTCTGTTGTTCCATACTGCCGCAAAAGCGGCCTGTCCTCCTTTAGTTTGAAAATCGGGGAACGCCCCCATACAACAACAAAGAAGCGGTACTGCCGCTTCCCTGTCAAAGGCCGGATACCGTTTTGCGCCTGCTGGCGCCGGGTCGTTATGTCTTCCTGTCAAAGAACGGGGATTTTCCGGAGACGGAGAGCGGGATGCCCAGAATATTGTGCACCTGCTCCCCGAGGATGTTCATATCAAGCGCCGTGCGCCCTGCAGAAAACATCACGCGGTTATCCACGCGGTGGTCGGCGGCAACCGTTACCGCGGCGCCTACAGCGATGCCAAGATCGATGTTGTCATACGCGCAGACAGCGCCCGCCCGGGTACATGCGGCGCAGTTGTCAAACCCGCAGTATTTGCAGGACTCATCCAGGCCATGCACCTTCAGCCGCGTACCGATGAGCACCACCGCAAGGCTTTGGCGCACATTGTTTGCATCCCGCACAAAGAACGGGCGCTTGAGTGGTTCTGCAAGCTGTTCCATCCTGTCCGCAAGCGCATCCTTTTCCTCCCCTGTGAGCACGCACACCGCAATATGATCCATCCCGCGGGTCTTGGGCGCGGTACGCGCCGCTGCGCACATCAGTTCCGCCGTATGGAGCACAGCGGAGCGTTCACATGCATCAGAAGAAAGCCTCATGTTTGATGTACCCCTTTTCTTGCTCATTTAGACCGTGCAGCGCGCAGTTTATCCCGCATAGTGGATCACAAGGAACATTTCCGCCGTATCCTCACCGGCGTTTTGATAGCTGTGCGCCACATCCGCCCGGAAGCGGACCGAATCCCCTGCAAAAAGCGTGCACGCCTGCCCGTCAACCGTCAGCTCCAGACTGCCGCGAAACACGCTGAGGTATTCCTCGGTTCCCGCTAAATGTGCCTCCGCCGGAAACAGCACGCCGGGCAGCACCTCGATCCGGTAGGTTTCAAAGCGTGTGCGCTCGTCAAACGGAAACAGCGGATAGTTGTGAAAGCCGCCGTTGCACTCCACGATGGGCCTTATTTCGGTGCCTTTGATGACCTGCATCTGCTGCGCCGGTTTTTCCAAAAGCGCGGAAAACGAGATTTTGAGCCCGTTCGCGATCTTCCACAATACGCTGATGGTAGGGTTGACCTCTCCGCGTTCGATCTGGCCGATCATGCTCTTCGATACGCCTGTGAGCTTTGCCACCGCGTCAAGACTCAGCCTGCGTTCCTCCCGCAGGGCTTTAAGGTTGTTTGCCACCATTCCCGTTACGTCCATGCGTCCTCCAAAACAGCATATTGACAGTATAGCGCACTTTCAGTACAATATACCGCATATACATGATACTGCACGTATCGTACCATATAGTATACCATAGCGGCAGCAAGGAGAACAGCCATGTTCAGCTTTCCAAATTTCCTGGCCTATGTATTACTCAGCACCCTTACCCCGGGGCCAAACAACATTATGTCCATGAGCAACGCAAGCCGCATGGGCCTCAAAAAGAGCCTGCCGTTTTGCTTTGGCGTGGCGGCCGGGTTCATGCTCATTATGGTTGCAAGCTTTTTGCTTGGAACGCTGCTGTATACCGCCATCCCCGCGATCAAGCCCTATATGCTCGGCATCGGGGCCGCGTATATCCTCTACCTTGCCTACAAAACATGGAACAGCCACGGCGTTGCAGAAAATGAACAGGTGCATACGGGGTTTTGGCATGCGGTGGCCCTGCAGTTTGTCAACCCAAAGGGCATCGTCTACGGCATCACGGTGGCGTCCGCCTATATCCTGCCCTATTACCGCGCGCCTTTGATGCTCGTTCTGTTCACCGCATTCATGGCCCTGGTCTGCCTCATCAGCACGGTGGGCTGGGCCGCGTTTGGTTCCGTATTTCAAAAGCTGTTTGCGCGGCACACAAAGGCAATCAACGCCATTATGGCGCTGCTGCTTGTGTACTGCGCCGTCTCCCTGTTTTTTTAAGCCTGTTTCTCCGGCCAGCGTTTCAGGTTTGTGTAGTACGGCGTAAAGCCCGCCTTTTCCCAAAAGTTGCGGCCCGCTGCGTTCGCGTGCAGCACATCGAGCGAGACGACGGCATTTTGCGGGAACGCGTAGCGGAGGAGATAGTCTACCGCCCTTATGCCGTAGCCGCGCCTGCGGTGTTCGTGCACGATCACGAACTGCTTGAGAAATACAAAGGCCGGGGCATCCCCCTCCTCCTGCTCCACACGGTAGAGCGCATACCCTAGCACCACACCTTCCTGATCGAACAAAAGGGCCGTGTAGCCATCGCGCAGCAACTCCGCCATGCGCGCTTCCAGCTCCGGAAGCGTCATCGGATTGTTGCTGCCCTCGTCCTCTATTAAAATGCGGTTGAGCCGCGCCAGCAGGGCAAGGTCCTGTCCCCCCGCCTCCCTTGCGGAAAACGGATACCGCCCATCCATATTACTCTCCCGCACGGATGGTGCCCATGCCGTTGATCTGCTGGGAGACATCCGCGGGCTTGCCGTAATAGCGGATGCTGCCCGTGCCGTTGATTTGGGCGTCCATCTTTTCAAGCGCCGTTGTCTCAATGGTGCCGGCGCCGTTGATTACAAGCTTTACGTCCTTTGCCTGAAGCGACTTTGCATCCACATCCCCCGCGCCGTTCAATGTACAGGTGAGTGCGTCCGAAGCGCCGGAAAGAGAAAGCTTCACAGCGCCATCCGCTTCAAGCACCGTCTTCTGTGCGGCAATGTTCCTGATTTCCCCCTTGGCGGCTCCCGCCACCTTTAATCCGAAACGGGAGACATCCGCCGCGTCCACATCCACCTGATAGTCGCCCTCCACATAGATGTACTCGCAGGGTGCGTATACCGTAACGTGGAACGAATCCGTGAGGAAGGTGCGGAATTCATCCGTCTTGACGGTGATCTTATCCCCATCAATCTCCACCTTGAGCCCATGCTCCTTCACAAGCGCCTCGGCACAGTCCACCTCCACGCGCGGGTTCCCCTCGGCGGGCCTTACGGTAAGCGTGACATCGCCGTCCGCCAAAAACACAAGCCCGTTGACGGACAGGGAGTAGGCGTCCGCCGCCGTTTTCGCCTCCGCCGTCACGGTGGTGTGCGGGCCGCTCAGGCGCACCTTAATGCGTTCTCTCGCGTTGCTGCCCACATAAAAGCATCCGTTCAAAAAGAGCATTGCCGCAAGCAGCAGGATCCCCGCATAAACCGTCCGCTTCTTCATCGTTTTTCTCTTCCTTCTTACATATTTAAACGTCATTCCAGTGCCGAAAGCTCTTCTATGAATGCGTCCGCAAGCGTGATTGTGCCGATACTTTGCACCTTGCCGGTCATATATATCGCGCTGTCCGGAAGAATGTCGATCGCAAGCGTTCCGCCGGGCATATGCACGGTGAGTGACGGGTCTACAAGCCCAAGCCGGTGGGCGGCGCTTGCGGCGGCGCAGCTGCTGCTGCCGGAAGCCAACGTATAACCTGCGCCCCGCTCATAAATTTCGATTTGAATGTTCCTGCGGTCAAGCACCCGGAGCAGCTGCATGTTGATGCGGTTTGGGAACTGTGGCGCATGCTCCACATATGGCCCAAGCGCGCAGGCTTTTTCCTTTGAGATTTCAGCCATAGGGATCACGCAGTGCGGGTTGCCGATGGAAAGGCAGGTCACGCGGTATGGTTGCCCGTCAAACGTCATCTGCTCGTCGACCACCTCGCGGCCCTTCCCGGCTACGGGAATTCCGGCGCTTCTAAATATGGGTTTCCCCATCAGCACCTTCAAAAAGTCCCCGCTTTCATTCAGGTACTCCACTTCCACATCCCCGCCGAGGGTGGAAAGCGTAAAGCATCTTTCCGTCACATATCCCGCATCCTTCAGGTATTTGGAGAAAATGCGCGCGCCGTTGCCGCTCTTTTCCGCCTCACCGCCATCGGGATTGTAAATTTTTACTTCGATGCGCCCGTTTTCGAGCATGGGGCCAAAGAGGATGCCGTCCGACCCCGCGCCAAAGTTCCGGTCACAGATCAGCCGGATGCGCGCAGGCGTCAGGGGAAGCGCGTTCAGTTTGGGATCATAAATCAGATAGTCGTTGCCCAAGCCGTGGTATTTCTGCAGCGTCAGTTGCATGGGAAGCCTCCTTCTTATGTTGCATGTAGCGTTATTTGCGTAAAAGCGGGGCTGCCGACGCCCCCAGCAGGGTGATTAGCTCCTGCGGGGAAACGAGCACCGTACACCCTTTCTGCCCGCCGCTGATGGCGATCCGTTCAAACGCAAGCGCGGTCTCCTCTATATACGTCGGGTACTGTTTTTTCATGCCGACCGGGGACACGCCGCCCCGCACATAGCCGGCCAAGCCCAGGAGTTCTTTCACATGGATCAGTTCAATCCGCTTATCCCCCGCAGCAGATGCAGCGGCCTTGACATC
Organism: Bacillota bacterium; assembly: GCA_023390655.1. Classification (GTDB taxonomy): domain Bacteria; phylum Bacillota; class Clostridia; order Christensenellales; family CAG-138; genus JAEYLA01. The sequence continues at coordinate 143,802 of JAEWCL010000019.1, read as the reverse complement.
CAGTTCCCCCGAAACCGGGATGACAAACACCAGGATGCCCCTTCGCTCCCCCCGCGCGCACAGCGTCTTAAAGCTCTGCTCCGGCGGGATGCCGGTCAGCGCGCTGACCGCCTCGCCTGAAAATGTTTCTTCCCCCAAATCGTAATAGACCGGGGTATACGGGATGCCTGCGCGCTCAAGCATGCGCATGGCGTTTGTTTTCACTTCTTTTTGCATCAACAACCTCCGGATTCCTTTCCACTTTACCACGCGCGCCCATCTCCTTCAATAGAACAGGCCGCCCGCAAAAAGGGTGAATTTGGATTTTTTTCAAACCCGCCGCTAATTTCCAGAAATTTTCCATATGGAACCGCTAAACATCAACAAAAATATCACGATACTATCTTATAGCCCGGAAAAGCGCCGGGCGAACTGATCTAAGCTGAAACCGCCGATCTGTAAAAAGCCAAAAGGGGTATCACAATGAAATTCGTCAAACCAAAAGTCCTCAAGCGGACCAAAGACGCGTCCGCTGCAAAAGCCAGCTTTGCCGCGCTGACAAGGAAGCTGTATATAAGAATTCCCATGCAGCTGACCATCGTCCTTGTCATCATTGCGATTGTCGTGCTCACCTTTGCGCAAAGCATATTGACGACATATATGACGGACCGGGCACAGCAGGATATTACGGCGCTTGCAAAAAGCAACGCACAGCTTGCCAAGGATTATTTTGAAGCCATGCAGACCCAGTCCAAGACATTGGCCATGATGCTTTCCAAAATGGAAGGGGACGTCAAGGGCAAATCCGACGCAAGCACCTATGTCATCCCGGTCATCCGAAGCGTCCTCTATGGCGCTTTGGAGGACGAACGCATCTTTGGCGCTTATGCGGCGTTTGAGCCCAACAAATACTTCCCCTATACCCCTGACGGCATTTCCTTCTACGCTTACCGGGATTCGGGAGCAGTCAAGATGGAAACGCTCTACGATTATAAGGACTATGGCACCGCGGATTATTACGCCAACACGATTAAAATGCAGCAGGGCTACATGACGGAGCCCTATCAATACACACTGAGCAACGGAGAGACCGTATGGCTCATCTCCATCAGCAACCCCATCATAACCAGCGAGGGCGAATGCGTAGGCGTGACCAATTGCGATATTGTTGTGGATACCATCAACAACCTCAGCTACGATATGGGCAGCTTTAAGAGCTCCTACCAGTTCATTCTTACCGGAGACAAGCACTACCTGGCGCATTCTGAAAACGCAGGCACGATCGGCAGCGCCTATCAGGTGACAAACGAAGTCAGCTCCGCGGAATTGATCAGCGCCGCAACCGGAAAGACCGCCGTACTGACAAAGGGCAAAAGCGCGCAAAGCGGCAAGGATGCGCTTGTCGTACTGATGCCGTCCGCCATCACGGGGCTTCAAAAGCAACTCATCAGCGTATTTGTGGTGGACCATACGGAAACGCTGCAAACGCTCAACAATGTGCTTGCCTACGTCAGGTTGGGGCTCATCGGCTTTGTGATTCTGTTCATGGCCATGTTCGCGCTGCTGATGCGGCGGGCGCTCTCCCCGGTCGGCAAAATTGTACAGTTTGCCTCGGATGTACAGAGCGGCAGGCTGGATACGGACATCAAGCTCAAATCCCGCGATGAGCTGTTGGACCTCTACCAGGCGGTGGACGGCATCCGCAACACCATCCGTACGCTGGTCTCGGATTCCATCATGCTCACAGAAGCGGCAACGGAAGGCCGCCTGGAAGAACGCGCGGACGCGACGCAGCACCAGGGCGAATACAAGCGCCTGGTAGAAGGCATCAACAGCACGCTCGACGCCATTGTGGAACCGCTGGTGGAAATCATCGATATGCTCCAGCAGCTCCAGCGCGGCAACCTCTCCGCCCGCATCGAGAAAGACTATCAGGGCGAGTTCGCGCTGATCCGCAATGCCTTTAATGAAACGATGGATGTGCTCAACCGCTATATCGGCGAAATTGCGGCACTGCTCAAGGCGATGGCCGCAGGCGACCTGACGCAGGAAATCACTTCCGATTTCTATGGCGACTTTATTACCCTCAAGGACAGCATCAACAACATCGTCCATTCCCTCAACGCCACCCTTTCCAACATCAATATGGCGGCAGACCAGGTGGCCTCCGGCACCCGGCAGGTTTCCGCGGGCAGCCAGGCCATTTCCCAGGGCGCTACGGAACAGGCGAGCGCCATTGAGGAGCTGACCGCAACCATTACCCAAATTGCCGCACAGACCAAGGAAAACGCTAAGAGCGCCAACCACGCCAACGAGCTTTCCCTCACGGCAAAGGAAGACGCCGCCAAGGGTGCGGCCCAGATGAAGCAGATGCAGGACGCGATGGTGGACATCAACCAGTCCTCCGAAAACATCGGCAAGATCATCAAGGTGATCGACGATATCGCGTTCCAGACCAACATCCTTGCCCTCAACGCCGCGGTGGAAGCCGCGCGCGCCGGGCAGCACGGGCGCGGCTTCGCAGTCGTCGCGGAAGAAGTGCGCAACCTTGCCGCGCGCAGCGCGCAGGCCGCCAATGAAACGACGGCACTCATCGAAGGCTCCATCAAAAAGACGGAAGCCGGCACCAAGATCGCGGACGCGACCGCGTCCGCGCTCAAGAACATCGTAGAGGGCGTTGACAAGACCGTGGAGCTTGTGGGCCAGATCGCCGTCGCCTCCAACGAGCAGGCAACGGGCATCGCGCAGGTGAACCGCGGTATCGACCAGCTTTCCGACGTTGTGCAGACAAACTCCGCCACGGCGGAGGAATCCGCCGCATCGAGCGAGGAGCTTTCCGGACAGGCCGAGCTCTTAAAGAGCATGGTCGCACAGTTCCAGCTTGAGCAGGTCAAGGTAGAGGCCCCGGAGACTCCCTCGGAGAAGGAGAAGCCCCGAAAGAGGCGCGCCGCAAAGGCAGCGGCGTCTGCCGAGGCGGACGCCACACCCAGCATCTCCCTGGAGGATTCGGAGTTCGGCAAGTATTAAGAGGTTGTTTTAAAGAGCCCGCGGCGTTGCCGCGGGCCTTTTTTCTTGCTTTGCGTTGTTCATAAGCAATGTTCGGGTAAGATATATTGCAAAAGACTTCATGTGCTCCGGATGCCGTTTCGGAGCACGGAAAGGAACCATTGTATGTTTGAAGGGCTATGCACCAATGCAAAAGAATATAAAAATCTCGTAAACGGCGAATGGGTCGCCTCCAAGACCGATTCTTCGATTGCGCTTTCCTCCCCTATCGACGGCAGCGCGCTTGGCAGCGTGCCATCCATGACGCGCGAGGAAGTGGACGCTGCAATCAAAGCCAGCAAGGAGGGCCTTGATCGCTGGGGGGAACTGCCCGTTTACAAACGGGCCGAGGTGTTTTACCGTGCGGCGGACCTTCTGGATGCGCATGCGGACGCGGTTGCGGACGTACTGACGATGGAAATCGCAAAGGATCGAAAATCCTCCGTTGCGGAAGTGACCCGCACAGCGGATTTTTTGAGGTACACGGCGGATGTCGGCAAGAGCCTGCAGGGCGAGGCCATTGGCGGGGGCAATTTCCCCGGCGGCTCCAAGAACAAGATGTCCTATGTGCAGCGCGTGCCGCTTGGCACCATCCTCGCCATCTCCCCGTTTAATTATCCCATCAATCTCTCCGTTTCAAAAATCGCCCCGGCGCTCATCGGTGGAAACGCCGTGATCCTCAAGCCGCCCACACAGGGCGCCATCAGCGCCCTGCACCTTGTGCGGGTGTTTCAGGAGGCGAGCCTCCCGGCGGGGGTGCTCAATACCGTAACGGGCCGCGGCAGCGAAATCGGGGACTATATCGTCGCGCACCCTGATATCCAGTTTATCAACTTCACCGGCAGCACCGGGGTCGGCAGGCACATTGCGCATACGGCGGGCATGGTGCCGCTGATGCTGGAACTGGGCGGCAAGGACGCGGCGATTGTATTGGACGATGCGGACCTTGACTTTGCGGCGGAAAATATCGTTTCCGGCGCATATTCCTATTCCGGGCAGCGCTGCACAGCCGTCAAGCGCATCCTCGCCCCGCACCCCGTAGCGGACCGGCTGGTGCCGCTGCTGCTTGAACGCGTGGAGAAGCTCACTGTGGGCGATCCGCGGGCCGATGCCGTTATCGGCCCCCTGATCAATCAAAAGGCGGCGGATTATGTGCAGGAATTGATCGAAGACGCTATACAAAAGGGTGCAAGGCCCCTCATTGGCAACCGCCGCGAGGGCAACATGATTTACCCGACGCTTGTGGATAACGTCACCACCGACATGCGCCTCGCCTGGGAGGAGCCCTTTGGCCCTGTGCTGCCAATCCTGCGCGTGCACAGCGTGGAGGAAGCCATCGAGATTGCCAACGGCTCGGAATACGGGCTGCAGTCCTCCGTGTTTACGCACGACATCAACCTTGCCTTCCATATCGCCAACCGGCTTGAAGTCGGCACCGTGCAGATCAACAACAAAACCGAGCGCGGGCCGGACCATTTCCCCTTCCTTGGCGTAAAGGCTTCCGGCATGGGCACGCAGGGCGTGCGCTATTCCATCGAGGCGATGACACGGCCCAAGGCGGTTGTGGTGAATGTGGAGGAGCAATAGGGTTCATCCTTTTTATGCATTGATGATTTGCCGAATGTTGAAAGGGGACGCCGTCTTCGGCGTCCCCTTCTGTTACCATTACAAACCCCGTACGGGCCGCGCCTCAATATAGCCGCGATACCCCTGGGGTTCGAGCTGGATGCGCGGGCCATCTTCATCCGCCCAGTCAAAGCCGTACAGCTTGGGATCGTACCGCTCCATCGCCTCCATGACGTAGCCAATTTCGTCCATAAAGTTCTCGTCATCATAGGGCGCGCCCTGAAACACCATCATCTTGCATGGCGGCAGATCGATGAGTTCAAAGCCTTCGGGCACCACATTCGCATACGCTACAGGCACCTCCACCCCCTGCACATACCGGGAGGTACCTGGCGTTACCATCGCGGGCGGCAGCCACATGCCCACCGGCTCGTACAGCGCTTCGCGTACGCTCACAAGTATCGCCCACACGTCGCAGCCGACCTCCTCGCAATAGGCAAAGTACTCCTCCGCCTGTTTGCCGCGCCTGATCAGGGCCTTCCTTTGCGGGCGTTCCATGACCTGCACAAATATGGTACGGTCCTTTTTCTCTTCCATTTTCTTTTCTCCCTTTCCATTTTTGAAGGGGTGCTCCGCCGCAGGATATGGCAGGAACAACGCGATGGGCGGCGCGGTTGCGCTGTACTTTTTCGGCGGCAGCCCGAACGCACGGGTGAATGCGCGCGTAAACCCCTCGTGCGAGTCGAACACGAAATCGAGCGCCACGTCAACAACCCGCGCCTCATGATCGCGCAGGTACAGCGCCGCGCGTGAAAGACGCCTTGCGCGCAGGTATGCAAACGGCGCTTTCCCCGTGTACGACTGGAACAGCCTTGCGCTGTGGTACGGCGAATAGCCTGCGGCGCTTGCAAGCTGCCCGAGCGTCACCGGCTCATATAGGTGCCGCTCGATATAGTCCTGCATGCGGCGCACTGCCCGCACCGCTTCCGGAAGTTCCATGCCCCTCCCCCCTTCTTAAAGGAAGTGTACCGCGTTTCTATGCCGGTTTCTTGACCGCGCTTGCGGGAAAAGCCAGACGCTTGCACAAGTATGCACAAACACAGGTCTAAAAGAGTTTTTATACAACCCCTGGTTAAGCTTGCTTCCAAATATCACGATACTATACACGACTGCATACGCCCATATCCACGCCGGGATTGTATGTTCATAACCTGCGTCAGCAACGCTGTGCAGCGTACCGCGCTTAGGCAATGCATTTTCTCTTCGCATCGCCCGTAAGCCGATTTCCTGCCGTGCGTGCTCTATATTTTTCAGTAAGGAGCCCAATATGAAGAAGAAGAAGCTTGTTGCGTCTGCCGGGGTCTTTAAGAAGCTCTCCGTCAGCATTCCGCTGCTCGCCAGCCTTATCTTTGCTGTTGTTATGGTTGGGGTGCTCCTCGTCGCGCGCGCGGTGCTCACCGACTCCATGACCAGCTATGCAAAAAAGGACATTGCTGCGCTTGCCACCCAGAATGGAAACCTTGCGGGAGAGTATCTCGGGGCCATGCAGTTCCAATCCAAAGCTATGGCGGATTTTCTGGCCCAGCTTGAAGGCAATGCAAGCACGCAAAACGACAAGGCCAAAACCATTCAGTTCGTGCGGGAAGTGCTCTTTAGCGCCCTGGACGACGACAGGCTGTATTCTGTGTTCACCGCGTGGGAGCCCAACAGTTATTTCTACAACACCCCCGGCGGTATTTCTTTCCTTGCTTACCGTAATGGGGACAAGACCGCAATGAACATGGAAAACAACTACAACAAATACAAGCTGCAGGACTATTACGCCTACATTAAAAAGAACCTGAAACCGCATATTACGGAGCCGTATGTGAGCACGCTTTCAGATGGCCGGGAAGCTCTGATGATGACCATCAGCAATCCCATCCTGAACAGCAGCGGACAGTTTGTGGGCGTTGCAAGCTGTAACGTCCTCATCGATACGCTCAGCGCCCTTGCCTACGATACGGGCGGATATGAGACCTCTTATCAGTTCCTGCTTACCGACGAAAACTATTATATCGCGCATTCGGCAAACAAGGAACAAGTCGGCACGATATCAACCATTATTCCCTCCGGCGCGGATGCCGTTTCAAGCAGCACGGTAGCAACAGACGCCGTTTCAAGCGACACGGCAGAGGGCGCTGCGGACACCGTTTCAAGCGCGTCCTTATCGGCAGATACCCAGTTTGTAGACGGGCAGAGTGAGCTGAGCGGAAAGGACGCCTACATCGTTTCCGTTCCCTTCTCCGTCAAGGGCATTGACGAACCCCTGCGCAGCGCATTTGTGGTGGAAAAAGCAGAAACAGAGCGCGAACTATACAGCATGCTAACAACCATCACGTTCGCGCTGATTGGGGTGCTTGCCCTCATCATCGTCGTCCTGATGCTGGTCATGCGCAAAGCCCTCAGTCCCGTCGGGCAGATTGTTCAGCTTGCGACCGACGTCAAGAACGGCCTGCTTGATACGGACGTCGTCATACGCACCAAGAGCGAGCTTCTCGATCTTTATCAGGCGGTGGACGACATCCGCGCGACTTCCCGGCAGCTTGTCGCGGACTCCATCCTCCTCACCGAGGCCGCCGTTGCCGGCAGGCTTGATGAGCGCGCGGACGCAACACAGCACAAAGGCGAATACAAGCGCCTGGTGGAAGGCATCAACAGTACGCTCGACGCAATTGTGGAACCCATTGTGGAAGTGGAGACCCTGCTTCGGAAGATGGAGCACGGCGACCTCTCCGCCCGGATGGAGAAAGACTACCGGGGCGAGTTCGCGGTGGTGCGCGATACGCTCAACAGCACCATGGACGCGCTCAACCGCTATATCTCGGAAACCCGCCGGGTATTAAGCGCCGCGGCGGACGGCGACCTGACCCAAAGTATCACGGCTGATTTCAAGGGCGACTTTGACGAATTGAAGGAAGCCGTCAACGCAATTGTGGAAACGCTCAACAGCACGTTCTATGGTATAGGCGCCGCAGCCGAGCAGGTTGCATCCGGCACCCGCCAGGTGGCGGACGGCAGCCAGACCATTTCCCAGGGCGCAACGGAGCAGGCAAGCGCAATCGAGGAACTGACCGCGACCATCACCGAGCTTGCCGCGCAGACCAAGGAAAACGCAAAGAGCGCCAACCACGCAAACGAGCTTTCCATCGCCGCAAAGGAAGAGGCCGCAAAGGGCTCTTTGCAGATGCAGGAGATGCAGCGCGCCATGGAAGAAATCAGCGAGGCCTCCGATAGCATCCGGAAGATCATCAAGGTGATCGACGATATCGCGTTCCAGACCAATATCCTGGCACTCAATGCCGCTGTGGAAGCTGCCCGCGCGGGTCAGCATGGGCGCGGCTTTGCCGTGGTGGCGGAAGAGGTACGCAACCTTGCCTCCCGCAGCGCACGGGCCGCAAAGGAGACCACCGTCCTGATCGAAGGCTCCCTCAAGAAGGTGGAAGCGGGTGCGCGCATTGCGGACGGCACGGCAGACTCACTCGTCCGCATCGTGGAGGGTGTGGATAAAACGGTCGCCCTGATGGGTCAGATTGCCATTGCCTCCAACGAGCAGGCCACAGGCATTGCCCAGATCAACCGCGGGATCGACCAGCTTTCCGATGTGGTGCAGAACAACTCCGCCACCGCCGAAGAAAGCGCCGCCACCACAGAGGAGCTTTCCGGCCAGGCAAGCATGCTCAAGAACATGGTCGAACAGGTGCGCCTCAGGGGCGAAGAGGAACTGCTGCCCGGCGCGGATGTGCAGCCTGCCGATGCCGCAGCTGTTCCGGATTTGTCCGAACCGCGGGAAGAAAGGCCGGCTCCCGGCAACGACTTCGGCAAGTATTGATTAAAACACAAACCGCCCTGCAATTGCAGGGCGGTTTTCTGTTGCTTTGGTTCTGATGCTATATGTTCCAATCACGCCGCCATCAAAAGAACGGGCCACGCCTTGGTGTGCGTGCGCAAAAAATCCGCCATGCTTTCCACATGCCGCGCGTTGCCCGGCATGGCGTTAAAAAAGCGGAACCCGCCTTCCCCTTCCTGCTTGAACGCCACATAATGAAGGCCCGTCCTATGCCGGTAAAGCAGCACGCCCGCGCACAAGCCATCCTCCGCCTGCCGGAGCGCCCGCTTCCGCCCAACCACATACCGGAGCGCGGGAAGCTCCTGGCGCTTTAAAAACCGGTAGATCCGGAACGGTCCGGTGCCGAACGCGCCCCGCCCAATCCCGCCGCCGGCAAACGCCGTGTGGATGTATGGCCAGCGGACATCCTTGCCGATGGCGCGCAGGAAATTGAACGCCGCAATCCAGCCGCATCCGCTTTCCTTTGAGGTTTTTCGCCCGTAGGGAATATCGCTTAACTCATGCTGGTTGATGATGTATCCATCCTCCGAAAATGCTTCCGGTTTCATCTGCATACTGTGCCTCACTTCAAACAGGCATAACTGCCCGGTTGCTATATATATCGGCACTTCTTTCCTGCAATTAACAAAAGACCGGGGAGGGCCGCTAAAAAAGGGCGGGTATTCCCCGCCCTTCTTGGTTTCTTTTCGTGCTATTTCCCCATCGCGTGGGTCTTGGCCGCATGCACGAAGCCCGCGAAGATGGGGTGCGGGCTGTCGGGCCTGGATTTGAATTCCGGATGGAACTGCACGCCGATAAAGAACGGATGCGCGGGCAATTCCATGATCTCCGCAAGCCGGCGCTCCGGATTCCAGCCGGAAAACCGCACGCCCGCTTCTTCAAACGCGGGAACAAAGTTGTTGTTGATTTCATAGCGGTGGCGGTGGCGCTCACGCACCATAGCCGCACCGTAAAGCTGCTCCGCAAGGGAACCCGGCGTCACGGCGCAGGCGTAGCCGCCCAGGCGCAACGTGCCGCCGATGCGGATGGCGCCCTCCTCGTCCATATGGTTGCGCTGATCTGGCATCAATGCCACAATCGGGTGCGTAGTCTCGGGGTCCACCTCTGTGGTGTGCGCGTCCGCAAAGCCCAGCACATTCCTTGCAAATTCCACGACGGCCATCTGCATGCCCAGGCAAATGCCGAAGAAGGGAATGTTGCTTTCCCGCGCGTAGCGGATGGCCGCCATTTTGCCCAGCAGGCCGCGCTCGCCAAAGCCGCCGGGAACGAGTATGCCGTTGATGCCGGAGAGATGCGCTTCCACGCCGTCCCGCGTGACATCCTCCGCGTCCACCCAGCGGATGCTGACCTCCACGTTCGCGCCGATTCCGCCGTGGTGGAGCGATTCCGCCACGGACAGGTACGCGTCGTGCAGGCCGACATACTTGCCGACGATGGCGATCTCACACTTGCCTTCCGGGTGAAGTTCCCGCGCCACCATCGCCTCCCAGCTGTGAAGGTCCGGCTGTGTGGCGGGCAGCAGCAGGCGCTTTAACACGGCGCTACACAATCCCTTGCGTTCCAGCAGCAGCGGCACTTCATAGAGAGAGTTTGCGTTCAGGTTTTCGATGACGCAATCCTCGGACACATTGCAGAAGAGCGCAATCTTGGCCTTCATGCTCTGGGGGATGGGCCTGTCGCTGCGGCAAACGAGGATATCCGGCTGGATGCCGATAGACAGGAGCTCCTTGACGGAGTGCTGCGTCGGCTTGCTCTTGAGTTCTCCTGCTGCAGCGATGTAGGGGACGAGCGTGACATGGATAAAGCAGCAGTCACCCGGGGCGCAGTCTGTTTTCAACTGGCGGATGGCCTCAAGGAACGGCTGGCTTTCGATATCACCCACCGTGCCGCCGATTTCAATAATCAGCACATCGGGTTTGGCTTCCTCCACCACACGGTAGACCCGCGCCTTAATCTCATCCGTGATATGCGGGATGACCTGCACGGTGCCGCCAAGGTAGCCGCCCTGGCGTTCCCGCTCGATGACGGTGGAATAGACCTGCCCGGTGGTCGTGTTGTTTGCGCGGGAGAGCTGTTCGTCAATGAAGCGCTCATAATGGCCGACGTCGAGGTCGGTCTCCGCGCCGTCGTCCGTGACGTACACCTCGCCATGCTGGTAGGGATTCATGGTGCCCGGGTCCACATTGAGATACGGATCAAGCTTGCAAATGGAAACGGAGTGCCCGCGCGCCTTTAACAGGCGCCCCAGCGATGCCGCCGTAATCCCCTTGCCCAGCGATGATACCACGCCTCCCGTTACAAATACCAGCTTGGTTGCCATACGTTCCTCCTGTATGCATTATATTTTTCAGCTTGTCCGAAAAGAGCGCTATTGCTCCTTTGAAAAAGCCGAGATTGCCGTTTGTGCAAAAATAAAAAAACGCCTCCCGTTATCAGGAGGCGTTCGGCGTTTTCTTTCGAGCCCTTATTAGTATAGCACCGCGGTGGATGCCCCGCAAGATATTTTTGAGTCTCTTTTTAACGCTTCTATCGCCGTTTTTGTTTCGTGCTATTCCGCCTCAAACAGCCGGATACCCCCGGAGGTGGTGCGGATGGAAAGCATGGCGGAAGGGTTCTCACCAATCTCGCCGGAAGCCCTCTTATCGTCATGGCCGTAAGTGAGCGGCATTGTGGAGCGGATCGTCCCGGAGGTCACAGAGGCTTCCACCTTGGCGGCTGCCGCCTTCTCCAGGCCCATAGAAACATTGCCGGAAGTAACGCGCACATCAAGATCGCCCTGGGGCAGCACGCTTGCCATACGGATTTCGCCGGATTGCGTGGAAATGGTACCGCTGCCCGTAAAGCGCTCCAATGTAATGTTGCCGGAAGCTGTGGAAAGATTCTGCTCCCCGCCGGTAAGCGTTCCGATGCGGATGTCCCCGGAGCTGCCGCCGATGGAGCCGACGCCCTCGATAGCATTGATACTCGTATTGCCGGAAGTCACCTGCACCTGATAGCGCGCGCTTTTCACTTCCTGGAGCCGGATATCCCCGGAGGTGAGCCCGATGCTGATTTCCTCCTCCGCCTGCACCGAGCCGCCGCGCAAATTACCGGAGCTTGCGTGCAAACGCATCTGTCTGAGGTTGAGCGTATCATCCGGAAGCGTTACATCGCCGGAGCTTGTTTTAATAGAAAGCTTCTCCTGATATTGTGCGGGGAGATATACCTCCAGCTTTTTAAAGCCGCTGAACCAAGAAAAGAAAAAAACCGACTGCATCAGCGGCTTGTTCTGTATCGTAATACGCCCACTGTCCTTGGAGGATACAAATCGCTCATCCGCTCTCAGCTCCCGGTTTGCAAGAAGCTTTACCTTCATCTCGCTTTCTTCCGTATGATATACGGTAATGTTCATGCTGGAAAAATCAAATTCCAGGTCTTCAATGGCGTCAAGCGCAAAGCTTTCCTCCTGCATGACGCGCAGATCTCCCCAGACCGGCGCAGTGAACGCGCTTTGGCCGCCTGCGCTGCGGCTTAACAGCACGACAAGCGCGCTCAATAGCATCACCGCCACCACGCCCCAGACAATGATGCGGATCAGGATGCTGTTTCTGTTACTCATGCCGATCCTCCCGCAGCTGGAACACCAGCTTGATGATCGCCTCCGCCGCCGCCGCAATCAGGAATATGATCCACGAAAACGTCCAGGTGCCCGGCAGCAGGAAGCTGATGAGGAAATACACGATCACCGTCGTCAGCCACAGGATGGAGGAAATGGACTTCCTTAACCCTTCCTGCCTGCTCGAGGTGGATTTCCACTGCTTGAACTCTTCCACCAGCGTATCGTCCGCCTTCACATATTTGGGGCGGGACAAAAAGTGGTAGATGAGCATACAGCAGGCCGTCACAACAAACGCGATCATCACCACCGTCATGACGACGGGATTGATGTGCAGCGCCGCCACGCCTAAAATCAGGAACAGCACGCCCGCCATGATCAGCGCCAGCGCCGTTGTCACCACGATGGCCGTTTTCTTCCGTTGCCGCTGGACTTCACTGTAATCCATAACATCCGTCTCCTTTAATCCGCGAATGAGTTCTTCTACATCTCCGATGCCGTTTACAACCTGCTTGAGCGCCTCCTCCTCGGGCATGCCCTGGGCGGTCAGGTCGTTGTATTTTTCATTGAGGTTTCCCAAAAGTTCTTCCTTAAGCTCCAATGCCCTGCGGGTCTTTGGCGCATTCAAAAAGAGCCGTTCTACCGTTACGCGTAATTTTTCATTCATGGTTGCTCCCCCTACAGCAAGCTGTCAATGAGCGTCTTGGCCTCCTGCCAGTCCGCCTTGTTCTTTTCATACGCCTCCCTGCCCGAGGGCGTAATGGAGTAATATCTGCGCCGCGCGCCCGTGGTCTCATCCCCCCAGTAGGAGTAGATGTGACCCGCCGCCTCCAGCCGCCGGAACGCGGAGTACAGCGTGGCCTCTTTCGCTTCATACGCGCCGCCTGTTCTTTCCTGTATGGCCTTATTGATTTCATACCCGTAGCTGTCCTTTGTAAGAAGCTGCGCGAGTATGATGGTATCCGTATGGCCGCGTATCAGATCCGCCGTAATAGACAATCTGGCGCCTCCTTTCCACTTTGTTCCTGTGATATAGATCATAATATGCAATACCTCGCCTGTCAAGGTATAACATTCTATGAGATAAGTAAAATTTAAAAAACCCAGTTGTCCGTTTCCATTTTCGCGCAATTGTTTTATACTATATCCATAGAAGGCAATGCGGCTTATCCACCGGAGCAGGGAACAGAAGCTGTCCGGTGCATAGGCGGAATTGCCCGAAACCAAGGAGGCGAATGCATGCCGCTCAAGGATATGTCCTGCCAGGAAGGCTGCCTCACGCTGTTTGGCGCGCTCAACCGGTTTACGGTATTAAGGGAGGCGTTGGCGGAGCCGCCGTTTATGTGCCTTGGCGCAATGCTCTCGCACTTGCTGCACCAGGATCCTTTGGCTGCAGCCAAGGAATACCATGCGCTTTGCGCAGCGCTCCTAGACGGCGGCTACCGCCGCGTGAGCGGGGATTTATTCCGCGATTTTCTCATTTGGGCGCTGACCGAGCGGGAAAATGCGTTTTCCGCCGCCGCCGCGCGCGGCATCTGGGATGAGCCTTTGGCGACCGCCATGCGCGCGGACCTAAAGCATATGGATGTGCTCTTTACGCTCAACAGCGTGATCGCCAAGCGGTGGATCGGCGAAAAGGCGCGCGAGCAGCGCAATGCCCGCCGCACGCCGCCAAAGGACAATATTTCCGTGCTTTCCGCCGCCGTATGGGGCGGTACCACCAACCGCCCGCTCCCCCAGGCGCCGCCGGCCGCCGTGGCGGTCCCCGCGGCAGTGCCCGAGCCGCTCAACCTGCCCATCGATGAAAACGACTTTATCAGTTGGCGCTACCAGACGGAAGAGCAGAAGGCCCCCTATGCCGCCGACCCCACGCTTGAGGAATTGTATTTGCGGCTGGATACCGCAACGGACCGCGGCCTGCTGCTTGACGACCTGTGGAATTACGCCGCCACCTGCGGCTGCGGTATTTTTACGCGCTACCGGCTGTTCCTTGTGGAACAGGGCGGCGCGCTTACGGGCCTCAATACGCAAGCGCTGCCCGAAGAGGATGCGTTTACCTTCTACCAGACCCAACGCGAGCAGGCCATGCACAACGCCATCCGCTTTATGCGCAACGAAAAGGCGCAGCACCTGCTGTTGACAGGGGGCGCCGGCGCCGGAAAGACCACGCAGATTTTTTCCCTTGCGCGGGAACTGCCGGAGCTCCGGCTTGTCTACTGCCCGCCCGGGCATATGGAGGGGCTGATGCAAGCGCTGCCCGCGTTATTGCGCCAACCGCTCAAATTCCTGCTGTTTTTGGACGAGTTTGACGCGCAGGATCCCGCGTGGCCGCGGCTGCGCGCGCAGCTTTCCATTGCGCTGCTCACGCAGAATAACCTCCTCGTCTGTGCAGCCGCAAGAAAAGCGGAGGATCATTTCTTCCCGCTGCGCATCAACCTTCCACCGCCACAGCTGAAGGAGTTTATCGAGCTTGTGCAGTTTACCCTGCTGCGCGACGGTAAGGATGTGGATGTGGACAGCATCCAGAACGCCTGCATCGATTATGCGGCAGCGGCCGGCGTCACTGGCGGCTCCCCGCTTTCCTTCCGCTCCGCCGCCGCCATTGCGCAGGAATTGTTTGAGCAATAAACGCCCGTATCCTTCATAAGACAGCAATGGGCCTTATAAACTGGAACGTGGATTGCTGTTATGTATTGGGGAACGCTATTTTAGAGAAACGAGGTATGTGGCTATGGACTCTATGACACCTTATCCGCCGCTCACCCGCGCGCCGCTGCGTATGCGCGGAATATTCGGCATCACCTGGCAGCTGTATAAGCGCGGCTTCTTCCCGATGTTTTTGCTCTCCCTTTTATTTGTCACGCTTCCCACGCTGCTGATGACACTTCCGCAGTTTGCGCTATATGACCGCATAGGGTTTTGGACGGACGTGCAAAGCGACCTTTCCCGGTTTGGCCAGTTAAGCAGCGTCTCTTCGGATATGGGGCTGCAGGATGTCGGAGCCCTGTTCGGCACGATGGGCCTGATCTTCCTGGTCGGCCTTGTTGTGACGTTCCTGCTCATGCCCATGTATCAGGGCGCGCTGTTTTTAGAAATGGAGGAGCGGATGGAAGGGCGCGCGGGTACTTTAAAGCAGCTCTTCCGCTACGCGCTGCCCATCGGCCTCAAGCGCTTCTACACAACGTTTCTTGCGGAATATGTGCTGAACCTCGCCATCGGCGTCGTCATCTTCATCGTCTATATGGTCGGCGTGATGAGCCTGATGTTCTCTGCATTTTTCTCGCTGCGCAGTTTTGAAAGCGGCTCCATGCCCACTTCCTTCTTCATCACGCTGGGCCTGATTGTGCTGCTGATATTGGCGATTGTCCTCTGTCTAAGCGTCTTCCTGATGCTCATCTACCCTGTTGCGGCGCATGAGAAGAAGTTTGCGTTCGCCGCCGTAGGCCGCGCGTTCAAGCTCACCGTCAGGCGCTTTTGGCGCATGCTTGGCGCAACGGTGCTCCTTTCGCTTGTGTTGAGTGTTGCCTCTATCATCCTGTGCCTGCCCGCCTTATTGTTATGGCAGGATATCGGGGGGATGTTTGTGCTTCTTTCCGTGATGACCGCGGTTGCGGCGGGCCTTGCTGCGCCCTATTCCGCCGCGTTCCAGACCGCGCTGTACGTGGATACCGCGGCGCGCGTGGATGGGCCGGAAATTTCCATTGTCGATCCGGATTCCGTACCCGACCCCGATCCGGAGGAGCTGCGCGAGGGGCCGCGCACACTCTAAGCAGGAGGTGTCAATTATGGCTGTTATGACGCCTTATCCGCCACTCACCCGTGCACCACTTCGCACGGGCGGGATGTTTGGCATGGCCTGGCAGCTCTACAAGCGAGGCTTTTTTCCGCTGTTTTTCGTGTCCCTCTTGGTGATTGGTTTGCCCATACTGCTGATGATGCTTTCGTATTTTTCCATGATCAGTATCAGCGGCTTCGCACAGTTTGGCCAGTCAGGTAGCCCGTCGCCGGAAGTCATCCTCCAGCAGGTGCACGGAATCCTGGGATCCATGCTGCTGATGGGCGCCCTTCTCCTCTTGGTTGTATTCCTGTGCGGGCCCATGTACATGGGGACGGCTTATTTGGAAATGGAAGAACGTATGGAAGGGCGTACAGGCACATTGGGGCAACTATTCCGTTACGCCCTGCCCATAGGCCTCAAGAGGTTCTACACCACATTCCTTGCACTGTTCGTGCTGCAAATAGGAGTGAACATGGTGACTTCTTTAATAGATGCGTTGGGCGCTGCCGGTACAGTGTTCTCCTTTTTTCCCGCCCTCTCTAACTCGCCAAACGCAATCATGCGCACGCCTGCCTTCCTCTCGCTGGGCTTTTTCCTAAAGCTGGCGCTTGGCTTTTGTGCGAGTGCATTCATGGCGCTCATTTACCCGGTTGCGGCGCATGAGAAAAAGTTCGCGTTTTCTGCTGCAGGCCGTGCGTTCAAGCTAGCCTTTAGGCATTTTGGGCGCATATTGGGCCTAACGCTGCTCTACATGCTTGCGGCGTGCCTGTTTTCGGGGATTTTTTGTCTGCCCGCGCTGCTCTTATCGCAGAATGTCGCCGGGATGTCCGCGCTCCTTGCCGTGCTGCTCGCTTTTGCGGTGACACTTGTCTCCCCCTATGGCGCCGCATTCTATACGGCGCTGTATGTGGATATCGCAGCGCGCGTGGATGGGCCGGAACTCTCCGTGATTGATCCGGATTCTGTACCCGATCCCGATCCGGAGGAGCTGCGCGAGGGGCCGCGCACACTCTAAGCCTGAATTTGCGGGGCATGTCCACATGATCCTTTGAAACGGGGCATACTATGCCTTGATATCCCTGCCCCCATTGATCCAATGCTTACTCACAAAGGAGGTTTTTATGGCAAAAACACTACCCGCGCGCCAGGAGCTTGACGTCGCTTTGACCTGGGATTTGACCGCAATGTACGCTTCGGATGAAGCGTGGGAGGCGGAGTTTAAAGCAGTGCAGCAGGAGATTGCCGCATTTTCCAAGCTTTCGGGCACCTTTCAAAGCGCCGAAGCGCTTCTGCACGCATTAAAAGAGGAAAGCGCCATTTCCCTGAAGCTGGAGCGGCTTTATGTATACGCCCACATGCACCGGGATGAGGACAATGCCGTTGCAAAATACCAGGGCATGACCGACCGCGCCATGCAGCAGAGCGTGGCGTACGGCGCGGCCTCTTCCTTTATGACGCCGGAAATCCTTGCGGTCGATCCCGCGACGCTGCAGGGCTGGATCGATTCGCCCACACTTTCGGAATACCGCCGCGTGCTCAACAACCTTGTGCGCCGCAGGCCGCACACGCTCACCGCGAACGAAGAAAAGCTGATGGCGCTTGCGGGCGAGCCGCTGGCTGCGGCAGATTCTGTATTCACCATGCTCAACAACGCCGATATCCGCTTTGGCAGCGTGACGGACGACGACGGCGATACGGTAGAGCTGACACAGGGCAATTACAGAAGCTTTTTAGAGAGCAAGAACCGCGAGGTGCGCAAAAACGCGTACCACGCGCTCTACGCTTCTTATTTAAGTTTGAAGAACACGCTCGCCGCCTCCTACGCCGCAAGCGTGAAAACCGATGTGTTCTTTGCGAGGGCGCGCAGCTATGAGAGCGCCATCGGCGCGGCGCTATTTTCTTCCAACGTGCCGCTTGCAGTCTATGATGGGCTGGTCGAGGCCATCAAGAGCCGCCTGACCTCCATTGAGAAATACCTGGAGCTGCGTAAAAAGGCGCTGGGCGTAAGCCAGCTTTATATGTACGACCTGTACGTGCCCATCGTCCCCGCAACGCCCAAGAAGCTTTCCTATGAGGACGCGAAAGCGCTCGTCAAGGAAGCGTTAAAGCCTTTGGGCGAAGACTATGGAAAGATGCTCGACGTTGCCTACAGCGAGCGCTGGATCGACGTCCCGCAAAACAGGGGCAAGACCACGGGCGCGTATTCCTGGGGTGCGTACGGCACGCACCCGTATGTGCTGCTGAACTACCAGGAAGAAGAAGATTACGCCTTCACGGTGGCGCATGAGCTTGGGCACGCGCTGCATTCCTATTATTCGGATACCAGCCTTCCCTACCATGACGCGCAGTATAAGATCATGGCCGCGGAAGTCGCCTCCACTGTGAACGAGGTGCTCCTGACCCGCCATCTCTTACAAACGGAGACCGATCCCGCAAGGCGCGCGTACCTCATCAACCACTATTTGGAGCAGTTCCGCACCACCGTCTACCGCCAGACGATGTTTGCCGCGTTCGAGCAGAAGACACACTACATGTGCGAAGCGGGCGAGCCGCTTACTGTGGACGCGTTGTGCGAGGAATACGGCAAGCTCAATGAGCTCTTCTACCCCGGCGTGGTGGTGGATGATGAAATCCGCATCGAGTGGGCGCGCATCCCGCACTTCTACAACGCGTTCTATGTGTACCAGTACGCCACCGGCTTCTGCGCGGCAGTCGCCCTCGCGCATGGCATCCTGGAAGGGCATGGCCTGGAGCAGTATCTCGCCTTCCTCAAGAGCGGCGGCAGCGATTTCCCCATCGCCCTGCTGCAAAAAGCGGGCGTGGACCTCACAAAGCCCGAAAGCATCCTCACCTCGCTCGACGCGTTTGACAGCGCTGTCGATGAGCTGGCGGAATTGCTCAAATAACAGAACGGATATCCTACGGCCCCGCCTCTCAGGCGGGGCTTCCTCTTTGTCATACCGCGCCAGCAACACCCCCTTGTTCACCAAAGCTTCACACGCCGCGGGCCGCGGCCCGGGCCGTCTTACTTGCATGCTTGCCCACCTGCTGATAAAATGATATTTTAAGAGCAGGTTGAAAAAAAGGAGCAGTATGCGCAAAAAAGCCGAAGATACCTTTTTTAGCTATGAGTGGCCCGTGCAGGGAAAGCAGGCGTACTTTACGGTGGATACCGGGTACGCCGAGCCGATAGCGGGCTATGAAACGCTGCTCTATTGCGCCCTTGCCCCACGGGAAGCGGACGTGGAAGGCTTTACCCCGCGGGAGCTGCGCCGCCTCAACAGCCTCGAACGCAAGCTGATGCGCGCGCTTTCAGATGCCTGTTATGTCGGCGTGATCCATATGGACGCGCTGCGGCAGTATTACTTTTATGTACAGGACCCTGAAGACGCGCTCGAAGCCATGGACATGATCGCCGGGAAGGAGCGGCTTCTCCTGGTATCCCCCGGCTCCGCCGAGGAACCGGACTGGCTGACCTACCACGCGCTGCTGTTGCCTGACGCCGCAAAATACCAGACCGTATTGAACCGGGAGCTAATTGCGCGCATGAAGAAGAGCGGGGACGGCCTTGTGTTCGTGCGCAGGCTCACATTTTTTATGTGCTTCCAGAGCGAACAGACTCGGCTTCTATTCCAGGATGATGCAAAGAACGCGGGCTTTGCCATTGGCGAGCCGCAGTTCCGGCCGGAATATGACCTGCCGCATGTGCTCACCATCCATGCGCTGTCCGCACTCCATGCGCCGGATGTAGACGCCCTGACCACCCGCGCGATCCGTGCGGCGGAGCCGTTTGGCGGCGAACTGCTGCGCTGGAGCTGCCCTGTTATGCCCAAGCGGAATCCCCTTGCATAAATTGTGCCGCCTGTGCATAAACGGTTCCTCTGGGGAATCTTGTTATCACAGGACGTTAGAACCGCTTGTTTGTATATAACCCGCGCTTTTGCGGCGAAGAAACCGTTTGTTCGGTAAAATCCGTGTAAAATCGAACACATTCCTTCACACATGCAAGGACTGAAAATGGTTTTGCACACAGTTGTCAGAAGGTTTTGCACAGGAGTTATGAACATTATGCACAGAGTTATCCACCGATGCCCAAAAACGGGGAGTTGTCCATGCACACCCCATGTGCATGAGCGGACAAAGGGTGTTCATGAATCATTTGAGGCGTTTTTCGCGCTGTAATGCGCAAGCAATCCTGCACTATTCTTGCAAAATTAGGAAGCTGCATTTTATACAGGAGGTTCGGCATGGGTTATACACAGGAAGAGATCCTTTCCTTTGTGGAGGAAAATGACGTCAAGTTCGTGCGGCTGGTATTCTGCGATCTTTTTGGCCGGGGGCGCAACATCGCGTTGATGACCTCCGAACTTGCACACGGCCTTTCCGGCGGCATCTCCTTTGACGCTTCCGCGGTACCCGGGTTCCTCCGCATCGCGGAATCCGACCTGATGCTCCAGCCGGACCCGAATACGATTTGCCTGCTCCCCTGGCGGCCGCAACAGGGACGCGTGGCACGCCTGCTGTGCGACATCCAGCATCCGGACGGCACGCCGTTTGCGGGCAGCAGCCGCAATCTCCTGCGCGAGGCCGCGCGCAAGGCGCAGAAAATGGGCTACACCTGCCAGATCGGCGTGGAGTGCGAATTTTTCCTCTTCCAGTTGGACGAAAACGGCAACCCGACGCGCACCCCGCATGACCACGCGGGGTATCTGGACCTTGCCCCGCGCGACCGTGGAGAGAATGTGCGCCGCGAAATCTGCCTGACGCTTGAGACCATGGGCATCCATGTGGAAAGCTCGCACCATGAAGCGGGCCCGGGTCAGAATGAAATTGTACTCAAATACGCGGGCGCGCTGCGCGCCGCGGACAATCTTTTGACGCTCAAGCAGGTCATCCGCACCGTTGCGCACAAGAACGGCCTCTATGCCTCCTTCCTGCCCAAGCCCATCCCCGGCGTGATCGGCAGCGGCCTGCATGTGAACATCAGCCTGCTGTCCGGCACCACGAACCTCTTTGAAATCAACGGCGCGTCCTCCCCGGAGGCGGAAAGCTTTTTATCCGGTATCCTCAGGCGCGCCTCGGATATGACCTTTATCCTGAACCCCATGCCCAACTCCTACGAGCGCCTGGGCAAAATGGAAGCGCCGGGCTTTGTGAGCTGGTCCCACCAGAACCGCTCGCAATGGATCCGTATCCCGGCGGCCGAAGGCGAATTCTCCCGCATGGAGCTGCGCGCGCCGGACCCCGCGGTCAATCCCTATCTCGCGTTCGCGCTGCTCATTGAAGCGGGACTTGAAGGTGTCAGCGAAAAGCTGCCGCTGCCCGCCGCGACGGATGTGGATTTAACGAACGCTTCCGCTGCCGCTGCCTCCTGCTGCCCGCGCCTGCCGCTCACGCTCCTTGACGCCGTACAGTTTGCAGAAAACAGCACATTCATTTCCCGTGCGCTCCCCAAAGAGGTGAGCCATCACCTGTTCCAGGTACAGCGTGAAGCGGACAAATACGAACCTGCCGCCCTCCCCACGCTCGAAGACCCGTTGTTTGACGTTTGAGCCCGCCTGGCTAGAGACACGGAAGGAGGTGGCGGCAACGAACCGGCTTTTATTGATTTCGAGCACCGTCAAGGGCAGGCAACTTTTGCAGGAAATGCTTGATGCCATACCGGGCGAACTTACCTTTGCGCAAAGCGGCGCAGAGGCGCGCCGTCTCCTTTCGGAAGGCGATTTCAGCCTGGTGATCATCAATTCGCCGCTGACGGATGAATTCGGGCATGATCTCGCGCTGGATTTCGCGGCTAATACCGCTGCGGGCGTCCTCCTGCTCATCAAGGCGGACCTGCTCGACGATGTGTGTGAACGCGTGGAGGCAAGCGGCGTATTGTGCCTCTCCAAGCCCATGACGCAAAGCGCCCTATTGCATATGGTAAAGATCGCGCTCGCCTCGTATACGCGGCTAAATCACATGCTGCTTGAAAAGCGCGCGCTTGAACGGAGGTTGGAGCAGCTGCGTCTTGTCGACCGCGCAAAATTCGCCCTGATGGAGCATGCAGCTATGACGGAAGCGCAGGCACACAGGTACCTTGCCAAGCAGGCGATGGATTTACGCTCCACCAAGGAGGCCGTAGCGAACCAGGTGCTCTCCCTTTACGAGCTGTAACGCTTGTGCCACAGCGGAGCGCCTTGCAGGCCAGACCATACGGCCTTTTGCAGGGGCAGCGTCACCAGCGCACACCCTTTATCGATACTAGGCGCGACTCCTGCGCCCTGTTAAAGAAATGGAGCCTGATGCATGGAAACAAGACGTCCGCGTAAAGCAAAGAACAAGCGCAAAACGGCATTGCGCCTGCTGCTGCTGTTTGGCCTCCTGCTGCTGATCATTGCAGGCGTCCTCGCCGGAATATTGCTGCTGGGTAATTCGGCATCCTCTGAGGCGGCGCTGACTCAGCTCCCCTTTTCGCCGGAGGACAATGTCCACTTTACCGGGCAGGGCTTTTTGTACATCAAGAACGGCACGCTCTATTACAAAGATCTGCGCAATGAGAAAAGCGATTATGAGGTGCCTGTAACGACGACCGACGTCAAGCTCGCAGGCAGCGGAACCCTGCATGCGCTCTACAACAGCGCGGCGGTCACGGTCATCGGCGCAACCTACGAGCTGGAATTCCGGGGCTCCCTCTTATATGTCACCTGCGGCTCCACCACGGTGGCGGCGCTCAAATCGGACAATGGCGCCGAAACCATCCAGGTGTTTGACAAGACCGGCGCGCAGAAGGATCAATTGACCTTCCCCGGCCAGTTTATTGTGGATTATGGGTTCTATACCGCGGGAAGCACGGAATATCTGTATGTGCTCACAATGTCGCTCGACAGCGGGACGCCGCTTTCCACCATCACCATCTACGATATGACGCGCAGCGCCACAAGCGGCGTCATGCAGGTACAGAACCAGCTCATCGAGCATATCTATTTCACCGCCTCCGGCATTTACGCGGTGGGTACCAACCAGCTCATCCGCTACTCGCTCGAGGGCAACCGGGAAAGCTACCGGGAAATGCTCTACGGTTGGGATGTAATGGACTTTGAGGTATCCTCCAATCCCCTGTTCCTCCTGCGTCCGCGGAGCGCGGAAAAGCCGGGCACCGTAAAGCTCCTCACCGTAAAGGATGCGGATGTCGCGGGCACCACCCAGCGGCTGTTCCAGTTGCCGCCGGACACGGTGGATGCCTTTATGATGGGCGGAAAGCTGGTTGCCGTTACTTCCGGCGGTTATACTGTATACAGCGCCGAGGGAAAGCTTCTTAATAGCCGCAAGGTGGCGGCACAGGTGGTTTCCGCCGAAAAAATCGATTCCGGGACGCTGCTATTGAATACCGCGTCCGCCTGCTATACGGTCAAGGTGGCCTGATCCCGCTAAAAAGCGCCGGAGCGGCAGAACTTTTTCAATGGAGGCCTTTATGAATTTACTCGATATCGCCGTACTCGCGCTGTTCGCGTTCTTTCTGTTAAGCGGGTTTTACCGCGGCTTTTTGCACACCATCCTCTCGCTTGGCGCGTATGTGCTTGCATTCGTATTTGCGCTGGCGATGCGCCCGCTTGTCACGAATGCCATCAAGGCGGATGCGGAGCTTTACAACATGGCGCTCTACTATACGGAGGGCGCGGAACTTGTGGGCGATGTGGAGCTTGCAAATACGTCCATTTCCTCCATCAGCGCGGAGCAGCTTTCAGGGGTAATGGAAAATGCCACGCTGCCTGTTCCTATGGGAGAGCGGATTTCTGAAAACATCGCCCGGGAAGCGTTCCTGACGGATGGCGCCACAACGCTGGGCGAATATTTTAACCTGACCATCGTCAGCGTTTTTATTAACCTCTTTGGGGTGCTGGTTCTGTTTCTCGTGCTGCGCCTGCTGTTTGCGTTTGTCATCCACCTGATCGCCTATGCAAGGCGTGGACTGCCTGTGCTGCACACGGCGGACGGCCTCCTTGGCGCGTGCTTTGGGCTGATCCGCGGATTTTTAGCGATGTACCTCCTGTTCCTGCTCGTGCCGATCGTGCTGATCGTGCTGCCCAAGGCAGGGGAGTTGATCGACGCCTCGTACTTCGGGAGTTTCTTCTACAACTCCAACCTGCTGCTGCGGCTGATTCCGGGGATGTAACAAAGCGTACACTACAAGGCTCCAAAAAGGCCCCGGCATACGCCGGGGCCTTAAGTCTGCTGTTCCGCTTGATTTTCCGCCTTTATTTCCCGTCAGACGATCTCCACCTGCATCTCCGGCAGGCGGCGTTTGATCTGGGAGACGAAGCTGTCCTCTGCACTGCTGGGAGATGCGCCCAGCACCAGCACCGCGGCCTTGTGGGCCTTTGCATAGGTTTCCAAGGTACCCTCCACATCATCCGCGCGCAGCATCGCAAGGGAGCCCCCCGCAAGCTGGGCCGCGGTAAAGAGATACTCCAGTGCCTCGCCTTCCACGGCATTTCCCAGGAAATTCTCGCCAGTTCTGACAGCGTGCACGATGTGCAGCGGCAGGCTGCGCGCACGGGCAATCTCTTCCCCGCGCTCGACGAGCCTGGCGCAGGTCCGCTGGCGCGTCACGCAAACCATGACAATGTCTCTTTCGTGTTCATGCTCCATCATAGGCGCGGGTGAAAGCGTCTTCTTCATACGCTGGCCTCCATGACCTGTAATTTGTCGGGCAGCTTGACCGGGACATAGGAGGTTAACATCGCAATCGCTTCTTTTGCGTCGCTGGCAACGGCATACAGCGCACGGTAAACAACATCCGAAAAGCTTTCGGCGTACAGCCGCTCAAACTGCTCCAATAGCGGATCAAAAAATCCGTCCAGGTTGATGAGGATGATCGGCTTGTTGTGGTAGCCGATCTGCCTTAAGGTAATCACCTCAAGCACCTCTTCAAGCGTGCCGAACCCGCCCGGAAGCGCGATGAACGCGTCCGAGAGATCTTCCATGCGCTGCTTGCGCTGGTGCATGGTCTCCGTTTCATAAAACTCGGTGCACTCCGTATAGGCGATGCCGGGCAGGTTCAATTTCGCCGGAATCACGCCCGCAATGTGCCCGTTTTCCGCTTTGACGCCACGCGCAACCGCGCCCATCAGGCCGCGCTGCCCGCCGCCAAACACCATGCCCGCGCCCATACGCGCAATGGCCCTTCCCAGTTCTTCTGCAAGCACAAAATACTTCGATTCGATCAGCTCGCTTGAGGAAGCGAAAATGCAGATGTTGTTGATTTGCTCCATGAATTTATGATACTCCTCTTTCCCGGTAAAGAGGGCGTTCCCTTCGCCCTCTATATATACTATAACCGTTTTTTAAGATGCGTCTCTTCCGCTTTATATATTATCCGCGCCCGCCTCGTACAATGCGGCGTGTGCCGTTTTTCCGTTACTTTAACAGCTCCCGCGCGATATCAAACTTGGTCATGGAAAATGCCTTGGCGTTTGCCGGCACCTCAAGCATGACGAGCACCAGCCTGTCCTCGTCTGTCCGCAGGCGATATCCCACAAACCAGTTGATTTCCTTTCTCCTGTCGTTGCCGATCTGGGCCGTACCCGTCTTTCCCGCAATATTGTCCATCCTGAGCCAGTAGCCGGTACCGGATTCGATAACGTCCTCCAGCATGGGTGTGAGGGTATCGACCGTGCTTTTTTTGACGACATTCGCCTTCCATACGCTGTTTTCATGCCGGGTCACGGCGACGTATTCCGCACCCTCCGTGCGGTACACGCCATCTACAAGGTAAGGCGTCTCTATGCTGCCGTCGTTCGCAAAGGCGGAAAACATGCACGCCGCCTGCAAGGGGGTGACGAGCACCTCGCCCTGGCCGAAGGAGCTTTCCGCAAGCAGCATGGGCGACCATTCGGACTTTCTATTTTTGAGCTGTGCGGGAAGCACCGCTGTATCGAACGGAATGCTTTCCGCATACCCGGCGTTTTCCATAAAGCTTGCAAACGCGTCCACACCGGTTTTGAGCGCCGCATAGGCAAAATAGATGTTGTCCGAGTCGATCATGCCCGAGTGCATGTTAAGCGGCGGCGAGTGCCTGTGATCCAGATGCACGCGGGTAATCGCCGCGTATCCCCAGGGGCCGAATTCCCCCCGGTCGGACGGGATCCATTTGTCTTCCTCGATGGTTTCCTTGTTCATGGGGAAGGTGGAGTCCGGCGACATTGCCCCGCTTTCGAGCGCCACCGCAGCCGTATAGGGCTTGAAGATCGAGCCCGGCGGATACAAGCCGCGCGTCAGGCGGTTAAAGAGCGGCGCGTTCTTCTGCGTGCTCAGCTTCTGCCAATCCGCCTCCGGGATGCCGCGCGCAAACAGGTTGAGGTCAAAGGACGGGTAGCTCGTCATCGCCTCGATCTTTCCGGTCCTCGGGTTTAGCACCACCACGGCGCCCGCCGTATCCTCGCCAAAGAGGGAGTATTTTAAGAGTACCTCCGCGCGCTCCTGCAGCTCCGGATCCAGCGTGAGCTGTACGTCCAGGCCGTTTTCGGCTTTTTGTTCATAGAGCGTCTTTTTGTTGAGGCCGTCCGAAGCGCTGATATAGACATAATAGCCATCAACGCCGCGCAGCTGCTTTTCATAGATGCTCTCGAGCCCGCTTTTGCCGATGCGCGAATCGAGATTGTATACGTCGTTCCCTTTTTCGCTGCCGGTGAGCGTTTTTAAATCCTCCGCCGAGGCCGCGCCGACGTAGCCGATGATATGCGCGAGCGTGCTCTTCTTAGGATAATACCGGAGCGTGCCGAAATTGCTTTTGTCAATGGATATGCCGGGGATGAGCAGCAGCTGCTCCTCCAGGCTTTGGGTCAGTTCATCCGGATACAACTGCTTGAGGATGGCAAAATCCCCATAAACGTTCTTGAGCTTTTTTTCCACCGCTTCGATGGACATATTGAGAAGCATTGCCGTCTGCCTTACAAACTGGCCCTGGTCCTCAATTTTTGTAGGCACGGCAATGACGCTTACCGCCTTAACCGTCTGCGCGTACGCTACGCCATCGGCTAAGATCTCCCCGCGCTGCGCGGCGGTCTTCCCAACGCGGATTGTATCCCCAAAGACCATTTCCGGAAACAGCAGCGCCGGTGACCACTCCACCGTCCACACGCCGTTCTCTCGCCGTACGGACATGCGAAACTGCATTTCCTCCCCGCCGATGAGGCTGCTTTCATAATTCAGGCGGTAATCATACACGCAAATAGCTTCGCCCTCCACCTCGGAAACGGGCGTATAGGAAAGACCCGTGATGTCCAGTTCCTCAAAAATCGCCTTGTAGCGCTCGATAAACTGTTCCTTGGAAATACGGTTTTGTGGCTGGGGCTTGTCCTCCTCTTTATCCTTTGCCTCCCGGTCCGCGTCATAACGCACGGAAGAATGCAGCATTCCGTATGCCGCCTCAAATTCGCCGGCATTGATCAGCTGCAAGAATTGATCCCGCGCGTCCACAGCAGCCGGCGCTTTGCAGGCCGAAACCGCCGTGAGCAGCAGTATCACAAGGAGAAACAGGCTCAGGCTTCGCTTCATGACATCCTCATTATTTCCATATATGGCATTCACATGGCGCTTGATCCGTTATCAGTATACCATAGCGCGGGCCTGTAATTATAGCAGTGCAAGGTGAAATTATGATGAACGATCATGGCAGGATGTAAAGGATATGTAAAGTTCATCGGCTCATAAATAAAAGAAAAAGGCAGGGCGCATTCGCTCTGCCTTTGCTATAGCACGCCAACGTTAAAACCCTTTTTCCAATATCCAATCCGCAAGCTCGCCCGCTTGCGCCTGCCGCAGCGCGCGGATGCGCTCCGCCATCTCCTTGGACTGGAAGGGGGAACAAAGCAGCACCGGCGCGATGCGCTCAATAAACGCTTCATCCATGGCGTCGGAATACACCTTTGCGTCCACAATCGTGCCCTTGCTCAAGGAAAGCTGTATCTCCACGCCGCCCCAGCTGAAGCGCTGCTCGAGCACGATATCAAACGCCGGGGTCCTGCCCATCTTCCATTCCCAGGAACCGTAGAGCTCTGTGAGGGAATGGAGCTTTTCTTCATCCAGCTGGAACTCCTGCCCCACGCGCGCAATGCCGTAGGTCTTGATAAAGGCGTCGATGAGCGCATCCTTCATCGTATCCACCGTCAGTGCGGGGTTGAGTTCCTGCAGGTTCTGTACGCGCGAGCGTACGCTTTCAATGCCCTTTGCCGCAAGCTTGTCCGGCGAGGGCGCAAGATAGCGCGCCAGCTTTGACATATCCACATCAATTAACACCGTGCCATGGTGCATGGCCACATCAGAACCGAAGCGGAAGGCGTTGCCGGAGAATTTTGCGCCGCTTTCCTTGACCACAAGATCATTCCTGCCGGTAAATTCCGTTTCAATGCCGAATGAGGCCGCGGCCTGCTGGATGACGGAAAGCTGCTTGTGCACATCGTACGACTTGCGCGGCAGAAGAAACGTGAAGTTCAGGTTACCAAGGTCATGGAATACAGCGCCGCCGCCCGAAGACCGCCTTGCAAGGCGTCCGCCTTCCTGCTCTAAAAGCTGTGTGCGGCACTCTTTCCAGGCGTTCTGGTTTTTCCCGATGACCACCGTATTCTGGTTCTGCCACAGGTAAAGCGTAACGCCGCCGCCTTGTGCGTCAAACAACAGCGATTCGAGCGCAAGGTTATGGTACGGATCATAAACATTGCTCAAATAGATCGTGTTTTGCATGCGTTCCTCACTTTAGTAATAAGATAGTACTATCATACCCAAATGTCCGCCCGCCCACAAGCGGTCCGGCCAAAATGCAACAAACCGCGTCTCCGGCTGCAAAAACATTTGACAACGTTTCTTGCATACAGTATCCTGTTATAATATATAAAAAGGGGTAAATCGCGCATGGCTGGTCAATTGGAGGGATTGCGTACTTACCTTGCGCCTGTTTGCAGCACAATTGTGGGCGAGCCCATATTTGCAGAGGAGCTCGACTGCCCTGCCGAAGGCGCCGCCATACGGTGCGCCGCCCCGCTCAGGCTCGGGCAGGATGCAGGCACGCTTGCACAGAAGCTGCAAGAGGCGCTGCCCTTCCCGCCTTTTCTCGGAGCAAACCCCATACGCCGCGTCTCACACAGCGGCGGTCATCTGCTGTTTGATCTGACAAAGGAGCTTTACGACGCGCTGCTCATAAGCGCGCTTGCCGCGTACCCGCAGGTACAGCCATCCGGCCCGCCCTGCCAGTGCGCGGACGCCGCGCAGGCGCGCATTGCCTATACGGCGCACCGTATGTGGATGCTTGCGAGAAAGGCGGATTGTACGCCCTGCTGCCCGGAAAACGCCGCGGTGGAGTACGCGCTGCTGCTGACCCTTGCGGTTCCGGAACGCTTCCACCACCCGCGCGGCCTCCGCCTGCGTCTTTTAGCGGCCTCCGATGCGCTTTTGAGTATGACGCGCAGCGTCCTGCCCAGGCTCAGGCCCGGGCTGTGCAGGGGCAGCGGACATGTCGCGGAGCTTGCCTGCCGCATCTTATCCCACGGCCTTATTTTACTTTACGGGGACACCGATTTGCCCCTAAGACAGGAGGAACAGCAATGATTATCAAATGGTATGGACACAGCAGCTTTTTATTGACGGCGCAAAACGGCCTTAAAATATTTACCGACCCCTGCAAGCCGGAAACGGGCTATACGCTGCACGACATTGCGGCGGATATCGTCACCGTCAGCCACCAGCATGGCGATCACAACTATCTTGCCGCCATCGCCGGTACGCCCACCGTATTGCAGGAGGCGGGCGTATATGAACAGGACGGCGTCCGGATTACCGCCATCCCCTCCTTCCATGACGAAGTAGCGGGCAAAAAGCGCGGCAGCAACCTGATCTTTCTGTTTGAAATCGACGGCGTGCGGCTTGCGCACCTTGGCGACCTTGGCGATATGCCCTCTGAAGGCGCGTTTGCAGCGCTCGGCAGGCTGGACGTGCTGCTCTCCCCTGTCGGCGGAACCTATACCATCGACGCGCCCGCCGCGTGCGAGATTGCAAACCGCACCTGCACCCGCGTGCTGATCCCCATGCACTATCAGACGCAGCACCTGAAATTCACCACCCCCATCGATGGGATCGAGCCGCTTCTATCCATTGCGCGCAACTGCAAAGTGCATAAGCTCAACCAGAGCGAGGCCGTCATCCTCCCTGAGAACCTGGGAGAGGACCGCGTGCTTGTGCTTGATTACGAGAGATAGCCTCTGTCTACGGAATAAAGAAAGCCCGCAAATGCGGACTTTTTTATTCCCTTTGTTATGCTTAAAACAGTTTTTTCATGCCGCCCAACAAATCTCCAACCGAATCCAGCTTGATCTTTGCCTTGACGCCTTCCACCACATTGCGTACCAAATCGTCCGGAAGATCAATGCCGATGAGTCCCTCCACCGTGGGGATGGGGTCCTTCTGGAATTTCGTTAGAAGCGTGTTGTCTGCTTTGACCTTTTCTACAATTTCATCGATCTTTGCTTTGATGTCCATCATGCCTGCTCCTTTTTTTATGTTATCACTAAGATACACGGTTCGCGGGGATAGAAACGTCATCCGGCAAAGTAAAATGCCCGCCAAGGGCGGGCATTTGTGTTATGCGCCGATCTGTTCTACACGCCGGAACAGGCCTGCTATCGTTTCTAAAAATACGTTGATCTTCACATCCTCCACCAATTGGGCCTGCCGCTCGCGTTCAAGCTCCTTGCCGATAAGCTCTGCAACCGTCACATCCGGTTCCCTGTGAAAGCGGTGCAACAGGTTCCTGTCACTCCGAATTTTTAAAGAAAGTTCCTCTGTCCAGTCCTGATAGTCCATATGTGCTCCTCTTTGGTGTGTACTGATATTCTATACATACACCGTCCAAAGAAGGAAAAACAGGACCGGCGCAAATCTTTTCTTTCACATGCTACTGCGGGAACACCACCGTCAGCTGCATCTTGAAGCGCACATCCGCGCGCACGGCATGCGGCTTGCCAGCAGGCATGACGATGCTTTCTCCCGCTTTGACGCGGTACTCCACGCCTTCAATGGTGATGACGCCTTCGCCGTCGAGCGCCGTCACCAGCGCGTCCCCGCCGGAAGCATGCGTGCTGATTTCCTCGCCCGCCTCAAACGCAAAGAGCGTGATGGAGACGGCCTTGTTCTGTACAAGCGTGCGGCTGATAATCTGCCCATCCTGATACGGTACGAGGGATGGAAGAGGCAATACGGCGGAGACCTCGATATTCTTTAAAATGCCCATGTTTTGTTTCCTTTCCATGTCCATATTTTCTTGTTGGTCGCGTTTCGGACTACTCTGTCACCAGCCGCTTTTCGCCCGTGATGGCCTGGATGGGGCCGATGTCCTGCGTCACTTCAAGCGTGCCCAAGAACTTTCCTGCATCGTCCCGCACCGCATAGTAGCGGATGAGGATGTATTTGCCCGCCATCTTGATCCAGAAATCCTCCTGGTTCTTTTTGCCCGCGCGGAAATCATCCAGTATCCCCTGCACCACATGCATGCTTGCGGGCGGGTGGCAGTTGATTACCTTGCGGCCGATGATGGTACGGGTGCGCGCGAAGACGCGCTCCTTGTTTTCCGAAAAGAATTTGACGGTATCCTCTGCATCCACAAACGTGATGTCGATGGGAAGTGTGTTCAATACCCTGGTCAGCTCCTCAACGCTGAAGACGCCCGTGGGCAGCCGTACTTCCCCTGCGGGGATGCTTTCGCTCCGGGCTGCGCCCTCCTGCGCCTTCGGGTTCCATACCGGCTGCGGGTCGATCAGGCAATAGCCGATGCTGCCCTGTTCCTGTGAGATTTCGGCCCATTCGCTGTCGGAAAGCGTTTCCTCAAGCATGGGGAAGAGAATGTTCTCTTCCTTAAAGATCATCTCATTGACCCTGTTAATCGCTTCCTCGAGCGCGTGCACGCCCTCGCCGCCGCGTCCTTCTTGAATCAACTGCAGCGCCTGCTTGATAAGCGCGCGGATTTCATCATCCACCCCCCACATGACCTTGGGAGGAGCCGTGATGCCGTGCTTCTCCAGCAGCGGAAACAGCAGGTTTTCCTTTTTGCTGTAATGGATGTCGATTTTTTGAAGCGTGCGCACCGCGTCTAATAGTTCTTCCTGCTCCTCTTCCCCGCTGCATGAAAAATAGGCGCGGAGCTTCGGTTTTACCTCTTCGTCCATCAGCCGCTCCAGCGCGCGGTTTTCCATCCGCAGCGTTTCCACCGGATGCCCGGACTGGGCCGCAGCTTCCCGCACATTATGGATCTCTTCAATCGAGCCCTTGAACACCGCCGCGTGGACGTCACACAGGCGCTGCACCTCGGAAACCGGCATGCCTCCCGCGATCAACGCCTGCTCGGCCTCTGAAATCTCCGAGGCGGAAACGCCGGTAAAGGCTTCTTCAAACTGCTCTTTGACTTCCTCTACCGTCTTTCCCTCGTGCAATTGGCGGATCAGCCGCTCAATAACGGTTTTCCTGTACTCCCTGTTGTTGATTTCCTTGCTCATCGCTGTGCTCCTCCCTTACTCCAATACGCGAAATCCGTGGTTTGTAAGTGTCTCTTTGATGGTTTCAAGATCAATATTCTTCATGGCCGCGCCTTTTTTCAGTGTCATAAAGCGGCCTGCTGTCTGTAGCATGCCCGGTTTTGCGATATCCGCAAACCCAAGCTCCTGCAAAATAGAAACAAGCTCGGGATAGGTTGTGCACAATGCGTGCACCGTATTGCCTAAATCCAGTTCCTTTGCCATGCGCCGCCCCTCCTTTTGTGTGTACCGCACCCGTTCGTGCTTTCCTTCGTAAAGTATACTGCTTTAGTTGGATTTTATCCGTTGTTTCTACAACAAAAAACCACCCGGAGGAAAATTCCGGATGGTTTAGCACCTTTCGGGGACTTTGCCCCCGGACCCCCACCCAAGGGACAAATCCCTTGGGAATCCCATTGCTAAAAGTTCCTAAATTGGACGCCCTTAATGATGGGTTCTTAGGGCCGTTACGCCCCTAAGCGGGGTTTGGGGCAGCGCCCCAACGTACCCTTGTTAATAGCTGCTACGCCAGCTTCTTCCCCAACTCCTTGCAGAGCGCCTCGCCTTCCGAATCCGGCGTTTCGTTGACAATCAAGCCTTCCGCAACGAGGGAGATGCCATCCGCTTCCACATCGGACTGCCAGGTGCGCATCCATTCGCCGTCGCCCCAGCCATAGGAGCCGAACAGCGCAACCTTTTTGCCGGAAAGCGAGCCCTTGACGCTGTCAAACATGGGGGCAAACTCACCGTCCTCCAGCTCCTCGACACCCATGGACGGGCAGCCAAACGCCAGCGCGTCAAAGTCCGCCACCTGCTCGTGCTTAAAATCCGCCGCCTGAAAAACAGCGGCTTCGGCGCCCGCTTCCTTCGCGCCTTCGGCGATGAAATTCGCCATGGCCTCGGTGTTGCCGGTGCCGCTCCAGTATACGATTGCTACTTTACTCATGGCCGTCTCCTCTTTCTATTCGTTTCATATTCCGCTAAGCAGTTTCACTGCGTTTTGTCTTTTTATAAAGGCTATCCTTGCAACAATACTATGCCGCGATGGTGAGCTGCTGGACGGATTTGCCCATATCAAAATGCCGCAGATAGACCTCCGCACACTTTTTATAACGTGCAAAGCACCGCTTTGCATGGCAGACGTCCCCGTACACCTTCCAATAGCCGCACAGCATGAAATTGCGGCCATTGTGGCGGATAAACCCTTGCACATCCTCCAGCGGATAGCTTAAAAATAGGCCGATCTCATGCGGGAACCCCTGCTGCGCACAAATGCGTTTTGCAAGCGTTTCAATACAACCCTCCGGCGTTGCCGCAGCAGCGTATCCGCAGCCGGAAAGGAAAGCGCGCACCGCGGGGGAACTAAAATCCTCCTCCAGCTTTGCGGGACGGTACGCATAGATGAGCGCCCCGCCGCGGTCCTCCTGCAGCACGGTTACCCGCACGCCGCGGGAGGAAAGCTCACGATCCCAGAAGCTTACCTGTGTGCGTGCGTCGAGGCACCGGCAGGGTTGCATGCGGAATAGCCCGCCCGTCTTGAGCCCCGCCAAAGTCGGCGCGCAGTATGCGACCAGATTGCGCTCAAAATTTTCCTGCTGCCTGCACATAGGCCTATTATGCACGGCGTGCCTCCTGACAATACGATTCCAATATGCTGCGCAGGGCGGAAATGCTGCTTGAATGGATACGCTCCACACATGCGTTTGAACGCCTGGCCTCGCACATCGCACACTCCACCATCTTGTGGGAAACGGTATCCGTAAACAGGATCAACAGGTCCGGGGAGCCGATCTTGCGCTTTAATTCCCCTTTCATCTGTGTGAACACCTTGGCCGTGCAGCCATAATCCTTACAACACGATTTATAAAGGTGATGCATTTTGCAGTTCCCGCCGACGATCACGACACTCACGGTTGCAGCCATCCTTTCGTTTCCATTCGGTTAGTTTCATCTAACTTTTTCTGCAAAGAAAAGGGATGCTAAAATCCCGATTCTGCTGTATGCTAAGTATGGTTAGTCACGTCTAATCATTACCGTTATGGTAGGATTTTAGCACGCGCGTATGCACGCGTCAAGAAAACAAACGCATCCGCGCGCAAATCCCTGTAATCCACGGCTAACAGGGCGTGCTCCTAAGAGGAAACAGGAACATTTTTGCCCAAGGCAAAATAGTTTACTATTGGAAGCCCTTTTATTTGTAGGAACGCATCTTCCGGCATCGATGCAAGCCGGTTGGTTTTTGTTTGATCGGAGGCGTATCATATGGTACCCGCTTTATGCATTCTGCTGCTGCTGTGCGCATTTCTTTTCCTGCTGCAGCGTTATCTGCGCAAAAAGCTGCGCGGAAGAAACCATGTACGGAAGGAGCGCTGACGCTTGACCCGGACAGCGATGGAAGAAACAATTTACGGCCTTTGCCTTGCTGTTGTGGTACAGGACGGGCCATATACCCTGTATGAGATGCCCTGCGTCGGCGGCACGGGCTATATGAAGCGCTATGCGCTGCTGCCGGGGGTCGATCTTGTATACAGCCGGTATGATGCCGCCTGCTGCCTTACCCAATCCCCCGTACTGGACACGCTGATGGAAATCAACCATTGCCGGTGCGGACGCTTTGAATGCGAGTTCCGCAAGGGCAGCTACGCGTACCTTTCGGCAGGGGATATTTCCATTAATATGATGGGCCACCCTGCCGCTTCCTCCAGCTTTCCGCTAAGTGTATATGAGGGCGCTGCCCTCATCCTGGATTTGCCCCGGGCGCAAGATTCTTTCAATAGGGCCTTCCCCCATGTGGCGCCGGATGTGTTCCAGCTGCAAAAACGCCTCTGTATGGACGGCAACTGCTTTGTCAACCGCTCTACCCCCGCCATTGCGCAGGCGTTTGACTGCCTGTACGGGATGGAGGCCGCCTTCGTTCATGACTACGCGCTTTTGAAGGTGCTCGAAATTCTTCTGCTGCTGCGGGATTTGCCGGAATACGGAACATGCAATGTGCCGTATTTCCGCAAGGACATTGCCCTGCGGGTGCGCGCGCTGCATGACGATATGCTGCGCCATCCGGACATACACCTGCCCATTGAGCGGCTTTGCGAACGGTACGCGCTCGGCTCCACCCTGCTCAAATCCGCGTTCAAGGCCATCTACGGCCAGCCGGTTTACGCCTTTTTGCGGGATTGCCGCATGCAGTCCGCCGCGGCATCCCTGGAAAAGGGCAGAAAAAGCATTGCCGCGATCGCCGCCGACGTCGGCTACGAAAACGCCAGCAAATTCTCCGCGGCGTTCCGCAGCGTCATGGGCGTTTCCCCTTCGGACTACCGGGAGGGCAGGCGCGCGCGGGTGCTGTAACAAGGCTTTTGCATCCCCTTTCTCTTCATCACCGGCTTTATGCATTGGGCGTCACTGTCCAATGCATTTTTATTGGATGCGCAACGATATATACATGCCTACCTGCCGTCTGTTTGGAGCATTGGGCGTCCTTTTGGAGTGGAAATCCCAAGCAAGCTGCTATACAATCGCATTGGTTAGATTTAACTAACCAATCTGTATCAACTTGGCCGTAACATGCCATGCATTTTCAGGAGGTACCATGCAGAGTAAGAAAAAGACCGGCATCGGCCGGCTGCTGGAGTTTGCGGGGGCGCACAGGCCGCTTGTGGGGGTGTCCGGCGTATTTTCCGCACTTTCCGCCGTGCTGATGCTCTCCCCCTTCGTGTGCGTATATTTTGCACTGCAGGAAGCGCTTGCGGCGCTCGTTTCAAAAACGCCGCTTGTCGCAACAAAGCTGACGTACTATGGCTGGCTTGCCGTTCTCCTTGCGCTCGGCGCGCTTTTGCTGTATTTTGCGTCGCTCATGTGCTCACATCTTGCGGCGTTTTACACCATGCGCAACATGCAGGTTTCCCTGATGCGGCACCTCGTCAAGCTGCCGCTTGGGTATTTCTCCAACACCACAACCGGCAGGCTGCGCAAGATCATCGATGAAAACACCGCGCAGACGGAAACGTTCATCGCCCACCAGATTCCGGACCTGATCGGCTCCTTTATCACGCCATTCGCCATACTCGGCATGCTGTTCGTGTTCGACTGGCGGCTTGGGCTATTGAGCCTTGTGCCGCTCATCATCGGCTTTTTGATCGAGATGCGGATGATGAACCAGGAGAACAGCGGCTTTTTGAAAAAGTACCAGAACTCGCTTGAGGATATGAACCGCGAGGCGGTGGAGTATGTGCGCGGTATTTCCGTGGTAAAGGTGTTTTCCCAGACGGTACACTCCTTTAAAAACTTCTATGCTTCCATCATGAGCTACAACAAGTATGTATCCGCCTACACGCTCTCCTGGCGCACGCCGATGACGCTGTTTACCGCCGCCATCCACGGCACGTTCTTTTTGCTGATTCCCGCGGGTATCCTGCTTTTAAACGGCACCGCGGATATGGGCAGTTACCTGAACGTACTCTTAAGTGTCATCTTCTACATCCTCTTTACGCCCGCCTGCGCCGTCATGCTCAACAAAATGATGTATGCCGGAAGCTATCTGATGATTGCCAATGAGTGCGTCAACCGGATCGACTCCCTCCTCGAGGAAAAGCCGCTTTCCCACCCGGAACACCCCAAGTCCCCGAAGGATGCTTCCGTGGAATTCAACTGCGTTTCCTTTACCTATCCCGGCGGCGGCGTGCCAGCCATCAAGAACCTTTCCTTCTCTGTAAAGGAGGGGCAGACGGTGGCGCTTGTCGGTCCTTCGGGCGGCGGCAAGACAACCGCCGTGCACATGATCCCGCGGTTCTACGATGTGGACAGCGGCGCTGTATTGATCGGCGGCGTGGACGTCCGGGACATCGCGCACAAGACGCTGATGGATACCGTCTCCTTCTCCTTCCAGAACACACGGCTGTTTAAGGCGAGCCTGATGGACAACATCCGCGCCGCGCGCCCGGAGGCAACGCGGGAAGAAGCGCTGCGCGCGGCAGAGGCCGCCCAGTGCATGGATATCTTTGAAAAGCTGCCTCATGGCATCGATACTGTCGTCGGTGCAAAGGGCGTCTACCTGTCCGGCGGCGAGGTGCAGCGCATTGCGCTTGCCCGCACCATATTGAAGGACTCCCCCATCATTGTGCTCGATGAAGCCACGGCATTTGCGGACCCGGAAAACGAAGTGAAAATCCAGCAGGCGTTTGAAGCGCTCACCAAGGATAAGACGGTGCTCCTGATTGCCCACCGCCTCTCCACCGTCCGGCACGCGGACCAGATCCTTGTGCTGCGCGAAGGCGAGCTTGTGGAGCAGGGCACGCATGACGGGCTTTTAGAACAGGGAGGCATGTACGCCGCCATGTGGAAGGAATACGAACGTGCCGCCGCCTGGGGCGTGGGAAAGGAGAACAGCCATGTTTCGTAAACTATTTGCTTTAAGCGAACAGGGTGCGCGGGATTTAAAACGCGGCATTGCAGCCTGCACGGGTGCAAACCTCTCTTTGATGCTGCCCGTATCGCTGTTGTTTGTGCTGTTGGAGCAGCTGCTGCGCCCGGTGTTCGGCGAGCCGCAGGCGCCTGTAGGCCTTTGGCTCTATACCGGCATTGCCGCCGTATTGCTGCTGATCATTTACTGGATCCACAGCGTGGAATACACCGAGACGTATGTTTCCGCGTATAACGAAAGCGCGAACCGCCGCATCGGCATGGCGGAAAAGCTGCGCAAGCTGCCGCTCTCCTTCTTTGGAAAGCGCGATCTTTCGGAGCTTACCACCGCCATGATGGGCACCTGCACGGAGCTGGAGCATACGTTTTCCCACGCAATCCCACAGCTCTTTGGTGCGGTGATCACCATATTGCTGGTCACAATCGGCCTGTTCTTCTATGAATGGCATATGGCGCTTGCGCTGTTCGTGCCGCTGCCGCTCGCGCTCCTGCTTGTTGTGGGCAGCCGCAAGCTGCAGCAGAAGCTGAGCAACAGCAAATATTCCGTCAAGCTTGCCGCGGCGGACGGCATCCAGGAAGCGCTTGAAACCATGCGGGAAATCAAGGCCTGCAATCGGGAAGCGGAGCATCTCGACGTACTCAACAAGAAATTTGACAATGTCGTAAAGGCCTCCATCCAGGCGGAGCTTGTCACAGGCTCCTTTGTGGTGACGGCGCAGGCGGCGCTACGCCTTGGTCTCGCGTTGACCATTCTGACAGGAGCCACCCTCCTTATTTCCGGGGAAATCATCTTCATGCAGTACCTCGCGTTCCTGCTTGCGGGCTCCCGCCTGTATGACCCGCTCGCGACCGTCCTGATGCAGCTTGCGGAAATCTTCAACGCCAAGGTCAACATCGGCCGCATGCAGGAAATCGAAAACCAGCCCGTTCAGGAAGGCGCGACAGCGTTTCATCCGGATGGCTATGATATCCGCTTTGAGCATGTCACCTTCTCCTACAATGAGGATGACGTATTAAAGGATGTATCGTTTACCGCCAAACAAGGCGAGGTAACGGCGCTTGTCGGCCCTTCCGGCTCCGGCAAAAGCACGGCCACGAAGCTTGCCGCCCGTTTCTGGGACGCCAACGGCGGCAGGATCACGATCGGCGGCGTGGATGTGAAAACTATAGAGCCGGAGACGCTCCTGAAGGCGTTCGCTATCGTGTTCCAGGATGTGGTGCTGTTCAGTGATACCATCATGGCGAACATCCGCATCGGGCGCAGGGATGCGACCGCTGAAGAGGTATATGCCGCCGCGCGCGCCGCGCAGTGCGACGCGTTTATCCGCCGCTTTCCGGACGGGTATGACACCGTCATCGGCGAAAACGGCGCAACACTTTCCGGAGGCGAGCGGCAGCGCATCTCCATCGCCCGGGCGCTGCTAAAGGATGCGCCCATCATCCTGCTCGATGAAGCCACCGCCTCCCTGGATGTGGAGAATGAGACGGAAATCCAGGCGGCACTGTCCACGCTCATCAAGGACAAAACGGTACTGATCATTGCCCACCGCATGCGTACCGTAGCGGGCGCTGACCACATCGTGGCGCTGGAACAGGGCCGCGTGCGTGAGCAAGGCGCGCCGGATACGCTGATCCGGCAAAACGGCCTCTACCGCCGCATGGTGGAACTGCAGCGCCAAAGCGCCGTCTGGTCCATCAACGGGGCAAATTAAAAAATTGCTGATCAAAAGCCCACAGGCGCGTTGCTTGTGGGCTTTTTCTACGCGCTGGAACGCGTATTCCTTAATGCCAGATTGTATCCGCCACTTCTTTTATCAGCCGCAGCTTGTTCCACTGCTGCTCCTCAGTCAAGATGTTTCCTTCCTCCGTGGAGGCAAAGCCGCACTGGGGACTAATGCAAATGCGGGAAAGCGGAATGACCTTGGTGGCCTCTTCAATACGGCTGAATATGGCAGCCTTATCTTCCGGTTCCCCGGTCTTGGAAGAAAACAGCCCCAACACCACAGGCTTGTCGCCCACAACATGTGCAAGAGGTGAAAAATCTCCCGCGCGGTCGGTATCAAACTCCAGATAAAACGCAGCTACATCCGCCCCGCCAAACAGGCTTTTTGCAATAGGTGCGTAGCCGCCGGACGTGGCCCAGGTGGAATGGTAATTGCCGCGGCATACATGGGTGGTGATCATCAAATCTTCCGGCAAATTTCTGATGGAATCATTGTTGAGCCGCAGATACAGCGCCTGAAGCGCTTCCACAGCGTACCCTTCCCCCGCCATGGTAGTCCAGAAGCGTTCATCACACAGCATCCCCCATGTGCAATCGTCCAATTGGATGTTGCGGCAACCAAGCGCATAGAACGCAAGAATTGCCTCATGGTAAGCATCTGTAATATCCCGGTAGAGCGCCTCCCTGTCGGGATAATGGCGCGCCACCGCCTCCTCATTTACGCCGCGGACCAGTTCCGCATAAAACTGCGCCGGCGCAGGAATGCATTGCCTTGCTACCACATCGGCTCCGGCTACTTCCTTAAGATAACGGTAATGCTCCAGGAACGGGTGCCCCGCAAAGCGGATTTTGCCGCAAAGCCGGGCGGAATCAGCGCGTGTTTCTTCATCATGAAACAGATAGCCGCGCTCCATCATCACATGTTCCACCCCTTGAAAGCCCCAGAAAAAATCCAGGTGCCAATAGCTGCGGCGAAACTCGCCATCCGTCACCGCTTTTAGGCCAACTTCCTTCTGTTTCTGCACCAGCGCTTTGATTTCCCTATCCTCAACAGCGGTAAGCGCCTGCTGCGTCAGCTTGCCTTTCAAAAACTGCTCCCGTGCCTCCTTGAGCGCCTGCGGGCGCAAAAAGCTGCCCACGATATCATAGCGGAACGGCACCTGCTGCCGCGCATTCCCCTGCAACTGCTCCATAACAACCTCCAAATTTTTTATTGGAGCAAGCATATCACAGTACGGATTCCATATGCTAATTCTGTTTTATCGTGGTTTGCTATAGCCTTTTCCTATAGCAGGGATGTGTCTTTTACAGAAGCGTGCAGCTCTTCCACAAACCGTTCCGCAAGCTTGGAAAGCGTTACTTTTTTATGCGCAATCCATCCCACGGTAATGATTTCCTCCACACGCAAAGGCACCGACACAATATTTTCCCCGTTGAGCGCGGCGCTGATGACACCTGTAGAGATGGTATAGCCATTAAGCCCGATCATCAGGTTAAATATCGTTGCGCGGTCAGACACATGGATGCTTTTTTTGTGGGAAAGCGTACTCAATATCTCCTCTGCATAATAAAAGGAGTTATATTCCCCCTGCTCAAAAGAAAGGCACGGGTACGCCTCCAAATCCTCCAATGTCACAAAGGCCTTCTGCGCCAGGGGATTTGCAGCGCTTACAAAGATATGGGGCTTTGCCACAAACAGCGTGTGAAATTCCAGGCCATTCTGCCCCATGATATGCTGCAATACTTTGTTGTTAAAATCATTCAGGTACAAAACGCCGATTTCGCTGCGCAGATTTTTGACATCCTCCAGAATTTCATAGGTGCGGGTATCCCGGAAGGTAAGCTCATATTCCTCCGAGCCGTATTGTTTTACAAAATTAACAAACGCGCTGACCACAAACGCGTAATGCTGCGTCGAGATGGAAAAATGCTGTCGCTGCGGCTTTACATTCAGGTAGCGCTGATCCATTAAGTCCGCCTGCTCCACGATCTGGCGCGCATAACCCAGAAACTCCGCCCCCTGGGAAGAAAGCACCACACCCTTGTTGGTGCGCAAAAACAACTGGAATCCAATCTGCTCCTCCAGCTCCTTCACAGCGCTGGAAAGGCTGGGTTGTGTAATAAACAGGCGCTTTGCAGCCTCGCTGATGGAGCCGCTGTTGACAATCTCTATTACATACCGGAGTTTCTGTATGGTCATCGGCAGCCCTCACTGCTTCTTTTTCTTTTGATACCGTTCCTCTTCACTGAAGATGCAGCCGCAGTATTTCTGCATATACAGCGCCTGCTCCCGTGCCTCCTGCTGCCCTTCCCGAAAGTACAGGCGGAAATCTCGGTACAGGAACGCCACGCCGTATTTCTTTGCCATTTTCTCCCCGGTTTCACGCAGCAGCTCATGATTCTGATAGGGACTTATCAACAGAGTTGTGCAGAACTGTTCATAACTTTGTTCATAAGCATACCGAGCAGCACTCTCAAGTCGCATCTCATAGCAGCGCGCGCACCGCGCCTCCACGTTGGTCATGACCTCCGCAAGAAACGGCCGGAGGCCGTATTCGTCCCGCAGCACGCACTCCAGATTCTGTTCCTTTGCGTAGGCTACAAGCGTATCCCGGCGGCTTCTATACTCCGTAAACGGATGGATGTTGGGGTTATACCAATAGAGTGTAGGCTCTATCCCTTCCCCGCGCATCGCCTTGATACAGGCGACGGAACAGGGCGCGCAGCAGGCATGCAGCAGTGTCTTCATCATCGTTTCACCAAACCTTTTGTTCTACGCTCTATTATAGCACGGCTTTGCGGTTGCGCTGGACGCTTTTTCACCCGTGCGGTATCCTTATGGCAGGAACAATTTGTCCCATGCTGAAAACGAGGTGAGTCTTCATGCCCTACGGCCCAGATCCGAACGCCATCTATCCCAACGAAGCCATCAAGCGCGTGTGCTTTGTCAAAAACGTCATTTCGCGCCCCAATATTCTTGTGGGCGACTATACGTATTATGACGACCCGGAAGGCCCGGAGCGCTTTGAAGAGCGTGTCACGCACCATTACGAATTCCTGGGCGACAAGCTCATCATCGGCAAGTTCTGCGCCATTGCAAAGGGCGTGGAATTCATTATGAACGGCGCAAACCACCGGATGCAGTCCGTAACCACCTATCCCTTCAGCATCATGGGCCACGGCTGGGAAAAAGCCACGCCCAATGTATCTGACCTCCCCTTCAAGGGTGATACCGTTATCGGCAACGATGTATGGATTGGCCAGAACGCTACCATTTTGCCCGGCGTTACCGTTGGGGACGGCGCAGTCATCGCGGCAAACGCCGTCATCACGCGCGATGTGCCTGCCTACCATATCGCGGGTGGGAACCCCGCGCGAATCCTGCGCGCCCGGTTTGACGAGGATACAATTGCATTCCTGCTGGAGCTCAAATGGTGGGATTGGCCCAAAGAAAAGATATTCTCCAACCTTGAAGCATTGTGCAGTGCGGATTTGGAGCGGATTAAGCGTCTATAACAATACGGGGACGCTTTTGCGTCCCCATTTCTCCTGCCCGATTCCGGCCTTCAATACAAGTTCACGCCGGTTTTACCATGAGTATGCATGCGCAGCCCAATGCGCTGTTGAAATTGCCGTTCAAATTACTCGGTCTCTTTACAATCGAACACATAGAGCGGGCCTGCTTCGCTGCCATTGAAATAGTTTGTGTTTACCAGCGCAACTTTGGTGAAATTATCCGGCACCACAAAATACAGCGAAACCAGCACAGGATCATAAGTGTTCAGGATAAGGGGGAAGCTTGCAATATCCCCTTCGTAGTACGCATATGCAACTGGAAACTTATGCGAAATGATCTCGCTACCTCCGACAGTGCCCGACAGGATAAAGTTGTAATCCGCCATGTAGAGGCCGTTCTGCTGTCCCGATTGCTGTAGCTGCACATCCACCGTTACATACTTATCGCCTGATTCTTTATCGTCCTCCTCATATACGCCATATATCATAAAGTTGATATGGTTCTCCGGCTCGATCATCTGTTCCGTATGAATTACGGTTCCATTTTTATCTATTACCCTTTGGTTGACCGAACTGATCACGTCGGCATAAATTCCCTCATATTCTTCCTCCGCCCCTTCATCCAGCGGCATGTCTCTACTTTCACCTGTAAGCAAATCATATACGCTGCCAGTATCCTTACCCAAATCATAATAAAAAATCAAATCGCCCACGACGCAGATGCGCGTGGCATCAACACCACGGAGCTTGGTTTTGGATGTACCGTCTGTGTTGATCTTGTATATAGAGCCGTTATCGGAATTATTCCGGTAATAAATCCTTTCTCCTACGACGTTGATGCAGCTTGAATCATCTGGGTTGACCTTTGTCCGGTCGCTGCCATCGGTCCCGATTTTATAGATAGACCCGTTATCGGAGTTGTTCCGGTAGTAAATCCATCCATCTGAGACATTGAGCATAAAACAGGCGTCCACATCATTGATGACAGCTTTGTTCGAGCCATCGATGTGAATCTTGCTGATATTATTCACCGAATAATTGGTATAGTAGATCGTGTCC
Source organism: Bacillota bacterium (assembly GCA_023390655.1). Classification (GTDB taxonomy): domain Bacteria; phylum Bacillota; class Clostridia; order Christensenellales; family CAG-138; genus JAEYLA01. The sequence continues at coordinate 99,699 of JAEWCL010000019.1, read as the reverse complement.
CCAACGACGTAAATATCGCTGCTCCATTCCTCGTTAAGGCGGGTCCTTTCGGTACCGTCCGCCTTTATTTTATAAAGATAAAATTCATCGGACATATTGGCATAATAGATCCAGTCGCCCGAGACCATGGCCGCATTGCATTCGTCATTACTCAAAAGCGTTCTTTGCGTACCATCCGTCTTTATTTTATAGAGATGGCTGCCCTCTCCAACATAATAGACCCAGTTTCCAACAACGTTGATGTATTGAACCGCGTCAGCGGAAAGCTGCTCAAAGCCGCTGCCGTCGCTTCTTGATTTACACAGCGTTTCAGCGACGCTATAATCTGCATAATAGCACCAGCCGTCCTGGTATGCGGCTTTTCCGGCATTGACAAGGCTGCCGGGACTATTGCCGTTTTGCGGGCCGCCCAGCACCAAGGGCGTGGAAGAAGGCGCTGTTGTGGGGAAAACAGGCTCCGCACTTGCAGATATTTCCGGCGCAGGGGCTGTGATGGCGGGCGCTTCATTGCCATTGCTATTTAAAAGGACCACTGCAAGGATCACTGCGGCCGCTGCTGCCACACCCCCTATGATGATTGGGCGCTTGGCGCGCTTTTGGGGGTCTTTCGCTGCAGGCACAGGACCGGGTGCCGGTGTGGGTTGATACGGCTGCCGTCCCAACGGCAAAGTAACCTCCGGTGCCGGAATAGCGGTTGATACATATAGTGCGGCTGCAAGTTCCTCTACGCTCTGGAACCTGTCTTGCTGAAATACCGACATCCCCTTCATCAGTGTGGTTTCCTGCCGGGGCGTTAACCCAGCACCCCATTGGGAAGGAGGCCTCACAGGGTCGCTCTCCAGCCGTTCAATGGCTTCCTCGGGCGTCACACCGGTAATTGCCCGGTAGATCGTCGCGCAAAGGGAATAAATGTCCGTCCAAGGTCCCTGTCTGCCCTGTGTGCGGTACTGCTCTTCCGGCGCGTAGCCCGGCTTTACCAATATGGTTCGGCTTACATTGTTGAACGCGTCATACTCTCTCGCCGCGCCAAAGTCCAGCAGCTTCAGGCTGCCTTCTTTTGTGAGCATGATATTGTCCGGGCTAATGTCCCGGTGGATGATTCCTGCTTTATGTACTTCCGCAAGCGAGTAAATAAGAGGCCGGACCATCTCCAGCATTTCTTGTGCTGACAGCCTTCCGCCGGCACGTGCGAGGCGCTGCTTTAACGTCTCCCCTTCTACAAATTCCATCACGATATATGCCGTACCGTTTTCATGGAAAAAATCCTTCACGGAGACAATGCCCGGAAGCGTATAGAATTTTGCAAGCCTCTTTGCTTCGTTAACAAACTGATCCCGGCCTTTTTGGAAATACTCCGTTTTTCCGCCTACATACGGCATGACGGAAGCAGTAATCGTGTTTTCGCGGGTAACAAATCCCGTGGGATAGTATTCCTTAATCGCGACTTTCAACTCAAGGTTCAAATCCCACCCCAAATAGGTAATGCCAAAGCCACCCTCGCCCAGGCTTTTGCCCACAAGGTACTTGCCGTTTAAAATGCTGCGCGGCCGAAGATGGTGCGGCGAAACGGTATAGCTTCGCTCATCAAAACCGCAGCGCGTACATACGCCTGCCCTTTCCTTCTGCCACATGCAATTGATACAGAACAAGTCAGCGTCAACAGTCATACTTTTATTCCTCTATATCTTTCATAAGTTGCACATGGGATATGGGATGATTGCGCGTTTCCGGCTCACGGATGTCCCGGGGGAATAGCCGCGATTTTAAAATTATCCAAACAGTCTCATAAACAAGCAGATCTATCAAGTTTCCGTATATTATCATAATACCGATAGTGCTGAAGTACAACCGTCACAACGATGAACGCAAAAAATATGCCGTAGCTACCAAACAAAAACAAAGGGAGGCGAGAGCCTCCCTTTACCTTTTAATACTCGCTAGCGCTTAGTTCCCCAAGATCGCCTCGTAAATATCCTGCAGCGCGTCGGCGCTGAAATATTCGATCACGATTTTGCCGCGCCGCTTGCCGCCGGTGATCTTCACCTTGGTGCCCAGGCGCTCACGCATGCGTTCTTCCACATCATACAAATCCGCATCCACGGCTTTTTCCTTGCGGGGCTTTTTTTCAAGCGCTTGCTCGCCCGCGGCGGCCTTTACCATCTGTTCCATGGCGCGTACGGAGCAGCGGTTTTCTACCGCCTGCCGGGCCAGGCGCTCCTGTATGGCTGCGTCTTCCAATACAGCGAGCGCACGGCCATGGCCTGCGGATAGTGCGCCGGAGCGCACAAGCTTCTTCACAGCTTCCGGGAGGTTTAAGAGCCTCAGCGCATTCGCCACCGCAGGGCGGCTCTTGGAGAGGCGCTCGGACACTTCCTCCTGTGTGAGGTCATGCTGCTCCATCAAAAAGGAGATGGCGGCAGCCTCCTCGATCGGGTTCAGGTTTTCGCGCTGGATGTTTTCAATGAGCGCGATCTCTAAAATTTCTTCCGTGCCGAACTCGCGCACCACAACGGGCACCTTATCTAGGCCCGCCAGCTTTGCCGCGCGGTAGCGGCGCTCGCCGGTGACGATCATATACCGTTCGCCATACTTGCGCGCAACGATGGGCTGTACCATACCGTGGCGCTTTAGGGAGCCCGCCAGCTCCTCCAGGCGTTCTTTGTCAAATTCCTTGCGCGGCTGCTCCGGGTTTGGGTAGAGCTTGTCGATTTCAAGTTCCCTTACGCCCGCCGCGTCCGGCTTTGCAGTCGCGTCAAAATCTCCCAGCAATGCATCAAGGCCGCGCCCAAGGCCTGTCGTCTTTTTCAATCCCGCCATAAGTTACGCCTCCTTCTCCAAAAGCTCCTGCGCAAGCTTGCCGTAAGCAATTGCGCCCACACTCTTGGGATCATATGCGCTGATGGGCAGGCCAAAGCTTGGCGCTTCCCCCAGGCGGACGGAACGGGGAATGATGGTATCGTATACCTTGTTCTTAAAGAACTTTTTGACCTCGGACACCACCTGGGTGGAAAGATTGGTACGCGCATCGTACATGGTGAGGACGACGCCCTCCACATCGAGCGCGGGATTCAAATGCATGCGCACGAGCTTGACGGTGTTCATCAGCTGCGACAAGCCTTCAAGCGCGTAAAACTCGCACTGGATGGGGACAAGCAGCGTGTTTGCGGCGGTAAGCGCATTGAGTGTCAGTAGCCCCAGCGAGGGCGGGCAATCGATAAAGATATAATCATACTGCGCCTGCAGGGGTTCGAGCGCGCGCTTTAGAACCTGCTCGCGCGCCATCACGCCCACCAGCTCCACTTCCGCGCCCGCAAGCTCGATCTTCGCAGGAAGGATATGTAAAAGAGGTGTGCCGGTCATCGCCACGGCTTCGGTCGCGGGCACGCGGTTGATGAGGATATCATACGTGGACTGCTGCACGTTATCCTTGTCTACACCCAGGCCGCTCGACGAATTGCCCTGCGGATCCAAATCCACAAGCAGCACGCGCTTGTTCTGCTCCGCAACGCACGCAGAGAGGTTGACGGCGGTCGTTGTCTTGCCTACCCCGCCCTTCTGGTTCGCAATGGCGATGATCTTTGCCATATCCGTACTCCTTTTTCCCGGCGCGCTGGCCGAACCCACATCTTTTTCCACACACGCAAGCCAGTTTTCCGCCAAACCCGGCTCCATGAACAGCGCAGGCCGCGTCCCGCCCGGGGTGGGAAGTATATTCATTTCCTGCATTGATTACAATTCCGCTCTATGTAGTATCACCGAATTGGCGTACGATACCATTATAGGCCATTTTTTTGCGGGTGTATAGGCATAACCGTCAATAAACCGCGCGATTCGCCCGCCCCGCTTTTGCAGGGAGCCTCTTTATTTCTTCGGATGATCTCGCTTTTTCCTTAGAAAACCGGCGCATTTCTTTATAAAAGCAACGGACGGATATCAATGTTTCACGTGAAACAATATATCCGTCCGTGATTGTTTACATCCGTTCAAGCATGGGCTTTTAGCCCTTTGCCTGCGCGAACTCGCTCTGCATTTCCTTGGAGGGCTCCTTACCGAGCAGCGAAACCACGATGATCACCGCGCAGGAGACCACAAACGCGGGCAGCAGTTCGTAGATGCCGAACACCCCGCCCATCGGACGGATCAGCAGCTTCCAGATAAATACCATCGCAGCGCCCGCGCACATGCCGGCAAGCGCGCCCGCATGGGTCGTACGCTTCCAGAACAGGGAGAAGATCATCAGCGGGCCGAATGTTGCGCCAAAGCCCGCCCAGGCAAAGGACACGACCTTGAAGATGACGCTCGTTTCGTCGAGCGCGATGATGATGCCGATGAGTGTAATCGCCAGCAGCGTTATGCGGGTCATGCGCATCACCTGTTTGTCCGTCGCCTCCTTTTTGAGAACGCCCTGATAGATGTTCTTTGCAAACGCCGAGGACGCAATCAAAAGATACGAATCGGACGAGCTGATGGTTGCGGCCAGTATCCCCGCCATCGCGAGGCCCGCGACGAGCGGCGGCAACAGCCTTGTGCTCACAAGGATAAACACATTTTCGGATTGGCTCACCGTGGTTAGCTCCGTCGGGAACAGCGCACGTCCAATCAGGCCGATTGCGACGGCTGCCGTCATGGAAATCAGCACCCACACCGTTGCGATGCGGCGGGAGCTTTTGAGCTCCCCTTCCTTACGGATGGCCATAAAGCGCAGCAGCACCTGCGGCATGCCGAAGTACCCAAGTCCCCAGGAAAGGGTGGAGAGCACCGTCAAGAATCCATATGTGCCCGCCGCGCCAAAGAGCGCGCTGCCGCCCTGTGCCTGCTGCACGCCGTCCACAACCTGCGGGCTTGCGATGCCGAAGAATGAGAGAAAGCCGGGGATATTTTTTAAGTTCTCCCCTACCGCGCCAATGCCGCCCGCAGCCGTGGTGGACACAATCAGCGCCCCCACCAGTGCGATGATCATGACGATGGCCTGCATGAAATCCGATGCGCTTTCTGCTAAGAACCCGCCCAGGAACGTGTATGCCACCACGAACACCGCGCCCAGGATCATCATGCTCTGATAAGAAAGCCCGAACAGGGTGCTGAAAAGCTTCCCGCACGTAACAAAGCAGCTTGCGGCGTAGACGGAAAAGAACACCAGGATGAACAGCGCCGCAATGCTCATGATGCGGTTTTTATGATCGTGGAAGCGGTTGTTGAAAAATTCCGGAATGGTGATGGCGTTGCCCGCTACCACTGAATAGCGCCTTAATCGCTTTGCCACCAGCAGCCAGTTCAAATACGTACCCAGTCCAAGGCCGATTGCCGTCCAGAACGCGTCCGCCAGACCGCACCAATACGCGACGCCGGGAAGACCCATCAGGAGCCAGCCGCTCATATCGGAGGCTTCCGCGCTCATGGCCGCCATCCACGGGCCAAGGCTTCTGCCGCCTAAGAAGTAGTTTTCCGAGTTTGCATTTGCGCGCTTTGCATAGTACAGCCCGATGCCGATAACCACAAGCATGTAGCACGCCATTGCGATCAATACCTGAACCGATTCCCCGTTCAATTGTATTCCCCCCAACCAATATTTGATGTGGTACTTATGCAGAGAATTCCATTTCCCCATTCTCATGTTTAGCATTATAAACTGTAATGATTAGGCAGCACAAGGGATTTTTGCAGATATTGCGCCAATGGATGGATTTGTGACCGTATATTTATGACATACAGGCATCAGCGTATACAAAAAGGCGGATATATGGCGTTGTTTCACGTGAAACAATTTCCATGTATCCGCCTGTGATACGGCGAAGTTGCTTGCAGGGTTGGAGGGTACGTTAGGGCGCCGCCCCCAATCCCCCGCTCAGAACGTAACGGCCCTAAGTACCCATTCTGACCTTTAAAGCAGGGATTTGTCCTCAAAACAAGTTTTTACATGTACACAACCGAGAGGCTTTTATGCCAAAGCCGCCCTGCCACACGTCATGCCGCCTGGCTGCGGTTCAAGACCTCCAGGAACTCGTCTCCGGTAATGGTCTCTTTTTCCAAAAGATATCGGGCAAGCTCATGGAGTTTGTCCATATGTTCCTTCAAAATCCGTTCTGCCTTTTCATATGCCTGCCGGATAATGCGGATGGTTTCCCCATCCACCCTGGCAGCGGTCTCCTGCGAGCAGGAAAGTGCGGTATCAGAGCCAAGATATGGGTTGTTGACGGTTTCAAGCGCCACCATGCCGAAGGTATCGCTCATGCCGTAGCGCGTGACCATGGTGCGCGCGATGCGGGTGGCCTGCTCAATATCATTGGAAGCGCCGCTGGTGATGGAGCCGATCACAAGCTGCTCCGCCGCGCGCCCTGCGGTAAGCGTTGCAAGCTTGCTTTCCGCCTGCTCCTTGCTCATTAAAAACTGCTCCTGTTCCTCGACCTGCATGGTGTAGCCTAACGCGCCCGAAGTACGCGGCACGATGGTGATTTTATGCACCGGCGCGCTGTTTTCCTGCTTGGCGGCGACGATGGCGTGGCCGATTTCATGGTAGGCGATGATGCGCTTTTCCTTGGCGGAGATCACGGCATTCTTGCGCTGATAGCCCGCAATGACGACTTCCGCGCTTTCCTCCAGATCGGACTGGTTCACAAGCTTGCGGCCCGCGCGCACGGCGCGGAGCGCCGCCTCATTGATGATGTTCGCAAGCTCCGCACCCGAAGCGCCTGCGGTGGCTCTCGCGATGGCGTTGAAATTGACCGACAGGTCCGTCTTGATCTTCTGCGCATGCACCTGCAAGATCGCCTCCCTGCCGTTTAGGTCGGGAAGCTCCACAGGCACCCTTCTATCGAACCTGCCGGGGCGCAGCAGGGCTTTATCGAGCGTTTCCGGGCGGTTGGTGGCGGCAAGGATGATCACGCCGCGCTTGCCGTCAAACCCGTCCATTTCGGAAAGGAGCTGGTTGAGGGTTTGCTCCCGTTCATCGTTTCCGGCAAAGCCGGAGCTGTCACGCCGCTTGCCGATGGTGTCGATCTCATCAATAAACACGATGCACGGCGCTTTTTCATTGGCCTGCTGGAAGAGATCGCGCACCTTGGCAGCGCCCATGCCCACAAACATCTCTACAAACTCAGAGCCCGAGATGGAGAAGAACGGCACATCCGCCTCCCCCGCCACGGCCTTGGCTAAAAGCGTCTTTCCGGTACCCGGAGGGCCCACCAACAGCACGCCCTTGGGGAGGTCCGCGCCGATTTCCGCGTATTTGCGCGGGTTGTGCAGGAAATCCACAATTTCAGAGAGGGCTTCCTTCGCCTCCTCCTGCCCGGCGACATCCGCAAAGGTTTTCCCGGTTTCCGCCTGTACATAGATTTTCGCGTTGGATTTGCCGAACTGCATGGTGTTCAATCCACCGCCGCGCTTTTGTATGCTTTTCATCAGCGTACGCCCCAGCCAGTAAAAAAACAGCACAGGCACCACCCAGCTCAATAAAAACGCAAGCAACGGTGAAGCCTCCTCCGGCACCACGCGGCTGAAGGCGACACCGGCAGAATACAGGCGCTCGGTCAGGCCTTCATCCGGCATAGCGCCGGTAGAATATACGGCCTCCTTGCCGTTTTCTTCCGTTGTATAATAGATGGTCTCATTCTCCAGCTCAAATTTCCTGACCGCACCGTCCTCCACCTGTTTTAAAAATGTGCCGTAATCCGTTTCCTTAACGGGCGCTTTTAACAGGGATGGAAACACAAAGGAATTCAAAAGCAGAAGCGCCACCATCACAATCAGCCCGTAATAAATCATGGGCCTGCGAGGGGTCTTGTTTTGATCGCTAATCATCGCCGTATCCTTTCATAAGGAAAAAGCACCGCTTTTCCTGATGGTATCATTTTATCTATTATAGATACCCGCAATCTACCGCTCCAATGTGAATTAACCTTGACAGCAAACGTACGGGATTATTGCGGTTGTGTGAAGTCGTATTGCTCCCCCAACGAAAACTTGAAACATCTTGGCGGCCTATTTGCCGCCATACTGCGTCAAGAATGCTCGCAATACTACGGGGTATTCCTGCGCCTTTTTCCTTTTCTGGCGACAACCGCTCTCGCCAAATCTTCATTTGGTGAGCAATCATCTGGAATACATATGTTTCACGTGAAACAATACGCCAATGTTTCATTTATTTGGCGCATTGTAGGGTTGTGACAGGTGTGCTACACTCAAGCCGAGTATTGTTGTTGGGGGCAAGCATGAAGTACGGCACGTTGTTTCAAAAGGCGGAAGACTGTTACGCTGAAGGGAACTACAAAATCGCACTGGAATTGTTTACAAAACTCAGCCGCGCAGAAGAAACCGAGGAATGTCTCAATTATATTGGCTGTTGCCAGCTTTGCCTGGGAAACTATGGGGACGCCATCGCCCGGTTTGAAACGCTGATAGACCATAATCCCACCTGGATACGTCCTATCTTCAACTTGGGCCGCGTCTATCTGGCGCTTGGCCAGCACGAAAAGGCACTCGCCCTCTTTCGGCGCGCGGAACGCATGAACGCGTTCCATGTGGACGCGCTGTATTATCTCGGCGTGTATTACGACAGCGTCAAAGACTATACAACCGCAAAAAAGTACTACAAACGCTCGCTCCGCATTCAGTTCCATCAATCCGAATGCCACCAGAACCTTGGCGTGTGCTATCTGACGGAGAGTGCGTATACGCAGGCTCTTTCGGAATTTAATATTGCGTATGCGCAGGATGCTTCCAACCTGGACGCGCTCTATTGCCAGGCGCTCACCTTAATCTATATGGGACGACACCGGGAGGCGCTTGTAAAACTCAGAGACCTGCACCGGCAGCGGCCCGAGCATACGGGTTATCTTAGAGACATGCTGCACTGCTGCTGCAAATTACAATATATCCGGCAGGCCATGCATTGGAACCGGATGCTCTACAGCCGCCAGCCCGAAAACGGGCCGGTGCTCAAAGCAACCGCACGGTACCGTAAAAAGCCGCAGCGGAAGCTGAAGCTTGTGTAATCCCCTTTTGCAAATTTCCTCATTACCTGTAAATACTTTGTCCTTATGCGTTTATCTGTGATATGCTGATCATAAGCATATCTTCAGGAGGCCGTATGGTAACAATTCTCCACATCCAAGGCCCCTCCCCTGTAATTGTTTCTTTTCTGCTGGAGCATTGGGGCAGAGACACGGTCGTATCGCGCGGACGCATCCATAAGGCGGAAACGCTCTCCGGCTTTGCCGCGATGGATGGCAAGCAAGTGATCGGTTTGATTACGTATGATATCCGAAACGGCGCTTGCGAAATCGTCACGTTGGACAGTGTTGCGGAACACCGCGGCATTGGCACAGCGTTGCTTGTGCGTCTGGAAGAATTTTCAAAGGCACAGGGCTGTACACGCGTATGGCTCATCACCACCAACGACAACACACACGCCATGTGCTTTTACCAGAGGCGTGGCTTTACCATGGAGGCGCTCCACAAAAATGCTGTAGCGGCCGCCCGCCGCATCAAACCTGCCATCCCGTTGATTGGGCTTGACGGTATCCCCATCCTGCATGAAATCGAGTTCAACAAACAAATCTAAGATGCGCAACTACGTCAATACACGAATATATTGTTTCACGTGAAACAATATATTCCCGGTATGGCCGAAATTTCGGCTCGCTTTGCATGCTTTTCTGTTGCCTGACGCCCCAAGATGCGGTAGTATTAAACGGTATTCAGTTTTATCATCATCTGACGAAAGGGAACAAGCATGAAGGAACGCATCGTGGTGCTGGATTTCGGCGGCCAGTACAACCAGCTCATTGCGCGCCGCGTGCGCGAGGCCGGCGTATACTCCGAGCTTCTGCCGCACAAAGCCACTATCGAGCGCATCAAAGGCGACGTGTTATCCGGTGTGATTTTGACCGGAGGGCCGGATAGCGTGTACGCGCCCGGCGCGAAGGCCTGCCTGGAGGAAGTCTTTTCCCTGGGTGTGCCGGTATTGGGCATCTGCTACGGCATGCAGTATCTCGCAAAGGTGTTTGGCGGGGAGATTGACCGCGCGGCCGTACGTGAATATGGCCGTACTGAGATCGAGTTCTCGGCCCATCCCTTATTTGAAGGCATTGACCAAAACATCGTGTGGATGAACCACAACGATGCGGTAAAGAAAGCACCCGAAGGCTTCCTCCCCCTTGCGCGCACAGAGAACTGCCCCGTCGCCGCGTTTGCGGACGACAGCCGCTATCTCTACGGCATCCAGTTCCACGCAGAGGTCAACCACACCCCGCAGGGCGCGCGCATCCTTAAGAATTTTCTTAAAAACATTTGCAAGCTGACATGCGATTACTCCCCCGAGAATCTCGCCGATGCGCTCATTGCGGATATCCGCAAGCAGGTGGGCAACGGCAAGGTGCTTGGCGCGCTTTCCGGCGGTGTAGACAGCTCCGTTGCAAGCGTTTTAGTCCACCGCGCCGTGGGGGACAGGCTTACGTGCATCTTCGTGGATCACGGTCTTTTGCGCCACAACGAGAGGGAAGAAGTCATCGGCTTCTACCGGGACCAGCTGGGCCTCAACGTCATCGCCGTCGATGCGCGGGAGCGGTTCCTCTCTAAGCTTGCGGGCGTTGTCGAGCCCGAGCAGAAGCGCAAGATCATCGGCACGGAGTTTATCCGCGTGTTCGAGGAAGAAGCGAAAAAACTCGGCGGAGCAGACTACCTGCTGCAGGGCACCATTTACCCGGACGTGATCGAAAGCGGTACCGAAAGCGCCGCCACCATCAAGAGCCACCACAACGTGGGCGGACTTCCGAAGGATATCGGCTTCAAGGGTCTTTGTGAGCCGCTGCGCATGCTGTTTAAGGATGAAGTCCGTATGCTGGGCGAAAGCCTCTCTATCCCGCACGATCTTGTCTGGAGGCAGCCCTTCCCCGGTCCCGGCCTTGCCATCCGCGTATTGGGCGACGTCACCGAAGATAAATTGAAAATCCTGCGCCATAGCGACTGGATCTTCCGCGAGGAGATCAAGAACGCGGGCCTTGATCAGGCCATCTGGCAGTATTTCACCGTGTTTACCGGCATGCGCAGCGTGGGCGTGATGGGCGATGAGCGCACCTATGATTACGCCATCGGCGTGCGCGCCGTCACTTCAACCGACGCCATGACCGTGGAATTTGCGGAAATCCCCTACCCCGTGCTCCGGAAGATTTCCGAGCGGATCATCGCGGAGGTCCCCCATGTGAACCGTGTGGTGTACGATATAACGAGTAAGCCCCCGGGAACGATTGAGTGGGAGTAACCTTAACTCATAGGCCCGGAGCCGAGCAAATCGGTCTCCGGGCTTTTCTTTACCTTTTCAAACCTGCTATACTGATATGGAGCTGGCTGTCCAAAAATCAGCGTTCTTTACCGGTGAGCGAGAAAGGATCCCCTATGCTTTTAACGATTACTTACCGAGGGCCGCAGGCCACCGACCTTGGTTACCTGCTGCATAAAAATCCCTCCCGTGCACAGGAGTTTGAACTGAGCTTTGGACGCGCCTATGTTTTCTATCCCGTGGCGGAAGAAACAGAATGTACGGCGGCGCTGCTGATTGATTTGAATCCTATTGACCTTGCGCGCGGCAAAGCAGGTTCCACGGAAGGCGGATTGTTCGATTATATCAACGACCGCCCCTATGTGGCTTCCTCGTTTATGAGTACGGCGCTGGCAAAGGTGTATTCTACAGCCATGGGTGGTCGTTGCAACACGCGCCCGGAGTTGGCCGCCTCCCCGCTTGATCTGGAGGCATGCATCACCATGCTGCCCTGCCGGGGTGACGCGGCACTTGTGCAGCGCATATTCGAGCCTCTAGGCTATACGGTATCCTTTGTGCGTTTTCCTCTGGATACAACCTTTCCCGAATGGGGAGAAAGCGACTATGTCAACCTGACAATCCGCGGCAATGTAAGGCTGTGTGATCTGCTCAACCACCTTTATGTGCTCATCCCCGTATTCGACAGACAGAAGCACTATTGGATGAGCAAAGACGAAGTGGAAAAGCTCCTGCGCCATGGCGAAGGCTGGCTGAACGCCCACCCCGAAATGCTGCTGATTACCCGGCGCTATTTTCATAAGAAGAGGGCCTTTGCTGGCCGCGCCATCGAGCGGCTGCTCGATACGGAAGAGATCGAAAGCGCAGTGGAAGGGACTCCGTCTGAAGGCGGGGCAGCGCCGTTGGGGCCGAACAGTACACAAAGCGGCGCCGTTGTGCCGGAGATTGGGGAAAAGCGCGCACCGCTTAACGATCGGCGTCTGGACGCGGTTGTCCGCGCCTTGCGGGACTGCGGCGCAAAAAGCGTTGCGGACCTGGGCTGTGGCGAGGGCCGCCTGCTTCTAAGGCTAATGAACGAGAACCAGATTACAAAACTTCTTGGCCTTGATGTCTCCATCTACGCGCTGGAACGCGCGAAAGAGCGGCTGCGCCTGGATGAGACCGCGGAATATAAGCGTGACAAGGTCACGCTTGTGCAAGGGGCGCTGACCTACCGGGACAAACGCCTTGAGGGGTTTGACGCCGTCTGCGTGGTAGAGGTCATGGAACACATGGATGTCGACCGTTTGCCGGCATTTGAAAGGGTCGTTTTTGAATTTTCCGCGCCCCGCACGGTGATCGTTACGACGCCCAACGAAGAGTACAATAAAAATTACGAGAGCCTGGGCGCGGATACCCTGCGCCATCACGACCATCGGTTTGAATGGACGCGGGCAGAGTTTCAGGCATGGGCGCAGGACGTGTGCCAACGTTTTGGATATTCTGTCAGCTATGCTGAAATCGGCGAAGCTGATGAGGCTGCGGGCGCTCCGACACAGATGGGGGTGTTTACGAGATGCGAATAGAGATACCTGATTTTTGCCTTGTGGCGCTTGTAGGCGGTACTTCCAGCGGAAAATCCACATTCGCGGCAAAGCACTTCAAGCCCACAGAGGTTTTATCCTCCGACTTTTTCCGGGGAATGATCGCCGACGACGAGAACGCGCAGGACGCGTCCGCCGCCGCTTTTGACGCGCTGTATTATGTGGCGCGCAAGCGCCTTGAGGCGATGCGCCTGACCGTCATCGACGCGACAAATGTGCAGGCGGCTGCCCGCCGTCAGGTGATCGGGCTCGCGAAAGAGCAGAATTGCCACGCTGTCGCCCTTGTTTTTAATATGCCCGAGCGTGTTTGCAAGGCACGCAACGCACTCCGCCCGGAAAGGCAGTTCCCGGACCGGGTAATCCAGCGCCATTGCGGCGACCTGCGCCGCTCACTAAACGGCCTTAAGCGGGAGGGGTTCCGGTTTGTCTATATCCTGAACAGCCCTGAAGAGGCGGACGCTGTCGAGATCGTCCGCACCCCCCTTTGGAATGATAAAAAAGATGAACACGGGCCTTTTGATATCATCGGCGATGTGCACGGCTGTTACGACGAGCTTCGGGAATTGCTGGAAACTCTCGGCTACACCGAAGGCACGGACGGCGTCGTGGCGCATCCCGACGGCCGGCGTTCCATATTCCTTGGCGACTTGTGCGACCGCGGGCCGCAAAATGTGGCGGTGCTCCGGCTGGTTATGGATATGGTACGGCACGGCAGCGCGCTCTGTGTGCCCGGAAACCACGATGTAAAGCTGCTGCGCTATCTCAGCGGCCACGATGTCCAGATGACGCACGGCCTGCAGAATACCGTAGAGGAGCTGTCCCACCAGAGCGGAGAATTTCGTGCTGCCGCAGCAGCCTTCTTGGACAGCCTTATCAGCCATTATGTATTGGATGACGGCAAGCTCGTAGTGGCGCACGCAGGGATCAAGCAGCACTTTCAAGGAAGGGGTTCCGCCCGGGTACGGGATTTCTGCCTTTATGGAGAGACCACGGGCAAAACCGACGAATACGGCTTGCCGGTACGGCTTGACTGGGCAAATGAATACCGCGGACGCGCACTGGTGGCCTATGGCCACACTCCCCAGGTGGAGCCCGCCATACTGAACAATACGTACTGCCTTGATACCGGTTGCGTGTTCGGCGGCAAACTGACCGCGCTGCGTTATCCGGAGCGCGAGCTCGTCAATGTCAAGGCAAAAGCGGCTTACTATGCACCATTAAAGCCTCTTGTATCCAAGTCGGACCCGCATGACAACATGCTGACCATAGAAGACGTGTCCGGAAAGCTGCATATTGAGACCCGCCTGCTACCTGTCATCGATGTGCGCGAAGAAAACACAGCAGCCGCGCTGGAGGTCATGAGCCGCTTTGCCGCCGACCCGCACTGGCTCATCTACCTCCCCCCCACCATGTCCCCCTGCGAGACCAGCAAACTGCCCAACTATCTGGAGTACCCGACCGAAGCCTTCTCATATTACAAAAACAAGGGCCTTGAAAAGGTCGTCTGCGAAAAGAAGCATATGGGCTCCCGCGCGGTCATTACGCTCTGCCGCGACGCCGATACCGCCAAGCGCAGATTTGGCGTTGCAGATAACAGCCGCGGCATCGTCTATACCCGTACCGGGCGCCGCTTCTTTGACGATAAGGCAATGGAAGCCGCCATCCTGGACCGGCTTGACGCCGCGCTGACGCAAAACGGCTTCTGGGAACAGTTTAAAACCGACTGGGTATGCCTTGATACCGAGCTGATGCCCTGGTCCGCCAAGGCGCAGGGCCTGTTAAAAGAGCAATATGCGCCTGTCGGCTGCGCAGGAAAAACGGCGCTCCAGCATGCCATCGACTCCCTTGAGGCGGTCTGCAAGCGAAAGAATCTCACGTATGCGGTCTCAGACGCCACCTCAGGGCAGAATGCAGATATGGCGCGGGTACTGGAGGCTTTTAAAGAGAGGCAGGCCTGCGTTGACGCCTACATTGACGCTTACCGCGAATACTGCTGGCCGGTTTCGGATATGCAGGACCTGAAAATCGCGCCGTTCCACATCCTCGCTACAGAAGGCGCGGCGCACGGCGGCAAAGACCATGTCTGGCATATGGAAACGATCCGGAAGTATATCACGGGAACCGACAGCCTCTTTATGCCCACCGAATATCTTGTGGTGGATGTAGCCGATGAGGAGAGCGTGCAGCGCGGTATCGACTGGTGGCTGACACTCACAGGCGCCGGCGGAGAGGGCATGGTGGTCAAGCCATATTCTTTCATCGCGCAAAAGGGCACAGAGCTTCTTCAGCCCGCGGTCAAGTGCCGCGGACGCGAATACCTGCGCATCATCTACAGCCCGGAATACACAATGCCCGAACACATGCAGCGCCTGAAAAAGCGCGCTTTGAACCGCAAGCGCCAACTCGCACTGCGCGAGTTCGCGCTCGGCATAGAGTCCCTGGAGCGTTTTGTAGCAAAAGCGCCCCTTTACCGGGTGCATGAATGCGCCTTTGCGGTCCTCGCTTTCGAGAGCGAGCCGGTAGACCCAAGATTATAAAAACGACCAGGTCCCCCATGTGAACCGTGTGGTGTACGATATAACGAGTAAGCCCCCGGGAACGATTGAGTGGGAGTAAGCCTAAAAGCATTCCTCTGTTCTTTAAAACCTCCAGAATCTCTGGAGGTCTTTGTGTTGAAGATACTATGCTCTTATGACGAAAACCCGGTGGCTGCATTTTCCGCTCTATCATTTCAGCAATTGCACGTCTTCTTCGCCGAGTTCGAGCGGAAGCGTCTCCGACTGCGTTCCGTCACTCCAGTTGATTTGGACAGTAATGCTCTTAAGTTCTTCTGCAAGTCCTTCGGGTGAAAGGTCATAGTAAGAATCCAAATCCTCCTCAGAAGTCAGTAATATTTCCCATTCATAAGCGAAGCCCCAAATAGGTCCATCTTTTGAGCCAGCCGCCAACGCTTCTTCACGGGTGGTAATATCCATTTTATCACTCGCAAATTTTAAGATATGGCTGGCAATATAGGGGTCTGCCTCCGAATTGAGCTGGAGCTCATACCATACTTCTTGAAACTCCAGATTTGTAACATTACTGATTAACACGGATACAAGCAACCGGTTTTCAAATTGATCGGTCTGCGTTAGACTTTCATTTTGAAACATCTGCTGCTGCTTGCTGATTACCTTTACCTCTGTTACAGATATTTCAAATGGCTGAACTTGGTCCACATCGGGATTCGGATTATTCGGCGCTTGCTGAAGTGTGCAGGCGGCCAGCAAGCAAGTCAATATGCAAAGTCCTAACATCAATATCTGAATAGAGGTAGATCGGTTGTTTTCCATTATTTTTCACCCCTCCATAAGCAGTGCTGACAAGGCAAATCATCCAATATCATCAGTGGAGAGTATAGATTTCTCAAGCTCCACACAGCCATAAGCCGCCCGGGAATATTCCGTATCGCAAGCGACCAGCGTGACCCTGTCAAACCCCTGCTTCACCCAAAACCGGAGGGCACTCCAGTTTTTCAGGGAAACGGACACACGGATTTTTGCAAATCCCCGGTTCCGGAATTGTTCGGACAACAGTTGCACAACGGCAGTACCAACGCCCCTGCGCTTTACAGCCTTCCGCAAATAAAAAAAGCAGATGTAGGCGGCGTCCTCTTCCGGATACCCCTCATAAAAGGTGAGATATCCCGACAGGCTGCCCCCTACATAACAGCAAAGGATATGGAAGTTTTCCCGGATGCCGCTTGGCGGCAGGTCCCCCGCCTCCATACAGTCCTTGGGCGTTGTAATCGCATGCCCGGGGTCAAAGCAAAAATAGGCCACTGCCTCTTCATAGACAGCGTTTAATGCTTCCATATGCGTACTGTCGGCAGGAAGCAAAAAAATATCTTCCATTGCCATGTTCAGCGCCATGCGATCCATCTACTCCCCCCTATTTCTCACACAAACAAGCACCAGCGCACGCCGAATTGATCGATGAGGTCCGCCATCAGCGGGCTAAAATCACACGCGCCGAGCGGATGGCGTATTTCTGCGCCCTCCTTAAGTATGTCATACGCTTTCCGGACGAGGACTTCCTCCCCCTCCCCAAACTGCAGGCAAAACTGCATGGTGTTCCCTGTCACCGGCTTTCCCGCGCCAATACCGGCTTCGGACAGTGCGAGTATCTGGCCATAAACATCCAGCTCTGCATGGTAGTAGGTGCCGTCCCCATTCGGATAGCTCGATACCAGTGGCGCGTCAAACGCTTTCCGGTAGTGCTCCGCCGCCCTGCCGCTGTCCTTTACATAGGCTTGCAGCATGCACCGCTTCATACAAATCTCCTCGCTTTCCTTCTATATGTAGGCGTCTTTCCCCGATCATACTATTTTACATCCCCTGCTTCAAGCCGTATAATAGCCGCAGGAGATGAAGACATTGCGTACCGTAAAACAAAAGCTGCCCGGCATCGCGTTGGCCGGCATCATCGCAATCCCCGCATGGCTGCTTGGCGCCGCCGTTCCAGTGATCGGCAGCCCCGTGCTCGGCATCCTCTTTGGCATGATCCTCGCCTTTTGGAAGCGCCCGCAGGCGTTTGACGATGGGGTCAAGTACACCTCAAAGAAGCTGCTGCAGTATTCTATTATCCTCCTGGGCTTTGGCATGAACCTCTACAGCGTGTTCCGCGCGGGCGCGCAGACGCTCGTGCTGATGGCCTTTACGCTTACAGCGGCGTTCCTAGCGGCGTATTTCTTCGGCAGGCTGTTAAAGATCGACGGCAACACAAAGACGCTCATCGGTGTCGGTACCGCAATCTGCGGCGGCTCCGCCATCGCGGCGACAGCGCCCGTGATCCATGCCGATGATGAGGAGGTTGCACACGCAATCTCTACAATCTTCCTGTTCAACGTTGCCGCAGCGTTCCTGTTCCCGGTGCTGGGCCATGTCCTTCATATGAGCGACCATCACTTTGGCCTATGGGCGGGCACAGCGATCAACGATACCTCCTCCGTCGTCGCCGCGGGCTATACCTTCAGTGCCGCCGCGGGAGACTTGGCTGTGATCGTCAAGCTGACGAGGACGCTGATGATTATCCCCGTCACCCTCGTACTTGCCATATACCATTCCAAAAAAGCCACGGGCGACGCAAAGCAATCGTACAGCCTGAAGGCCATCTTCCCTTGGTTTGTGCTGGGGTTCCTTCTCGCCTCCATTATCAGCACGTTTGTCCCCCTGCCCGCAGCAATCTATGCGGGGCTGACCCATGCCGGCAAATTCATGATTGTGATGGCGATGGTATCCATCGGCCTGAACACCAACATCGTAAAGCTGGTGAGACACGGCGGAAAGCCGATATTGCTTGGATTTCTTTGCTGGATGGCGCTTGCCGTGACGTCACTTGCCGTGCAGTATGCTCTCCTGCAGGTATAAGCGGCGGTATACAACCCGCAAAAGCGAACCTTCATGAGCCTCATGCGGAGGCTTTTTTTGTGCCTTTTTGCATAGGGATTTCCCGAAGAAACCCATGAACTGCATCCGTTTTCGTTAAGCATATATCATGCAGTGCTTTTTCGACAAACTTTATCAATTTGCGCTAATATGGGAGCCATTTCATCCGAAAAAGGTACTCAACAAGGCCTACACTGCCCTGCTTCATTTTTACGGGCAGGCTGGTTCTTAGAATATGTTGGGGGGAACTGCAAATGAAACGGCACTCCATCAGCAGGCAGGTCTTAACGGTTGTGCTTTCCATCGTCATCATCGGCATGGCGCTTCTGTCCGTCGTCAGCTACGAAGTCGCAAGGGGGATGATCCGGCAGAGCATTGAAAACGAAATGCAGCTGACCCTCTCCACCGCGGTGGAAAAGATGGCAACCTCGCTTGCAAAAAACCAGAAGGTAGCCGAAATGCTTTCACGCGGTGTAGAAGCCGCAGGGGCTTCCATCACGGAGAGCACATTTGAGGGCATGCTGACCTCCTTTGTCGGCACAAATGACGAAACCTTTGGCGGCGGCATCTGGTTTGAACCCTACACTGCCGATGCGGCGCAGAAGTATTTTTCCCGCTACTGCTGGCGGGAAAACGGGAGCATCTCCTATGTACAGAATTATTCGCTCGGAGAAGGCGTCTACTACACCGATCAGGACTGGTACAGCTCCGTTGCCAATACGGATGGCGCCCCGAAATGGTCGTCCGCCTATTACGACGGCTTCGTCAACATCTCCATGGTCACGTCCTCCGTCCCCTTCTACGATAAAAACGGCGTTTTCCGGGGAGTCTCCACCACCGACATGGATTTAACGAAAATGCAGGAGCTTGTGCTTGCCTTAAAACCCGATGAGAACAGCAGCTCCTTCCTCATTGACAGCAGCGGCACGTACATCGCGAATGAGGACGCCGAAAAGCAACTCAACGCAACCGTCACAGGCGAAAGCAACGCCTCCCTCGCCGCCTTGGGAAAAACCATATTGGAGCAAAAAAGCGGCGCCGGTTCCTATGAAGCGGACGGAACCCACTACCTCGTCTGGTATACACAAATTCCGGAATGCAACTGGCACCTTGCCATCGCCACCCCGGAAAACGTTCTGTACGCAAGGCTGAACGAGCTGGCCGTCAGCCTTACGGTCATTTGCGCCGCAATCGCCATTGTTGACGCCATAATTCTTGCAATCTATCTGCGCAGGTCAATCGTAAAGCCGCTGGGGCACCTTGCACAGGCAACGGAGCAAATTGCAAACGGCGATATGAACGTGCAGATTTCCTCCACCGCAAACAACGAAATCGGCGTGGTAACGCGCTCCGTCCAGAAAACGGCAGAACGCCTGCAGGACTACATGCGCTACATCGATGAGCTTTCCGACGTCCTCACGCAGATTGCGCAGGGCAATCTCGATTACAGGCTCAAGCGCTCAAATCCATCATCGAAAAATCGGAGCGGGTCTCTGAAATCGTCGCGGATATCGCGGAGGCGGCAGGCGAGCAGGCGTCCGCCATCACGCAGATGACTGCAGGCGTCGACCGGATCGCGAACGTCGTACAGACGAACTCCGCCACCGCGGAGGAAAGCGCCTCAACGAGCCAGGAGCTTGCGGCCCAGGCGGAATCGCTCAAAGCCCTGATGGACCGGTTCCGCTTATCCGGCGAGCCGGTCAGGCGCTGACCAGTCCCTTTCCGCCATACAGCCGGGCATTCAAAAACAGTAGCCGAAGAACAAGCAAGCCCGCACGCATAGCGCGCGGGCTTGCTCTTTTCAATCCGCTTTCTGTATACTGAAAAATAGTTCTCTGCGATTAGGGGGTTGCCATGATCATCAGCGCAAGCAGGCGAACCGATCTCCCCGCTTTTTACTCCGACTGGCTTTGTAACAGATTGCAGGCGGGGTTTACTTATGTACGCAATCCCATGAACCCGAAACAGGTGAGCAAAATAGCGCTGACGCCGGATGTGGTGGACGGCATCGTGTTCTGGACGAAGAATCCCTCCCCCATGCTCTCAAAGCTTTCCGTGCTCAAGGAATACATTTATTATTTTCAGTTCACGCTGACTCCGTACGGGCGGGATATGGAAACGAGCCTGCCAAATAAAAATGATGTGCTCGTTCCTTCCTTCCAGCGCCTGTCGGACGCCATCGGCCCCCGCCGTGTGATCTGGCGGTACGATCCGATTTTGATCAGTCCGCGCTATCCGCTGGACGGCCATATCGAACACTTTGAAACGCTTGCCCGCAGGTTAGCTGGCTATACCACAACCTGCATCGTCAGCTTTTTGGATTTTTACCGCAGCACCCTGCACAACACAAAGGATTTGGGGATCACCGACCCAACGGATGAGGAAAAGCGTGCGCTTTTGTCCACGCTTTCCTCTATTGCACAAAGCTATGGCCTCACCATGCAGGCATGCGCGGAGGAATTGGATTTTCGAAGCTGCAACGTGCTCCCTGCCCGCTGTGTGGATGCAGCTTTGTTGGGCGAGCTCTCCGGCATACCGCTTTCCGCTTGCAAGGACCCGAACCAGCGGCCTGCGTGCGGGTGCGCCGAAAGCATTGACATCGGCATGTACAATACCTGTGGAAACGGCTGCCGCTACTGCTATGCCAACCACAGCACTGCCGCCGTGCTGGAGCATCTGCAAGGGCATGATCCCGCCTCTCCCCTGCTGTTTGGGCAGCTTGCAGGCGGAGATGTGGTAAAGGAGCGGAAGATGAAGCCGTTAAAGGATGGGAAAATGGGGATGTGGGAGTGAGGCGGATTGTCAAGGAGGGTTCAACATTCTCCTCTAATTCCTTTTTAAAAAGCAAGAAAAAGCTTGATAGAAGACCTACCGAAAGTCAACGCGGCCCGGATTGTGTGCAATCCGGGCCGCTGATTTGGCTCAAATGTCTGAATATCTATTCCCTAACCACATGCCACAGAAATGTACCAACGCTATGCTTGCGCGTCCTGCTGCGAACGCGCCTCGCGCGCAGCCTGCTTCAGCGCGGCGGGGTCTTTTTTATACAGGGATTCCAACTGCTTGTTGTAGCCAACCGCAATGTCCGGATAAATCGCCATCATGTGGGAGAGTAGCTCCTGCGCATCTTTCTCGGAACGGACATTGAGGCTATGGGCCTTCTTGTCGTTTGTGCAAAAGATTACACGGTAGCTGCTGAATACAGGGATAAAATATACGCGGTGGCGCGTTTGCTTTATGTATACCCAGGCAAGGTTCTGCGGATCAATCAGCACAGACTCCATGCCCGACTGGAAGAATAAATGGGATTGGTCCATCCGCACGCCATGGATGGGTGTTGTATGCTCGTAGAATTCGCCCAATTCGAGAAGGAACTGCTGCGGGTTACCGGCAACTGCTGCCGCCGCAGTGATCCTCTTCTGGAAGCCCCCGGTCAGTGCCTTTATAGGGAAGTATGCCATGAACAGCCCCATGGCGATCAAAAATGCGCCCATTATAAGCGTGGTGGTATGCTCGGATTGGGGCGTATAGCCATTGTCCGCCAGGTAGTAATACGCAACGGGAATGTCGGCGGGGATTTGCTGCTCAACCAGCATCTCCTCAAAGTAGGTGCGCGCGTCGCCGCTGAGGGTACAAATATTACCGAAAGCAGGAAAGCCTGCCTCTACCATCTCATCGGTTTCAAATAGCGGAGCAAGCTCTTCGCTGCGCTCCTGCGTGGTACGCAGCCCCATAAGGTAGAGCTCCTCGTTGGGGTCGACCACAGCGATGGTATAGTAGTGGTAAGTATGCCCATCCTCCTCCTCTGTGGCAAAGCCGGAGATGGGGTAAAAGTGTGCAATGGAAACGCCGGTCTCGTTCCCGACGTCCTCATAAGAAACACCTGTGAGCTCCAACGGCGCCTCCGGCTTCTCCATGAGTATCATGACGCCCGGTACTGTAAAGAGCGCAAAGAATATCATCAGAATGATAGACCGTTTGATACTTTTCTTTTTCAGGTAATCAAGAATGTCCATGCCTGTTTCTCCCCATCGAAATGTTGTGTTTCCTACATAATCCGATGTACCATTGGCATGCAAAAAACACTGTCACTTGCCATCATACAAGGATGAACCAATATATTCAAGTTGAAATCAATGCGCTGGCACAGACGGAACTTCACCAAGCCTCGAACAGACCGTGCTGTTTTAAAAAGTCGCCTCCTGATCGGCGGCTTTTGCATGTTCCGGTGATTTTAAAACAGACAGCTTTGCGTCTCCTTCGAGATAGAGCGCCTCGCACTCCTGCTGGGCGCGCTTCAGGCAGTTTACCGCATCCTCCAATCCATTGAGAAGCGCCAAATACATCGCCTGATATTCCGGCATTTGTATCACCTCACACCCATTATGGGACAATTAGTCCCAAACGTCAATGGACAATATGTCCAATTCTTATAATAGACACGGGTGATGCAAGTGAGATTAAAAATCCGGGATATGCGTGAAGATCACGATATTTCACAAAAACAGATCGCAGAATATTTAAAGTGCGACCGTTCGCTTTATTCCAAATATGAGCGTGGTGAGCGGGACATCCCGCTCCATCTTATGGTGCAGCTGGCGCTGTATTATCAGACGAGTGTAGATTACCTTGTGGGACTGACGGCAGAGAAGAAGCCATATCCGAGGGTGAAGTGAGAATAAAGAAACTCCAAAGACATCTATCGAGCATTACAGTACCCACAAATATTGTATAACTGCTGCTAAAGCACCTAAGATATATAACATCCGCTAATGGCTCCTACAGGTAACAATGCAGTGACATAACCCGAATATACCTTATAGGATTTAGTCAATCAAAAATGTTTATTAGCAAACTACAATGTGGAAACCAAATCATCAAAACTTTTACTATACTTCATCTTAAGATCTTTTTTTAATATTTCTAATAATTTGAAAGCACTAATAAATCTACTTTCAATCCAAAAATACGCTATTACTATATCTGGAAATATATCTAGGTTTTTAACTTCTTTCAGCGATAAAACATCATCAACCTCAAAATGTCCGGTAACATATCGTTCAATACTCGGTCGACTTGCAATAGGAATAGCGTCCTCATTAACAGCATATAGTGATATAATGGAATCTATGAGTGGCCCCACATAACGATCATTATTTAAACATCCCAAAGCTAGATTGTATTCTAAAATTTCAAGATCGTAACAGGCCTCTTCATCTTCTAATTGATCATATACAATAAAACTACTATATAATTTTTCAAAGGCCCATTCAAATTTATCTCTTGAATTATTATACTCTTCTTTTAATTCCTCTAGTAAAGGAATATGTACATTGCGATTAAATCTTCTTTCTTCCATATCATGTAAAATTTTGAGAATCCCGCTATCGAATTCGCAATTTCTGTTTTTAATCCATTTACATAATAATTCTTTTTGCTCATCATCCGAAAGTTTCATAACATATAATGCGGCAAAATACTCTTGAAATGATCTATGAGTAAATGTAAACGATTGTCCATCTTTAACCAAAATACAAGTTGCATTTACTAAATCATCAATAAAAGCAGAGCAAGACATACTTTCACAATTTTGACCTTTGCTCTCATCAATCACTTCATTAAGTCTGCTAACAGAAAATTGATATTGCGCGCGAAAAAAAGTTTTAAAACAAAATTTGGATAAAAGTTTTTTGAATTCCTCATATTCTAAATTGCTTTGCTTTTTACGAATAAATCCATCTTTAGTTGCATCATGTCTAAAAAACAAGACAACAAAAGCTTGCTCATAGAATGTATGAAGTTGGTTTGGAATAGATGCATTATCTTCATAAGTAAGTAACATAATTGTCAATAATAAAGGATTCGATGCAAACGAAGTATGCGATTTATATAATTTCTTTTGTAATTCTTTAGCAAAACGCGTTTGAACTTCAGGATTGTAGGTAGGTTTCCGAATCATACTAACAGCTTGATTGAGATTTAACGGCAATGCCTCTAATTCGACAAACTGTTGCCATCCGATAAATCCATCACTCGGCCTAGAAGATATGACATAATAATTATTATTATATTTATCGGAAAGTTGTTTAATCTCCTGAGCAACTTTTTTAGAAAGGGTGGTTGATATTTCATCAAATCCATCAAAAAGTATTATATGGTTTCCAGCAGATAGACCTATTTCAAAATATTTCTTGTCCAGGCTAAATCCAAGATTTTGCATATTACGATACATACAATCAATGATGGATTCATTTCTGTTAATACTTCTTAGCTCGACAAAAATAGGAATGGCAATTTTTGTTTTAATTGAATTAAGAAAAAAGTGTCTAAGCATAGTAGTTTTACCGATTCCACCTATGCCTGTTATTATTAGCTTTCTTCCGATTTTGACTAAATTCCTTATATCGTTAGTGTCTATAATTTTTACATTTTTGGCTCTTAGTCTCAGCCCAACGCATTCATAGAATGAATATAATAGCTGCGGCTGCTTATCAAATAAAAGTGTTTTAACCTGCGCATATTTATCTGTTGCTCTTGATAAATACTCTTCATAGGCACTAAGGTACTCAACTTCATTTCTTGCCTTAATCTCTTTATACTTGGATGTAACAAAGTTCCAAATATCTTTTCCGAAAAGACCAACGATTTCAGCAATTACTTTATTTACATCAATCTGAGCTTCGACATTTATAAAGGATCCATTTATTTCCGCCATATGTTGTCCCTTTCAGTTTATATTTGTAGAATACAAAAACAACTGGTGAATTGTCAATAATTCGAAGATATGTATACATAAAAAAGCAAAGAAATCCCAAAGGTTGGCCTTCGGGATTTAATATCAACTAAGTCTACTCCCCACACTCTCCATCAGTTCCCGTACCGACCTCACCGCCGCATCATAGCCTCGGCCACTGACACTTTCCGGCTTACCTTTTATCTCTGGTGGAAAGCCCCCGCGACCTTCACCTTGAGGTTGCGGGGGCTTTTGTTATGTTCTCTGCTATACACAGGCTCCTTACCAAGTTGACCTATTTATATGTATATCGGATACGTTTCTCCTGTTCTGTAGATGAGCGCTTACTTCCCCACATCCATCAACGCTTTTACCAACGCCACAACCGCGTCCGCCGCCTCCTCGATGGGCACCTTGCGGCTGACCTTCTTATCACGGGTGGAGAGTTCCACGCAGCCTTCCTTGAGGTTGCGGGGGCTGACGACCACGCGCACAGGCACGCCGAGTAAATCCGCATCGGAGAACATGACGCCGGCGCTTACGGAACGATCGTCATACACCACCTCGAGGCCCTTTTTCTGCAGGGTGCCATAGAGCGCGTCGGCCAGCACATGCGCTTCCACATCGTCCGCGCGCATGCAGCACAGGTGTACCTGCCAGGGGGCGATGGAGATCGGCCAGATGGGGCCGTAATCGTCATGGTGCACCTCGCACACGGAGGCCGCCAAACGCCCCACGCCGATGCCGTAGCAGCCCATGATGGGGTGTTTGAGCGCGCCGTCCTTATCAAGGTACTGCATACCCATGGATTTCGAATATTTCGTGCCGAGCTGGAAGATGTTACCCACCTCAATGCCCCGAGAAATGGTGACGCTATGCTTGCCGCACGCGGGGCAAATGCCGCCCTCCTTGGCCTTTGCAAAGTCCTGATAGGTGATTTTTCCGCAGTCACGCTCCAGCTGCACGCCGGTATAGTGGTATTCCTCCCGGTTCGCGCCGCAGCAGAGGTTGCCCGCACCCTCCAGGGATTTGTCAAAGAGTACCGTCGCGTTCGTCTTGAGGTTGTAAGGCCCAATGTAGCCCGCAAAAAGGCCACTCTCCGGCGTAATCACGGCGGGATGTACCGCGCCCACAACGTTCGTCAGCTTGGTCTCGTTTACTTCGAGATCCCCGCGGATAAAGAGCAGCACGAAGCTGTCATCCGCGTTGCGCTGGTAAACGACCGCCTTGATAGAATGATCCGTGGGGAGCTTCAAATAATTGCAGACGTCCTCAATGGTCTGCTGGTGCGGCGTGTGGACGAGCGTTGCCTCCTCCAGCGTTTTCGGCATTTCATTGTGAATGATGCTCTGTGCCATTTCCATATTGGCGCGATAACCGCACTCGTTACAGAGCACGATGGTGTCTTCGCCAACCGGGGTGAGCAGCATGAATTCATGGGAGACGTTGCCGCCCATCATGCCGGAGTCGGACAATACGGAGACGACCTCAGGGATCCCCGCGCGAGCGAAGATGCGCTCATACGCGTGCAGGCATTCTTCATAATACTGCTCCAAATCCTCCTGCGAGGTATGGAAGGAGTACGCGTCCTTCATCGTAAACTCGCGCACGCGGATCAGCCCCGCGCGCGGGCGCGCCTCGTCGCGGAATTTGGTCTGTATCTGGTAGATCATGAAGGGATATTTCGTGTAGCTCTGGCCGTATTCGCGCACAAGCTGCACGGCGGCTTCCTCATGCGTCATGCCGAGCACCATATCGCTGCCGTTGCGGTCCTTCATGCGCATCAGCTCGCTGCCAACGCTCATAAACCTGCCGGATTCCTCCCACAGGCTGCCGGGCAGCACCACCGGGAACAGGACTTCCTGCCCGTCGATGCCGTCCATCTCCTCGCGGATGATCTGCTCAATCTTTCTTGTGATCCTTCTGAGCGGCGTATACAGGGAGTAGATGCCGTTCGCCACATACTTCATGTACCCACCGCGGATCATCAGCGCATGGCTGTCGATCACGCAATCCGACGGACGCTCCTTAAACCGTTCCCCCACCAGCTTATCGATTTTCATAGCCGTTCCTCCTTCATCGTTCCAACAAAATAAAACGCCCCAAGCAATTTGCCTAGGGCGAACTTTTTAAAGTCCGTGGTACCACCTAATTTCAGAAGGATAGTTTCCTTCTGCACTCCGCGCGTACGAAAGTATACGCCTCCCCTGTGACGGTGGGACTCCGGCGGGCCTTAGCGAAAGAATCCGTTACAGCCCGCAGCTCCAAGACGGGTTCCGCATGCGCCCCAAAAGATTTGCACCAACCATCTTCTCTCTACATGGGTTCAGTATGCGTACTGGTTCTCTTCATCGCTGTTTTTGTATGTAATTCGTAGTAAGGATAGCAAATGCGGCGCAGAAAGTCAATTGACAGATGCTACATTCCCTGCTATAGTATGCACAATTCAAACTTGGGGGTACCCATGCACGGTTTTCACAGGACAATCGCTTCCTCTTACCGGTCTGTTTCTTATTATTACGGAAACAGGCCTTGGTTGCTGTTGCCTTTGTAGAACCCATTTCTCAGGCAATCAAGCGGCACAAGGCTTAAAATGCTTTGGGCCGCTTTTCTTTTGCGCAAACTATAGAAGGAGGCATACAGAATGGATCAGAACGCGATATTATCCCGCATCCGGCGCGACGCGGTGGAGATCATCTCCTACGAAGGCTTCGAGCAGCGCCTTAGCTGCGGCAGGCCGTTAAAAATCAAGCTGGGGGCCGACCCTTCAAGGCCGGACCTGCACCTCGGGCATTCCGTGGTCTTAAGAAAATTAAGGCTGCTGCAGGACGCGGGGCATGAAATCTGGTTCGTGATCGGGGATTTTACCGGCATGATCGGCGATCCTTCGGGCAGGAACAAGACGCGCCCGCCGCTGACCTTTGCGCAGACGCGGGAAAACGGAAAGAGTTACTTTACGCAGGTGACGAAGATACTAGACCCCGAAAAAACGAAGATCACCTACAATTCCGAATGGCTGGGAAAGCTCCAGTTTGCGGATGTATTATCCCTTGCGTCAAAGTACACGCTCGCTTCTATTTTAGAACGGGAGGATTTTAAAAACCGCTATGTCACCCAGCAGCCCATCGGCCTGCATGAGCTGTTCTATCCGCTGATGCAGGGATACGATTCCATGGCCATCCAAGCGGATATCGAGGTGGGCGGTACGGACCAGACCTTTAACCTTCTTGTCGGCCGGGCGCTGCAAAAGGATTACGGGCAACAGCCGCAGGAGGTCATCACCTTCCCGCTGCTGCCGGGGCTTGACGGCGTTGAAAAGATGAGCAAATCGCTCGACAACTACATTGGCCTGGACGAACCCGCGGAGGTGATGTTTGAAAAATGCATGCGCGTGCCGGACGCCGTTTTGGAGCAATATTTCCGGCTGACGACGGATTTCAATGAGGACGACTACCTGCCCGTATTACAGACGGATCTCTATGGCGCGCATTTCCTGTTTGCGCGGGAGATCGTAAGGCTTTATCACGGGCAATCTGCCATAGCGGAGGCGGAAGAACGGTACCGCGCCATTGCCAAAGGGCAGCTGCCCGAACAGCTGGAAACCATAGCGATCCCACATGCGGGCATGCCGATCATTGAGCTCCTAAAGCTTGCGGGGTTTGCTTCCTCCAATTCCGAGTCGAGACGGTTAATTGAAGGCAAAGGCGTCACATTTGACGGGGAACCGGTGGCGGACACCCGAATGTTAATACACACAGAGGGTGTGCTGCGCAAAGGGAAAAATAAACTAAAACGCGTAATCATCGTATGATTTCGCGCCGTATAGGCATCCATTTTTCAGCCGCCGATTATTCGGCGGCTTTTGTTTTTTCTTCCTTAGAATCGGAGACAATATGCAACAAAGGTTCCGTGTGTTCGATATATTCGTTTTCCATGTTGCATTGCGCGGCTTGGAGATGCTCGATTGTGGAAGATACGGTGTTGAGAAGGGAAAAGTACATCTTTTTGTAATCAGGCATGTCTTCTTGCTCCCGCTCCATTATCGGAGCAATTATAGCATGTACATTCCCTATAATCAATGCATTGTCGAAATTCTTAATAAAAACCAATCGTTTGGAGAAGTATGCATGCAGCAACATATCAAGTCCGATAAGCGCCTGGGTGCCAATATCAGAAAATTCCGCACCTTAAAACATATGACACAAGAGCAGCTTTGCGCGCAGCTACAAGTGCAGGGCTGCGATATTGCAAGGGGTACTTTAGCAAAGATAGAGGCCGGCATCCGTCATATTTCTATCCGGGAGCTCACCGCCATCAAATACGTGCTGGATGTTCCTTATGAGGAACTTTTTTCATTTGAAGCGCCTTTATTCCAATAAATAGGGGTTATTCCAGTACCAAGCGAGCGCTTCGCGCTCCACGCATTTTACAAAGGCATTCTTTCCATCGCAATACGCTTCGATATCCGCCGGGAATTTCTTTGCAAGCCCGGCTTTTAACGCCGCGTATTCATCCCGTACCGCGGGAAATTCCCGCAGATAGCTGCAAAACGCAGTATGGCGAAGGATGGCGTACGCGTTGTCGTACTGGAACGCGTGGATATGGTGCGTGGTTGCCGCCGTTCGAAATAATGGACGCTTCATAATTTTTCTTCCTGCTCGGTAAGCTCTGCCATTTAGCATCGCATACTATATTATGATAAATTTTTAACTATTTCTGAGAAAGCTGCTATAATGATAAATGAGCTGCGTTGCACGCCCACTGCAGCCGGATACATATGTCAACAAATTTTCTCGAAAAAGGGGAATATGCGCTTATTATTTCCCGGAAAATGACGATATATGGAAGCACATCTTTCCAATATCGCCCAAGGGAAGGAGGCCGATTGTATTGAAACTGCTTGTGTTTTCAGATTCGCATCACGATGTGGATACGATGGATGCCATTACCCGGCGGGAACAGCCGCAGATGATTCTGCACCTGGGGGATCATTACGGGGATGCGCTCACGCTGCGGGAGCGTTACCCGCATATTCCCATGCACTTTGTCAAGGGAAATGCGGATTTCTCTTACAGCGGGGAAGCCGAGCATATATTGCATATTGAGGGCCATCGCCTGTACATGACGCACGGCCATCTTCACCATGTCAAAAACAGCCTGAAGACGCTTTATTTAAAGGGACGCGCCATGGCGGCGGATATCGTGCTGTTTGGGCATACGCATATGCCCCTGCACGAGGAAGAACACGGATTTACGCTCTTTAACCCCGGCTCCTGCAGCCCTGTCTTTTGCGGCAGGCAAACGCCAACCTATGGATGCATCATCGTCACCTCTGCCGGATATGATTGCCGCATTTTAGGGGCGTTGGCGTAAAGGGGACTTTTCTTGAGGAAACGGCAGGAAAGCCGCGCGATTGCGCGGCTTTTTGGCGCTACTGCGGTTTTGACAGGTTGCCATTCTGTCAAATGCTGATAGAATGGCGGTAATTGCATAAAAAGAACCGTCATAGTTTGCCGGCAACCGCTATGAAAGGCTTTTGTTATATTTAGAAAGAGGAACAATATGATGAAAGCTTCTCATATTTTTTTGCGCCCGGAAATCACCCGGGAGGATGCGGCGCACATCATACGGTGGCTGCATGACCACAGCGTTACAAAATACCTTCATGAAAACGAGCATACCGCGCGTGCCTTACAACAGGCGCTCGAGCGCTGCCCCCTTCCCACGCTGACGCATCTGTTCCATCACAGCGGCGCCATGTTTATGGTATGCCTGCCCGGCGGCACGCCTGTGGGCTTTTTACGGCTGGAAAAGCGCGCGAACGGCACGGAGATCGTCGTCGTCATCGGTGAAAAACGCCAATGGGGCCGCGGCATTGGCACGGCTGCCGTTTCCCTTGCGCTTGAACACGCGTTTTTTACCTGGAGGGCGGAACAGATGGTAGCCCACATCCATCCGGAAAACAAGCGCTCCATGCGCGCATTCCATGCGCTTGGCTTTTCCTCCACCCTTTCCCCTTCCTGCGCGCGGCTCACGCTCTCCATGCGGGAGTATTTGAACGGCCTCATGGAACCGGAGCAGCGGGAAGCGGCAATCGGCGAATAGCAAGAAATAGATAATTCCTCTTACAGCCTGAAAAGGCTGTTTTGTTGTTCCAGATGACGTGCGATCATGGCGCTGTTAAGCGATTGTTGTTCTTGTAACACCATTTCTTAATGATGCAGATTTACAGTATTTAGGCTACTTCCTTTTGTCTTTAATGGATATTGTTTCTGCGCTTTCCTGTCATACTGGAAACTGTCATTTTCATAACAGCAGTCACTTTCATCATATCTTTATGAAACTGGAAATCCTCTGCGTGATACTGTCTCATCAGAATACGAAGTGCTTCATATTTTTCTTCTTCAGGTAAAATTTCAATTGTGCCACGGCCCATAACACTTTCATACCCCATCGTACAGCTCATTCTTTCTTCATACAGTATGAAATTGTGACCGCAGTCCATTTCGAATGTTGCCCTGTTGTCCTTCTTGATCAGGTCTAACTTCTTGCCTTTTAAAGCGCCGTGGAAATAAAACGTGACTTGCTCATCCTGAACGTCCATCCCAAAATTAAGAGGAACAATGTACGGATACGCTTCATCATTTAGTGCAATTCTGCAAACATCGCACTTTTTTATAATCTCAATGATTTCATGAAAATCAGTGATTTCTCTATCTCTTCTTATCATAGCCTTTTCTCCCCGCTTAACGTCAACATGTATTTGATTTGTAATATCATCAAGTTGATCATTCATCATAATACTTGTTTTCAAAAGACATGTAAATTCATCCGCCCGGATCAGGGTTTCTCTTGCGTAGCCACATAAGTCCCAGCTGTTTTAAAACAAAAGCCGCGCAATTTGCGCGGCTGCTCTCATACATTTCCTGTTCACCGGATACTGCCGTTCATATACCTTGGCGCCACAGACGTTTGATCTTCCCCGAAGCAGTAGGCCAGGTCTTCTTCAAAGCCAAGCTCTTTGAGCCTGCTGTAATGCGTCGTTTCAGAAAGGTCCAGTTCACCCTTCTTCCAGCAGAGATAGCTCATCAGGCAGACCCGTGCAAAATCATTGAGGGTAAGCGCTTCCCCCGCTTCCTCAGAGATCACCTTCAAAATGCCGCCCGCAGCCACCATATCGTCCGCGGAGCATTCCCCCAATGTGCCGGCGCAAAGTATGATTATATCCTGCCCGCACTGAAGCGCTGCGCGCGCCACCGCCGTGCGGTTGCGCATGCAGCCGATAAACAGGTTTGCCGCCGTACGCGCGGCATGGATGGCCGCCGTGCCGTTTGTGGTGGAAATGACCACCGTTTTATTTTTGACCACCTGTGGTGTAAACTCCAGAGGCGAATTGCCAAGATCAAAATCCGGCATGCGCAAGCCGCCGCGTTCACCTGTGAGCAGGCTTTCCTTCCTGCCCAAATGCCCCGCAAAGCCCATCGCCTCGCCGGGGTCACGCGCGGGAATCACCTGGTTTGCGCCGTTTTGAAGCGCCTCCACCATACAGGTAGTCGCCCGCAATACATCCACGACAACAACAGTTTTGTTGTGGTATTGTTTTTCCATAATTGCGCCGGGAAAAGGATATATAAAGACCTGCATGTATGCTCCTTCATTCTGTGATGTACTCTAAGAGTATACCATAATTCGCAGGAAAAGAGAAACGTACGTCCCTGTTTCCGGCATTCCTTTCCCTTTTTTGCGGTTTTTCTACGAAAACAGCAGCCTGCACGCAACGACGCTTCCCACCGTGGAAAGGAGCGTTGCAATGAGCGCCACAGGCATGGTAAAACGTGTTTCCTGAATGCCGACGGACCCGAAATACAGCGCAAGCGTATAGAAAATGGTTTCCGTGGAGCCCATCATGGTGGACGCCATCAGCCCAAGCATGGAGTCTGTCCCAAAGTTTTGGAACACATCCGCCACCAGCGCCATTGAAGCGCTTCCCGAGAGCGGACGCATGAGCGATAACGGCAGCAGTTCCGGCGGGAACCCCAGCGTTTCCATCGGCCCCTTGAGTGCAAGCGTCATCGCGTCCACCATACCGCTTTCCCGCAGCAGCCGGATACAGATAAGCATTGCCGCCATATAAGGAAGCACACGGTATAAAACAGGCAGGCCTTGCATTGCGCCCTTTACAAACGCGTCGTAGACGTCCACCTTTTTATAGATTGCGTAGATGACCACCGCCACCGCAAGCAGCGGGATAATGGCGGCGCTCATCTGCGCCTCACCAACGCCACGCAAAGAATTGCCGTAACGAACGTGGCGACCGTGGAAGAAAGTAGCGTGGGCATCAAAATCGCGCCCGGCTGCAGAGAACCATACGACGCGCGCATGCCGATCATCGTGGTGGGCAGCACCTCAAGCGCTGACGCGTTGAGCGCGAGGAACACGCACATGGCGTCCGTCGCGCGCCGCCTGTTGGGGTTGTTTTTCTGCATCAGGCGCATGGCCTCAAGTCCAAACGGCGTCGCCGCGTTTCCCATACCCAGGATGTTTGCCGCAACATTGAGCGTAATGGCCCCCGTCGCCTCCCCTGCCCCCGGAAACAGCCACTCACACGGCTTTTTCAATACGCGGCTGAGCGCTTTGATCAACCCCGCCTTCTCCGCAATCCCCAATAAGCCCATCCATAGAAGGTATGATCCCGCAAGTGAAATGCATAAGGTTACACTTTCCTGCGCACCTGTGAGCATGGCGGAAAGTGCTGCGTCCCCTCCCAGGCGCACCGTGGTCCATATTGCGCCCAGTGAAAAAAGGATGCACCAGATCCAGCTCATCATCGCGGATTTCCCTCCCCTTTTTTTTGCAAAAATCGACATTGTTTACATATATGCCGCAATCTTATTGACAATTATATTGACTGTTTGCATGAAATATGTGTATTATTGATAATATGTGGGAGGTTCAGCCTGCCTTCCGCAATAACGGTGATAGAGAGGATTGCAACATGAAATCTACGGGCATTGTTCGGAAAATGGACACCCTCGGTCGGGTCGTTATCCCGATCGAATTGCGCAGGACACTGGGTATCGACATCAAGGACTCCATCGAAATCTTTGTAGACAAAGAGACCATCATCCTGAAAAAGTACCATCCCGCCTGCTTCTTCTGCGATAACGCGAACGATCTTGTCAGCTTCCAGGGCAAAAGCATTTGCCACGAATGCCTCGATAAGCTTAAGACCATGGAGTAAGCCTTCTCTGCCCCGCCGGTGCGGGGCTTTTTTATGCCGCAACAAAAGCCTCCGCATCAGCATATGACGCGAAGGCTTTTGTTTATTCTAGAAGAAACGAACTTTAATATTTATGCACAAAAGGAGAAAAATACCGTACCGCGCTTTTTAGAAAGCGCGCATCCTCATCAGGCAAAAATACGCACCGGCAGAATCAGGTAATAGTACGCGTCCCCCTGTGTCGGCCGCACCACGCAGGGGCTCACGTTGTTGTTCATGTCGAGGAACACCTCCTCATCAGGCAGCACCTTCAACACATCACAGAAATAGCGTGCGTTGAACGCGATCTCGATCGGCTCGCCGTTTAAATGGATGGTGATCTCTTCATCGATACGCCCCATCGCGCTGTTGGCAAACATCTTTAACGACTCCTCCGCAATGGAAAAGCGCACCAGATTGTTGTTGCCTTCCCGCGCCATCAAGATCGCGCGGTCAATGCTTTCCAAAAGCTCGTTGCGGTTCACACGCACCCTTGTGACATGGTCTTGCGGAAGAATGCTCTTATAACGGATAAAATCGCCGTCTAAGAGCCTGCTGATGATGCGGGTATGTCCCATGTCCATCAGCAGATGTGTGGGCGAGAACTGCACCTCCACGCTTTCCTCCACATCGAGGAGCGTCCTTGAAATTTCAACAAAGGATTTGTTCGGCACCACCGCCTCGCGCGCTTCATAGCTCTGCCCCAGCGTAAACCGCCTGAGCGCAAGCCGGAACCCGTCGAGCGCCACCGTCGTCAGCTCATTCCCGGAAAGCTCGCACAGAACGCCTGTCAAAATAGGCTTGCTTTCCTCCTGCGCCGTCGCAAACACCGTCTGGCGGATCATATCCTTCAGTACATTCTGCGGGATGTGCAGCGTCTGCGCCTTCCCCGTCACCGCCATATCCGGATAATCCTTTGCATCCATGCACTGGAGCGTCGTCCGCGCACGGCCGGATTTTAGCAACAGCGTATGGCCGTCCAACCGCATATCCACCGTTTCATCCGGCAGCTTGCGGCAGATTTCCGCAAACAGGCGGCCGGGTACAACCGTTGTTCCTTCTTCCTCCACCGTTGCCGCCACAATGCTTTCAATCTGCAGCGAAAGATCCGAGCAGCGCAATAAAAGCCCTTCTGATGTTGCACAAAGATAAATACCCTCTAAAACCGGGATTGCCGGCCTAGAAGAAAGGGATTTGACTACCGTCGCGATTCCCGCGTTCAATGTTTTGACGTCCATCATCAATTTCATGCGTATATCCTCCTGAAGGTAAATAAGCGAAGCATAAGTCCCACTTATATTATAAAGAACAAATGTTTCCGATTCGTCCGGAACAAGTGTTCTTGACCACACCGTCTTCCAATGTATCCCGTTTCCATACAGGAAACAAGGGGTTTCCGCAAAAAAGCGCTTGTGCACGACAGGAAATGCCGCCGCATCCGAAAGTGTTTGCATTCATCGAAAACGCTATGCACAAAGGCGAGTTGTGCACAGCCGTATGCGCGCATACTCCTCACAGTCATTTAGGAGTATAGTAGCCGTAGTAGTAGGGGCTATGGATAATGTGCATAACCTGTCTGCGCTAAGACGACTCCAAAAGAATTGCCTGTGCGCTCGTGTGTGGACAGCCTATGCATAACTTGTCCTTGTATGAACATCATGCACACAGTCAACAGTGGGCACAATCCATGCACATCCCCCGTGCACAAATTGTGCATAGAAAGCATTTTATCTCATTATAAAGGTTCTTGCCAAAAACCTCAAAACAATAATGGGTAAGAATCGTGTCGGAAAAGAGAACATTGCGTAAAAATTAGTAGAGGAAGGAGAGGGATACGATGGAGGCGCTGCCTCCATACCTCCGCCAAAGGGACACGTCCCTTTGGAATCCCGACGTATTTTAATAGTATTTCTATCAATAAATAGATGTAATTATAGATACAAATTGTAGATGTGATAAATGTCCGCTTTCTTTTGCTTCTTTTCCTTTCGTGGAAAGAAAAGAAGCGTCCCCTATACTCCCCGTTCCTCAGCTCGAGATCAGCCGCTTTTTCAAATCTGCGATCGTGGCGGAAAGCGCGGGATCACTCTTGATCTGCTCGGTGATTTTTTCGTGCGCGTGCATGACGGTGGTATGGTTGCGCCCGCCAAAGGCGTCGCCGATCTTGGGCAGGCTCCAGTCCGTCATGCACCGGGAGAGATACATGGCGATTTGGCGCGGAAAGGCGACTTCCTGATCGCGCCGCTTGGCGCTGAACGCATCAACCGTCAGGCCGTAATAAGCGGCGACGGTCTCCTGTATGAGAGAGGGAGTCAATACGCGCGGGGCATCGTTTGGCAGCATGTCCTTTAAAGCGGTTGCGGCAACATGCACATCGAGCGGGATGCGGTTGAATTGCGCGTAGGCGATGACGCGGGTCAACAGCCCTTCGAGCTCACGGATGTTACTTTGCACGCGCTCCGCGATGTATTCGAGCACACTGTCGGGCACATGCATTTTCTCTTCGTCCGCGCGGCGCTTTAAGATGGCGATCCGCGTTTCAAGGTCCGGCGGCTGGATGTCCGCAATGAGGCCCCATTCAAAGCGGGACCGGAGGCGCTCCTCCAGCTGCGCAATTTCACGCGGCGGCTTATCGGAGGAAATAATGATCTGCTTGTTGGCGGTGTGCAGGGCGTTAAAGGTATGGAAGAACTCCTCCTGTACGCCCTCTTTGCGCGCGATAAACTGAATATCGTCCACCATCAGCACGTCCACATTGCGGTAGCGGTTGCGGAACTCCTTGTTGCGGTTGGTGGAGATGGACTGGATCATTTCATTGGTAAAGGTCTCGCTTGTGACGTACATCACGCGTGCGTGCGCATTGCTTTCGCGCACGTGGTGGCCGACGGCGTGCATCAAATGCGTTTTCCCAAGGCCCACGCCGCCGTAAAGGAACAGCGGGTTGTAGGAACGCGCGGGATTCTGCGCTACGGCAAGGGCCGCGGCATGCGCAAAATAGTTGGAGCCGCCGATGACGAACGTGCTGAATGTGTATTTTGCAAACAGATTGCAGTAGCTGTATTCGCCGGCATCGTCCTTGACGTAGAGGCCTCGTTCGCTCGGCTGCACGACGTTGACGCCTTCAATGCCTTCAGCTGCCTGTACGGCGCATGCGCGGATGGTGGAAATGTAGTATTTTTCGATGGTGGACTGGATCATCTCATTGGGCGCCTGCAGGATGAGGGCATTTCCGGATACCGCAAGCGGCGCCAATACGTCGATAAACGTATTGTAGCTGATGCCGTTGACCTCCGCCTTTAATAGCTCACAGGTGCGCGTCCATATTGACTTTGCCTGTTCCATTCCGCTCCCCCGCTCCTTCTCCACCATTGACACTGCCCGGGTATTGTTGAAAAACATCCGCGCCTGACTGCGCGAAAAATATCCGCCGCTAGGCGGATATCACAACCTCAAGCTTGTACCATATATTCCATCTATTTATGATAACAAAACGGGGCTGCAAAAACAAGGTCAAGTTCAGCGTCCATTGCCGGGAAATCGCGGGAAAAGGCCATGTTTGCGGCCGTCTACTCCGGCAAAGGCGGAGCGCCGCAAAAAAAGCGCCCCGCTCTTAGCAGGGCGCCTCCGGAAAAAAGAGTTAGAACGATACGACGGTGCCGATGCCCTGGCGTTTTGCCGCTTCATAGATGCGCCGGGCGGTTACAACATCCATCACGGCGCTGCCGGTGGTCTTAAACAGGGTGATTTCATCCGCATGCTCCCTGCCGGGGACCTTTTTCAATACGACTTCGCCAAGCTCGCCGGTGATGCGGTCCGCAGAGAACGTGCCCTTTTTGATGGGCTTGATGAGGTCCCCCGCCTCGTTGAGCGCGCCGTCCCGGGTATCTACATACACCTTGTCGGCGTGGATGAGGGCGTACTCATCAATTTCCTGCATGTCGGGCGTGTACGCGCCGACGCCGTTGATGTGCGCGCCTTTTTTAATCAGCCTGCCGTCAAATACCGGCTGTGTGCTGGTAGTCACACAGGTGATGACGTCCGCATCCCGTATGGCGTCCTCTGCGGTGGCGGCTGCGGCAATGGACACGCCGAATGCTGCGGAGAACTGCTCCGCCATGCGCAGGGCAAACTGCTCCGCGCGCTCGGCGCTGATGTCAAACACGCGCACTTCCCTGATGGGGCGCACGGTCAGGATGGCTTCCAGCTGGCTTGCGGCCTGGCCGCCCGTACCAAAGAGCGCGAACACGCTTGCGTCCTTGCGGGCAAGGAGGTCCGTTGCAGCGCCCGAGACTGCGCCTGTGCGCACACGGGTGAGATAAGTTCCGTCCATGATGCTGCAGACCTCGCCGGTTTCATGGTTGACAAGCACCATGGTGGCCGGCACGCTGGTCAGCCCTTTTTCGATATTGCGCGGGTAGACGGAAACGATCTTTACGCCAAGCGCGTGGGCTTGCGCCGCGTAGCCGGGCATGTACAGGCTCTGGCCTTCCTGCTCGGGTACGTTGAGGTTGACGCGCAGCGGGATACTGCTGTTGCCTGCGGAGTAAATGGCAAGCGCGTCCTTATCCGCCTGCACCGCATCCTTCATGTGGAATACGGCCTGCATTTCTTCCTGCTTGAGAACGAGGATTTCCATGATTTTTTACTTCCTTTTCAGCCGTTGTTTGCCTGTTCCGTTGCAGGCGCGCTCTTTTTGCGCGTACTTAAGATCATGGTGACCGCGCTGTAGAGGATAACGGCGGCAACCAGCCACTGCAGGGCGGAGACGTCCAGGCTCTTGACCACGAACGCGGCCACAAGCACGCCCACAACGCCCGCGGTTGCGGCAAACAGGGTAATTTTACGGGAGTAGCTGTCCAGCTTTACAAACTGCATGCTGCCCACGGGGACGGAGAACGTGCACGCGCCCATCATGATGGGGAACGCGACGCCGGGGTTGAGGCCCATTGCATACACGGTCGCCATGGTCAGCGCATAGGAACCGATGCCGATGTTGTTGAGTGCGCCGTAAACGAGAGAGAGTACGCCAAGCAGCACAAGCTTGAAGCCGGTGAGGCTTGTCGCATCGCCGCCGGTGGGGTAAATGTTGAATTTGCCGGCCAGTATAAGCGCCGCCGCAATGAGCAGGCCCGCCGCCACAAAGCGCTTGATGATGTTGACAGGCAGCTTGACCACGAAGCGCGGGCTGACATATGCGCCCACCACCTGTGCCACGATGGCGATGATGAGAGTTGCGTAGCCGACGTTGATGCTGGAAATATAGGCAAGCGCCATCACCGCGACAGGGATGACGCAGGCGGTATTGAGCGTGCCGGGCAGCTTTTTATCCTCCACCCACTTCAGGCGCGGGTAGAGAGAAGCGCCAATGGCAAAATCTGAAACGCCGAATGTAGAAAGAAGAAAAATAACAAATTCCGAAATGGCCATTGCAAAGGGATTGCCGGGTTCCTTCATGGTCTGTCCCTTATGGCGGATGAGGTCACGGATGAACATGAAAGCAAACGCGCCATTGACCAGAACGACCAGGATCAATATGATGGTTACGATTGTCATGATGAGCTCCCCCAATTTACTTATTGGATGGCAAACACATCGCGTATCCCTTCCATATCTTCGCCGAATACCGCTTTGACACGTTCCCCCATATGTTCGATCAGCCTGAGACAGTAAGCGTCATGCTTGATGTACTCGTTTGCAAAAAACACCATGCTTGCGTTGCGGGTAAATATGGCTGTTGCCCGCTCCTTGCTCTGGATGGAGACATGCACCATCTCGCGTCCGTCC
The DNA here is from genome assembly GCA_023390655.1 of Bacillota bacterium. GTDB lineage: Bacteria > Bacillota > Clostridia > Christensenellales > CAG-138 > JAEYLA01. The sequence continues at coordinate 59,642 of JAEWCL010000019.1, read as the reverse complement.
GCGGAAATGGTGATCCACCGCGAGCCCGCATCGTGCATTTTGTCCGATTCAAAGCCGTGCGGATAGAACTGCTTGATGGAAGTCGCATAGGCGTCCTCTTCATCGTAGAGAATCACAAGCACCCGCCCAAGCTCCGCCTGCTTATCCACGATACACTGCTCCAGCCTGGCGTCGAGATCCTGCTTCCAAATCTGGATCAGGACTTCCTGCTGCGCATCCTCAATGAGTTGCCGGCATTTATTGAGGATGCTGTGGTAGCCCGTTAATTGCCAGATCTGCTCGCCGTCGCGCGGCGTTTCAAACACGAGCGCTTCCTCCTCCAGGCGGGTGAGCGCGTCTTCCGTCCGGTTGCGGATAAGCTCGACAAGCTGGTCAATGGGCTTTGCGCGGTACACGCTGGTTTTTTCGCGCAGTGCGGTCGCAAGGATGCCCCGGCTTACGAGCGCCTCCAATGTGGCATACACCTTGGAGCGCGGGACGCCTGCGTATTTGCTGGCCTCATACCCGGTACAGTCCCCGTTTTGCAGCAAGGCGATGTACACCTTCGCTTCTGTTTCCGTAAAGCCGAACTCCCGGAGCCGGCTGATCAGATCGCCCATATCCTGCAACCAATCCTCTTTTACACGTTTGCTTTTATCATACGGTTTTTCAAATTGTGTTGCAAGTACAGGGGGCACGTATTCGGCTGTGAAGGTACACAGGAAGGCATCCGTCAATGGTAGCTATCCTCGGTAGCTACTATACGACTTTGTGAGAGAGTTGTCAATCTATTCTGTTAAAAAATATACGAGAACGTGTCGTGTACCTGTAACTCCCTGCCTGCGGCGTTTTGCCGCAAGAAAAAGCCGCCCGTTTCGGGCGGCACAGGCGGACATAAAACGGCGGCTATATCGGGTTACCGTGGTTCCTCCGCGTCATCGGCGGCAGATTCCAGCCTGCTCAGCCTCTTTTTATACAAGGCCGTACAGCCAGCAAGCGCAGCCAGCGATAAAGTGAACACACCGGCAAAAAGAAAGATGCCCGTAATCACGGCACTGAACAGATCGTCATAATTGAGATAGCTTGAAACAGAGGATATAAGGCCGCAGATAACACCTGCAATGAGGCTGACCAGGATATTTGTCTTTAGGGTTGGCTTTAATTTTCGATCCCAAATGCCATTTTTGATGCAGGCAATCACGATATACACGCAAAAGCACATAAATACAATCCATTCGGCGGCGACCGTACGCCAAACATCTTTGCCACCGAGAATCATCTGTATGATAATTGCCGCCAATAACGCCCAAAACAGAAACCAGGCGCCATTGCGCTCGATTTTTAACAGCTTTTGTTCCTGCATTTCATCCAAATTTGAGTTTCGGTTACGCATTGTTTGATTCCTCCCCAAATAGCTCGTCAAGCGTTTTGCCCAGCGCCTTGCAGATCGCCCTGCACAATCGAATGGTTGGGTTATAGTCCCCCTGCTCAATGGCGTTCATCGTTTGCCGGGAAATGCCGACCAACTCCGCCAATTGCTTTTGTGTCATATCAAGCTGCGCACGCGCAACTTTAATTGGAATGTTCCGCCCCATAGATGCACCTCCATACTGGAAGAGTAGCATAAAAGTTATTATATGTAAAGTATATACGACACAAATTGTCTTATTCAAGGCATTTCAAAAAACAAGCCGTTGTTTTTGGATCATAATTGATTGCTGCCTGAAAACGCGCATCCGGGAGGTTTCCCCCGGATGCGCGCATTTTTGCAGGTTTGTAGAAAGTTGTCAGGTATCAGGATACAAGCGGATACGACATTATCCGTGGCCGAAGGGGATGTGGGCGGTGCCAAGGAACATCGGCGGCGCGCCGTCAATCATCTCCATGAGATGCGCCTCTACCTCGGTGGGCAGCAGGCGGAGCTGGGGCAGCCGCTCGATCTCCACCCATACGGCGCCCAGCTGCAGATCGTCCGTTTCGGTAGGCGCTGTTTGCGCCTGATCGGAGAGGGCGCAGACGAAGATATGGTATACCTTATGTGCATATTGTGGATAAGTGGCCCTGGTTTCTCCGTCCAAACAGATTTCTTCAGACAGCGCCGCAAAGCGCAAAGGTGTAACGGTATAGCCCGTTTCCTCCAGGCATTCGCGGACGATGGCCTCTTCAATCGGCTCATACTGCTGCTGTCCCCCGCCGGGCAGGGAATAGTAGTGGCCGTTGTGCTTGTCGTAGCATTTGTTGAGCAATACCCTGCCGTTATGTACAATGATGGCCTTTGCCGTGCTTCTGATGCCCATCTGTCCGCCCCATATAGAAAGGATTTCTTTACAGTATACCATGATACAGGGCGTTTGCGGCACGTTGTGAAGCAGCCCGCTATGCAATGGGAATATAGCCAATGACGCTGTCTGTTTCGCTGTTGCAGACCAGCATGGCAAAATTGTGCCCGCTCGTGTCCCCGATGGTGAAGAGCCAATGCTCCGGCTGCTCCCGGCCAAAGTACTCCTCCACGCCGTTCACCTCGATCCAGACGGCGTCCTTCTGCTCTTCCTTGAGCGTCTCAATGCGGACGATGCCGGTATCAATAAAATCCTTGCGCGAAAACGAGGAGTTTTTGATGTATTCCAGACAGTTCTCATAGGCCGCCCGCTGATGCTCCGGCACGTTGGCACACCCGGCCAATGGAAAGGCGACCGCCATTAGCAATAGAATGGCAATGCATTTTTTCATGCCGTTTCCCTCCCTTTTACAGGTAGACGCTGCAGGGGCAGGATTCGTTGCGCAAATGCGCTTCCATGCTGAAGAGGAGCGTTACATCTCCCATGTGTAACGCATTTCTCCCAGGTAATAGATCTCGATATCGCACACGCACCAGGCACCGTTCTGTGTAAGATTGCACGAAAACTTCGCCTGGTTGTAGCCATAGGTTTCATCGATGATATCCAGCACCGGCAGCGGACGGGCTGCGGCAAACGCCATAATTTCAAAGCCGGTACGCAGGCCTTCCGGCGTGGTGCAGGATACGCTGCAAAAATCAAAATCCACTTTGGTAAAAGTAACGGCAGCGTATCCGGTCTGCCGCACGTCCTCTGCAACCGTACGGATACCGTCCGCAAACACAAAGACGACGGTATCGCCTTCTGCGATAATATCTGTTACTCTGGCATCGTGCAGGCTTACGGGAAGGGTCATGTTTGGTTTTATATATTCCGGCATTGCTTCTCCTTATTGCTTTGTTCTCTTGCACTTTATGAAATTATAGAGATATGCGCATAGGCAAGAACAGTCAGCCCTGCGCCAAAAATATGATGAATGTGCTTAAACGCTATTCAAGCCTGTAAGTGCCCCTCTGGCAGCCACAAGCGCGATTTCCGGGATCGACAAACCTTGCGCTCACCCTTCCCTGATCAAACGGATGCGTTCAACGGCCTCTTCCCTTTTATACCGGCAGCGTATGCGCGCAATACGTTTTCATTACAATATCAGGATTTTTACCGGTTATCCGCAAGATTCCTTAGAATTTCGTGATAGCGCTCGGTGGCAAGCGCGCTCGGCTCCCCCTTCTTACAAAAAGCGAAGCTTGCAAGCTTCTGGTTTGGACGTTCCACAACGATCTGGTGATCGGCCAGTTTGGATTGTAAAACGGTAAGCGCCTCTAGAAGCCGTTCATCGCGCTTTGCCCGGTCATAAAAGGACAACACATAGACATAGAAAAACAGATTGTAAGCGGCAAACGGAAACGTCACCTGCATAAACAGCGTGCCGATGCCGTAGTGGCAGGGGCCAAGCGGCTGGCGGGTCGTCCAGTGCGAGAGCAGGAAGTCCACCGTACGGTCAAGTGCATCGCTTTGATGGAAGGAAGGAGAGAACCGGAACGCATCGAGCGCCAGCAGCGTTGGCCCGGGGTTGGAAAACTCCGTTTCCGGCCCCCTGCCATAGCTAAATTTGTTGCAGCGCCACCCGCCGTCGCGATGCCGGATCTCCAGCAGGTGGTCAAATGTTTTCTGGAGCCTCGGGTCTTGCGCATACCCCAGATGGCACAGCGTCCTTGCGGCGTTCGCGGTCTGGCAGGGGTAAATCGCGCCCTGAGGGTAGAGCTGAAAGCGCCCGTCCTCCCGCCAGGCGGAGAAGATCAAATCGGCGGTTTCCTTTAAAACGGGTTCGTGAGGGTCCATCCCAAGCTCCGCGAGCATATACGCGCAGTGGAGCGTATTGAAGGGGCTGCCCTTGATTAGCTTTTGATCGGGCGTCGCCCAGTAATCATGGCCGTTGTCATACCGCCTTTTTAAGATTGCCGCGGCGTCCGCCTCGTATTGTGGTGCAACCGGCATCGGTATTCCCCTCCCCCTGCGCTCTGCATTTTCAAGAGTATACCATATTGTGGGTAGGAAGTGCGCGGTATGGACAGTTTTTGAATTATGAGTGGCGAGAAATGCGCGGCAAGATATGCAGGGGAGGTTCTTCCTGCTGCTCTAAAGCAAGATACAAGGCCTCCAACTCCCGCTGAGCTGCAATCAGCAGTAGTTCAGAGCTGGCGAAAAGTTCCTTCGCTTTTTGCGAAAGCTCCAGTGCATCCGCTATTTTCGCTGAAACGGATAAGAGGGCGTGCGCGGTATTTATAGAAACAGCAGTTTTCTCCAGATGCCTCCTAAACATATAACCTGATATGAAACCTGTTTTGGTTATATTATATGATAACCGTTTTTGGTTATGCTTTCAATACCAAGAAAGGTTGTGATTTTTATGTTTCAAATAGTCAACCCATTTGCAAACGCCAACATTCCGAGAACCATTCGTTTTACAGAAGAGATGTTTGAAGAACTGAACAGGATTGCTGAAGAGAATGATGTCTCCTTCAATATGCTGGTTTTGCAATGCTGCCGCTATGCGCTGGACCATTTGGAGCAAAAAGAGGAGAAAGCGTGAGCCGCAGATAGAAAAGCAGGAGTATCCGGATGATACGGTATGTATAAAAGAATACGGAATATACGTGAAGATAAGGACATGACGCAGACCGAAATAGCCTGCGACGAATGCGTCCGAACAGCGTCTTAATAGTAACCAACACATGGCGGAGGGAAGCATAATGGACTTGATGAGAAGATGCCATACCGTGTTCGCCATTTTCTTGAGTATGCTGCTCTTGCTGCTGTCCGCGTGCAGCGGCAGCGTGGGCCTGCCATCTGCTGATCAAACAGCCGCGCCTTCCGCATCGCCTTCCGCAACGCAGCCGCCCACGCCGCAAGGGGGCGGCGAACTTCCCCAAATCGACAGCTCCACCGCCCGAAAGCCGATCACGGCGGCGATCTACCAGCTGTTTACGGATACCTACGGCTATACCGGCCCGGAGCCTTTGGCGTCCAAGACGCATGAAGCCTGGCTGAACCTGGCCGACGGCAAGGCCGATATCTTATTTCTGGTTGCGCCAACAGAGGATGAATTAAGCTACCTCGCCGAGAGGGGCGTTGACATTGAAATGAAGGTATATGGCTATGATGGGCTGGTGTTCATGGGCAACGAATCAAATCCCGTAAGCAATCTCACATCCAATCAAATCCGGGCCATCTACAGCGGAAGCATTAAGAATTGGGCGGAGGTGGACGGAGAGGATGCGGATATCGTCGTTTACATCCGCAATCCGGAATCCGGCAGCCAGCGCCTGTTTGAAAGCCTGGTGTGGGAAGGCTATGACATGCCCGATTTTTCTGCGATGCATTTCAAAGAGGGGGAAATCGACCCGACGGTGACGCAGCGGGAGGCCCTTTACAACGTGGATGAGGATATGGGCACCGTCACACGCAAGGTGCTCCTGAATCAGTATTCTATCGGATTTAACATCATGTCCTACATCGACAGCGAGTTTGGAAGCTCTACGCTCAAGCTGTTCTCCATTGACGGCTACGCGCCCACAACAGAGAACTTCGCTGCGGGCAAGTATCCGTTTCTTACCACCTCCTATGTCGTGATTCGCGCCGATGCGCCGCAGGACAGCCCCGCGCGGCAGCTTTACGATTGGATCGGCACCGAGGAAAGCTATGCGCTCCTTTCTAAAAACAGCACATTGGCGGTGGCGTTCACAGAGTCCGTAGTCGTCAAGGCGCAAAAAAGCGATCCCGCAAAAAACGCGGCACTTGCCGGTATGATCAGCAAGCTCGATCAACAGCCGATCGCGCGGCAGGAACTGCTGCAGTTTACGCTTGAGGAAATCGAGTACCTTCGCAACGGCGTCTACGCGCTATCGGGCAAGAAGTTTAAGACGGAAAAATATGCCCAATACTTCAGCGCGCAAAGCTGGTATCAAGGGACCGAGACCTCCGATACCGAGGTAGCAAAGAAGTTCAACGCGTTCCAGAAGGAAAATCTGGATATCGTTCTTGCTTACGAAAAAGAGTTGAAGCAGGCGTTGGCGAACCAGTAGCAAGGGAGATAAAATGCGCGCCCGGCACATGCCTGGGCGCGTATTACTTTTTTACCGGCCTTTCGTACCCTGCGATATAGTCTTCCGGCGAAATCTTCCCGGAAAGTCCCGCAATCAGGCCGTATGGAATGGCGATTACATTCTTGTAAATGGGAGAGGCCTTTACGCGGCGTCGATACACAAAGCCGCATCGCCCGGCTACTTGGAAATTTCCGCGTCTAAAAAGATACGGGAGCCTGTAGCGCCCTTTTGCCCCTGATACTTTCCTCTGTAGGGGTTCTGCGCGTCCCGGTCCAATTCCGCGAAGACCAGTTGACCGACGCGCCGGCCGGATTTCAATTCAATCGCGCATTTATTGGCATTGAAGAGCTCCAACGTGATCTCGCCTTCAAATCCCGGGTCCACCCATCCGGCATTCTGGATGAACAAGCCTAAACGGCCGATGGAGCTCCGCCCTTCCACAAAGGCGGTCAGGTTATCCGGCAGCCGGAAATACTCCCTTGTTGTTGCCAATACAAACTGGCCCGGGAGGAGCAGATACCGTTCCGCCTGAATGCTCCGGTATGTTATCTCCTTGTCCAGCTCTATAATTCCATCGCAGTTGTCTTCCACAACGCTGTATGTGGTTCCCAGGCAGATATCGATGCTTGCAGGCTGGATTTGCCGCTCATCCAAAGGGGAAATGTAGAGCCTGCCGGATTGAAGCAACTGTTTTAACGAGTGGTCGGATAAAACCACGTTACGGCACCCTCACTTTCTGTCCAAATCAGTTCCATTATACCGGTTTCAGGCAGCCGTTTACAGTCCGAACCGAAAGCGCTTGTTGCATCGCGCATTCTAGGGGAAAAACGTGGGTAGAGTGTGCCTCTTCTATCATCCGGGACTCGGTTTAGCCGCTGCTATATTGCGCCGTAAGAGAAGTAGGCCGCAAACATCAATATAAACATACAAATGGGCACGATATCGATCACGCCTAAGATTTTGACAAGCATAAGCTTGTGCTTTCTATTTAAAATTAGCGATAGTATGCCCATGACCGCGCCCAGTGCCGACCCAAGAATGAACCCGCTTGCTATGGCTTCCTCCCGTTTCACCTCGAAAAAAGGCATGAGAAAGGCACATAAAAAAGGCAAAAGAATTCCGATAACCGCACACAGAATAGGGAGCATTTTATTTGGCTTTTTCATGGTTGCCTCCTCTAACGAAAGCGTTACAATTTGGACTCCTGGTTGCCTTCGGGCTTAAGCTGAAGATACAGCTTAAGCAATAGCTAAAAGTCCTCACACTTTATATAGCAAACGGCTGTTACCAGCTTCCATAAAGCCATGGCTCTCAAAGAAAGAGAATTCTTTTTTCCTTTTCGCATTTTTAGGATAGGCTCCGCCGGCCTCAATTCTTTTTATAAGCTCATTTTGTTCGGATTCACTGAGCTTATATGCAACCCCAAAGCTTCTGATGTTGCTCTTAGAAGGGTTGCTTTCTGAATCGGTGCTCCCAAGTAAAGAATCGAAGTATGCATTAATCTTTTGCACCGAAATATTTTCGAGAGCCTGAAGCCTAGCCTCTAAGGCTGGATCAGGCGTATATTTTAGAGGGGTAGGATAATATGCGAGGATATCTGGCTTTACATGAAAAAGCATAAGGATAATATTGGGCAGCCTGTCCAAAATCTCACCTTTCAGTGGCGCAGAATTGTAGCCTTTTTCCATAGTCCACTTGTGGATATAGTAAACATCCTGCCATGGGTCCCCATCTTCTTCATTTAAAGGACACCCTGGCCTCTTGAGCGCTGAAATTGTACCTTCCAGATCACCATTATCATCATCGCAAATTTGCCATGGGTCTTGGTCTTCAACTAGCATTTGTCTACAGAGGATAAGGCATCCTTGCATTGAGCCGATCTTAATTGCGTTTGTATAGTCTCCATCTTGGATACTGCTGATATCTTCGTCAGAAAGATCAAGAGGTACACCATAAAATGTGATAGTATCCCAAATAGTACAGGAGTTATGGCAGTCGGCATAATCATTATCAAGTGAAAACAGATAATTCGCTAAATGAGAACGATGAGCGCAGATATATTCAAAATTGGATTTGCCTATCATTAGAGCCTCCTGTTTGATCGGATTGTAATTTTCTTAATATAAGAAAACAGCATAGTGGTTTGAAGTGAAAATGTAGTACAGAGTTACGCTTATTTTATAACATGGGCATTTATCTGTCAAAAGGAGGAAGAGGATACCTCTTTTACAGATAAATATAGTACGTTTAATAGCTAGTCTCTTCTACATTTGCAGTGAATGGTGGAATTTGGTTTCTGTGCATCAGCAGACTGTTTTTGCACGGCACAGTCTGCATTGGTGAAGAAACCGACGCAGTTGTCAATCCGCCCTTTAAACCCTCTCTCGTTCAAAGCTAACAAAAAGACGCCCAACCCGGGCGTCTTTTCCGTTGGTATGGCGCTCCGTCAAGGGAGCACCCTTTTAATCCGTCTATTCGTGGTGGTGGCTGTGGCCGCAATGCGCGGCGGCGATCTCCTCCCCCGCCTCGGTCAGGGCGATGCTGCCCAGCTCCAGCACCGGGGTATTGCCCAAAAAGCCGGGCCTGGAGGCCCCTTCTGCCACCGTGGTGCAGAAATATGCGTAGAGCGCGCTTGTCTTGTACTCCTCATAGCCATACTTATTGAGCGGCATGTCATAATCCAGCGTGATCAGGCCCAAGTCCTCCAACTCCTGCAGGAAGGCGCCTGTCTCCTTGACCGTTTTCATGTCGTCGTCCGCCGAGCGCAGGAAAACCGGCGCCAGAGCGGTGGAGAAAAAAGCCTCATCCCGGCTATCCTCCAGAGTGAACCGGGCCACGGGCAGATAATGGGTGTGGCCGAGCTGATGGAGAAAGTCCTTTTGCTCTTGTGTCACCTCAACCGGCGCGGTATGGGCATCGGCTTTATGGAGGTGCGCATGGTCATGGCTGTGGTTATGGCCGCAACCGCAGCCGCAGTGTTCGTCGTGTGGCATTGTGATACTCCTGTCCTTTGGCTTAATGGAACTATCATACACAGACAGAGGAAAAAAGTCCACGGCAATTGCGGGCAGATGAGTATGTACAGCATTTGGACATTTGCCTTGTTGGCGCTTACGCGCGCTAGTCCATTTCTTGTTCCAAATTATGAAACGTATCCGTATCAAAGAAATTTGCCAAAGAAATTCTTGGGTTTTCAAAACCATCGCAAATCTTCTTCAGCGTTATGATACCGGGGTTCCGGCTTTCGTGGTTAAGAATGCTTTTAATTGTCGCCTGCGGTACTCCGGCCTGATTGCTTAATGCGTTCGGATTGGTACCCTGCTGTTCAATTAATTCATTAAGCCTGTCTATAATCGCTTGCAGCGTATCCATTTATAAACCTCCAGTGGTATATCACTACAAGCGTAAACTTTTTTACAATCGCATGTTAGTGATATGGCACTAACATGCCTGATGTGATAAAACAGTGATATATCACTGAAAAGGAGTGTAAATGTGCCTGACTATGAACGAATGTATTACTACCTTTTTAATCATTTAAGCAAAGCGATTGAGATGCTGCAAAACTGCCAACAGGCGTGTGAACAAATGTATATTGGCGCTGACAACGGCGAGGATGACGGCAGGCTTGAACAGTGAGTTCAACTCCCTTCTAATTTATGGAAAAAGCCACCCGCCGGGTGGCTTTTCTTTTGCATGAATCGTATAAAAAGGAGTCCTCACGCATTTCATAAAAAGTCTTTTCAGTGCTTTTGCACTTTAGCGTGAGAAGCAAATCATGATAACGCTGCTGTGTGCTTATCTCCCCTTTAAGCAAGGATAGAGATTAGCCATTAAACATTTGCATCTGTTGCAAAGGCCTCTGAACCCATTGGTGAAATTGTGACGTAAAGGCGCAAGACATCGTCGCCGGTGTTGATCACCTGCAAGCTTTCCTGCCCGTCAACCTGCATCAACTCGCCCACCTGCAACGGGGTTTCCTTGCCATCCGTCACAACCCTGGCGTTACCCGCCATGACCTGCAGCAAAAGGGTTGATTCCAGATGTGTGTGTCCCGGCAATATTTCCCCTTTTGCAATGTTTAGAACAAAGGCAATGACATTATCGCTTTTAAAAAGCATCCGCTTGGCGATTTTCCCCTGCGGCTCATGAAAATAGTCATTGAAAATAAACTTGTTCATAGAGAAGCCTCCTTTAAGTTAGCCTAGGGCTTTAATATACCCCAATTTGGGCATATAACAACTTTCAAATGATAAGAAAGACAACCGCCACAAGGGCGATTGCCTTTTTTGTTGCGGATGAGGGAGACTTCTTTCAGGTTCCGCTTCGCATGGTTGCGATGGCCCGCAGGCTTGGTGCCCGAAGCGTCTCCTGCGAAGGCCGCTCTGTGCGACGCTGTAACGACAAGAGAAAGTCTGTTTTCAGGAACCAGAAGAGGTTCCCCGGTATATGCTGAGCGTTCGTTCCCCCTGCTGCTCCAAAGAAAGATACAGGGCTTCAAGCTCCTGCTGCGCGGCAATCAGCAGTAACTCTGAGTTGGCCGCTAATTCTTTTGCCTTTTGGGATAGCTCAGTCGCATCAGCTATTTGGGAAGCGATCGTGGTGAGGGCGCGTTCGATGTGGCTTTGGTCCGCCTGACGGATTTCTTTGTTCACGATATGCCCCCTGCTTATTTTCCTCTAAGTCATTTTAAGGGAATATCCCTTAAAAGTCAATAAGGGATATTCCCTTACCGCATAATATAGCAGGGTGATAACGATGTATGAAAGAATACGGAACATGCGTGAAGATAAAGATATGACGCAGGCGGAAATGGCTGCGTATCTGAACATCCATCAAACGACCTATTCCGATTATGAATTGGGCAATCTGAATATTCCAATATCAGTCTTGATTAGACTTGCGGATTTGTTTGATACCAGTATTGATTATTTGGTGAACCGGACGAATAAGAAGGCGAGGTATCCTTCCTAATAAGAGGTGGAATAAGTTAAACCGCGGCTGTTCCGCGGCTTCAAATCTCCCTGAATTCATGCCAAGAAAAAAAGCCACCCTTTGGATGGCTTTTCTTCTTGAACAAATCATATAAATAAAATTTATAAGTTTATCTGATTAGTCGGGTAAAGTTGGAGTTAAGTAAGCAAGGGGGGCTTCTTCCGCAAACTCACAGCCATTGAATAAATGCGGTTTTATCTTCCGCATTATATCCTGCCCTCTTGTAGAAGTTTAGTGTGCTTTCCTTTTTGCTTCCGGTCATCAGCATAATTTTATAACAATTGCTCAGTTTTGCAATTTGCTTTGCGTATTCGAGACAAGCTGAAGCAAACCCCCGCTTCCTATGCTGCTCATCGGTTATAACGTTTTCTATAAAAGCGTATGGACGTTGGGCGTGCGTGAGATTGGGAACGACGATCAGTACACAAGACGATACAATTTTCTCTTCTTCTACTGCAACAATAATGTGATGAAATTTATCATCCAAAATATCGCACCAGATATCTGATAATGAAGAACTCATTGTTGGCATGGAATTATCATGAAGCTGGGTATACAACTTGAGCAGTGGCTGCAAATCGGTTCCTCTTATTTCCCTTACATTCATAATGTCGCCTCACATAACATAGCCGCCTTTGCTCTGATACAATTTATCATATCACGCTTTTTTATAAACTAAAAGGCATACCTTCCCCTTGGCGGAAAATATGCCTTTTTTGGTGCGGATGGCGGGATTTCTTTCAGGCTACGCTTCGCTTGCTAGCGTTTCACGCTGCGCCGCTTGCAGCCTGAAAGCCGGCCGCTAAAATCGCTCCACTGGAGCAATTTTGCTGCTCCACAGCCGCGGCTTCAAATCCCTTCTAACTTCTATACCAACTATAAAAGCCACCCGCTGGGTGGCTTTTATAGTTGGTGCGGATGGCGGGATTTGAACCCGCAAGGTTTCCCCGACGGATTTTAAGTCCGTTGCGTATGCCGTTCCGCCACATCCGCATAACGGCGCAATGGATGCCGGGGGTTCGACTCCCCCATGCTCCACCAATTGCGCGTAAAAATATTGTACCATGCGGATGCGTTTTGTCAATTCACAGCTTTACAAGCGTTTTCTGTTACGCCTTCTTCGGGACGGGTGTGGACGGTTCCTCAAGGTTTACGATCTCCACGCCCGTATAATAATGCTTCAGAATTTCGCGGTAGCCCTTCCCCTCCTGCGCCATGCCGTTGGCGCCCGATTGGCTCATGCCCACGCCGTGGCCGTATCCGCGGGTGTTGATGACGACATCCTCCTTGCCGAATTCAATGGTAAACCACGCGCTCCGCAATTCCAAAGCGCCGCGCAGCTCGCGGCCCGTCGCCTCCACCTTGCCCAGCCGTATGGTTTCCACACGCCCGCTTTCAAAACGTTCCTCAATTGCCACCTGCTTTTCAAGGGAGGCGGCTTTGAGCCCCGCCTTGGGAAATTTTTTGTTGACCGCAGTTGCGAATTCCTTCCTCGTCATGCGTTCTTCATCCTGCAAGTGGCTCGAACCCACCTCGTTTTCACTTTCCACGCCCCGCAGGTACGGTTGGGCGGAAGCAAATACATTCTCACTGTCCTCCGTCTGTCCGCCGGAGGCGGCGTGGTAGAGCGCCTCGATCAATGCGCCGTTGTATTCGAGCACCTCTCCCGCCGTTTCCTCCACGGCGGTGCGGATTTTTTTCATATTAGCTTCATAGGAAGCGCCCCATTTTTTGCGGCAGTCCGCATCGCTGTCGTACGCCTGGCAGCAGGTGCTGTCGGTACAGAGCTGCGCGTTGTGCGCGTGGCCGCCGTCCGCCATGCGCTTGTAGGTGTAGGTGCGTGCGGCGACTGCCTGCGCCTTCAACGCCTCCACATGAAAAGAGGCGGGCATTTCCGCCGCCACCACCCGTTCCAGGTAGGTTTCCACCGGCATGGAAACGTTCTTTTTGCTGTCCGTATCGTATACAATGACCAGCCGCTCTTTCCCCGGCTTCGGGCGTTCCGCTTCGCCTTCGGGCGCTGTGCAGGCAAACATACAGCCGCGCAGCAGCAAAATCAGCAATATGATCAATCCCGCAATGGAGAAAACCCGTTTCCAGTTGATATGCTCCACAGGCGACACCTCCGCCTTACAGCCTATGAAGGAGCGGAAGAAATATGACGGGAGGCTGCTGGCTAAGGTATCGCCACTATGGTGGCGGCGGTTAACTATTTTATTTAATAGCGGAGGGCTCCGCCCCCCGCTCCCCCTGCGCCCTAATGAAGCGGATTGGTTGCGCAGCAAAAAATGAAACCACTAGTAAGCGCTTGCTTCTAAGCGAAGGAGCATAGGGCATGGAGGGCGCAACCCGTAAGAGGGTCCGCGAATCCGCCGCAGCATCAAGTACATGGGCGGAAAGCCCCTATTGTATCCACTTCGCGCGACAGCCCCTTTGCGTGTCGAACAATGCATGATAAAATGGAAAGGAACGACAGGGGGAGGTGCCGCATGGATCTCAACGCACTGATGCGGCGTATCCAGCAGGGCGACAGGGAAGCCTTCGCCACGCTGTACACGCGCTATAACAAAACCGTTTACCGCGTCGCGCTCGAATCCACCCAGAACGAGGAGGAGGCCAGGCAGGTGGTTGTGGCGGTATTCCGCGAAATGTACCAGACCATCCGCTCCAAAGGCCCGTACCTTGGGGACCTCTATGGCTGGCTCGATGCGCTTACCGCCAAGCAGGCGCGCCTGCGCAGGATGATGCGCGGGGATGCAGCGCCCGTGGAAGTGCCGCGCACGGAGACGGCGCGCCAAGAAGCGCCGCACCCGGAGGCGGTATGGCAGGAGGCGCCACGCCAGGAACCGCCCCAGGAGGTGCCGCGTCAGGAACCGCCCCGGCGGGAAGTACCCCGGCAGGAATCGCCGCGGATGACAATCGTGCGCCCGCAGACTGCGGCTGCAACGGTTTCGGACAGGCCCCGCCGGTATACGGAAGAAGAAGCGGCGGCGCTGGAGGAACGCGCGCAAAGGCGCTTGATGCGCCTGCCCGAGGAGGAGGAGCCGGAACCGCGCGGCGCGTGGCTTTCCGTGGCCGCTTTGGGCGTAACGGCCCTGCTGCTGATATGGGTGCTGGTCGGCCTTCTTGGTACGCTTTCCATATTGCCGCGGTGGGACCTTGGCTACGCATGGTTTAATGAGACGCTGTTTCCCCTGTTCTAAGGAGAAGCCCGTGCCGGTGCAGCCGGCGCGTCCCCAACACAACAAAGCAGGAGGCGGGCATGGAATTTTCTTCTCCCCACGCAACCAAGGTATTCCTGCGGCTTGCGCCTGAAAAGCAGAAAAAGATCTTTGACGCCGCTGCAGCGGAGTTCGCACAGCATGGCTTTGACGCTGCGAACACAAATGTGATCGCCCGCAGGGCAGGCGTGAGCGTAGGCTCCCTGTTCCAATATTTTACCACCAAGCAGGCGCTCTTCCTGGGTCTTGTGGATTACGGCACGCAGGAGCTGCTCGCCCCCGTGATCGAAACCATGCGGGAGGTGCCGGACGCGCTCACGCTGTTCCGCTATATGCTTGTCTGCGCGCGTGGATTTGCGCTGGCCTACCCGGACTATAACCGCGTGTATCTTGGCGTGACGGCGGCAATGCCCTCCCCTATGGCGACACAGCTTGCAAGGCGGATTGAGGAGCG
This sequence comes from Bacillota bacterium, assembly GCA_023390655.1. GTDB lineage: Bacteria > Bacillota > Clostridia > Christensenellales > CAG-138 > JAEYLA01. The sequence continues at coordinate 44,554 of JAEWCL010000019.1, read as the reverse complement.
CACCATCGCCTCCTACCGCCGCGCCATCCGTAAAACTGGGGAAACCGGCGTCAAGGAAGGCTGCATGGCGTTTTTGATGGATAACCTTGTGTTGGCCTTCCAGTTCTCGTTCGCATCGGAATATTATCACGAGCGTCTGATCGCCTATACGGGCATCGATCCGCAGCAGGATGGGGACGTCTTGATCGAAGCGCTGTGCGGCATGGTGGAAACGCTGCTCAAGGACGGGTAAAAGAAGCAACAGATAGGTGCAAATGCCGCGCGCAGCGGCATTTTTTCCACAAAGGACAAGGGCATGCGGGAAGAGATAAAAGCGTTCTCCTTGTGATATGTGCTATTCTTCAATTTTAGCCATAGTACTTATCGCAGGAACGTAAAAGCGATTTCAGTTTTATAACATGGAGGATGTGAACATATGAAGGTACGCGCTTTATATCTGATGGCAATGGTGGTATTCCTTTTCTGGTGTTCGGGATGTTCTGAGCGTGTACCGCCCCAATCCGGAATGGAAGTTGAAATGGTGAGTATTCCCGCAACGAATACAAGTGATTTGGAAGCAGACACAAATCAGGACGGGAACGATGCGTGGAACGCGTATCGGTCTATCCTGTCAGGAGACTTTACTCTGATAAATGAGGATGACTATAAATCAGAGATGGAGTATTTATACAAGATGGATTCTCAAAACGGAAAATGCGAATGGAAATATCTATTGATGGATTTCAACAGGGACGGCAGCGATGAACTGTTCATTCAGCTGACCCCCAATCACGACTCGGCGCTTTTCCGTTATGAGGACGGAAATGTAGAATGCATTTACATTGATGATTTAGAAATGAATTGTTTTACGCAGCCGTTAAAAGAGGGAAAGTTGCTTGAAACGTACAATTATTGGATTGCTCCCACGAAGACCATTTTTGAACTTGATTCCGAATCTAAGCCTGTGAATCAAAAGCGGTATCTTTCGATAACCGTCGATGATTATGCATATTACAAGGAAAATTATGGAGAGATAATAAATCGATACCCTGTCATCACAAAAGCGGGCGTATATTACTTTCAAGAACTGGACGGTAACGTAACCGAATTGCTAAAAGAAGATTGGGAACGGATACAAAAAGAGATCGACGAACAGATCGTCGCCGGCAGCGAGTGGAAGGATTGCCCTGAACTTAGCGCAAGCTGACATAGGCAAAGATATATGAATTGCTGTTACAATAGGCCGATCGCATAACGCTGGCGGCCTATTGTATTACATCACGAATCTTATTAGCTTAACCCTGCTAAGAAATCAATAGACTTCTTAGCAGGGTTTTCTATGGCTTCTCTGATTGATCAGCCTTCGGTCTTGACGCCACTGCGCAGCTTGTACTGCTGGGGGAAGTGCTTCCACATCAGGTACACAAGCAGGCAGGTGCCCACCTTATCTAAAAGGTTGTTGATCACCTTGGGGATAAAGGATGCGGCGAATATGCTCGCGCCGCTTTCCTTGAGCCACAGGAACAGGAAATCCATACCCGTGCCGGTCAGGCCGCCGTAGACCCAGATACCGATCGGCGTGCCGATGAGCGGGGCGACAATGCTCAGAATTAAACCGGTAATGAGCGCAACCACGAAGTTGAACGTATACTTCTTTGCGATGAATCCCACCACAATGCCAATGACGACGTTGACCAGCAGGAACGGAATATCCTTGACGTTAAACAGGATGCCCGTCAGGAGGTTTGTCAGCCCGCCGACAGCCGCACCGTACCACGGCCCGGCAAATACCGCCACAAACACGGTGCCGATGGTATCCAGATACAGCGGCAGCTTCAAGGAACTTGTGAGCACGCCCAGCACAATATTGGCTGCAATGGCCAGCGCGCAGAATACCAGGGTTCTTGTTTTCTCGTTTCTCATCGTAAATTCCCCTTTATCTATGTTTTGCGGTTACGCAAAAAGGCCGGTAGAGAAGGTATTAAGGGAGAGAATGGGAATTGTAAGCCCCCGGGCGGTGAGCAGCAACTGCAATTCTTCGATAAAGACGCCCTGCCCTTCTTTTATGGTTGGCTGCGGCAGCGCGCGTTGCGCGCCGGAACAAAAGAGCTCGCCGCCCCATGCGCCCGTACAGGTTTTGTGCACGCCGCAGCTTGGGCTGCCGTCGATGCCGAGGATGCCAAGCAGGCGGAAGCGTTCCGGGTGGTTTGCGTATTCCGCAAGCTGATCGAGAAACGGCGCAAGGATGCTGCGGCAGTGGGCGCGGAAGAAAGGATTGTCAAACTGCTCTTTTACGTGGCCCCAGCGGGTTGTGCCATAGAGCGTCAGCTCCGGGCATGGAAGCTGAATTAAGCCCACTCCGTGCTGCAATAGCGTCTGCACGGCATACCCGCGCAGCGCACGCTCCGCCTCATAGTCCGCAGCGCCAAGCGAGACGACCTTGGAGGCAGGGTTTAAGATACAGTGGCATACCGCCATGATGCAGCCCTGCTGCGGTGAAAGCTGTATGTTCGGCATAGCTGCTATTCCTGTTCAGAAATGTGATGTGTCATTATCATACATGTGAAACAGGGATAGCGTCAATCTTTTTAAAGTATAACGATAATAATATAGAATTTCTATGAAAAGGCGCTCCGCTATGCCGGAGCGCAGGCGGCGCAACGCAATCAGAAAATCAAATATGTGCTGCCGGGAAGGAGCTTGCACTCCTTTTTGATGCGGCTTGCCTCGGCGGTGAGGGCGTATACATCGCAGAACCGCCCTTCCTCCGCGCGCACGCCCGCAATGGAAAGCGAAATCATCGGGAACTGTTCAAGGGTCCCCTGCCGGTTCCGCGTGGTGATATAGCCGTTCTGCGCATCCTCCGCCTTATAAAACGCGCGGATGCTCAGATCAAAATCTGCAATCAGCGCGCGGCAAAGCGCTTCCGCGCTGTCCGCATCCACAATGCCCACAAAATCATCCCCGCCGACATGGCCCACAAACGCATCGTCGGGCAGGTTGGCCTTGATGCACAGCGCAAGGTGCTTGATGACGCGGTCTCCATTTTCAAAGCCGTACACATCGTTATAGGCTTTGAAATTATCGATGTCAAAGTACAGCACGCAGCGCTTTTTGCGCTCCAGCAGCATGGCGGAGAGCGCCTTTTCAATCGGGATATTTCCGGGCAGCGCCGTGAGCGGGTTTAATTGGGTGGCGTTGTTGACCTCAATTTCGATGGTCTTGTTCAGTAGATCCTTGATGGTGACGATGCCGTAGTACTTCCCTTCCAGCGTGACGGTAATAAAATCATACACATGCTCCTCCGGGCGGGACATGGCAAGCTTGCCCGAAACCGTCACCGGCGTCCGGTAATCGAGCGTCAGGAACGCCTTGTCCATAATGGAGGAGATGGTTTTTCTGGAATAGAGGCTGTAGCCGTAAACGCCCGCGACGGCGGTATTCACCCGGTTGCGGGTGACGACACCCTGCACGTATCCGTCCCGGGTAACGCAGAACCCCTGCAGCTCTGGGTGCTTCAACAGCATGGCATAGGCGTCCTGGATCATGACATGCTCGTTGACGGAAGGCGCGGAGATGCACAGGTTGCCGATAAACACCTCCGCCAGCTTATATCCGTAGAGGTGGTTCTTTTTTGCGTTGATATCCGTAATGGTTTCCACAATCTCCCGGTCCAGCGGGTCCAGCCCCGGGCGCGGACGCTGGATAAAATAGCCCTGCCCGTACTGCACGCCGATGTGGATGAGCGTCTCCAGTTCCGAAAGGGTCTCGATGCCCTCTGCAATCAGGTGCGTGCCGGTGATTTTCGCAAACTCCTGCATGCTTTTGACCAGCGCCTGCTTGACCGTGCTGCGGTCGATATGATGGATCAGCTGCATGTCCAGCTTGAGGTAGTGCGGCTGGATATCGGAAATCAGGTTCAGGCCGGAATAGCCCGCGCCCGCGTCATCGATGGCGATCTGGTATTGCTGGTCTTTGTAATAATGGATGATGTCCTTGAATTCGCCGATGTCGCGCACGGCGGAGCGCTCCGTGATTTCAAATATGATGCGGCCGGGGTCTATTTCAAATTCCTCCAGATATTCGCGGGTGAAGCCTTTCTGGAATTTGACGTCCTCCATCACGCTCGGGTTGACGTTGAGGAACAGCATTGTATCGCTTTTTGCGCATTGCATGGCGGAAAGCGCTTTTGCGCGGCACAGGCGCTCAAGCTCCCAAAGCTCCTTTGCCGCTTCCGCTACGGCAAACAGCATGGCGGGGCTTTCCAGCGGGGTGTCTTTCGGCCCGCGCGAAAGCGCTTCATATCCGAGCACCGCGCCGTCCCGCAGGGAGACGATGGGTTGGAATACGGAGGTGACGGAGGCCTGTTCCAATATGGCCATGAGCTGCTCCTGATACTTTGGCAGCTCGGATGCTTGCGGTATCAACATGGGTTCCTTTCCGGGCGGCTCTGCCTGCTTTTCCCTATGTTACGTATATCGGCACATAAATGCAGAATGTAACGCGGTTACCGCAAAGAAACATCAATTGTTTGTAAAAGTCACCGCATGCAGAAAAAGCGCCGCCTTTTGATGCGGCGGGCGCAAAAATCCAGCAAGCGGTGTTCATACGCTATGGACGGATGCTCTGCGGGAAGCAGAAGAGCTGCGTTGGGTCATAGCGCTGCTTGATGCGCAGAAGGCGCGCGGCGTTTCCGCCGTAATAGGCCTGCATGTAGTCGCGGTTCAGTAGGCTTGGGAAATTGATATACGCGCCCGGCGTAATGCTTTGCAAATAGCTGTAGCGCGGCTGCATCCAGGCAAGCGCAGCGGGCTCCGCGGCATTATGCTCCCACCGTGTTTCAAGATCGATGATGTAAGGCGCGTCCCGGTAAAAAAACGCCGTTTCGCGGGGCGCAACCTCGCGCACGCGCCCGCCAAGGCCAAACAGGCCGATGGAAGCATACGCTGTACCCGGCGCGCGTTCCGCAATCAGAAGGACGATGCGGCGCATCTCTTCCTCCTGCAAAACACAGGGCGCAAAGCGCCCGGCATCGCGGAATTTTTCATAGGGTGGGTATCCTTGTTCCACCATGCGGATAGCGTCAAGGAAGGTGGCCTCCTGCATGGTGACGGTGATGCCGGGCAGTGTGAGAAACGGCGCAAGGGACGTTTCCGCCTGCGCCTGCGTGCCGTAGTAGATGCCGCGCACAAAGAACCCATAGCCAAGCGTTTCGGAATTGAAAATGCGGCAAAGCGGCGTAAACCGGAAATCCTGCTGCTTAAGCCAGGCCTGAAAGCGGGAGAATACCGCAACGCCGTTTTCGAGCGGCATGCTGGACGCGGTAATATTCACATACGTCACCGCAAACAGTTTGGGCGGAAGCTTATAGGTAAGCGCCGTGACCACGCCGAAGTTGCCGCCTCCGCCGCCGCGCAGCGCAAAAAACAAATCAGGTTCGCTCGTTTCACTGACGCAATGCAGTTGGCCGTTTGCGTCGATCAGGCGCGCACCAATCAAACTGTCGCACGTCAGGCCGAACATGCGCGCGCTCATGCCCCAGCCGCCGCCCTGTGTCAGCCCCGCGGCTCCCACCGTGGGGCAGGTGCCGCTTGGAAACGGATACCCTGCCGCCCCCACAAGCTCGTAGAGCGCCGCGTTCCGTATGCCCGCGCCAACGCGCACAACAGAGCGCGCGGGATCGATCGCGCTGTGGTTCATGCGCCGCATATCGAGCACCACCACATTGTCGCCAATGCAGAAGCCCTCATAGTTGTGCCCGCCGCCGCGCACGCGCACGGTACAGCCGCGCCGCTTCGCCTCGCAGACGGCAAAGGCAACGTCCCGCTCTGTTTCGCAATAGACGATGGCGGCGGGAAAGCGCTGTATGGAGCGGTTATAAATCTGCCGTGCCTGCCCGTAACCCGGGGAGGACGGAAGAAGTATTTCAGGAAGCGTGCAGTCTTTGGCCATGGGATGTGGCTGTACTTATGGCGTGGATTGTGGTTGTGTGATAAGTACACTCCTCTCTATATGCAGTGTATGACAGGATACCTTCTATGGTTCTGCCCAACAAAAAAGATGCCCGATAGGGCATCTATAGAGTGAACCGAGCTAGGACTCCTCGGGCACAAACTCAAACGTTGTGCGGTAATAGGAATACAGGCCGGGTAGCAGCACGGAAAAGAAGCCTACCGCAATTGCAAGCAGCAGCCCGGTCACAAAGCTGGGAAATTTGTAGGTGCAGACAACGTAAGTCCCCGGAAGCAAAACCGAATAGTGCAGCCACGCTGTGCGCGGCGTTTTTGCGATCCGGTAGGAAATCCCGGCCTTTTTCACCCGTATCGTATCCGTGGTGCGGTCTGCAAGCCGCCTTGACTGGTGCGCATAGTACCATAGATAGCTGATAAACGGCGGCGCGATATGCTTGTGCATAAAAGATTGTCTCCAATACGGTTTCTACGTGTGCAGGCCAAATGCCTGTATGTTTATCTTAGCGTGGAGGGGAAGTTTGTTCAAGCTGTGTTTGTACATCTTGGTATGTGCAAAGAAAAGCCCGCCCGGTTAACCGGGCGGCACAGGCTGTAAAAAAGTATTTTCTTGAGGTATCGCCACCTACGACGCGTCCTCGGCGGGGGACGCCGAAGGACACTAGGCCTGCGGGCCGTCGCAACCAATTATTTTATTTAATAGCGGGCGGGCTTCGCCCCCGCGCCCCCTAGGGTACGGACGTTTTTAAGGAAGAGGATTGTGGATAGGTTGTGCAGAAAGAGGCTGAACATCAATCCTTGTAAAATCCCCGAATGTACCATGCGGGGGCACGCAGTTTCCCCAAAGCAAAAAGTATCGTCGGCGCTCTAAAGCGCCGATACCTCGAAAACCTTAAATGGGTTATCGACACGCTTCGTCCGACGAATCGGCGGGCGAAGGCAGGTTGTATCAGCGTGCGACGATTTCCTTGATGTAGAATTCCCGCCCGCCCAGCAAGTCCCACTTGCGCGTGCCGCAGTGCGGGCAGTTCCAATCGTGCTCCAGCACACGGAATACCTTACTACAGCTTTTGCAGATGGCGTTGCCGGGCAGGATTTCAATCTCCAGCTTCGTGTGTTCCAGAATGGTGCCATCCACCGCCGCCGGATAGCATTGCTCCACATAGTGCGGGATCATGGAAGAAAGCTCGCCGATCTGGAGCACCAGCGTTTCGATTTCCGTCAGGTGCTGCGCCACCGCAACTTTTTCTACGGTCTTTACCACTTCTATGACAACGCCCAGTTCATGCATGTTAATTACTTTAACCTTTTTGTTTATAGAATGGGTTCCAAGGGGCTTCCCGCAAGGAAGCGGGTTCGTTGCCTGAAGGGCAAAAACCGATCCGGTGAATCGGTCTTAGAATCCCGAGTACCTGCCCTACGGCCTTGGCGGGGTATAAGGGGCAGCGCCCCTTACGTTCCCTCTTACCTACAAAATCCTTACCCTTTCACAAACACGCGCTTGACTTTCTTGAGCGCGATTCTGCCCTTACGCTTCAATACTTGTTTTACGATATGGGGCTTCAACTCTCTGAATTCTACGCCCTTGCCATCGTATTGCCGGATGAGCGAGATGGCGTCGAACCTACATTTGGTGGTGCACACGCCGCAGCCAACGCACAGGAATTCGTCCACCACGGTTGCGCCGCAGCTCAGGCAGCGCTCGGTTTCTTTTTTGACCTGCTCCTCGGTAAAGGTGCCGCGGAGATCGCGGAAGGTTTCCCGGGACTGCTTCCCGTCCACATGCCCGGCGGAGTGCCTGGGGGTGCGGTCATAGCCGGAAAGCGCGATGTTCTCTTTATCGAGCGCGCGGTATTCGCGGCGGCTGCGGCCAATGGTCAGGCTCTGGCCGGGGTGTACGGCGCGGTGGATGGAGATAGCGCCCTGCTTGCCCGCGGCGATGGCGTCGATGACGAACTGCGGGCCGGTCATCGCGTCCCCGCCTGCAAACACGTCCGGCTCCGCGGTCTGGTAGGTGAACGGATCGGCCTTGATGGTGCCGTTGGGATTCCGTTCAATCTTGCTGCCCTCAAGCAGGTTGCCCCAGTCGATGCCCTGGCCGATGGACAGGAGCACATGGCTTGCGGGGACAAGCTTGACGTCATTTTCATCATAGGCAGGGTTGAACCTGCCGGTTTCATCGAATACGCGCGTACAGCGTTTGAATTCCACACCGACGACGCGCCCGTTTTCGGTGACGATGCGCTTAGGTCCCCAGGAATTGTTGATGGAGATGCCCTCATCGACGGCTTCAAGCACTTCTTCATCAAGCGCGGGCATTTCCTTGCGGCTCTCCAAGCAATAGAGCGCCACTTCTTCAGCGCCCGTGCGGACGGCGGTGCGCGCGACGTCGATGGCCACATTGCCGCCGCCGATGACGATGGCGTTGCCAGTTAGCTTCATATCCGCGCCCAGGTTCACATTGCGCAGGAAATCTACGCCGGTGACGACGCCCTCCGCGTCCTCCCCTTCGATGCGGAGCATGCGGCCTGCCTGCGCGCCGATGGCGAGATAGAACGCCGCATAGCCCTCCCTGCGAAGATCGGCTAAGGTCACATCGCGGCCAACCTCCACGCCGGTTTGGAAGATGACGCCAAGCTCTTTGAGAATTTCGATTTCCGCGTTCACCACATCCTTCTCCAAACGGAAGGAGGGGATGCCAAGCGTCATCATGCCGCCCAAGGCGCGCTGCTTTTCAAATACCGTCACCTTGTAACCGTCTACGGCGAGATAGTATGCGCAGGCGAGGCCCGCGGGGCCGGCGCCGACGACGGCGATCTTGTTGCCGTACTGGTGGCGGATTTCAGGCACAAAACGGCTTTCCTTGTGTAAATCCTGCTCGGCAATGAACTTCTTGATCTCATCGATGGCGACAGGATCGTCCACATCCCCGCGCGTACATGCGGATTCGCACTTTCTCGGGCAGACGCGGCCGCAGACCGCGGGGAACGGGTTCTCGTTCTTGATCAGCTCCAGCGCCTCATGGTACCGGCCCTGGGAAGCAAGCTTGATGTACCCCTGTATGCCGATGTGCGCGGGGCACTCCGTTTTACATGGGCTGGTGCCGCTGTCCACCACCTCTTTGCGGTTGAAGCGGTAGTCCGGGTTCCATTTGTCCGGACCCCACTCGGTATCGCGGGGAAGCTCCCGCTTCTTTTCGGGGATGGGGGTCTTTGTGCACAGCTTCTGCCCAAGCCTTAACGCGTTGACATGGCAGCCGGTCACGCATTCGCCGCAGGCGACGCACTTCTCGGCGTCCACGTGGGAAACATAGTTGGAGCGCACCATGTCCGGATTTAAGAACATCTCCGCGCTGCGCAGCGAAAGGCAGGCGCATCCGCAGCAGTTGCAGATGGCGTGCGTCTTGCCCGCACCGTCGATATTGGGAATCTGGTGCACCAGGCCGTTCTTTTCCGCGCGCTCGATGATTGCAAACGCTTCCTCGCGGGTGATTTGCCTGCCCCTGCCGGTGCGGATGTAATATTCCGCGCCGTGGCCCATCTGGATGCACATATCCTCTTTTAAATGTCCGCAGCCCTCCCCCATGATCTCGCGCGCGGTGCGGCAGGAACAATCGGATACGGAAAAAATATCGTTCTCGTTGAGATAGCGGGAGAGTTCTTCATAGGAGGCACGGCGGGTTTCGCCCATGATGGATTGTTCAATGGGGATCACGCGCATCAGCCCGAGGCCCACCGGGAAATTGCCCGCCGTCATCGGGCCGCGCCTGCGGCCATAGGCTTCAAAGGACTCCGCGATCTGCGGGTACTTGCGCACATTTTCCTTGTTGTTGACCATCATTTCCATGATGCCGGGAATCCACGTATCGTACCAGTATTTGTCCTCGCCGTCGATGGTGTTGACGATAGCGACGCCCACCATGGCAAGCTCCCACAAAACCTTCGCCGTTTCTTCCACGGATTTTCCGCACAGCAATGCGACCTCTTTTGCGGACTTTGGCACGCGTAAGTCAAGACATAGTGCGACCGACGCCATCTCATCCGTCACAACCGGCTCTAAAATGCGGTATTCGGGATCGGCTGCGGTAATGCCGTCCTTTGACCCCATCTTTTTTCTGCTGACCTTATTGGCAAACTCCAGTACCTTTAATTTTACGTCCATGCTTGCTGTTCCCTTCTATAGAACTGAAAATTCGTGTACGGCATGAAACCATATGCGCCTGTTTTTGCATGCTGTCGGAACGTTGAGGGCTCCGCCCCCAATCCCCCGCTTAAGGCCGTAACGGCCCTAAGAACCCACTATACTACGCCGAAACACCCTTGGCGGAGACCTCTTTATACGCCGCAAGGTCGGTGTACAGTTCCTGCTTGAGGGGGTTTAATTTGTATTTGCGCATGCGGTAGACGGCGTACACAAGCACCGCAATGTTGGCGGCGAGAGAAACGGCGCTGACCGTAAAGAGCGCAGCAGGATTGTGGCTGGCTTTCACGGCGAATATGGTATCGTCCACAAAGGTAGGATACGCCATGGTAAACATCATCCAGAACGCCAGCGTGTGCGCCCGGTGCTGCAGCCATGCGCCTTTTTTAATAAAGAATGCCGCAAGCGTCGGGGCGATCAACAACGCCGCGCCTGCGTAAAAAGAGTGATCCGACACACAGTTGTACACATACGCAAAGTTCCAAAGATCATAGGCGATTACCCAGAACCAGAGCATATCCGGCCACATCATGTCCCGCCGTTTGTCCTGGCTGATATAAATGCCCATGCAGCCGGAAATGGTGATGATGTTTAAAATACCGGCAACGCCGTTCATGATGTTCCACGGGCCGCCCACCATCATGACGCCGTCGATCATGCCGTTGAGGTTGAAGCATTCAAAATCGCGGATACAGGCCTCCAGAATATTGACAGCGAGTATCAGCGGCGGGAAAATGACGCGGAACTTGCTCTTTTCCACTTTGGGGACCATGCGGATGAGCAGAAAGCCCAGGCACCCCGCAAGCGCGGAATACACCTTGACCCAGTGGAACCAGGTGCCCGTGCTCGAGCCCGCCCCCGCCGTCTTGGGCCATACGAAAATGGTCAACAGAAGCGGCAGCAGCATAAAGCAGGCAAGCGCCGTCCATTTGTTGATGCGGGAAAACTCGTTCAAAAGAATCAGCCCGAGCGTGACGCCTAAAAACATCAGCCATGTGTACCAGGGAATTGCTTCAAATAAAAACATCGTTCAACCCTCCTTGACCGATTTCAGAAAACACGGGAACTTGTGAATAAGGCCGCCGGGCGGCGGTAAAGACGTGTGGCTCTGGTTGAACCAGTTGGCGTACACAGTATAGCACAATTGTTAATTATGCGTCAATGAATTTAAAACTTTATATATTCAGGCGCTTTTTTAACCCATAGGGGAGGTTGTTTTTGGAGGAATGGCGTGGTAAAATTGCTTGTGGCATGTGGTTGAACCACGGTCAGAAAGGAAAAACGTCCATGCAGTTTGCAAAGCTGAGCGCGCCGTCTCTAAAGGAACTGTTCGTGCAGGAACTGGAAAACATGATCCTATCGGGCAGGCTTGCTATCGGCACGCAGCTTCCGCCGGAGCGGGAGCTGGCGCAGAGCATGCAGATCAGCCGCGCCGTTGTCAACGCGGGGCTGAATGAGATGGAGCGCAAGGGGTTTTTAGAGGTGCGCCCGCGCGTGGGGACGTTTGTGGCGGATTACCGCAGGAAGGGTACGGCGGATACGCTGCTTTCCATCATGAAATACAACGGCGGAAGGCTGCAGCGGGACGATATCCGCTCGATTTTAGAAATCAAGGAAGTGCTTGACCGGCTTGCGGCGCAGCTTGCCATACAAAAGATCACGGATGAGGAAATCGCAAGGCTTCGTACGCTCCTGGACGCGCTGCAGACGGCGGACGCGCCCGAAAGTGCCGCGGCTGCGGCGTTTTCCTTTTACCATGAGCTTGCCCTCATTTCCGGCAACACGCTTGTGCCGCTGATCTATTATTCCTTCAAATCCCCCATACTAAGTCTCTGGGAGCGCTTTTGCATCAAGTACGGCGCGGCGGCGCTATATCAGAATGCGGCGCGGCTGTTTGAGGCCGTAGCGGCGCGGGATACGGGGCTTGCGGAGCAGATCATAGAGGCTTCCATTGCCGCCTGTGTGAGCGGCCCCATGCAGATTTACAGCGAATAACGGATACAGAACAGGCGCATTCAACCATTGGTTGAAAAGCGCCCTTGTTTTTTGCAGCACAGTCGCTTGTGGATGCTGTGGATAAGCGGTATCGTGTATACAGAAACAAAAAGGAGAAACAGCATGGAACAAGCGATTGGGGAAACCATCCGGCTGCTGCGCAAGCAAAAGAACATGACGCAGGAGGCGTTGGCGTACGATTTAGGCGTATCCATCGCCGCGGTATCCAAATGGGAGAGCGGAAAAAGCTGCCCGGATATTGCCCTGCTGCCCGCCATTGCCCGCAGGCTGGAGACGAGTATCGACAACCTCTTTGCCTTCTCCGCGGCGCTTGCGCCCGATGATTTGGAGCGCATTTTTACGCAATGCGCGGAGGCATTTGATAAAGGCCCGTTTGCAGAAGCGTATGCGCTGTGCGAGTCGTATCTGAGCCGGTATCCCAACGATATTGCGCTCAAGCTCCACATTGGTACGCTCATCCCCTTGTACGTTTCGGGCGCGCCAAAGGAAGAAACGCAGGCGTATCTGGAGATAGCCATTGCGCTTTGCAGGCCCGCGGCGTCCTCCAATGACCCCAAGCTGCACGCCCTTGCCCGGCGCATGCTGGCTACGATTTACGTAAAAAGCGGCAAGCTTGATCTTGCGGAAGAGCAACTGCGCGCCTCTATGGAGGGGCTGGAGGGCGAAATTGACCCGACATTGGCAGTGATTTTTTTTAAGAAAGGCGAGACGGAGAAAGCGGAGGAGCTTTATGAGAGGTGCCTGCTGCGCGGCGTGCATGGCTGCCAGACTGCGCTTCATGGCCTTGCCGGTATTGCAAAGGCTGCCGGCCATGCGGAACGGCTTTTAGCGTATCAGAACGCTGTCCTGCGCATTGCGGAACTGTTTGGGCTTGAGAATCTGCCGGGAATGCAGATGAACGCTTATCTGTCGCTTGTGCAGTATTATAAAGAGCAGCTTCAGGAAGATGCTCTGGTGGATGCGCTTGCCGGCTTTATAGATTGTGCCGCGGCATGGCGCGAAGCGCCGGATTTTTCAAAAAGCGCGTATTTTCCGCACATCCAGACGGCAGGCGCCGCCATCGCGCATACCAACGCGATGAAGAACGCCTTTTTGGAACTCGCCGGGGAGCTGCGCGGCTGCACGCTTTTTGAAACGAACCCCCGCTTTCAGGCACTGGTGGAACAGCTTGTACGGCAGGCGGAATCGGTGGAATGAGAACAAATAAAAAAAGGAGGCGTATTGCCTCCTTTTTTATTTCTTACATATTCTTGTTGGACAATCCCTGTACCTTCTGCCGCAGCAGGGCGCGCATGAGCGCAACCTTGGAGCGGGAGGAGGCGGTTTCGCTTGCGGCGTTGCTCAAACGCGCCCTTGCGCGCTCTTCCGCCTGCTGCGCGCGTGTGGCGTCGATCTCTTCGGGCCATTCGCACGCCTGGCAGAGGATGATCACGCCATCCGTCCGCACTTCCATAAAGCCTTCGGAATGAAAAGCGGTCTTTACCTCGTCGGGCGCTGTGCGGATGGAAAGCTCGCCAACGGTCAGCGCCGTTACCATGGGGACATGGTCGGCCAATACGCCAAGCCGCCCTCCGATGGATTCCACCGTCACGGAGTACGCTTCCTCATTATAAAATTCACGCTCTGGCGTCAAAACCATCAGGCGGAACGGTTTAGACATGTTGTTGCATCTCCCTGTACTTTTCGCGTACCTCGTCGAGGGTGCCGCACATCAGAAATGCGGATTCGGGGATCTCGTCCACCTTGCCGTCCACGATGTCCGCAAACCCGGAAACGGTCTGGTCCAGCGTGACAAAGCGGCCCGGTTCGCCCGTGAAGTTCTCCGCAACGTGCAGCGGCTGGGAAAGGAAATTCTGCAGCTTTCTCGCGCGGTAAACGGTGAGCTTGTCTTCATCGGACAACTCATCCATACCGAGGATGGCGATGATGTCCTGGAGCTCATGGTAGCGCTGCAGGCACTCCTGCACGCGGCGCGCCACATTATAGTGCCGCTCGCCCACGATGCCCGGTTCCAGGATGCGGGACGTGGATGCAAGGGGATCCACCGCCGGATAGATGCCGATTTCCGCAATGGAACGGGAAAGCACCGTCGTCGCATCGAGATGCGAGAAGATAGTGGCGGGCGCAGGGTCCGTCAAGTCATCCGCGGGCACGTAGACGGCCTGCACGGAGGTGATGGAGCCGCGCGGCGTGCTTGCGATGCGCTCCTGCAAATCGCCAAGCTCGGTCGCAAGCGTGGGCTGGTAACCGACCGCGGACGGCATGCGGCCTAAAAGTGCGGAAACCTCGTTGCCTGCCTGCACGTAACGGAAAATGTTATCAATAAAGAGCAGCACGTCCTGGTGCATTTCATCGCGCAGGTATTCCGCCATCGTGAGGCCCGCAAGCGCCACGCGCATACGCGATCCCGGCGGCTCGTTCATCTGCCCGAAGGCGAGCGACGTACGTTTGATAACGCCGGACTCATGCATTTCTTCAATGAGCTCCGTACCTTCGCGGCTTCTTTCGCCAACGCCGGTGAATACGGAATAACCGCCGCGGTTCTTTGCGATGTTGTTCATCAGCTCCATGATGAGCACCGTCTTGCCCACACCCGCGCCACCGAACAGGCCGATCTTGCCGCCCACGGGGTACGGGGCCAGCAGGTCGATAACCTTGATGCCCGTTTCAAAGAGCGTGGTGGAAGGGCGCTGCATGACAAACGACGGTGGCGGCTGATGTACGGCGCGCCGGGGCGCTTCGATCTCCCCCAGTCCGTCAATGGGGCGGCCCAATGAATCGATAACGCGGCCCAATACGTTTTCGCCGACCGGCACGGAAATGCCGCCGCCGGTATTGATGACGGATGTACCGCAGCAAAGGCCCTCCGTCGCTTCAAGCGCGATGGCGCGCACAACGCCCGGGCCCGCGTGCTGGGCAACCTCCATATGGATGGGCGGCTCGGTCTCGGTTTTCAAAAGCGTGTTGAGCACAGGCTCAAACCCCTTTTCAAACCGGACGTCAAGCACAGGCCCGGCTATTTTTACGATGGAACCCCGAAAATCCTTTTCAGTCATGCTGTTCACCTTTCCTCCGGGTCAAATGCGTTCGCTGCGCTTACGATCTCCGCAAGCTCATTGGTGATGGAAAGCTGGCGAACGGAATGGTACTGCTGGGTGAGCTTTTCAATCATTTCATCGGCGCTGCGGGTGGCGTTTTCCATGGCGGCCATGCGCGAATAGTTCTCGCTTGCGTAGGCGTTGACCATTGCGCCGTAGATATAGCCGATCATAAACTGCGGGACAAGCGCCTCAAACACCTCAAGCGCGGACGGATCGTAGAGCATCTCCGTCCTGTCCTCCGGCACGGCGTGGTCCGGCACAAAGTCCGAAAGCTCCAGCGGCAGGAGTTTTGTATCCGTCGGTTCATGCACCAGGGAATTGACAAAGCGCGTAAACACGATGCGCACCTCGTCGATCTCGCCCTGATCGTACATCTCCAGCAGCAGCGTCACCATCCTGCGCGCGGTGTTGACGGTCGGGTCCTCCGCGATATGCGCAAAGTTTTCGTTGACCGTGACGCCGCGGCGCGTGAAGTGCGCGGTGGCGATGTTGCCCACGGTATACACAAAGGCCACATCACGCCCCGCCATGCTTTTGTCCGCAAGGGAGAGCACATCGTGGTTGTAGGAGCCGGAAAGGCCCTTTTCACCCGCCACCACGATATAGGCGGCTTTTTTTGCGTCCTCGCGCATTTTGATGTACGGGTGGGTGGTATCCACCGCGTGCGAGAGGATATCCTGCATGGCGTCCACGGCGCGGTAAAAATACAACTTGTTCTGCTCGATGCCCCGCAGGGCCCGGCGCATGCGCGCCGCGGAAACAAGATGCATGGCGTTTGTGATCTGCCGTGTTTGCTTCACACTTTTGATGTGGAAGCGGATATCGCTCATGCTGGGCATGCTACACCGCCTTTATGCTGTCCGCGTAATCCTTTACGCAGGCTAGGAGCACCTGCCGGTTCTCGTCCGTCAGGTCGTAGGTCGTTTCCACCTCGCACATGGCGTCCTCATATTCCCGGTGCGCAAAGGTGATCAGCCCCGCGTTGAAGGAGCGCACCGCACTTACGGGAATCTTTTTAATGACGTCGCTCGTGGCGCACAGCAACAGCAGCACCTGCTCACAAAGCGAGAGCGGCTCATGCTGCTTTTGCTTTAAGGTTTCAGAAAGCCGGTCGCCGTCGTCCAAAATGCGTTTCGTCGTCGGGTCGATATCCGATCCGAACTGCGCAAAAATCTGCAGCTCGCGGTACTGCGCAAGCGTCAGGCGCAATTTGCCGGATACCTTGCGCATGGCTTTCCTCTGCGCCGCGCGGCCAACGCGCGAAACGGAAAGGCCGACGTTGACGGCAGGACGCACGCCCGCGTGAAACAGCTCCGTCTCGAGATAAATCTGTCCGTCCGTAATGGAGATGACGTTGGTGGGGATATAAGCGGAAATATCGCTCGCCATCGTTTCCACGATGGGGAGCGCCGTTAGTGACCCGCCGCCCAGCTCATCCTTCAAATGTCCGGCGCGCTCCAATAACCTGCTGTGCAGGTAGAACACGTCGCCCGGGTACGCCTCGCGTCCCGGTGGACGGCGAAGAAGCAGCGACATGGCGCGGTAAGCGACCGCGTGCTTTGATAGATCGTCATAAATGATGAGCGCATCCTTGCCGTCATACATGAACTGCTCCGCAATCGCGCAGCCCGCATAGGGAGCGATGTACTGCATGGCGGCGCAGTCGCTCGCGGTGGCGGCGACGATGACGGTATATTTCATGGCGCCCGCTTTTTCGAGCGTCTCATGAATCTGCGCAATGGTGGAAACCTTCTGGCCGATGGCAACGTACACGCACAGCACGTTTTTATCGTGCTGGTTCAATATCGTATCCACGGCGATGGTGGATTTGCCCGTCTGGCGGTCGCCGATGATCAATTCGCGCTGGCCCTTGCCGATGGGGATGATGCTGTCCACGCACAATAGCCCCGTCTGCAGCGGCTCGTTGACGCCCTGGCGGTCGATAATGCGCGGTGCGGGAGATTCGATTGCCCGGAACTTCGATCCCTGCAGCGGCTTTGCGTCGAGCGGAAGGCCCAGGGGATCGATGACGCGGCCCAAAAGCTCTTCTCCTACCGGCACCTCGACGACACGGCCTGTGGAGCGTACCCGCTCGCCCGCGTGCACTTCCTCCACGCCGTTTAAGAGCACCGCGCCAACCCCGCTCAATTCCAGGTTCATGGCCATGCCGTATACGTCGTTGTCAAACGCGATGAGCTCGCCGTAGCGGCTGTGGGAAAGACCGTCGATCTTCACCACGCCGTCGCCGGCGGAAAGGACTGTGCCGTATTCATACACAATCGGCTTATTTTGGTAATTTTGCAGCCGCTGCCGCAAAGCCGCGCCGATCTCTTTTGCGGTCATATTCATAGCTTACTCTCTTTCAAACAGATGGCGCTCAACATCCTTCATACGGGTTGAAATGCTCGAATCGTACACCTTGCCGTCTATCATCGCAAGGAAGCCTCCGATGAGGCGTTCGTCGCGCTGTACATCGAACGTGACATCGCCATTCAGGATGCGGGAGAACTGCGCCTCAATGCTTTTGATGAGCGTATCGCTGAACGGACCCGCAATGTACAATTCGCCCTTATGCGTCATGGCTTAGCCCACCTTCTTGAAGAAGTCGTTGATGAGGCGCTCGTTGTCCTCGGCGCTCACTTCACGCTCGAGGATGTGCCCCGCAAGGTCCACGGCGAGGATCGCCGTCTGATCGTGCAGCTGCCCCAGCAGCTCATCGCGGTCCGCAATGTTCTGCTCATGAGCCTTACTGAGCGCCTGACGCGCTTCTTCGCGGGCGTTGCTTACGATTTCCAGCGCATCGTTTTCGGCGCGGCTTAAGCGCTCCTGTACGAGTTCTTCCGCAGTCTTTCTCGCTTCGGAGAGCGAGGATTCATATTGCGCTTTCAATGCGTCCGCATCGGCGCGCGCCGTATCGATCACTTCGCGTTCTTTTTGGAATTTCGCTTCCCGGTCGGCCATGAACTTGCGCACAGGCTTGATGAGAAGGGAACGCAGGACGATGAACAGCACGATGATGTTGACGAGATGCAGCGCAAAATCAAGTGGATTTATCTGCAGCATAAAACCTCCCTCTCCGGCCTACTTCACAAGCGTGAAGATCATGATGAGCGCCGTAACGAAGCCGTAGATGGCGGTCGATTCCGTCAAGGCAAGGCCAAGGATCAAAAGCGCGTTGATTTTGCCGTTGGCTTCGGGCTGCCTGGCCACGGCTTCCACGGCCTTGCCGGTAGCAATACCCATGCCCAGGCCTGCGCCCGCACCGGTCAATACGGCCAACCCTGCGCCGATGGCGATCAATCCAACATCAGACATATTACGTTCCTCCTAAAGTGTGATGATAATAATCGTTGGTTTATTCTACAGCTTCGCCGATAAATGTCAGCGACAGATTGAGAAAAATGAATATCTGGATAATCGGGTGGAAGGCGTTGAAGTACAACCCCAGCACCGCGGGCACGCCCGCGCCGAACGCGCCGAGCGAGAGATACACCAGATGCATCACGATCATGCCGCCAAGCATGTTGCCAAATAGACGGCAGGCGAGCGAGATGGGGATGGCGATATCCGAAAGAAGCTTGAAGGGCGCGATCACCGCGTTGGGGGTGGCAAAGCTCTTCAATCGCCCGCCCACGCCCTTTTTCTTGATGCCGTAATAGTTGATCATCACAAACGTCACAATGGCGTAGGTGAAGGTGGTGACGAGGTCCGTCGTGGGGGGGCGCTGGCCGAACAGCTCCACGATGGCGGCGCCAAGGTAGAGGGTTGCAAGCGCAAACATATATTCGCCAAGGATGGGGTTCTTATGGCCGAACTTGTCCTTTACAAAATCGTCAATCCAGCTGACGGCGGTTTCAAGGACTGCCTGCAGGCCGCCGGGCGCTTCCTTGAACTTGGGGATGACGAATATGCGCGCAATCAGGGCAAGCACGAAGACGACCCCAATGACGATCCAGCTCAATATGACCGAGGTGCTTGCCGTAACGGAACCAAACAGCGGCACCTGCTCGGCCATGATGCTGATATGGAGCGCCTCCGCCTCCCTGTGGAACAGGCCGAAGAAGATGCCTGAAAGCAGCCATAATAACACAGAACCCAAAAGCATCAGGTTTCTGCGCTTTTTCTTGGCCGCCTTGAAGGCCTCGTCCTCCGGGGCGGGCAAAACAAGTTTGCCCCTTGCATAAAATGCGGCGATACCTCCGATGAGGCACACCACCATCGCCACAGTTTGAAACAGTGTGGGTGTTTGCATCAGGATTTTTTATCTCCTTTCCCGGACCGTTGGTTCACAAAGTTCATAATAACCGCGCCGACGACCAGTGAAGCAGAAATACCTACGCCGCACCAAAGAAGATCGCCGCGGAAATAAAGGATGACGGGAACAAACGCGATGGCAAGCACAAAAAGCTTGACAAGGAGCATGGGCAGAATCAGCGCCGTCTTGCCGTTTTGCACCATAAGCGTCAGGCGGCTTAAGAGGTACAGCTCAAAAACGCCGCATACAAGACCGATGAGAAAACCAACCATAAAACCACCTCCGCCTTGAAAGCGTGATTGTTGCCATTATACTCCCACTGTATCGGAATTCAACAGCAATTTCTTTAGTTGTTGCTAAAGAAAAAGACATGTTAGAAGCTTTGGTTATAGAGTAACACAGATGGGAACAAACTATCCCATGCGCAAAAGCCTGTTCTTTTTGGAGGAATTTGCTATACTGGAAGGGCAGGCGGCAGGGTACAAAACAACGGCAGCCTGCATGAAAGCAAACTTTTTGTTAGGAGGATAAAACAGATGGAAGGCGCGCGCGCGTTCATACTGGAAAAATTGGCGAGGGCGGGAGAATATGCATTTTTACCCAGCGGCGTTATGGAAGAAATGCTGGATAAAATTATAACACTCGATGCGGCATTTATGCAGGAAACAGGCGTGGAGGACGGCGAAACGTACGATGACGAAGCCGCGCAGGCCTATCTGTTCAAGGGCATGGCCGAAGCGTTCCCGGACCACAAGATGTATATGATGCGTTTTAGCGAGGATTATCTTGACTACAACGAGGATTATCTTGAGAGCATCGGGGCGATTGACTGGGATTAAGTTAGTAAAAAAAGTGGCGGGGCCACTTTTTTACTATTTACATGGACTCTTCCCAGTTTTCGCTTTTGCAGGCGGCGGAGCGCCCTGTTGTGTTATTTTGATTGGGGCGGCAATGCCCTAGGAAAAGCTATACAGTCTTTTTTACACATTAAAAAGCGGGGCGATTGCCCCGCTCTTCCTTTTATTTACTATTTCGCCGCCAATGCCGCCATTGTGATGTAATTGTACGGCTGGTTGAAGTGCGGCAGGAAGAAGATGTCGAGAAGCTTTAATTTATCGATGGTCACACCCTCCTCGATCGCGAGAGAGAACATGTGGATGCCCATGGAGATGTCATAGGTGGACGCCATCTGCGCGCCCAACACCCGGCGCGTATTTTTATCGTATACGATGCGCAGCTTCACGGGCGCGTTTTCGGCAGTCACAAACGAGGGTTTCTGCAGGTCCTCATATTGCGTGTAGGTGGCGTCAAAGCCCGCCTTTTTCGCGGCGGTGAGGTTGAAGCCCGTGGACACCATGTTGTAGCCGAATATGTGGATACCGTTGGAACCCTGCACCCCGATGGACTCCGTATGCGCGTCGCAGGCGTTGTGGGCGGCGACGATGCCGCTTCTAACGGCGTTGGTGGCAAGCGCCACATAATTGCTGCCCTGCAGGGCGTTGTTGTATACCGTTGCGCAGTCGCCGATGGCGTAGACATCCGCCAGGCTGGTCTGCTGGGTTTTATCCACAAGGTACGCGCCGTTCGCAATGGTTTTAAGCGTGCTCTTCCCCAATACGCTGTTGGGCACAAAGCCGATGCAGAGGATCACCATATCCACCGCGTATTCGCCCTTGTTGGTGGCGATGGCGGAAACGGACTGCGTTCCCTTGATGGCGGTGACGGTCTCATTATAATGCAGCTCCACTCCGTTTTTGCGGAGCACCTCATCCATATCTTTTGAGAACCAGTCGTCATAGTAGCCGGTTAAGGAGCCGTCCGCAACGTCAAAGAGCAGGGCATGCTTGCCGCGGCGCTGGATGGCCTCCGCGATTTCCACACCGATATACCCCGCGCCGACAACGGCGACTGTCTGCACTTCTTCCGCGTCAAGCGCCCGGTCAATGCGCGCGCCGTCCTGGAAGAGCTTGACGGACTGGACGTTGGGCAGCGTCAGCCCTTCTATTTTTGGGACGATGGGCAACGACCCCGTTGCGAGGATCAGCTTATCGTAGGGCTCCTCTATTTCATGGCCGTCTTTGTCCACAGCCTTGACCCGTTTCTGTGCGAAATCGATATCCGTGACCTCGGTTTCCATGTGTACCACGGCTTTTCGCGCCTCAAGCTTTTCTGCGGAGCAGTAGAAGAGGCTTTGCGGGTCGTCAATCTGCCGCCCCACCCAAAGCGCCGTACCGCAGCCAAGGTAGCTGATGTTGGAGTTGCGGTCAAATATCACAAGTTTTGCATCCGGATAATTGTCCAATATGGTGTTGGCAGCGGCGGTTCCTGCATGGTTCGCGCCGATTAATACGATCTTTGTCATGGCCTGTCGCTCCTTTAAAGCTTGTGCTGTTTCTAGTACCACTGATTTTATCAGCGCTACTTAGTTTGCCATCTTTTTTGCGGTTATCCGCGCAAAAGTTTGTTATCTCTTTAACAGTAAGATACCACGCCCCATGCGCGTGTAACGCGGATGCAGGCCGGAATTGATAAAAAAATTACAAGCCCGGCATGTGGCTCTTCTCTACCGTATGCGCGGCGCATAGCGGGCGCAACAACCGGAAACGGCGGGCAGTGCATTCGGTTCAAAAAGCACGCCGCCCCGCCCGTTGCCGCGCATACGGCGTATGGACGCCCGCAAGCATTGACAACATTTCCGGTGTAGACGATAATATTGGAATGAAACCCCGAAAAACCCGAAATACTTGCATTTTAAAAGCGTAAAGGAGCGTGCACATATGGAAGAGCTGCCAAGATCCAAAAACTTTATTGAGGAAGCGATCGAGCAGGATCTGCAGCAGCAGCGGGCAACGCACATTCAGACGAGATTCCCGCCCGAACCCAACGGCTACCTGCACATCGGCCACGCGAAGGCCTTATATATCGATTTTTCCATGGCCGAGCAGTACGGCGGCAAATGCAATCTCCGGTATGACGACACCAACCCCACCAAAGAAGATGAGGAATATGTGGACGCCATACAGGAAGATATCCGCTGGCTGGGCTTTACATGGGACAATGTGTTCTATGGCTCGGATTATTTTGATACCTGCTATGAGCTTGCAAAAAAGCTCATTCAAAAGGGCGTCGCCTACGTGTGCGATCTTTCTAAGGATGACATGCGCGAATACCGTGGCACCCTGACGGAGCCCGGCAAAAATTCGCCCTATCGTGAGCGCAGCGTGGAGGAGAACCTCGATCTGTTTGAGCGCATGAAGAACGGCGAGTTCCCGGACGGCACCCGGACGCTGCGCGCCAAGATCGACATGGCCTCCCCCAACATCATCATGCGCGATCCCGCGATGTACCGCATCATCCACATGACGCACCACCACACCGGCGATAAGTGGTGCATCTATCCCATGTACGATTTTGCGCACCCCATTCAGGACGCGCTTGAGGGCGTGACACACTCGCTTTGTTCGTTGGAATATGAAATTCACCGTCCGCTCTATGACTGGGTGGTGGAGCAGTGTGAGTTTGAACACAAGCCCA
The DNA here is from genome assembly GCA_023390655.1 of Bacillota bacterium. GTDB lineage: Bacteria > Bacillota > Clostridia > Christensenellales > CAG-138 > JAEYLA01. Next base: position 21,500 of record JAEWCL010000019.1, on the reverse strand, counting down.
GGCAGATCGAGTTTGCGCGGCTGAACCTGACGAACACCATCATGTCCAAGCGTTACCTCCGCAAACTCGTGGAGGAAGGGCATGTTTCCGGCTGGGACGACCCCAGAATGCCGACGCTTTGCGGCTTACGCCGCCGTGGCTATACGCCCGAAGCCATACGGGATTTTCTGAACCGCGTGGGTGTTGCAAAGGCGGACTCCGTGGTGGAAACCGCCATGCTGGAGCACTGCGTCAGGGAACACCTCAACGCCGTCGCCCCGCGCCTGATGGCGGTGCTGGACCCCGTGAAGCTGGTCATTGAGAACTGGCCGGAGGGGAAAACCGAGGAAATTGAGCTTGAGAACCACCCCAACGTGCCGGAAATGGGCGCGCGCAAGGTGCTCTTCGGGCGTGAGCTGTACATTGAGCGTGAGGATTTCATGATCGACCCGCCCAAGAAGTATTTCAGGCTCCAGCCGGACGGCGAGGTGCGCCTGAAGTCCGCCTACATCGTCAAATGCACGGGCTATGAAACGGATGCAGCGGGCAACGTCACGCTCATCAAGTGCAGCTATGACCCGGAAAGCAAGTCCGGCGAGAGCACCCGCAAGGTAAAAGGCACCTTGCATTGGGTGAACATGCAGGAGGCTGTCCCAGCCGAAGTACGGCTTTACGAACCCTTGATCACCGATGATGTGGTCGATAAGGACGATTTTATTGAAAAGCTCAACCCCAACAGCCTGACCGTCGTCCGCGCCTATGTGGAGCCCGCGCTTGCGGGCGAACAGCCGGGCGACAAATCCCAGTTCATGCGTATGGGTTACTTCTGCGCGGATTTGAACCACACGCCGGAAAACCCCGTGTTCAACCGCGTGGTAGAGTTAAGGGATAGCTGGAAGGGGTAATTATCAAATACGCTGAGGGCTCTGCCCTCAATCTCCCGCTTAGGGCCGTAACAGAGGAACCCAGGGTTTTGAAACCGATTCACAGGATCGGTTTCTGCCCTATGGGCACCAAACCCGCTTTCCTTCGGAAAGCCCCTAAGAACCCGTAATGAAACGCCTTTGACGTTTCATAGAATGGGATTCCAAAGGGGTGTGTCCCTTTGGCGAGGGTATGGGGGCAGAGCCCCCATATTTCATATTCTGAATTTACTAAAAGGAGCTACTACCGTGACAGTACGCACCCGCTTCGCGCCCAGTCCCACCGGATACATGCATATCGGCAACCTGCGCTCCGCGCTTTACGCTTACCTGTTCGCGCGCAAGAAAGATGGCGTATTTTTGCTGCGCATTGAGGATACCGACCAGGAACGCTATGTGGAAGGCGCGGTGGACGTCATCTACGAAACGCTCCAGTCCGTGGGCATGGACTGGGACGAAGGCCCGGACAAGGGCGGCGAGTACGGCCCGTATGTGCAGAGCGAGCGCAAAGCGCTCTATATGCCGTACGCGGAGCAATTGATTGTAAGCGGACATGCCTACCGCTGCTTCTGCACGAAGGACGAGCTTGAGGAGCGCCGGGCGGAGGCCACGGCGCGCGGCGAGACGTTCAAGTACGACAAGCACTGCCTGCATCTGAGCAAGGAAGAAATACAGGCAAAACTGGATGCGGGTATCCCCCATGTCATCCGCCAAAACGTGCCGCTCACAGGGACGACCACGTTCCATGATCTGTTGTTCGGCAGCATCACGGTGGAAAACAGCACGCTCGACGATAACGTGCTCATTAAGGCCGACGGCATGCCGACCTATAACTTCGCAAACGTGATTGACGACCACATGATGGCGATCACGCATGTGATGCGCGGCATGGAGTATCTTTCTTCTGCGCCCAAGTATGATTTACTCTACCAGGCGTTTGGGTGGGAGATTCCGCAGTACATCCACATGCCGCCCATCATGAAGGATGCGCAGCACAAGCTAAGTAAGCGCACGGGCGATGCTTCCTTCCAGGACCTGATCGCAAAAGGGTATTTAAAAGAGGCGGTGCTCAACTACATCGCGCTTTTGGGTTGGAACCCCGGGGACGATAGGGAGAAGTTTACGCTTGCGGAACTGATTGAAGCGTTCGATATTTCCGGCATGAGCAAGTCCCCCGCTATCTTCGACCCCATGAAGCTCACCTGGCTCAATGCGGAATACATCCGCGCGCTGCCGCCGGAAGAATTTACGGCGTATGCCATGCCGTATTACAAAGAAGCAGGCATCGGCCATATGGATACGGGCGTGCTGTGCCGCATTTTGCAGCCGCGCACGGAGACGTTTGCGCAGATTCCTCCGGTAGTGGACTTCTTTACGGCGCTTGACGAAAGTTACGACGCGGAGCTGTTCACCAACAAAAAGAGCAAGACAAACCCGGAGGTCTCAAAGGCCGTACTGGATCTCGTCATCCCCGCATTGGAAGCGCTGCCGGAATGGACGGAGGAAGCGCTGCACAGCCTGCTCATCGGCATGGCGGAAGCGCAGGGCATGAAGAACGGCACGCTATTGTGGCCGGTGCGCATCGCGCTTGCGGGCAAGCTTGTGACGCCGGGAGGAGCTATCGAGATCGCATACCTCTTGGGCCGTGAGGAAGCCATGCGGCGGCTGGCGGTGGGAAGAAAGAAGCTCGGCTGAATGATTGCGCTTTGAAAGCTGGGGCTTTGCCCCCACTCCCACCCAAGGGACACGTCCTTTGGGAATTCCTATCGCTCAAATAATCGGGTGGTGAGGCTGTCCCACTTTATTAACGGTTCGAGGCGCCGCTATCAAAGCGGCGCTTTTTTTATATGTTATATACTACTTCAATGTGGACAATGCGTTGTCCACATTTTTATTTGGACACGGTGTAAAACCGGGTGAAACTGTGCATAATCCTACACATACCATGCACAGGAGGCGTATATGCGTATCATCAGGCCGGTTGCGGCGGTATTTGCCATTGTACTGATACTGTTTTTCTACCACGAGGCGGTACAGCCCAAGCTCATGAAAAATTATCCCACCGCCGCACAGGAGGCGATGCTGCATAAGGACGGCGCGCCGGGGGTGCTGCGTCTGCACATCTTAGCCAACAGCGACAGCGCGGAAGACCAGCGTGTGAAGCTTCTGGTGCGGGACGCGCTCATCGAGGAATTTGCGCCCGCGGGCTCGCTGGAGGAAGCCGAGGACGTGCTTTTAAGCAGCGGCGGCGGGGTGCTGGAAACGGTAAAGCGTGTGCTCAAGGAGCAGGGCTGCGCGTATGGCGCGCAGCTGCGGTTTGGCGTCATGGAATTTCCGGATAAGACCTACGGCGGCACGACATACCCCGCGGGAAACTATGAGGCGCTCCGGGTGGAGCTAGGGAACGCCGAAGGTCAGAACTGGTGGTGCGTGCTCTTCCCGCCCCTTTGCCTTGTGGATATCGGCGTACAGGATATTCCCGGCACGGACGAGCTGGTGTTTGAAAGCGATCTTCTGAAGCTTATCGAGGAGTGGAAAAAGGCAAGGGAGGAGGCAGCCGAGGCAGTATAGGCAAAAGCTGTGCCTATGGACGTGGCGTGAAGCATACCGTTTTGTGCGCTTGACAAATGCGCCGCGGCTTTATACAATGGGCACATCAATTGAATATCCACCGCTGGGGGCGCTGGCATAGTAGCTGGCTGAGAGAGACCCTTAGAACCTGTTTAGGTAATCCTAACGTAGGGAAGCGGAGCTTGAGGCTTTAATACCGATTGCCCGTTTCTTTCATTTAAGAGGCGGGCAATTTTTTATTGCACCTTGCGCAGCGGCTGGAGAGAAAGGAAAAAGGATGGAATTTACACTGTTCTCGGCTTTGGGGGAGATGTCCCCGCTTGCGTGGGTGGCGTTCGCGTTAGTGACGGCGCTCGTTGTGACAGTTATCGTATTGCTCACGCGGGCGCGTGGGCAGGCGTCAGCTGCGGGTCAGGCGGATCTGACGCGGGTGATCGTATATGGCGCTTTAGCGGTGGCGCTCTCGTTCTTTTTATCGTACCTGCGGTTGTTCCGTATGCCGCAGGGGGGCTCGCTCACGTTGTGCAGCCTCCTGCCGGTGGTATTCTACGCCAACCGCTTCGGCACGCGCAACGGACTGATCGCAGGACTTGCGCTGGGGCTTTTACAGCTCTTACAGGACGCATATGTCATCCATTGGGCGCAGATGCTGCTTGACTATCCGCTGGCGTTCATGTGTTTTGGGCTTGCGGGACTGTTCCCCAAGAGCATTACGATGGGCCTTATCGTAGGCGGCATCGGCAGAATTATCTGCTCTACCCTCTCCGGCGGCATCTTCTTTGCGGAATATGCGTGGGAAGGCTGGAACACATGGGTCTACTCTACGACCTACAACACGATTGCGCTGGGCCCCGATGTGGTACTGTGCATCATCGTGGCGGCACTGCCGCCCGTGAAGCGCGCGATGGAGCGTGCGCTGCCTGCTGCCAAGGCGTAACAATTCTTCATCAAACAAGAAAGGTCCTCTGCCTGTTTCGGGCAGAGGGCCTTTTACCTTTGCTTTTACGGATGCATTCAACCGTCGTGCGGGTTTACTAAGCTGCCGTGGGTGACCATCACGTCCTCGTCTATCGGCAGCCGTCCGTTCTCATCTGTAATCAGCACGTTCCCGCTTTTTACGACCCGGTCGCGCCCCTTTGTTTTTAAGTTCCGCGGGGTTCTATATTGCATGCGCATCGCCTCCTTTTACGGCTAGTATGCGCCGGAAGCAACCGTATTATGGAACCGCTCTTCTTTTTCATGTCCGTTGCTGATATCGAGACTAACCTTATACGTCACCATTCTTTTATTCCGGCTTCTTTTTTTATATTGAAAATCTGCACCTGATATAGAATTACCGGTATGAGTGCAATCAACGCAAAAATCCCCCAGGCCAAAGATGCCCGAATAATTCCTAAGCCGCCAAAAACAACAAACAGACATAGCCAAGGCTTTCTCAAAATACCGTAATACTCTGCCCTATCCGCAAAAGAGGTGTGCAATTCAAAGGCCTTTGCGTCGTTCGCTTTTTCAACAATCAGCAATTCGCGATTGAATGTGGTTGCATTTGTGGCAATACGCCCACCTTTTTCTGCCCATGGGCGGAAACGGACTTTACCGACAGAATAGTTTAAGTTGATATTCTTATAGAATACGTGGTAACCCATATTTTCTAAAAAAGAGTAGTAGTCTGCTGCTTTTGCTTTTGATTTCTGGCCGATAAAGTCCACGCAATATTGATATTGCCCGGGCTTGCACGGCTCAAACTCATAGAGCAGCTTTTCAGATCGTATAAGCCGATACCCCCTGAACGCCATTTTGTTTAACCAATGCTCTTGTGCTGTCAGAAGGCCGCCAAAATAGCGATAATACTTCTTGCCCATTCTATTTACCCTCCGATAATCTCGGTTGCGATTTGTGTAAGCCCATGCAACCGGATCAATTCCTTTTGTGCAATCTCTTTACCAAGGGCTGTGACCTGGTATTCCTTTTTCCTGCCCTTATCGCTGCCATATGGGGTAATCCAACCTTTGTCTTGTAAAGCGGTCAATGCTCCGTACAAAGTCCCCGCCCCCAAGGATAAGCGCCCCTCCGTCTTTTCTTCAATAAAGTGCATTATGGCATATCCATGCTTTGGCCTGTAAAGGGAAAGCAGGATAAAAAAAGTTACCTCCGTAAGAGCACCGCCTTTTACATGATCCCTCAATAGCTTCACCTCGCAATTATTACGATTACTGTAATGAAATTATATCAGTAACCGTCATAATCAGCAAGGCGTGCTGATCAACGAACGGCGGCTGGAAATCGTGTATCTGTCGGGAGAGCAGTATACCTAAAACGACGGAGACGATCAATATCGGCAGTTAACCAGTTTGGTGAAGCAACAAAAAAGGGCCGCTGCCTAGAAAAGGCAGCGGCCCTTGATGCGTTTTTGTATTACACCGCCACGATATTGACGACGTTCTTGACGACGATGATCTTCTTCACTGTCTTGCCGGAAAGCAAGGGCGCGATTTCAGGATGCGCCTTTGCCGCGGCCTCCACTTCGTCCTTCGGCGCGTCCGCCGCCGCCATCATGCGGGCGCGGACCTTGCCGTTGATCTGGATGGCAAGCTCGATGCTGTCCGCAATAAGGGCACTTTCGTCCCACTTGGGCCACGGCGTGGCGTAGAGCGGGCCAAAGCCAAGGCTTTCGTTCATTTCCTCCGCAATGTGCGGGGCCACGGGAGAGAGGAGGGTGAGTAACGTGTGCAGCTCGTCCTTTGTGACGCTGCCTTTCGCGTAGAAGTCGTTCACCAGCGCCATCATGGCGGCAATGGCGGTATTAAACTTCATGCGCTCGTAATCTTCCGTGACCTTCTTGATGCAGGCGTGCACCTTCCCCCGCATATCGGCGGACTCGCCCGTGCCCGCAAGCATTTCCTGCAAGCGCCACACGCGGTCCAGGAACCTGCGGCAGCCGCGCGCGCCGGTGTTGCTCCAGGGGATGGGCTGGTCGAACGCGCCCATGAACATTTCATACATACGGAAGGTGTCGGCCCCCAGCTCGTCCACGATCTCGTCGGGGTTGACGACGTTGCCGCGGGATTTACTCATCTTCTCTCCGTTTTCGCCCAGGATCATGCCGTGGCTGGTGCGCTTCTGGTACGGTTCCGGGGTAGGCACCACGCCGATGTCATAGAGGAACTTGTGCCAGAACCGGGAATACAACAAGTGCAGCGTCGTGTGCTCCATGCCGCCGTTGTACCAGTCCACCGGGGACCAGTAGTTGAGTTCTTCAGGGTCTGCAAGCGCCTTGTCGTTGTGCGGGTCGATATAGCGCAGGAAGTACCAGGACGAGCCCGCCCACTGGGGCATGGTATCCGTCTCACGGGATGCTTCCGCACCGCACTTGGGGCAGGTGGTTTTGATCCAGCCCTTGGCGCGCGCAAGCGGGGAGGAGCCGTCCTCGCCCGGCATATATTCTTCAATCTCCGGCAGCACGAGCGGGAGCTCGCTTTCGGGTAAAGGGACCCAGCCGCAGTGCTCGCAGTGTACAAGCGGTATGGGCTCGCCCCAATAGCGCTGGCGGGAGAACACCCAGTCCCTGAGCTTGAAGTTGACCTTCTTTTCGCCCAGGCCCTTTTCCACCAGCCAGTTGGCAATGGCGGGGATGGCCTCTTTTACATCCATGCCGTTGAGGAAGCCGGAGTTGACCATCTTGCCGCTTTCGGTATTGGTATACGCTTCCTCCTGCACGTTGCCGCCTGCCACGACCTCCAAGATGGGGAGGCCGAACGTCTTTGCAAACGCCCAGTCGCGCTCATCATGCGCGGGCACGGCCATAATAGCGCCCGTGCCGTAGCCCATGAGCACGTAGTCTGAAATCCACACGGGAATCTGCAAACCGGTCACGGGGTTGATGGCATTGACGCCCATAAGCGGTACGCCGGTCTTTTCTTTACTTAGCTCGCTGCGCTCAAAATCGGATTTCCGGGCCGCCGCATCCTGATAGGCGCGCACATCCGCGATATTCGTGATCTTGTCCTTAAGCGTTTCCACAATGGGGTGCTCCGGAGAAACGACCATGTACGTCGCGCCGAATAACGTATCCGGACGCGTGGTGAACACGCGGAGCCCTTCCGGGAAGCCCTCGATGGCGAAGGTGACTTCCGCGCCTTCGCTCCTGCCGATCCAGTTGCGCTGCTGAATTTTGACCTTTTCAATAAAATCAAGCTGGTCAAGGTCGTCAATCAACCGCTGTGCATACTGCGTGATGCGGAGCATCCACTGGCTCTTCACCTTGCGGACGACAGCGCCACCGCAACGCTCGCACACGCCGTCCACGACCTCTTCGTTCGCCAAACCGACCTTGCAGGACATACAGAAGTTGATGGGGATCTCCGCCTTGTAGGCAAGCCCTTTTTCAAACAGCTTTAAGAAGATCCACTGCGTCCACTTGTAGTAGTTGGGGTCGGTGGTGTTCACCTCGCGCGACCAATCGAACGAGAACCCAAGGCGCTTTAACTGCTCCCGGAAATGGTCCACGTTGTTCTTGGTGACGATTGTGGGGTGGATGCCGGTCTTGATGGCGTAGTTTTCCGTGGGCAGGCCGAACGCGTCCCAGCCGATGGGATACAAGACGTTGTAGCCTTCCATCCTGCGCTTGCGGCAGATGATGTCGATCGCCGTGTTGCTGCGCGGGTGGCCCACGTGCAGGCCCATGCCCGAAGGATACGGAAACTCAATCAGCCCGTAGAATTTCGGTTTTTCGTGGGAGGCTTCCGCTTCAAAGCAGTGCGCGTCCTCCCATTTTGTTTGCCATTTCGGCTCGATTACGCTTGGATCGTACCTGTCCGCCATGTGTGTTCTTATCCTCCGTTTTCTATCTCTACCTGAAGCATTGCCATAAAAAAAGCCTCGTCTCCTATATAAAGAGACGAGGCGTGTTCGTGGTACCACTCTTTTTCGCGGCTGAAAATACAGCCGCCTTTTTCCCCGCATCATGGGGTGACGCCGCGCTTATGCCGCAGAAGCGGTTTGCACGGATGCTCCGTGGCGAGTACGTTTTTTCTCCCGCCGCCGCCCTTTCAGCTTAAAAGGTGGCTCTCTTTTGGGACGGGGTTATAAAAAACGGTTCCACTTCAACGCAAAAGCATATGATTGCAAAAGGCAATGCCTTTCGCATATGCCGCTATTTTAGCCGTTTTGTGCCGTATTGTCAATGGCGGGCGGGGTTAAGATGGGCGATTGCGTATCGTTCCGGTAGGTTGCCCAGAATTCCATCATGCGGGAAAGCACGTCTTCCGGGCGCATGCTGGTGCCTAACAAAGCGATGTTGATTGGCCCATACCCCATCGCAAGGTTGCTTTCCGCCATCTTTCTTTTGAACGAAGAAAGGGTGCCTAAGTAGCTTTCCGTGTCTTTTAAGCATACGCTGATAAACGTTTGGCCAAACAGTTCAACAATCGCCATATTGGAAACTGTCTTCCAAGGGATAAATCCTGCCGAGACGGCTGAACTGCTGTCCGTAAATCCTTCTGAGGTAAGGGTAAGCAAGGGGTGCCCAAATGTCAGCCAAATGATTACAAACGTACCCAACCCAAAGAACAGCATGCCGATAACGCCAACAACCACTGCGCGTTGCGTTATGACGGATATAGAACATACAGCGGTCATCAAGAGGCAACCCAGAATATACACATACCGTTTAGCGCCGGACCGTTTTATTTGAAATCCCTTCATTCCTGTTCTCCTTTGCAGTTGTTTGTTACATTGCCGGTATCCTGCTTTCACATGGAACCGCAGTGTTGCATTTTGCGCAGCCATAGCGCGGCGCAAAGAGCGGCAGCACCGTATTGTCAAGATACTCGCTGCATATCCGGTTGTCTTTCCCCGCGGGCGAAATGGCATTCGGCGGGCAGCGGCGGATGCATGCGCCGCACTTGCCCTTTGTCAAAAACGGGCAGTACTCGTAATAGCTTTGGTAGGGGCGTTCGGTTGCGGGCAGGTCGAGCGCCGTAATGATGCTCCCAATCCTTCCTGCCGTACCTTTTTGGGTGATCAGCGAGCGGCACAGGGAAAATGTGCCCAGGCCCGCCACAAACGCGGCGTGCCGTTCGGACCAGTTGGGGATGCGGTTTACAACACGGAAGCGGGCGTCAAGCGCGGGCGACATCGACTCTATGCCCTGCGCTTCCAGATAAGCAATCAAAAACCTCCGCACGGCGTTGTTGAACACTTCCCCGTCGATGCGCGCGCTTGCCCACTCCTGTGAGGGCAGGCCGGGGAGGCGGTTGCTCTTTCGTACTTCCTCCGTAAACGGCAGAAAGTAAGAAATCACGGTGCGCGCGCCGGGCAGCCAAACTTTTGGCGCAAGGAAGCATTCGCCGATGATATCGGGCGAAGTGAATGCTGCAAAATACGCGTCATCCGCCGCCGCAAAGCCGACGAGCGGCGCGTCGTACATGCGCATATTGTTATGTGCGGGCATGGCGTTGCCCGGGTCGGACGCTACGAACGCGGCAAGCGCCGCCTCCAGGGATTGTGCGGTGATACCTTGCACCATAAATTCCCCCTTATGGAAGTATCGTCATTGTAATCCGGTTCTGTTTATTCCGTCAACGCTGCGAGGGCATATAGCCCGCATCAGCCTGTAAAAAGGTGGTGCGGTATAGCGGCGTCCCCTTTTGTGGACATTCCGGCACCTGAGTCGTATAATGTAGGAAGCCATTTAAGGGAGGTTCTTTTTGACATGCTCGAAGGAAAGTCGCGCGTACACCTTGTAGGCATCGGTGGATGCAGCATGAACGGCCTTGCGCAGATCCTGCGTGCGCGCGGCTATGACGTAAAGGGGTCCGACCGGGACAGCTCCCCGTTCACACAAAAGCTGAGTGCGCTTGGCGTACCCGTCTACATCGGCCATCAGGCGGAGCAGGTGGGAGACGCCGAAGTGTTGATCTATTCCGCGGCCATTAAAAAGGAGAATCCGGAGCGCGTCTACGCGCGCGAGCACGGCATCCCAGAAATTGAGCGCAGCGTCGCCTTGGGCGAGCTTTCCGCCCAGTACCCGGATGTTGTGGGCATCGCGGGCTGCCACGGCAAGACGACCATTACCTCTATGCTGGCAAAAGTAGCGCAGGTGGGGGCGCTTGACGCGACCGTCCACGTGGGCGGGGATGTGGATTTCCTTTCCGGCGGCACGCGCATCGGCAAAAGCGGCCTCTTTATTACGGAGGCGTGCGAGTATGTGGAGAGCTTTTTGACGCTCAAGCCCACCGTAGCGCTCATCAACAACATCGATGACGATCATCTGGACTATTACAAAGATATCGAGGAGATCACCGAGGCATTCCGCAAATTCCTTCGGCTGTTGCCCGAGGACGGCCTCTTTTTAGGCTGCACGGACGATGTGCGCGTAAAAGAGCTTTTGAACAATCCCCCGCAGAAGGTGCGCACCATCTCCTACGGCATGGCGGATGCGGACTACACCGCGGGAAATGTCCAATTTGATGAATGGGGCTACCCATCCTTTGACCTGATGCATAAGGGCGAAAACTTAGGCAGGATCACCTTGCAGATTCCCGGCACGCACAACATCATCAACGCGCTTGCGGCCGCCGCCGTATCGCTGGCGCTGGGCGAAAGCTTTGCGGATATCAGGGCGGGTTTGGCGGAATACACCCTCACCCACCGCCGCTTTGAATTCTATGGCGAGCGCGACGGTATCAAGGTGTATCACGATTATGCGCACCACCCGGCGGAAATCGCCGCGGTATTGGACGGCGCGTCCCGCGTGCCGCACGGCAAGCTCTACTGCGTGTTCCAGTGTAACTCCTACACCCGCGCCAAGACGCTGTTTTTACACGATGTAAACTGCTTCAAGCTTGCGGACGAAGTGCTCGTGCCCGATATCTACCCCGGCCGCGAAATCGACGATGGCTCCGTCCACGCAAAGGATATGGTGAACGCCATCAACGACGCGGACCCGAGCAAAGCGATCTATCTCGGCACGTTTGAAACCATCCGCGCATATCTCGACGTCAACGCAAAGCCCGGCGATCTTGTATTGACCGTCGGCTCCGGCGATGTGTATAAGCAGACGCGCAAGCTGTTATAAAGAGCACGCATAGGGGCTTTGCCCCGATGACCCCACTCAAGGGGACACGTCCCTTTGAATACAAAAAAGCCCGTGGAATTTTCCACGGGCTTTCTGCTGTAACCTTATGTTGCGTTTACATGGTATCTTCCCATGGGGATGATAAAGGGCAGGCCGGATACCGGGTCTTTTGTGACCAGGCAGTCAAGCCCGAAGACCTGCTTCATGAGCGCTTCGTTGAGAATGCCGGAGGGAGGCCCCTGTGCCACCAGCGCTCCGTCCTGTACCGCAAAGAGATACTCCGCATACCGCACGGCGAGGTTGATGTCATGCAGCACCATGACGATGGTCGTGCCCTTTTTACGGTTCAAATCCGTCAGCAGATCGAGTATTTCAATCTGGTAGGTGATGTCAAGGAAGGTGGTCGGCTCGTCCAGCAGCAGGATATCCGTCTCCTGCGCAAGGGCCATGGCGATCCACACCCGCTGGCGCTGACCGCCGGAAAGTTCATCCACGCTGCGGTTTGCAAGCGCCGTGATCCCCATCAGCTCCAGCGCTTCTTCCACCGCCGCATAATCCTGTTTCCCCATGCCCTTCAAAAAGCTCTGGTATGGGAACCGGCCCCTTGAAACAAGATCCGCCACCGTAATGCCCTCGGGCACCACGGGAGATTGGGGAAGCAGGCCAAGGACGCGCGCAAGCTGCTTGGGCGGGATGGCGCCAAGCTTTTTGCCGTCAATCGCGACCTCGCCCGAAACGGGCTGGATCAGCCGGGCGAGCGTTTTCAACAGCGTGGATTTTCCGCAGGCGTTCGCGCCGATGATGACGCTGATCCGATTGCGCGGAATGACCACATCGACATGATTGAGAATCATTTTTTTATCATACCCTGCAACGATGTTGCTTGCAGAGAGTACAGGCGTGTGTTTCATGCGGTTCCTCCGGCTTTGTTCATACGGATCAACAGGTAAAGAAGATACGGTGCTCCCAAGATGCCTGTGATGATGCCCACCGGGAAACGGATGTCAAAGGCGTACTGGCCGATGAGATCGGCAACAAGCACCATGACGGCCCCTGCCAGGCCTGCGGGGAGCACGTTGGAAGAGCCAGTGCCCGCCAGCCTGCCCGCGATCGGCCCCGCTAAGAAGGCGACAAAGGCAATGGGACCTGTGACGGAGGTCGCATAGGCGATCAGGAAGACGGCGCAAAGCACCAGCAGCAGCCGGATGCGGTCCGTCCTTACACCCAGCGTAATGGCGGACTGTTCTCCAAGCTCTAGTACCTTTAACTGCCTGCCAAAGAAAATGAGCAGGCAGCCAAACAGCAGGACGGCGGCAAAGAGCCCGGGAATGCCCTTCATCTGCATGCCGTTTAAACTTCCGCTGAGCCAGCGGAGCGCAGCGGGCACATCATATTGGTTTGCCCGCAGCAGCAAGAAGGAGATCACCGCATTGAGCATAGCCTGTATGCCGATGCCGATCAGGATAAGCCTGCCGCCCGAAAAGCTGCCGCCCCGGGAAAGCGCATAGATCAAAAATGCTACGGCAAGCCCGGAAAGGACTGCCGACAGGGAGACAAGCGGGCCGCTGATGTTGAGAACCAAAATGCAGAACACAGCCGCAACACTGGAGCCGGAGGAAATGCCGATGATGTCCGGGCTTGCAAGCGGGTTACGAAGCATGGTCTGGAACGTGTTCCCCGCCGTGCCGAACGCCATGCCCGCAAGCAATCCAGCAAGCATCCTTGGCAGACGCAGCGTGCCTACGGCGAAGGCAGCGCCTTTAACCTGCTCGCCTGAAAGCACCCGGAAAACGATGTCAGGTGGATATACCGTGTTTCCAAGGCAGAGCATGGCAAGGCAAAGGCAGGCGGCAAGTGCCGCCAGAACAAGGCTTGCCGTAAGAAAACGGGCCCGCCTTTTTGAAAAGCCCTGCCTTACAGCGCCGGAATTGCTTGTTTTCATAACGACCGCACCTTCGCTCTCATGGCAATCAGGATCAGGATGGGCGCGCCAAAGAATGCTGTCACAATCCCCGCCTCAAGCTCGCTTGGCGAACCGATGAGCCGCCCGATAATGTCAGAGATCGTCAAAAGGATGGCGCCGCCCGCCGCGGATAGCGGCACAATGCCCTTCATGTCGGGCCCGGAGATGAGCCGCATGCTATGGGGAATCATCAGCCCGACGAATGCGATGGGCCCCGCAAGCGCCGTTGTCGCGCCGCAAAGCAGCACCCCTGCCAATGCGCCCACACTTCGTACAACGCCCACCCGCACGCCAAGGCCCGTCGCCACATCATCCCCCAGTGCAAGCGCGTTCAATGCCGGGGCAATGAAAAAGCCGATGAAAAGGCCCGCGAAAAGAAACGTGGCGACCGTCAGGATGCCCTGCCAGGTAGCGCCGCCAACGCTTCCCACCTGCCAGAACCGGTAGGCGTTGAGCGCATCCGTCCTTGGCAGGATCACGGCGCTGACCAGGGAAGAGAGCGCGGCACTCGTCGCGGCGCCCGCCAGCGCAAGCTTAATCGGCGTAGCGCCGCCATAGCCCATGGAGCCGATCCGGTAGACAAACACCGCAGTGATTGCAGCGCCCAAAAGCGCAAACCAGATGTATTCGGCCGCGGTGCTGATGCGGAACAGGACGATGCCGCCTACCACAAACAGGGACGCGCCGGTATTGACGCCCAGGATGCTTGGGTCCGCGATAGGGTTGCGGGTAATCGCCTGCATCAGAGCGCCGGAGACCCCGAGGGAGGCTCCGGCAATGAGGCTGAATATGGTCCTTGGGATGCGCTCGCGCACGACAAGTGCGTCAAACGAGGAAACATCCGTGCGAAACAGGGCAGTAATGACATCCCCTACCCCCACGGTGCGTGAACCGAGCGCCAATGAAGCAAGGATGCAAAGGAGGATCCCGATTCCACCGGCGCAGAGCAGCAGGAGGGGTTTAGGCGACTTCATCCAACCTGATCGGCGGCCTTGCCGATCAGCGCCAGGTATTCATCGATCGCGGCGGGGATGGAGAGCGCGCTGGGCGTGCTGGACGCGGCGAGCGGCGTGCCGTCCTCCAGGAGCACAACAGAGCCCCGCTTGATGGCGGGCATCGTACCCATCAGGCTGTCCGCCTGCAGGGCCTTGAGCAATGCGTCGTCGCCGTAACCGATGACAATATCCACGTCCTTGAGCAGGTCCACATTCTCCGCGCTCAACTCAACGGAAAAGCTTTCGGAGCTTTCGGCCAGCTTCAATATGCTTTCGGGCACCTTCATGCCAAGATCCTCCAAAAACGCGGCGCGGGGGTCTGTGGGAAGATACACATAGAACTTGCCCAGGTCGGCAGGCATGAAGTAGAAGAACGCGGCGGTCTTCCCGGCGATTTGCGGATAGGCGGAAAGCTTCTCTGCAATCAGCTGCTCAAGCTCGGCGACAAGCTGCTCGCCTTCTTTTTGCATGCCCATGCCGGTGGCGTCCATAGTAATCTGATCGCGCCAGTAGGTCTGCCAGGCAAGCGTGGGATACGCAACAACAGGCGCAATCTGGCTCAACAGATCGTAGTCCTCCTGCGTGATGCCGGAGTATGCCGCAAGAATCACATCGGGCTGCACTTCGCTGATGGCCTCATAATCAAGGCCGTCCGTATCGCTGAACAACAAGGGGCTTTCAACGCCAAGGGCTTTGAAGCCTTCCGCCGTCCAGGGCAGCATGCCGCTGCCGTCCGTCACGCCATAGTTTGCCATGGACGCGCCCACGGGAACCACGCCCAGCGCCAGCGGCACGTCATGGTTGCCCCAGAAGATGGTGGCAATGCGTTCCGGCTTTTCCGTAAGCACGGTTTCCCCAAACGCATGCTTGATGGTAATGGGGTATTCCGTAGCCTCGACGGGCGCTTCTGCCGTCGCTTCAGGCGCGGGCGTTGCTTCCGCGGCGGCGGGGGTGGCATCTACTCCCGAGGGGGCCGCGGGCGCGGCGCACGCAGCCAGGGATGCAAGCAGCGCAATGGCGAGAAGGGCGCTGATCAGTTTTTTAAGCTTCACAATGTTGCTCCTTTGTACTTGAAATGATATTTGGTTAGAGTACACTAACCTCGGCTAGGGTATCATTTCTCCTCTCCCCTTGTCAAGTACCCTATTATTTTGGTATGAATTGGAGAACCCTTGAAAAGCGGCCGTAAACAGGGCGTTTTTCTGCCATAATACCCGCAAAGAAATGATAGCTGTGGGCAACAAAACGGCGAAGATGTAGCCTATAATTAAACGGACCGCGGCAAAGCCGCGGCCCGTGGAGTAAGACTCTTTTAAGCGGAAGATGAACGGAAAAAGCTACGCGCAGGCTGCTACCGCACGCGGAAGATCGTCCTGCGGCACTTACCCGCGATGACATCGCTCAACTTGCTTTTGCCGTTGGCGATGATGACGGTGGTGCCCTGCCTGACGGGCTCCTTGATAAAGTCGAGCTTCGCCCGCGCGCCGTTCGCGCCCGCGCGGCTTGCGCCCACGCAAGAGGTCTGCAGGATGTCGATGCCATCCAATACCTCCTGAATGTCCTTGCCCTCTACAGCCTCCACAAGCGTGGAAGGGTCGGTAGGATCGCGGTAGATGCCGTCCACCGAGGTGAGGATCACAAGGTACATCGAGTGCACCAGCGTGCAGACGACAGACGCGGTTTCATCGTTGTCCACGCATTCCACCACATGCTCCGTCTTTTCCCGCAGCAGGTCCAATTCCCAGCGGCGGTTTTCCTCCGAGGAAACGGGATCGTTGTAGTTGATGATGGGGATGGCGTTCTGCACCGCGCAGCGGAGCAAAAAGCGCTTGATGTGGTTGCGCTTTTCCTCATCGTTAAAATGCGTGTGCTCAACTAAAAGCTGCCGCACGGAATATTGGGAGGGCACAAAGCGCCGGTACTCCTGCATCAGGATTGCCTGGCCCTGCGCGGCGTAGTCCGTCTTCACATCCTCAATGTCGCCGATCAGCTCCCGGCCATTGCGCTTGATGTGATCTACGCGCCCGATTTCCACGGCACCGGAGCTGACCCAGATGATGCCGGGGCGCAGTTCCTTCCCGAGGCGGCTGAATATATTGTAATCGATGTCGTTGTCCTCTCTGCTGATAAGGGCCATCGACCCGATCTTTCCTACGATCTCAAAATCAAACTTCGGCATATCCATATTTCCTTCCAGGTTACATCTAACTCAGGACAGTATAACACAGAATTATGGTTGTACAATCTCCGCCGTGTCAAAATCCGGGTAAACAACGCGCATGAGCGTCAGCCCGTGCGCGGGCGCGGTCGGCCCCGCATCATTCCTGCGGCCGGAGGAAAGCGCTTGTTGCATGGCGTCGGGCGGCAGCGTGCCTTTTGCGGCAGCAAGCATGGTGCCAACGAGGATGCGCACCATGTTATATAGAAACCCGTTGCCCTCCACATCGTAGTAAAAAAGTTCGCCCTCCCGCGTCCATTCGGAGCGGTAGATTTCCCGCACGGTGTTTTCCATGGAGGTGTTCGCCGCCATAAACGCGTGGAAGTCGTGCACGCCTATGGCGTCCTTGGCCATTTGATGCAGGACGTCCTCATTCAGCCTGCCGTGCACATGCAGCGCCGTGTTCCGCAAAAACGCGCGGGCGTGCTCGCCCGCCTGGAGCGTATAGCGGTACTGCTTGCGCTTTGCACTGAACCGGGCGTGGAAATCCTCCGGCGCTTCTTCTGAATACCGGATGCGGATGTCCCTTGGAAGCCCGCTGTTGAGCGCGAACGCGAATTTATCCGCGGGCATGCGGGCGAGAGTGTCAAAATGCGCCACCTGCGCCAGCGCGTGCACGCCGCTGTCCGTCCGGCCCGAGGCGTGAAGGGAGATATCCTCCCCCGTGACGCTATGAAGCTCTTGTTCAATCACCTGCTGTACGGCAAGGCCGTTCGGCTGCGTCTGCCAGCCGACGTAGTTCGTACCGTCGTATTCGATGATGAGGCGGATTCGGCGCATGAAACCTCCATCTTGAAGGGGTTCTTAAGCGAAAAGACGTTGGAGGCTCTGCCTCCAAACCTCCGTTTAGGGCCGTAACGGCCCTAAAAACCCAATGCCTTGACTGCGTCCGAGCCTGCCACCTGCACAAACGCAAGCTCGATTTCGCCATCGAGCAGATACACGGTGACGACTTCGTCCCCCGTGGCGTTTGCCATGATGAGCGTGACGGTGCCTGTGTGATCAATATTGGAGGGAAAGCCCGCCTGCTTTGATGCGGCGATGGCGGCGTCAAGCCCGGCATCGCCGATGAGGGTGCGGATGCTCGTATCCTTCCACTCGCCCACGGGGTAGATGTCGTCGGCGGTCAGGCTGTAGCCATAGGCGTTCAGCTTCGCGGCAAGGTGGGAACCCGTGCCGTCCGAAAGAAACAGGCTCCACACGGCTGCGATGAGCAGGAGCGCGCCCGCGGCGATTAAAAAATATTTCCGATGCTTCGCATTCATAGCGGGAATGCCTGCAGCAGCACGATGATGACGCCCATGCCGAGCGTTGCTGCAAACGCGAAGGCGTCCGCACGCCCGTAGCGCAGCACATGCATGCGGGTACGGCCTTCCCCGCCGTGGTAGCAGCGGGATTCCATAGCCATCGCCAGCTCATCCGCACGCCGAAACGCGGAAACGAACAGCGGCACCAGGATGGGAATCATGCTCTTGGCGCGGTTGACAAGATTGCCGCTTTCAAAATCCGCCCCGCGGGAAAGCTGCGCCTTGCGGATTTTATCCGCCTCTTCCATCAGGGTCGGAATAAAGCGCAGCGCGATCGTCATCATCATGGCAAGCTCATGCGCGGGGAATTTCAGCTTGGAAAGGGGCTTTAAAAGCCGTTCAAGGCCGTCCGTGAGCGCAATGGGAGAGGTGGTCAGCGTCATCAAAGACGTACCGCCAACAAGCAGCACAAGGCGCAGGGAAATGTACACCGCCTGCAGCAGCGCTTCCTCCGTGACGCGCAGAAACGCGTATTCCCACAGCAGCGTCTCGCCCGGCGTTAAAAACAGGTTCATAAAAAACATGAACAGCAGCAGGAACCTGAGCGGCTTTAACGAGCGCAGCACGTAGGAAAACGGCACGCCGGAAAGCAGTACCACAAGCACCACAAACGCGGTGGGCAGCAGGAACAGCACAAGCTGCTTTACCAAAAACACGATGACGATATAAAACAGCATCGCAAGCATTTTGGTGCGCGGATCCAGGCGGTGGATGATGGAATCACCCGGGAAATATTGCCCTAATGTAATGTTTGTCATCTGAGCGCCTCCAGCAGGAACGTCAAGAGTTCCTCCTCGCGGTATGCGCCCGCGGGCGCCTGTATGCCCCGTTCCCGCAGTTGCAATGCAAGCTGCGCCGCCTGCGGGATATCAAGGCCAAGTTCCAGCAGCTTTTCCGGCTCCGCAAACACGCGCGCGGGCGTGTCAAGCATCACAAGCGCGCCCTTATGCAGCACCGCGATGCGGTCCGCGTTGCGGGCAACATCGTCCATGGAATGGGAGACCATGACGATGGCGCAGCCGGTCTTTTTCCGGAGCGTCTGCAACAGGTCAATCACACTCTGGCGGCCCTTGGGATCAAGGCCTGCCATGGGCTCGTCCAGGAGCAGGTAGCGCGGGCGCATGGCAAGGATGCCCGCCAGCGCCGCGCGGCGCTTTTCGCCGCCGGAAAGGTCAAACGGGGATTTTTCGGCAAACAGGTCGGGTGCCAAGCCCACAAGCAGCATGGCTTCCTCTACGCGCTCCCGGATTTCCTCCTCCGTCACATGCATGTTGCGCGGGCCGAAGGCAATGTCCTTATATACGGTTTCCTCAAAGAGCTGATATTCCGGATACTGGAACACAAGGCCGACGCGGCTTCGCGCTTCAATCCGCTGCTTCTTGACGGAAAGGTCAAGCCCGTCCACCATGATTTTGCCGCTGGAAGGCTGCACAAGGCCGTTTAAATGCTGCAACAACGTGGTCTTGCCGGAACCCGTGTGGCCGATGATGCCAAAAAACTCCCCTTCCTCTATCTGAAAGGAGATATCCTGAATTGCCGTCTGCGCCATGGCGCTACCCGGCATGTAAACATGTGAGACGTTTTCTAATACAATGGGCATGGCTGCTCGCTTTCTAAGTTTCCCTTGCCTTATGCGCGTTTTTTTGATTGTAGCGCCTGTTCGACGGAGGCTGCAAGTTCTTCTATGCTGATGGGTTCGTTGGGAAGGACGACGCCCGCTTCCTGCAAGCTGTCCCGGAGCCTGACCATGGCGGGCACGTCAAGGCCCGCAAGCCGCAGCGTATCCGCTTCCTGAAACACCGCGCGCGGCGTATCGAGCATGACAAGGTTGCCTTTGTTCAATACCGCAGCGCGGTTGCACAATACGGCTTCTTCCATCAGCTGCGTGATCATGACGACCGTCATGCCCTGCTCCCGGTTGAGGGTGGAAATAATGGAGAGTACCTCCCGCCTGCCTTCCGGGTCCAGCATGGCGGTCGCTTCATCGAGCACCAGCACCTTTGGGTGCATGGCAAGCATGCCCGCAATGGCGATGCGCTGCTTCTGCCCGCCCGAAAGCATGTGCGGCGCGCGCTTTGCGTACTGCGTCATGCCCACAAGCTCGAGCGCTTCGTCAACGCGCCTGCGGATTTCGGAGGACTCCACCCCAAGGCTTTCGGGGCCAAAGGCCACGTCCTCCTCCACGATGGTGGTCACGAGCTGGTTGTCCGGGTTCTGGAACACCATCCCCACCCGCTGGCGGATGTTTAAGAGCGTTTCCGGTACGGACGTATCCATCCCGTCCACCAGTACGCGCCCGGAAGAGGGCAGCAAGAGGCCGTTCAAATGTTTTGCAAGCGTGCTTTTGCCCGAGCCGTTGTGGCCGACGATGGCGATCATTTCGCCATCCTCTATCTGAAACGACACATCGTCAAGCGCGGGGCGCGGCGCGCCCTCATAGGTAAAACGCAAGTGATCGAGTACAATCATCCAGTTCCTCCAAACGGGCGGAAAACCGCACCGTTCCATTAAAAGTCCATTATACCATAGAAGCGCAGAGGATATGGTAAAATCCGCGCATGTGCGTTCGCCCGAAAGGAGAAAACCGCACGCGCATAAAAACCAGTATCATAGACGCGCTGCGGCTATTATACCCCATCCACGGGGTGTGCGCAAATTGCTGTATGGCACAAAAGCATGGCCTTTTCCCGGGCGGCATCAGCCCGCATGTTGAAACGGCGGCTGCGCGGGTATAACAAGGTATGGCGCTGTGACCGGGGGTCTTTTGGCGTTGTGCCGCGTGGGAGCGGCGCAGAAAAAAAGGGAGGCCCATCGTTGACAATCTATAGACACCTGATACAATATGTTGTATCGGATGACGTGATTCACTACTATATGATGTATTTTTGGAAAGGAACCACAGATGCAACTGAGCGAAAACGCATTGCGGGTATTACAGAGGCGCTACCTCACCAAGGATGAAAACGGCGCCATTATCGAAACGCCGGACGAACTCTTCCGCCGGGTGGCGAACGCCGTTGCGGCGGCGGACGAGGGCGAAGCGGATGCGGATATCAAAAAGACCGCGCAGGCATTTTATGAGGTGATGGTAAAGGGGCGGTTTTTGCCCAATTCCCCCACGCTGATGAACGCGGGGAAGCCGCTTGGGCAGCTTTCGGCCTGCTTTGTGCTGCCTGTGGGGGACTCTATGGAGGAGATTTTTGACGCCGTGAAGCATGCGGCGCTCATCCACAAAAGCGGCGGCGGTACCGGATTTTCGTTTTCCCGGCTGCGGCCTGCGGGCTCCACGGTACGCTCCACCGGCGGCGTCGCGTCCGGCCCCATCAGCTTTATGAAGGTGTTCAACGCCGCGACAGAGGCCGTCAAGCAGGGCGGCACGCGCCGGGGCGCAAATATGGGCATCCTGCGGGTGGACCACCCGGATATCCTGGAATTTATCCGCTGCAAGCAGGACGACGCGCAGATCA
>JAEWCL010000010.1 GCA_023390655.1 Bacillota bacterium | reverse complement strand
GTTTCTTTACTTCTGCCCGTAATAGGCGTTCTTGCCGTGCTTGCGGAAATAGTGCTTGTCCAACAGATGCTGGTCCACCGGCGCGGCGCCAGGGTTTACCGTCACCGTAACGGACGCCATGGCTGCGACTTCTTCGAGCACAATGGCGTTGTGGACACATTCATGCGCGTCCTTGCCCCAGGCAAAGGGGCCGTGGCCGTGGATGAGCACGCCGGGCACCGCCACGGGATCGATATTGCGGCTGCGGAACGTCTCCACAATGACATTGCCCGTTTCTTCCTCATACGCACCGCCGATTTCCGCCGCGCTGAGCTTCCTTGCACAGGGAATGGGGCCGTAGAAATAGTCCGCGTGCGTGGTGCCAAACGCGGGGATGTCCCTGCCCGCCTGGGCCCATGCCGTCGCCATGCGGGAATGCGTATGCGCGACACTGCCGATTTCCGGAAAGCTGCGGTAGAGCACAAGATGCGTCGCAAGGTCGGAGCTTGGGCGCAGCTTTCCTTCGAGTATCTTGCCATAAAGGTCCGTTACCACCAAATCTTCCGCCCGCAGGTCTTCATATGGAACGCCGCTGGGCTTGATGACGACCTCGCCCGTTTCCCGGTCAACAGCACTGACGTTTCCCCATGTGAATATCGCAAGGCCGGAGCTTTGCAGCTGCTTGTTGGCGGCAAGAACTGCCTGTTTCAACTGTTCTTTCATATCGCTTCTCCTCTGTTTGTCTGATGGATCACCAGCCGCCCGATACAAGGTAATCGCATTCGTCCGTAGAAAGGCGCACCAACAGTGCCCCTATATTCCGGTCCACATGCGCGGGCGTGCTTGCCGCAATGATCGGGAACACATGCTCTCCCTGATGCAATAACCAGGCGATGGCAATGTCCGCTACGGAGCAACCCTTCTGCGCTGCCAGCTCTTCGGCGCGCCTGAGGCGGCCATGGTTGATTTCATCGTAGTACCCGTGCAGCGCATCGGCATTGAGTATGTCCGCGGCATTCTCCCAATCTTCACTTTTGAGCTTTCCTGAAAGCATGCCGTGCCCCAGGCTGGAATATGCGAACACCGGCATCCCCTGCTGATTATACCATACGCGCTCGTCTGCGCGTTCCTCTCCTGAAATACTCAGGCACCCGCCGCTGCCGCCCCACGGATCGCGCACCATGACGGCCAATCCGAACTGCGGGCTTGTTGCCGCAAACGGGAACAGGCCGTGCGCCGCGGCATACGCATTCGCTTCTGCGATACGTGCCGCACTCCAGTTGGAGCCGCCGTATATGCCGATTTTCCCGGCTTCCCGGAAGGCGTGCAGACACTCCACAATCGGCCCGACCTCCACATGGAGGTCGTCCCGGTGCAGCAGGTATATGTCGATAAACTCCGTCTGCAGGCGCAAGAGAGATTTTTCCACATCCCGCCTGATTTCATCGGGTGTCACGCGGTCCACGCCCTGATACGGGTGCGCGCCCTTTGTAATAAGCACAATCTTTTCGCGGATGTTGCGGCTTTTGATCCAGCGTCCCAACGCCTCCTCGCTGCCCTGATAATTCTCCGCGGTATCAAACGCGTTGATGCCTGCCGCCAAAGCGGCGTCAAGCGTACCACCCACATCCTCGCCCCGCAGCATCGCGGGGAATGCGCAGCCGAACACAATGCGTGAAACCGGAAGGGATACCCCTTTTATTTGTGCATACCGCATGCCGTTTTGCTCCTTTTCTTCAGAGAATAGCTTCTTATAGAAATGGTTGCCCCGCTTGTGCAGGGCAACCGTATTCCTTTGTTCTTATTCTGCCCCCAGCCTCAGCCCCGCGCAAGCACAATGCCTGCGATCAGACAAACGAGCAACAGCCCTATGATGACGACAATCACCAAATCCATCCCCTGTTTGGATATTTTGATTTTATCATACAGCCTGTACCGTCTCTTTTGCACGGGTGCGTTCTCCACCACCTGCTGCCCGTCCGGCAGCTTGAGCGGACGCATGTTGCGGTTCCTGTTTTCCATACGCTATTTCTTTGCAAGGTACTTGCGTACGTCGATTGCGACCGCCAGTATGATGATCAGGCCCTTGATGATGTATTGCAGGTACGCGTTGATGCCCAGGAAGTAGAGACTGTAGTTGATGGCCTGCAAAATGATGCTGCCCACCACAACGCCCGGAATGTTACCAACACCGCCTGAGAAGGAAACGCCGCCGATGACGCAGGCAGAAATCGCGTCAAGCTCATAGTTGATGCCGGTATTTGCACCAACCGACTGTACGCGCGCGGCTTCCAGGAACGCCGCGATGCCGTAGAGTACACCCGCCATGAGGTACACCAGCATGATGGTCTTTGGTACGTTCACGCCGGAAACCGCCGCGGCTTCCTCATTGCCGCCGACAGCGAACATGTTCTTGCCAAGCGTCGTCTTGTTCCAGATAAAGTACATGATCACCGCGAGAATCAGGAAGTAGAAAATGACATATGGTATCTTTACGGTGTCCGATATCTTTACGGTATTGTTGACGATGTTCAAAAACGGCTGTTCAAACGTGGAGAGCGCCTGCGCCGAACCCGAAGGCTGCGACTCGATATAGATACATGTCGTGCCGTATGCGATCAGCTGAGTACCCAGCGTAATGATAAACGCGTGCAGGTGCAGCTTTGCAACGCCAAAGCCGTTGATCAGGCTGAAGATCACCGCCACCAGAATGGAGAGCGCAAATGGAATCCAGAGGCTGACGGGCTCCGTGATCTGCGGGTACATCCTCGAAGCGTATTGTGTGGACTGCACCAGCGATGCTGTGACCGCCGCGGAAAGCCCCAGCACACGGCCGATGGAAAGGTCCGTGCCCGCAAGCACGATAAGCCCCGCGCACCCCAACGCAAGGATACCCTTAGTGGACGCCTGCTTGAGGATGTTGATGAAGTTTGAGAGTGTCGCAAACTTCGGCTCAATGATGATCACCGCGAAGATGATGACGCCCAGTATGAAATAGAGCGCGTAATTAAGCAGAAATTCGCCGATTTTTTTGTGGTTGCCTTTTGCTTTTTCCATAAACTGCTGCCCCCGGTTCCCTAAACGTATTTTGCTGCCAGCCGCATGATGGTTTCCTGTTCGCCTTCCACTGCGCCAAAGTCCTTCCCCCGCTCCACAATGCCGCTCATGCGCCCGTTGCTCATGACGAGGATGCGGTCGCAGATGCCCAAGAGCTCCGGCATTTCAGAGGAGACCATGATGACCCCCTTGCCCTGTTTTGCAAGGTCAAGGATCAACTGATAAATTTCATATTTTGCGCCGACGTCGATGCCGCGCGTCGGTTCGTCCAAGAGCAACACCTCGGGACTGGTCAGCAGCCATCGTCCAATAATCACCTTTTGCTGGTTGCCGCCCGAAAGGTATTTAATATGCGTTTTCTGTCCCGGTGTCTTCACCTTGAGGCTATCCACCACCCAGGACGTGTCCTTCCCCATACGCCTGCTGTTGAGAAAGCCCGCCTTTGCATAGGAATTTACATTGGCAATAATGGAGTTAAAGAGAATGTTCATCTCCGGGAACAATCCCGTTGCGCGGCGTTCCTCCGTAATCAGCGCGAATCCGTTTTTAATCGCGGCGCGCGCCGTCTTATTCTGGATGGGTTTGCCATGGAGCCGGATCTCACCTGCGCCTAATGTATTGACACCGAACAGCGTGCCTAAGAGCTCCGTACGCCTGGAGCCGACAAGGCCGGATATGCCTAAGATTTCGCCCGTACGGAGCGTAAAGCTCACATCCGAACATGCCGGGGCATACTTGCCGGAAACATTGTCCACCTCGAGGAGCACTTCACCCGGCGTATTGCTTTTCGGCGGAAAGCGGTGTTCCATATCGCGGTTGACCATCAGGCGGATGATTTCATCGGTATTCAGTTCTGCAGCCGGGCGGGTTGCCACCCACTGGCCGTCCCGCATAATCGTCACATCGGTGCAGATGCGGAGGATTTCATCCATTCTATGAGAGATGTAGATAATGCCTACATTTTTTTCGCACAATTTATTGAGGATACGGAACAGATGCTCCACCTCGTCGTCCGTCAGGGAAGAGGTCGGCTCATCAAGCACCAGAATCTTTGCGTTGTAGGAAACGGCTTTTGCGATTTCCACCATCTGGCGTTTGGATACGGAAAGCGTATGGATCATGACCTTGGGGTTGACGTCAATTTCCAGTTCATCAAATATCCGCTTTGTTTCATTGTACATGGCCTTGTGGTCGACCACGCCATGCTTTCCGGGAAAACGACCCAGCCACATGTTTTCCATAACGTTACGCCGCAGCACCTGGTTAAGCTCCTGGTGCACCATCGCAACGCCGTTATCAAGCGCGTTGCGGGGGTTGATAAAGTTGACGGGCTTGCCTTCCATCTTGATGGTTCCGGCGTCTTTCTTATAAATGCCAAAAAGGCACTTCATCAAAGTGCTCTTTCCCGCGCCGTTCTCCCCCATCAGCGCATGCACAGTACCGCCCTTGAGCCTAAGCTGCGCGCGGTCAAGCGCCTTGACGCCGGGAAAGGACTTATCAATATCGAGCATTTCAAGCAGATAGGTTTCTTCCATGTTGTATTCACCAGCTCCTTGATCTAAAAGGAGAGGCGTCCCATTTGGGACGCATCCTATATAGGACGCCTCTCTGGTTGAGTTCTTCAGCCGCTTCAGAACCGGCTGTTGTTATTTCGTGATCTTGGCATACGGGATACGGATGGAGTAACCGTCAGCTGCGATCTGATAGTCGGTACCGTCAAGGAAGTCCTTGCCGAGCGCCTTGTTGACCGCGAGCGTCACGCAGGCTTTGCCCATGGCGTCGCCATCCTGCTGTACGGTAGCCGTCATCTTACCGGCCTTGATGGCTTCAAGCGCCGCGTCAACCGCGTCAACGCCGATGACCACAATCTGCGGATCGCCCGCCACGCCGGTGTTATAGCCAACCGCGTTGAGGGCGGCAATCGCGCCAAGGCCCATCATGTCGTTGTTGGCGAAAATGACTTCGATCTGATCGCCGAAGTTTGCAAACGCCGCCGTCATCGCGTCCTGTGCCTGCGCCTGATCCCAGTTGCAGACAAGGGTCTGGCCCAGCTGCTCAAGCTTGAGGCCGTTCTTTTCAGCCGTCTCTACGGAATACTGGCTGCGCGCAATGGCTTCGGGGTTGTTGGGCTCGCCCATGAACATGAGGTACTGGAGCTTGCCGTCGCCGTTCTTATCGATGGAGGCGTCCGCCTTATAGAGATCTGCAAGGATTTCGCCCTGCATATCGCCGGCTTCACGCGGGGTGGTGCCGATGAAGATGGAGCCGGGATCCTTGATGACGGACTGAATGGTGTTTTCCACGGGCTCCTTGTTGTAGAAGAGGAACGGTACGCCGTTCGCCTTGTCCACCAGGCTCTGGCCGGAAGCGACTTCCGCGAGGTTGATGATGACAAAATCGGGCTGGGACGCGAACATGATATCCGCCTGGTCGTTCTGGGTCGCCATGCTGTCGTTCGCGTCCTGCATTTCCAACTTGATCTTGACGCCAAGCTTGGCGCCGATTTCTTCGGCGTACTTCGTCATTGCGGTACGCACGGTGGAACCATACGCATCGTCAAATTTCCAGACAAGAACGCCGATATCGAGTTCCTTGGGCGCTTCTGCGGCCGGAGCTGACGGCTGCTGTGCGGGCGCTTCCGAGGCAGGGGCAGCGGGAGTGTTGGGGGCTGCCGAGGGTGCGCAAGCCGCCATGGACACGACCAGCGCGAGTGCCATGATCAGAGCAAACAGTTTTTTCATAGTGTTCCTCCTTGATATGATGTGTATTGTTTAAAGAGCAACCTCGCCCTTTAAGCGCGATCAGTACAACGGAGGCGGCATTTGTTTTGCGGTTTGCGATTGCGTTTGTTTGGGTAAAAGACCTATAAAAAAACAGTAAAAAATATGTGGTATTCAGAAAGTGGATATCCTGTGCGGGCAACGGGCTCGTATGAAACAACTCGTACCATTAACGTTAATGTATTATACATCGGATCATAAAAAATGTCAAGCATCGTCAAATCAGAAACATGTATTGAATTGTAAAAATATAAGCTGATTTTAGCAGACGTGCATGTTTATGTAAACAGAATCCCTGTTTACTTGGTTTTCAGGGAAGCTTGTTCTAGATATTGCACGCTGCGGCGCGGCACAAGCGTGGTTTCAAGCGTGTTCTGATAATACCCTTCCGCCGGATGCTCGCTGCGGATGCGCTTTAGGAGGATTTCCACCGCCTGCGCGGCAATTTGCGTCTTGCAGTTGTCGATGCTTGCAAGATGAATGGGCAGCCGGAAATTGGACTGGATATTATCAAACCCTATAATGGAAAAATCCTCGGGGATACGGTATCCCTCGTTCTGCAGGTATTCCATCAGCCCCATGGCGACAAGGTCGCTGTAGGCAAATATCGCGGTAAACTGCGTGTCTTTTTTAAGCAGGCTCCCAATGATACGCTGGCTGCCGTCCCCCTTGATGGGCACCTCGCAGATGAGCGACTTCCGCACCGGGATTCCCGCTTCGCCAAGCGCGTCGCAGTACCCAAGCCTGCGGTTCAAGGCGCTTGCATTATAAGCCGGCCCTTGTACCAAAAGGATATCCCTGTGGCCATTGTCCAGCAGGAACTTTGTCGCCTGATATCCGCCCAAGCGGTCATCCCCCACCACAAAATCCGTATCGATCTCAAAGGAACGCCGGGCAAAAAACACAAACGGCACGCCTGACTCTTTTAAGAAATGCGTATTGCGTTCCGAATGCTGCGCGGGGCAGATCAAAATGCCGTCCACATTCCGGTTGAGCGCCGTCTGGATCGCGATATATTCCGCTTCTTCCTCTTCGGACGTATTCAATAAAATCGTGGAATAGCCGTGCTTTCTCGCGTTGCGCTCCACTTCCTCCGTGATGATGCTGTAAAAAAGATTGGAAACGTCCCCGACAATAACGGCGATGGTGTGCGTATACCCCGAGCGCAGGCTCGAAGCGATGGTATTGCCCACATAACCCATTTCCTGCGCCACATGGCGGATATGCTTGCGCGTCTCCTCGGAAATGTCCTGCATGTTCCTGAGCGCGCGCGAAACCGTATTGATGCTGTAGCCGGTCTTTTGCGCCACATCCTTGAGCGTGGTACGGTTCTTTGGTCTTGGCGGCATACGTTGTGTATCACCCTTCGATTAAAGTGCATTTTGCAGATTGTCAGAGCTTGTGAGACGATGATAGCATGTTTTTTTCGGCTTGTCTATTTCTATTGGCATGATATAAGCCATATGCCATACCCGGAGCTTAATCGATAAAGTAGCCCTGTATTGTGCCTTTTGGCATTTGTCTGTATACTAAAGCTTGCGGGTCTCTCCCGCCAATCAACAAAGTGTGAGGATTTGACGCTATGAAGGCAATCATGTATGGCGCAGGCAATATCGGGCGCGGTTTTATCGGCGCGCTGTTTTCACAATCCGGTTATGAAGTCAGCTTCATTGACGTAGCGGAGTCTGTGGTCTCCCGGCTCAGGGAGGATGGCGCTTACCCACAGCGCATCGTCAGCAATGAGGGCTTTACGGATATTCCGGTCCAGAATGTGACCGCGATCGACGGGCGGGATGTAGACGCCGTAACCGACGCCATCGCTGAAGCCGACATCATGGCAACCGCCGTGGGCGTCAACGTACTCAAGCACGTTGCGCCGCTGATTGCCGCGGGTTTAAAAAAGCGTTTTGTGAACCCGCGCCCGCTCAACATCATCATCTGCGAAAACCTGATGGATGCAAATAAAATCCTTGAGGGGATGCTAAAATCGCATATGGACGAGCGGGAGCAGCGCCTGATGGACACCTACATCGGCTTGGTGGAAGCTTCCATCGGCCGCATGGTTCCTATCCAGAGGCCCGAAATGCAGGACGGTAACCCGCTGCGCGTCTGTGTGGAAAAATACGATTACCTGCCGGTGGACAAAGCCGCGTTTGTTGGCGAGATTCCCAAGCTTCATAACCTGGTCCCCTTCTCGCCGTTTGATTTTTACATCAAGCGCAAGCTCTATATTCATAACATGGGCCACGCGACCTGCGCCTACCTTGGCCAGCTTGCGGGCAACACGTATATTTACGAAAGTATCGCCATTCCCCATATCCGCCTGATGGTGCACAACGCCATGCTCGAAAGCGCGTTTGCGCTGTCCGCACGCTATGGCGTCAACGCGGGCGATATCTCCATGCATATCGATGACCTCCTTGTCCGCTTCCAGAACGCGGCCCTGGGCGATACCTGCGCGCGCGTGGGCGCTGACGCGAGAAGAAAGCTTTCCCCGGCGGACCGTATGATCGGCTCTGCCAGCCTTTGTATGGAGGAGCGCAGTATTCCCGTGTTCATCTGCCTGGGCGCAGGCGCTGCGGTCCATGCGTTCCTTGCGCAGGAGAACCTGGAGCAATCCGAAAAGAACGCAAAAAAGGCCCTGCTTGAAGTAAGCGGCCTTTCTAAAGACAGCGCCCTCCTTCCTGTGATCCTGGAATTCCATGCGCTATTTGCCGCGCACACTCCGCTTGAAGCGGTGCTGCGCCGCGCAGACGCGCTGCGGTCTGCGCACAGGGGGCCGATTATTTAGTGCCACGCGCCGCTTCCCTTGTATGGTCCATGCGGCTATGCTATACTCTTTACAAATTATATAGTGTGGATTTCAGGTGCCATCGGGCCGTATTTCACGGCCGGCCTAACAAGGAAGAGGGAACAATCAACTTCCCCACGATCCCGTCGCTGTAGCGGCAGAGTCCATAGCATGTTGCGCCACTGGAATGTTCCGGGAAGGCCGCCGTGGGCAAAGACGCCGCGAGTCAGAAGACTTGCCTGAACCGGTGCAAAGAGCCACGTGGAATTGGCGTTCGTACCAAGCCTGCCGCAGATACACGATGCGGCGGGTTTGTTCTTTCTTTTGCCCGGCATTTGAAATCCCCGCTCATCAAAGGGGATTTTTTATGGAAAAAACACAAAAAGGCAAAAAGCTATGGCTGCTTGCGGCTGCACTCGTGGTGCTGGTCGCCGCGTTTCTCCTCATATACCGGCAGTTTGCACCGCAGCCGGTTGCCGGCGCAAAGGCGCTGACAATCTCCATTACGCATGGCGATGGCAGTGAAAAAGCGCTCACACTGCATACGGGTGCGGAATTCCTGCGCGGCGCTTTGGAGGAAGAACAGCTGATTTCCGGCACGGAAAGCGATTTTGGCCTGTATGTGCTCACTGTGGATGGGGAAACCGCGGATGAAAGCCTGCAGCAGTGGTGGATGTTCACTAAGAATGGTGAGCAGCTCAACACCGGTGTGGACACAACGCCCGTGCAGGATGGCGAAGCGTATGAGATCACCCTTAAAACCGGCTGGTAAGGAAACCGCCTTTTCCGTACGCGGCATGACCCTGATGGGATTATTGGGCGCGCTGTTAATCCTTGTGCAGGTCTCCATTGCGGCCCTGCCCAATATTGAGCTTGTGACGCTGTTCGTCGTCCTCTACACGCTGGTATTCGGCAGGCTGGCATTCATTCCCGTGGCCGTTTTTATACTGGTAGAGGGGCTGATTTACGGGTTTGGCATGTGGTGGTTCAATTATCTTTACGTCTGGCCTCTGCTGGTTGCGGTTGCACTGCTGTTTCAGAAGCAGCGCAGCCGCTTTTTCTGGACAATCCTAATCGCCGCGTTCGGGCTGCTCTTTGGCGCGCTGTGCGCGCTCCCCTATTTTTTCATCGGTGGCCCTGCGTCCGCGTTTGCTTATTGGGTACAGGGCATTCCTTTTGACCTGATGCACTGTGCGGGCAATGCCATCACCGCCCTGCTTCTTTTTCAGCCCCTTCTGGGGTTAATTGAGCGGCTCAGCCGCCGCATGCTGTTGCAGGACGCCGCGCAATAAAGTCTATACGTTATCGTTGAGCAGCACCATATGGATATGGTCCTCCCACGCGCCGTTGATCCGAAGATATGCGCGGGAACGCCCTTCGTTTTCAAACCCAAGCCGCTCCACAACGCGGAGTGACGCCCTGTTCTTGGGCATGATGTTCGCTTCAATGCGGTGCAGGCCGTATTCTTCAAACATGATGGAAATACTCTTTTGCAGCGCCTCGGTCATATACCCTTTCCCGGTCTCCTCCCCGTCGAGCTTGTACCCTAAAAAGCAGGACAAAAAGGCGCCGCGTACGATGTTGGTGAAGCCAACCATGCCGATTGCACGGCCTTCCTCGCCTTGTTTAAATAGCCAAAGCCTGAGCATCCGCCCGTTTTCCAGATCGGTCTGCTCGTGCTCAATCAGTTCACGCTGGTGTTCCAATGTATAAAACGCGTCCTCACGGACCGGCTCCCATTCCGCCAAGAACGTCTTGTTGCGCTGATAATATTGGAGGGCCAGCTCCGCGTCCTGCGGACGGAGCGCCTTTAGCACAAGCCTTTGTGTTTCATATCTCATTTCACGCAACCCCCTTCGCATCCATCGAAATCAAGCATACAGGGCCGCTGCGTTTTTCGCAACAGCGGCTTCCATACAAAAGGGCGCTGCATCGCAGCGCCCTTTTTCGCTTTGCTTATCCGTTTAGAAGATGGAGTACGTCAGGAACAGGATGGCAGACATGGAGGAAACCAAGGATACCACCGTGATCTGCGTGTTGATGGACGGGCCCGCGGTATCCTTGAACGGATCGCCAACGGTGTCGCCGATGACAGCAGCCTTGTGCGCATCGGAACCCTTGCCGCCGCAGTGGCCGGATTCGATATACTTCTTGGCGTTGTCCCAAAGGCCGCCCGCGTTGCTCATCATAAGAGCAAGGAGGAGACCGGAGATGATGTTGCCCGTGAGGTAGCCGCCGATGGCCTGCACGCCGCCGATAAAGCCGACAGCCAGCGTGACGAGGATCGCCACAAGGCCAGCGGGGATCAGCTCGCGGATTGCGCCGATGGTCGCAATGTCGATGCACTTGTCATAATCGGGCAGCACGCCGGGTTTGCCTTCCCTGAGGCCAGGGATGTCATTGAACTGGCGATGGATTTCCGTAACCATCTTCTGAGAGTTACGGCTCACACCCATCATCAGCATGGCAGAGAATACGGCGGGAATGGCCGTGCCAACGAGCGCGCCGAAGAATACGAGCGGGTTCATGATGTTAAAGCCGATATCCGCTCCGCCTGCTCCAACAACGATTTCCTGGAACGCGGCAAGCAGTGCGATAACGGTGAGGCCCGCAGCGCCGATGGCAAAGCCCTTGGTGATTGCCTTTACGGTATTGCCTGCGGAGTCAAGCTTATCGGTAACTTCCAACACGTCTTCGCCCAGGCCGCACATTTCAGCAACGCCGCGCGCGTTGTCAACGATGGGACCGTACGCGTCGTTGGAAATGATCATGCCGACGATGGAAAGCATGCCGACCGCTGCAATAGAGATGCCGAACATCGGATAGCTGCCGCCCAGAGGTTCGCACAGCTTATATGCGCCAAGCGCCGCAACGCCGATACCGGCAAGCGCGGGGAAGGAGCTCAAAAGGCCGTAAGACATACCGGTGAGGATGGTGAACGCGGGGCCGTTTTTGCAGGCTTCCGCAACTTTTTCAACAGGCTTTCTCTCATCGCCCGTGAAGTAGTCACTGGTGATGCCGATGACGACGCCGACGATCATGCCGAGCACTGCAGCGCCCCAAATGCGCCATTCAAAACCGGAAAGAAGGGTCGCCAGGAACGTGAGCACCACGTATATTCCGCAGGTCAGGTACGTGCCGCGGTTGAGCGCAGCGCTGGGCTTGCCGTCCTTGCCGATCTTGGAGAACAGCACGCCGATGATGGAAGCAAGGAGGCCCAAAGCTCCAAAGCAGAACAGGAGATTTTCCTGCTGGAGCGGGATCGCGATAACCATCGCGGCAGCAATAGCGGCAACGTTGGAGTCAAAGAGGTCGGCACCCATGCCGGCCACGTCGCCCACGTTATCGCCTACGTTATCAGCAATAACGGCGGGGTTGCGCGGATCATCCTCCGGGATGCCGAGCTCGACCTTACCCGTAAGGTCAGCTGCAATATCCGCGGATTTGGTGAAGATACCGCCGCCCGCTTTTGCAAACAACGCGAGAGAGCTTGCACCGAAGCTGAAGCCCAGCACGATGCCCGAATCGCCCGTGAGCAGGTGGAGAATTGCGGTACCGGCAAGCGAGATGCTCACAACCGCCATGCCCATGACCGCGCCGCCGCGGAAGCCTGCCATAAAGGAAGGCGCAACGCCATGCTTTGCCGCAACCGCGGACTTGATGTTCGCG
This sequence comes from Bacillota bacterium, assembly GCA_023390655.1. Taxonomy (GTDB): domain Bacteria; phylum Bacillota; class Clostridia; order Christensenellales; family CAG-138; genus JAEYLA01. Next base: position 20,954 of record JAEWCL010000010.1, on the reverse strand, counting down.
ATGGTGGCGATGCTGATGCCGACATACCCGGCCACAGCGGAAAGCGCGGAGCCAAGGATGTAAGCGCACATGGTCCACAGGTTGGTGGTCCAGTCCCCCTGCCAGATCGGCTTGGGGAAGAACAGCAGCAACAGCGCGCTGACGATGCCGACGAATATCGTCAGCACCTTGTATTCCCGCTTCAGGAACGTGAACGCGCCCTTGCGGATCAGCTGGCCGATGTGCTCCGTGCCTTCACCGGCCGGCAGCTTCTCTACCCAGCGGTAGAAATAAGCCGCAACGCCGATAGCAAGCACGCAGATGAAAAGAGAGATGACTGCCCAGTTCATAGGTATGCCTCCTGTAAGATAATGAGTCAATGCGCCCTTTCCAGATGATGCTGTATGACATTTTTGAATCGGAGCGCAAAAGGAATCGAATGAAACATGAAAGACCTTTGAACATAGCCTTCGGGAACCGGAACCGGATATTCCCGCAATATATCGCCATATCTATCTATAAACAATGATTATATGAAAACGTTGCGCTATGGGGTTTTCTTACTTGTAGGGTGCTTATTGTCAAATCCAAACCCATGATATACTATAATCTTCTTTTGCGCACTTGTCTAGCCCATTTTTGAAGATTAAGTTTTCTTTTTTTTCACAAATGCGGTCTTGTTTTGCGAGCATTTTTGAAAAGATGACATATTATGCGCCCTCTGTCCGCAAACGCAACAAAAAAGCGCGTCTCTCTTTTGCCCGGGGCGCGCAATCATAATTAGCCATGAAAGTCCCTGATCTGATAATCAGTAATTATATAGTTTCGTCAGAAGCGGTCATTATACATGCCTCTATCCGCTATAAGGAACGGCGCTTATCCAAAATGCACTTGTTACCGGCGCGCCCCCTTCCAGCATGCCGCCAAGCGCGGTTACCTGCAGGTCTGCCCAGGCGGCAGGGTCTGCGCCCAAGGCGATGGGAAACACATACTGCGCAAGGAACCTGCTCTGTTCATAAACAATGCCCTCGGGAACCGCAAAAACCTCTATATCCGTCCGCCCGCGCTCTGTCAGCGCCATCAGCGCCGCAAGCCCCAGCGTCATATTTTCCGCATACACCGCATCCACGGTGCCTTCCACGTAATCCGAGAGCTGTTCTTCCATAAACGCCTTTGCCCGCTGCGGCTTTTTTCCCGCATAAAAGCGCGCCTTTAAGAGTACTTTCCCTTCCTTTTCCGCCCGGCGGAGTGCATCGTACGCCGGGCTTCCCTTTTCCTCAAACAGCCCGATCAGCCGCACGGGCGTATCATGCGGCGGATAGGACAGCGCTATATGGAGTGCAGCCTCTTCGGCATCCTCCGCCTCATACCAGAAATACGAAGCGCCTTTTGGCGGGTCTCCCTGCGGGAACAGGTCCACAATGGAAACAGGGACGCCCGAATCAGCCGCTCTTTCGATTGCTGCAAGCGAGGTTCCTTCCTTTGCACGCAGCACCAGAATGCCGTCATATGCGTTTAAATGCAGTTCTTCCGGAAACCTTTCCGGCGCATATTGCTGCGTCACCCGCCAGGGCTTGCTGTCAAGCGCCTGCAGCAGCGTCTCCACATAAGGTGTAATCTCTTCCCGGGCACAATCGGTTAAAAACAGGATGCTTGGCGGCGGAACAGGCGTCGGCACAGGGACCTGTGCGATACGGGGCGCCGGCGTTGCTTTTTGTGCAGGAGATTCATCCGCTTCAAACGGCAGCATCTGCGAACAGGCGCAGAGCGGCAGCAGCAGTAAAAAAGCAATCAGGCGTATGACGTTGTTCGTTCTTCTAGGACGCATATCGTTAGCATACCAATTTTGGTACGGGGATAACCGCACCAAAAACCGGTTTTCAGGCGGCGCATCAAACATGCGCTTTGAAAATGATAAAAGCCGCCCCGAAAGGAGCAGCGCGTGAAGTTTCGTTTTTTGATACTCTGCTTGTTGCTGATCGTACTCTTTGCCGTGCCGAAAAACGTCGCGGCAAGAGACGAGCTGAAAAATACGGACCCGGAAAAATACTACATCCTGCTCGACACCGTCAACCAGATCGTCACCGTTTATGAAAAGGACAATGCAGGGGAGTATACCCGTATTGTGCGGCGCTTTTTATGCTCCACCGGGCGTACGGAACTGGACCCCGAAGATCCGGAGGATGTCCCAACCCCCACGCCGCGCGGCATCTGGAAGATCGGCGGGCGGGAACGGTTTGGAAAATTTGCAAACTTTTCGGGCGAATATGCGCGGTATTGGACGCAGATTGTAGAGAGCGTCTACTTTCACTCCATCATGTTCTCCCGCCGTAACGTCAACGCGCTGCAATCCTACCCATACCGCCACCTGGGGCAAAACGTTTCCCACGGCTGCGTTCGCCTGTATGTGGAGGACGCAAAATGGCTGTATTATTACGCCTGCCCCGGCACCATCGTCAATGTGTCCACCACAGAAAGTCCCAACCCTTCGCTCAAACGCGCGCTGCGCTCCAAATTGTCCTTCCATGATTACGACGCCATGCAAAAGGGCATCTATGACGCGGAAGAGCTGCCCAACCTGACCGCGTGGACCGTGCTTGACGATGCGGACCTTCGTACCGGCAACGGCTCCAATGACCGCAGGATCGCAAAGCTCCCGATCGATACCGCCGTGGAAGTGCTGCAGCCCGGAGACCCCTGGTGCAAGGTCAAATATAAAAAACGGGAAGGCTACATCAAAACCGCGTACCTGACCTTTGAACAGGGCGTGATGGAATCAACGCCCGATGCGGATATTTTAAAATACACCACCTACCTCGTGGCCGTACCTGGGGACAGCAAGACGCGGCTGTTTAAAGTGCCCACCAACACCACGGCGCACGTACTTTCCTATGGCCCGGAAGGCTATGCGGAAGTAGAGGTCTGGGGCGTGCGTGGCTACCTTCCCACCCGCGCGCTGGAAAAGGGCTGGGGGCTGCTGCCGTAGAAAATCGCATACCTATGCGGTGTCTCTTGAAGGAATGGTTTGTCCGTGCTATAATGCACGCGGGAATGAAGTTCTCCCGCGGCAGTGCCGGAACCGCTTGCAAGCTGATGACTTCTGTTTTAAAACAGAGGCATCGGCTTTTTTGTTGGGAAATCACCATACGCGCATTCTCTTATTGGAATTGCTTTTGGGAGGAATTGTGTTGGGAAAGAGATTACAAAACATGCTGGCCGCGTACCGGGACGTGGCTGTTCTTACATTGATTGCCCTTCCGCTCGGTGTCCTCGTGGGTGCTGTCTGTGCCGTATTTGGCCGCGTCCTGCTTGCCGTGACCGACATCCGGATGGAGCACGCGGGCTGGCTTTTGCCGTTCTTAGGCGTCATCGGCACAGGCATCGTATGGTGCTACCGGAAGTTCGGCGGGCAAAGCGGCAAGGGGATGTCCCTGATTTTTGAAGCCGGGCACGGTGAGGCTGCGGATATCCCGCTTCGCCTCGTTCCGTTTACCATTGCCGGGACATGGCTGACGCACCTGTTTGGCGGAAGCGCGGGCAGGGAGGGCGTTGCCATTCAGATCGGGGGAACGATTGCGCATGCCTTAGGAAAACGCCTCCCGATGCAAAACGGCCGAAAGCTCCTGCTGGTCACCGGTATGGCCGCCGGGTTTGCGGGGTTGTTCCAGACCCCCATCGCCGCCACCTTTTTCGCCCTTGAGGTGCTTACGGTGGGAATGCTGGAGCACAAAGCGCTTCTGCCTGCGCTTGCGGCCTCGTTTGCGGCAAGCTATACGTCAAACCTGCTTGGTCTGGAAAAGTTCAGCTTTGCGCTGGATACGGATGTCTCCTTTTCGTGGATGCTTGTGTTGCAGCTTCTTCTTCTTGGCATATCCTTTGGGGCGGCAGGGGGTTTGTTCTCTTTGTGCCTGCACAAAATGAAGAAATGGTTGTCCGGTAAAATGCACAACCCCATGCTGCGCATTCTTGTGGCCGGCACCGCAATCGGCGGCCTTTCCCTGCTTTTCTGGAATGGCAGGTATGCAGGGCTTGGGACGAACCTGATTTCCATGAGCTTTGATACCGGGATTTTCCCGTGGGATTTTGCGTTGAAATTGCTGTTCACCGTCGTGACCCTGTCCGCAGGCTTTCAGGGCGGAGAGGTGACGCCACTCTTCTCCATCGGCGCGTCCCTGGGCGTTGTGCTTGCCGCGGCGCTTGGCCTTCCCGCCCCTTTTGTAGCAGCCCTTGGGTATGCCGCCGTGTTTGGAAGTGCAACAAACACCTTCATCGCCCCGATGCTTATCGGCGCGGAGGTGTTCGGCTTTTCCTACCTGCCCTATTTTGTTGTGGTGTGCGCCCTTGCCTATGTCTGTAACGGCAACCTGTCCATTTATCCGCTGCAGCGAAGAAAGGATCAGAGTGGGTTGTAATGCGAATACCGCACTCTGGCTACTGAAAAAGGGAGTACGTTGAGGGCTCTGCCCTCAAACACCCGCTTAGGGCCGTAACGCCCCTAAGAACCCATTCCAATACCCTAAACAGGGCGTTATGATGAGAGGGGATTCCCAAGGGACATGTCCCTTGGGTGTGGTTCAGGGGCAAAGCCCCTGAAAAAAGGTTCATTTGTACTTGAAGCGCGCCGCAACCGTGGCGCGCTTTGTTCTTACCTGTTTCAAGTTTAAATGCAGACGGCCTTTAAGACCTCCTCCGGCTGCCCAGCCGAGAAAAGAAGCGGAACGTCATCGGCCAGACCGCCCCGCCGACCAGGGTCATGATCAAATACCGCAAGCCATTCGCCGCGGCGTCCCCCGCAAACAGCGCGTTGAGCGGCGCCTTTAACGCAACGCGCACCGCCATCAAAAGCGCAAGACCGCCCAGGCATTTGATTGCCTGCGCCCACCACACCGCCTTCACCGGAAACTGGAGATATCTGTCGTCGATCCACCAGATGCACAACAGCCCCAGCATTGCCCCGACCAAAGACCATACGCTTTCCTTGCCATGCGCGTCAAATTCCGCCACATTGGCGGCTGTGACCGGCGCAAGGAACAGATACAGGATCACGGCTGCCGCGAACAACATGCCGGCGCCCCCCAATATATAGACGGCGCGCCTGCCGCTGTCCGCATAGCGGAACGCGTAATGCATCAACACAAGCATCAATACGCCCGCCCCTAAAGAAACGCCGACATCGAGCGGCGTATGCACGCCAAGATACATCCTGGAAAATGCCGTTATGAGGATGACGGCAACGGCAATCACCGTGACCCATCTTTTCTTGAGCCACATGGCGACGCCGCCAAACAGCATAACCGCGCTTTGCGTGTGCCCGCTGGGGAAGGAATACCCGGTCGCCCCCTCCCGCGCGGCCTCCACAATGGAAAATGACGGGTCCTGTACCCACGGGCGCGGCAGCAGGAAGGTGGCCTTGAGCAGCTGATTGAGCGCCGTACCTAAAAGGCCCATATAGAACAGGCGGAAGCCCCACTTTTTATCGATACACCAGATCACAATGAGCCCGACCGCCATGAATACCGTCTCATCCCCGAGATAGGTCAGGGACCCCATCACGGCGTCCCAAAACGGCGTACGAAGTTCGGCAAGCGCGCGCAGAAGTTCCATTGCTGTCCCCTTTCGTGCTGTCGAATTGGAAAGCAGAAAAAAGCGCCCAGAGGCGCTTAATTCTCATAAGAAGTCGGGGTGAACACCGCATCGTCCTCTTCAAAGCTCCACTCGCCGGCGACGCCGCCATGGGCTGCGCCAAGCTCCAGATGCAGCATGGTAATGCCGCAGTCGATCATCCCATAGCCGTAGTTGTTGCCGGTGTTGCGCACGCGGATGTTTTCGCCCTCTACAATATACTGCCAGGGCTGGCCGTTGACAGCGGAAGGCGCAAGCCGCGCGCATTCGAGCGCGCGCTGCTGCCACTCCGGCAGCATCTGGAGCTCTTCCTGTGTCATGCCTGTCAGCTTATCAAGCGACCTTCTGGGACGCGCAGCATAGTTTTCAGCGGCGATTCCAAGCGGCGTGATGCAGGTCAGTTCCTCACCGGGCTTTAGCTCCAGCGCCGCAGCCGCGGCCTTTTTGTTGTACATGCCAAGCCAGCAGGTACCAAAGCCCATCGCCGTGGCTTCGAGCACGAACGCCTCGCCAAGATAGCCCACCGTCCGGTCATCCGTATCCTCATCCTGCACGAATGCCGCAAACCAGCCCGTACCCTTGATACGCCCGGCCCCGAACAGAATGGGCGCAAATACCTTGGGTTCATGGCCTATGAGGATGCGAACACCCCGTGCGGAAAGCTGCTCCGCCTGGCGGTATAGTTCGTCCATCTCCTTTTCATCCGGCTCTGTCCTGTATTTCCGTACCGCAAACCGCTGACCAACGGCGGAATGCCACCGTTCCATGGTAAATGCCATACGCATACCCCCGATCTTTTCAAAATAGAGTTGGGACGGATAGTCCTACCGGTGCAGCACACGTGACAGGTACTGCCCCGTATAGCTTCCTTCCACCCGGGCAACTTCCTCGGGGGAACCGTGGGCAATGACACAGCCGCCACGGTCTCCTCCTTCCGGACCCATATCTATAATATAATCCGCCGTCTTGATGACATCAAGATTATGTTCAATCACCAGCACGGAACTTCCGCTCTCACACAGACGCTGCAAAATCTCCAAAAGCCGCTCCACATCCGCCATGTGCAGCCCCGTTGTGGGTTCGTCCAGCACATAGAGCGTCCTTCCGGTGTCCCTTCTTGAAAGCTCTGTTGCGAGCTTGACGCGCTGCGCCTCGCCGCCGGAAAGCTGCGTGGATGGCTGCCCGAGCTTGACATAGGACAGTCCCACGTCATAAAGCGTCTGCAGTTTTTTTGCGATGCGGGGAATGGGCGAAAAGAACGAAAGCGCCTCTTCTACCGTCATCTCCAGCACATCGTAAATGGATTTGCCCTTGTACCGGACCTCCAGCGTCTCACGGTTGTAGCGCTTGCCGCCGCAAACCTCGCAGGGGACATAGACGTCCGGCAAAAAGTGCATTTCAATTTTCAGGATGCCGTCGCCGTTGCACGCCTCGCAGCGCCCGCCCTTGACGTTGAAGCTGAACCTGCCGTTCGTGTAGCCCCTGAGCTTTGCATCCGGCGTCATGGCGAACACCTCGCGCACCAGGTCAAACAGGCCCGTATAGGTGGCCGGGTTGCTCCTTGGCGTGCGTCCGATGGGGCTTTGATCGATATCAATGATCTTGTCAAGATGCTCTATGCCCGTGATGCCGTCACAGTCGCCGGGGCGCACCCGCGCGCGGTTGAGATCGCGCAGAAGGGTCTTTTTCACCAGCTCATTGACAAGGCTCGATTTGCCCGAGCCGGAAACGCCCGTCACACAGCTGAACACGCCAAGCGGGATATCCACGTCGATCCCTTTCAGGTTATGCGCGCGCGCGCCCTTGACATGCAGCCATTTTCCGTTGAGCGGGCGACGCTTTTCCGGCACGGGGATGCTGCGCGCGCCGCTTAAGAACTGGCCGGTGACGGACGCCTCGCACGCCATCACTTCCCTGACCTCGCCCGCCGCCACAATATGCCCGCCGTGCTCGCCGGCGCCCGGGCCGATGTCCACAAGATAGTCGGCCTCCATCATCGTTTCTTCGTCGTGTTCGACGACGATGAGGGTGTTGCCGATATCGCGCATGTGCTTCAACGTGGTAAGGAGCCTCGCGTTATCCCGCTGGTGCAGGCCGATGCTCGGCTCGTCGAGAATGTACAATACGCCCACAAGACCGGAGCCGATCTGCGTTGCAAGCCGGATACGCTGCGCCTCCCCGCCCGAAAGCGTGCTGGCCCCGCGCGAAAGCGTGAGGTAGTCTAAGCCCACATCCACCAGGAAGCCAAGGCGCGCGTCGATCTCCTTTAAAATCTGTGAGGCGATGATCTGGCTAGAGCTGGAAAGCGAAAGGCTGCCTAAAAACGTGCGCGCTTCCAATACCGTCGCCTCGCTCAAATCCGAAATATTCTTCTCCCCCACCGTCACCGCAAGGCTTTCCGGTTTCAGACGCTTGCCGTGGCAATCCGGGCAGAGGGTGTTTGCCATAAACGCCTCGATCTCCTGCTTGGAATAATCGCTCTGCGTTTCTTTATAGCGACGCTCAAGGTTGTTGATGATCCCTTCAAACGGCGCGTCAAACGAGCCGGAGCCGTACTCCTTGGAGTATATGATGTGCAGCTTTTCCTTGCCGGTGCCGTAGAGGATCGCGTTGAGCGCCTTTTGAGGCAAATCCTTGACCGGCGTATGCAGCGAGAAGCCATATGCTTCCGAAAGCGCCTTAAAATACATATACGCGATGCTTTCGTGCGCATCGCTGTGCCAGCCCGTTACGCTGATCGCGCCCTGCTCAAGCGAGAGCGAAGTGTCGGGGATAACGAGCTCCGGGTCTACCTTTAGTAGCGTGCCCAGCCCCGTACAGGTGGAGCAGGCGCCAAAGGGGTTGTTGAAGGAGAACATGCGCGGGGAAAGCTCCTCCATGCTGATGCCGCAATCCGGACACGCATAGTTCTGGGAAAACAGCATGGGCTCCCCGTCAATGATATCCACAAGCGCCAGATTGCCCGCGAGCGCGAACGCGGTTTCAATGCTGTCCGTCAGGCGGCTTTCAATGCCGGGTTTGATCACAAGGCGGTCTATGATCGCCTCAATGGTGTGCTTGAATTTCTTATCGAGCGCCGGGACGTCGCCAATGTCATACTGCGTGCCGTCCACCCGCACGCGGACATACCCATCCTTGCGCAGCTGGTCAAACAATTTCTGGTGCTCGCCCTTCCTGCCGCGCACGCAAGGAGCCATGATCTGGATGCGTGTGCCCTCCGGAAGGGAAAGCACCTGATCCACCACCTGGTCGATCGACTGGCGGGAGATGGGCTTGCCGCAGCTTGGGCAATGCGGGATGCCGCAGCGCGCGTAGAGCAGGCGCAGGTAATCGTGTATTTCAGTTACCGTGCCCACCGTGGACCTTGGGTTGTGGCTGGTGCTCTTCTGATCGATGGAGATAGCAGGAGAAAGCCCCTCAATGGAGTCGACATCCGGCTTTTCCATCTGCCCGAGGAACTGACGCGCATAGGCGGACAGGCTTTCCACATACCGCCGCTGCCCTTCCGCATAAATGGTATCAAACGCCAACGAGGACTTTCCTGAGCCGGAAAGCCCTGTCATAACAATCAGCTTGTTTCTGGGCAGCGTGAGCGTCACGTTCTTGAGGTTGTGCTCCCGCGCCCCTTTGATGACAATCGAATCGTGCATGTGCAAAACCAATTTCCCTTTATCAATATTTGACCGGTTTTCCGGTTGTATGCGTGTGGGTTGCGATGGGGGCTTTACCCTGCCTCTTTCTCGCAAGGAAGAAGCAACCGAAGTTATTCACTCTGGGCATGACCGTTTCAGGAGCCTTGCCCCCGAGCCTCCACCCAAGGGATACCTCCCTTGGGAATCCCTTTCGGGCTAAAACAGTCCTAATATGGATAACAGAATTTCATATCATCACTACTTGCGCGTCCTGCCCCGCGCGGGCTTTTTGCTGCCCACGGTGCCGGGCGCGGGTTTACTCGGCGCAAGCGCCGTTTCCCCCTGCAAAGAGCGCAGCTCATCCCTAAGCTTTGCTGCGGCCTCAAACTCCAGCGCCGCCGCAGCCTCGCGCATCTGCTGGGTGAGGATGGAGATGCGCTTCTCCCTGTCCTCCGGTGAGAGCGCGCCTGCCGCATCCTTGACCTTTCTAGATATCTCAAGCACGTTATGGATCGCTTTTGTAATGCTCTTTGGCGTAATGCCGTGCTCCTCGTTATACGCCTGCTGCTTGGCGCGGCGGCGTTCTGTTTCATCCATCGCGCGCTGCATGGACGGCGTAATGACGTCCGCATACAGGATGACCCGGCCCTCCACATTACGCGCCGCGCGGCCGATGGTCTGAATAAGCGAGGTATCCGACCGGAGAAAGCCTTCCTTATCCGCATCGAGGATGCACACCAGGCCCACCTCCGGCAGGTCCAAGCCTTCACGCAAGAGGTTGATGCCGACCAGCACGTCGAACTCCCCAAGTCTCAAATCGCGGATGATCTCCATGCGCTCGATGGTTTCGATATCGCTGTGCATGTACCGGACGCGGATGCCCATACCGTCCAAATACTCCGTCAGGTTCTCCGCCATACGCTTGGTGAGCGTGGTAATGAGCGTGCGGAAGCCCTTTGCGGCAACCTGCTTGACCTCGCCCAAGATATCGTCCACCTGGCCTTTGACGGGGCGGATGGAGATTTCCGGATCCACAAGGCCGGTCGGGCGGATAATCTGCTCCGCCACCTGCGTGGTGAGCCCCATCTCGTAATTCCCCGGCGTTGCGGAAACGCACACCACCTGGTTGATGCGGTCCTCAAACTCCTCGAACTTCAGGGGACGGTTGTCGTACGCAGACGGAATACGGAAGCCGTACTGCACCAGGTTTTCCTTGCGCGCGCGGTCCCCCCGGTACATGCCCCGCGCCTGCGGCAGGGTCACATGGCTTTCATCCACAAACAACAAAAAATCCTTTGGAAAATAATCAAGCAAGGTAAAAGGCGGCTGCCCGGGCGTGCGTCCGTCAAAATAGCGGGAGTAGTTTTCAATACCGCTGCAGTAGCCAAGCTCCCGCATCATTTCAAGATCATACAGCGTGCGCTGTTCCAGGCGCTGCGCTTCCACCAGCTTGTCCTGCGCCTTTAATTCCCGTACGCGGGCGTACATATCGTCCTCAATTTCCTGCATGGCGGCGTTTAATTTTTCCCGGCTTGTCGCATAATGGGAGGCCGGGAAGATCGCGACATGCGCGCGGTCCATGAGCATTTCGCCCGTGACCACGTTCACCTCGCTGATGCGCTCGATTTCGTCGCCAAAGAACTCCACCCGCAGCGCCTTTTCCGACCAGTTCATCGGGAAAATCTCCAGCACATCCCCGCGCGCGCGGAATGTACCGCGCGCAAAATCAAAGTCGTTGCGCTGGTACTGGATGTCCACGAGCTTGCGCATGACCTCGTCCCGCCCGATCTCCATGCCTTTTCGTAAGGATATGGAAAGGCGCATATACTCTTCCGGATCACCCAGCGCGTAGATGCACGAAACGGACGCGACAATAATCACATCCCGCCGCTCGTTGAGCGCGCAGGTCGCGCTGTGCCGCAATTTATCGATTTCTTCGTTGACGGTGGAGACCTTTTCAATGTAGGTATCCGAGGAAGCAATGTACGCCTCCGGCTGATAGTAATCATAATAGCTGACAAAGTATTCCACCGCGCTGTCCGGGAAAAATTCCTTGAACTCGGAACAGAGCTGTGCCGCAAGCGTTTTGTTGTGCGCCAATACGAGCGTAGGCCGCTGCACACGCTCGATCACCTTTGCCATGGTGAATGTTTTCCCGCTGCCGGTGACGCCCAAGAGCACCTGCAGCCTGTCCCCCCGTTCCACGCCCTGCGCAAGCGTATCGATCGCCTGCGGCTGGTCGCCCTGCGGTTCAAAGGGGGATACCACTTTGAATTCGTCCATTTGTCCCTTCATCCGCCTCCAGCGGCGTATTAAAATGTATAATCAACAGACACGGTTCCTGTTCTGCGGGGCTTGATGAATGCGCGTACCTCTGCGTGCACAGGATGCGCGTCATATGCATGCAGCCCTTCCATATCGTCAAACGTAGCGATCAGCACAAGGTCAAACGCACGCTCGGACGCAAGCTCGTTCAGGCCTACCTCCATGCTGCGCAAAGTGGGTACCGTTCCCACAAGCGCGCGCAGCATCCGCGCCGCCTCCTTGGCATCCGCCGCATCCGCAAACTTCTGGCAAACCACATGCCTGACCATACCCGTGCCCTCCCCAATTTCTGTATTCGACATACATTGTATCAGAAAGTCTCACGAAGGAAAACACCTGATACGAATATTTGTTTTCTTTTTACATTCTCGCCTTCCTGCACCGCGCGCTTGTTTTGCGCGTCATTGCCTTTGCTTCCAGTAACCCCCGATTGTTGCTTGTTACAGGATATGATAGGGTATTTATAGTTTGTAATTCCCTGTCAGAGGTTGTATCGCCAGTCGCGATGCGAGTTTAGGAGGCGTTCTTATTGCTCACCGCAGCATTCATTTTTTGTGCGGGCATCATTCCCGTCGTGCCCCTGGTAGGCATCAACATCTTTCACCGCCGCAAGGACAACGTGCGAAAGAATGTTTGCATCGGCCTTTTTGTGTTGCAGCTTCTCTTAAGCCTGCTTTACGTCCTCAGCTGGCTGCGTACACATTGATTGTAAACACAAATATGCGTCTTGTTATTGCGCAGGATCATTTCCTGCGCAATATTTTTTACCACAATGAAATCCTCAATGAAATTATTAATTCATTTTATACGCGCATCAAAGCATGCCGGATGGTTAAATAAAAATAAATATTCTGAAAATTAAATTCTTTTTAGAAATATGCAGTGCGCAAACAGGCATAGTTCCTGGTTTTTGTCTATTTATCCGGCATATTGTTTTATTTTTCTTCAAATACCGCAATAATTGATTTATTAATCGTATTTATTTTTCATCCTCCTTCCCACCGATATTTTACAAGCAAGGATGCTACCGATTTTTTCAAGAACACCACATCCTTTTTTAAAAGGTCCCGCTATTGACACAGGCATGCCCGCTACGCGATAATACGTTAGTGAACCATTCAGCCGCATTGGCAATATTGCGCTGCGGCAGCTTCTTCCATCAATTAACGGATAATATGCAGTATTTCTTTTTCCCCTAAAAACGGCGGACAGCTGTTTTTGCATGTTCAGACAGGACACAAAAGAATAGAAAAGGGAGATTTATTTGCTATGGACGGAGAGCTTAAAAAGAAATACGGGTTGATGACTGCCATCGCAATGGTGGTCGGCATCGTCATCGGCAGCGGCGTATTTTTTAAGGCGGAAAAGATTTTGACGGCCACCGGAGGCGACCTGCCGCTGGGCATCCTTTCCTGGATCATTGGCGGCCTGATCATGATCATCTGCGCCTACACCTTTTCCATCATGGCGACCAAGTACGAATACGTCAACGGCCTTGTAGACTATGCCGACGTCACCATGGGCAAAAAATACGGCTATTACATCGGCTGGTTCATGGCGACGGTGTATTATCCGGCCATTACCTCCGTACTTGCATGGGTATCCGCGCGGTACACCTGCGTGCTTTTGGGCTTCTCCATCGTGGGAGCGGAGTGCATGATCATTTCCGGCTTCTATTTAATTGCAAGCTATGCGGTCAATGCGCTCTCCCCCATAGCAGCCGGAAAGTTCCAGGTTTCCACCACCGTCATCAAGCTCATCCCCTTGCTGCTGATGGCGGTGATCGGCACCATCGCAGGGCTAACCAACGGCATGACGGTAGAAAACTTCACCACCGTTGTTGTCCCGGTGCAAAAAAGCACGGCGCTCTTCACCGCGGTCGTCGCAAGCGCGTTTGCATATGAAGGCTGGATTGTCGCCACCAGCATCAACGCCGAACTCAGGGACGCAAAGAAGAACCTTCCTAAGGCGCTGCTGTTCGGCACCATCATCGTCATCGTCGTTTATATCCTTTACTATGTCGGTCTTGCAGGCGGCATCAGCAACGCTGAAATGATGCGCAACGGTGAGGAAGGCGCAAAGGCCGCCTTTACGAAAATCTTCTCCAATGTCGGCGGCACGCTGCTGTTTGTGTTCGTTGTCATTTCGTGCCTTGGAACGCTCAACGGCCTGATGCTCGGATGCACCCGCGGCATGTATTCGCTTGCCGCGCGCGATGTCGGCCCGCACCCCGCTATTTTCAAGCAGGTCGATAAAGGCACCAACATGCCCGCGAACTCCTCTATTCTGGGCCTGCTGCTTTGCAGTTTCTGGCTGTTGTATTTCTACGGCGCAAATCTGACCGAACCGTGGTTCGGCCCGCTGGCGTTCGATTCGTCCGAGCTCCCCATCGTCACCCTCTATGCGGCGTACATCCCGATCTTCTTCATGCTGATGAAGAACGAAAGGGATCTTTCCTTCGGCAAACGCTTTGTCATCCCCACGCTGGCCATCCTCGGCTCCATCTTCATGGTGGTGGCTGCAATCTTTGCGCACGGGATTGCTGTAGCCTGGTACCTGCTGCTGTTTGCCATCATCATGACCATCGGCAGCTTTTTCAGCCAGCCGAAGAGGAGCTAATTGCCTTAAGGGTCAACAAAACGCCCGGTGCTTTTCTGTTGCACCGGGCGTTTTTATACGAAACACTATTCTTTTTGTTTTCTGGCGGCTGCCTCCGGCGTCTCTGCAACGCCATGCTTTTTGAGCAGGGGGAACAACAGGAGCAGCAGAAGCACATAGACCGGGATCGTCACCGCCTGATTGATGGCGCGAAGCGGCAGTATCGTCTCAAGGGGAATGCCGTAGAGCAGCACCAGCAGGAACGTGCTGCAAATGACAGAACAAACGATTTGTGCGCTTCCAACGGCTGCGAGCAGGCGTAAAAGGGTCGCACGCTGCCTTCTGCGAAAAAACAGCGCCGGGATGATGCCGTTGAGCGCCGCTACCACTGTAAACCACGGCACAAAAGCGCCCTTCGGGAACAGTAGTACCTGCAGCACATCGGTAATCGCACCGACGATACCGCCGTACACCGGGCCGAAGAGGATGCCCGAAAGGATGACGGGCAATGTGCCAAGGCCAATTTTGAGCGAATAAATGCCAAGAGGAAAGACAGGAATGCTCAGCGGCCCCGAAAGCAATACGCCGATTGCCGTGAACAACGCACAGAGAACAAGCCGTTTTGTATGGAATACCGGTTTCATAAAAAGCGCCTCCCTTGCGGGCGCATAAAAAAACGCCCGTTATTGTGGGCGCAACTTCACCCAAAAAAATAATGGGCGCATTGCGCAGCGGACGCGGCTGTTGACCCGGGGGCACCAGACTCCCTTCGGGCAGAGGCAACTTCCCATCCCCTACCGCATAGCACAAACGCGCATGCACAACGCCTACTCTGCTAATGCGAGTATACATGGTATCCTTCCTGCGCGCAAGAGGAATGGATGGCATAAACATTCGGGAGCCGCCACAAATGTGGCGGCTCCCTTCCCTTCTTGGCACTCTCTTCTTTTGTGTTATACGATCTGCACCACGGTCAGGTCTGCCTGCACCGCGCCCGTGCCATACGTTACGGTAGCGCCGGAGTTGTTGACCAGGGAGAAGGTCGTGGGTATGGTGGTAACGGTAATCAGCGCGTTGCCGCTTAGCTGTGTCGTTACCGTGGGAGCGGGCGATACCGCGGAGATCGCTCCGCCGGTGGATGTCTCGATGGTGAACTCCACGTTCGTCTCCGCTTCCGCGCCATCGGTAATTACCCACCAGCTGATGTAGTAGGTGCCGGCCTCCGTAATCGTAAACACGCCGGTTGCGGGCGCATAGGCGATATTGGGGCTGATGCTGTTCAGGTTGACATCAAACAGCACGTTCGCGCCGTCCGCCACAGTGCCGCCGGAGCTGCCCTGCAGCTGTACCTGTACGCCGGAGAGCGCGTTGCCGGGGCCAATCGGACCGGTGGCGCCGTATTGCGATACACAACGCATATTGTACAAGCGCGGGCGCATAGCGATGGTATTGTCCTCCAATGAAATGATGACTCGTTGGAGAGTACGAAAGGAGGTGGCGTTATGGAACTGCGGCGTCATGCCATGCGGGAGCCGGAAACAGGCAGGGATACGGCATGCCTGGATATCTCCGCCGCCCTGCCGGAGCCCCACGTTTTAAAAGCCGCGCTCAATCGCCGGGATGATATCCTCCTGCGCTGCGGTACTACTGCAATCCGCTTGATTTTTCAGGAGGATGGTCCTCCCGCCTCCGAATTGCTCAAGGCCTATCTTGATACCGCCTTTCCGGCAGCGTTGATGGACGCCAGCGGAGAACTGCAATGAATACGCCCGCCCCGCCTTCTATATCACGCGTCTGGAACGCCGCGCTCTATGTGCGGCTTTCCAAAGAGGACGGCAATGACGTGAGCCTAAGTATCCGGCACCAGCGCCAAAGGCTGACGGATTACCTTTTGACACATCCTGCGGAATTCCGCCTGTATGCGTGTTATGTGGACGATGGCTTTACCGGTACGGACACCAACCGGACCGCGTTTTTACAGATGCTTGCGGATATCCGCGCAAAGCGCGTCAATTGCGTCATCGTCAAGGACCCTTCACGGCTTTCCAGAAATTATATCGAAGCGGGTCACTATATGGAGCGCCTGTTCGTGGAGATGGACGTGCGCTTTATCTCGCTGGAGCTGCCCGCTTTAGACAGCTACCGCGCGCCGGAGCTGATGAACAGCATCCTTGTCCCCCTCCAGAACGTCATCAACGACGATTTTTGCAGGCAGACCTCCTTCAAGGTGCGCAGCGTCTTCATGAGCAAGCGAAAAAGCGGCGAATTTATCGGTGCCTTTGCGCCCTATGGATATCAAAAAGACCCTTCCGACAGGCACCGGTTGCTGATCGACCCGGAGGCGGCCGGAGTTGTGCGGGACATTTTTCGTTGGTTTACAATCGAAGGGATGAGCAAGGCCGGCATTGCAAAGCGCCTCAATGCCATGCGCATCCCAAACCCCGCCTCATACAAGCGCGCGCAGGGTCTTTCCTACCACAACCCAAACGCACTCCACAACGACGGGCTGTGGTCCGCGGGCACCATTGCAAAAATCCTTGTAAATCCCACCTATCTTGGCCATACGGTGCAGGGCCGGAGCCGCGTCAAAAGCTACAAGGTCCATACAGAGGTGCGCGTCCCGCAGGAGGAGTGGGTTTGGGCAAAGCATACGCATGCGCCGATCATAAACGACGCTGCTTTTTCACAGGCGCAGGCGCAAAATGCGCTGCGTGCAAAAACCGCGCCGAACAAGACGGAACTTTCCCCGTTTGCGGGCTTGCTGCGCTGCGCAAACTGCGGCAAGGCCATGACGCGCCGCAGCGCGAAAGGCCATACCTATTATGCGTGCAGGACGTATCAGGAAAAATCTTCGCAGGCCTGCACCAGGCACTCCATCCGTCTGGATACATTGGAGGCTGCCGTCTCCGGCGCGCTGCGTGCGCTGCTCACCGTGGGATGGAATGGCGCGGAGCCGAGCGCGCAGGAAGTACGGATTGAAAAAAGCGCAAAAAAACAGGAACGCCGTCTGCTTCACGAACGTGAAAAAATTCAGCACGCGCTTACAGGCCTGTATATCGACTGGAAATCAGGAGAGCTTTCAAAGGAAGAATATCTCCGCATGAAGGACGCCTTTTCACAGAGAACAGCGGCGATCGATGCGGCGCGGGAGCAGCTCCTGCACGCGCAGGAGGCGGAAAGCGCCGCCCGGGAAGCGCGCGCACAGTTCCTCCGCACGCCCGCACAACCCGGCGGGGCGCTTCCGGACCGGGGCCTTTTGTGTGCATTGTTAGAAACCGTTTATATCCATCAAAGCGGCGCGATCACGCTTGTTTTTCGCTGCGCGAATCCCTGTGGTTCCAACGAAAAATACCTGTAAATCCTTTACAAATGCATGGGTTTTTGTTTACTTTCCGTACCGCCTAACATATAATCTGTTTGTATGCTACAGTGGGAGGTAAGTCAGTTTGGCCGCCAAGCAAAAAATCGTTGCCGCGCCGAAAAGCAGGAGTGCGCTTCAAAGAGAACTATTGGCACGCATCTACGTTGTCGTGATGCTTTGCCTGTTTCCCTTATATTTGAATGCGGAAAAGTATTTCAGCCTCACCAAGCATAAGGCGGTATTTTTCTTTGTCGCTACCATCTTGACATTCGTGAGCATCCCCATCCTCTTCTTTACGCAGTTTGACGGGACAAGCCTGATAAAAACTCAGAAAAAGCGTTTTTCCCTTTCGTTTGCGGGTTGGGCGCTCGCCGGATTTCTCTTTGTCACACTTATCTCCGCCATCTTCACGCCGTATCCGGAGCATGTGTTCTGGGGCTATACCGAACGCTATGACGGGCTTATGACGCAGCTGCTGTACGCCGGTATCTTCTGCTTTGTCATTCTCTATTACCGGCCCAGGGAATGGGACTTTGCGGCGTTTGCCATCTCCGCCATCCTTGTGAGCGCCATCGGCATCCTGCAATATTATGAGATGGACTTTTTAAAGCTGTTCCCGCATGATGCCCTTCCCGGCCTTACCGGAAAGACGATCATCTTCCGCACAACGCTCGGCAATATCGACGTTGTTTCCTCCTACCTTTCCATCACCGTCGTGTTTTTCGGCATTCTCTATGCCAGACACGAAAGCAAATTCCGCCTGCTTTATCTTGCGGCGGGCGCAATCAACACCTATATGCTGATGGTTGCGGGCGCCGAGGCCGGTATGGTCGGCGCGCTTGCATCATTCCTGCTTTCGCTTCCATTTGTTATGACGGATTTGAAGTCGTTTGCGCGGCTCATGCTCCTCGGCGGCGTCTATGCGCTGATGATCTTCCTCTTTAACACCGGCAACGCCGAACCGGGCACCGTACATGTGTTCGGCAGCCGCTGGTTCTTGATTGCCATCGCCCTGCTGGTGTTGGGCAGCGTTTTGTTTCTTGCGGCCAGGCAAATAAAGGTTGCGCCAAAAGAAGCAACCATGCGGTGGGTCGGCGCGTCTTTAACAGTGCTGATCCTCATCATGGGCGTTGTGGCGTTGGAGCACATCGGCAAGGATCCCGCTACAGGTACGTTGTATCAGGCGCGTGAAATGCTCAACGGCAACCTGCAGGATGAATTCGGCAGCTACCGCGGCTATGTGTGGAACCGCTCCATACAGCTTTTGAAAGAGGATACGCCGGTAGGCCAGCTTTTGTTTGGCTCCGGCCCGGATACATTTGTGGACAGGTTTGAGCCGTTTAAGGAAGAGAGCATGAGCCAGTTCAACCAATACTATGACAAGGCGCACAATGAGTATCTCCAAATCCTGATTTGCCAGGGTATATTGGGCCTTGCGGCGTATCTGGCATTCCTTGGCGCAGCGCTTCTAAAGGCCGTCAAACCCGCATTTGAGAATCCGCTGCTGCTTGCCTGCCTGCTTGCGTGCATCAGCTACCTTGTACAGGCATTTTTCAGCATCAGCCTGCCGATATCCGCCCCCGCGCTCTGGATTCTTCTTGGAGTCGTCGCCATGCTCTCCCGCGGGCAGGAGGATACCGCATCCAAAGAGATCCGGTTTCCATAGGGCGTTGGTATCCCTGATGCGGAAAAGAATCCGGGAGGAACTATGAGTACAAATTTTCAGAAATCCATACAGGGGCTCATTGCGCTTTTGAACGTCGCGCTTTTGGTGAGCGTATTTTTCTTTGTATGGAGCAATTTCTATAATGCGGCGCTGCCGATTCCGTTTTTCCGGCGTGGAAATTATATCCTGTATGGGCTTTATACGGTCATTCTCTATTCATTCATACTGCTGATGAAGGGGCACCGCATCGGCACGCTCCGCATCCTTGAGATCATCCTGTCCCAGGCAATTGCGATTCTTCTCACAAACGGCGTCACCTACTTTCAGGTATCGCTGTTAAGCTACAAGCTTGCTCCGGTCACGGGATTCTTGCTCATGACGGCGGCACAGCTTCTATTGGCGGCATTCTGGGCGTTTGTTTCCAACAGAATTTACAACCGGATCTTTGCACCACAGAAAATGGTATTCCTGTATGACGACCCGTCCAAGGTCGCTCTCGCCGGAAAACTGAATGTCATCAAGGAGCGCTACAGCATTTGCTACTATCTGGACGCAAGCAGTGAAAAGAATCGCATTGCGCTGATTATTGAGCAATACCCTTCCGTGCTTTTGGCGGTAAACGATCCGGCTATGCAGGAATGGCTGATCCAGCTTTGCTATGAAAAGCAGAAGCGCCTGTACTTTATGCCCGGCATTATAGACGTCATCAAAAACGGCGCGCAAAGCGTACATGCGGTAGATACGCCGTTGCTGTTGTGCCGCAACGGCAGGCTGACGATGGAAGAGCGCATCTGGAAGCGGACGTTTGACCTTTTTTGTGCCATCGTCGGCATCGTCATCACATCGCCCTTCATGTTGCTGACCGCCGCCGCCGTCTGGCTTTATGACCGCAAGCCCATTATCTACACCCAGCCCCGTCTGACACGCGACGGCAAGGTGTTTAACCTGTATAAATTCCGCTCCATGGTAGTGGACGCCGAAAAGAACGGTGTGCGCCTGACCGTTACCAATGACGACCGCGTCACGCCTGTCGGCCGGTTCCTGCGCAAATGCAGGCTGGATGAACTGCCCCAGCTGTTCAACATCCTGATCGGGAATATGTCGTTTGTGGGGCCGCGCCCGGAACGCCCGGAAATTGCGGCGGAATATGAAAAGGAACTTCCCGCTTTCCGTTACCGCCTGAACGTAAAGGCAGGCCTGACCGGCAACGCGCAGGTATACGGCAATTATGATACGTCTTCGCAGGATAAACTGCTGATGGATTTGATGTATATTGAAAACTATACGTTTTTGCATGACTTAAGCCTGATGTTCCAGACGCTTCGCATCATTCTTACCCCCAGCCGCGCGGAAGGCTTCCAGGAGGACCCTGTCAAGCTGATGAATTGCAGCGAAGCGCTGATCAACAAAATAGAGCATTCGGAAGAGATACACCACACTTCTTAACGCAATTTTCTTTGTTGTGCAAGTTCATACGGAGCGGTGGGTCCGGTGGGGCCAGTCGGGCCGGTTGCACCTGTCGCACCCGTTGCGCCGGCAGGGCCGGTAGGACCGGTCGGGCCTGTTGCGCCAGTCGCGCCCGTTGCACCGGCAGGGCCGGTAGGACCGGTTGCTCCTGTCGCGCCCGTTGCGCCGGCAGGGCCGGTAGGACCGGTTGCTCCTGTCGCACCCGTTGCGCCGGCAGGGCCGGTCGGGCCTGTTGCTCCTGTCGCACCCGTTGCGCCGGCAGGGCCGGTCGGGCCTGTTGCGCCAGTCGCACCCGTTGCGCCGG
>JAEWCL010000026.1 GCA_023390655.1 Bacillota bacterium | reverse complement strand
CTTGCAGCTTCCGCTTTCTTCTTGCGCTTCACGCTGGGCTTTTCATAATGCTCACGCCTGCGAACCTCCGCCAAAACGCCGGAGCGGGCGCATTTGCGCTTAAACCGTTTGAGAGCACTCTCAAGAGTCTCGTTTTCTCCAACACGGATTTCCATTTTCTTTTTCCCTCCCCTCTGATGCAACGTTACAGCCGTACAGTTGCAATGTGTGCAGCATGGCTGCGCAACACAGACACATTATACTGGAGTGCATGGAAGAAGTCAACTCCAATATACTTCGCGCGGCGGCACCTGCCGGTAAAGCCGGGCGCCTGCCCGAAAGGCGTGTCCCTTTGCGCGACACCTGTACAAGTGATAAAAAGTGCCCTCCGGCGGGGAAGACCGGAGGGCGGCACTGGCGGTTGCTTCCAGTGTGTTGGGGGGTGTCATCAGTGAACTCTTTCTGACACCAAGAGTGTACTTTTTTTTCATGAACGCCCAATGAACCGACCGTGAACTTTTCGTGTTGTATTTAAGAACCTTTTGTGGAAGGAAAAAACACGTGGATTTCCTGCACTTCTGCCCGGTTTCGCCATAGAAACGGCGGGGATTTTACCTATTTGCCATGTAAGAACATCCGGTCGAGATAGCTTTTTCCGGCAGCGGTCTGAAACAGCTTTTCCCGCACGGAACGTACGGCGTCAAGGGTACATTCTCCTTCGTGCAGGTTCACCAGAAAGTCCGCTTCCACAAGGATCTGGTAATCCAATGAGTCGATATCCGTGTAGGTATGATGATGGGCGATCAGATAGCAGACGCGATCTATAAGCGCCGGAGCATATCCAAGGGTATGCAGCATTGCGCGGGCAACGGGCGGCCCTTCGAGCTCCTGATGGGGGCCTGTGCAATCGGCGTATTTTTCTTCGCTCGGTTTGATGCCGATATCGTGCGTGACGGCGGCAATCTCAAGTACCTGCCGGGCTTCTTCTGAAAGCCCCTCGCATTCGCCGATGTTCTTTGCAAGGGCGTATACCTTCAAAAAATGATTGATACGCTGGATATCCCCGGCGTAAAAATCGATCATGGCGCTGACCACATTGCCTGTCATGCTGTTCCTCCTTTTCTGCGGACAACATCAATATGCTTCATCATACTGCGCAGCCATAGAAAGCGCAAGGAGGGGGAATATGCTTATAAAAATGTGGACCAATTGAACGTTTCAATGCATTTGAGATGCATGGCGGTGCTGATAATGAATTCCAGCTCCATAAGCGTTTGTGCTTCATCTTTGGAATGGATGAGCTGCAGCGTTGCGCGCAAATCCCCGTCCAACTGCTCGACCGCCCCGTGATGCAGGAACAGCTGGAGGGCGTCCTTTGTTTTGCGGAACCGCGCGTTGATTGCCTGCATGTTGTTTTGCGCCGTGTCCCAGTCCTGCCGGTGGACGGCGTCCACCGTATCCTCCGCAACGGATACGATTTCATCGGACAATTCGCATAAAAAGCGGCTTGGAAACACAAAGAGGCCGACCAAAATAAGAAGGGCGATGCAGTTTGCAATGCGTCTAGCCATTGGATTCACCAAAGTGCACATTCGTTTTACGCGAGGCCATACGGCCTCCTAATTTCTCATACCCCTGCGCATGCAGCGTCCCATCCGGCGACAGGCTTGCAAAAAACACCTCCCCGGGCGAAGCGTAGTCCATGGCCTTGAGCTGCTCATGCAGCCAGGATTCGGTGCATCCGCAGTGCTTAAGCGCCTTGTGGTGCGTCTTTCCGTCGAGCACAAGCATCTCCGGCAGCCGCTCCGAATGCGGCTTCAGGTTCATATCCTCTAGGGTAGGTGTGTGCTGGTCGCCTTTTAGCAATACGCTCAGGCTTCCGTCCGTTTCAATAATCGCATAGGCGACGTCGGAGATATCAAAGATATCCTTTCCGCGCAGCTGCTCCATCAAATCGCTGAGCGAATAATAGGAGCTGCGCATCACTTCCTCAAGCACCTTGCCCTGCGAAATAATCACCTGGGGTTTGCCGGCAAGCACCTTTCGGATCCGTTCGTTTTTGAGCGAGGCCCATGCGGCAAGCTGCTGCAGCAGAAACAGCGCCAGTATCGGGATGATGCCGTATACCAGTGGGATGCTCGTATCCGCAATGGGATCGGACGCAAGGTCCGCAATCAGCAGCGTAAACACAAGGTCAAAGGGCTGCAGCTCGCTGATCTGGCGTTTCCCCATCAGGCGGATGACCGTAAAAATCAGCAGGTATAATATGATCGCACGCAAAAACAGAATAAACATATATTGCCTCCTATTAGGGCCGGTTTGAAAGCCAACGCAATTGCCTGCTTTTGATAAAACAGGCCGGAACGCTGTGGGAGAGTTACCGCAAATGTCTCCGGAGATTCCGGCAGTTTTACCTTATTGCGCCCTGCTTTTTTTCAAAGCCTCGGCATTTTGTGTTTTCAAACACGCCCACGGCTGTACTTTTTCCGAAACGTACAAGAAGTATTCTTTTCCCGCGCAAGATTGGCGATTGCGGCATATAGTGGAAAGAGGTGCGGCTTTGTTGTACCCGCCGCGCCACAATTCCATTGGGAGGTGAGCGTTTTGCCGAACATCTATCTGAGCCCTTCCACACAAGAATCAAACGAATATGTTACAGGCGGCAGCGAAGAGTATCACATGAATTTGCTGGCGGATGCGCTGGAGCCCTATCTTCGCGCAAGCGGAATCCGTTTTACGCGCAATACGCCGGAAATGACGGCAAGGTCCTCTATCCGCGCGTCCAACGCCGGAAATTATGACCTGCATCTTGCGCTGCATTCCAATGCCGCGCCGGAGGGGCGCTATGGAACCGTACGCGGATCGGACATCTACTACGCGCCCAACAGCCAGCGCGGGCAGACTGCTGCAAACATCATCGCGGAAAATATCCGGGATATTTATCCCGATCCCGATCTTGTGCGGGCCATTCCCACCACAAGCATCGGCGAGGTGGTGCAGACCAGAGCGCCTGCAGCGTTTATTGAGCTTGCGTACCATGACAATGAAGAGGACGCGGAATGGATTGTAAACAACACCGACCAAATCGCCCGTACCATTGCGCTGGCGCTTACGGAGTATTTCAATACCCCGTTTGTCTGGCCCATTACGCCGCGCACAGGGACGGTGGCGCTTTCGAGCGGTACGCTCAACCTCAGAAGCGGGCCGAACATGGATGCCCCCGTGGTCGCAAGCATCCCCAACGGCGCGCAGGTGACGATACTCGGACAGCTTGGAGACTGGTATTCCGTTGAGTACGGGGATAATTCCGGCTTTGTCAACAGAAATTATGTGCGCTAAAGGCGGCAAAAAACGCAGGGAGGGGCCTTCCCATGGAACGTGAGGTTCGTTATGCGAATGATGCCGCGCAGGAGTGGGCGCAGGATGCAAAATCGCCGCCTACGGCGGACAAACGCGGATGCGGCGGCATGAATATCGATACCACCACCCAAGAAATGCTGTTGAACATGATCGGCCGCTATGTAATCTGCGAGATGCTGATCGCGCTCAATACCCTCTATATCCGCGAGGGCATCCTGCTGCAGGTGGCGCAAAGCTTTTTCCTGCTTCTGGATGAGAGCGCGAATACCAGCGTGGCGTGCGACCTGCACGCGCTCAAAGTGATGACGGTATTCCCGGCGGGCATACGCCCCCAAATCATGTCCCAGGAAGAAAAGTGCGGGTATCTTGAGCAGTTAAAAGCAAACCAGAACTGCCGGATGCAGGCGCTGCCTCCGGCGCAGGGGGAAAGCGTGGCGCAGGGTTTGCCCGCGACGCCCTTTTATGCAACCCCCACGCCTGTCATGCTCTATGACCCGTTTCTTTGACCCCAAAATAAAAAGCATAAAAAACCGTCTGTCCCGCATTTCTTGGGGAGCAGACGGTTTTTTATTATCCTATCGCTTATTCCGGTTTTTCCAAGAGAGCGGTCCTTGCGCCGCAACCGCCGCAAAATTCCTGTCCGGGCGAAAGCTTTGCGCCGCAATCCTTGCAGGAGGCGGGCTGCCGCACGCTCATCAACCGTTTTTCTGAAATAGAGGTACTGGCATATGCGCGGGTTTCGCGCTTCTTTTTCTTCAGCCGGGCGGTCACATATAGTACAGTGCCTACAGCAAGCCCAATTGCAGCGCCGATTGCGCTGTTGCGCAGAAGGCCGGTGTCGAACAGACTGCTTTTTTGGGCGGAGATTGTCTTTTCCGGGAAGGAGACCGTCTCCATAATAGCGCGGTGTTCCGCCTTCATTTCCGGAGTGACTTTTCCGGTATAGGATTGAAGCGTTATATTGACGGCCATACCGTTGAAAATAGTGTAGTACTGATGGCCGTACACCTGCTGCCCACCCATGATCTGCGAGGGATCCAATATGAAGTAGGTATAGCTGCCGATGCGCGCAATTTCATAGCCGGAGTAGGTGACCCCCGTTTCCTCAAGGGCGATGAGCATCTCATCCGCCATTTGCTCAAGCTCTTTATCGCTGAAGTCCGAAAAATCACCCAACGCCTGCATGCCGCTGTCCGTGGTCATGGTAACGACATATTCATAAAGCGGGTTCATATGGATGGCATTGAGATAGACGCCGCTTTCGCGAAACTGCGCTTCAAGCGCCTCGGCGGTCGTGCCAAGCACAAAGAGGTTTTCATCCGCGGGGTCAATCTCGCGTGAAAAGAGCATAAACTCTTCCGGAAACGTGATGGTCATACCGAGCTCTTCCGCAGTTACGGTCTGCCCGCTTGCCTGCGCACAGAGCGGCAGAAGCAAGAGAATGGCTGCGAGCAGCAATGAAAAGGCGCGTTTTCTCATGAGCGGTCCTCATTTCGTGTATATATATGGAATTCTATAGGTATCATAGCACAGGTGCGCTAAAAACAAAAAGGGCATGCAGCTGCATGCCCAAAGGATAGCAAAAAACTTTTTAAAAAGAATTGCCCCATACCCGCATGAGCATATTCCAGGTTGCAGGCCCCACGATGCCGTCCGGCGTAAGCTCAAACAGGCGCTGAAAGGCGATCACCGCGTTGCGCGTCCGGGGACCGAACGCGCCGTCGGCTGTGACGGGCAGCAGCGCGCCGTATATGGTGGAAAGATCATTGAGGTAGCGCTGCAGTGTGCGCACCGCATCCCCGCGCGCGCCCTGGCGCAGCAGGTAGCCGGGGTATGGAACGACTTCCCCGGGCAGCGGCAGCCCTTCCCCTTCGATTTCGGCAAGGCCGGTCACGCTGACATAGACGCGTGAAATGGCATACCATGTTGCGGGGCCGATGATGCCGTCCGGCGTGAGGTTGAAGATGCGCTGGAAGGCGAGTACTGCGGCCTCCGTTTCCGGGCCGAAGTACCCCGTGGCGCTTGAGATGGCGGGGATGGCGGGATAATCCTGCCGGATACGGATAAGCTGGCGCTGGATGGTGCGCACATAGTCGTTTCGCATGCCGCGCTTTAATAAAAAGCCGGGATAGGAGCTTTCAATGCCGCGGATGTCGTTGGTCGCGACAAGCTCCACATCGTCCCCGTAATAATACTGCAGCATTTCAAGGGGCGTATAGCCGCGCTCCGCGAGCGACACCGTCCCCCATTGGGAGAGACCGGCGCAGGTGGTGGTGCTGCCGTTGCAGTAGGCGGAAAAGAGCGGCTCCAGGCGTCCCTCACGGCGGGGATAGACGTTGAAGATCTCATCCACAAGGCGGCTGATGTTGGAGAAAATGTTGCGCCCCTCCACAAACGCCTGGTCATACGCGGTGGAATTGGTGATCTGGAAATTGTATCCCCGGCTCCGGTACCATTCCGTGAATACGCGGTTCAAGGCAAACCCGACCTGCGCGTGGATGTTCGCGCGCAGCGCGTTTTCCGGCCAGGTGGGAAAGATTTCGCTGCTTGCGACGTTTTTGATATAGTCCGTAAAGGAAACCGTCACGTTGCGCGCATTGGAGCCCGGCGGGCCTAAATGCACGGTGATGGCTTCCGGAATATAGACGGTGGGCAGCACGCGCGATTGCTGTGCCACGACGGCCACGCTGTCTGAAAGCGAAGCTGCGGGGACATCCGGCGAAAGATATGGCTGGAGCGGAGCCGTGGCGCCCTGCTGCGGGGCAAGGTCCGGGGGGCCGATTGGGTTTCTCGGGCCCGGCTGCAGCACGGCGGGGAGGGGAATATCGATAACGGTCTCCTCCTGCTCCTGCGGCTGTGCAAACACCGCTTGCGCAAAGAACACGGGCGCCGCCGCAGCCTGCTCCGGCGCAAGCTGCATGGGCAGTACGGAGTCGATGCCCGGGAACACCTGCACACCCACCACGCGTACAGGCGCAAATCCTGCGGCGGTGGCCTCCACCGTGTACAGGGAGAAGGCGTTTGCCGCAGTTGCGGGCGAAAAGCTTTCGGCAAGGTCAGGCGCAGGCAGCACAAAGCGCGCTGTGCGTCCCGCAGCATCCGTCGTGAGCGTATAGACGGAGCCTGTCTCCTGTGAAGTGACGGTAACGGCAGCATTTGCAATCGGCTGGCGCCGTTCTGTGCTCCTGACTTCTACAACAAGCGTACCTTGTGCCATTGGCGCACCATCCTTTTTTACTGGGGCTGTTTGAAAACAACTTGCTGTTTTGAGAAAAACAGCAGGAAGCTTCCCGTTGTTTTTCTCAAAATGTCCCGCATTTTCTGCGTTTTCAAACATGCCTTAGCCTGATGCACTATTCTATGCGCCGGCGTGGGGAACATGCGTAACGGGACAGGCCGGTAAGAAGGCTTTCCTGACCATGCAAAAGGCGGACATCCCCGCAAAATCAATGCCTACCGCCGGGGCGCACTGGCGGAAGATGGAACGGATATGGTATACTTTTCTTGTTTGTAGTATCTTTTTTCTTTATTTGATCATAGTGCAAAAAATTGAATTTGGGAGGGACGGGTATGGGAAGCTTCCGTTTGCCGGAGCAGCTGCGTCTTGGCGTAGCGGCCGCCGCCACACAGATTGAAGGCGGGGATACGCGCAACAGCTGGTATGCGTGGTACAAACAAGGGCATATCAAGGACGGGTCCGATCCTTCCCGCGCCGCGGGCCATTATGCCCGCTGGGAAGAGGATGCGGCGCTGATGCGGGAATGTAACATTCAAATCTACCGCATGGGCATCGAATGGAGCAGGATTGAGCCGGAAGAGGGCCGCTTTGATGAAGAAGCGCTTCTGCATTACCGTAAAGAGATTGAGTTGCTCCGTTCCTACGGCATAGAGGTGCTTTTGACCCTGCACCACTTTACCAATCCCCTTTGGTTTGAAGAAAAGGGCGCGTTCCTGGCAGCAGACGCTAAGGCGCTGTTTCTGCGCTTTGTAGAGCGCGCCGTAACGTATTTGGGCGACCTCATCGAAGATTACGTCACCATCAACGAGCCGAACGTGTACGCGACGCTTGGTTATTTCTACGGGGAATGGCCGCCGGGGGAGTGCTCATTTTTCAAGACCTTGCAGGTCATGCGCACGCTTGCGGAATGCCATATCGGCGCGTATGAACGCATCCACCGCATCCGCAAGGACATGGGCAGGGAACGTACCCGTGTGGGCTTCGCGCACCATATGCGCGTATTTGCGCCGCAGCAGAAGCACAACCCCGTGCACAGTATGGGCGCAAAGCTTTCGGAGTGGTTTTTCCAGACGGGGCTTGAACGGTTGTTTTACGAAGGAAAGGGAGCGTTCCTGTTTGGCAGCCCGCAGGGCGTTAAGCCGGGGCTGTACTGCGATTTCCACGGGCTCAATTATTACACGCGCTCCACGGTCACAGGAATTGGCGATGGCGTACGGGAGAACGCGCCCATCAACGACCTTGGCTGGGAAATTTATCCCGCCGGCATTGTGGAGTGCACCGCGCATCTTTATAAGCTCTATCAATTGCCCGTCTATATTACGGAGAACGGCACCTGCGACAATACGGACGCGTTCCGCAGCCGCTATATTTATGAGCATCTTGAGGCGCTTGTTAACAGCGGACTTCCGGTGGAGCGGTACTACCACTGGTGCTTTACGGACAATTTTGAATGGCTGGAGGGGGAAAGCTCCCGTTTCGGCATCGTGCATACGGACTATCAAACGCTTGACCGTACAATTAAGGATAGCGGACGTTTCTTTGCCGCCGTCATCGCGGAACATGGGGTGAGTGAAGAACTGTACGGGCAGTACTGCAATATCAGCTACCGCACCAATGGGGAGGGATAAGGATGACGCAGCCCAAGTGGTGGAAGGAGCGGGTGGTATATCAAATCTACCCGCGCAGCTTTTGTGACAGCAACGGGGACGGCATTGGCGATATCCCGGGCATCATCGGAAAGCTCGATGTGCTCAAGGACTTAGGCGTGGGCGTTCTCTGGCTTTCGCCTGTCTATTGTTCCCCCAATGAGGATAATGGCTACGACATCAGCGATTACCGCAACATCAACCCGGAATTCGGCACTATGG
The DNA here is from genome assembly GCA_023390655.1 of Bacillota bacterium. Lineage (GTDB taxonomy): Bacteria > Bacillota > Clostridia > Christensenellales > CAG-138 > JAEYLA01. The sequence continues at coordinate 175,503 of JAEWCL010000026.1, read as the reverse complement.
CGGATATGGAGCGCCTGATCGCGGAGGCGGGCAAACGCGGTATCCGCATCGTAATGGATTTAGTCGTCAACCACACTTCAAAAGAACACGAATGGTTCCAAAAAAGCAGAGATAAAAACAGCCCCTACCGGGACTATTACATTTGGCGGCCCGGCAAGGGGGAAGGAAAGCCTCCCAACAACTGGACAAGTTTTTTTGCCGAGGACTGCTGGGAGTACGACGAACGGAGCGGCGAATATTACCTCCACCTGTTCGCGCGCGGCATGCCGGACCTCAACTACCACAACCCGCGCGTGGTGGAAGAGGTCAAGGACATCCTCCGCTTCTGGCTGAATAAGGGCGTTGCGGGCTTCCGGTGCGACGTCATCAACATTATCTACAAAACCTCTCTTGCGGATGGGAAGAGGCGGCTCATTCTGACGGGCAGCGAGCATTATATCTCCCAGCCCGGCTGCCACAGGCTGCTCAATGAATTCCGGCGCGATGTGCTCGACGGCTACGATTGCTTTACGGTGGGGGAAACGGTGTTCGTCACCCCGCAGATGGGCAGGGACTTATGCGACCCCAAGCGCAAAGAGCTTGATATGATCTTCACGTTTGAGCACATGGAGACGGATCAGATCATCGTCAAATGGTTTAAAACCCGCTTTCAATTGCAGAAATTTGCAAAGACCATCGCGGCATGGCAGCAGGCGCTTGACTGGAACGCCAATTATCTTGAAAACCACGATCAGCCCCGCAGCGTTTCCCGCTTTGGAGATGATCAAGCGTACTGGAAGGAAAGCGCAAAGCTGCTGCTGACCATGCTGCTGACATTGCGCGGCACGCCGTTCTTATACCAGGGGCAGGAAATCGGCATGACGAACTTCGATTTTGCCTCCATGAACGATATCAAGGACGTGGAAAGCCACAATGTCTACCGGCTGGCAACAAAGCTCCGTTTGCCGCGCGGCTACCGCTGGAAGATGATGCAGCGCACCAGCCGCGACAATGCCCGTACGCCCGTACAATGGGACGATACGAAAAACGCGGGGTTCACCACGGGCACGCCGTGGATCAGGCTCAACGCCAATTATAAGACGATCAATATGGCGCAGCAGATGGGAGACGAAGCCTCCATCCGCAGCTTCTGCAAAACGCTTATCACCCTGCGTGCAAACGATGAGGTGCTGCTCTACGGGGAATTCTCGGTGCTCGCGGTCACAAAGGAGCTGTTTGCCTACCGCCGCACGCTTGCCGGCAAGGCGTACACGGTGCTTCTGAACTGGTCGAAACAGACGATAGAAGCGGACTACCGCGGCAAAATGGCGCTTTCAAACTATGGGGACGGCGCGTATACGGGAACCCTCCGCCCGTATGAAGCGGTGCTGCTGTATAACGGGGCGGCGCTATGAGCTGCATTACACAGGAAAACGGCGTATTTCGCCTAAATACAGACCACACAAGCTATTGGTTCCGCATCACGGACTTTGGGCATGTGGAGCATATTCATTACGGAGAGCGGCTTAAGGATGGAGACATCGAGCCGCTGCTCTTAAAGCGCACGGCCTATACCGGCAGCACCGTGCTGTATGACTTAAAGGATCCGACCTATTCGCTCGATACGCTGCTGTTGGAATGGAGCGGCATCGGAAAAGGGGATTTCCGGCATTCTCCCGCGGAACTTATCATGCCGGACGGCACATTTGCCGCGGACTTTACCTACAAAGGGTTTTCCATCCTGCCCGGTCCGGTAACACCGGAGGGCTTGCCCGGCGCTTACGGCGGGGAAGAGGACTGCGAAACGCTTGTGATCACCCTGGAGGACGCGCACCTAAACGTAGCGCTCACACTTTATTACACCGTGTTTCCGAAGACGGACGTCATTACCCGCCGCTGCGTACTAAAGAACAACAATGAAAAAGCGCTCACCATCCGGCGGCTGATGAGCATGATGCTCGACCTTCCCAACCGGAACTATGTGATGACAACGTTCGACGGCGGGTGGATCAAGGAGGCGCACCGGCATGACAGGCCCCTCCAGTACGGCATGTTCGTCAACGAAAGCACCACGGGCGCTTCTAGCAACAGGCACAATCCCGGCTTTTTGCTCTATGAAGAGGGCGCAAACGAGCACTGGGGGCGCGTATACGGCTTTAACCTTGTGTACAGCGGCAACCATTATTCGGCGGTAGAGTTGAGCGCGGGCGATACCGTGCGCGTGATGACGGGTATCAGCCCCCATTGCTTTTTGTGGACGCTCCGGCAGGGGGAGGAATTCCATACGCCCGAGGCCGTGCTGACGTTTTCAGACAATGGCTTCAATGATATGAGCCAGCGCTTCCACGCGTTTGTTAGGAACCACATCGTGCGCGGGCCGTGGAAGGAACAGGAGCGCCCGGTGCTCCTCAACAACTGGGAGGCACACTTTTTTCAATTCAACCAGAGAAAGCTTCTCGGCCTTGCGCGGCGGGCAAAAAAGCTTGGCGTGGAGCTGTTTGTGCTTGACGACGGTTGGTTTGGGAAAAGGGACAGCGATACGGCGGGCCTGGGGGACTATACCGTCAACCGCAAAAAGCTGCCGCGGGGCATCGGGCCTTTTGCACAGCGCATCCGGCGCATGGGGCTGCAGTTTGGCCTGTGGTTTGAGCCGGAATGCGTCAATGAGGACAGCGATTGTTTCCGGGCCCATCCGGATTGGGCGGTACGGATACCGGAGCGGGAGCCCGCGCGGGGCAGGAACCAGTTGCATCTTGATCTTTGCAACCCCGAGGTGCGGGACTATATTGTAAGAAACGTCCGCAGCATTTTAAAAGAAGGCGGGATTTCTTATGTCAAGTGGGACATGAACCGGCACATGACGGATTGTTATTCCCCGCATGTGCAACACCAGGGGGAGTTCTTCCACCGGTATGTGCTGGGGCTCTATGAAGCGTTGCACCGCATCTTCGGCGACCAGCCGGAAATTCTGCTCGAGATGTGCTCCTCGGGCGGCAACCGGTTTGATCTTGGCATGCTCTGCTTTGCGCCGCAGATCTGGGCCTCGGACGATACGGACCCGGTTGAGCGGCTCTCTATTCAAGGCGGGCTTTCCTACCTGTACCCGCCCTCCACGATGGGCGCGCATGTGTCCAGTGCACCGCACCAGCAGACGCTGCGGGCAACGCCGCTCTCCACGCGCTTTCACGCGGCCTGCTTTGGCTGCCTGGGGTATGAGCTGGATTTACAGTACTTATCGCCTGTGGAACGGCGGGAGGTCAAAGCGCAGATTGCCTATTACAAGCGGCATAGGAGAACCCTGCAATACGGCAAGTTTTACAGACTCCCTACGGGCAGGGCGAACCAGGTGGCGTGGGAAAGCCTGCAGAAGGAAGGGGAAGAGGCGCTTGTAGGCTTCTTCCAGACCAGGGCGCACGCATCCCCGGGGTACGACCGCCTGTCGGTCGTAGGGCTTCAAAAAGATGCGTGCTATACGGTGGAAACAAGGCCGCAGGGCCTGCGCATCAAAAGCTTTGGCGCACTCATCCAGCATATCCTGCCGTTTCGCATCCACCCGGAGGGGCTGCTCGTACGGGCGGCGGACGCAAACTATATGCTGCCGGACTGTGTGGAGCGGTATGAAGGCTGCGGGGATGCGCTTTCTTGCGGAATACGATTAAACAATCAGTTTATCGGCAGCCATTACAACAAACACATCCGCCTGCTAGGCGATTTTGGTTCCAATCTGTATCTAGTTACCAGGAAAAAGGGGGAGACGGTATGAAAACAGCCCAACGCAACCGTTATGCATTTGGCCTTGGCACCATCGGGCGGGACATGGTGTATTCCATGTTCAGCCTGTACCTGATGGTGTACCTGACAGAGGTGCTGCAGCTTTCCAATGAGGTCATGCTGTGGGTGACCGGCGTATTGCTGGTATTCCGCATATTTGACGCGGTGAACGATCCCTTTATGGGCACAATTGTAGACAACACGCGCTCCAAATTCGGCAAGTTCAAGCCATGGATCGCGATCGGCGCATTGGTAACGGGCATCTTCACGGTGCTCATGTTCTGGGATTTCAAGCTCAACGGCGCGGTATTTGTGGCGGTGTTTGCGCTAGTCTACCTTCTCTGGGAGGTCGGGTTTACCGCAAACGACATCGCCTACTGGTCCATGCTTCCGGCGCTCTCTGTGGACCAGAAGGAACGCGAGAAGATCGGCTCGTTCGCGCGCATCTGCGCAAACATCGGCATGTTTGCCGTGGTGGTCGGAGTACTGCCGTTAACGAAACGCTTAGAGATGGCATTAGGCAGCCTGGAAGTCGCATATACAGTGTTTGCCGCCGCGCTGGTTCTTATTATGTGGTTGGGGCAGTGCATCACGCTCTTTGGTGTCAGGGAGCCGCGCGGGCTGTTTATAGAGGAAAAGCAGACTTCCTTGCGTGAAATGGCAAGAATAATATTCCAAAATGATCAGCTTTTGATCACTGCCATTGCGATGTCTCTGTTTTTGATTGGATACATGACGACGACAAGCTTTGGCGTATATTATTTTAAATACATCTATGGGGATGAGCAAATGTTCCCGAAGTTTGCACTGATCTTGGGCATATCGCAGATCAGCGCTCTCGTGGTGTTTCCTCTGTTTCGCAAAAAACACTCCCGCCGTGCGCTCTACACCTTCTCCACGGCGCTGATCCTTTTAGGCTACATCCTGTTCTTCTTTTCTCCTGCGAACATGCTCTATATCGGCGTTTCGGGCGTGATGATCTTCGTAGGAGAGGCGTTTATCCAGCTATTGATCCTCGTGTTCCTGACGGACACCATCGAATACGGTCAGTGGAAGCTTGGAAAGCGCAACGAAAGTGTGACGTTCTCCATACAGCCCTTCATCAACAAGCTTGGCAACGCCATTGCTTCGGGCATCGTGGGGGTCACCCTGGTATTTTCCGGCATCAATGAGGCCGGCAGCCCCGCCGACCTGACGGCGGACGGCATTGCGATCTTCAAATTTGCCATGTTCATTCTGCCGCTGTTTTTCATCATTGCGGGTTATGTGGTGTACCGGACGAAATTCAAAATCGACAAGGCGTTTTATGACAGAATTTTAAGCGACCTCCACGCGCGCGGGCAGCTGGGCGGCGGCAGCGGCGACTAGGACGTGCTGCATTTTTTGCAGGCAATGCGGCGCTTTGTTTGACGTTGGGGCCTAAAACTGCTAAAATCGGCGTATGCTGATAGGGACGCTTTTGTAATCAGCATTTGTTGTGGAGGAATCGGCATGAAGCATGGAGTCCGGCAGGCTCTTTATTATGCAGCCGCGGTGTTGATTACCGCGCTCTTAAGCGTAGCCGTCACCATCACCGTCATGAACAGGAAAACGGGGGAGCGCGTGGTCTTGAACAGCGTAGAGTACCAGGCGTATCAAAGCCTGGTACCGCTCATGGAGCTCAAAGAGACCATAGAAGCGGAGCATTACGGCAAACAGGTCAGCGGGGAGCAGATCCTCACAGGCGCCATCAACGGCATGGTAGCGCAGCTTGACGATCCGTATGCGCGCTACTATACGGAAGAACAGTATACGGCGTATCTGGAGCAGCTTGGCGGCGCCTACCATGGCATCGGCGCGCTGGTGGGGCAGCCGGAGACGGAAGGCGTTCCCGTATTGAAGGTGTACGCAAACAGCCCGGCGGAGCAAGCGGGCCTGCTTGCAGGGGATACCATTACGGCTGTGGATCAAAAGACTCTGGCGGGGCTGACGCTTGAGGAAGTGGAAACACTCTTCAGTGGCGAGGACGGTACGGATGTGGAAGTCGCCCTGCTGCGCGCAGGAGCGCCGCTTTCGCTAACCATCACCCGCGGGGAGGGTGTGACGCAGCGGGTGACCCATAAGCTTTTGAACCAGCGTACCGGCTATATCCGGCTCGACAAATTTACGGGCACCGCGGCCAATGAGTTTGCAGAGGCATTGCGGGATTTAAAGGACCGCGGCATGAAAAGCCTTGTGATCGATATCCGGGATAATCCCGGCGGCGAGCTGACACAGGTGGTGGATGTGGCGGACGCGCTGCTCAAAGAAGGCGTCATCGTCACCGTAAAGGGCACGGATGGGCAGGAGGAAATCTTCCGCTCGGACGCGAAAGGCATCAATGTGCCGCTTGCCGTGCTGGTGAATGAAAACTCCGCCTCCGCAAGCGAAATCCTTGCCGCCGCCGTCAAGGACAGCGGCGCGGGCGTTGTGGTGGGCACAAAGACATATGGCAAGGGCGTTGTGCAGACAACCATCCAGCTTAAGAGCAACGGCGGCTGGATCAAACTGACGACCGCTGCCTATTATACGCCAAGCGGCAAAAATGTGGACGGTACGGGTGTGGAGCCCGATATCGATATCGACCTCGCGGAAAACGTAAAGGGCCTGCCGATTGTGCGGATTGCGGAAGACGACGACGCGCAGCTGTGGGCGGCACTTGACGAGGTCAGGGAACAGGCGGACGCGCTTGCGGCTGCGGAGTAAGCACTGCTTCATTCCGTATGTCTCATATCGGCGCAGGTTAAGGGAAGATTAGGTCAGAAGGAGACACAGATGCAAAACGAAAATTATCAGGCATTGTTGCAGGAAGCGTGCGTGCAGCTGCCGCACGGCGCATTTTTGATGGCGGGCAGGGAAGAGCAAAATCCCATGACCATCGGCTGGGGACAGTGGGGCGTGATCTGGGGCATTCCCGTCTGCACCGTGTGGGTGCGGCACACCAGGCATTCCCACGCGCTTTTGGAACGGGACCGCGTGTTTACCGTTTCCGTTCCCGCCGCGGGCACCATGAAGAAGGAGCTTGGCTTCTGCGGCTCGCGCTCAGGCAAGGATGTGGACAAAAAAGAGGCGCTTGGCCTCACGACGCTTGCGCCCAAGGCAGGCGGCATTGCGCCGCTTGCGGGGTGCGCCATCCATTTTGAGTGCGAGATCGTCTATTCCACGGAAATGAAAGAGAACCTTTCCATGCTCCATGAAACACAGCGTACGCAGTTCTATAACCCCGCCAACCAGGAAGGGGAAGACGGCAACCCGCACACCATTTACTACGGCCGCATCCTCGCAGCCTATCGCACGGAATAAAGCTATATGGAGGGACGCTCCGCCGTCCCTCCAGCGCAAAAAACAAGAAAAAAAGGATGCGTCATTGCATCCTTTTTCTATGCGTCAATCTTTTATTTGAAAAAGAGTTGGCGCCTGCACATAGCGCCGCGGAACGCTCAATGCCTGTGTTCGCCTTCACGCACATCGTGATCGCCACGGCGGAAGAGCATTGTAATGCCCCATAACCCGGCGAGGCCTACCAGCGTATAGATGATGCGGGAAACGATGCCGCTCATGCCGCCAAACAGGGCGGCCACGAGGTCGAACTGGAATAGACCGATCAATCCCCAGTTCAGCGCGCCGATGATGATCAAGATCAACGAAAGGGTATCCATACTAACTCTCCTTTGATTTTGCCTTAAGGCTTAATGCATCCCTAGCTCTGTGGGGATGCGGATAGTATGCACCAAAGAAAACGTCCGCATGCATGGCATGCGGACGGATATACAAAAAAATACAATTCTGAAAGTTGATGACGAAAATTCGTTTCAGGAATGGTCTTTCTGCTTTTCCGGGAAGATTTCAATCTCCATCCGGTCAAAGGCGACGCTCTCTATGAAATCCTGCGGCAGGAAGGCGGTACGGGAGAACCGGCCCAGTTGGTCCACATGCTTGTTGAGAATGACGGGACGGCTTTCCTGCAGCGCGCGGCACAATTCGCCAATGATTTCCTGCCAGCCTTCCGCGTCCTCCGGACGCTCCACCGAAAATTCCATGACCACGTCTTTTACAATTTTCTGCTTCAAGCGCAGCAGCGCCCATAATTTCATATGTTGACTCCCTGATGTATTGTTGAAATAAGTATGGCGCGGCACAGCCGCGCCATACGCTGCAATTTCTAAAAGGTCAGCCGTTCTTTGTAATGAACCAGCAGTAAATCTTCGGAAGGCCAGTGGCTTCATCCATCCCCAGGTAATCGCCAAAGACGTTGTATGTCTTGCCGTCGGACGCATCCACGGTCGCCGCGGTGTTGTGGTATTCAAACAGCAGGTCGCCGCTGTCTGTCGTCAGGCGGGCAATGGTATAGGGCGCTGTCTGGAGGACCTCCGCAACCTTGCCGGTGCATTTGTAGGATGCCTTGTGCAGCGTTTCATTCTTCATGCGGCTGTAATCCATCCGGTGTACGGCGGCGGTATAGGCCGCGTAATCCGGCGCGCGCTCCACATTAATGGTCCCGTTGGTAGCGCGGCCATCCTTTGTGATGGTAACGTCCAAGGTGTAATGGCCGGTTTCTGCCATCTTTGCCGTAAAGGAGAAGATGCCCGTTGCGGCATTGACATTGGGCGCGCCCACCGTAACGCCGGAAGGCCCGGTGACCGCAAGCGTGGCGCCCGCGTCGATGGTGCCCTTTACGGTGGCGGTATCGGAGCCGGCGGGTGCGCGCAGCGTGGCGGCGTCGAGATCGATGCTGGCTTCGGCCTGCGTGTAATCGATATTGAACGTCTGCCGCGCGATCTGGTAGCCGTTCTTGCGGGCTTCGAGCGTGAGGGTATACACGCCAAGGTCACTGAGCGTATACTCGCCGGAGAAGGTGCCGTCTGCATTGACGGTAAGGGGCTGTCCCTCTACAAATACGCCGACCGTTCCGTCATTGACGGTACCGCTGAACGTGACCGCCGCCTTACCCACGGAGACGGAGGCTGCAGAGGGTTCCGTTACCGCCAGCGAAAGCGCGGGCACCTGTACGGAAATGGGCTTGACGTCCACCGGGACGACTGCGCCGTCCTTAGTGGTGATGGAGATATCCGGTTTCAGCTCGGCAGTCGTACCGTCCACAGGCTCGGAAGGCAGGAAGTCCGCTTTGGGGATGCGGATTTCCTTTTCGTTGCTGGAATTGATCACATCGGATACTTCCTGGCCGTTGAGGCGTACCGTGATGGTGTTGCCTGCGCGCGCATAGACGGTAATGATGTAGCAGTCCACGCCGTTGGCGTTGACGCCTTCGGTTACCACCGCATCCTTGAGGATGGGCGATCCGCCGAACACGCTTCGGAAGAAGCCGCCGATGCCGCCGTAGTTGCGGGCGATGAGAATGCCGCCCAGAACCAGAAGGGCAACGATGAGTACCGCTGCAGCGGCATAGAAAATGGTGTTTTTGTTCTTTTTGCTGCGGTATGCCGTACGCGGGCGGGAAGCAGACTTTGCTGCGGCGCTCTTTGCGGGCGGATACTGCGGCTTGCGCGCAGCGGGCGCCTTTTGCTCTTCTTTCGGGGCGCCATATCCGACGCCGGCGGTACGCTGCTGCGGCGCACGGCCAAACCCGCGCTGATACGGCACGGGCTCGTCATCATAGCCGCCTACGCTGCCGATCGGCTGAACGGGGGCGTGGCTCTGCTGTGCACCCTGCATGGGCTGCGGATTGAAGCGCCCAGGCATATCCACATTCCGGAAACCGCGAACGGGCGGCGCATAAGCGTCATAGGGCGACTGCGCAGCAGGATCCTGCGGGGCAAGCGGCGCGTTGGGGTCATGCGGGCGGACATACTCTTCCTCTTCCGGAAGCTCGTCTTCCGGAAGCTCGTCCACCGTGTTCAGGTCAAAAGACGGCTTGGGCCAGCGCGGAGAGCGCGCGAATCCCCAGTTGGGACGCTCGGCCTCTTCCGTTTCGGGCTCTTGGGGCACGTGCTGCGTGACGGCAGGCTCTGGCTTGAGCTGGGTACCGCATACCGTGCAGGTCGCTGCTTGCGGATCGTTGTATGCGCCGCAATGATTGCAAACCATGAATAATTCCTCCTATCCCGCCGCGCGAACTGCGCGGCAATAGTGCGCATGGCTGTGCTTTGACAAACTTCATTATACCGGAAGCGCCAATGCAGTGCAAAGAGAAAAATGCCTAAACTAGGCTTTCTACTCGCATATTTACAGTTCCACAACAGAATCCGGCCTGCTGATCAGAAAATATATGCCTCCGGTGCAGCCGCTATTGCGGCAGCAGGGATGGCGCGCGTTCTCGATCAGGGCCGCGCGTATTTCTTTATTAAGACGCATGGCGTATGCCATGGGTTGCACGTTACATGGGGCAGCGCAGCCGTTTGCGTTATCATAAATCCATTTGCGTATTCCTGCAAGCATATTCCAAAATCGCTTGGGTGTGTGAGAAAAAACAGGAGGATGGCGGCCTATCCCGCCGCTTGCCGTATTTCCCCGGGATTCCGGGACAAAAATGTCTTGCATAAGGCAAAAGAGCATGGTATAATTTCGTTTGTTCGGGCAAAAGGCTTTGCTTTTGTCGGGCAACCAAACAAGCAACGGTACGACAGGGGGTGAATCATTTGGCAAACATCAAATCCGCCAAGAAACGGGTCGGCATTACCGCGAAGCAGAATTTGCGCAACCGCATGGTGACTTCCGCGGTCAAAACCTCCATCAAGAGGTATGATCAGGCGTTGGCAGCAGGGGATGCAGCAGTCGCAGAAGCAGCATTTTTGAAGGCTGTCAGCACTGTGGATAAAGCGGCAAGCAAGGGCGTCATCCACAAGAACGCCGCTAACCGCAAGAAGGCACAGCTCGCCCTCAAGCGCGCCGCCGCCAATTGACCGCCCGCTTTGATACAGAAATAAGAACAAGCCCGCCATGCAGGCTTGTTTTTGTTTTTGGCGGGTTTACTTTACAAGCAGTTGCGCATGCTTTTTGATGCAATCAAAGCTTTCCTGGCTGATGACATGTTCAATGCGGCATGCGTCCGCGCGGGCGATGCTTTCTTCCACGCCAAGCGCCATCAAGTAGGTGGAAAGCACCTTGTGCCGGTGATAGACGCGCTCGGCAATGGCACGCCCTTCTTCGGTGAGCGTGATATGCCCGGCGCTGTCCATCAGGATATATCCGTTTTCCCTGAGACGTTTCATGGCATAGCTGATGCTGGGCTTTTTAAAGTGCATGTCGTTGACGATGTCAATCGAGCGCACCTGCCCTTTCTGCTGGGAAAGCTTTAATATCGACTCGAGATAATTCTCTGCGGACTCCTGAATTTTCAAGAAAAGGCCTCCAATCCGTAGGGGTATTTCTTCATCAGATTTATCATAACACGCCTGGAGGCGCATATCAAATCCAATAGGTAAAATCATACAAGCGCCTAACAAATGCTACCGTGCGTTCACAAACCGCGGCTAACAAATCCGATCTGGAAAAGACAGGATGCCGGGCGTATGATACATATAAAGGAACAGCGGGAGGGAACGTATGAAACTGCTTGTGTTGGGCGCAGGGGTGCTGGGCAGCCTTCTGGCGGACGAATTGCTTCGGGCAGGACATGCGGTATCCGTACTTGCCCGTGGCGTGCGTTATGAAACACTCCTGGAGCAGGGGCTTGTTTTGCGCCATTACCTGCAAGGAAAGACGACGCGTACACGGCCGCAAGTGATCCATAAGCCCGGGGAAGGCAGCGTATATGATGCTGTATTCTGTGTGCTGCAGTATACCCAGCTCCATGAAGCGCTGGCTACGCTTTCAAAAATTGATGCGGGCCTGTATGTGCTCGTTGGCAACAACCCTGACCCGGACGCGGCACGCGCATGCTTTACAGAACATGGCGGGAATGCCGATAAGCTGCTGTTTTCGTTCTTTGGCGCGGGCGGAAGGAGGGAAAACGGGAGGGTCGTTGCCATCCATAAAAAACGTATTTCGCTCACAGCGGGCGCATTGTCCGGCGGAGAAACGGGCAAGCAGATCCTTGAAAGCACGCTTGCGGACAGCAACGTCAGGCTTTGCTGGGAGACGGACATACGTGCGTGGCTACTGTACCATCTGGCACTTGTGGTGCCCGCCGCAAGGGCGATCTATGCTGTGGACGGCAGGCTGGGCGCGCTTGCGCGCGATAAGCAACTGCTGAACACCATGATCCTTGCGGTGCGCGAGGCGATGGCGGGACTCGAACATACCGGTATCCGGCATGAAGCCACGCAAAAGGCGCTGGAGGTATCCGACCGGAAGCTCATGCGCCTGATGCGCATCCTGCTCCTTACGCCGCTTGGGCGGCTGATGGCAGGGGACCATGCAATGTCCGCAAAAGCTGAAATGGCGGCGCTTGGCGCGGCGCTGGATGACCGCCTCTCAGGAGAAGCGCCGGAACGGATGGAGCACTACCTGTTCCTAAAAGCATTCGACCCAAAAGTGTAGCATACGGAACGCCGGCGGATTGCTCCGCCGGCGTCTTTGTGCATTGCTGCATCAATCTTCTTACAGGACGAGCGAAGGTGCGGAGTAGACGCGCTGCGCAAGCTCCGCATCATACATGTACAGGCCCTTGGCGTCCGAACCGAAGAGATCGTAATGGCCGACCAAATCGTTGGCGTTCTGTTCCTCTTCCCCCTGCTCCTTGATGAACCAATCGAGGAACTGCATGGTGCGGAAATCGCGCACCTCATAGGCAGCCTCGTAAATGGTATTGATGGAGGCGGTTACAAACTGCTCATGCGCAAGCGCCGCGGTGAGGGGCTCGCGGAAATTATCGTAGGCCTTATCCGGCGCATCGATTGCGCCGAGCTTGACGGGAATGCTGTTGTTGAGCAGGTACTGCATGAAAAGCAGCGCGTGGTCGCGCTCTTCCTGCGCCTGCACCTTGAACCAGTTGCCAAACCCGTCCAGATTGTGGTCATAGTAATAGTTGGACATATCCAGATACAGGTAGGCTGAATAAAATTCCTTTACAATCTGTTCCATCAGGAGCTGCTTTACTTTTTCGTTCATGGTATTCATCCTTTCTTTGATGCTGATATGATACAAAACAGTTCTGTATTAACATACCCGCAAATATGCGCCGCAAACGCGGCAACAGCACACAATCTATTCCAAAGCTTTGAATTCCTTGAGGCTGCGCGGGATTTGCGCGTCAATATCGGCGATGCTGACGGTGCCCAGGTGCGCGGCGCAGCAATCGTTCAGCGCGGTTTGTAAGCCGTCCATGACGTCCGCCATGCCGGAAGCGACGACACATTTTGTGTCCGTATCCGCCGTGCCGTAGCTGCAGGTAATAAGCTCCAGCCTGATTGCGCGGCACACCTCTAGAAGCGTAATATCCTGTGACGGAAGCACCATAAAGTAGCCGCCGTCCGGCCCTTCCTTTGCGCCCACAAGCTTTGCGGCCTTGAGCTTTGAAAGGACCTTCCGCACGCGCGCGGGGTTCGTGCACACGCTTTTTGCCAGGTGGTCGCTGGAGAGGGTGGCTTGCTTGCGGTTTAACAGCACAAGCGCATGGATGGCAATGCCGAATTCGCCTGTCATAGCGCGCTCCTTTCTTGTTTGGGATTTGGCGCGGTCTTTTTCTCCAAGGTGGAATGGATGGCCCCCGTGGGGCAGATGGATTTACAGATGCCGCAGCGGATGCATTCCGGGCTGTTGGGTGTGCGGTAGGGGGCGACTGCCATGGGACAGGATTTTTCGCATGCTTTGCAGTGGGTGCAGGCGGAAGCGTCCACCCGGTAGCGGTAAAGCGCCACGGGGTTAAACAGGCCGTAGATCGCCCCAAGCGGGCAGAGATACCTGCAAAACGGGCGGTAGACCGGGATGCACAAGAATAGGATGAATGCCATCAGGGAGACCTTCCATGCGAACAAGCTGCCCGCAACGGATTGCAGGCTCTCGTTGGAAAGCACGAGCGGAAGTCCCGCAAACAGCGTGCCTGAGGGGCAGATATATTTGCAGAACCACGGCTGCCCCTGGCCGACCAGGTCAAGCGCCAGCATCGGCAGCAGCAGTACAAACGCGATGAGGATCGCGTATTTGAGGTACCGCAGCACCTTATCGCCCGGCAGGGTGCGCAGCTTCTTGGGGAACGGTATTTTATAGAGAAGGTCCTGCACAAAGCCGAACGGGCACAAAAAACCGCATACGACGCGCCCGAACAGCGCGCCGAATGCGAGCAGGAAGCCAACAACATAGTACGAAAAGCTGTAGTTGCGGCTGCCGATGACGGCCTGCAGGGAGCCGACAGGGCACGAACCCAAAGCGCCCGGGCAGGAGTAGCAGTTGAGCCCCGGCACGCAGGCGTACTTGAGATCGCCTTTATAGATGGTGCCGTTGAGATAGCCTGCGGCATAGCCGTTTGTAACAGCCGCATACGCAAGCTGGAACCAATGGCGTTTTCTCGTTACCCGTTGTTTCCCCTTTGCAGCGTTATCCAATGCCGATACACTCCAGACAGACCGTAGTCGCTTTGCGGATGACGGTTTCCGCCTCATTGCGGTAGATGCCGAACAGCACGAACACAACGGCGGTCACCAGAAGCAATCCGGTAATAATCGTGCGTTTTTGCATATTACTGTGCCAGCGCAAGGTAGGCGTCTATGGTCTTTTTCCAGTCCTCCTTGCTTTTGCCGCCGATGATGGACTTGCCGACGATGCCGCCGTTTTTATCCACAAACACGGTCTCGGGGATATATTGCACCTGGTTGAGCTTGATGTTGATCAGATCCTCGGAGGGCAGCAGATGGATATAGTCGGCTCCCGTTTGTTCTATAATATCAAACGCTGCGGAAACAACATCTTTGTCATAGTCCCCGGAGCGGCTCGCGGCGTCCACCACGATACCGACGATCTGGAAGCCCCTCTCCTTGTATTCCGCCGCGATCTCGCCAAGGTATGGCATTTCTTCAATGCAGGGGCCGCAGAACGTGCCCCAGATGTTCACCATGGTGAGATCGGCGTTCTGGAACAGCGCCTCCGTATAATCCTTTCCCTCTATACCCGGCGCGGTAAAGGTGCCGAAGGGAGGGCGGGTTGCAGCGGGAGTGACTTCCGACAGGGGGGCTGTGGCCTCTGTATCGCCGGGCGATTGCACGGGTGCCTGGGTGGGAACAGCCGGCGCAGGGGTGGGGGTTGGGGCGGCACAGGACGTGACAAGCACCAGTACGAGCAGCAACAGGGAGAACAGGGGGCGTATGGATTTCATTGCATACCTCCTAAAAATAGTAAAGAGAGCGCCTTATGAACCGGCGCCGGTGATGACTTCATACGGCCAGCCGTTGATGCCGCCAAAGTCATAGATAAAATCATACCCCATTTCCAGCAGCTTGAGCGAGGCCTGATAGCTCCGGTTGCCGCTGCGGCAGTAGATGAGGATCTTTGCGCCCGTATCGGGCAGTTCGTCGGGGGGCATGTTCCCAATGGTTTCATTGGGGATGAGGATCGCCCCCGGGATATGGCCGGCCTCATATTCTTCCTTGGTGCGTACATCCACTACAAGGATATCGTCCTTACTGTCCATCCATTCCTTGGCTTCCTGATAACTCAACTTGCGGTAGACGCCCGGTTCATCCGCCGGGGCGGTCTCCGCGTCCCCTTCGCCCAAGGGCGGGCAGAATTCCTGAATTTCAGGGGCGTCTTCCGTGATATCCTCCGGGTAGGCAAGACTGAAACCCTCCGGCAACGACTCAATTTCAGGAAGCTCGCAGGTGGCGCAGGCGTTGTCCTCTTCCGGTATGGCGTCGGGTTCGGCGGATGAAGAAACCGGCGCGGGGGAGGATATGGAGGCAATGGACGGCTCCGCCGCGCACGCGCCGCACAAAAGCGCAATGGGGAGAAGCAGGAAGGAGAGAAAGCGTTTCTTGCTGCGCATCATATAGAAACTCCAATCTGTTACAAAGTGAATTACAGATAGTATACCGGGAACGCAAAAGCGCTGTCAAGCGTATGGTCACGGACAAAATATAAAACTTTTTTCTCAGCGTTCCTGTGTAATAAATGCCGCAATCCATCTGTTGTTTTGCGGGGGACATGCACTTTACATGGGCTTGACCGGCATGAAACACGGCAGAGGTATTGTAATAACAGGGACACTAGAGCATAGAGTTTCTATACAACAGAAAAACACAACGAAAAGCCCGCATGCAGATCGGGGCAGGAGGAACGCGTGAAAAAGTATTATGTGCTGGATACCAACGTGCTTTTACAATCGCCCTATGCCATTTATGCGTTTGGAGACAACGAGGTAGTCATCCCGGAGGTGGTGCTGGAGGAACTGGACCGATTTAAAAAGGAGCCTACCGAAAACGGCGCGAATGCGCGCCATATCGCCCGCCTGCTCGATCAGATGCGCGCGGGAGGAAGCCTGGTGGAAGGCGTTGCGCTGCCGAACGGCGGCGTTTTGCGTATAGAACTGAATTTCCACGATGTGGAGCTGCCCGAGGGCTGGGCCCCGCACAAGGCGGATAACCGTATCCTGAAAGTCTGCAAGGGGCTTGGCGAACAGGGGAAGCAGACCATCCTTGTCACAAAAGATATCTTTGAGCGCATCAAGGGCGAAATCATCGGCGTAACGGCGCAGGATTTTGAAAATGAGCAGGTTGCGTTGCCGGATAACCAGTATACAGGCCGTGCGGAGGTGTTCACCACCACAAAACGGCTGGAGGAGTTTTTTGAAAGCGGCTGTTTGAGTGCCAACCATACCTTCCGCATCAATGCAGAAACATATGAAAAAGAACCCTGCACGTTCCTGATGCATGAGTTTGTGGTACTGCGCAGCGCGCAAAGCAACAAACAGACAGCGCTTGCCCGCTTTGACGGCGAGCGTCTGGTAGCGCTCAAATATCTGGAGGAGCGGCCTTTTGGCGTAACGGCGCGCAACGTGGGCCAGCGCTTTATGCAGGAAGCGCTGATGATGGGAAGCGAGGAAGCGCCGCTTGTGATCGTAAAGGGTGCGGCTGGCACAGCGAAGACGTTCTTCTCCCTTGCGGTGGGGCTGCATAAGATGCTCGAGCAGAAGCACAGGGAGTATACGAAAATTCTGGTCTGCCGTCCCAATGTGAAATTTGACGAGGATATCGGCTTTTTACCCGGCACGGAAAAGGAAAAGCTTGCGCCCTTTATGCGCTCCGTCATCGACAACCTCGAAATCCTGGTGGACAGCGATGAAAAGGAGCGCTATCGGGACCAGAACGAATTGAACTCCAAGGTGGATGAGCTGTTTGCAAGGAACATCATCACCACGGAAGCCATTGCGTATATCCGCGGGCGCTCCATTCAGCGCAACTGGGTGATCATCGATGAAGCGCAGAATTTAAGCCCCAAGCAGGTCAAGGGGATCGTGACCCGAGCGGGGAAGGGAACGAAGCTGATCCTCCTTGGCGACCCGGCGCAGATTGACCACCCGTATCTTGATAGCCGCACGAATGGCCTCTGTTATGCCGCGGAGCGCATGAAGGGCAGCCCCTATTGCTGCCAGCTCACCATGAGCGACGATGAGTGCGAGCGCAGCCTCTTGGCTTATGACAGCGCAACCCGGATGCTCTAAGGTGCCAGAACGTAATTGCCTGAAACGGTAGACAGCTTCGGAGCGAGGCATTTTTGCCCCGCCTGCCGGATAAAAAAACAATAAAAAAATGATGGCCCGAAAACAGGGCGCTTTTTGATAACCATGTCTGAAAACGCCCGCATTTCGGGCGTTTTTTTATGACGAAAAATGAGTTGACAACCCATGTCCCAATTCAGTATAATAGTCACTGTCGCGGTAGTGCTGGAATTGGCAGACAGGCACGTTTGAGGGGCGTGTGCGCGAGCGTATGGGTTCAAGTCCCATCTACCGCACCAGTAAGAAAGTCCGAAAACCTTAGAGTTTTCGGACTTTTTCTTTTTCTCTATAACACCTTTCACAACACATTACCCTTTAATTGACCCTTTACAGACTTCCTTATAAATCATGAACTTTTTCTGTAGATAATTGAGCACTGAGCTGAGTTTTATAGGATCGTGCGATAGAATCTACCTCCTTGGTCAATTTATCTAGACTCTTGGTTTGCTTTTTAATCTCTTGAAAAATGTCTTCTGTTGGAGAATCATAAATTATAGTCCAGAAGTATTCTCCAAATGCAATTGAGAAATGATCTTCATAGTGCCCCTGAATGTCATCATAGGCCACAAAAAGCTCGAGGTTTTTTTGCGCTAATCGGTCGAGATAAATATGGCTGTCTAACAGTAGATACCACTTCTGCCCAATGCCAATTGAAAATGTTGATTGTGTTAGCTTGACCATATTATCTCTGTCTTTATTTTCAAGACAGTCTAAGAAGTCATCATTAATATGTATCCGAACATTTGAAGCAATCCTGTTTCCTTGGTTAGCTATACGCAACACGACCAGGCCACTTTTTATCAGTTCCATACTAATTGTGACATAAGCGCGATTGCTTTCTTCAAATTGCTTCTTTGCCTCGGCTACCTGTTCTTTAGTCGCTTTTGCTGACCGATAATTAAAAACGCATATAAGAATAGTTGCGATGACATATACAGCAGTCATCACTACCATTACCCAATCGGCATTCACAAGCATACCTCCTATTCTATTGCCAAATCGTTAATGAATTTTTCCATTCGCTGCGCGCTTTCCTTCTTCATGCGCTCCGTAACATGTCCGTATACGTCAAGCGTGAAGGCCGCAGTATGGTGCCCAAGGTTCTCCTGGACGGTTTTCACATCATCCCCGGATTGCAACGAGGCCACGGCGTAGGAGTGGCGCAGATCGTGGAAGCGTGTTGTAGGGATCCCGGCGGCCGCAACTAATTGCTTGAAGTGGCAATAGACCACCTTATGGCAAAGATGCTTGCCTATCTCATTGGTGAATACAAGAGCGCCGAGGCCGTGATCATCCCACAAGCTGCCTGCCCTCATTTTATGTGCAAGCTGTTCCCGCCGGCGCGTTTTCAGCAATTCCATTACTGTCGGTGCCGGCGTGAGGGTTCGGGATTTGTCGTTCTTGAGGGGCGCAAGGAAGTACTTGCCGCCCTTATTTTTATCCTTCTGGAGCTGTTTGTTTATCAGGATTGTTCCACGTTCAAAGTCAATGCAATCCCACTGGAGGCCAAGGATCTCGCTCTGCCGCATACCGGTGAACAGATCTACCTTATAGATGGTTTCAAATTGATGGCCTTTTATTACCTTCAGGAACGCCGCCATGCTGTTTTCATCCAGAGGCTTTATCTCCTTGCGCTCGATCCGCGGCAGCGTGCAGCCGGATGTGGGATTAAAGCGGAGGTAGCCAACAGAAATAGCCTGATTGAGCGCCTTATGCAACACACCATGAATGTTCTTGATGCTCTTGGGGGAAAGGGCCTTCTGGTTCTTTGTGCCTTTGAGCAGATCATTATAAAAGGCTTGTACCATAGGTGCGGTGAGCTCCATGAGGCGCACGCTGCCCAGCGCCGGAGCAAGATAGGTGTTTACCTCGATAGCATAGGTATAGGCTGTGTAGGGCTTTACATTGCCCGTGTACTCCTTAAGCCAGATCTCCAGCCACTCTTTTAAGGTCAGCTTTGATGGCTCCGTGTAAACTCCATCATCAATGGCCACGGAGATCTGCTGCAGCTTTTGCCGGACTTCCTTCTGCGTTTTGCCGTATATGGACTTCTGCACCTGGCGGCCTGTCCCCGGATCCCGGCCTACCGTATAGCGCGCTTCCCAACGTCCATCAGGCCGTTGCCGGATGGTTCCTGAGCCATGGGCGTTACGGGTTGTTTTTCTTGTTGTCATAAGGTCGCTTCTTTCATAAGGTAATAATAATTATTCAATATCGTTCTCGCTTGGTATGACATTCTCCCATAGTGGCAACCCCTCATCTATGCTTTTTAAAAAGTCCTCATCGTTCTTTTTAAGATAATCACTGTAGCCTGGAATACGTTCCTTAAGCTGAGTTTCTAATGACCCCCATATATCGAAAAAATCAAAATCTTTACCAGCAGTCTTTACTGCAAAGTCAATTGTTATAATATGCCTAAAGTATTCATCTTTAAATTTGTCAATCTCCTCGAGACTATGTTCTGATAATTTTTCTAAGTGCCCAAGCAAATTATGGTGTGCCGTCAATGTCTTATGGACATAGGCGCGGATGGCAACAAAAAATGGTACATCAAGCTTTAATGAGTTTTCTGTATTTCGATATGCATTATATCTAATAAAAAGAGTGTTAAGTGCATTATTTATGTATAATAATAAGGCGCTTTGCCAGTCAGAAGCGTTTACTTGCTCGGGATTAAACCGAATTTCTGAACGGCCAATCAGATAGTCTGTTGATACATGAAAATAGTCAGCTATTTGACATAACGTATCGTAATTGGGTTCCCTACCGTTAGCATAATAAGATAACGTCTGTGGAGTCATTTCTAATTCTTCAGCAATGGCCGCCTGTGTTTTTCCACTTTCTTTTTTTAGAATTTGAAAGCGTTCTGAGAATTTAGACATAATGGATCACCTTCTTTTAGACTAATCATATCATTATAAAAATGCAAAATCAACAAATTACTTACAAAACACAATCGCACCATGAAAATCAACGAAAACATGATAAATTTAAAACTAAATAAACAAAGCGTTGACTTTTGATATTCGAGGCTTATAATATAGATATATGATTTATGCTATAAAAAATCAACAATATTAAGATGGGAGGTGAGTATATGGTACGCATGACTATGAACGTTAGTGAGCTAGCAAAGCACTTAGGTATCAGTAAGCCCAAGGCGTATGAGCTGGCGAACTCAAGTAGGTTTCCGAGCATTCGGGTAGGTAAGAGGCTTATAATCCCTGTTGAATCATTTGAACAGTGGCTCCGTGATAGCGCGAAAAAAGCATAATTACCTGATCATAGGAGGATTTTATGGAAGACAGTTTCAACTCATTTCAATCCAGATCAGAAAGGAGAAGCATATGAGTCAAAATGAGAGAGCAAAGGCATTTGAAAGGCTGTTGTTAAGGCTGGACGAAGTAGGCCTTGCGTTCGTAGACGCAATGCTTGATGAACTCACAATGCTTAACAAGGAGGTAATCAATGCTTAAGTTCGCACCCCGCACGCCTCTAACGATCGCTGCCAGAACCGAAAGTCCCACAAAACGAACCAAACCGGATACGCATGTAGCCTATATCCGCATGTATGAAGAACGAGCGGAGAGGTACGCGAACGGGGAAACGGATGTACTACCTTCTATGGTTTTTGCGGGTCTTCGCTGCTTTAATCGCCTTGATTTTAAGAAAATCGGATGGGAAAAAGCGCACTTTGTTGAGCGGCTGACAAGTGGTATGCTTGCCAAGCTCACACCCCGCCAATTGCTAAATACCTTCCCACCAACAAAAGCATTCGACGGCGAGAAGTACCAATCCAAGGACTACTTTTCTACTATGGAAGCGGTGCGCGCTTTTTCGTTGGACGAGCCTATAGGCGATGACCGGTTATTTGATCTCCTATGGGATTATGTGAACCCTACCATTAGCGTCTATATGGTGAAAAGAATGAGCGTAATGGATCTGTTCCTCGAAAGCCAAGGGAAGCCTAGTGCCCTTGAAATGTTCTTTGCAGAGCAAGGGATAATTCCTAGATATCTTCAGGCTGGACCGGACGGCAAGGAATACCTGTACGATCCTGATACCGGGACCAAGACACGGGTTTATCCAAAGAGACCTTTTAAAATTGTATCCCGCACTATCAAACAGAAAGGAGTATCTATTCAGGCATAAGAAAAGGCCTTTCCCCACCGCCGACCAAGCAAAGGGAAGAGCCACAAGCCAAGGAGTCCTATGCAATTAGTATATCAGTCTCCTTGGGTTTTTACAAGATGAAAGGAGCATTGCAATGAAAAAAACACCGGATTTTACTGCTTTTACTACAGGGCTGGAAGGTGTCTCGTTCGACTTAGAGAAGCTTCAAGCAATCCTTGATGAGGTTTTAGAGGAGTTTGAAGCGAACTTTGAGCCGGGCAGCGTGGCCGCCATGTGCCTTGTTCAAAAGGCTCCATCCATAGGTTTATTGCTTTCCGTAGCACATGACTATTTGCGCCATGCCTACGCAGAAAATGAACGCCTAGTAGACGAGGCGATTAAACATCAGCGCCAGGAAGGCGGTGCAGCATGAACGTTACACACATTACCCCGCAAGAGGCAATAAAGCTTCTTGATGCACTTTCTTTAACTGATTTCCGCAAAATGAAGCCTTTTGTGGACGAGATTGCTCGCCGATATCCGGACAAGAATACAACCTTCAACATTGCACTTTGCGCCCTTGTGATGTTCAATGCAGGGCGCGTGGAAGGCATCCGGGCGGAACGTGCCAGACGAGCCGGGGGGAAAGACACGGCCACCGCGGCAATAAACAGAGCCTTATCCTGCATGGGAGAAAGAGAGAAAAATCTTGTGCACCAATTTGCACGGGAATTGGCGGGGCCTGCGCCGGAAAAAAAGGAGGGGGGAACAGAGGTGTGCTAAAGCGAATTTATATTGAAATGCCGGACAAGGCATCAGGTGGAGCACGGTATATGGCGACAGCGCAACTTTCCGGCTATATGATAGTAAACACTGCCGTTCCACTTAGTACAATAGCTAAGCTGCTCGTTATACATATGCCGTTGCCGGAGCGTACTTTGGATTGGCTTATAAGTCAACACGAACAGCAGCGGTGCACTACAAAATCTTCAAATTAGTTTAGCTTATGCGGCGGTCTGCGTCTGCCATATCCCCAATTTTCTACAAAAGAAGGTGATGCCGTGTTTATAGCCAACATTCCTCCGTCCCTCAAGAACGATGCCTTGTGGTGCCTGTGGCGCTATGAAGAAAGAAACGAGAAATTAACCAAAGTACCTTACAACCCACAAACCCGAGAACGGGCAAAGTCAAACGACTCAAACACTTTTACCGCCTTTCCCATTATGGCTGCGGTCTATGAGCAGGGCGGATTCAATGGCGGTGGCATCGGTGCATTCAATGATTTCGGCGCTATCGACATTGATCACTGTGCGGATGAGAATGGAGAGATATCCGACCTTGCACGTTCCATCATAGATATGATGCGCTCTTACGCTGAATGGTCCCCAAGCGGCACGGGTATACGCATTATCTTTAAGGCACCCGGCTTTGTGTACGACAAGCAACGGTACTATATCAACAACCAAAAGCTTGGGCTTGAAGTTTATATATCAGGCTGCACGCAGAAGTTTGTGACGATCACCGGAAACATCATTGAATCGCTGCCGGTGGAGGATCGTTCTGCCGAAATCGCTGCGGTGCTCGAGAGATATATGATCCGCAAGGCAGTGCAGACCGAGCCGACGGAGCATGTGCTAGGTGATACCCTTCTTTCCGATCAGGGCATTATCAAGAAAGCCCTGGCCGCGAAAAATGGGACTGCATTTGATGCGCTTTGGAAGGGCAGTACAGCGGGGTATTCCTCATCTAGCGAGGCAGACATGGCGCTGTGCAATATGCTTGCGTTCTGGACAAACAGGGATGAAATGCAGATGGACCGCCTGTTCCGGCAATCCGGCCTAATGCGTGAGAAATGGGACAGACCGCAATCCGGCAGCACATATGGGAAAATCACTGTTCGAGAGGCTATCAGCAAGTGCCAGGACGGATATGACCCGCAGGCATATCGCCAGCAACGTGCAACGCAACAACTTGCGCACGTGACGATAGGTAGCGGTGCCAATAAGAAGCAGCTTGCCGACCTGCATCCAGATAAAAATGAACGGTACGACTGGAGTGACATCGGCAATGGGAACCTGTTCGCAGATTGGTACAAAGGTGTGGCCCGCTATGTCCCTGAACGGAAAAAGTGGTTTGTTTATGATGGCAGAGTATGGCGGCCAGACGAGGGCAACCTACGTTCTATGGAATTGTGCAAAAAGCTTGCCCATAACCTCATGGTTTACGCCCTATCCATACAGGATGAAAAGCAGAGGGAAGCCTATATCGACTTTGTAAAGCGCTGGTCCCGCCGCAGCTACAGGGAGACGGTACTAAAAGACGCCTCCAGTGTATATCCGGTGGAAATCACACAGTTTGATGCGAATCCTTATCTGTTCAACTGCCTGAATGGTACGCTGAACCTGGAAACTGGCGAGATATGTAAGCACCGTCCAGAAGATATGCTCAGCAAATTATCCGGGGTTAATTATGTTCCTGAGGCGCGGTGCGAAAGATGGGAGCGATTCATAGATGAGGTCATGCAAGGGGATATTTCAAAGGCTGTCTTCTTGCAAAAGGCCTTAGGGTACGCCCTTACCGGAGATACCAGGCACGAATGCTTTTTTATCCTGTATGGGCCCACCAGCCGCAACGGCAAGGGCACCACTATGGAGACCTTTACACGCCTCATGGGGGATTATGGACGTACTGCAAAGCCGGATACGATTGCGCAAAAGCAATCGGTTAACGGCAGCGGACCGAGCGAAGATATTGCCCGGCTTGCGGGGGCGCGGTTTGTAAATATCCCTGAGCCGGATAAGAAGCTGGTTCTCAGTGCGTCCTTGGTGAAAACCCTGACCGGCAACGATACCATTACCGCGCGGTTTCTCAATGAGAACAGCTTTGAATATCGTCCTCAGTTCAAGCTGTTTATCAATACCAACCATCTGCCCGCCGTTACAGACGTGACGCTGTTTAGCTCCGGGCGCGTTATGACCATACCCTTTGAACGCCATTTTTCCGAAAACGAGCGGGACGAAGGGCTAAAGGGTGAGCTCGCTCAACCGGAAAACCTGAGCGGTATTTTGAATTGGTGTCTATCGGGGCTGCGGATGTTGCAGGAAAACGGCTTTGATCCACCAGAGGCTGTCCAGATCGCAACCGAGGATTACCGCAAGAACAGTGACAAGATCGCCCGGTTCCTCGAAGAAGAAATGGAATCTGGACCTTCCTATGAGTCTCGCACTGCCGATGCATATGCGCGCTATAAGCAATGGTGTGATGCTAACGGATATCGTGCTGAAAATGCTGCAAATTTTAAAATTGCACTGAGCGGCATCACTCAGGTTGTTCAAAAACGTCCTGCCGGAAGCGGGAGAACAGCAAGCCCTGTTAGCCTGCTTTTGGGGTACAGGCTAAGGTCAAAATATGGGTCAGAATATGACCACTATCAAGGGTGTTATGGCGGTGTGTAGCGAGGTGTAGTGGGTTTTTATATCGCTTTGCGATTCCCTAGGAAAAATAATACCTCTATAAAAAGCACCTACACACCACTACACACTTTGGAAATCGCCCTAAAATAGCCTGTTTGTGAAGTATACGTATGAATAACACACGCCCTAAAACAACATTGAAAAGGAGATCAAATATGAGCACCATTAAGGCCCAACTTTTAGAATATATTCGCAGGCATCCCGGCTGCAGTTATGTGGAACTGGAACGCTTCTTTGACGAGATCGGATTTGAATGGCGGGGAGAAATGGCGGTTGTTAATTCAGATAACCAGCATGTTGTATTCTGGACCGGATGGAATCAAGAGGCTACCGATGTAGTCTCTGAACTTGAAGCGACCAAGCAGGTTCTAAAGAAGCCTGTGGAGCGTTTGATATACCTGCTTGATGGTAAGAGCCTTACGCTTCCGGTCGCAAAAACAAATCGCATCTACAAGACAGACCATTGGCTACCAGTGGTGTTCTCGGTTCCTCAAAAATCGGTTTAAGGAGGAGAAGGCATGTTATCGTTGCAGCAGATTATAGACCTTGAGCCTAGAATAAGCGATATCATCAACGACCTGCATCCAATCTTTGATAAGTACCGCACATATGCAGGAGCCAAAAGGCGACTGTATCCATTGGTGGGTATTGGCTGTGACAAGATAGAGTTGTGCAGTAATGATGCATACGAAACGGTTATGCAGCATGTGAGAAATCAATTGAAACTCTAAGGAGGGATGAACTTGGGCGAAAGCATTTTGCAGTATATCGATCAGGCAGTAGCTAAGGCGCTCGCTGCCGGACGCTTATCCGTTGCACAGGGACAGAAGGATGCATATAAAACAACCGAGCGGCGCTTATACGCACTGCCCGTGATACGCGCGAAACTGGAGGAAGAGCGTGAGGAATTGGCGCAACTGACCGAAGATCAGGAGTTATCGGTACGCAGTACCGACATCATCCGCTTTCAAAGACCAGGACTGCGTTTGTCCAAGGAAGACATCCTTACCGCTCGTATTACCGATCTGGAATGCCGTATTGCTTCCAAGGAGCATGAGATCAAGGAGATGGAACGGGCGCTTGAACAGGCTTCGAATGACTACTACTATCTCACGATAGCTATGAAGTATTTTGACGGCACTGTGGACGAGGAGGCAGCAGCAATCTTGCACTGTGATCCAAGCACGGTTCGCCGGAACCGGTCCAGGCTTGTGCGCATTATCGCTGTGTGGCTGTATGGGCCGGAAGCCATCTAATGCACAAAACGGGTACATATATTATGCCCGTGACGCGTGCACAAATGTGTGATATGATGGTTTCAAGATAGAAGAAGTGTAGGAAGCCCGCCGGGAAAACCGAGCGGGCTTTTGCTATGCCTGGAGGCTTTTCATGGCTCAAGAATTTGCAAAGGCTTTCTACCGTTCAACGGCATGGCGAAAGTGCAGGGCGGCATACGCAAAGCACGTCAACTACATATGCGAAATCTGCGGGGAGCCGGGAGATATCGTCCATCACGAAGAGCGGCTGACACCGGAGAACATCAACGATCCGGATGTAACTCTGAATTGGAAGAAGCTCAAGCTTGTTTGCATCCGCTGTCATAACACGATATACAACAAGCCCGCGGTTGCAGACGGTTTGATGTTTGATGACGATGGAAATTTGATTGAGGCCCCCCGGTGTGCGGAAAAATAGCGGGCTGGGATTAACCGAATGCCCCAGTTCCAAAAAACACACGCGTCATTTTGTAGGGGGTGTAGTGAAAGGGGGTGAACCGGTATGCGGTTAAGCGCCGACGATACAAGAATTTTAAAGGAGCTTCCTGAGGATGTGCGCATTCCTAACGAGTACAAACGGCTTCGGGAGCTGTATGCCGGTATCTCCGGCGGCAGGTTAAAACTTGTACTGAAACTGATCAGTCAGGCCGCTTTTATGTCGGTTACGCTCGCGGATCTGGCAGATTACATATCAAAGAACGGCTGCACCGAGGAATATCAGAACGGGGAAAACCAACGGGGCAAAAAGAAATCCTCCGAGGTGGACGTTTACAATACTATGGTCAAGAACTACGCATCGGTAATCAAGCAGCTAACGGAACTGTTGCCGAGAGTGGGCGCTAGCGAGGGGGATGATGGCTTTGACGCGCATAAAGCCGCTCGCTAAAGCCACCCCGCGTTCCAACCCCATCGTTGAATACTATACTGCCATCAACTCCGGTGCCATTGTAGTGTCCAAGAAGGTCCGCAAGCAGGTTAACCGCCTGATGGCCGACATCCACAATCCGCGCGGGCCGTGGATATACGATGAAAAGCGCGCATGGCATGCCATTGACTTCATAGAGCGCTTCTGCCGTCACAGCAAAGGTAGGTGGGGCGGGCAGCTCGTCAAACTGGAACTGTGGCAGAAAGCCTTTGTAGCGGCGGCGTTCGGATTTATTCACAACGAAACGAGCCTTCGTAGATTTACGAAGGTCATTTTATTTGTAGCGCGCAAGAACGGCAAGAGCACACTGGCTGCGGCTATTGGTCTGTACCTCATGGTCATGGATGGGGAACCGGGCGCCGAGGTCTACAGCGTTGCTACCAAGTACGATCAGGCGAAGATCGTATGGTTGGAAGCCAAGCGCATGATCAAGAAGTCCCCAGAACTGCGTAAGCGCATCAAGACACTGGTTGCGGAGCTGCAGGGACCGGATGATTCAATATTTAAGGCTCTGGGATCAGACAGCGACACCTTGGATGGTCTGAACGTCCACGGCGCGCTCATGGATGAGGTTCATGCCTGGAAGGAACAAAACCTGTTTGACGTCATTGCGGACGGCATGACCGCCCGTGATGAGCCGTTTCTTCTGGAGACATCTACAACAGGTACAGTCCGGGAAGGCGTATTTGACGTCGAGTATGACTATGCCTCCAACGTTCTCAATGATGTGGAAGGGTTTGAGGATGATCGCATCCTGTCCTTCATCTACGAGCTGGATGAACGGAAAGAGTGGACAGACCCCGCATGCTGGCCGAAGGCAAACCCCGGCCTGGGTACGATCAAGGACGGCAGTAAGCTTGCAGACAAGGTGGCGCGCGCCAAGCGCATCCCCTCCGCGGTAAAAAATCTACTTTGCAAGGACTTCAACGTCAGGGAGACCACAAGCGACGCCTGGCTGCCGTTTGAGGTGATAGACAATCCGGCCACGTTCGATGTTTTGGACCTGAAGCCCAGATACGGCATTGGCGGCGCTGACCTTTCGCAGACCACGGACTTAACGGCAGCGAAGGTCATATTCATGGTACCGGGAGACGATACCATTTATGTTCTTCAGATGTACTGGATGCCGGAAGACCTGATAGAAAAGCGTACGCTGGAAGATAAGGTCCCATATGACAAGTGGGTGGAACGCAAGCTGCTCCGTCCCACGCCCGGAAACAAGGTTCATCACACCTATGTAACGGAATGGTTTCTTGAGATGCGGGACAAGTACGACATCTATATCCCCTGGATCGGGTACGATGCTTGGAGCGCGGAATATTGGGTGGAGGAAATGCGCGGACACTTTGGTCCGGCGTCCATGTTCTCCGTGCATCAAGGCCCCAAGACGCTCTCCCTGCCTATGGGTGCATTGGGAGCGGACCTTGATAAGAAGCGCATTAACTACAATGCGCATCCAATCGACAGATGGTGTCTGTCGAATACCTGCACCATTACTGACACCAACGGCAATATCAAGCCCGACAAGGGGCGCAAAACCCGGCGGCGCATCGACGGTACTGCGGCGCTGTTAAACGCGTACACGGTACTGCTTGACCACCAAATGGAATATCAGAACATGATGTAAGGAGGTGCGCCGGTGCAAAAGCGCAGCCTGTTTCAGTCTATTTTTAAGGGTAAAACAAAGCCGCAGGCCACGCGTCCGGCGGACATGCCAAGCGGTAGCTCCAGCTTTTACCCGTGGAGCGGCAACCCATATGACAGCGACATTGCAAGAGCGGCGATCTCCACCAACGCGCTCCATATTGCAAAGCTACAGCCGCGACATATCCGGCGCGATGGGGACAAGATCGCCAGCTTCCCCGATCCCAACATTAAGCGGTTGCTGCGAAGACCAAACCCGTATATGGGCATGTTCGACCTCCTCTATAAAGCAGGAGCCCAGCGAGATGAATACAGCAACGGCTTTATCTATTGCCAGTGGGAAGATGGCGTTTTGCGGGGTCTCTACCCGATCAATTATACGTCTCTGAATTTGCTGGAAACCGAGGATGGCGGACTGTATGCGCAGTTCGGCTTTCGGAGTGGGAAGACGGTAGTCATTCCTTACGAAGAATTGATTCACCTGCGCAAGCACTTCAGCCATGACGATATTCTGGGGGAAAACAACTTCCGGCCATTGGATGCGCCACTGCAGGTCGTGCACGCGGTGGATCAGGGGCTGGTGAAGGCCGTCAAGCGCGGTGCAAACCTCCGTGGGGTACTGGAGTTTGCGCAGTCTATCCGCCCTGAGGATATCAAGAAAGAAGCCGACAGGTTTATCAAGGACTTTCTTTCCATGGACAACGACGGCGGCGTAGCTGCGGCGGACCCCAAGTATAAGTTCCGGGAGCTGGAATCCAAGCCGTACCTGCCGAACAAGCCGCAGATGGATTTTGCGAAGGAGCGGATTTACAGCTATCTCAACACAAACGACAGCATCATTCAAGGCAAGTACTCCGAAACCGAGTGGGACGCCCATTATGAAACGGTTGTGGAGAGCGTAGCCATTCAACTTACAGAAGAGTTTACTGAAAAAGTGTTCACTCCGGTTGAGCAGGCACAGGGGAATGAGATCATATTTGAAGCCAACCGACTCCAATATGCCAGTGCCAAAACCAAGCTGAGCATGATCCAGCTCATTGACCGCGGGGTGCTTACACTTAACGAATATCGGGAGATATTGAATCTCTCGCCCGTAAAGGGTGGAGATAAGCGTATTATCTCCCTCAATTTTATTGATGCCGACAAAGCCAACCAATATCAGGTCGGAGAAAAGGAGGAAACCGATGCCGAAGAATGAAAAATCCATTGCCGAGCTCCGGCGCTGCAGGCGTATGGCGCAGGTCCGTGCTGTACAGCAGCCCGAAGGCGGGGAGCAGCTTTTGCGTGTTGCCGGGCGGCCGATTGTGTTTGATGTGGAAACGGAACTGTTCCGATGGAACGGGTTAAGCGTCCGGGAGGTCATTCATTCCGGATCGCTGGATGAAGCCGATCTTACCGACATTCCGTTTAAATACAACCATTCCAACGCCGTAATGGTCATGGCACGTACGAGGAATAAAACCTTGCGCTATACCGTAGGGCCTGAAGGGTTTGATATTGAAGCGGATCTTAATCCAAACATGCAGTGTTCGCGTGATATGTACGCGGCAATTGAGCGCGGGGACATCGACAAGATGTCCTTTGTTTTTACCGTCGCCGAAGAGGGCGAGGAGTGGCGGGATGCGAACACGGTCGTCTATCATGTTCGCAAGATCGCAAAGATTTGGGACGTAAGCAGCGTGGACACGCCTGCATATGACGATACGAGCATTGAGGCCAGGGCAGCGGGCGACGCGGATGTGGCGCGGCTGCAGAAATCGCTGGAGAGCGTGAACCTCATGCGAAAGAAACTACAGCTTTTGACTTATTAGGAGGGAACATATGAACGAGAAGAAGCTTAAGGAAATCCGCGCGCGTAAGGCGCAGATCAATCTCCGCCGCGGGGAAATCAACGCACGCAAAAAGCAGTTGCGCGCGGACTCGGAAACGGCCGCCGCTGATACCATCGTCGCTATTAAGGACGAACTGGAGCAGCTTGTAGAAGAATTGGACCAGTTGGAAACTGAACTCGCCGCCAAAGAAACTGAGGAGCAGGAAGTAGAAGCCCGCATTTCGGTGGCCGCGCAGCTTCAGGACAACAGCGCCGGTACACAGCAGCGCCGGGGCACTGATACCGCCAAACAAGAGCGTGGCCGTAAGCTCAAGGAAGGCCGTACCGTTACGATCGCCTCCGGCGACCTCGCAATGGCAAGCCTTGTTAAGCCCGGCATTACGGAGGCAACCGGTCAGGTGTCCAGCCTGCTGGATGCCGTTACACAGTCTCCAATCAAGGGTGCGGAGAGCTACAAGGTTTCCTTCCTGGGCGACGTTCCTGAAGGTGACTACAAGGTAGAGGCTGCAGCATATGCCGAGACCGATCCGGACTTTGGCTTTGCCGAGGTAAAGAAGTCCAAGATCACCGCGTATACAGAAGTCTCTGAGGAATCCATTAAGCTTTCCGACGGTGAGTTTGAGGATAAGGTTGTGGAGAGCGTCAAAAAGTCCCTCAGGAAGAAGATGGCCCGTCAGATCATGGTCGGCGCTGGTACTTCCAATACCCTGTGCGGCATCTTCGCCACCTATGCCAACGGTATGAAAGCGATTCCCGCAGCCTCCGACATTGAGATTACCGCCATCAACGAAACCACGCTTGATACCATCATCTACAGTTTCGGTGGCGATGAAGAGGCAGGCGGTGAAGCGGTCCTCATCCTGTCCAAGGCTGACCTGAGGGCATTCGCTATGCTGCGGGATACGCAGAAGCGCAAGCTTCACAACATCGAAAATAAAGGCGGCTGGGGTACCATCGATGGCGTTCCCTATGTCATCAATAGCGCCTGCAAGCCCCTTGCAACCGCCACAGCCGGTGACTACATCATGGCTTACGGTGTACCCGCAAACTATGAGCTCGGTATCTTCTCCGACCTGACGGTGGAAAAGAGTACCGACTACAAGTTTAAAGAGGGCATGGTTGCTTTCCGCGGTTCCATTCTTGCAGGCGGCAACGTCAACGCATGGAAGGGCTTTGTCCGCGTCAAGAAGGGCGCGTAAATATGCTCGACATCGTCAAAAAGCGTCTGCGCCTGAAAGCGGCATCGTTTGATGACGATGTCACGTCCCTGATTCAGGAAGCACGCTCCGATCTGGAGCAGTCCGGCATTCTTCACGAAAAGGCACAAAGCGATGACGACCCGCTGATCCGGCGGGCCGTCTCGTTTTATTGCCTTGCGCATTTCGGAAAAGACAATAAGGATGCGGACCGGTACCTTCGATGCTATGAAAGCCTCCGCGATAAACTGTGTTTGGTAGGTGAGTACAATGG
This sequence comes from Bacillota bacterium, assembly GCA_023390655.1. GTDB lineage: Bacteria > Bacillota > Clostridia > Christensenellales > CAG-138 > JAEYLA01. Next base: position 143,396 of record JAEWCL010000026.1, on the reverse strand, counting down.
CCGGGTGGAGTGATGAAGTCGTTCTCATAAAGCGTCCAACGAACTATGCTGATGGATTCACCACACCGGGGCCGCCGGAAAGAACACCGGTCTATGCCAACCAAAAGAGCGTGGCACGGTCTGAGTTTTATGCGGCAAAAGCAGCGGGCATCCGGACAGATGTGATCTACGAAGTAAACGCTATGGATTTTGACGGTCATACAGAGCTTGAGGCCGACGGAACGACTTATAGCATCGTCCGATCGTATCAGGCTACTTCGGATACTGTTGAATTGACTTGTGCGAGGCGGTGATAGGATGGCAAGGTTTGAGTTTAAGGGCATTGACGAGTATGACAAAATGCTCGTTAAGCTGGGCGACCAGTATGACCCAATCTGTCAAAGCATGTTGAGTAAAGCCGTGCAAATTGCGGCGAATGCGCTCCGGCAGGCTACCTCCGTCTTTGCCAAGCATATCAAGCCGAAAAAGGCAAAGCACAACCAATACGGATGGTTTGCGCAGGTGCATTTCGGCGGACAGATAAAGAACCGAAGTAATACCGGCAGCGGTACAAACGCGGCCAGGGCAGCCGTAATCTACGAATATGGCCGGACTGCTGGCACGTACACGGATAAGAAAGGGCATAGGCGGCACTTCCCCGCCCAACCCGCGCGTCCTTTCATTAAACAGTCAATGGCCGAATGCGAACAGCAGGTTGTGGACGCGATGCAGGAAGTATACGATGAGGCGGTGAAGAAGCTTTGAGCGTAATCACCAGTATCAACCAAGCGCTTGCCACTGCGGGCTTTACCCCGGGCGAGGTCGGGTCTGTCCACGGACCGCCGGGCGAGGAACACATCACCATTACACCGGATTACGACGACTTTCCGGTAGAGGCCGACAATAATCCACTTATCGATGCACAGCATGCCGATGTGCATTTTTTTATGCTCGGAGATTACCGGGCACGCATCAAACTTGCGGTATCTGCTTTTCTGGCCCAAGGCCTGATCATTGAAGACCGCCGCTATATCGAGATGGAGGAAGAGTTCAAACTCCATCATTACGTCATTTCTGTCACGAAAAAGGAAGTTTGGGAGGATTAAAATATGCCAGGTGCCAACAACAAAATCAATTGGGGCCTTTGCAATATGTATTATGCCATTGCTACGGAAACCAACGGCGTGATCACATACGCAGACCCCGTAAAGTTCCCCGGTGCTGTCAACATGACGACCTCAGCGAAAGACGAGCTTGTGGAGTTCATTGCAGACAACATCATCTATTTCCGCTCCAGGAGCAACATGGGCTATGACGTCACGCTTGAGATGGCGAATATCCCCGAGGAGTTTGCCCGAGACGTCCTGGGGGAAACGCAGGACGCCAAGAAGGTGATGATCGAAAGCAGCGACGATCAAATCAAGTATGTTGCTTTGCTCGGTCAATTTGAGGGCGATATTCACAAAAAGCGGTTCTGTCTGTATTACTGCTTCCCGAGCCGTCCCAACATGGATGGCGCGTCCAGCAGGCAGAAGGAGCCGAAAACGCGCACGCTTACCTTTTCCGCCGATCCTCGCCCGGATGGTATCGTAAAGGCCTCCACAACCAGCGAAACGGACGCTACGGTATACGGCAGCTGGTTTGAGGATGTCTACGAGAAGACGGCGGTGTAATATGGAAAAGACTTTACAGATATGTGGGAAGGACGTGCGCTTTCGAGCAAGTGCCGCCCTTCCCTTTTTGTATGCTTCCCATCTGGGCAGTGACATCTTTACAGACATGGCGACCATTGGCGATAACCAGGCACTGAACACGCTTACAATGTACCGGGTGATTTGGATAATGGCAAAGTGTGCCGATCCCTCCATCCCGGCATTGTATGAATGGCTGGATAGTTTCCCAGGCATGGCTGTCTACTCCGTATATCACGAACTGAACGATATTTTCTCTTCCTCATTCAAGGGAGTTGCCCTAAAAAACTGAGCGGCGAGGGCGAGGAACTGACAACACCGCTTTTCTTATTGGCGGCGTTATCATCTGGCCTTTCCCTCGCCGATCTCAGCAACATCTCCATTGGCCTGGTTCTTGATATCTGTGCAGAGAAATCGGGAGGCACACTCAAACCAGCAAAGCAGACCGACTACGACGGGTTTTAGCAGATAAGGGGGTTTTCACCATATAGAGCGAAAACCCTCTTTCTCCGCATTTGTTCTTAGAAAGGAATCATTCATATGGGATACAATATCGGGCCGACGATCAGCGTGCAGGGTGAACGGGAATATACCCGCGCCATGCAGGACATCCGTCAGAATGCGAAATACCTGAATGCGGAGATGGCAAAGGTCACGTCGAGCTTCAAAACAAACGAGAAATCTGTGGAGTCCCTCTCCGCTGAAAATAAAGTCCTTGAAAAAGTACTGGAGAACCAGGCAAGGGCCGTCGAAGAAACCAAGGCCGTTATGGAGCGCCTTGCCAGTGAGGGCGTGGTGCCTACCTCCAAGGTTTATAAAGACCTCGAGGCGAACCTCAATTTTGCTGAGGCAGCCTTTAACGAGACCGATAGGACAATCCGCAACAATATGGCTACTATGGAGGCCATGCAGCAGGAGACCATAAAGCTTGGGTCTTCCGCTGTGGAGGCAGCCAGTGAGACCGATCAGGCAGGCTCAGAGATTCAGAGTACCTTTTCACAGATTGGCGGTGCCATAGGCGGTCCGGTAGGCACCGTAATTTCCAAGGTCACGACTATGGTTGATGCCATTGGTTCAGCAGATGGAAGTACCGCTGCTGCCGCGGCAACTATGGGACTGTCCTGGGCCGGTGTGGGGGCCGCCGTTGCTTCTGTAATTGGCATTATCGCAAAGATCGGCGAAGAATCCTACAGGCAATCCCGCGTATTGAAGGAAATGACCGCCGAAACGAAGATTGCGTTAGGCTTGACCGCAGAAGAGGCGGAACGCTTTACCGATGCCGGAAAGCGAATTTACACGGAGGGCTTTGCTGATTCCCTCGATGAAGCTATGAATGCTATCCTCGTAACCAAGTCCTATCTTAAGGATCTGGACGACACCACGCTAGAGAAGGTGGGTGGCCAGGCAAATATTATTTCCGAGACTTTTAAGGTGGATATCAAGGATACCATCAAGGCTTCCTCTACGATGATTGAGGAATTTGGTCTGGATGCAGAACAGGCTTTAGACCTGATTACTGCAACCCTGCAGACAAATCCGATGGAGAGTTCCGAGTTCCTGAGCGCTTTTAATGAGTTTTCTGTACAGTTCCGGGAAATGGGGTTCTCTGCCGAAGAATTTGCCACTGTCATGGCTACGTCGATGGATAACGGAGCTTGGTCTATAGGGTCGATAGCAAATGCGTTCAAGGAATTGAATGTCCGCGCTAAGGACGGAAGTGAGAGCACCAAAGAGGCACTTACAGAACTGGGGCTAAATGCTGACGTCACAATGGCGGCGATTGCCGGTGGCGGTGAAGGCGCGCAGCGTGCCATTGAAACGATCCTGCGGTCGCTTGACAACATAAACAGCTCCTATAAGCAAAACAGCATTGGCGTAGCGCTCATGGGGAGTATGTGGGAGGATGTCGGCAGTAAAGCAATTCTCTCACTCGCGAATGTTGGAAATCGGTTTTCCGATATCGACGGGTTGGCCGCGGGCAGTGCGCAGGAAATGGCTGACTTGCTCAAGGATTACGAAAAGACCGCACGCGGCATTGAAATAACATCAGGCCAAACTGCAGCAGATATCGCCGGCGCGGTTGTAGCCGGGTTGGATGTTGCGGGTGAAGCAGCTGTTTTGAATGCTGAGGGTCAGGTGGATGCCGTTGGCCGGATATTTGATGCGATTGGCGCCGAGTGGGAAAAGACTGTCCAATGGTTCTCCAATCTGTTTTCGAAGAACACCCCTGCAATTAAAGAAAATGTACAGGATGCTATGGATGAAGGTGTTACCGATACGGTGAACAGCAACCAGACATCCGTGCAAAAAGCAGGGCAGAACATCGGGAATGCAATGATTGACGGAGCCGTGAAGGGCATCCAAGATTCTGAAAAAGAGCTCATTGACCAGACTGCAAAGACGTTCGGTAAGGCCGCTACGGCAGCTCGGAAAGAGCTTGATATCCATTCTCCGTCCGGCGTTTTCAAGGAGATCGGCGGTTACGTCTCTCAGGGCTTTGCGCTCGGTATCAATGAAAACCTGAATCAGGTGATGCGCGCCGCCGGTCAGTTTGCAAACGCGGCGGTTCCCCGGATGAGCAGTGCTTCAGTGGGCGCAATACAGACTACAGGAGCTGCTTCATCCCAAAGCGTGGTTCACCATAACGAAAACATCACCATTAACCCTGATGCAAGGCAATGGAGCGAACTTATGAACCTGTTACAGCAAGCCAAAGCTGCCCGGCAGACGTATCGCGCTGGTGGCCGGTAACAAGAAAAGCAGCCTCAATACTGAAGCCGCCTCACTTTTCTGCAATGTAATTATACCATACAAGGAGGGGCGGGACAATGACCAATGAACAACTCGTTGCGCGAATCCAGGGCGGAGAGGTCGGGTTAATGGATGCTCTCCTGAAACAAAACCATGGGTATATCCGAAAAGTAGCCGCCCGGTATTGGTATATTGCAAAGCACAACCGCGGCATGGATGAAGAGGATTTACTGCAGGCCGCAACCGTTGGTATGCTTGAAGCGGTGCCTGCGTGGGATACTGATCGTGGCGGGTTCCTCACGGTAGCAACTTTCTATATGAAGAACTCTATCCGCGAGGAGCTTGGCATTTCCACAACAAAAGAACGGATTGAGAACGTTGCCGCTCCTGCTTCTTTGAGCGCGCCCGTGGGCGAGGACGGGGACGGCGCACTGCAAGACCTTCTCGTTGATCTGGACGCTGTAGACCCGCAACAGGCTGCCGAGGACACGTTTATGCGGGAATACACCAAACAATCCGTCAGAGAAGCCGTAGATGCACTCAAAGAGCCAATACGCAGCATTATTCAAGCGGCATATTTTGATCGGAACACCTTGGCAGAGATTGCAACGTCTCAGGCTATGAGCCCAGAGAACGTGCGACGACTGAGGAACAAGGGCCTCCGGACTCTTTGGCGGCATAGAAAGATTCGATTGCTATGGGCGGAATATGAGACGGTTTCTTATCGCCACAGGACTTACGCTAGCTGGAAATACACGAATACCAGCGCCACAGAGGCCGCGGTTTTGCGTCGGGAGCAGATTAGGGAAAGAGTTGAACAGGAGATGATGCATAGGGGGTACTATTGAAGTTCTACAACTGCGATAAGGAGGTGCCCAATTTTAGTTTTACAGGATGGGAAATAAGAATGGCATTCATGTTTAGTCCGCCCAATAAAATACGATATAATTAATACAGGAATGGGAAATATTAAAGGAAGGAGGACGTTTTTATGAACATAGCTTACAAAATTGTAATGAACGGAGAGACCTTATCATTTAAGCAGGCTTACGATGAGGGGTACATTCAGATAACCGATGAAGGGCTGCGAGTATCTAGTGCGGTTGAAATCAAGCAATCCACCGGACTTCTTGACAAATTTAACAACGAAATATTTGAAGGTGACATTTTAGTAAACGATCTTCAGAAGCGATTTGAAGTAGCACGAGTAAATGGAACTTTTGTTGTTAAGCAAATTGGAGGTGATAGAGGTAGTCTATCTATGGCATTGTTTGGATTAAAAATCAATAATACCATTGACAATATGAAATTGGAACACAAAGAGAACTTGTTATTAAATACAGCGTTGTAATTGACAACATGAGGACTGATAGTTAATATATTACTGTAGATCGTAGCAGTAACAAAGTAATTTATTAACGTTAGGATGGACATGTTGTGCAGAATACTTATGTTAATTTGCAGCTATGCTCTTATGTATATACCGCGGAAGCATACGATAGTGGAAAGGACATTTTTTTAAGCTTCGTTCCACTGATTGAATGTGTCTTGTTAGCTACGGCTGAACGCTCCATATCATTTCTACATTTGCAATCCTTAATAAATGAAACTTATAAAGTGGATATGCCTAAAGCCACTTTACAAAAGTTGTTGGAGAATTTAGAGCAACAGAAAAAGATTGTTTTTCCCAACAAAAATTCAGTTAGAATAGTTGGGGAGAATTTTGATATAGCCTATATAGAGAATAGGCAAAAAATTGAACAGGAGATTATCGACTTTTTTATTGAACTGAGGGCTTTCCTACTTGAAAAAGAAATCGATATACCAAGGGAAAAGCTCAAAGAGGAAATTTGTGACTGTATTTTCAATAATGTCTATGAATTTGCTTCTTTTATATCCAAGGATATAAAACCAGGCATGGATTGTATTACAGGATTATCATATATAGATGATTTGTGCGATTTCCTCCTTGAAGAAAAGAGAAAAAATTCATCTGTATACCAATCTTTTTTAAAACTTTATTATGGCGCAATCCAAACTTCATTACTAAATTTTAGACCGAATGTTTTAGATGGACTACAGAAAAATTCCTTAAATATTTACGGAATCATCCTCGATTCAAATTTCATGATGCGAATATTAAATCTGCAAGATGAGATTGAGTGTGTAGTTGCGAGTGACACATTTAAATCATTAAAACGACTCGGGATTAAATGCTACGCATTAGAATCTTCTCTAAATGAAATAACAGGAAACATTAAAGGGTTCTTAAATGATAGTGAGCCATATACAGCTAAAACTAGTAAGTATTTGAGCCAAACTCGTATTAGATTTTCTGGTTTATTGGCAGCTCAGAAAAGAGGATTAAAAAGGTCTGATTTATATCAAATTTCTAGATATTCGAAACTAAAAGAGCGACTGTGGGATGACTTTGATATCGAAACCATAGAAGACGTTATTGAGCATGATTATACGGAAGAAGAGATAAGAAGCCTCATCCAGGCAAAGACCAACGGATTCTATGGAACGAAACAAGCCGAGCATGATCTTGGATTAATAAAGTATTGTCGCAAGAAGCGGCCCAAGAGAGCCGATGATTTTTTAAATGCCCAATGGTGGATTCTTACAAGCGACATTAAATTGGCATACTGGAATCAAACGAATAGCAGAGGCATTCAAGAATGTATTACCGAAGCACAATTATCAGGACTTATCTGGATTAAAACGGGGGAAATGGATAACGCAGGGTTCACAGAAACAATGATATCGCTTGCTTCCGGCGGAGTGGGATATAAGGATCTATATAACTTTATTGATAGGGTTCAGAAATATCAAAGAGGTGCTAAAGAAGAAAAGCTAGACAATTTATCAATGGCATTTGCAAGCAGCTTGCTTAGGACAGAAGATATTCAGCGCATCAATAGTAATGATGCAATTGAGACGATAATTGAAGAGAAAATAATAGTTTACCGAAATGAAGAAGAAAACAAGAAAAAGGCTATTACCCTAGAAAAAATGTTAAATGCTGAGTTGCAGCAAGAATTAAGCGAAAGAAAGCTGAATCTGGAAATACTTACTATTGACAAGGCAATAACAGATAACAGGTTGCAGCAGCAAAGTGCTAAATCAGAAATCAAGGATGTCTCTATACAAATTATCGGAATAGATAAAGTACTATCATATTACCAATTTTCTGGCAAACGGTTAGCCAGACTAATTTTTGTTGGGCTTCTAGCGATATGCATTATTTGTGTCTCGGCAGCATTTGTGTTTGATTCTTTTGATATAGCTCTAATTGAGATCATTTCTAGCAATTCCGCTTTGAATTATTTGGCAAACGGTGTGTCCTTTACCATTCTGTTAACCGTTCTGTCTTATACCTATTCTATGTTGAAAGTAGGACGACCAATGAAATGGAAACAATTATTTGAGCATTTGGTCGAAGAAGAGGTCTGCAAATTCAAATCATCCAGTGGAATAGAATGTGGTGAAAAAGACAAATTAGATCAGGAGATGGGCACTCTAAACGCTCAAAAAATGTCTCTTGAACAAAAAATAACCGAACTAGATAATGCCTATGAGGACCTGAGAATAAGAAAGCATATTCTAAACAGAAAAATTAGCGACATAACAGCTTAATATACCCCGCCCTCCGGCGGGGCTGCCGAAAAGGGCAGAGTAAAGACCAAGTAGATAACCCGATATTTTCAATTGCATGCCTGATTGTCTAGAACAAAGAGCGAGAAGGAATCTAAGGCGAGGACAGTAAACATGAAAAGGCTTTTTGTGCTTGCGCATTCGCCATCAAAGGCGGATGGGTACAGCAAGCCTTTATTCTATTTGGGCATCACAAACTGACGCGTCCTTGTTTTGCCTGGCGGTTATATCAATAGGGTAATCCCTCTGCCTATCCTTCTTTTCTTGCTTAGTTACTTAATTCCTTCAGTAAGCGCACTGACCGTCGTCTTGAGTTTCTTGGCCGCCTTACGCAACTCCCCGAAGGTAAAATCGTCCGGGTTTTTTAGCCTACGATAGAACGTGTCAAGACTCATGCGCATTGCCGCAGCTATTTCTAGTTTTGAGATGTCGTATAACGCCATAAGCGATAAGATTCTTTGTGTAATGCCCGCTCCATTGTTCAAGCCGGTTGACTGTTTTGGTGCTGCAGACATACTTATCCTTCTTTCGTATTGGGGGGCTACTGGGTGTCACTAGCTCACTCTTGCAGCTGAAGGTTGAACACCTTTGCAATCCATGTCAGCAATGATGCGAACATCAACTTCTACATACTCTGCGGATTGAAGCACAGGTTTCCTATCAATCATCTTGTAATTTGCGATTATCGGAACTCTTATGGTTTTACTCATTGCTATGCCTCCATTTCAAACTTCACGCAGAAGCAGATTTACTGTGTCCGGCCTTAACCATTTCGGCCACGGTCTTTTTGAAATTTCCAGCTGCTTTGAATGTTTCTCCATGCTTGGAAACCTATTTTTCTTCGATGCTCTCAGCGGACTCAATTGGAGCGGATGCCACTTTCAGTTTCCGCACAAGTTCGTCCATTGTGTGAACTCCAAAAAGCGCAAATGCCAACTGCAGTTTTTGATCCCTAGTTACACTTTGAGCAGTGGGGGAGAGGACTATGGAATATCCACATTCCTTGTCCTCCGCTATAATTGCCAAATTATCTATTCGCACTTTTGTTTGAACGATGTAGCCTCCTTTCATGAATAGTTCTGATGATTCTGTGAGATTATTGTTACCAGGCCCAAAGAAAGGCCCGCTGCCCGTAATGGGTGGCGGGATTGTTTCTATTCCGTTTTTGGTTTTACTTTCTTGCTATACTGGTATACATTTATCATTGGTAACATTATTGTCCCGCTAGTAAGCGATTGTGCGGAAATCCCCAAAACAATTGATCTCACAACGGAATATAGTGCGGCAATTCCATTTATAGACAACATGGTAGCAAACTGCTCTTCGGTTGCGTTCTTGCTTGTAAACGCACCTTCGATGACTATATTAATCCCCAGCTTTCCGTTTTCATCTCCGATAGATGTTTTTACACTCAGTTTTACGACTCCGAGCAGCCCAAAATCTTCGTGCGAAATATTGACTATTTCATGTGAGATATCAAGTGTCCGTTTATATTCACAATTATCGTCTAGGTGAACTAACACTGGATTTTTTACAGTGAGCGATCTGATTGTATTCCCAACCAACTGGAAATCTGCAACAAATTTTTTAGCGTCCATAAATCCACCCCATTAAGATGCATTGGCGAGTTCATGCCAGTCATCCTCATATAAATCGGTGGGTTGTTCATAGCCATTAATCTTATAAACACAATCCTTTTTATATTGAGGTAGTACATCATCCCGCTCAACGCTTATTTCAAAATACAAATTCAGCTTTGCGAAAATTTGCGCAATAGTGGTTATCGTAAAATTATAGTCTCCGCTTTCCCATTTTGATATCATGGCTTGTGATACGTTCATATAGTCTGCGAATCGACTCTGATTCATGCCGAGTTCGGCCCGTTTTTTTGTAATCTGCGCTGAAATTCTGCCGAGTGCTTTCGCTGACATGACGTCTGATTTGTCAACAAATTCAGAAAGGGCGCCAGCGAATGTACTGTTGTTTTCTAAATTAATCATACCTACCTCCGGTTCTTAAATTCTCGCATTCGTCGGTTTGCCGTTGGAATATGCGACTCATATTCTGTTACCTTTTTCCCGCTTCTTTCAAAATATGCATGAAGCCATACTTGTTTCCGTAAAACGTAACAGTAAAGAATGCGAATATTCAAATTTCCTGTCTCAATGTGCAGAGAATACAGGTTGGGGTGTCCGCTCAAATGCTCAAACTCCTGGTTTGTGTAGAGAGACAAGCCAAGGTCTGATATCATCTGGAGTTTTGTTATAAGCTTAGTAACAACCCTCTTCTCCTGTCCAGTACCCACAATAAGCCCCAAAAACTCGTCAATAAAGTCTGGATGCTGTAGTATATGCGCCGAGGACAACATTGCTTGAATGATATCTTTTATATCCACTTTATCCTCCGCTATTCAATAATATAACCTAAAAGTAATAATAGCAACAAGAATTTAAATTATATTGAAAGTGAGATTGCACGTTATGTTGCATCCAGTTTCAACATTATATAACAAAATGTGAGCAGATGCTAGATAATTACATGGAGCAAATATATAGATTACATTGCCATGAAACGCCGCGGACAAAAAAAACGCTACCGTTATGGTGGCGGGTTTTTTTATGTGTTTGGGCTGCGTATCCCCCGTTATGTAGCTTTCACTGGTAGTTGGTGTCGGATCAAAAAATTAGCAGCGGCCTTGCCACTGCTAATTATCCTGGACATATTTCTTTTCAATACGTTGCATTAACTTGATGATTGCTTGCTGCATAGCTTTTTTGCTACGATCTATTGGATCGCTTTCATCGAGTTCTTCAGAGAAAAACAATATGTCTGAAGGCCGTAGGCTCAAAACAATCCCATATTTATTAAGCAAGTCAATTGTAGGTTTCTTCTTCCCGTTCTCGATCTCGCTCAGATAACTACAAGATATGCCCAATTCGGCGGCTAGGTCATTCGCACGCATGTTGTGCATGACCCTTATGAGTCTTAATGCCTCGCTGATCATATAATCCTTTCTAGAATCTTTTTAATGATTGGTTGAAGGAGAATGCAGACTTCCTTCGCAAAAGCGAAGAAGTTAATTAGCAAGAGAATCAGTAACGACAATAGCTTCCACACTCGGTCAGGTACCTTGTTTTGCGGTTTACGGGTTCTTGCTGATTTAGAAGACTTTTTACGCATTGCGTCCTCCCCCTTTCGCAACGGTTGCTAAAGTTTACCGTTTTCCAGGCGGAGGTATTTTCAGACTACGGAAATACCCCCGCCAAAGGCTTATGCAAAACAAGTATCAAATTAAGTTTTAGCATTATATGACTTCTGGTTTCCGACATTCTCAGCCCAAGCTCTCTTGATTTTTGCATTTTGTGACCTCCTTAATTTTAGTTGCAGTCCCCTGCTTCAAAAACATATTAGCATAAAATAACAAATTTGTATAATATATAATTCGCTAACTAATAAATAAATATTTTAGGATTTTAAAGAAATTATCATTCTACAAAAGCGATGCAACACTTTATTTTTCTGTATCGCTTGATGAGTAATTGATGGATGAAATATGACACAACCCCGCCACCTTATCGGCAGCGGAGGTTTTCTCTTTGCGCTGAATATTTAACCACAAGGGTGTTTATAATGCAAATAGCGGCTCCTGTTCTTCATGCGGGGCCAGATTTCCTCATACAGCCCCGCCTTGTGCGGGGCTTTGTGTTTCTATGCACTCTTCCGGTTCCATATCATCACGAATCTCCTTTAATACAACCTGTCTTAATCCTCCGACGCTTGTGACCGCCCGAGAGAGTCAGCGACGCTATGGGTTAAAACCATAGCGTATCGCAATCCTTTGCGCACAGGGATGCGATTGAAATCGCTACCTTGACGGCTGAATTTTCAGCCATGAGATTGAGAAACCTCATCAGCGAATGATCAAAATGCGACAGCAAGAAGGTGTCGCAAAATCGCCCTTTTTTCAAGGAAAAATGCGACAGGAAAAACAAACAAAAATCACCGATAAAATCTAGTCAGAGGAGCCGTTTGGAGAGTGAAAAAGGAGGGGGAGTAGTCCAGAGGTACCCGCCTTTTTGCCCCAAAAGACGTTAATTTGGCGGGTATATGAAGTCGGCCGTCCAGAATTTACAAATGGGGCAAAATAATGTTTAAGTAAGTGACCCAATATTCATCATCCGGCTCAACTTGCCGTAGCCAACAATATAACAAAACGGCTTCAAAATGTTGTTTCTTGCCTTTTACAAAGCTCTTTTTTGGCATACTTCTATATAAAGAATCAAGGTTGAATAGATTGTTTTTTTGCTTGTAGTCGTAATCCCATAAAAGCGACTTATTGGACCTAGGAGTAGCCTCTCTAGAATACTCTTCGTAAAATTTGCTCTTCTTCTTATGCGTGACTGGCCAAAGTTCTGGGTTATTATAGAATGTTTCGATCCAATCGCTGCAAAAGCTATATAAATTAACATCATGTTTTTGATGCGTTTCTGCTATCCATTCATCTATGCTATCGCAAACAGAGTGTGCATATGGAAGGTTCTTAACGCGATGATGATCTTTTATAAACAGATACACTTTTTCGGATTGATTACTCAGAAAGTGGAATTTCTTAGCTGCCTTAGGATAAACCTCATATGAAAGTGCCCTGAACTCTGCTTCTTTAGTGTATAGGCAGAAGTAAGGATCATCTATTAGATTTCCTAAATACCTGTTCATATATTTTCCATAAGAAATATATAAGGAAATTAGCCACTCTTGAATATCTGTATCATAGTCTTTTATGTTATTCCGAAATTTATCAACCTTCTGTTCATGCAAAACTGTCTTTTCGTCGACCGCCTTTGTGTCCAAATAGTTGCTAAAATATTCGAAGACATAATTAACACAGATACGAGTATTCTCGGTTCTATTTGCAATATCCAGTTCATTAATCCCGTCTTCTTTTTTGCGCTTAAAAATATATTCTTCTAAAGTAAACATAGCACCACCTCTAGGAATGGTTGTAGGCTCAACTTGATAAAGAATCGGATTTGCTCATATTACGATAGCATTTTATACTTGGGTATGCAATGACTCATAAATCCAGTTGTGGGTTCCACTGGGGCGGTGATGATTAAGAGAGGGAGGCGTTGGAGCAAAGATGGGAGCACGGTTCCACTTTAAATAATGTTTATTTATTTTTTGTATAAATCAGGGTAAGTAATGCGATAATTGAGGGAATGGCGGTCTTTATCGTGTCAGGTAAACTGCTTATATAGATACCAACAATAACCCCTATCAATATTACCGGCATACTAATTCTGCGCAATCGACGCAATATGCTCTTTTGCTTTCTTCTTTCATCCAGTCGCTTGTATTCATTTGAACCGACTAGTTTTCCCAGCAAGGCTGCAGGCTCTCTACAGATAGCATCATACATTACATCTGGGGGTTTTATGTTTAATGTGTTAAATATTCTAGAGTGTACCCATGTTTCGAACTTTTGTTCTAATTGTGTTTCTCCTTTTAGAGCATGAAATCTTATATGGGCTATTTTGTCGCCAAACTGTATATGTACGGTTTGGCTTGAATTGTTTGTAAAGGTAATAAGCAAGCGCCCTGTATAGCCTGGATCGATTAACGTACTATTCATTGATAATCCCATTGCCGATAAATATAAATTTGCGATGCAGGAGCCAGCAATAGACTTGTTTATCGATATAGTTTCATTTGTTAACAATATTGCAATATCGTGAGGTTCTATTGAAATACTGTTCTCGTTCCCAGGTAATAAATTCTTTGTTTTTAGGGACCACGCATATTGACTCGACGTTAGACAAACACTGCTTCCTCTGATGTTTTTTTCGCACAAAGGGTATATTAGTATTGATTTCCCAATTGCGTCTATTAGTTCTTCGTACTTCATCATGCAGAAATTCTCCTTATATGAGATGATTCATTTATCTACAATATTGCCATTTAATATATTAACATTATTCTATAATTTACCTGAAATGTCGATTGATTTTTGTAGTATGCATCAAAACCAAGTCGGGAACTTCTGGCAACTTCTTGACCCTTTGTTTTACCCTTTACACGCCGAAAAGGCCTTGTGCTGTAGGGACCTAACAACACGAGAAACCACCCTAAATCAGGCGGTTTCCTAACTGGATTTTACCACTTTATATGCCTTGAAACAGTTAAAGGATAATTCAAGTCCCATCTACCGCACCATGAAAAAGGCTAGATAACATCTAGCCTTTTTGTTTGCCTTGAGATTGCCAAAAACCCGCGAAAAACCCACTATAATGTGATTCCGAGTATTTTGGCCAATGTCTCATCCATCATTTGAGCGGCACGATCCATGTCTCCTTCCATCTCGTGACCGTAAACGCCATCGGTACCCATGTCCCTCACTGTGGCCAAGAATCAACTTTTCAACGCCTCCGGCATGTCTTTGTTCATACTTGCAAAGGTATGGCGCATCTCATAAGGGGTCGTTTTATCAATCTCGTTATGCAGCCTATAGCGTTCCATGCTCTTTCCAAGTTGAGAAGATTAAAGAGGACGGAGTTATACGCTATGTTGGGGTGTGTCTGCTTTCAGAACGCAAGCCGTGTCAGATAACTTTTGGTTGCAGCAGCGTGGAGGGTTAGGAGAGATGGAGCTTTGTTGCCCTCTTTGTATATAATATCTTTTAATTTATACATAAAGGATAAGGGAAAGCCCTCCAACCTTCCAGAAAGGATTTTTGCATGGACTTCGCCAATCGAGATATTTGCTGCCCGAAAGGCCAAAACTGTTATTTGGAATCCTCACATGTATGGAGAAATTGGCGATATGCCTGTAAGTCCGGGTACTATCGCGGATGATATTTGAAAATGCAGCAAGCGCCTGCGTGGTAATGGATGCTTTGTAGAAAGTGATAGCGGCATTTGGATTGCCGCCCCCCGCTGCCGGAGAAGGAAGGCGGGCGGGATGTAACAAAAAATCCGCCCCCATAAGGAGCGGATTTGATGCCGAAAATTAGGCGAGGCAGACGTTTGCAGCGCGAAGCCTACGAGAATCTCTGGTGTCGGGTTCGATATCGTATGTCACCCTCTGTCCGTCATTCAGAAACTTTACGTTGCCCTGAATTGCGGAGAAGTGGACAAAAACGTCACCGGAGCCGTCATCGTTGGAAATAAAGCCGAAGCCTTTGCCTTCATTGAAAAATTTAACAGTACCGTTATTCATAACGTACCTCCAAGAAAGATGTTACTCAATTGCAAAAACAAAAGCCGCATATTGCAAAGTCAAATGAAAATTGACTTACAACTGCAGCGATCAATTCGTACATTCAGAATACTCTTTCAGTATACGCTTCCAGAAGCGGGATGTCAAGTAAAATCTTGTGAGGAGGAATTTAGTCTAAAATGCAACGCCACCCGCGATCCGCGAAGCTTGTGAGCTGCACGGCGTGAGTGACACTGCTTATTCAGCATACACCAAAAGTAAGGAAAAGTCAAATTTGGGATGGCGTAGCATGTTTACTCCACATCGGGTACAGCCGCGACACCGGCCTTGGTGATGGAAAAGACGTAATCGGGCTGCATGGACTGTACAAGATTGTCGTATTTTTCTTCGGACGGGATGCCCAGGGATTTAGAATATGCGCGTCACCGTTACGGAGAACGCAGCCGGAAGACACATAACCATTGAGTTTCATTTTATCAGATCTTTCATGATGGATTAATAACATAGATGTGAGGTGGCGGGGTGACAAAAACCTGGAGGCATGTCGCGAGATCCGCGGGGAGATAGAAAGTTTAAAGAGCGCATTACCTGCCTGCGCAGCCAGGCTGAGCGCAGGAGCCGTCCGCTGTCTCTCGCGTCGGAAGGCGGACAGGCAGATGATGCTCTTTCTCTATACGCTGCATGTCTGGGCGAGCTGGAGCGGCAGCTTGCTGAAAAGGTGATTAGACTGGAGGAACAGGCTTGCGAGGATCGGATATGGGCGATACGGCTACGGTATATTGAGGGGCTACGCGGCGGCAGGTGGCGAGGAGGGCGCGCTATTGCCGTCAGCACTGTACAAAAACCCACAAAGCGGCGTTGGAAAAGATGCGCGCCAATGCGTCATTTTTCTGTGATAAAGTATAAGCTGAAAGGATAGATAAAAAGGCCCGCTCCGGCAATAATCCGAGCGGGCCTTTTACGTAGCGCGCATCCATTGGCTCTAACGATTCCCCATTCGCTTCAATCCCCCTGTGATTGGAGCCATCGGACGCGCTCACTTATAGACCATAGCATTACATTAAATTTCCGTCAAGAAACAGGTATTAGTATAACTATCTATGATTTGACTCGTGAGATTTGGGAGTGCTATGCTTGGAAAGGTTCCCCATTCCCCCTGTAGCACCCGATAGCCTAGACGGCGTCGGGTGCTTTTCTCATGCGCAAAACAATAGCCATGCGTCGGCCATTGACAAAGGCAATCCGCAACGGATTGCCTTTTGCATGCATGAAAGACGGATGATCGGGATGAGTATTCCCACCCCGATCATCCGTTGTCAAGCTATTCCGATAGTGGGCTTAAGCAAAAAATTCAAGTACTCTCTCCGTTGTCCTGTAACGAATAATACCAAATCGTAGTAGCCTTTCCGCTGGGCTTCCACCTGCACGGCATTCGCATCGAACATATTGATGCCACTATCCATGATTATGAGGATTCGCTCGGCGAGCTTAGGGCTAATTCCTTGGGCTGCTGACATTTGTTCACCTTTGCCTTTCTATGATTGTGTTGGTTGGTAGTTTATGGTGTTCCAGAGAAAGGTGATATAAGATCTGCACCCTCATATCATTCCAAACAAGCCGCCTAATCCAATTTCAAGGCTTCAGGCAGTCTGATGTCGGGTGGTCGCAGCACAACCGCAACAGCATTGGCTCTCACTATAAGTATAGACAAGGCTGAGACATTAAGCAAAGGACAAATAATTGAATCCCATTGCAAATAAATGTTGTTCTATACGATTACTAAAGGATCATTCGCAAAATATTCGATATCTACTGAATTTATAATTTGTCGATGAATTAATGTAGCCTGTGACAACGCCGCCAATCTTCTATAAAAGGGTGGCTCTTTTCCAAAATAATTGAGTTCTTGAGAGCTCTCCGTCAACAAGAATGCGCAATAGAATACCTTGGTTTGCCGAAATGCTATACATAAACATACTTCCTCAACTTCAAAAGATGTCATAATACATTAAGGAAGCGGTCATAAGGAAGCGGTCATTTGGAATTTGAGCGACAATTGATGGTATGAAATGCTTTACGGCTGTGCAAATAGATCTGGACAACCCGATTATCCATATAATAAAAGAGCTTTGCTTACAAAACTCGGGAGAATTGATGAAGCCAAGAAGCGATTTGATCAATATACAAGCCTTATCACGCAGTAGGTTGCTGCAAGGGGTGGAAGGCAGATGGTAACAAAAGACCCATCACCTACGGCGATGGGTCTTTATAGTCGGTGCGGTTTTATGCGGCTGCCTGCTTGTTCTTGAGCGCGCCGATGAGATAAAGCACCGGCAATATGAGGCCGATCAGAGTCGAAATAATATTGACGTTGGCGTCGCCCGAAATCAGGTTGATGAGCTGCAGTGCGATGGCGATGATCGCAAATACCATGCAGACCGTCGCTTTGGCGGGGACATTGGCATACTTTACGCCAAGAATGCCCATGATGAGCGAAAAGACGGTTGAAACCAGGCCAAGCACAAGCACGATACCGCCGACTGCCGCGCCCAATGCGCCGCCCAGGGTTGCGGCGGCAATCATCCCAAACACCAGTATAACGATACTAATTGCAGCAAAAATAATAAGTAAAATTCCGGATACTTTCAATAGCCCTTTGCCTGGTGCGTCGGTGTGGTTTTGATATTCCATTACAATACCTCCTGTTGGTTTTATCTATATTATATAATAATACCCATCATAATACAAATTAAGCGGCAACCGTTTTTCGAAAAACGCAGGATGGCCGGATTGGATGCGTTTTGTAAGGCCCTGCTTTACTGCGAAAATTCTGCGTATTATAATTTGATGAAGAGCAGTAATTTTAAACAAAAAACAATATTAAAACCATGTTTTTTTCATACTTCAGCGGGAACATGCAAAATCGGTCAAGTATTCAGGACGAAAAGAGGTAGACATTCTTGATAAAGGCCTGCAGACGATTTCTTCATGAGCTTGCCAACAGCTTGTGCTTAAATACCAATTTTAAAAACAGCGAAGAATTCAAAAGAAAATATACCATCATCAGCCTGCAAAGGGGAAGATTTTTTGCGCTGATCACGTTCGCGATCAACCTGCTCAGTCTCTATCTTGATCTGAGATTAAGCGAGAGGCAAGTGGATTCCATTTATATAAGAAGCCTTGTCGTCACACATATTGCGGTGGTGGTATTATCTGGCGTATATATGTATCTGTATGGCGTATTTGAGAAATCGGAACGGTACAGGCACTCTCGTACCGCCCAAGGCACAGTCCTTTCCCATGTCTTTCTGACATTGGCGGTTGCGGCTTTTTTATCTGTAAACAGCCAAAGGTATACCGGAAATATGGATGTGTATATTATGGCCGTTCTTGCCGTTGCGTTGGTCGTGCCGATGTATCCCAAATGGGTCGTGGCGATCTATGGCGTTGTCCATATTTCTTTTTTGTGGGGCCTATCCTGCTTTCAAAACGATGCGACGATTGTGAGGCAGCTGAACTCCTCTGTTACAGTTGTGCTTGCAATCATACTGTTTTTCACGGCTTACCGGTACAATATCAAGAACTTTTTAAGTGCGGAGATGCTTAGGGAAGGCAAATCGACCTTCCTGAAGCTATTTGAGATCAATCCCTTCCCTCTGATAGTATCCAGATTTGAAGATGGGAAAATACAATATGCAAACCAGAAAGCAATGCTGTTTTATGGGATTCGGAGGCAGCCGCATGAAACGTTGCAGTCTTTATATCAAAATGAGTCGGATTTAAGCGTCATCTATAAAATGCTCGAGATTGATCACAAAATTGATGACTATGTTGTGGAACAGGTCACGTTATCGGGGCAGTTGAAGCGTGTGATCGTCAATTACAAGCTGATTGATTATTTTGGCGAAAAGTCTATCCTGAGCGCCGTAGCAGACATTGCCGAGATCAAGCGGATGGAAAATGAGCTAACAATATACGCGTCCACAGATATGCTTACCGGCGTGCTGAACAGGCGCGTTGGCTTGGATTTATTAAGGAAGAGATTTGAAGCCGCCAAGCGTAAGGGAAGAGGATTCGCCATTGGATTTTTTGATATAGATGATCTCAAAACCGTGAACGATCAATTTGGCCATGTGGAGGGGGACGCCCTTATTATCGAGGTTTGCAACAGTATCAAAGAAGAACTTAAGCCCGATGATACGCTGTTCCGCTATGGCGGGGATGAATTCATGATCCTGTTTTATGACGCGCAGGAAGCCGAAGTGCACAGGACGTGCCAAAGAATTCGTGAGAAGTTCAAAGCCTCAAATGGCGCACGGCAGAAGCCTTACCACATGAACGCCAGTATGGGGATTTTCATTTATCGGCCGGAAATGGAACTTACGCTGGAGCAGATTGTTCAAATCGTCGACAAAGACATGTACCTACACAAGCCGAATAAGAACGGCGAAATCGCCATGGGGAGATAGGTTGCTATCCTGTGCAAACGCCCCATTCCGCAAGCGATTTCTGAGAAAAGGCGCGGGTTTTTCGCTGCCCTTCTGTATCGCCTAAAGCGCCGCAATAATGTCCTCCACCGTCTTTTCGATGCCCATCTTGGTGACAAACGCCATCCCGCTGATCACAGGCTTGTCCGTGGTAAAATCCTGCTTTCCGATCACTACGATCACATCCGGATTTACCTGATTGACATCCACCTCGTAAATATTCGCGCCGATCACTTCCACATCAACGGACTTTTGCGCGCAGAGCTTTCGGATGCTCTCAACCGCAAAATTCAGTTTGTTCATGGAGGTACCGGTGGCGACCAGCACTTTCTTTGCCATTTTTCTGATACTCTCTTTCCCGCATGCAGATTCCGGAACCTTATCCGGCGCTTTTAGTATGCCACGGAGCATAAAAAAGTATGGCAAACCGAAAATAGTTGCGGTTTGGGCCATGTTTTTGCAGCTTGGGCATAACAATAGGCCAAGTACCGGCAAGACGGACGGGAGGGGAGACTATGTGGCAAGGCCTTGATATGCGGATCAAAGCAGGGGTGACGCTTCTTGCGGGGCTGGGCACATGCGTATTGCTGCTGCTTTTTGGGCAGGCGGCGATGCGGGAGGAGTATCAGGACGTATCCATATTTGCGTATGCATCGGAGCCAAGCCGGTATGAAGTGCACAACGAGCTGCTGTTGCGGGCGGTGGAATTGATTGGCGCATGCACGCCCGAGGAGGCTGCGGATATCTGGGCGAACGGTCTGAAAGAGCGGAGCGCGGCGGAGCAGTACGTTGTAATGGGCGATGCATTGAAGCGCGAATACCAAAAGCAGCTTGAAACAAGCGCGCCCATGTGGGTGACGGGGGTGTCAAGCCCCTGGATTCAATCGTATACTACCGCGCTGATACAGTCTCCCACGCAAACACGTCAGATACGGCATCTGCTTTTTACCACAGAGAGCTCCGCAGGCCCGGGGCCGGTGGTTTCCGCCGTGCTCACGCTTGACAAGCAGGCGGGATACTGGCGGATTACCGGAATTGCGGGGGATCAGGACTTGGAAGCGTATACCGGGTTCCGTCCGCCATCGGATTGGCCCATGTGCGAATAAGAAAGGGGGTTGACAAGACAAAGTGAAGTATATATCATAATGTTATGACAAAAGGATGGGGAATGGTATGGAAGAAGTATTGGATTTTAGCGGCCGTACGCAGCTGTATTTTCAGCTGTATGATATCCTTTACCGAGATATCAAAACAGGGAAATACAAGCCGGGCGAATTGCTTCCGACGGAGAGCGAGTTGATCCATAAATATGGCATCAGCCGCGTGACGGTCCGCAAGGCGATGGATATGCTTACCAATGAAGGGCTGATTGTCAAGCGGCGCGGGTATGGCACATATGTACAAAATCCCAAGCTGGAGCAGACATTAAGCCAGGTGCTGCATTTTTCCAATGAAATGGAAAAGCGCGGATACCGTTCCTCCACTACTATGCTTGCAAACGAAGCCGTGCTTGCAAACAAGACCATTGCGGCGGCGCTGGGGCTAAACGAGGGGGACAAGCTCATCCATGTCAACCGGCTCCGCTGCGCCAATGATGTTCCCCATTGCGTGGAGAGCGCCTACCTGATACACGACGCCTGCCCGGCGGTACTGGGGCAGGATTTTTCAGAGGCATCGCTGCGCCTGTTTCTCAATGAACAGTGCGGCATTGTATGGAAGCATGCGCATCAGAAAATATTCGCCATCGTCGCCAATGCACAGCTGGCGGGGTATCTCGATATCAAAAAGGGCGATCCGCTCATTTATATTGAGCGTGTGTCGTATGACCAGCACAACAGGGCGGGTGAATACTTGCAGGCGTACTACCGGGGCGATTCGTATTACTTGAGCGCCGACCTGGACGTACAGAACCTAAAGCCGTAAGGGCCCAACAAGCGCGTGTATTTATCCATGCAAATATCCATCCTCTGGGATGCCGTGGCATCCATAAGACGTTTGACAGTTGACCGAGATAAAGGGCGGAGCCAAATGGTTCCGCCCTTGTTCTTTTGGGAAGGAAGCGTATGGATACGCTTCACTTGTATGCCTACATGGGGAAAATGATGGGTGATAAAAATGCATTGACTTTACATGGGCGTGATGATATTATTCTAACAGGATAATGTTATGACATTATTATGAATTGTGTGTCACAGTGTTATCGCAGTGTTGTTTTCAGGTTTGTCCAGATAATGGGCAAAAAATATATCTTTAAGGAGAACGAATATGAAAAAGTCCATTGCCCTGTTGCTGTGCCTCGTTCTGGCATTTGGCGCGGTCGCATGCGCGGCTCCCGCAGCACCTGTTGGCGAAACCGCAGCGCCCGAAGCTACCCCTGCAACGGAAACCCCCGCAGAAGTACCCGCCGGTGATGCGGTTAAGGTTGTGTACTCCATCCCGGGCTTAAGCGCCCCCATCTGGACCGCTGCGAGCGAAGGCTTCAAGGCCAAGGCTGCGGAATTCGGCTGGGAAGCGGAAATCCTTGATCCCAACGACAATCTTGAGACCCAGATTTCCCAGATTGAGAACGCGCTGGTGAAGGGCGTCAATGGCATCGTCATCACCCCGATCGACGGCGAAGCCGTCTCCACCCTCATGGGCCAGTGCGAAGAAGCGGGCGTTCCCGTTATCGCGATCGACCGTCAGGTAAAGGGTACATCCCTTGCGACCGTTGAAGCGGACAACCTCCTCATCGGTCAGCAGATGGGCGAAATGTACTTGAAGACCTTGGGAGACAAAGAAGGCAAGGTCCTCATCGTCGGCGGCCCGCTCTCCAGCTCCGCTACCGTAAATCGTACCGAAGGCTTCAAGAACGCCATCAAGGATGCCGCGAACGTCACCATCGTTGCGGAATCCGCTACCGAAATGGACAGCGAAGTCGTGCTTGCCGCTGTGACCAACTACCTCCAGGCAAACCCGGACATCAACGCCATCTTCTCCTGCACGGACTACATCCTCCCCGCTGTTATGACGGCGCTTGAGGAGAACGGCAAACTCATTCCCCTTGGACAGGAAGGCCATGTCAACGTTTACTCCGTGGATGGCGACGGCTACGGATTGGGACAGGCTGTCAAGGGCAACATCGATGCGACTTATGGCCTCGATCCCTTTGCATGGGCGGCTTCCGCTGTAGAAGCGCTCAAGGCCAAGTTTGACGGCAAGGAAGTCGAACCTTCCATCCTGATCACCGGCAACATTGTGACCGGCGAGAACTTTGAACAATTGAAATCCGAAGGCAAGCTCTGGGGCGCTGACTCCATGGAGTAACCCCTGCGGGTTTAGACCGGGCGTATTTCCCGGTTCCAGCATGAAGAAGGGGGCTCATATTGCAAAAGAGTATGAGCTCCCCTTTTTACCTATTGACGGCACAAATATGCGTATGGCGGTGTAGAAATGAGTCAAAAAACTATCGTTCGCATGCATGACATCGTCATGTCTTTCTCCGGCAACATGGTATTGAACCATGTCGATTTCGAGCTCCGTGAAGGGGAAGTGCACTCGCTCATGGGCGCAAACGGCGCAGGCAAAAGCACGCTCATTAAAATTCTCAACGGCATTCATCATCCCGTATCGGGCGTGATTGAAATAGACGGCAAGCCCGTACAGGTCAAAAATCCCAAGGACGCGGAAAAGCTCGGCCTTGCGTTTGTACATCAGGAACTCAACGTCTGTGTAGACATGACGGTAGCGGAGAACATGTATATCGGCAACTGGGCGGTCAACCGCCTGGGGCTTTATGATAAAAAAGCCACCTCCGAAAACGCCAGGAAGCTGCTTGCCATGATGGAGGTGGACCTTGATCCGGACGCGCCGGTCAGGAACCTGCGCACGGCGGAAAAGCAGATCATCGAAATTTTAAAAACGCTGACCACGGAAGCAAAGGTCATCGTACTGGATGAGCCCACTTCGTCACTCAATGAAAAGGAGAAGGAAAACTTCTTCCGCATCATCGAGCGCGTTAAGGCAAAGGGCGTGTCCATCATATTTATTTCCCATTTCCTTGAGGACGTCATACAGCTTTCCGACCGCGTGACGGTATTGAAGGACGGCGTCAACAACGGCCTGTTCATTGCGGGCAGCTATACAAAGGATGATCTTGTGACGGCCATGATGGGCCGGAGGATCGAAGCGCGCGCGCAAAAGCGCGCGGCTGTGCCTGCGGATGCGCCCGTTGCTTTGGAACTCAAGCACCTGACCAGAAAAAACAAATTTGCGGACATCAACCTCTCCGTACAGGCCGGCGATATCGTCGGCGTATGCGGGCTTTTAGGCGCGGGCAAGACGGAAATTGCCCGGGCAATCTTCGGGCTGGATGCATTTGATTCGGGCAGCATCGAGCTGTTTGGCAAAGAAGTCGCAAAACCCAAGCCCGACCAGATGATCAAAAACAAGGTTGCACTTTTGACGGAGGAGCGCAAGCTCGAAGGATTTATTCCGCTGCTTTCCATCCGGGAAAACAGCACGCTTTCCATTATCAAGACCATGCGCACGCGCCTTGGCATGATCGATAAACGCAGGCAGGAAGCGTTTGCAGAGAAAACCTCGAAGGAAATGACGGTCAAGATGTCCGGTATTGAACAGCAGGTGGTTTCTCTTTCCGGCGGCAACCAGCAGAAGGTCGTGCTTGCAAAGTGTCTTGCGACCGACCCCAAGGTCTTCCTGCTGGATGAACCCACCCGCGGCGTGGATGTTTACGCAAAATCAGAAATTTACAAGATACTCGCAGAGGCTGCAAACAGGGGTACGAGCGTGCTGATCTTCTCTTCGGAGCTTGAGGAGCTGCTGGAAAACTGCTCCAAGATCATCATCCTCAAAAAAGGGCAGGTATATGCAACCGTCAATACCTCGGAGACAAGCAAGAACGAGCTGCTGAGCCTGATCGGCTGACGCATTTTTTAAAACACTTTGGAGGAATCCTGATATGAAATCGTTAAAGCAATTTTTCGCGGAAGATTGGATGCGTCTGGGGATCATTCTGCTCTCCATGGTTGTCATGTCCTTTGCAACGCCCTATTTCCTGCAAATGAAAAACATGATGAACATCCTGCAGAACATCTCCCTGCAGGGCATCACTGCCATCGGCATGACGATGGTTATCATCACCGGCGGCATCGATATTTCCGTCGGCGGCGTGATGGCGTTTTCCGTCTGGGTATCCGCAAGTCTGATGAAAGGCGGCCTCAACTGGGGGCTTGCGTGCCTGGTTGCGCTCGGCATTGCCGGTATCTGCGGCGCCATCAACGCGTTCTCGGTGGGCGTGATGCGCATCCCGCCGATGATTGCATCCCTCGCCATGATGAACATGACCCGCGGCTTGCAGACGGTCATTTCGCGCGGCACCACCTTGAGCGGCCTTCCCGACGGCTTTCTTGTCATCGGCCAGGGCATGGTGTTTGGCAGCATCCCGTTGCCCGCGATCTTCATTGTGCTGCTGTATATCCTCGCGGCATTGTTTATGAGCAAGACCATCATGGGGCGCAACATCTACGCCGTGGGCGGCAACCCGGAGGCTGCGCGCGTCGCGGGCATCAAGAATACGCGCGTGCTGTTCTTTGCCTACATCGCCTGCTCGGTATTTGCGACCATCGCGGGTCTGATCTTCATCTCCCGTACCAACTCCGCGCCCTCCACTGTGGGCACGAACCTTGAGATGAAGGCCATTATGGCGGCGGTTATCGGCGGCACCAGCGTCACCTTCGGCGGCAAGGGCAAAATCATGGGCACGTTCCTTGGCGTCATCATCGTTGGGCTGATTACGAATGCGCTGGATCTCGTGGGCGTTTCCGCCTATTATCAGCAATTCATTCAGGGCGTACTCGTGCTGCTGGTCGTCTTCCTGGAGGCGATCCGCTCCAACCGTGCCGCGCGCCAGCATTAAGGCCGTCTGAGCAGTTGGGGAGGAAACGTAGTTGACGAAAAACGCAGTTTATATTCAATCCGGCGGCCCTACCACGGTGATCAACGCATCCGCATACGGCGTGATCAGCGCCTGTATGCAGAACAGGGATAAAATCGGCAAGCTATACAGTGCCCTGCATGGCACGGTGGGTCTATTAAGCGGCAAACTGATCGACGTCTATGCAGAGGACCCGGCGGAACTCAAATTGTTGACGCAGACGCCCTCTTCGGCGTTTGGTTCCTGCCGTTACCGCATGCAGGATGCGGACGTGGACGATACGGATTACAGGCGCGTACTGGAAAACTTTGCGCGCCATGATGTTGGATATTTGTTTTACAACGGCGGCAACGGGACGCTTCGTGCCTGCCATAAGCTGCAAAAGTATATGGAAGCGCAGGGGTATGACTGCAAGGTAGTTGCAATCCCGAAGACCGTGGACAATGACATTGCTGGCATTGACCACGCGCCGGGCTTCCCTTCGGCCGCGCGGCATGTGGCCATCTCCATTTCGGAGCTGGCGCATGACATCCGCGTGTATGATACGGGCCTCATCACCGTCATTGAAGTGATGGGGAGGAACACCGGCTGGCTTGCGGCTTCCACGCTGCTTTGCGCCAAGGCGGGCAACGGGCCGGATCTGATTTATACGCCGGAGCTGCAGTTCCGACCGGAAAAGTTCATTGCGGACGTTGGGGAAGTGTATGCGCATAAGGGCAAGTGTATGGCGGTTGTCGCCGAGGGCGTGAGGGACGAACACGGCAAATACCTGTTTGAATACAATTTGCACAGCCCCGACCAGCCGACGCTCAACATGGGCGGCATTACGCCGTACTTAACGCACATCCTTCTGCAGAGCTTCACATGCAAAGTACGCGGGATTGACCTTGGGCTGATGCAGCGCTGCGGCATGCACACGGCGTCCAAGCTCGATGTAGAGGAGGCGACTCGGCTTGGCGAAATGGCTGTGCGCGAGGCGTTAAGCGGCGTTACCGGCAAGCTTGTCACACTTGAGCGGATCAGCAGCAGGCCGTATAGCGTGCGCGAGAGCCTCATTGATATTGAGAAAGCCGCGAGCGTGGACGGCACCATGCCTGCTTCCTACATTACCAAGGAGCAGAACTTTATTGAGGACAGCTTTTTAGAGTATATTGAGCCGCTGGTAGGGGAGCTTCCAAGCTACGCAAAACTGCGGCTCAACGTGGTGTGACGCTCTCTATGGGCGGGAAAGGCAAACATGATGTATTATTATAAAGAACTGGGTCTTGAAAACACCAGGGCAATGTTTGAAAAAGCGTACCGCGAAGGGTATGCGGTACCGGCTTTAAACTTTGTTTCCATCGAGCAGTTTAACGCCATTATGGACGCATGCGGGGAAAAGCAGTCCCCTGTAATCCTTCTTGCGTCCCCCAACCTGCACCGGCAGCTTGGATATGAGATGCTTGCGCGCATCTCGCAGTCCGGCGCGGACAGGCTAAAGCATGAGGGCAGGAGCGTGCCGATTGCGCTCCACCTTGACCATGGCATGACGTATGAGCAATGCGTGGCGGCTGTGGAAAGCGGCTTTTCCTCTGTCATGATCGACGGCAGCGCATTGCCGTTTGAAGAGAACATCGCTTTGACGAAAAAAGTGGTGGAGTATGCGCACGCGCATGACGTTACCGTGGAGGGTGAGCTTGGCGTACTTTCCGGTGCGGAAGAAGAGGGGCATGCGGGCAGCCATGAAAGCCAGTATACCGATCCTTCCATGGTAGAAGAATTCGTCAACCGCACTGGGGTGGACTGCCTGGCGATTTCCATCGGCACCTGCCACGGCCTTGTCAAGCTCAAGCCGAATGCGGATGGTTCCCTGCCGGAGCTAAGGTATGATATCCTTGCGGATATCGGGAAGCGCTTGCCCGGGTTCCCCATCGTGCTGCACGGCGCTTCCACCATTGATCCACAGTATGTGGAGATGATCAACCAGTATGGCGGCAAGCTTGACGCAGCGGTCGGCATCCCCGAAGAGCAGGTATCGCGCGCGGCTTCGATGGCGGTGTGCAAGGTCAACATCGCTTCGGACGGCTGGATCAGCGCCCTGGCGCTTACCCGCAAGATCCTTGCGGAAAACCCCGCGGCAATCGACAGCCGCGTGTTTACTCTGAAAATCCGCCCCATACTCGCCGAGCTCTACAAACACAAGATCGACGTGATGGGCAGCGCAAATAAGGCATAACCTCCGGGAGGGCGAACGGTCTTGGATAAGTATTTGGTTTGTGTGGAAATTGGCGGAACCAATCTGCGCTATGGCATTGTGGATACGCAGCTGCGGCTCCATTGCTTCCACAAAACGCCCACGCAGGCGCTTTCGGACGCGGAGGATAAGATCGCGTTCTTAAGCGGCGTAATCGAACCGCTGCTGGAGGAATATGGGCGGGAAAACATCCTGTGCGTTTCCATGGCGCTTGCGTCTTTGATGGATAAGGAACGCACCATGCTGTATTCCTCGCCTATGGTGCGCGGGTTTGAGAACCTTGCAATCGTGCAGGCGCTTGGCGCAAGGCTGAAGCTGCCTGTTGTCATTGAAAAGGACGTCAACATCCTTCTCCTATATGAGATCAACCGCTCCGGGCGAAGCAGGGACGGGATTATATCCGGCGTGTTCTTAGGCACAGGCTTGGGCAACGCCATGTGTATCGACGGGCGCGTATATAAGGGAGGCAACGGCGTTGCGTGTGAGCTTGGGCATATTCCTGTGTTGGGGCTAAACGCGGATTGCGGCTGCGGTAAAAAGGGCTGTATTGAGCTGCTTGCCTGCGGCAGGGTGCTCCAGAGGCTTGCAAGCGCCTACGGCTGCCATATTACGGAACTGTTTTCCCTGCACGGCGGGTCGGCGGATGTGCGGCAGGTTGTGTATGCCTTTGCCGTTGCCATTGCAACCGAAATCACGATCTTGGACCCCGCATATGTGATCCTCGGCGGCGGCGTTGTGGAAATGGAAGGGTTCCCGCTTGATTACCTCAAAGAGAGCATCGCGGAAAATCTGCGCATTCCTAACCCGCGTGAGGCGCTGACCCTTGTGCCCGCCTCCGGCGACGAGCATGCGGGCGTGGTCGGGGCCGCCATCCACGCGATGCAGGTGCTTGCATAAAGCAGCAGACACACAATCCGCGTTTATCCGGCGGGAGATCATAGAGAGCGTTAGGCGAACGGCATGGTGCCGTTCGCCTTTTCTCTGCTAGCGGGTTGTCGCGGCACATACTATCGAAGAGTTTTGACATTGCATTTGACGAAATGCTAGACTATGTGGAGTGGACTTGTCTCATGAGCAGGCAAAACAGGAATTGTGGAGGTGCGGACATGTTAGAGAACATCCCAAATGCGCAAACAATGGCCGCCTTACTCGGGCAGCCTCTGTATACTGTGTGGACAGCGTTATGCGATTTGATTGATGCTAACTATGAGATGGAGCATCTTTGGAACAAGGGGTACAGAGATTGGGTATACGAATACAAATACCGCAGGGGTGGAAAGACGCTCTGTACGTTTTATGCAATGGAAAGACACTGCAGCCTTTTGATTGTATTGGGCCGGGAGGAACGCAATCGGTTTGAAGCGGACCGGGAGGCGCATTCCAAAACAATTCAAAACCTGTATGATGAAACGGAAACGTATCATGATGGAAAATGGCTATGGCTTGCATTGACCGATGCCTCGCTTTTCCCGGATATCGAAAAACTGTTGTTGCTCAAACGAAAGCCCAACAAAAAGCAGCGTTCTGATTTGGCACTGATGGAGAAAGCCTGAAGCAGCCTTGGAAAGCAACAGAATTTCCAGAAGGGGTGAACTGCGGGTTGGTGCGCACGGAGGCCTTTATAATGTTTTCTGATGTTGATCGGAAATTAAAGAACAAGAATGCGTTGCTGTTTTCCCGTGAGAGCGAATGCCTGCAGGGGCTGAAACTGCTCATAGAACAGCAAAGGCATCGCACGCTCGTTATGTGGGCGTTGGAGTGCGCGAAAGTTCCCCTTATGCAGTTTGAAGAAAAATACCCATATGAGGGAAGGCCCAGAACGGCATTGGCGCTTTGTGAGGCCTGGTCGAGGGGCGAGATCAAGATGCCTGCTGCAAAGCGGGCAATCCTGGACGCACATGCCGTTGCGAAGGAAATCGATGACCGCGTATATGGCGCGTTGTGCCATGCGATTGGCCACGCCGGCGCTACCGTGCATGTTGAAACCCATGCTTTAGGGCTTCCGTTCTATGAGCTAACCGCCATTGTGCTCAAGTCCGGAGAAAGCGGGTATCAGAAGCAGGTTCGTGGAAAAATTGATGACTACTGTCAGCGTCTGATCTATTGGCAGGAAAACATTGAAACGCTTGATTTGGAGTGGGCAGGTTTTTTGTTGGATGATAATCGCCCTAATAAAGGAAAATGCTTGAGAAAAAAAGAAGATGAACAATAGAGGAACAGACATGGGAAAAGAAAAAAATAATCAAATTAAATTGACATTCGGATTATTTACAGTATATTTTTTGATTTTAATTTGGATTATTTTATTTAAGCTGCAAGTTTCCTTTCAGGATTTACCGCATTTTAGAGGATTGAATTTAATTCCTTTTGCCGGTTCCGTTATTAAAAATAATAGGCTGGATTATAATGAAATTATTCTGAATATTGTGGTGTTTATACCCTTTGGACTGTATTTGAGCATGATAAAGCCTCACTGGCCGTTTTGGAAAAAGGCCATTTCAATAGCGGGAGTCAGTTTATTATTTGAATTATTGCAATTCCTGTTTGCAATCGGCGGCGCTGACATAACGGATTTTATCGGCAATACATTCGGGGGTATTGCGGGAATAGCGTGTTATTTTATATTTTCTAAAATATTCAAAGAAAAAAC
Organism: Bacillota bacterium; assembly: GCA_023390655.1. Lineage (GTDB taxonomy): Bacteria > Bacillota > Clostridia > Christensenellales > CAG-138 > JAEYLA01. The sequence goes on along the minus strand of JAEWCL010000026.1, from coordinate 112,798 downwards.
AAATAAAATTCTTAATATATTGGCCTTAATTGGGACAATATGCATTGTATTATTAGGCGTACTCGCCATGCGCGTTATCACTTATAAATTTTAATTTTCAGGAGTGGTTTGAACAGCAGGCATCTATAGAATGGAGCATGTAAAAGAAAAAATCCCCGCTTGAGCGGCCTTCTTAATAAAGAATAGACCACAAATACCGGAATATATTGTGGGGAATCAATCTATTTCGGGAGGGCGCTAGAGTGGAATACTGGATCAATGCGGAGCCGGGCGTGGGGCTGTATGTCAACGACATCAATCCTTCCGGCAAACATCCGATACTCTTTATGCACGGCTGGCCCATCAACCACAGAATTTTTGAATACCAGTACAATGAACTCATAAAGAACGATATCCGCTGCATCGGTATGGACGTCCGGGGATTCGGCCAATCCAGCAAACCCACGTACGGCTATAATTACGACCGCTCCGCAGACGATATCCGCTGCGTGATCGATGCGCTTAAGCTTAAGGATTTGACGCTTTTGGGGCATTCCACGGCAGGCGCCGTGGCCATACGCTACATGGCCCGCCACAACAATCACGGGGTGAGCAAGCTCGTACTGTGCGCGGCTGCCGCGCCAAGCCTCATCCAGCGGCCCAATTTCCCCTATGGCATTACGGAGCAGGCGGTGCTGGATATCATAAAGAGCACACAAAGCGACCGCCCGCAGATGATTACGGATTTCAACAAAATGTTCTTCTATCATCCGGTACCCGAAGCGTTTAACCGGTGGGTAACGGACCTTGGCATGCAGGCGGCAAGCTGGTCCACAATTGCGGTTTCCTATGCCTGGCTTGCGGAAACGCTGTTTGCCGATCTTGCAAAGGTCAATGTGCCTACGCTTATTTTGCACGGCGTCCACGATCAGGTATGCCTGTTTCCGCTTGGGGTGGCGCAGAGCGAGGGGATACGCGGCTCCCGTCTTGTCCCGTTTGAAGACAGCGGGCACGGGCTGTTCTACGATGAAAAGGACAAATTCAACCTGGAACTGATGAATTTTGTAAGTAAGTAAATAACATTTAAGAACATCCGCCCCGGAATACGGGGCGGATATTCCATTGATCCGTCGGTATCGGTGCGGAAGCTTTTTCTTTTGTGGTACAATAGCAAAAAAACAGACGGTGGGAGGGTAACTCCATGCGGGCGAACGAAAGCAGGATCAAATTATCCAAAGAGAAAAAGGAAGAGATGATCGCAAGGATTCAAAACCATTTTTTGAACGAGCGGGAAGAAGAGCTCGGCAACCTTGCGGCGACGCTGTTCCTGAATTTTATTGTGGAGGAGCTGGCGCCGGAGTTTTACAACATCGGCGTACAGGATGCGTACCGCTATATGGCGGTACGCTGTGAGGACATGCTTTCCATCCAGATATAACGCATTGTAAAGGAGTGAATCTGCGGGAATGGCCTCCGCGCCGAACGTCGTTTTTACAGCAAGCCGCCCGATCATGGGGATATCGGCAGGGCAGAACCGATAACCGGGAAGCGTTTCGGGCTTTGCCCAGCGTATGGCGTCGTGGATATTCAACTGCGGCTCGCCCGCAAGGATATGTGCGAGGAAGAACGAAACATGTACGGTTCTTTCCGGATACGCATATTCCGTTTCTTCATACAGGCGGTCAACCGCAACCGCAATCTGAAGCTCCCCCATACATTCGCGCACAAGGCACGCTTCGAATGTTTCGCCGGGCTCTCGCTTGCCGCCGGGAAACTCCCACAGGTGGGCGCAGCTTCCGCCCGACCCACGCTGGCAGATCAGAATTCCGCCATTCTGATTGCGGATGATTGCCGCTGCAACATGTACCATTTCCAGTATCTCTCCGTCATTGAACCGGACAACAGTATATCATGTTTTTTGTCCATGCCGTACGGCATGGTTTTTATGATTCTTTTTTGCAGCCTGCAACCTTTTGCGGGGAGGGACACTCTATAGAGAGGATGTCAAAAGGAGGACGAAAAAGCAGATGGAACAAATGCAGGTCAACCATATGCAGGAAGAGGCGGCGCTGCGGCATCCGTGGATCCGGTACTTTGCAAGAATGCTCGATTTGGGGATTTATGGTACCCTATGGGCGCTTCTTGAAAAGCTTGTTCTGCGCTGGTACATCGGCAACGGCCTCGGGGAAAGCCTTGTAAATATCGTCTTCACGATGGTCTTGATGCTTGTGCTTGAGCCGGTCCTCCTTAGCACATGGGGGACTACGCCGGGGAAATGGCTGTTCGGGCTGCGGCTCCGTACGCAGAAAGGGGAAACGCTTGCATATCGAGACGCCTTTTCAAGGACCGTGGGGCTGCTGAAATGGGGGATGGGCTTTGATATTCCCATCTATAGCCTCGTGTGCTTTTATCGCAGCTACAAGAAGTGCAGGGCCGGGGAAACGCCGGCTTGGGACGAGGAGCTCTCCTACACTGTGAAGACTTATAAGCCGTGGCGGGCGTGGGCATATGCGGGCGTGCAGCTGGCGCTTGTCGCGCTTGGCGTGCTGATCATATTGGAAGGGCAGCTTCCGCCGCACCGCGGGGACCTCACCCCCGCGCAGTATGCCGCAAATGTAAACGATATCAAGAAGCAGTTTGCGGGCATGGACACATGGCGCATGACCCCGACAGGAGAATGGGAAGAACAGCAAAGTGAGGGCATCCTCGTATCGCATTTTCCGGATTCGGAACCGATTAACCACGAGCTGACCGTACAGGACGGCCTTGTTGTAGGCGTGCGGCTGCGTACGGCAAGAAGCGGTGAATGGATCGGCGGTGTTGGGAACGATAAGCGGATTGCGGCGATCGCGTTTATTGGCGCGCAGCCGGGTATGAACGGCGTACGCTTTTTCCTGACGGATGCGTTCCTGAAAAGGCTGGACGATGCGCTTTCAAACGATTCGTTTACAGTCGCAGGCGTAGGCGTTGCAACCGCCGTGGAGCATACGGGCTACCAACAAGCCGGGAACAGCTTTTTGATTGCGGATGAAGAGGGGAAGGAACATTTTTATCAGATGGACTTTGAAATGCGCAAGGCCGGGTGACGGCGACGCCGGTGCCTGCTGTAAAACTGCCGCCGGAGCATTCCGGCGGCAGTTTTTTTGTTGTTCGCATTTTATGCGTGGACGATATGTAAGAGCACCTCGACCATGCGGTCCATGGACTGCACGGGGATGTATTCAAACCGCCCGTGGAAGTTGTGGCCGCCGGTGGAGAGGTTGGGGCAGGGCAGACCCATAAAGGAAAGGCGCGCGCCGTCCGTGCCGCCGCGGATCGCCACGATTTCAGGTGTGACGCCGGCTTTTTCCATGGCTGATTTGGCGTTTTCAATCAGGAACATGTGCGGCTCCACTTTTTCCTTCATGTTGTAGTAACTGTCCCTAAGATTGACGACAACCGTGTTGGGGCCGTGCTTTTCGTTGAGGTAGGCCGCAATTTTTTCTATACGCGCCTTTCTCGCCTCAAACTTCGCCCGGTCATGGTCGCGGAGGATGTAATGTAAGTTGGCGCGCTCTTCTTCGCCGGACATATTGTGCAGGTGGTAAAAGCCTTCATACCCTTCGGTGCAGGCGGGAATTTCGTGCGGAGGGAGCATGGCGTTAAACTCGATGGCGACGAGCAGAGCGTTTTTCATGCGGTTCTTCGAATCGCCCGGGTGGATGTTGACGCCGTTGATGGTGATCATGGCTGCGGCGGCATTGAAGTTTTCGTATTCAATTTCACCGATCCTGCCGCCGTCCACCGTATACGCGAATTCCGCACCGAACTTCTTAACGTCAAAATGATCGGCACCGCGGCCGATTTCTTCATCCGGCGTAAACGCAACCGGAATTTTCGCGTGCGGAATGTTCCGCTTTTTCAGTTCTTCCACAGCGGTAAGGATTTCCGCAATGCCCGCCTTGTCGTCAGCACCCAAAAGTGTGGTGCCGTCGGTCACGATCAGGTCGTTGCCGGTATAATCCTTCAGGTGCGGAAACTGGCTCGGGCGCATCACCACGTTTTGTTCCGCGTTAAGCACGATGTCCCCGCCGTCATAGCTAGAAACGATGCGCGGCTTAACGTTTGTGCCGCTCATAGAAGGGCTGGTGTCCATATGGGCGATCAGGCCGACGATGGGAAGTTCCTTATTTGTGGTTGCGGGCACTACGCCGTACACATAGCCGAATTCGTCCATGTGGACGTCTTCCATGCCCAGCGTCTTCATTTCTTCTACCAATGCCCGCCCTAGAACCTTCTGCTTGTCCGTGCTGGGGCAGATGCTTTCGCTTGCGGCCTCGTCTGAGGTGGTATCATAGCCGACATAGTTCAGGAACCGTTCGTATGCTCTCATTGGAAAACTCCTTTTCTCAATACGAATTCCAAACATAAATGCATTGTCGCGGCGGTTCTTTTCGCGCGGGGCGGCGTCGCCTTCCGCTCAACGTAGCGCTGCTACGCCTCACCGGCTTCTTGCCCCACGCGAAAATCCCTCGCCGCTTTGAATGCATTTATGTTTTCCATTAGTATAAGCTACTCTTCTTTCATTTTACGTCTTTCCGTTCAAATAACAATAGAAACAGGGTTGAAATCCATACTTTTAAAATTTTAGCCCGGAAAGAGCCGTTCCATTTACTTTCCGGCGCAGTTGCGCTATACTCTAATAATGTACTGTTTTCATATATGAATACAGAAACGAGTGAGGGGGAAGAACATGACCGGCATTGAGCGGCACGCGGTGCTTGTAGCGCTGCTTGCAAAGCACGCGATTGAGGCCTGCGGCGAAGCGGGGCGGGAGGCATTCTTGAAAGGGATTACGCGCATGGCATATGAGCGCGGTACGCGTATGGCGGTGCGCGCAATCCTGGATGGAGAACGCCTTACTGCAGCGGCCTTTCAGGTTTATGGGGAGTGGCGGCCGCAGCCCGGGGAGATGGAAGCTGCGCTCGTAGAGGAACCTTCGGGTGCTGTCACGGTTGTGCGCGATTGCCCGTGGAACAACAGCTGGAAGAAATACGGCCTGCTGGCGTATGGAAAGCTGTATTGTGAGGTGGTGGACGATGCGCTGGCGCGCGGGTTTCATCCGGAGCTTCGCTGTACCGTACCCTGCACCTTAAGCCACGGCGCGGAATGCTGCCGGTTTGAATGGGGCACATCGTTCAGCGAAGAGGAGGAACGGTCGATTGGACGGAAAAAGGCGGACTTGGGGGAGCGCGCGGTAAAAGACTTTGATTACCATATCGGCCACATATTATACAGCGTAGGCGGGGAACTTCGGGTACAGCTTGGAGATGCGGGCGCAATGGCGACGGAGCGTGCGGAAACGGAATTTGCGGCGCTGTTTGGGCGGGCATGCCTGGATGCTGCAAGGAAGGCGTATCCGGGCACGCTGTAGGAGGCTGGATGCCCTTTATAAAGCCCGCCGCGCGGCTGTTGACAGCCTGATGCCCATGTTTTATAATAACACCATCGCAGGATGACGTGGGATTTTGAACGGCTTTGGGAGTATCCCCGGCGGCAGCGAAAGAGAATTGCGCCTTAGGCTGAAAGCGCATGCGTGCGGCAAACCGTGAACACCAGCCCATTGACTGTAGCGCGTAGCGTGCGATATCGCGCCGACGAGTGGTTTTTACAACAAGTAGGGTGGAACCGCGGGAGCGTTGTGATCCCGTCCCTTGCAAGTGCAAGGGGCTTTTTTTATGCAAAAAGCAAGCTGCAACAGTTATTTATCAAACAGGCCACACAGCGAAAGGAGAACCAGGAAGAACAATGAATATTACCTATCAGGGAAAGGTGCACGCGTTTGATAGCGGCGTGAGCGCGCTGGATATCGCAAAGATTCTGGATGAGGAAGCCTACAAGGCTGCGCTTGCAGCCGAAGTAAACGGCAAGCTTGTGGACGCCTTTGCGCCCATTGTAGAGGACGCGATCGTCCGCCTGCTCACATGGGAGGATGAGGGCGGCCGCTGGACGCTCCGGCACACTGCGGCGCATGTGATGGCGCAGGCGGTCAAGCGTCTGTTCCCGGAAACGAAGCTCGCCATCGGCCCCGCCATTGACAGCGGCTTCTATTATGATTTTGATACGCCCCGCCCGTTTACGCTGGAGGATTTTGAAGCCATCGAAAAAGAGATGGCAAAAATATCGAAGGAACGCCTGCGTGTGGAACGCTTTGAGCTCCCGCGCGATGAGGCCATCCGGCTCATGCGGGAAAAGGACGAACCCTATAAGGTGGAACTCATTGAAGATTTGCCCGAGGACGCGGTGATCTCGTTCTACAAGCAGGGTGAGTTTATGGACCTGTGTGCAGGTCCTCATCTTGGCAACACCCAGAAGGTGAAGCATTTTAAGCTTCTGTCCCTTGCGGGCGCATACTGGCGCGGCAGCGAGAAGAACAAGATGCTCCAGCGCATTTACGCCACGGCGTTTCCCGCAAAAGAACAGCTTGAAGCGCACATCCAGCAGATCGAAGAGGCCAAAAAGCGCGACCACAACAAGCTGGGGCGTGAGCTTGAAATGTTTACGACCGTGGACGTGATCGGCCAGGGGCTGCCCATCCTGCTCCCGAAGGGCGCGCGCGTTATTCAGCTGCTGCAGCGCTTTGTGGAGGATGAGGAGCAAAAGCGCGGCTACCTGCTCACAAAGACGCCCTTGATGGCAAAATCCGATCTCTATAAGATTTCCGGCCACTGGGACCATTACCGGGACGGCATGTTCGTCATGGGCGATCCCGATGATGAAGAGGCGGAGTGCTTTGCGCTGCGTCCCATGACCTGCCCGTTCCAGTTCATGGCGTATCTCAACAGGGCGCGTTCCTACCGCGATCTCCCCATGCGCCTCAATGAAACGTCCACGCTGTTCCGCAACGAATCCTCCGGCGAAATGCACGGGCTGATCCGCGTGCGGCAATTCACCATTTCAGAAGGGCATCTTGCCGTGCTGCCCGAGCAGGTGGAAGAAGAATTCAAGGGCTGTCTGGACCTTGCGAAGTTCATGCTCAAAACCCTTGGCTTTGAGAACGATGTGAGCTACCGCTTCTCCAAGTGGGATGAGAACGACAAGGAGAAATACATCGGCTCCAAGGAAAGCTGGGAACAGACGCAGGATATGATGCGCACCATTCTCAACGACCTGGAGGTCCCCTTCACGGAAGCGGACGGTGAGGCGGCGTTCTACGGCCCCAAGCTCGATATCCAAATTCGCAACGTCTACGGCAAGGAGGATACGCTCATCACCATACAGATCGACTTCCAGCTTGCGGAGCGTTTTGGTATGGTGTATACCGACCGCGATGGTGAGAAGAAGCATCCCATCGTCATCCACCGTACGTCCATCGGCTGCTATGAACGTACGCTCGCGCTGCTGATTGAAAAGTACGCCGGCGCGCTTCCTACCTGGCTGATGCCAACACAGGTGAAGGTGCTGGCGATGACCGACCGCAACCACGACGCCTGCAACGCCATCCGGCAAACGCTGCTTGATGCGGGTATCCGTGTGGAGTGCGACCTGCGCAACGAAAAGATCGGCTATAAAATCCGTGAGGCGCAGATGCAGAAGACCCCGTATATGCTTATCATCGGCGACAAGGAAGCCGAACAGAACGTGGTGGCCGTGCGCTCGCGCAGCGAGGGAGACCTTGGCACGATGCAGCTCGAGGCGTTCCTGACGAAGATACAGAAGGAAATTGCGGATAAGGTGCACGCGTAAATTAATTACATAAAAAAGGTGGGCCGGTTCGAAAACGAGCCGGCCTGCGTTTTTTCACAAGGTATCGCCACCTATGGTGGCGACGGTAATTTATTTTATTTAATAGCGGGAGGGCTTACGGTTCGCAATGGTCGCATTGCGTCTCGGCAAAGCCTCTCCTAATGCTCCCTTGCTTACTGGGACGCCGCCTCACTGTATCCGCCACAGGCAGCGTTCGGCTTATCCTCCCCGCGCCCCCTTAAGAACGAAATTCTTGGGAAATGGACGGGAACCCGAAGTCTCTCTAGAATCAGAAAAACAATATTACACTTTAAAACGTCAATACCTTATAAAGCTGCGATGCCGCTATGGCTGTGCGGCCTCCAGGACGTGTTTGAGCGCGTCCTCCGTATTGCCGCCTGTACGCCAGAGGGCAAAGTCCGTGATACCCGCTTCGCGCGCGGTATGCATCCAAAGGGCAAGCGTTTCCCCATCCGCATACCAGACGGTGTGCGGGGCATTGTTTTCCTTGTAGGTAAACTGCATCGCGCCGCTTGCCGCGTCACGCGCGGTCGTTGCGCCGACGCGCTTTGCGAGCGCTTCCGCTTCCGACTGCGTCAATTGCCGGGCAGTCTCAACCTTGTCCCAGTCAAATCCGCCGGTGGCAAAGGCGAACACAGTATTCGAAATGCCGCTGCTTTTTTGCGCGAGCCCGCGGATGAAATCCGCATCCGCCTTGGGGCCGGGGCCGCTGTGCGAGCCGTAGAGGTTGTAGCACATCACCACATACGCGGGGCCGTTTGGATATGCAACCTTTCCAAGCGAAGCAGGTTCAAGCACCACGCGCAACATTAAGTTTGCCTCGCCTGCGCGGGCATACAGCTTTTCAATAAACCGGCCATACGGCTCCCAGAGCGCAGCGTTGCGTTTAACGGCCTCATAGTCAAGCTCGATGCCGCCGCACCCGGCAGCCTGTGTGAGAGCGACCATATCCGCAATATGCGCCTCCATCGCTTGATCGCTTGCAAAAATCCGCTCGAGCAGGCCGACGTCCTTGAGGGAAAAGCTGCCGTCCTCCAACGCAATATCATTGACAAACGTGAGGTAAATTTCCTTCGTTTCTCCAAAAGATTCTTGCAACTGCCGAATGAGGGCAATTGTCTGGTCCGGCAGGTACATTCCATCCTGCGCGTCAAACAGCATGGAAAAGGCGCTGATGCTGTTTAGAGAAGGGGAGAGGATCTCCAGCTCCTTTACAGCGGGTTCACTGTCCCAATACACGCCCCATGCGGAAAGAGGAAGCGGCGCTGCTTCAGGCATAACCTCCGGAACGGGCGCAGACTGCACCGGCGCAGGGGAAAGCGCGGGTACGGGCGCTGGGGTATGGGTTATAAACTCAGGCGCAGTGCACCCCAGCAATAACATGGACAGGATGAAAATGGAAATCAAAAAACGCAGACTCCCGCGGTATCCAGTATGCATAGAGTAGTTCCCCTCTATCAGAAGTACATCCTTGTTCCGGGTTTATCAATCCTTGCGTTAAAATACGTTGATGAACCAGTTGATCACGTCTTCCCAAATGCGTTTGGCATCGGCAAGCAGCGCTTCCTTCTCGCTCAGGCGGTTGGTATACAATACGCGCGCACCGTCCGCGCTCGTCACCGACACATCCTCAAACACGCCGTCATACACATCGTCAAACAGGTTGCGCTGGCTGAAATTCCCGTGGGACATGGCGGCCTCGAGCGCCACAGCGCCGGGCGATAACACATGCACCGCCTGCCCGCCAAGCACGGTCGTGCCGTTGATGGCAACAGCCAGCGTGTCGCCTTTGAGCGTTACATGCAGCTTGTACAAGCCGGAATCCGAAAGATCGGTTTCAGGGCGGTAGGCTTCGCCAGAGAAAGAGGAGGCGCTTGCGGCATTGCCTGTGAGCGCCTGTGCGCGCTGCTGCAGCTTCGCGTTAATTGCGGCATCAAGCTGGCTTTGCGCGGTAACGTCTTTCGCTGCAAGCAGGCTCTGCGCTTCATCCTCCGCTACGGTGCGCTCTGCTTCATGGAAGAAGTCAAACAGATCGATCGTTGCAAGGACCGTCACATGCCCGCCGACAGCCTCGCTGACTTCCAGGGTCTTATCCTGAATGCCGACATACACGTAGGAGGAAAGCGCCTCGTCCGCGCGCAGATAAACGCCCTGCGCGCCATAGAGATTGCCTTTGAGCGTTGCACTTAGGCTTATATCCGCTTCCCGCACGGCGTTGTTTACAATGCGCCCGGAGCCCGAGGGCAGGGTGGTCAGGAGGATGCGATTCTTTTGATACTCCGCAGCGCCCGTATGGAGCGTCCACTTAGTTGCCTGCTGTGCGTCGCCCTCTACAAACGCCATCGCGTTTCCGGTATCGTCCCACAAGCGCATCAACAGGTGGTTTGTCTGCCAGTGCGCCTGCGGCTGCATGCGGGTCAGATCATAGACGGGGGTATCGGCTTGATTCAGGCTGTCCCCCTCGCGGTTAAAACAGAGCGTGAACAGCGCGCGGATATTTTTTTCATTTTCTGCGCTTGTCAGCGCATGCGTGCCGTAGCCCGCCTTTGAGTTCGCGTGCATCAGGCTATAAACCTGGGGCAGGTAGCCAAGCCCGTTTGTGTAGACGTCCCGCATTTTTGTATAATCCGCGTCGATGCGCGTAAGCATCTCCTCGTAGCTTTCCTGCGGCAGGCCGTCCTCATCGCGCAAAAAGTCCATCAGGTAATGGTCATAGTTGCGCCGGAGGTATTGGGAAAGCAGCGTAAACTGTACGCTATCCAGGTGCCCGATGTAGTTTTCATACCGGTCGAACACATTGATGTAGGAAAGCCGGTAGCCGTTGGCGCCAAGCTCCCAGTAGGTTCCTTTTTTGAGGGCAAGAAGGTCCTGTGCGTTTAAAAACTTGTTGTCCCGCTTTTCAAATTTATCCGCGTAGGAAAACATCATGGCGCGGTAATCGTAATCTTCGAGCGCCTCCTGGGTAAAAATCGCCGTATCCCTGCGGCCGTCTTCAAACATCAGGAACAGTGCCCGTTCGGGAAGCGGCTTGCCTTCCTTGTAATAATCGATGATCTCCTGCTCCGTGACCGTTATGTAGCCGGAATTTTTGAGTGCCGAAATATGCGCCTTGAGCCTATCGAGATTGATGAGCGTATCGGAACTGTCGTAGCGCTCCACGCCAAAGTAGGAAAGTGCCACAAATCCCGGCGCCGTCGTCGCACTCATGGAAACGGAAGCGGGGGGCGTATACTGTTTGACCTGCATGAACGCGCGCACAAGAAAGAAAGCCGCAAACAGCAGAATGACGCATTCGAATACCGCGCGGACCCGCTTGCGTCTGTTATGCTTCTTTATATAAGGATCGGCTGGCCTGCTCATGTGCTCAGCTCCTTTTCCGCGCGCTTTTTCGCTTTTTCGGCCATGCGCCCTGCACGCCGTTCCCGGCGCTGCTGCGCTTTGACGTCCGCCGGCGTCATGCGGGTACCCCACGTGGATTTCCAGAACGTGAACCAGGCGATGGGCATCTGCCAGAGGAGCACAAACTCATAGTAGATGCAGAACAAAAAGCCGTAGAACCAGATGGAGCTTTTGCGGAAAAACAGCTGCGCAAAACTCATCATCAGGGACATCAGCAGCAGGCCCATCATAAACGTCAGCGGGAAAATGCCGTACGCAATGGGTACATAGATGAGATTATACACCACAACCACAGGCGCAAGCACGGGCGTCAAAAGCCCAATGTAGAAAAACAGGGACATAAATGGTTCCTTCTTCCACATAAACCGCCCCGCGATGATGGATTCCCGCAGCCACGAACGCTTCCAGCGCATCTGCTGCTTTAAGAGCGACTGATGCGTATTGGGTACGATGGTGGCGCAGATAGCGGTATCCTGGTAGGCCGTGCGGTGCTTGCGCAGCACGAAATTGGTCAGGCTCCTGTCGTCGCCAAACGTTGCCCGCTGCCCTAAAAACTGCTGGCCCAGCCATTCGTCCATATGCTCCATCACAATGTCCCTGCGGTAGCAGGCCAGGGGGCCAGACAGGCAGGTGACGGCGTCAAAATACGCTTCCGCTGCCTTCATAATCCGGAAAGCGATGTAATAGCGCACGGCCTGCATCTTGGTAGCGCCGTTGGTGTAGGTGTTGGCAACGTCCGTACGGCCCGAAACCCCGCCGATCTTTGGATCGCGGAAGGGCTGGACAAGGTTTTTGATGGCGTCGTGCGCGAGGAAGCTGTCCGAGTCTACGAACACCAGCAGCTCATGCGTCGCGTGGCGTGCGCCAAGCGCAAGGGCCTCGCGTTTGCCGCCGTTCTGTTTGGGCCTGATGTACTTGATGCGCTCCTTTGTCAGGTAACGGGAGGATTCTTTATAGAGCCGCGCGAGCATGTTGAGGATCTCCATCTCCGAATTGTCCGTGGAACAATCGTTGACGACGATGACCTCGAGTTTATCGACCGGGTAATCCTGGTCCACACAGCAGCGGATGGTGCGCGCAATCCATTCCTCTTCATTAAAGCATGGGATAACAATACTCACACCCGGCGTAAACGAAGGGTCTATGGGCATCGGTCTGTAGAGCGCGCCAAAGAAATAGCGGGATAAGAGGAACACGGCCGCCATAATGCTGTAGAGATAAAGCAGCTGGTTAAAGCGGAAGTATAGCAAGCTTTCCGCGCGCATGAGCACGATGATGAGCGATACGAAGAACAGCATGATGGCGGACATCGTGAGCGCCGAGCGGTCCTTATAGCGCTCCACATAGGATTCAAGCGGCATGCTGAACTTGAACCCGCAGCCATATGCATTTTCTAGCGCAACATCGCGCACATAGTCCGCCTTGATCTTCACCTTTGACTCCATGCCTTCGGGCAATACGCCGGGCGGAATGCGGAAGCGCAGCACAATAGAAGACGCGGCCTTGAGGCGCGCTACGTCCTCAGAAGAAGTAAACGCAATCAGAATGCCGCTTTGGGAAATATCGACGCATGTTCCGTGGAGGCGGAAGGTATGCTTGCCTTTTACGACCGCTTCTACAGGAAAACCGCCCTCAAAACGCAGGCCGGGCGCATAGCCCGCCGTCGCCTTGTTGGACTTTTTTTCGCTTTGTGTTTGAAGCCGCCGGTCGCCGACAACGCGTATGCCCTCCGGGTCGGGGACATGCACGAACAGGCGGCGGTCCGCTTTCGGCTTTGCAAATACATCCTGCTTCGGTGCGGTTTTCTTCAAAACGATTCCCTTCTGTGCCCAGCCGAAACTGCCGTTATCGGAGCTTCGGCAGATGGTTGCTCAATTTATCAAGCGTATATCCCATGGCGCTTAACTTCTCAATAATGGTAGATAAGGCGTCCGCGCTGCTGGAGTTGTCCGTCAGGTGCAGCACCACCATTTCGCCCGGGCCGGCATTTTGGACGGCATAGGAGATGACCTTGTCCGCGGGCCGCTCATAATCCTGGGTGCTGACATTGCTTAAAAGCGAGTATTCCATCCCGCAGGCCAGTACAGCGTTGGTGGTAGGCGTGTCGTAGGTGAGCGTAGGCGGCCTGAAGTACGGCTCCGGCGCGCGGCCGATTGCTTCTGTCATCGCCTGCTGGCATTTTAAAACGTCTTCCTGCAGTTCGTCCGCCGTAAGCGTATTGATGATGGAATGCGTGTAGGTATGGTTGCATACATCGTGCCCGGCTTCCGAGATGGCGCGCGCAAGGTTGGGGTTGTTGACTAACCCTGCGCCCCGCAAAAAGAAGCTTGCCTTTACGCCATACTTGTCGAGCGTATCCAAAATCCTCGTGATCTGCTTATCGCCGCCCCAATCGTCAAATGTGAGGAACATGACCTTTCCTTTGACGGGAACCCGGCTCAAACTGCGTCCTTTAATAGGGGCGTTCGGATCGTAATCCTTGTTGATGCGGATATTGTCCCAGCCCTCGATTTCTGTAAGAGGCTTGACCTCATACTGGTTGGCGTAGAGCTCTGAAAGCGGTGCAAACCCATAACCGGTATCAAATACGATATCCGCAATACCGCCTACAATTTCATTCAGATCGCGGTATTCATCCATATGCAGCGTAATGATATCCCCGCGGTGGAACCCTTTGGAGAAATACGCAAGCACTTCCTTCGCGGTCTGCTCCTTCTGTATGGGCGGGTATTTGTTGTAGAGGATCGGCGTGAGGCCTACAGCCTTACCGGCCTTTTGCAGCGTTTCATTGACGTCCCCGTGCGGCGGGCGGTAAAACCCGGGAGCTTTGCCGGTAGCCTTTTTGATAGCGGCCATGCTGGTAAACAGGGATTTGCAGGCTTCCGTATAAGAGGTGCTGTTCAGGCTTTTTGCAAAGAAACCGCCGCTCTCCACCTCATGGCCTTCAAGTGCAATTTTCTGAATAAGGGCTTTTCGTGTGACGGCATCTTCCCCCGTGACAAAGAACGTGGCCTTGATGGCGCGTTCCTTGAGCATGCGAAGCAGCTCCTCCACTTTGGCATCTTCGCACAGGGACTGGAAGGTCAGGGAGACAGCCTTTTGCGTGGTGGCCGCGTTTTTGATGACACTTGCGGGCGTCGCAACGGGCGCGTCTTCGGGAAGGAATACCTTTGCTAAACTGGTTTCAGACTGTGCAAGAAGCTCTTCCGGCTGTAAAAACGTATAACCGCTGGTTGTATAGGCGCTTAAGAGCCAGTCTAAAATCAGCAGCATCCGTTCATTGGAGTCTTCCGGCAATACGATAGGAGCAGGCGCTGCGGACGCAGAGGGCGCAGGGTCTTCCGCGGGCTCAATCACTTCTTCGTCCTGATAGGCAAGCTCGTCTTCTGTAAGCTGCTGGCCAATTTTGAATGCAATGAGGGAGCCATAATCCGTAAACGAGGCAAACATCTGTGCCTGACCCGGCGAGGAGAAACTCATGTAATTCAGGTATGCGGTGGGGCGCATGGCATAGGAAAGGCCACAGGCCTTGGCGGTCTGCAGTACGGCGGGCGTATAGTGTGTGCCCCCTGTGACGAACAGGGAAGGGTTCTCCTGATTGACGCCGGAAAGGATGTTCTGGGCATGGGAAAGCTTGCGCGCGGCATCTTCAATGGAGAGGGGAGACAGGTCTTCTCCGCCGCTGAGCGCATAATTGCCAAGGCTATGCCCTGCCGCCGCAATTGCTTTAGCGGTGGCAGGGTGCTCCGCAACGGAAATCGCGGGGAGGAAAAATGTTGCGCGGACGTTATAAGCGTCTAACAGGGCAAGCAGCCTGTCCATCGTCGCTTCATCGGCTGTGCCTAAGAAGGAAAGCGAAATGGATTTTTGAAGCGTAGGCACGGAGTCAAGGAGCTCCGCCTGCTGCGCGCCTTCTAAGGCCGTCCTGATGACGCCAGTGAGAGCCTCATCTTCAACCGGCGTCTGTTCTAACGGCTTTGCACACGCAAAGACACCCGTAAGCAATATGAAAACGAGCATGAAAAGGGAGAGTATGCGTAAGCTAAGGCGCTGTATCATTGCGGGTCACCCCGTTTCGTTTGTTTGTATCCAGTAGTAAGGCAGATTCGCAGGTTACAGCCTCCAATAGCTGTAGCCCTTCGCTTCAAAGGCCTGCTTGTCAAGGATGCTCTTTACGTCGATCAGGATGCATTCATTATGCGGACATGCGCCAAACAACGCCTCCACCTGCGCCGTGGCCATGCGTCTGTACTGCTCATGGGCTACGGCAATAACGACACAATCCATATCGCGTATCTCTTCCATAGGGGCAAGCGCAACGCCGTAAACACGCTGCATCTCCTCAGGGTCCGCCATCGGGTCGCTGACAACGGGCGTGATCCCATATTCGTTGAGGTGCTCGATCATATCGATAACGCGGGAATTGCGCGCATCCGGGCAGTTCTCCTTAAAGGTAACGCCCAGCACAGCCACTTTTGCCTGCCGGACCTGCTTGTTGGCAAGTACCAGCTTTTTAATGACGGTATCCGCCAGGAATTCCCCCATCCCATCATTGACCTTGCGGCCGGAAAGGATGATCTGGCTATGGTAGCCAAGGCGTTCCGCCTCATATACAAAATAATACGGATCCACGCCGATGCAGTGCCCGCCCACAAGTCCGGGGGAGAAGCCGAGCGCGTTCCACTTGGTGTTCATCGCTTCGAGCACATCCATAGTATCCACCCCCATCAGGTCAAGTGCCATGGCAAGCTCGTTCATAAACGCAATGTTGATATCCCGCTGGCTGTTTTCCGCTACCTTTGCGGCTTCCGCAACCTTGATGGACGGCGCCAAATGTACGCCAGCCTCGATGATGAGCTCATATACGCTTGCGATGATCTGCAGCGCCTCGGAGTCGATGCCCGCAACGATACGCCGCGTGTTTTCCAGGCGGTGCAGCTTGTCCCCCGGATTCATGCGCTCCGGCGAGTAGCCGACCTTGAAATCCGGCCCGCATTTCATACCGCTTTCGCGCTCCAGAATGGGAATGCAGACGTCTTCCGTCACGCCCGGAAATACGGTGGACTCATACACCACCACAGAGCCGCGCCGGAGCGCGCGCCCAACCAGTTCGCTTGCGCGAATAACAGGGCAAAGGTCCGGCGTCTTATCAGGATTGACCGGCGTAGGCACGGCGACGGTAAAAAATTTTGCCGCCCTCAAATCCGCCTCGTCCGATGTGAACCGGATTGGGGAGGATTTGACCGCATCATTGCCAAGCTCACGGGTGGGATCAATCCCCGCAAGATATTTTGTGATTTTTTGCATGTTGGTATCAAAGCCGATGACAGAAAGTTTTTTTGAAAATGCGTTTGCCAAAGGCAGGCCGACATACCCAAGCCCGATAACGGCCAGTTTCTCTTTCCCTCGGATTAATTGTGAAAGCAATTCCTTCATAAACACTCCTCCATAGACATAGGAAAACCACAATCCATCAGCAATTGCGGCTTGGTATGCTAGAGTGGTATGCAATATATATCGAATAATTCCATATGAACATCATAGCCGATTCGCGATTTTTCGTCATTGTAATTTTTTTGGCAACATCTCATAAAAGGTGGATTCATAATTCTGTAAGTGCATGTGTTGCTGAAGCCGTGAAGGTTTACAAACCGCCAAAAGCGTGGTATGATGCGCGCAGCAAAATAGACTTCTAATGAGGATAACATTGATGAAAACGTGTGTCCGCGTCCATGATGTTGTAATCGGCGAGGGAATTCCCAAAATCATCGTTCCCATTGTAGGGCATACGGAATCCGCGCTGCTCGAACAGGCGGCTTTGATCAAAGATTCGCCGGCCGATGCTGTGGAATGGCGCGCGGATTGGTTTGAAGGGCTTGCGGAAGAGACGCACCTGCTGCATGCATTGTACGCATTGCGCACGGCAATCGGCAACCTGCCGCTGCTGTTCACCATCCGCACAAAAAGCGAGGGCGGGCAGTTCGAAGGGCAAATGGAAGCATACCGGAACAGCAACCTTGCTGCGGCAAAAAGCGGACTTGCCGGTTTGATCGATGTGGAATTTGGCAGGGGTGGAGATACGCTCGTCCACCACATCCGGGAACTCCGGGCGTCCAATGTGAAGGTGGTTGTTTCCAGCCACACGTTTACCCATACGCCGCCGCAGGAGGAACTGCTGCACCGTTTGCGCGCCATGCAGCAGGCAGGCGCGGATATTGTAAAGATTGCCGTGATGCCCAATACCCCGCGCGACGTGATTGCGCTGTTGTCCGCCTCCGAAGAGTTTACACAAAATCATGCCGGTACGCCTGTGATCTCCATTTCCATGGGCGCGCTTGGCGCAATCAGCCGCATCGCAGGAATGGTGTCCGGCACGGCGATGACGTTCGGTACGGTTGGCGCGGCTTCAGCGCCCGGGCAGCTGCCCGCAAAAACGCTTGCGGAGCTGCTGCAAGCGCTACACAGTTCATAAAATAAAAAGTGCCGCGGCAATTCATCGATTGGGGGAGCAACCATGCATTGCACACGGAAACTGTTTCATACGCGCAATCCCTATGATGTTCCGGGAACCGATCCTCTGTTTGTGGAGGCCGTTCGGGAGAACATCCGCTTTCATTCTGAAAATTGCCCGGAATACCGCGCCATCCTCGAACGGGAGGCGTTTGCTGTGGAGATGCTGCAAACGGTTGAGGACCTGTTTCGCATTCCGGTGCTGCCCACACTGTTTTTAAAAGCGCGCCCGCTGTTCTCCATGGAGGAAAAGCGTTTTTTGATACGCGCCACCTCCTCCGGCACTTCGGGCATGAAAAGCCGCATGGGCATTGATTATATGAGCTTTTCTTACGGGCTCAGGATGATGCTTTCTGTTTTTTCGTACCACCGTCTTCTGTCTCCGCTTCCTACCAATTATATCGTGCTCAACTATCAGCCGTCGCCTGCGATCGAGACGGGCGCTGTGAAGACGGCGTATGGCGCAACGTATTTTGCGCCGCCCGTGCACCGGGAATATGCGCTCAACTATACGGGAGAAACCTACGTGCCCAATCTGGAGGGAATTTCCCGCGCGCTGCGGCGCTATGAAAAGCAAGGGCTGCCGGTGCGCTTTGTGGGGTTTCCCTACTTTATGCTGCTGCTGACGCAATCCCTCAAGGAAAACGGCATGCGCTTGCGGCTCAACAGGCATTCCCGCGTGCTGCTGGGCGGCGGGTTCAAGCAGCATGCCGGAAAGCGGGTGGAAAAAGAAGAGCTGTATGCGCGCATCGGTGACACGCTGGGCATAAAAGAAGCGGCCTGCAAGGAGTTTTTCAGCGCCGCGGAGCATCCGGTGGCCTATTGTGACTGTGCGCGGCATCATTTCCATGTGCCGGTCTATAGCCGTGTCATCATCCGGGACATCAAGACGCTTCAACCCCTCGGCTATGACGAACCCGGATTATTGAGTTTTATCACGCCCATCATGCAAAGCGTGCCGTTTGTGAGCGTCATGACGGACGATATTGCCGTATTGCGTGAAGGAAAGCGCTGCGGCTGCGGCGTCACCGCGCCATACTTCGAACTTCTTGGCAGGGCAAACGCCGGGGGCATCCAGACCTGCGCGGCGGGCGCTGCGCAGGCGATCGGGGGCTAATATGAATCTGCTGTTTGGGGAAATCGTTGACCGGGAACAAAGCCTTGTAGCGCTCAAAGCGCTACGTGCGACGGTTACAGAGACATTAAAGCATGCGCAGCCGCTTACAGAACTGGTCATCACAGCGTGCGCCAGGCTCAGGGAAACGATGGATCCCGCACAATATCTTTCCATGCTGCTGCAGGCGGGGCTTTCCGAGCAGGCGGCCTGGCGGCAGATCGCGGAAGCGAGGGCCATGCTAAATCCCGCATATTTGAAGCGGCGCCTGGAGCGCGAGCTTGGGCCTGCCTGCCTTGAACCGGAGACGTATCTGCCGCAGAACCGGACGGAAGCGGTGCGCGAAGGCTGGAAGCCGCTTGGCGTGCTGCTCCATATCGCCGCAGGCAATATGGAGGCGCTGCCTGCGTTTACGGTAATCGAAGGGTTGCTCACGGGGAATATCAATCTCTTAAAACTGCCCGCGGGAGAGGACGGCCTATCCGTTTTGCTGCTGCGGGAGTTAATCCGCCTTGCGCCCGAACTTGCGGCGTATATGTATGTGTTTGATTATCCGTCTGAGGAGACGGCGTTGATTGTAGAGATGGCGGAAATTGCGGATGCGATCGTCGTCTGGGGATCGGATGCGGCGGTAGCCGCAGTCCGGAAACTTGCAAAGCCGAACAAGCGCCTGATCGAATGGGGGCACAAGCTGAGCTTTGCATATGTGACAAAAGACTGCACGGAAGAAGAACTGCATGCGCTGGCGCTGCATATCTGCAGAACCAACCAGCTGCTGTGCAGCTCCTGCCAGGGGATTTTTCTGGATACGGGGGATGAAGGCGAGGCGCAGGAATTCGCGAAGCGCTTTGTTTTAGCGCTGGAACAGGCCGCAAAGCAAGAGCCGCGCGTGATCGATCCGGCGATGCAGGCGCATCTGACGCTTAAATTACGCACCCAGGCGCTGTTGACCACGTTTGAAGGCGGCTGGCTGTATGAAGGAACAGGCGGAAGCGTGCAGTATTGTACGGATGATGCGCTGACGGCGTCCATGCAGTTTCGCAACTGCTGGGTCAGGCGGCTGCCGCGCGAACGGCTTCTGGAAACGCTGTTTCCGCATAGGGGATATTTGCAGACGGCGGGGTTGTTGTGTGCGGAGGATGAACGGGAGGAATTATCAAACCTGCTCGCGCGTGCGGGCATTACCCGCGTTACGCGCGCCGGGCGGATGTCCGATGCCTATTGCGGCGCTGCGCACGATGGGGAATATGCATTGCGAAAATATATGAAGCGCGTGTCTTTTGAATAATCGGTTCCTTCGCGCAAGGGCTGCTCTTTACGCATAGTATGGAGTAACCGCGGAGGATAACATCATGAGCTGGAAATCAAAGACGACCCCGCTGGATGGGATTACCCCCAGCCAGATTAAGCTTTTGCACACCGTCCGCCGGTATTGGCTGGACCATGTGCTTTGGATGCGCGCATTGCTTTTTAGCATTGCGTTTTCTTTGCCGGACAGGGAAGCTGTAACGCGGCGGCTTTATCGGAATCCGGAGGACTTCTTTTTGCTGTTTTCCGCACTCTATGGGGAACGCCCGGCGGGACAGCTGCGCGAACTGATGAAAAAGCAGACCGAGTGTGCTTCCAGATTGATGGAAGCCGTCTGCAAGGAGGATGCGCAAACCCTCGCGGGTATCCGCAAGGAAGGGTACCAGAATGCCGAGCAGCTTTCCATTTTCCTGCAAAGCATCAACGAAAGCTGGACCGGCGCGCTGTGGCAGGCGCTGCTCGAAGAACAGCTGGAGATGACGGAGGAGGAAGCGGTATTTGTGCATTCGGGAAACAATGCCGAGGGAATTGCGCGTTTTGAAGGGCTGTTGGAGCTATCCAACACCATGGCGGATGAAATGGCGAACGGATTGATGCGCCAGTTCCGCTTATAACAGACTCAAAACAAAACGGTATGGCAGACGCCATACCGTTTTGCTATGCATTCGCCGTCAGGCGCGGTGGCGGCCCTGCATAGCAAGGGCTACTTTTTTGATACTCACTCCCCCCACAGGGAAAGCGCGAGATCGCGCACTTTTTCTGTATTTGGCACAAAGTAGCTGCGCTTGTCGATCGTTTTGCAGCGCCCGGGAAGCGTGATAAATTTGATCTCATTCAGATCGAGCTGGCTTAAGAGATCGCCGAGCACCAGCATCTGCCCGATGCCGATATTGGTATGCACATATTGGTTGAGCGATGTCCAGAGCCTGGGCACGGCCTCCACAGCGCCCATGGATTTGACGCGTGAGGCAAATGCACGGATAAACGACTGCTGGCGTTTGACACGCGCAAGATCGCTGCCGCCGGTGATGCCGTGGCGCATGCGGACAAAGCTCTGCGCCTGGTCGCCTTTTAAGACGACGGTATCGCCCTTGTCCCCAAAGCCCGGCATATCATAGGGAAGCTTGATGGGCACGCCGTCCACCGCATCCGCAAACCTTGCAATGCCGTCCATATCGATGCTCGCATAATACGTCAGGTGGAAATCTCCCTCGAGCCCATCAAACAGCAGCTTTTCCAGGGAATAGATCAGATTTTCATGGCCATGGCTTTCCGGCCCTCCGCCAAAGTTGAACGCGGAGTTGATCTTGTTGTACTGCGTGCTTTTTACCTTGCCCGCGTCGTTGAGCCGCCGCACCTTTACACGGGTATCGCGCGGGATGCTCAGGATCGTACAAGAGGGCTCGTCCACGTCGATGACGAGTATGGCGATGGTATCGCTCCGATATCCGCGCCCTTTTTCTTCGCGCTCTTCGTTGCTGTCAATGCCCATGAGCACGATGTTGATTGTGTCCGCTCCCAGCAGGCGGGAAGGGCTTGCCGCCTCCAAAGAGGTCAGGCCAACCTCCCCGATGGTTGCGGGCAGCGTCGTGGTGCCGGGCGCCGCCGCCTGGGAAAGAGGCGCTTTTGTGCTGCGCGGCGCAGGCGTCTGAAACGCGGATATCGGGTCACGGATGGATGCCCGCAATTGTTCCACTGCGCCCGCGCTTGCAAGCAGCAGCACTACGGCGCTGATAAAAAAAAGAATACGGCGGCGTTTGCGCCGGTCTTGTTCCGTTTTCATGCAATCGTACCTCCAAGGGATAGTCATTCCAGCCCATTTTTCTTCATTGGCAAAGAACAAGACTAGTTTGTGTGGATTTCTTGAAAAACATGTTCCGCATACCCGGCCATGTACCTGAATACACATAAAAAAAATAGTTTCATAAGCACTGTGTGCCAGACTGTACAGGGTATGGACAGCGCCGTACAAGCGCGTTATACCGCAAGCTGCAGTATCCGGCGGCGTGTCCGCAGAAAAATTTTCAGAACGAACCGGCGGATTATCGGGAACGAAAAAACAGCTAAAAGACCGCCTCCCAGCCGTACTGCGACATTCCGGCGTGGGGGCGAATATTGAAAAGGCGTAAGGGGTTATGCATATGGAGGCGAACCGGGAGAACAACCGCGTTGTCATTTCTGGCTTTGTGCAGCAGGATCCAAGCTTCAGCCATTGCCTGTACGGGGAGGCGTTTTATACGTTCCCGCTGGCGGTGCCGCGCTTGTCCGGGGCGGAGGATGTTCTGCCCGTCACCGCAGGAGAGCGCCTGCTGCCCGTGTTGCCCGAAGCCGGGCAAATGCTTGAAATTACCGGGCAGCTTCGCTCCTACAATATGCAGTGTGAGGGGAACAATCGCCTTGTGCTGACCGTATTTGCAAGAAGTGTATTGGAAAAGCCGGAGGATGCGCCGTTTATCAATGAAATTGCGCTGACGGGGTATATCTGTAAGCCCCCTGTTTACCGGACCACGCCGTTTTCGCGGGAGATTGCGGATATTCTTCTTGCCGTCAACCGCCCATACCACAAATCCGACTACCTGCCCGTGATCGCATGGGGGAGAAACGCGCGGTATGTGAGCGCGCTCGGTGTGGGCGATAGGCTTTGTGTGACCGGGCGCGTACAGAGCCGCGCCTATCAGAAAGCCATGCCCGACGGCGCCATGATCACGCGGATCACCTATGAAGTCAGTGCGGCGACGGTGGAGTGCGAACGGGAGGAACCTTAAAGGGATAGGGGGTATGAAAAAACCAGCAGGCATATCGCCTGCTGGTTTTTTGTATTGCCTATTTTTCTTCAATTGGAAGCGGCTGTGCGTTTGCGATAGGATACTCCCGGTCAAAGCGCTTCAAAAACGTCATGCCTACGGCCCCAAGGAGCATCACAACCGCAACGATGAACCAGACATGCGGGAAGCCCACAAGGGTAAGCGCTTTTCCCATAACGCCGGGGCCTATGGCGGTTCCAAAACCATTGACCATAAACATGATGGAATTTACCCTGCCGATAAAGAGCTGCGGCGTCCGGTTGGCGACATAGCTGCTGGTGTTGATGGAAATAAGGATTTCCCCGACTGTCATCAGCACCATGGAAAGGAGAAAGTGGAGGAAGCCTTGGGCGACGCCAAAAGCAAGGAAGGAGGCAAAGTAGAAGAAGCCTCCCATATAAACGGTTTTGAGCGGATGCAGCTTCTGCGTCATGCTGGTAAGGGACGGTGTCAGTACAATGCAGGTAACGGCATTGATGCTCACGAGTGTACTGAAAAGCTTTGCGCCATTTTGGGAAAACAGCTCCACCATCTGCAGCGGCAACAGAAAATTCCACTGGACGTAGCAGAAATTGTACACTAAAAACCCCAACGCAAACAGGAGCAGCACGGGATTTTGCAGCAGGAAGGAAATTACGGAATTCCCGATGGGTTTCCTATCGAACGCCGCACCGTCCGTACAGCGCACCTCTTGAATACCCGAAGAGCGCACAAAAAACAGGATCAGCGCGGTGGAAGCAAGCGTCGTAAACCCATCCAGGAAAAACAGTAGGTTGAGGTTTTTATAAAACAGCAGCCCGCTGATGAGGGGGCCCACGGCAAAGCCGAGATTGACGCCAAGATACGTCAGGGAGAACGCGCTTTTGAGCTGGTGTTGCGGGGTGACGCTTGTCACCACGCAATTGAATGCCGGATGGGCAAGGGCATAAAGATTGGACGCCACCACCAGCAAAACCGCCATCGTCATATTTGCCTTGAGGAACCCGCAGACAAAGTAAACGAGGGCTCCAAGCGTGTTGAATATGACAATTGTCTTCTTGCCGCCGATCTTATCCGCAAGCCTGCCCCCCAAAATGACGAACGGCGCCTGGGTTAAGAGCGCGATGGTGGAAAACATCCCTGCGTCGGATTTGGAAAGGCCGATCTTCTGTACGAGGATCAGCGTCATCAACGGCACGATAAAGCTGCCGATCCGGCTGACGATGCAGGAAACAAACAGGGCGTACATGTCCCTGGGAAGGCCTTTGTAGACCGAAAGATGTTCTTTGATATGCAAGCGTTTTTACGCTCCGATCCTATAAAATTGTGGATGCGGGGTACAAAAAAACTGTCCGGAAGCGGATTGCTGAACAGCTTCGCTTTCGGACAGCGTTTCCTTTGCTATAGGGAAATTCGCTTATTCCTCTACGCGGATGATGCTCTCCACGCATTGCGTTGTGTCCATATTTTCGATTTCCTTGAGCGCATCCTGCACGCCCAATTCGCGCGCTTTATGGGTGACAAACGTGATCCAGGCCACCTGTTTATCGCCGTGTTTCTCGGGGTCTGCCAGCTGCAGAACGGATTTGAGGGAGACGCCGTGGTTCGCAAACGCGCCCGCAATGGAGCTTAAAACACCGGGTTTATCAAGCACGCGGGTGCGGATACAATATACGCTTTCCCAATCCCTTACAAGGTGCGTATCGGCGTCCATATCCGGAATGTTGCGGAAGGAGTTGTAACGGTGCTTATCCGTATGGTGGCAGGCGTAGATCATATCGCCGACGACTGCGGAGGCGGTGGGCATCTGCCCTGCGCCACGGCCATAGAGCATGACTTCTCCTACGGCGTTGCCGGTGATGAATACGGCGTTAAAGGAACCGCGGATAGCTGCGAGCGGATGCGTTTTAGGAAGCATGGTGGGGTGCACGCGTACTTCCACATGGTTGCCCGCCGCTTTTTTGCCGATTGCCAGCAGCTTAATCTCATAGCCGAGCTGGCGGGCGGTGTCAAAATCCGCCTTGGTCAGGTTGGTAATGCCCTCGCGGTGGATGACGTCGATGGGCATATGCGTATGGAAGCACAGCGAGGAAAGGATGGAGAGCTTGTAGGTTGCGTCGTATCCTTCCACATCGGCAACGGGGTTGGCTTCCGCGTAGCCCAAAGACTGCGCTTCCTTTAATACCTCGTCAAACTCGCGCCCCTGCTCGCTCATGCTGGTGAGGATATAGTTTGTGGTACCGTTGATAATCCCCATGACGCTTGAGATGTTGTTGCCCTGGAGAGAATCCGTGATGGTGCGCAGCAGCGGAATGCCACCGCCTACGGTCGCTTCAATGTAGAGGCCCGCGCCGCTGTTTCTTGCGGCTTCCTCAAAGGCATACCAGTGCTTGCTGATAACCTCCTTGTTGGAGGTAACAACCGTTTTCCCGGCATTGAGCGCGCTGAGGATAAACGTGCGTGCGGGCTCCACGCCGCCCATGCATTCCACAACGATGGAAACGGAAGCGTCGTTGACGATTTCGTCCAGGGAAGTGGTGAACACCTCGCGCGGCGCAAGGGCAAGGTTGGGCTCATTGGTAAAATCCTTGATGAGGACATGCCTCACCTGAAAATCGATTTCTTCCCGGTGCAGGATATCCGAGTGATTTTCGGTAAGCAGCCTGTATACGCCCGAACCGACGACGCCAAATCCCAATATTGCAACGTGGACCTGTTTCATAGTTGTACCTCTCTTAAAATGTTTTATCAATCCGCTTGCCGGGAAAATACCGGTCAGCGGTTCATTTCATAAATGATTGCCAATCCCTGCAGGGTAAGGATGGGGTTTAGCACATCGATACAATCGGATTCTGCGTTAATCAGCTCGCCCATACCGCCGGTGCCGATTACTTTTGCATCCGCGCCAAGCTCCTGCTGCGCTTTTTTTACAAGGTATTCCACCAGGCCGACATAGCCGTAGAGAATGCCCGATTGCAGGCAGTGCTCCGTATTGGTGCCGATGACCCGCTTGGGTTTTGTAAACTCCACTTTAGGGAGCATGGCCGTGTTTTCAATGAGTGCCGTGGTGCTCACCTTAAACCCCGGGCAGATCATGCCGCCCAAAAACCGCGGCCCGGCCATGACGTTAAACGTGGTCGCGGTGCCGAAATCCACCGTGATGCAGTTACCGCCATAGAGCCTATTCGCGGCGACGGCGTTACAGATACGGTCAGAGCCAAGCTTCTGCGGCGCATCGTATTCATAATATAAATCCGTGCGCAATCCCGCGTGCACTTGCATGGGCGCAATGCCGGGGAAATAGATGTTGAACATATGGTCGATCGTGTAGTTGAACGAAGGCACAACGGACGAAACGATGATGCCGTTTACATCCGTTGTGGACAACCCAAGGTGCGCAAAAAAAGAACTCATCTGCACGCCGTATTCATCCGCCGTACGTTTGCGGTCCACGGCGACACGCCAGGAGTGCAGCAGGTTTAATCCGTCAAACAGGGCGATTTTAATGTTGGTATTTCCAATATCAAGTGCAAGAAGCATCGTTCCAAGACTCTCACTTTACCAGTTTGTTGAGCGCAATCGCGGTGGGGGTTGCAATCACGGCGGCGGCGATTGCTTCCGTCGTCCCTGCGATGATGCCCGTTCCGCCGATGATGGTCAGCACAGGCGTATAGTCAAGGCCGGAAAGCGAGAAGAACAGCAGCATCAGGCCGAGATAACAGATGGTGTTGGTCAGCGAGCCCGCCACAGCCGCCGGTATGGCGCTGAGCCGTTTTGGGCTGCCGTCCCGGTTTAAAAGGCGGTAAACCAAGTAGGTTGTAGCCGGCACAAGCAGGCGCGGTATATAGCACATGAGCACCGCGAACAGGGGATTCTGCGCGAGCAGCGTGCCCGCAAGCATGCTGGGCGGCACCATGGAAAGCCCAAGTACGCTCATCAGGCTGGCTGTCCCAAAGAAGAAGCCGAACAAAAAGCCCGCTTTTATCCCCAGCACCAGCGTCCCGACAATGGTGGGGATACACAGCACCGTGACGTTGATGAATCCCAAAGGAATCAACCCCCAAGGTGTGAGGCCCAGAAAGAAGATCAAACCGATGAACAGCGCGTAGAGCACCAGCTTTTTTGTGGACATATGTTGCATGGTCGCATTGTCCTCCCCTTGGGATACTTTTGTGCTATTATAACAGCTTTGCCGAAAACGTACAATCAAGGCGCGTATATTTCGGGACAAGCATTGGTGAAAGACGGGGTGCTGGATTAGCGAGAGGGCTTTGTGGCCCGTAAGAAGCAAAGTCGAAGAAATAGCGCCGCTATTTCAAGCGTTTGCAGTGCGGTAGAGGGTAAAAGCGGCCGTCGGGCCAGCGCGCCGGGTGAATCCATTGCTTACTGCGGCTTCCGGAACGGGCTATTTTTAACAGAAGCGTCATTTACGGGCTATGTACTTCATGTTACAATAGAACAGAACGAATATACGGATGAGGCGAAGTATTTTGGTGATATTGGGCATCGATCCGGGATATGCCATTTTAGGCTACGGCGTGGTGGAGACACACGGTACGGCGCTTAAGCCGGTCGATTGCGGGGTCATCGAAACGCCATCTGAAATGCCCTTTGCAGAGCGCTTGGAGCGGCTTTACCTTGGTACGCGCCAGCTGGTTGCGACATTTAGGCCCGACCAGGTCGCGTTTGAGGAACTGTTTTTTTACCGCAATGTAACGACGGCCATTCAGGTGGGCGCGGGGCGCGGGGTTGCGATACTCGCGGCCCAGCAGAGCGGCCTGCCGTTGTATGAATATACACCCATGCAGATCAAGCTTGCGGTAACGGGCAACGGCCATGCGGACAAAAAGCAGGTACAGCACATGGTACGCGCGCTTCTTTGCCTGAAGGCAATTCCAAAGCCGGATGATGCGGCGGACGCGCTTGCGGTGGCCATCTGCCACGCCAACACCATGGGCCCTGCCGCCCAGGAGTTCCGTATCAAATAGAAAAAACGCCGGACAACCCCTTTATACGGAAGCGCCGGTTGAGGAGGAAGCATGTACGCACATATCCGAGGCGAAGTTGTAGACCTTTTTGCGGACCGCGCGGTGCTTGAAGCCGCGGGCGTGGGATATGAGCTTTTTTGCAGCGCCAAAACGCTGGGGACCCTCCATACGGGGGATAAGGCAAGGCTGTATACACATTTGCATCTGGCGGAAGACATCATGGCGCTCTATGGGTTTTCTGAAGAAGCGGAGCGCGCCATGTTCCGAAGGTTACTCGGCGTCACGCGCGTAGGCCCCAAGCTCGCGCTTTCCATATTATCGATCCTTACGCCGTCGGATGTTGCGGCGGCAATTGTAACGGACAACGCGGCGGCATTTTCCCGCGTACCGGGCATGGGCAAGAAGACGGCGCAGCGCGTGCTGCTGGAGTTAAAAGAAAAAGTCGGTGTGGAGGAAATGGCAGGCGCAGGCCTGCCGCAAACCGCGGCGCAGGGTTCGGATTTCCGGGCGGAGGCCGTTGCGGCGCTGATGAGCCTGGGGTATGACGGCGCGTCCGCGTCCCGTGCGGTTGCCGCGGTAGAGGCGACCGACAGCATTGAAGAAATGATTACACAGGCGCTCAGAAGACTTGCGAAAAACTGAAAAATACCGAAATAAAGAATAGCGGCGAATGCCGCCGGGGGGACAACAGTGGAAGACCGCCTGCTTTCCTCTTCGCTTCGCGAAGAGGATATGCAAACAGAATACAGCCTCAGGCCGCGGTTCTTAAATGAATACATCGGCCAGGGGGAAGTCAAGGAGCACATGCGCATCTATATCCAGGCCGCGCGTGACAGGGGGGAACCCTTGGACCATGCCCTTCTTTACGGGCCGCCGGGGCTTGGGAAGACGACGCTTGCCGCCATTATCGCAAACGAGATGGGCGGAAACCTTAGGGTGACTTCCGGCCCCGCGATTTCCCACGCAGGGGATTTGGCGGCGCTTTTGACGAACCTTGCCGCGGGAGATGTGCTCTTTATCGATGAAATCCATCGTCTCAACGCGACGGTCGAAGAGGTGCTCTACCCCGCAATGGAGGATTTTGCGCTCGATATCATCATCGGCAAGGGGCCTTCGGCAAGAAGCATCCGGCTGGACCTGCCGCACTTTACGCTTGTTGGGGCCACCACGCGCATGGGCATGCTCACCTCGCCGCTGCGGGATCGCTTTGGCATCAAGGAGCAGCTCCAGCTCTACCGCAACGAGGATTTATGCGATATCATTACGCGCAGCGCACAGATCCTCAATATCGATGTAGAAGAGGAAGGCGCTGTCGAAATCGCTTCGCGCGCGCGTGGCACACCGCGTATTGCAAACCGCCTGTTAAAGCGGGTGCGGGATTTTGCGCAGGTGAAGGGCGACGGCGTGATCACGCTTGCAATGGCGCAGCAGGGGCTCAAGATGCTAGGCATCGACGAGATCGGCCTTGATCCGGTGGACAGGCGCATGCTCGATACGATGATCGATAAATTCAACGGCAGGCCCGTTGGCCTTGACACCATCGCGGCGGCGACCGGGGAAGACGCAACGACCATTGAGGACGTTTACGAGCCATATTTATTGCAGCTTGGGTTCCTTGCCCGTACGCCGCGCGGACGCGTGGCGATGCCGGCGGCCTATGCACATATGGGATACAAGCTGCCGCCGGACGACGCGGGTACGGTTGTGCAGGCACGGATGGAATTATAAAACAAACTGCGGTCGCAATATGAAACGGAGGGTGTGTCTATGAACAAAAAGCGTGAACTGGAGCAGCAGGTAGCCGGTCTGCAGGCGCAGGTGCAGGAACTTACCAAGCAATTGGACGGATACCGCATGCAGGAGCGCGCGATTGTACAGGCGCTCACCGATGCGCAGGCAAGCGCCGCAAAACGCGTATCCGAAGGGGAAGCGCAGTCAAAGCGGATCACGGACGAAGCGAACGCTTACAGGACGCAGACACAGGCGCAGGCGGACGCGCTTGTACAGGAGGCCACATTAAAGGCTGCGGAAATCGTGGAAGCGGCGCAGGCCGAAGCTTCCCGGAGGCTTGCGCAGACGGAAGCCTCCGTTCTGGATTTTGAAAGCAGGCTCCATGCACTTAACGCCGCGCTTTTGGACACGGCGCGCCAGGCAAAGGCACAGGCGGACGGCTTTTCCCGCACGATAGAAGCGCTTACGGATACTACGCCCGAAATCCTCGAAGAAGGCCGCGGTCTTTCCGCGCTGATCAAGACCCATGCGTCGGATCTGCCTGAGGATTACCATACGCCGCAGGAACTCATGCACGGCATCTACCAGTTGCAGGGCCGTGATCTGCCGTTTGTGGAACAGAGTGAGCAGACGGAAGAAGCACAGTTAGAGCAGCCTATGGAGAGCGAAGCGCCGATAGCTGAGGCGACGCCCATTGCGGAGCCTGCCGATGATGAACCGGAGGAACGCATCTGGACGGTGGAGGAAGTGATGGCAAAGAGCACAATCTCTTCTTCCGCACCCGAGAGCATAGCGGATGAAGACGGAGATGTGGACCTGGACAGCCTGCTTGATGAAATCATACGCGAATAACTGTAGCGGCATTGAAAGGGCGGCCCGTACAAAGTCTACCACGTTTGCGAATATTTCGTATATAGCCTGGCGGCGGGAAATCCGTGGGATAATCCGAAACGATTTTGTGCCAATGGGCGGTTTGGCAGACGCTGCGTGCGGGAATGCTTGACGATATGCGCAACGGGTTAATAAAAAAGCACAGTGCTGCATGCCGTTTGTATCGCTTAAGGTGTTTGCTGCGTATGCAATGATGTATTTTGCGAAAACCTATTGAGGAAAAGGTAAGGGGGAGCGACCATGAGAAGGCCGGACAACAAAACGCTGATACTGACAGGCATCCTGTTTTTGGTGATCATTCTGCTGACATGCCTGTTGCGGTTTGACATCCATCATCAGGACAAACCCTCTGGCTATTGGACGCTGGGCGATATCGGCATCTATATTGCCGTGGCGCTTTTGGGCGGCCCTTGGGCGGCGCTGGCGGCGGGCTTAGGTTCCGCGCTTGCCGACGTTTTTGTGGGACAGGCAATCTACGCGCCTGCAAGCTTGGTCATTAAGGCGGGGATGGCGCTTGTATTCGCGTCCTATCTCAAGCGCGGGCATACGCTGTTGCACCTTGTCAAGTCCGTCGGCATGGCGGGCGGTATCATGATCGGCGGATATTTCTTCTATGATCTGATTTTCCGCGGCGATTATATACTGGCGGCGATCGGCCTCCCCTTCAACATTTTGCAGCTGATTGGCTCCGGCATCATCGCCGTGCCCGTATTATTTTTGATGGGCGGGAAAAACTACCGCCAGGGGGCCGGATTTGGTTCCCGGGATGATTTTTACACACCACCGAAAAGGCAGTTGAAGTAACATGAGATTAACCGTGCTTGGCCGATATGGACCCTTTCCCGCACCAAACGGCGCATGCTCTTCCTATTTGCTCGAAGCGCCCGCTGTGCCCGGTAAAAACGGCCCGCGCGACAAAAAAATAAAACTGGTGATCGACCTTGGCTGCGGTACGCTTTCCCGGCTGCTTTCCATTTGCCCGCTGAGCGAGGTCGATGCGATTTTGCTTTCCCACCTGCACAGCGATCATATGTCCGATATGCTGGTGCTGCGCTACGCGCTGCAGATGCTGCCCAAGAAGGGTGTGGATGTTCCAACGCCTTTGCATGTGGTATCGCCTGGGGTTCCGGAAACGGAATTCCGCCTGCTGTCCTCCGCGGGTACGTTTGACATGGTGAAGATGGAGGACGGCATGAAGATGCGCTTTGGCGCATTGACGGTTACGCTCCACCATATGCTCCACCCCGTGCCCTCTTACGCGATGGATATTCTGGAGGAAGAGCCGCCAAGGCCGCCCGCCTATGGCGAGGATGTGCCGCTTAAGCGCCTCGTGTATACCGGGGATACCTGCTACAACGAAAAGCTTGTGCCTCTGTGCAGAAACGCGACGGTGCTGCTTGCGGATACGGGCCTGCTTGCAAGGGAAAAGACGACGGAGTTTGTGCCGCACCTGACTGCGCGGGAAGCCGGGCAGATTGCAAAGAAGGCCGGCGTCGGACGCTTGCTGTGCACCCATCTGTGGGGCGGCGGCGGAATCATTGAAGACCTGGTGCAGCAGGAGGCGCAGGAGTTCTTCCCCGCAGCGGAGGTCGTGCAGGAGATGATGACTTACGAAATTTAATTTGGAACGAATGCGGGCCGCCTGAATGGGCGGCCTTTTTGCTGCTTTTTTACAGGATGCACACTTTTTTATGTTATATTGTATGTATGAAAGTCTTGGCGGCCCGGTTTTGCTGCAAGATAGCGGGGATGGTATTGTATTATGGGAAAAACGCGTTCTTTCTGGGGGAAAAAAATAGCGGCGGCGATCAAGTGGATCGGTATCGTACTCGGTACGCTGATTGTGCTGTTTGCGCTGACTGTCGTTGCAATCCGCACATACCGGGCGTCACAAGCAAAGATTACATCCACAAACGGGATACAGGAAAGCGGATTTGTTGCGCTAAACGGCATCCGCCAATTTTTGCAGATCCGCGGGGAGGACCAATCCAACCCCGTCATTGTGGTGCTGCACGGCGGGCCGGGCAGTCCCGTCACATTCCTTTCGCCCTATTACCAGCGCGTATTGGAGCGGGACTATACCATCGTGAACTTTGACCAGCGCGGTTCGGGCAGGACCTATTATGAAAACCGGGAGACGGGCGCAGCGCTTTATACCGAGGCGATCCTCGCGGATACCGATGCGATCATCGACTACGCGCGCGGACGTTTTGGGCAGGAAAAGGTCATCGTGCTTGGCCATTCCTGGGGAACGGTGCTGGGCAGCATGTATATAAAAGAGCATCCGGAAAAAGTAGAGGCCTATATCGGCGTGGGCCAGTGCGTTATTAATATGGAAGGTGACGCGTTTGCGGCGGAGGAGGGTATCCGCCGTGCGCGGGAAGGCGGGGATGAAGAAACGGCACAGGGAATTTCTGCACTTCTGACCCAGTATCAAAATACGACGGACATCCCTAAAAAGTTTTTGCTGACCATGGATATCCGCCATGCCGGGGCGGCCTATTTTCACTATGCCGGGGAAATGCCCATGCTGCAAACGATTTGGCTGGGCCTGACGTCGCCGGAGATGTCATTGACGGATATGCGGTGGTTTTTGGCTTCAGGAGGCTCTATGGAAAATTTTTTGAAATTGCAGCAGCCGCTACTGAGAGACTGCATCGGGTTTGATGCGAACCGGTTGGGCGCATATGAAGTGCCGGTTTATTATATTTCCGGCGAGCAGGATTGGATTACCCCTGCCGTACTGGTAGAGGACTATTATAAAACGGTGGAAGCGCCTGACAAACAGATGCGGCTGATTCCCGACGCCGGGCATACCCCGTTTCTGGACGCCCCGCAGGCATTCGCGGATGCGGTGCTGGAGCTATTGAAATAAAGTGCTTGATCGGTGGGGAAAGAGCGCTTTGATGATCCCTCCAGGGTGTCGATAAACCTTTTTTAGGGGCTTTGCCCCTGACCCCACTCAAGGGACATATCCCTTGGGAATCCCCTCCATTGGGGGCGCTCTGTTTAAGGTGTTCCCGGGATTGGTTCTTAGGGCCGTTACGGTCCTAAGCGGGGATTTGGGGCAGAGCCCCAACGTAATCCTATACTTTTTTGACAAGTAGAAAGAGGCCGAGAAGCCTCTTTTTTTGCTTATTAGCCGTTGGCAACAGATTCCTTCAAGAAAAGAGTCGCCCCGGCGGTTCACATCCGGGAATCCGTTTATTATAATAACAAGAATCATTACTGATAAGGAGGCGGATGTATGAACAAACGATTCAGCGCGCAAAAAAAGCTGATTGAAGCTGCGCTGCATCAGCTCGATCATCCTACCGCCTTGGAAGTATATGAATGGGTCCGCAAGGAGTACCCCAAAATCAGTCTGGGTACGGTCTACCGCAACCTCAATGAGATGGCGGCGGGAGGTCTTATCAGGCGCCTTTCCTTTTCCGGCGAGGCGGACCGGTATGATTGCAACGCGGACGAGCATTTCCACATGATCTGCTCGGATTGCGGGCAAATTTTTGACGCGGGAGACTGTGTCCCGCAGCATGCGGTAAGGCTGATGGATGAAGCGCTGCTTCAGGCGGCGGGATTTACGGTAACGTCGCATGAGTTGCTGTTTCATGGCAGGTGCAGTGCCTGCCGGACCCATGCGCAGGAACGCACAGGGGACGCAGGTTGATATAAACACTAGAGAAAAGAAAACGGAGGGAAACATCATGTCTCTGATTGGTAAGGAAGTAAGCGATTTTAACGTAAAGGCGTTTGTGAACGGGCAGTTCAAGGATGTATCCAAGGAAGACCTTTTAGGCAAATGGTCCGTATTTGTATTTTACCCTGCGGATTTCACATTTGTCTGCCCCACGGAGCTTGGGGATCTTGCAGACCATTACGAACAGTTCAAGGAAATCGGGTGCGAGGTTTACTCCGTTTCCACGGATACGCATTTTGTCCACAAGGCATGGCATGATGTTTCGGATACCATTAAAAAGATTCGGTATCCCATGCTTGCAGACCCCACCGCGAAGCTCGCGGAGGACTTTGAAGTCTACATTGAAGAAGAAGGCCTTGCGCTGCGCGGCAGCTTTGTGGTAGACCCCAAGGGCAAGATCGTTTCCTATGAAGTCAACGCAAACAACATCGGCCGCGAGGCGGCGGAGCTTTTGAGGAAGGTGCAGGCGGCGCAGTTTGTCGCAAAGCATGGCGACGAGGTCTGCCCCGCAAAGTGGCGTCCCGGTGCGGAGACCCTCAAGCCCAGCCTTGACCTTGTGGGGAAGCTGTAAGGCGGCGTATGGAACAGTTTTATGATTTGGTAATCATTGGGTCCGGCAGCGCAGGAATGACTGCCGGACTTTACGCAGGACGCTCTAAGCTCAAAACGCTGATCATCGATCAGGATAAGCCCGGCGGGCAGATCAAGATTACGGCGGAGGTCGTCAATTACCCGGGCATCCTCCATACGTCCGGTGCGGAGCTATCGGAAACCATGCGCAAGCAGGCAGAAAATTTTGGCGTGACATTTTTATTCGCCGAAGTGAAACGCGTAGATTTTCGCAGGGATATCAAAAAGATCATCACCTCGGAAGGGGAGATTTCAGCCCTTGCCGTCATCATCGCAACGGGCGCACAGCCAAGGAAGCTCGGCTTTCTCGGGGAGGATACCTTCCGTGGGCGCGGCATCGGCTATTGCGCCACATGCGACGGCGAGTTTTTCAGCGGTATGGACGTGTTTGTCATCGGTGCGGGGTTTGCGGCGGCGGAGGAAGCGATCTTCCTCACGCGGTACGCAAGAAAAGTCATCGTCATTGCGCGGGAACCGGAGTTTACATGCTCCAAGACCATCGGCGAAAAGGTCCTCAGCCACCCGAAGATCGAGGTCAGGTTCCATACCGAACTCCTTGAGGTCGGCGGGGAAAACGTATTGCAGTATGCCCGCTTCATCAACAACCAGACCGGGGAGACGTCGCGTTACGATGTCAAGGACGGGGACACGACATTTGGCGTGTTCGTGTTCGTGGGCTATATGCCCCAGAGCGGCCCGTACCGCGAGGAGATCACACTGGATGCGGGCGGCTATATCCCCACCGACGACAATATGATGACAAACGTCCCGGGCGTATACGCCGCGGGCGATGTCCGCCCGAAGATTCTCCGGCAGCTTGTGACCGCTGTATCCGACGGAGCGATTGCCGCAACCGCTGCGGAAAGGTACATTGAAGAAAAGAAAGCACAGCTGGGGCTACATGAACAAGACGAGCCGAAGACGGCGAATGTACATGAAGCGTTCTTTGACGAAGCGCTCAAAGAGCAGCTCATCCCCATACTGGGACGGTTTGAACGCAGGGTGAATATCCGCGCCATTCTAGGACAGGATGATTTGAGTTTGGAAATGGAAAGTTTCCTGCAGGAGTTCGCCGGGATGACGGACCGCGTGGGGATCGAAATTCTCCGGCAAGGGGAGGATCCGGAAGCGGAACGGGCCGTCAACGCCACTCTGTTCCCAACGTTTGCCCTGCTCGATGAAGACGGCGCTTATCTTGGCGTACAGTTCCACGGCGTGCCGGGCGGGCATGAAATCAACTCCTTTGTGCTCGCGCTCTACAACGCGGCTGGGCCGGGGCAGGATGTCGGCGAGGAAACGCTGCAACGGATCAAGGCGGTGAAACAGCCGGTCAATATCAAAATCGGTGCGACGCTTTCGTGCACGCTCTGCCCGGGCGTGGTGACGGCTGCCCAGCTGATGGCGCTCAAAAACCGGAACATCGAGGCCGAAATGATCGATGTGGCGCGCTATCCGGACTTTAAGAGCCGCCATTCCATATTGAGCGTACCCGCCATTGTTATCAATGATCAGGAACTGGTATTC
The DNA here is from genome assembly GCA_023390655.1 of Bacillota bacterium. GTDB lineage: Bacteria > Bacillota > Clostridia > Christensenellales > CAG-138 > JAEYLA01. The sequence continues at coordinate 76,498 of JAEWCL010000026.1, read as the reverse complement.
GGTAAAAAGAGCATTGAGGAACTGCTGGAGATCATTTCGGCATAAGCACAAAAACGGCTTTTTATGCATAACGCAGGCAAATTTGCCTGCGTTTGTTTTTTGCAGGTTTTCCAGTTTTCACATTTCATGAGTTCACAGCCTCACGCGCATACTACGTAATACCAATTCCATACATGAATGCATCGTCGCGGCGTTCCTGTTTTTCATTGGTATATGCGGAGGTATGTATATGGACTGGCCAACTTACATTTTAATACAACTTGTGATCATCGGCGGCATTTCCCTGGTGATCTATTTGCGCAACAGGCGGCGCCAGCAGCCGCAGGCTGTGATGATAAAGCCCAAGCAAAACGTGCAGGAGCTCCAGCGGCTCGCGCGGATGCGCGCGCGCAGGCTCAATATACCGCTTTCCGAGATGACGCGTCCGGAACGCTTTGAGGACATCATCGGGCAGGAGGAGGGCATCCGCGCGCTCAAAGCCGCGCTGTGCGGCCCGAATCCGCAGCATGTGCTGCTCTATGGCCCGCCGGGGATCGGCAAAACATGCGCGGCGCGCCTTGTGCTGGAGGAGGCAAAAAAACGGTCGGATTCTCCGTTCAACGCGGAATCCGCGTTTGTGGAGCTGGATGCGACCTGTGTGCGCTTTGATGAGCGCGCGATTGCCGACCCGCTCATCGGCTCCGTGCACGATCCTATTTACCAGGGCGCGGGGACATTGGGCGCGCAGGGCGTGCCGCAGCCCAAGCCGGGCGCTGTGACGCGTGCGCACTGCGGCATTTTATTTTTGGATGAAATCGGTGAACTGCACCCCATGCAGATGAATAAGCTGTTAAAGGTCCTTGAAGACCGGTATGTCAAATTTGACAGCGCCTATTACTCACCGGACAATGCGAGCATCCCGCAGCACATTCATGATATTTTTCAGCATGGCCTTCCTGCGGACTTCCGGCTGGTGGGCGCTACCACAAGAAGGCCGGAGGAGATGCCGCCGGCTCTCCGGTCCCGCTGCCTGGAGCTTTTCTTTAAACCCCTTGGGCAAAAGGAACTCGAACAGGTCGCCAAGGGCGCGGCATTGCGCGCGGGCTATAGCTTGGGAGAAGAGGCGCTCTATCACGCCGCACTCTATGCGCAGAGCGGGCGGGATGTCGTCAACATCGTACAGCTTGCCTGCGGCATCGCGCATGATGAACAACGCGCGCTGGTCACGCGGGAGGATGTGGAATGGGTAGCGCGCATCTGCAACTATACGCCGCGTATGGAATGCCACATGCCAAAGGGACCCCGCGTGGGTACTGCGAACGCCCTTGCGGTAGCGGGGGCGGGGCAGGGCATGGTGCTTGAAATAGAGTGCGCCGCAGCAAAGGCAACCGGCGGGCGCGGTTCGCTCACGATGAACGGCATCGTGGAGGAAGAAGAACTCAATTTCAGGGACCGCAGGCTCAAGCGCAAAAGCACGGCCCGCGGCTCTGTAGAAAATGTGGTCATCGCGCTTTCGCGCTACGCGCAAACGGATGCATCCAGGTTCGATGTGCAGTTCAACATCCCGGGCGGTATCCCTGTGGACGGCCCGAGCGCGGGCGTGGCGCTCTTTATAGCACTTTTGAGCGCGTATAAAGGAGAGCCCGCGTGCCATACGCTTGCGTCCACCGGCGAGGTGACGATTTCAGGCGAGGTACGCCCCGTAGGCGGCGTGCGTGAAAAGATTATGGCGGCGCAGGCGGCGGGCGCAACACAGGTGCTGATTCCGCTTGCAAACTGGGAGGATAGCTTTTCGGAATTTCAGGTGGAGGTCATCCCGGTGGAGACCATACGGGAGGCCGTTTCCTACGCGTTCCCGGAGCAGGCGGAAACGCCCTTTGCATCCCGCGAACCGGCGCGTCCCGTGAAGCAAGAGCAGCTCTCCGCTGCCGGCTGCGCCTCTAACGGAGAGCATGCAACGGTCTCCGCGCACGAGATTTAGCGGGTCTCCTGCCTGCAACCGGCGGGTTTTTCCATTCCGCTGGGCAACTTGTCATTCCCTTGGGTAGCCGTTATAATGTGTACACGAGGTGAATGCATATGTTACAAACACTGCCTGTAATCCCGCTGCGCGGCATGGTCGTCCTGCCAGGCGAGGTGGTGCACTGCGACGCAGGGCGCAAAAAGACGCTCCTGGCGATCCAGGCCGCCGCTTCCGGGGACGGCATTGCGCTGTTCGTCGCGCAGAAGGATGCGCAGGAGGCCGAGCCGGAGCCAAGCGATCTGGAAGGTACCGGAACGATCGCGCGGATCAAGCAGGTCTTCCGCATCCAGGGGGATGGCATCCATATGTTGCTGACGGGAATTTCCCGTGCGGATATCAAGGCGATTACATCCGAAGACCCCTATTTTGAAGCGAGCGTACAGGAAAGGCCGGATATTCCCGGCAGGCCCGAAGCGGTCGAAGCGCTCAGAAGACGCGTGCACGAAAGCTTTGAAGAATACGCAAAGCTCAACGCAAAGCTGACGTCCAGCCAGAAGAACGCCATGGAGGCCATTGAGGAACCGGGCGAGTATGTGGATTCCGTAGCGGCACTGGTGCTTACGGACGCTTCCCGGCGCCAGCGCATCCTGGAGGAAGCAAATGTAGAGAACCGGCTGATGCTGCTCGCCACGCTTCTTTATAAGGAGCTTGGCGTGCTACGCCTTGATGCGGAGATCAACACGAAGCTTCAGGAAGAAATTGAAAAGACACAGAAAGAGCACTATCTGAGGGAAAAGCTGCGCGTCATCCGGCGCGAGCTTGGAGAAGACGGTGCAAGCGAAACCGAAGGGTTTTTCAAGCGCATGGAACAGAAAAGCTATCCTCCCGCTGTGGAGGAGCGGCTTAAAAAAGAAATCGTGCGGTTTGAAAGCCTGCCCACTGGGTCCCACGAAACGCCCATGGCGCGCAGCTATATCGAGCTGCTGCTGGACCTCCCATGGAACGAGCAGACGAAGGACGATCTTGACCTTGTTCACGCGCGAAAGGTGCTTGACCTGAATCATTACGGCATGGAAAAGGTTAAGGACAGGATTGTGGAATACCTTGCCGTACAGAAGCTTACCGGAAAGCCCAACGGGCAGATATTGTGCTTTGTCGGCCCGCCAGGCGTAGGCAAGACCTCCATCGTCGCCTCCATCGCAGAGGCCATGGGGCGCAAATTCGTGCGCATGAGCCTTGGCGGCATCCGGGATGAAGCCGAAATCCGCGGCCACAGGCGCACCTATATCGGCGCATTGCCCGGCAGGATCATTTCCGCCATGCGGCAGGCGGGGGCAAAAAATCCCGTACTGTTGTTTGATGAAATCGATAAATTGGCGTCCGATTACCGGGGAGACCCGGCGTCCGCCATGCTTGAGGTATTGGATGGCGCACAGAATTTTGCGTTCCGGGATCATTTCCTGGAACTGCCGTACGATCTTTCCGGGGCGATGCTGCTGACGACGGCGAATGATGAAAACAATATCCCCAAGCCGCTCCTAGACCGTATGGAGGTCATCCATGTGGAAAGTTATCTCGCGGAAGAAAAGCTTGAGATCGCAAAACGCCACCTGCTGCCCCGCCAGCTGGAGGCGCACGGGATGAAGAAGGGGAACCTTCGCATCACGGACGGGCAGATTGCAGCCATCATCAGCGGGTATACGCGGGAATCCGGCGTGCGTGAACTCGAACGCGTGCTGGGCGCCGTATGCCGCAAGGCGGCCTGCCAGATCGCAAACGGGCAGAAGCGAGTGAATATGAGTGCGGAAAAGCTCAAAGAATACCTGGGCCAGCCGCGTTACCGTGATGAGGAGACCCGTGAGCGGAATGAGGTCGGCGTTGTGACCGGCCTTGCGTGGACGCCGGTCGGCGGGGAAACGCTCAGCATTGAGGCGGCGGTGACCGCGGGCAGCGGCGCTGTCCAGCTGACGGGGCACTTGGGGGAAGTCATGCAGGAATCCGGCCGCGCCGCCATGACCTATGTGCGCGCGCATGCAAAAGAGTGGGGGCTTGATCCTGAGAAGCTTTTAAAGCTTGACGTCCACCTGCATGTGCCGCAGGGTGCGGTGCCAAAGGACGGACCGAGCGCGGGCGTGACGATGGCAACCGCAATTTTGAGTGCGCTCGCAAAAATCCCCGTCCGGGCGGATATCGCTATGACCGGCGAAATCACCCTTCGCGGGCGGGTGCTGCCGATTGGCGGCGTACGTGAAAAATCGCTTGCGGCGCTTCGCGCGGGCATTACGCGCGTCATGCTGCCCAAGGACAACCGCAAGGATATTGAAGAAGTTCCCGAAAGCGCGAAAAAAGCGCTGGAGTTTGTATTTGTAGAGACGCTGGATGAAGTGTTCCATGCGGCACTCGAACGGATGCCAAAGCGGGAAGCGCCCACAGGGGAAGACGCGCTGTACCAGGCGGCGCAGCCTGAGTGGAACAATCAGACGGGGGTACGCGCATGAGCGAAGAACAGTTCCTCATCAAACAGGCGGAATTTGTCACGAGCGTTGCGGGAGAAAACGGATACCCGGAAAAGCGCGTGGCGGAAATTGCCATTGTCGGCAAATCCAACGTGGGGAAATCCTCGCTTATCAATTCCCTGTGCAACAATTATAAGCTTGCAAAGACGTCTCAAAGTCCCGGAAAGACGAGGCTCATTAATTTCTTTTTGATCAACCGCTCGTTTTATCTGGTGGACCTGCCTGGCTACGGATTTGCAAAGGCCCCCAAGGAGCAAAAGGAAGCTTGGGGCGCGCTGATGGAAGGCTACCTTTCCTCCGGAAGGGTGACGCACCTGTTTTTGCTCATCGACATCCGCCATGCGCCCACTGCCGAGGACCGGCAGATGTTCCAGTGGATGCTCTATTACGGCGTACCGTTTACCCTTGTTGCCACAAAGGCGGATAAGCTTGCGCGCTCCAAGCGCCAGCAGGCCGCAAACGCGGCGGCAAGGCTCTTAGGCGCGCCGCCCGCTGCCATTCCCTACTCTTCAGAGGATGCGTCCGGAAGGGATTTGCTGCTTTTTCGGATGGGACAGGTACTTGCCGACGCCGAGGCGGCATATATATCATAAATATTTTACTTTGGAGAGGGGAAGCGCTTGACACAAGGGGTTGCCTTTCGCATAATAGGATAGGGTTTGAAGCGGAGAGGGGTTGCGCGAAAAAAAACGCGCAACCACGATTGCGTCAAGCGTGTAAACCGGAATGGAGGATTGTAAGCATGGGCCTGCACAAATGCCCGAAATGCGAGTTGAATTACATTCGTGACGACGAAAAGTATTGCGCCGTCTGCCGCCGCCAGATGAAGGGCGAAGCGGACGATAATGAGGACCTGCAGAACTTGTGTATCGAGTGCGGGGAAAATACCGCCCTTGCGGGGCAGGAGCTTTGCGGGTATTGCCTGAGCGAGCGCAGAAGGCGTGAAAAGATGGAAACGCTCATGGAGCAGCCCACGCCCATTGCAATGGACATGAACCAACTGGATGAAATCGACGTACCGATTTCTGCGGATATTCCGAGCGAGGATTTGCAGGAAATGCATAAGGAATTCGGCGAAGACGATATGGACGAAGACGATACCCTGCCCCTTAGCCTGATTGAGGGGGATGACGATGAAGACGAAGAGGACGAGGATTGATCCTTGTCCTTTCTTACCGCCATGGTCGGATGATTAGCGCCCCGATGCGCTTTCCCGCCTGTCATACGAATCCGCAGTTCATTCATTTTCTCACAGCGGAGTCGTAAATACTATTTTCCTTAGCCGTGGACAACTGCTGTCCGTTCGATTGGGAATAGTGCAAAGGAGAAGAAGGCATATGAAGGTGTTTGCAATCGGGGATCTGCATTTGTCCGGTGCGGTAGACAAACCTATGGATATCTTTGGCCCGGCTTGGGAGAACCATGCGCAGCACATCGCCGAGGAGTGGCGCTCCCTGGTTGGGGAGGAAGACCTTGTGTTGCTGCCCGGGGATTTCAGCTGGGCGATGCATTTAAAGGACGCGCTTGTAGATATGGCCTTTGTATCGGCACTTCCCGGCACCAAGGTGATGATCCGCGGTAACCACGACTATTGGTGGAATTCCGTCACGCAGGTGCGCGCGGCGCTGCCCAAGGGCATGCATGTGCTTCAAAATGATTGCGCTTCGTTTGGGAATGTCCACGTTGCGGGCACAAGGGGATGGACCTGCCCCGGCAGCATGAATTTTTTGCCGGAAGACCAGAAGATTTATGAGCGTGAAGTGATGCGCCTGGGTCTCTCCCTCGCAACGCTGCCCAAGGGGGGCGTGCGCATTGCAATGCTGCACTATCCGCCGTTTAATGAAAACCGTACACCCTCGGGGTTTTCTGAGGCGCTCGAGCGCGCAAACATCAGGCTTGCGGTGTATGGGCACCTGCATGGCAGGAGCTGCCGCAGCGGGTTTGAGGGTGTGAGAAACGGCGTGGAGTACATGCTCGTGTCCGCCGATCACATCGGATTTGCGCCCAAACTCCTCCTAGAGTGCTAGAGGCAAAATGGCCGCGCACCGGTGCCCCAAAGCGCTGAAAAGCATGCCACGGCTTTTGCAGCATTCGACAATAATTTTATGAACAACCGCATGATTTGACGAAACGATGCTCCCGCCGTCTAACCGGCGCAGGAGCGTCTTTTTTTTCGCGTTGTTTCGCATAAGGACAGATGTGGGGAAAATGCGTTAAATACGCAGGAAATGGCATAAAAAAACCATAAAAATGGTGGTAAGTGTATTGAAGTGGTGCTATAATTACGATAATACTATACAGGGTGGCGTAAAAGCCATTCCAATAGCTCGAAAAGGAGGCGGCTGGACATGCTCATAGGCTCTGCTGTTCATGGCATTGATCCGAAAAGCCGCGTCTTTATCCCCGCCAAATGGCGGAGCGATCTTGGAGAATCCATCATATTGACACACGGCATACTGGGTACGGACGACATCACCTGCCTGTTCGGCATGTCGGAACAGGGCTGGAAAGAGTTTGCCACACGCTTTTCCACCCTGCCGGAGTCGGACGTTATGGCCCAGGCGTTCCGCCGTATGATGTTTGCAAACGCGGCCGAGTGCGAACTGGACAAGCAGGGCCGCATCCTGATCCCGAACGCGCTTCGGGAATATGCAAAACTTGACAAAGAGGCGGTGCTCGTCGGTATGGGCGGTCGCATTGAACTTTGGTCTCCCGGTGCGTGGGAGAAACACAATACCGGCATCAGCGCGGAATATCAATCGGCGCTGCGCCGCTTGCTGGAGATGGGCATATGAGCGAATACCACGCGCCCATTATGGTGGAAGAAGTCCTTTCCCTGCTTGCGCCCGAGCGCGGTGGCATATTTGTGGACGGAACACTCGGCGGCGGCGGGCATGCGGAAGCGGTGCTCAAAGCACTCCCTTCCGGAAGCAGGCTCTTTGGCATTGACCGGGACGGGGAAGCAATTGCGGAGGCTTCCAGGCGTCTTTCCCCATTTGGGGACAGATTCTCTGCATTGCGCGGCAATTTCTTTGACATGACGCGGCTGTTAAAAGAGCAGGGGATTGAAAAAGCGGACGGCATCCTGATGGACCTTGGGGTGTCCTCACACCAGCTCGATGCGCCGGAGCGCGGGTTCTCCTACCACAACGAGGCGCCGCTCGACATGCGCATGGATGAAACGGCAGGTTTATCGGCATACGATGTGGTCAACACCTACCCGGCCGAGCGTATTGCGATGATCCTCCGGGAATACGGGGAAGAGCGCTATGCAATGCGCATTGCAAACGCCATCGTGCGTGAACGGCAAAAAGCACCCATTACATCCACCACCCAGCTTGCGGAGATTGTCAGGATGGCGACCCCGGCCCAAAACCGCTGGGAAGGCCAGCACCCCGCGCGGCGCGCATTCCAGGCCATCCGCATCGAAGTGAACGCAGAGCTTGAAGGGCTTGAGAAAGCCCTCAATGACGCGGTGGAACTCTTGAACCCCGGCGGAAGGCTTTGTGTGATTACCTTCCACTCGCTTGAGGACAGGATTGCGAAGCAGGCGTTTAAAACGCTCGAAAACCCATGCACCTGTCCGCCCAAAGCGCCAATCTGCACCTGCAATAAGAAACCTGTTGTGCGGATTTTGACAAGGAAACCGGTTGTAGCAGGGGAAGAAGAGCTCAAAGAAAATGCAAGATCGCGCAGCGCCAAGCTACGTGCCATAGAAAAGCGATAATCGGCGGCATGCACGAACAGGAAAGGGAATACCATGGAAGTAGCGGGAAAGAGGCAAACACAGGCGGCATATTCGGCATCACGGGTGTATTCGCCAACGCGCGGCGCAAACGCATACGCCTATGCGCCTGCGGTAGCGCCCGTAGAGCAGCCGTACGCGCCCGCCCCGCAGCCGAAAAAAGCGCCCCGCCCCAAGCAGCGTCCCACGTTGAGCATTGGCTGCAGGGCGGCGATGCTGTTCGGCATTGCAACGGTCGCGGCGGCCTGTCTGTTTGTGGTATCCCGCTATTCGCGCATTGCAGGTGAATATCTTGCGGTGAACGACCTGAAAACGAAGATTGAGGAAACGCAGCTTCGCGTGCGTACGCTCAATGTGGAGCTTGAGTGTGCGGTCAGCATACAGAATGTACAGGACGCGGCAGCGCGGCTTAATATGACATACCCCAAGGCGGATCAATATGTGCGCGTAGGGGACGCGCTTCCTGCGGTTGCCGGTGCCGGCAATGCTGCGGAAGCAAACAATGGGACTGCGGAAGGGGCGTAGCGCGCAAGGAGGCCGCGCGCGTGAGACCGCCGCGGGCCTTTTACTCGAACGGGGGGAGCACGCATGAGCGCACCGGATACCGCAAACAAGAAGAGACTGTTTCACATGCTCATATTGGTGGGCCTTTTGTTTTTCGCCCTGCTGGGGAGGCTCTTTTATGTGCAGGTGATCTGGGGACCGGAGCTGCAGGAAAAGGCGTTGCTGCAATGGACGATGGATACGAGCCTTTCCGCCGAGCGCGGCGTGATTATGGACCGGGACGGTCAAATCCTCGCGCAGAGCGGCACGGCGTACCAGGTGGAGGTCAACCCCAAACAGGTTCCGCCCACGGAGTGCAAGCGCATAGCGACTGAGCTTTCTGAAGTGTTGGAGCTCAATTATGAAGTAACGCTTGCCCGCGTAAGCGATACGAAAAAGCAGCAGATTATTTTAAAGCGGCAGGTAGAACGCGAAAAAATCGATCAGCTCATCGCGCTTCAGCTGCGCGGCATCACGTTCAGCGTGGATACAAAGCGCTATTATCCTTTGGGGAACATGCTTTCCCAGACGCTTGGGTTTACCACCATCGACGGCGTTGGGCAGGAAGGTCTGGAAAGAAGCTACAACAAGTACCTTGCGGGGGAGCCGGGCAGGCTCATTACCGAAACCGACCGCGACAATAAGCCGCTCCCCTACGGAACGCAGGAATACATCGAGCCGATCAATGGCTGCAAACTGGTACTGACGACAGATTCCGTCGTGCAGTCGTTTTTAGAAAAGGCTCTTCAGGAAGCGTTGACCGTCAATAAGGCGAAAAACGCGCAGGGCATTCTGCTCGACGTACAGACGGGGGAAATCCTTGCGGTTTCCACAAAGCCCGATTACGACCCCAACGCGCCCCCGCGCAACGATCTTGAAACGCTGCAGGCGCTTGTGAAGAACCGCGTGGTGACGGACGCGTATGAGCCCGGCTCCACATTCAAGATCGTAACGCTTTCTTCGGCGCTCGATTCCGGGGCCATCACAACCTCGACAGAGTTCAACTGCCCGGGCTTCAAGGAAGTCAACGGCGAGCGCATCAAGTGCTGGAAGAACAGCCACGGGCACCAGACATTGACAAAGGCCGTACAAAACTCCTGCAACCCCGCGTTCATGACGATGGCGCTCGCAATGGGGAAGGAGACGTTTTACGATTATATTTATAAATTTGGCTTTGGGTCTTCCACGGAAAGCGGGCTGACGGGTGAGAGCGGCGGCATCGTGATCCATGAAAAATATATCCGGGAAAACAATACCGCGCGTATCGGCTTTGGGCAGAGCATTGCGGTGACGCCTATGCAGCTTGCTTCGGCGGTGGCAGCCGCCATCAACGGCGGGGAGCTGATGCAGCCGTATATCGTCAAGCAGGTTATCGGCGCGAATGGCGGAATCATCAAGGAGAACCAGCCGACCGTTGTGCGGCGCGTGATTTCAGAGGAAACCTCCGCTACCGTGCGGTCTATCTTAGAGAGCGTCGTGGCGGAAGGCAGCGGCAGAAACGCGCAGATTCCCGGCTACCGCGTGGGCGGAAAGACGGGCACCGCGCAAAAATATGTGGACGGCAAAGTATCCTCGGGCAGCCTCATCGCTTCCTTTATCGGCTTTGCGCCGGCGGATGACCCCAAGTACCTGTGCCTAATCCTCGTTGACGAACCCAAGGTGGGCGTAATCTTCGGGAGCACCGTGGCGGCGCCCTTTGTAAAGGATGTGCTGCAGGATACGCTCATGCACTACGGCGTCAAGCCGAGCACGCAGGCGGAAACTGTGACGGTGCCCGATGTTGTCGGTAAATCCGCCAAGGAAGCAGCTGCAATCCTGATGGAAAAAGGCCTTGCCTATGATTATACCGCGGGCGAGGAAAATATCGCGGTGACTTCCCAGGTACCCTACGCGGGAGAGGTTGTTGCAAAGGGCAGCGGCGTGCTCCTTTATACCGAAAACACCACGGAGGACGCCGACAACGGCGGCACGGAAGATCTTGTAACGGTGCCTGACCTTTCCGGCATGACGCGCATCCAGGCCTATGACGCGCTGACGGCAATCGGCCTGTCGCTTCGCATCGAGCCTGAGGATCAAAGCGGCAAGGCGATACGCCAGAAGCCCGCGGCAGGCGAGACCCTCGCTTTTGGGCAGAGCGTGACGGTAGAGTTTTCCCAGGTGGAGGAATAAGAGCGTCCCTGCCAAATAGTGGATTCGGAATCGAAAAACCGCGAAGAAACCCTTGAAATGGACATGCAAATAATCGTTGTGGTATACTGAGTGAGGCTGTGCGCGCTGTTTTGACAGCAGCCAAACTTATGCGCCTTTCGGTGAATAAGTTGGACAGCGATAGCACAAGCCCACATTAACTGCCGTAAGTATGAGCAGGATGGTAAAGGAGAACGACAATGTTGCTTTCAAAACTATGCCAAAGTTTTGAGCACCGCCTGATTGGGGCGGATATTGACATTGACATGTTGCAATATGACTCCAGGAAAGTGAAGCCCGGCAGCCTTTTCTGCTGTATCGTGGGCACATTTTCGGACGGGCATGAATATGCGGCGATGGCTGTGGAAGCAGGGGCTTCCGCAATCCTGTGTGAACGGGAGCTGCCGTTAGACGTGCCCCAGGTGATCGTCAAAAACTCCCGCATCGCCATGGCGGAGATGGCGGCGGAATTCTACGGGCATCCGGAGCGCGAGATGCGCCTTGTGGGCATCACGGGCACCAACGGTAAGACGACGACCACGTATATGGTAAAAGCCATTGCCGAACATGCCGGAAAACAGGTGGGGCTGATCGGCACCATCCGGAATATGATCGGCGCGCGCATCATCGAAACGGAGCGCACCACGCCAGAATCGGTGGACCTTTACCGCCTCCTTGGGGAAATGAAGGACGAGGGCGTGGAAATCGTCGTCATGGAGGTCTCCTCCCATTCGCTCGACCAGAACCGTGTCCACGGCCTGATGTTCGACGTGGCGGAATTCACCAACCTGACGCAGGACCATCTTGACTACCACAAGACATTTGAAAACTATCTTGCCGCAAAGAAAAAACTCTTTTTTCAGAGCAGGCACGGTGTGATCAATATAGACGACCCCTATGCGGGCAAACTGATGGAAGGGCCGACGCTGCCCGTCACGACATTCGGCATCCGTGAGCGTGCGGACGTGTGCGCGAGCGAGATTGATATCACCACACGCGGCGTACAGTTTGACCTCAGGTTCCCCGGCGGCATTACCCGCATCAACGTGCCCATTCCGGGTCTCTTCAGTGTATTTAACGCAATGGGCGCGGTTGCGGTTGCATTGAGCCTTGGAATAACCATGGAGCATATCAAGGCCGGCCTTGAGGACATGCAGAGCGTTTCCGGGCGGCTGGAGCCGCTCGATACCGGCAACCTCGGGTTTTCGGTATTTGTGGACTATGCGCATACGCCCGACGCGCTTGAAAATGTATTGAAGACCGTGCGCGGCTTTGCAAAGGGAAGAATCATTACCGTGTTTGGCTGCGGCGGGGACAGGGACCGCGCAAAGCGTCCCATTATGGGCGAAGTTGCGGGACGGTATTCCGACCGCCTGGTCGTCACCAGCGACAATCCGCGCTCGGAGGATCCGTTTGAGATACTTGCGGCCATTGAAGAAGGCGTCAAGAAATCCGGTTGCGCATACATCACAATTGAACAGCGGCGCGAGGCAATCCTGCATGCGCTCAAAAACGCAAGAAAAGACGATGTGATCGTCGTTGCGGGCAAGGGCCATGAAAACTATCAGGAAATCAACGGCGTAAAGCATCACTTTGACGATAAGGAAGCCGTCATGGAGCTGCTTAAAGAATTGGACCGTTGAATAACGCCGTGCGCACCAAAGCAAACCGGAGGATCAAATGCAACAGCTGATACTGGCATTACTGCTCAGTTTTTTAGTAACTCTGATATTGGGGCCAATTGCGATCCCCATGCTCAAGCGGCTCAAATTCGGCCAGACAGAGCGGGACGACGGGCCGCAGACCCATCTTGTAAAGTCCGGCACCCCTACGATGGGCGGCCTTGTGATATTGGCGGGAATCTTAGCCGGAACCCTGACGTTTTCCATGGCGGGGCTGGAGTTTGTGCTCCCCTCGCTGCTCACGACATTCGCATTCGGACTTGTCGGATTCTTAGACGATTTTATCAAGGTCAAGCGCAAACGCTCTTTGGGGCTGAGCGCTTACCAGAAGATCATCGCGCAGCTGGTGTTTGCGTTCATCGTGGCGCTGACCGCCTACAATAATCCGTTTCTTGGCCCCACGATCGTCATTCCCTTTACCGGGACGGAGTGGAACCTTGGCATCTGGTACATCCCGTTTGTGATGTTCGTCATCATCGCCGAGGTCAACGCCGTCAACCTGACGGACGGTTTGGATGGACTGGCTTCGGGCGTCACCATGATTTATGCGGTGGCGATGGCGCTGATCTTTACGCTGCTGTCGGTCACGGCGCTCGATAACGGGCAGATCGGCTACAGCGCGAACCTCAATGGCATGGCGGTGTTCTCCGCCGCTGTCGCGGGGGCGTGTCTCGGGTTCTTGCGCTTCAACACCTACCCCGCGCGGGTATTCATGGGGGATACCGGGTCCATGGCGTTGGGTGGGGCCATCACAATGATGGCGCTTTTCAACCGTGGTGTGCTGCTGCTTCCCATTATGGGCGGCTGTTTCATGGCTTCCGCCATCAGCGTGGTGCTGCAGGTCGGCTCGTACAAGCTGCGCAAGAAGCGCGTGTTCAAAATGGCGCCGCTGCATCATCATTTTGAATTAATGGGGATACCGGAAACCAAAATTGTTTCGATGTATATGATAGTGACTTCGGTGTTGTGCCTTGTTTGCCTTTTGGCATACGTGTAAATCGACTGTTTGCCGTTCTGGGCGGGTCTCGGGATGCTGCGTTTTTAGTTGGCGCTTGGCGTAGCGGAGGGACTGACGGATGTTTGAGGGAAAGAGGCGGCTCTGTTGCCTCAAGCATCTGCCGCCCGGACGGCTTTTTTTAAACAAGAAAATCGTCCATGGGACGTTTGTAATTTGGGTTTGAAGGGGATGGAATACCATGAAAACCGCACTGATCGTCGGCATGGCGCGCTCCGGCATCGCAAGTGCACAGCTGCTTGCTTCCCAGGGGTGGCACCTGATCCTAAACGATACGCGCAAGGAAGTTCCGGAGCTTGGGACAGCGTTTGATGGCGTCCAGTACAGCGATGCGCTGGGCAAAGACCCTCTAGAATATCTTTCGGGCGTGGATCTCGTGGTGGTAAGCCCGGGGGTCTCCTTGTTTCAGCCCTTTGTAAAGAAGGCGCGGGGCGCGGGGATCGAGGTCATCAGCGAGATCGAGCTCGGCTGGCGGTATGCGAAAGGCGAGTTTCTTTGCATCACCGGCACGAATGGAAAAACGACCTGTACGGCGCTGACCGGGGAGCTGTTCAAGAACGCAGGCAGGCACACCTTTGTGCTGGGCAACATCGGCACGCCTATTACGCAGTGTGCGCTTGAAACGCGGGACGGGGATGTGATCGTTGCGGAAACGGCAGCCCTGCAGCTCGAAGCAAACAGGTTCTTCCACGCAAAGACCGCCGCGGTCTGCAACATTACGGAGGACCATCTGGACCGCTTTTTGACGATGGAAAACTACATCGCCGCAAAGTGTAAAATCTTTGAGAACCAGACCGCCGATGATTTTGCGGTACTCAATTATGATGATCCCGTTGTCCGCGCGATGGCGGATAGGACTCCTGCGCGCAAGCTTTATTTTTCGCGCAGGGAGGAAGTGCCAGAAGGCGTCTATTCCCTGGGAGAGGAAGTGCGCTACCGGTTCGGCGGTAAAACGGGCGTGCTGTGTAAGACGGGTGAAATCCGCATTCCCGGTGCGCATAATCTGGAGAACGCCATGCTGTGCGCGGCGATTGCGCTTACAAGGGATGTTGCGCCCGAAGTGATCCGTGAGACGCTGATGACGTTCCCGGGCGTTGAGCACCGCATTGAGTTTGTGTGCGAGCGCGGCGGCATCCGTTACATCAACGACAGCAAGGGCACCAATCCGGACAGTACGATCAAGGCGGTCTGCGCGATGGACCGGCCCACGGTGCTGCTGCTGGGGGGGTATGACAAGCATAGCTCGTTTGACGAACTGTTTTCCGTGATCATAAAAAGCCGGGTGAAGGGCGCTGTCGCCCTGGGCCAGACGGCGGGAAAGCTGCTTGACACCGCGAAGCGCGCGGGCTTTTCCAACATCCTTCACTGCACGGGCGGGTTTGAAGAGGCGGTCAATATGGCGCGGGCGCTTGCCGTTCCCGGCGATACGGTGCTGCTTTCCCCGGCGTGCGCAAGCTGGGGCATGTTTGAAAATTTTGAACAGCGCGGGCGCGTATTTAAGGAGATCGTGGCGGCTTACCCCGCATGAGCGAGGGGAAACAGGAATAATTGGGGCGTCCGCCCGCATAGGATGAAAGGCGGCATTGCCACAGGGCGCAGGGGTTGATACCAATTTTAAATTGGTATCAGGGCAGGGAGGAAGCCGACCGGGTATGGAACGCAACAAAAAAGCAAAGGCAGGACGCATGGATTTTGGCATCCTGATTGTGGTGCTTATGTTGTGCGCCATCGGTTTGGTGATGGTATTCTCCGCAAGCTATTACTCCGCGCAGGAAAAAATCGGCGATTCACTCTACTATGTGCGCAAACAGGCGATTTATCTTGTGCTGGCTATCCCGGTAATGCTGCTGCTGACAAGGGTCGATTACCACGTGCTCGATAAGCTCAAGACGCCTATTTTGCTTGTCTGCGTCATATTGCTCGTTGCGGTGCTGCTGTTTGGCAGCGAATACAATGGCGGGAAGCGCTGGCTTTCTATCGCCGGGCAGAGCATTCAGCCTTCCGAGGTTGCAAAGTTCGGCATGATGATCTACATGAGCGCGTTTATGTCCAACCGCCAGCATCTGATGAAGAATTTCATCAAAGGGCTATTACCCATGCTGCTGGTGCTGGGGCTGATTTGCGGGCTCATCATGCTGCAGCCCAATATGTCCATGTCGGTCATCATCGGCATGATGGGGATCGCCATGCTCTATGTGGGCGGGGCGGATTTTAAGTATATCGCGCTGATGATGCTTGCGGGCGTGGGGTTGTTCGTGCTGTTTGCCGTCATTGAGCCTTACCGGCTTGCACGGCTTGTAAGCTTCACCAATCCATGGGAGGACGCTGCCGGAAAAGGCTACCAGCTCATCCAGTCCCTTTACGCGCTGGGCGCGGGCGGGGTGTTTGGGCAGGGGCTGAGCAACAGCCGGCAGAAGCTTCTTTACCTGACGTTTGGCGAAAGCGATTTTGTGTTTTCCATCGTCGGGGAGGAGCTTGGGTTTATCGGCGCCGCGGTGGTGCTGGTGCTGTACCTGTTCATCGTCTACCGCGGTATCCGCGTGGCGCTAAAATGCAAGGACCGCTTCGGCAGCCTTCTCGCCGCGGGAATCACCATCGTATTTGCGCTGCAGGTTGCGGTAAACGTAGGCGTTGTGACGGGCGTCATGCCCACAACCGGGCAGGCGATGCCGTTTATCAGCGCGGGAGGCAGCTCCCTGCTGATTTTTATGAGCGCAATGGGCGTACTGCTAAACATTTCCCGCCATACGTCCGAATTATAAGATACAGGCCAAGCGCGAAAAACAAGGGACACGGGGCCCGGGATGGTGAACGGGCACGTTTTTTCAACCGGATGCATAAGATGAAATTGTTCGCGAGCCATCCGGAGGTGAAAAGTTGATGTCCCGAATCATCGTGGTGGGCGGGTCGCCGCTTTCTGGCGAGCTGTATACGCCGGGCGCTAAGAATGCCGCTTTGCCCATTTTGGCAGCGACGCTTTTGGCGCAGCACCCGGTCCGTCTCATTGATTGTCCGCGCCTGAGCGACGTTTATAATATGATAGAGCTGTTGCGCGCTTTGGGCTGCGCCGTCTCCTGGGAGGGAGATGTGCTTACCATTGACCCGCGCGATGCGCAATGCCATGAGCTGCCCGAGCATCTTTCAAAATCCCTGCGCTCGTCCATCTTTTTGCTGGGGCCCATGGTGGCGAAGTTTGGCCGCGCTATTGCGACGTTCCCCGGCGGGTGCGATATCGGCGTAAGGCCCATTGACCTTCATATCGCATCGCTGAGTGCGTTGGGGGTTGAAATTGAAGAATCCTACGGAACCATCCACTGCGTGGGCGGCAACCTGTTTGGGACGCACATTCATCTGGATTATCCCAGCGTGGGCGCTACGGAAAACGCTATGATGGCGGCCGTCTCCGCGCGGGGAGAAACCGTGATACAGAATGCCGCGCGGGAGCCGGAAATCGTGGATTTGCAGAAGTTCCTCTGTGCGCTTGGATTTTCGGTGCGCGGGGCGGGAAGCTCCGCCATTTCGATCACGGGCGGGTGCAGCCCGAGGCCCGCGGAGCACCGCATTATGGCCGACCGCATCGTGGCGGGGACATACCTGTGCGGTGCCGCTATCACGGGCGGAGACGTCTGTATGAAGAATATTGCGCCCGAACATCTTGGGAGCGTGATCAACAAGCTCAAAGAGGCGGGATGCGAGATCAAAAGCGGCGAAGATTATCTGCGCGTCATCGGACCCAGACGTCCAAGGGAACTCAAACGTGTGGAGACGCTGCCGCATCCGGGATTTCCCACCGATATGCAGGCGCAGGTATTCGCCCTCTGCACGGTGGCGGACGGTACCTCCATGGTTGTGGAGAACGTATTTGAAAGCCGGTTCAAGCATGCTTCGGAGCTTGCGCGCATGGGTGCGGAGACCAGCGTTAACGGGCGTATCGCGGTCATCCGCGGCGTGAAGCGCCTTACGGGGGCAAATGTGGATGCAAGGGATTTGCGCGGGGGTGCGGCATTGATATTGGCAGGACTTCGCGCGGAAGGGGAAACGGTGGTGCATGGAGCGGAGCATGTGGACCGTGGATATGAACGAATAGAGCGGGATCTTTTGGCGCTGGGCGCCAAGATCAGAAGGCAGGAAGAAACGCTTTGAGGATTCCGTATGCAGAATAAGGCAGGCGGGAAACGCGGCCCGCAAAATACACGGGTATATGCGCCCACGCATCATGCGGGCGCATCTCCGGCTGCCGGGGGCGGACGGACCCCCGGAAGAAAGAATGAAACAAGAACCGCGCCTGTGTCAAAACCGGAAAACAGGCAGGATAAAGAGAGGCCCGGCCATGCGCCTTCCGCCGCCGGAGCGGACAAGCCGCGGACAAAGCAAGCAGAACAGACGGTGTACGCGCCAAAGCGGCGGCAGCAGGCAAGTCAACCGGCCCAGCAGCCCCCAATGGCAAGGCAGATGCCGGGCGCGCAGAACCGGGCAATACCGGACAATCGTTCAAAAGGCAGCGGGCAAAGACGCAATGCAAAAAAGGTCGGCGGACCGGCGGGCACATATGTCAGCATCCAACACCTGGAAAGCATCGCCGATGCGCAAAAGGCGCAGGAACGCGAACGAGAGCGCCTGAAAAGGCAGGAAGAAAAAAAGAACAAGCAGCCGCTCGATCCCAAAAAGGCGCTTGCATACGCCATTGCCTCGGTTTCTTTAGTGGCATTGCTGCTGCTTGGATATTTTCTGTTTCTGCTCCAAACGGTGGAGGTGGAAGGGAACGAACAATATCCTGCTGAGCGCATCATCGAGCTTTCGGGTCTGACGGCGGGCACGCATCTGCTGCTGTGCGATTTGGACAGCGTCAAAGCAAACATCGAAAGCAACCCGTATCTTGCTGTGGCGTCCGTCTCGCTCAAATGGCCCCGTAGCATCCATATTGCGATTGTGGAGCGGCAGGAGACGGCGGCGATCCAGAGCCAGGACTATGACGTGATCATCGATGACACCGGGCATGTGCTTTCCATTGGGAAAAGCAGTGATCTTTCGCACCTCCTGCTTGTAACCGGAATGTCCAACATTGGGTTTGCGATCAATGAAAAAATCGGAAAAAGCAGCGATTTGCAGACGAAGACACTTCTTTCCTTGATTGAGGAGCTTGAGAAGCTGGAGCTTTTGAAGGAGGTGCAGCGTGCGGACCTTGCAAATCCGCTGCATGTGTGCCTGTATACGAAGGACAATATCGAGGTGGTCCTCGGCCAGCCGGACGGGCTTTCTGAAAAGCTTGCGTGGATGCGTGACGCGCTGCCCTCCCTGCGCAAAAGCGGGGCTACGGGCGGAACGCTTGACGTAAGCGCAAAAGGGGGGGCCATTTATTCCCCGCCCGGTGCAGCGCAGCCGCTGGAGGAGGAACAACCGGAGCCCACGACGGAGAAGCCCACGACGGAGGAGCCCACGACGGAAGAGCCTCCGCCCCCGGAAACACCCGGCGCATAATAGACGTTTTTTTGTCCGTCAAACGTTGTCGTTTATCCAGTTTGCATGGATAAATGTGGAACAGCATGGAACATTTTGTACTCCCGTTGCACAAAGGATACCAAATATGGTATATTATTTTTGTGTACGTATCGTTCCCCTAATAGAACCAAAAAGCGGAGGAAACACCGTTGAAGCATGCAGTGGTACTTGATATCGGCAGCTCCAAAGTTGTCACCATGTGTGCGGGCCGTGCCGGACAGGACGGCTTGATTGTTTATGGCGCCGATGTCAGAAATTATTCCGGTTATCGTTTTGGTGCGTTTTCCAATATAAAGGAACTGCAGCGCGCCATTATGGAAAGCCTTCAGGCAACCCAGCGCGAATGCGGTTTTAAACTGCGCGAGGTATCTATTGCGGTGCCTGCGCCATTCTCGCAGCTTTTTGTCGGGACGGGTACACTTTCGTTTGATTCTGCGCCAAAACGCATAACCGGCGCGGATATCGACATGCTAATTAATACATCGCTTCCCAAGCAGCCGCCGGAAGGATGCAGGCTCATACACAGCACGCCGTATTCCTTTGTGCTCGATGGCGCGCAGAAAGCTGAACTGCCTGCAAACGCATCCGCTTCCCGCATTGAGGCAATGGTATCGCACGTATATGTATGCGAGAACTTTTTAAAGCCCGTGCAGGAGGCCATTGAGCAGATTCATCTGCACGCAGGCGTGTGCATCAGCGCCTCGCTCGCGTCGGCGTTGATGCTCATCCCGGAAAAGGACAGGCGCAAACCGAGCGTGCTGCTGGATGTCGGATATACGCACACGGATGTCAACGTTGTATTTAACTCCGCGATCGTCGCTTCCGACACCATCGAACTGGGCGGCATGCAGTTTGCGGGCGACCTTTCCTACGGGCTTTCCGTCACGCAGACGGTGGCAGAGCAGGTCAAGCGCAAGTACGTATTTTCGCAGGATTATCAGGACAGCGTGGAATTGCTGCGTACCGCCGAGGGCACAAAGAGTGTGGAACGCGCGACTATTCAATATATCATTGAAGAGCGCGCCAGAGAACTCTGCTTCCTTGTGGACGAGTCCATGCGGGAGATGGGCATCGATGCGGACAAGCATCCTTCCATCTGCCTGACAGGCGGCGGCCTCGCGCTGATGCGCGGCAGCCGCGAGTATCTTGAAGAGATGCTGGGCGCTTCTGTCAGAAAAGACATGCCATGGATGCCGCGTATGAATTCGCCCAACTACGCAAGCGTATTCGGCACGATGGAGTTTGTGCTGCACACGGCCGACGAGGAAACCTATGTACAGAACGAAGGCGGCATGCTGCAGAAATTAAAAGAACTTTTTGTGAAATAGGCGGCGAAGGCATGTTCTGTACGCTGAAATGTTGTAAAATGAATTTATTCAATTTTTGATAGCAGGCTATTCAACCGGCCTTGACAAAGGGGGAAGCGGAATGTTGGAAATGGATTTTGAAAGCGGCCAATTTGCGCAGCTAAAAGTGGTAGGCGTCGGCGGCGCGGGAAACAATGCCGTCAACCGTATGATACAGTACGGCCTGCGCGGCGTGGAATTTATCGCCGTGAATACGGACAAGCAGGCGCTGTATCTTTCGCGCGCCAACCAGAAGATACAGATCGGCGAAAAGCTGACAAAAGGCCTTGGCGCGGGAGCCGATCCCGAGATTGGCCGTAAGGCGGCGGAAGAAAGCCGCGACCAGATCACGGAAGTGCTCAAGGGAGCGGATCTGGTGTTCATTACGGCGGGCATGGGCGGCGGCACAGGCACGGGCGCTGCAGCCGTTGTTGCGGAATGTGCCAAGCAGATGGGAATTTTAACGGTAGGCGTCGTGACGAAGCCCTTTAAATTTGAAGGCAAGGTGCGCATGCGCAACGCCGAGGGCGGCATCCAGATGCTAAAGGCCGCTGTGGATACGCTCATCACCATCCCCAACGACAGGCTGCTGGATGTTGTAAAAACCTCAAGCCTGGTTGATGCGCTGCGTGTAGCGGACGACGTCTTGCGGCAGGGCATCCAGGGTATCAGCGATCTCATTGCGGTGCCGAGCATGATCAATTTGGACTTTGCGGATGTGCGCTCCATTATGAAGGAAAAGGGCATGGCGCACATGGGCATCGGCTCCGCGTCCGGCGACAAGCGTGCTGTGGAAGCCGCGCGCCAGGCTGTGGAAAGCCCGCTGTTAGAAACGACCATCAACGGCGCAAAGGGCGTGCTGATGAACATTACCGGCGGCACCGACCTTGGGCTGTTTGAAGTCAATGAGGCGGCGGAGCTCATTCAGGCGACCGCCGACCCGGATGCAAACATCATCTGGGGTGCCGGCATCGATGAAGAACTGGGAGACAGCCTCAGGATCACCGTGATCGCAACCGGATTTGAAACGGTTTCCGATTTTGAACAACAGCCGCCGCAGCAGCCCCGCCAGCGGATTACCGTCAGGGATATGCGCAGCGAACCTTTGAATTCCGTTGTCACGCCCAAGGAGCCGCAGGCGCCCTGGCAGCCGCCGCGCCAGCCGATCGTGCCCACGCAGCAGCGCAGGCCGGAAGAGCCGCAGCAGGATGAGCCGCCCCGCACCTACGTCCCGCGGGATAAGCACAGCAATCTTGATGTGCCCAGCTTCTTAAGGAACCGGGACAACGACAGATAACCTTTTTCATGATGAAAAACCAGGGGGAGAAGCCTAAAAAGGCTGCTCCTCTTTTTGTATGTCCGGGTATTTTTGAGATCACCAAAATACCCGTTGAAGCGTGGCAGGCCAAGCATGACAATCCAAAACAAGAAGCGTCCGACAGCTTTGGCTCATAGAAACGCACCCTTTTGTGCATGATAAGAGCAAAGGAGGTGTGCCGGATGGCAAAAAAAAGAGTATGGATTCTCGTATTGCTGCTGCTGCTTGCGGTAGGCGCAGTACTCACAAGCGTATTGCTACTCTCCAGGGGAGGGGAAGGCGCATACAGGAACGCGAGGCTGGTACAGGGCCCGAGCATCGGACAGCCGCTCTCGGTGGAGGCGTATCTGCATATGGAGGAGAAACTGCTAAGATGAGAAAATATACGGCATTTCCTGTTGTGGACCTGCATGGCAACGCGGGCTCCATGGGACCCGGCGAACGGGAGCAGCGCTACCACCCCTATATAGAACCGATACGGCAGCAGCGCCCGGATACCAAAGAGTGACCCGCGGCAATTCAGGAGGAATTCGTGCAAAACGATCGTAAATCGCAGGCTTATCAGGCAATGGTAAAGGAGCGCGCCCCAAAGAGCAAGACCTTTATCATGTGCCTGAAAGCGTTTCTTGTAGGCGGCATCATTTGCTGTATCGGCCAGCTCATCCACAATACGGGGGAAGCGTGGCTTCATTTGAGCGAGGAAGACGTCGCAATCTATACGGCAGTCGTATTGGTGTTTTTAGGCTCTTTTCTGACGGGCCTGGGCATATACGATAAAATCGGAAGTTTTGCGGGCGCAGGCTCCGTTGTGCCGATTACCGGGTTTGCAAACTCCGTTGTCGCGCCCGCAATGGAACACAAAACCGAGGGGTATGTGCTGGGTGTGGGCGCGAAGCTGTTCAGCCTTGCAGGGCCGGTATTGGTGTACGGCATTACAAGCTCCGTCATCGTGGGACTGTTGTCCCTGTTATTTTCATAATGTAAGGAACCGGAGGAACGAATGACAGCGTCAAAAAGACGTGGCGAACATACCGTGGTGTTTGAGCATCAGCCCAGGATTTTGAGCACCGCAAGCATCGTAGGCGATGTGGAAGGAAAAGGGCCGCTCGGCTCCGCATTCGACATGGTGCTTACCGACGATACCTGGGGGGAGGAGAGCTGGGAAAAGGCGGAATGCAAGATGTTTGAGCAATCCGTCAGGCTCGCGCTCACCAAGGTCAATTGGGATACAAAGAAGCTCAACTGCCTGCTGGGCGGGGATTTATTGAACCAGATCATTACAGCCAACTATGCGGCGCGGCAGCTTGGTGTCCCGTTTCTGGGGCTGTATGGGGCATGTTCCACCATGGCGGAGTCCTTGTTGGTAGGCAGCATGCTCATCGACGGCGGTTTTGCAGACCACATCGCCTGCACGGCGTCGAGCCATTTTTCCACGGCGGAGCGGCAGTACCGCTATCCGCTGGAAATGGGCACGACAAGCCCGCCGACCGCGCAGCGCACCGTGACGGGCGCAGGTACCATGATTGTGAGCGCCGAGGCGGTAACGGAAGGACAGAAGGGGCCCGCGGTATTCCGCAACATTCATATTGAGAGCGGCACCATCGGTACCGTCATCGATATGGGGATTACGGACGCCTCCAATATGGGCGCCGCAATGGCGCCCGCGGCGTGCAACACGCTTGTTGCCCACCTGACGGATACCGGAAGACCGGTTTCTTATTATGATGCGATCATCACGGGCGACCTTGGCAGCTTTGGCTCGGAAATGTTCCGTGAACTGTGTATGGACGAAGGGCTGGATGTGGAGGCGCGGCATTTGGACTGCGGCAACCTCGTGTTTGACGCGCAGCAGCAAAATGTGAACTGCGGCGGGAGCGGATGCGGCTGTTCCGCGGTGGTCATGAGCGCGCACCTGTTGCACCTTTTAGAAAAGGGTACATGGAAACGCATGCTGTTCATGGCCACCGGAGCGCTGATGAGCCCTGCTTCCTCCATGCAGGGGGAAAGCATCCCCGGCATCGCGCACGCTGTTGTTCTGGAGAGGGATTGATTGCGTATGTTTTTTGACTATCTGATGGTATTCCTCATTGGCGGAGCGCTCTGCGTGATCGGCCAGCTGCTCATCAGCCTGACGAGGATGACGCCGGCGCGCGTGCTTGTGCTGTTTGTGACGGCGGGCGTTTTTTTAACGGCGCTTGGCCTATATGAACCGCTGGTGGAGCTTGCGGGAGCGGGCGCTACCGTACCGCTGACAGGTTTTGGCTACGCGCTCTGCAAGGGCGCTGTGGAAGGGGCAAAGGAAAGCGGCGTACTGGGCGCGTTTACCGGGGGCATTACGGGTACGGCGGGCGGTATTACGGCAGCAATCGTATTTGGGTACCTCTGCGCCGTGCTGTTCAGGCCGAAAACGAAGAAATAGAAGCATATAAAGCAACAATTGCGATCAAATAGAAAGCGGGCAGTGAAACTGCCCGCTTTTGCTGCAAATTATTTTGTGGAAACCACGTAAGTCACATAGGCCTTATCCATGTGGTAGCCAAGCTTTTCCGCCAACGCTACGGATCTTAGATCGTGCGCGTCCCAGCTTGGATAGAGGCCTCTCTCCAGGCAGAGGAGGATCAGTTTTGCAGCACAGGCAAGCGCAAGTCCTTTGCGTCGGAAGTCGCGCTGCGTATCCACCTCGATTTCAATGCCTCTATCATATACGGTGTAGGAGGCGGCGCCGGAAACAGGGGTATCGCCATACAGCGCCATGACGCCCAGGCCGTGCGATTGAAATGCGGCATAGGTCGGAAATTGTGCGCAGAAATCTTTGGACCAGCCTTCCGTCTTTGCCCGATCATAGAGCGCCTCGTCCATCGTACGCAGCGTAAAGCCCGCAGGCAATGCGCTGCAGTACTGCTCCAGGGCATCACGGTCGAAGACGTCCGGCTCTTTTTTGATAGCATATCGGAGAATCTTTTCATATCTGTCCGGATACAGGTCTTCGATCAGCCTGCCCCAGCCTTCGTGCTCGGGGATCATCAAAATCTCTTTGGAGGAGAAATCTTCCGGAATATTGCGCACAAGGGAAACATCGGGCTTGCCCGCAAAACAGCAAAAATCACCTGCGATGATCTGCGCCGAAGCGGGCGAGGTAAGGGAATCCGCCCATGCGTTGCCCATATATCCCTGCAGGCAGGAATATATGGGCGTTTCCTCCCAGCCTGCAAACAATGGCGCAATGCTTGCCATTGCGTTTTGCGGTACCTGTTCCATCCTGTGCTCCTGTTATTGCGCGGGTGTTGGCGAGGGCGCGGCGCTTTGCAATGCATTTAGGTCCAGCCGGTAGGCCGCGCGGATGCGAGTGCCGCCGCCCTCATCCGCCTCATAGCAGTTGAGAATGAGGGAGGAAGCGCTGCCGCCGGCATAAAGCTCGGGCGCAGAAAGGTCAAGCAAGCGCTCGCTTTTACCGGTGGCGATATCATATACCCACAGCGTATAGGGATACGGATCGGAAGAAGCGGCGGCATCCGGCGTGCCCGAGGGCGCTTTGCTGCTTTCCGGGGCGGGCGTCGCGGTATCGTCGGCGCTATCTGCAGCATCGTCCCCGGTCGCCGTATCGTCCTCCGTCTGGCCGCCGGAAATCCGGCTTTCGATGTAGTAGAGCTTCGTGCAGTCCTTGGAGAACAAGGCGTCATACGGGTAGAATGCGTCGGTCACGGTGAGGGTATTTCCGGTGGCCGTTTCATATAGCGTCAGGGCGCTTCCCTTGGTGGCTGTGGTACCTTCGCTCGATTCCACGATTGCCATATAACGCGCATCCGAGGAGATGACAAACCGGCTGCCGCTGCGGAAAGGCTTGCGGATGCCGCCTTCGGGCTTGATGCGGTAAAGCGTGGAGCCACCCTCCATGGTGGCATGCGCAAAATACAGTTCCCCGTCATAAAAGCCTAAGGAGCCTTCATCCACGCTGTTGCGGTCCACAAGGCTGTGGCGGCTGGCTTCATCGGGGATGGAATAATCGAACTGGTGCAGCTCAATGCCGGATACGCCCGTGACGGCATAGATGGTAGTGCCCAGCGTGTTCCAGATAAACGTACTGGTGTTGCCGCCAAAGCCCATCTCGGAAAGATCGTTTAAGAGCTCATAGGTATCCGCGTCAAACACATACAAGTGGGTGCTGTCGCTGGTGCGCTCAAGCACCGCAAGCTTGCGCCCGTCCGGCGAATACTGGGCTTTTTCAATGGCGGAAAACTCAAAGGACATTGCCAACGTCGACTGCCCGTCCGGCCTTACGGTGTAAAGCTGTTGGTAGGGCGCTTCCCCCTGTGCGGCGGGCAGCTCCCTGCTACACAGGAAACCCTCGTTGCTGGGAAGGTCGCACAGATATAGCCCATCCGGAGAAAGCAGCGGCAGCGTTTGCTCTGCGCCGTCCAACAGCCGCACAGCAGGGGTCTCTATTGCGGCCAGGTAATTGAGCGTCGCGTTAAAATCAGGCAGCTGATTGCCAACGAGCGGCACAACGGCATAGTGTTCCTCGGGAATCTGATACGTGGTTTTCGCGTTCTCGAGATACGTCTTTGCCTCCGCTTCGGTCTGGAACGGCGGGGAAATCAAGAGCTTGTTAGAAAAGTCGCCTGAAAGGGTGGGGGAAGCGTCGATCTCCGCGGAAACATTTCCTGCGCAATAGTCGTCAAACGCCTGCATGGTCACAAAATATTGTGTGTTCGCTGTTGCTTCCCGCGGACGCAGGCGCAGGGTCAGCGTATCTCCGTCTTCTTCCGCCTTGAACGCCACGGGGCCGCCCAGCTGGAAGCAGATGTTCACACGCGGGTTTTCAAACAGCGCATATTGGAATGTGCCCAACAGCTGCTGCGCATCCCAGGCAAGCGCATGCGTATAATCCCAGTAGGCGAGGTTGTCAAAAGAAAGCATCAGCCGCGCGGGCGCGTCGAGCGTGTAAACGGAATAAACGGGCACGCCGTTGCCCTCTGTTTCCTGCGCGCCGCCGGACATCCGGCTGCCGGTGGTAAAACGCATGGTCAGCACGGTCTCCGTAACGCCCTCCACGGCTTCTTCCGAAACCGAGAGTGTCTTCAGGTTCAGGTCGCCCACGCCTTCGGCACTGCCGCCGATTGCGGTATAGCCCGCGGCGCTATAGCCGGGAAGCAGGGTTTCCGTTTGGACCTGCTGCGGCTTTGCGCAGCCGTTTATTAATAGAAGCGCAAGCAAAAGGCACGTTGCGGCACGAAGTTTCATGCGTGATCTCCTTGCTTTGATTTCGAAAATTTGTAAAGCCGTTTGCAGCTATTATACCATAGGTGCAGGATGATCATATTGTCGCGCATGTGCGTTTAGCCGCAGGTCAAAAAGCGCATGCGCATAGAATCAGCGGTATAATGGCCGCTTTGCGGTCATTATACCATAAAAAGATGAACAAAAGGAAAACAAGCAATACCGGGGAACTCCTTAGGATACCTCGTCTATTCCGTGTTTGTGCTCTTAAGCCGGATTTGATAAAATCGGTATGACGGCAAATTGCATTTGTGAGGTGGCTTTGTGAAGGTATCCGTAGAGAAAATCGAACGAGGCAGTCCCGAGCAGGTGCTCATTCAATGCTACAAGGTCACCGACAAGGTGACAAGCATCGTCAACTATATCAAATCCATGGATGTTTCCCTGGCGGGCTATACGGAGGAACGGGTCACGCAGCTGTATCTGCAGGATGTCTTCTATGTGGAGGCGGTGGATAACCGCGTATTTGCCTATACGCACAAGCAGACCTTTGAACTCAAGTGCAAGCTGTATGAATTTGAAAGTGCGTATAAGGAACAGCGCTTTTTCCGGTGCTCCAAATCCATGGTGATCAACCTGATGAAGATCGACAGCGTATATCCTATTTTCAACGGCCGGTTTTCGGCCAGGCTGTATAACGGCGAGGAAGTCATCATCTCCCGCCAGTATGTCCCCGCGCTCAAGTCACTTTTGACGGGAGGAAACGTATGAGCCTGCGCACGTTTTTCAAGCAATGCATGATGGAATTCTTTATTATTACGGTCTGCATCAATGTGGCAACGGCCATCATCGGACCTGTATTGATGCCGGATGCAACCCTGAAATTCGACGCGTTCTATTCGCCGCTGATCGGCGGCTTTCTCGGCACGCTTCCATCCATTATCCTGTATTCAAAAAAGGAGCTGAACCTCAGACAGACCATAGTGCGCAAAGTGCTGCACCTTGTTGCGCTTGAGGCGCTGCTGACGGGCGTTGCGTTTTTATATGGCAACCTCGCTTCCCCTTCGGATGCGCTGCTGTTCCTGCTGATGGTGTTCCTCGTCTATGTTGCGGTAACGTTCATCAACTGGGTGCTTGAAAACAGGGACGCAAAGCGTATCAATGACGGCTTAAAGGCGCTCCAAAAGCGGGAATAACGCAACTTACATTGGCTTGCTGCAACTTACCCTCCATTTCGTTGACGCGGTACCGATGGATGCGTATACTGCGGTTGAAACGGAATGGGGGATTTTTTTCAATGGGGCTTTTAACACTTATGGTCGCACTTCTGGCGCAGGCAGGGTTTACGGGTTATTGTTTATTGAAGCAGGCGGATCAGCCGAAGCTCAGGCGTGGGTTGCGGTTTGGGGCGCTTGGCACAGCAGGAATCCTGCTGTTGACGGGAGTTTATCAATGGAATATGCGGTGGATACCGCTCATCCTGCTGCTTGCGTTTTTCTCGGCCATTAGCCTGATTGGAAATTTCATCAAGGCCAAGGGGCGGCCGTTTCGCAAAAGCAAGGCTGTTTTTCGGGGTATGGGCGGCGCGCTTTTATTGGGCGTCGTCCTACTTCCCGCCATTGTATTTCCGGAATACAGGCACCCTGCAGTGACAGGGGAATACGCTGTTGCAACCGCACAGTATACCTATGTGGATGAAAGCCGCATCGAAACATATGCGTCCACCGGAGAAAACCGCAAAGTAAATGTGGCGTTCTGGTATCCCGAAAACGCAATGGAGACGTTCCCGCTGTTGGTATTCTCCCATGGATTTTGCGGGATCAAGAACAGCAACGAATCCGCGTTTGTGGAGCTTGCGAGCAACGGATATGCCGTCTGTTCCATCGATCACACGTATCACTCGTTTTATACGGTGGATGATACGGGAAAGACCACGCTTGTGGATGCGGGCTATATGGGCGAATATGCCGCTTTAAGCGACGACAAGGCGGAGAACCTGAAGCTGTTCCAAAAGTGGATGGATATCCGGGTTTCGGACATGAATTTTGTGATCGATACGATACTCAAGGGCCACGGCGGCATTTATGACATGGTGGATTCATCAAAAATCGGCGTATTCGGGCATTCCCTTGGCGGTGCCGCGGCGATGGGCATCCCGCGCGTACGGCAGGATATTGATGCGGTCATCAACTTGGACGCGCCCATGATGTGCGAGCTGACCGGGGTGGAGAACGATTGGTATACCATAAATCAGGAACCCTATCCCGTACCGCTGCTGCACATCTATTCGCAATACCTCTACGACAACGGTATTCTTACGGATGACGGGGAGTACTTTGAAAACAGGCTGGTATCCGCTACCGCGCCCGCATCGTATGAAGTGGTGTTCCGCGGCGCGCAGCATATGAGTTTAACCGACCTGGCGCTCGTTTCCCCGGTTCTTGCAAACGCGTTGGATTCCGGACGCAAAGCGGAGATCGATAAATATTATTGCATTGAAACGATGAATCGCATCATACTGGAGTTTTTTGATTGCTATTTAAAAGGCAGCGGCAGCTTTACCTCCGCCGGACTGTATTGAGGTGTTCTATGGAAAACATCAAAAAACTTAGTGGCGTTGCAATGCTTGCGATGGCTGCACTCTCTTTTACCAATCTGTTCGGGCTGCCGATTGCGGGGCTGACCGTACTCATCGGCGTTGCGTTTTTCTTTATTGACAAAGGGAGGATGCCTTTGTCACAAAGTGGTTTTGACCTGAAGGGCATCGGCAAAGCGTTTTCCGATAAAACGATCTGGCTGTGGATGGCATTGCCGCTGTTGATGGATATGATCGCGGTCATCCTTGCAAAGCTGGTGCTGCCGGAATTTGTGGAGCATGTCATAGCCAGGACGGCGGTGTTGGTATCCTTTGACAAGGTACCGGTGATGCTCATACAGCTTATCGTATTTGCTGTCGGGGAAGAGATCGCGTGGCGGGCGTTCTTCCAAAACCAGGTACAAAGGGCAATCCCCGTTGCTCCGGCGATTGCACTGACATCGGTGCTGTTCGGTATCGGACATATTGCGGACGGGAATGCCATGGTGATCCTCTATGACGTGTTTTTTGTAGCGGTCAACGCCTGCCTGTATGGCATGATATTCTATAAAACGAAGAATGCGTGGATGAGCGCAATCGCGCACTTTGCGGCCAATCTGTTCAGCGTTCTGGTTCTTCTGCTTTAAGGACATACGTTGGGGGCGCTGCACCAATCCCCGGCTTAGGCTGTAACGGCCCTAAGAGCCATATACGACCTTGGAGCCGTCCGCTGCATGCGGACGGTTTTTTGTTTGCCGGAAATCGCCCTTTGACTGTTTTCAAAAATTCCTTTTAGAGAATTGTGCGTTGGGGTATCAAGTATATAATAGAACTCAAACAATACGTGGGGAGGAAATGGCGTGAACCGATATTGCGTATTCCTGCGGGGCATCAACGTGAACGGGATCTCCATCAGGATGGAGGCGCTGCAAAAGGCATTTCTGGATATGGGATATCCGGACGCAAAGACGGTGCTTGCAACCGGCAATGTGTGCATCACCCTGCCGGAAGGTGATACGCCCGAAGCGCACAAGGCGAAAATAGAACATGGGCTCTCTTCTACATTTTCTTATGAAGCGCATGTGATGCTCAGAAGCGCGGAAGAGGTTCGCGCCCTTCTGGAAAGCGCCGAAACAGTGGACGCTCCTGCCGGTTGCCATATCTACACGCTGCTCATTGAAGAGCGGGATGCGGTATTGTCGCTCAAAGCAGCGTTTGAAGCTGCGGCGCGGGGCCCTGAAGAACGGTTCCTCCCATTGGAGCAGGATGCGCTCTGGATTGTGCCGAAAGGCGAAACACTCAAAACAGAGTTCGGGGCAAAGGTGCTTGGCAGCAAGCGCTATAAAAGTGTGCTGACTTCGCGCAACATCAACACCCTCGGGAAGGTGGACAAGCTGCTCAGAAATTAGCCGCAGGATGTGCATTTTCTTTCACATTGTTGCTACATTGTACGTGTTGCGCATGGCGCGCCGCGTGCTATAATAGACTAAGGTCAAAGAAAGTCAAATAACTGGAGAAAGGAGGCGCGTCATGTCGATCCTCTCGGACAGCATTGAACTGTTTATCAAGGAATTGATGGAGCAGAGCGATGAAATATCGCTCCAGCGCAACGAGCTTGCACAGCACTTTGCCTGCGCGCCTTCGCAGATCAATTATGTGCTGAGCACGAGGTTTACGCTGGATCATGGATATGTCATTGTCTCCCGCAGGGGCGGGGGCGGCTACATCCGCCTGATCCGTGTGGAAACCGGCCACGGCAATCCGCTTCATGATACGGCGTGCGGCATTGGGGAAACGCTGACAAAGCATGAAATCCATGCGATCATCGCCCGCCTGCTGGAGACGGAAGCGCTCGATGAACGGGAGGCAAGGCTCATTTTGGCCGCGGCGGACGCGTGTACGCTTCCTGTGCAGGAGTTGGAAGACGGTGCGCGGGCGCGCATTGTACGGGGAATGCTTACTTCGCTGCTGCGATGATGAAAGGGGTGCATCAAAATGTTATGTGACAATTGCAAAGTCAACCAGGCCGGCGTACATACGGTCACTATTATAAACGGCGTCAAACAGGAACACTATCTCTGCCCGGAATGCGCAACGAGCGCGCAGTTTTCTCTGCCCTCCATCATGGATCTGCTTTCCGGCATCCATGCAGCACCGCCGCAGGTGCAGGTACCGACCTGCAGCTGTGGCATGAGCTTTGCCCGTTTTCAGAAGACCGGGCTTGTGGGCTGCCCGGAGTGCTATAAGACGTATGAGGGCGCACTCACGCCCGTCATCAAACGGGCGCAGGGCGGAAAGCTCCGGCATGTGGGCCGCAGGCCAAAATTCGCACAGGAAGTACAGGCGGCGGAGGAAGAGAACATTCCCTGTGGGCCCAAGACGGAGTGCGTGCGCCTGCGTGAGGAATTGAAGTTTGCCATTGCGGAAGAACGCTATGAGCGTGCCGCAGAGTTGAGAGACCGCCTGCGGACGATTGAGGGAGGCGAAACGATATGAAGGATGTAACGGACATTGTACTCTCCTCCAGGGTGCGTCTGGCGCGCAACCTTGCCGGGCTTCATTTTCCGCAGAACCTTACGTCAGCTCAACTTCAGGAGCTTGTCGAACGCGTCAACGGGGCCATCAACGCAAAGCATGACTTTCTGTTGATGCGCATGCCGGAGCTTCCGGTGCGCGAACGCAGGCTGCTTGTGGAACGACACCTGATCAGCCCGGACTTGGCGCAGAGCGCACAGGGCGCTGCGCTCATCAGTAAGGACGAGATGGTCTCTATACTCGTCGGGGAGGAAGACCACTTAAGAATTCAGGCCATGCTGCCCGGCATGCAGCTTGAAGAGGCCGATACGCTTTCCATGTCCATTGACAACATGCTCTCCGAAAAGCTGCCGTATGCCTTTGACGAAGAGCTTGGGTATCTAACCGCCTGTCCGACAAATGTAGGGTCCGGCATGCGTGCGTCCGTCATGCTGCACTTGCCGGCGCTTTCGCTCACAGGGCAAACGGATGCGCTGCTTGCAAACATCAGCAAGCTTGGGTATGCCGTGCGCGGCATTTATGGGGAAGGCAGCAGTACGCCGGGGCACATTTATCAGATCAGCAACCAGATGACGCTTGGCATATTGGAAGAGGATATCGTCAGCAACCTGATTGCGACGATTACCCGGGTGATTGACCATGAGCGCACCGTGCGGGAGGCGCTGTACCGCAACAGCCGCCTGGAGGTGGAGGATATCGTCTACCGCTCCTGCGGGATGCTGCGCTACGCGCGCAAGCTCTCCACCAAGGAAGCCATGGAGAATATCTCCAACCTGAAGCTTGGCTGCGGCATCGGCATCCTGCCGGAGGGGGCGCAGAAGACATTGAATAAGCTGCTGACCGATGTGCAGAGCGCCTGTCTGGAGCAGCGTACCGGCAGCGAAATGACCGAACAGCAACGTGATGAAGCGCGCGCAAGCGTTGTGCGCGAAGCAATAAAACCGATCGCATAAGAGGTGAATACTATGAACGCATTTGACCGTTTTACCGAAGGCGCGCGCAAAGCGCTTGCCATTGCGCAGGAGAGCGCAAGACAGCTTGGGCACAACTATGTGGGCACCGAGCACATCCTGCTGGGGCTTTCCCAGGACGACAATCCGGCAAGCCGGGCGCTTGCCATGGCGGGTGTGGAGTACAGTGATATTCTACAGCAGACCGAGCGGCTGGTGGGCCGCGGCGATTA
Source organism: Bacillota bacterium (assembly GCA_023390655.1). GTDB lineage: Bacteria > Bacillota > Clostridia > Christensenellales > CAG-138 > JAEYLA01. The sequence continues at coordinate 43,195 of JAEWCL010000026.1, read as the reverse complement.
TCAGTTTACGGACAGCTTCGGCTATACCCCGCGCACCAAAAAGGTGATCGAGCTGAGCCTGTATGAGGCAAAAACCCTCAACAACAGTTACATCGGCACCGAGCATCTGCTTCTGGCGCTGATCCGGGAACGCGAAGGCGTTGCCGCGCGTATCCTGCAGGATTTGGGCGTGGATTTGGGTGAACTCAGAAAAGCGATGCTGGAAAACAACGCGAACGAAAGCGGCGGAAAACCCGGCGCTGCGCACGGGAACGGCAGCAAGGAGACCCCCACGCTCGACAAATTCGGCAAGGACCTGACCAAGATGGCGCGCGATGGGGAACTGGATCCGGTGATCGGCCGTACGGAGGAGATCGCCCGTATCGTGCAGATTTTAAGCCGCCGCACCAAGAACAATCCCGTGCTCATCGGCGACCCCGGCGTGGGCAAATCCGCCATTATCGAAGGCCTGGCGCAGCGCATTGTATCCGGCGATATCCCCGAGATTTTAAAGGATAAGCGCGTGGTTACGCTGGACCTGGGCGGCATGCTTGCGGGTACCAAGTACCGCGGCGAGTTTGAAGAACGCATCAAGTCCGCCATTGACGAATTGAAGGGCAACGGCAGCACCATATTGTTCATCGACGAGCTGCACACCGTGGTGGGCGCCGGCGCATCGGAAGGAAGCGTGGACGCTTCCAACATTTTGAAGCCTGCGCTTGCGCGTGGCGAAATCCAGGTGGTGGGCGCCACCACGCTTGACGAATACCGCAAGCACATTGAAAAGGACGCCGCGTTTGAACGGCGGTTCCAGCCCGTTACCGTTGGCGAACCGTCTCAGGAAGAGGCGAAGCAGATTCTCTTCGGCCTCAGGGACAGGTACGAGGCGCACCACAAGGCGCGCATCACGGACGAAGCCGTGAACGCCGCTGTGGAACTAAGTAGCCGCTATATCGCGGACCGGTACCTGCCGGATAAAGCTATTGACCTGATGGACGAGGCCGCCTCCAAGGTGCGCCTGCAGGGATACGTCTCCCCGCCGGACCTGAAGGAGCTTGAAACCAGGATTGAGGCCGTACGCAAGGAAAAGGAAGAGGCCGTCAACAACCAGAATTACGAGCGCGCGGCCCAGGTGCGCGACGAGGAGCAGAAACTCAAGCGCGAAATGGAAGACAGGCGCAAGGCCTGGGAGGATGCGCGCAAAGAGGAAAAGAGCATCGTAACGGAAGAGGACGTTGCCCAGGTGGTTGCCGCGTGGACGGGCGTGCCTGTCAAGAAGCTCACCGAGGATGAGAGCCAGCGGCTATTGAACCTTGAGGATACGCTGCATGGCCGCGTGATTGGGCAGGAGGAAGCGGTATCCGCCGTCGCCCGCGCCATCCGCAGGGCGCGCGCGGGGCTCAAAGACCCCAAACGCCCCATCGGCTCCTACATCTTCTTAGGTCCCACAGGTGTAGGCAAGACGGAGCTCTCTAAAGCGCTTGCGGAAGCCATGTTCGGCGATGAGGATGCGATGATCCGCCTTGATATGTCCGAATACATGGAGCCGCACTCGGTAAGTAAGCTCATGGGTTCCCCTCCGGGCTATGTCGGTTACGACGACGGCGGGCAGCTGACCGAAAAGGTGCGCAGGAAGCCCTACTCCGTAATTCTGTTCGATGAAATCGAAAAGGCGCATCCGGATGTATTCAACGCCCTGCTGCAGATTCTTGAGGACGGCAGGCTGACGGACAGCAAGGGCCGCGTGGTGAGCTTTAAGAACACCATACTCATCATGACCTCCAACGTCGGCGCAAGCAAGATCGGCAAGTCCAACCGCATGGGCTTTGGCGCGGATGACAATGCCGCGATAGCGGGATATGAGCGCATGAAGGAGACCATGTTGGAGGAATTGAAGCGCGCGTTCCGGCCGGAATTCCTGAACCGTGTGGATGAGATCATCATCTTCCACTCGTTGGAGAAGGAGCAGACGCTTGAGATCGTCAAGCTGATGCTAAAATCCGTCGCCACGCGCCTGACAGAGCGCGGTATCCATCTTTCGGTGACGCCGGAAGTGGAAAGCTACCTCGCGGAGACCGGGTTTGATCCCACGTATGGCGCGCGCCCGCTGCGCAGGGCCATCCAGCAGAAGGTGGAGGACAGCCTGAGCGAAGAAATCCTCTCCGGACGCATCCAGCTGGGGGACAGCGTGGAAGCGGTGATGCGCGAGGGCGCGCTGCACTGGGTCAAAAAAGATCATACCACCCAGGAAGCGCCTGCAAACGTATAACGTATATAACAAAAGAACAGCACCGTCGGATTTATCGGCGGTGCTGTTTTTACAATACGGCTTTAATAATTATGGACTGGTCGGCCCCAGCCTGTTTGCCTTTACATAGGCGGAACGGGTTACATTATCCCTGCCGGACCAGCTGACATACACCCAATCGCCGATGTAGGATTGGACGGTGACTGCCACGCCACGGTCAATGGAGGCGACGGTTTCCGAAATGGTGGAGCCGGTCGGCCGGTAGGTATACAGGAAGGCGTTGCCCGTCATGTCGGAATAGGTCGCCGCGCCCGTATAGTACTGCACATACAGTACGCCGGTCCCGGTGCCGCTGCCGGCGGTGGAGTAGCCGAGCTTGCTTGCAGGTACATAGAGCGGCTGCGATTGTCCCTGCACGTAAACCTGTACCCAGCTGCCGTTTGTAGAGACTGCCCATACGGATTCGTTCAGGCTCAGGTAGCCGACGGAGTAGCTGTTCTGCTCATAAGGGGAGGAATAGCAGTAGACACGGCTGGCCTGCGAATACATGGTCCGTCCCACTGCCGTAAAGCCGGAGGGCGTCTCTCCAGTTCCGATGGAATCGACGACGTTCCGGGTACGGATATAACCGGTTTCCCCCGCAAAGAGTACCTGCGTCCAGTTCCCTGTGGTGCCAGTACGCGTGATGGCCTGCCCTTGGGTAAGATAACCGATAATGGCAGAGGAAGCATCCGCAGTTCTGTACACGGCTGTCGTCGAGTCTACGTATAGCGTTCCATTGGAGGCAGTGCCGCCCCAATCGGAGACCTGACTGGTCAGTACGTAACCGTTTTGTGCGCCAAATGTAACCTGGGTCCAAGTGCCGACGGTACCGATGCGGGTTGCGGTCTGTCCCTGCGGGATATAGGCGAGGATGGTGGAGGACGTATTGGCGGAGCTGTATACCGCTACCGTAGAATTGGCGTAGATGGTTCCGCTTGAAGAGGAGCCGCCGGACAGGTCTGCAACCTGCGCGGTCAGCACATAGCCTGTCCGCCCGTTGTAGGTGATCTGCGTCCATGAGCTGCCGACAGTGCCGGTACGGGCGGCACTCTGCCCCTGCCCCAGATATCCAAGGGTGGAGGAAGCGGTGGTGGCGCTGGAGTATACCGTCGTCCCTGTGAGTGCATATACGGTGCCGTAGGAGCCGGGCGTCTGCGTTGTGACGTCTGATACCGCCACATAGCCGACCTTGCTTCCAAGCTGCACCTGATAATAGCCGGCGGTGATCGTACCCAGCGACGTAATGCTGTCGCCCGGGTCAAGATAGCCGATTGCGGAGTAGGAAGGGCCAGCACCTTTGCGCACCGCAGTGGAAACACGCGCATACAGCAGCGAGTTTGCAGGCGTTGGTGTGGGGGTGGGCATCGGGATGATGGAGATGGAAGGCGTTGGCGCGGGCGTCGCACTGGAGCTTACATATGGCTTTAAGTAAGACGCCTTGATATAGGCCGTCTTATTGTTATAAAGCACCTTGGCCCAATCGCCGGAAGAACCGGTTTTTACAATCGTTTTTCCTTTGTTGAGCATGCCGAGCGATTTATAGCTGGTGCCGGGGCCGCTGCGGATATTGACGTTTGCCGTCGCCACCATGGTGGTGGACGCCGCAAGCGCCGGTACGGCAAAAGCAAACAGAAGAATTGCAACAAGAACTGCCGCGGTAAGGCGGCGCGGATGGATTGCGTTCATTGTGACTCCTTTCGTGCCGGGTTTTGAGATGTATTTTTTCTGAAAGTTTCCTTAAAATATTCTACCATTTGTTCCAGTAATAAGATATATGCAACCTATGAATAATGCGGAAAGTTTCTAAAATTGACGAATAATAGAAGAAAGACCGCAGAATTTCACATAAAAAAAGGCGGATTGCTTCTGCAATCCGCTTTTTTGCGCGGAGAAACTACTTTAATTGGACAGCGCATAGTTTAACGCGGCATCGTTTCCGACTCTATAATCCTCAATAGAAGGGGGAACCAGTACATCTGGGATGAACGTATCCGTACCCTTGTTTTTATAGGAAAACATGCTGCTAAACTCAAAATACTTTGTGCTGTATTGGATGGGGATTTGGGAATTGGGCAGCGAAAACGTCTTGATATCCCCAAAGCAATTTAAAGCGCCTCCCGTAGGCTCGCCAATGGAAATGGCGCTAGGCACCGCCTCCATCGTCCGGTAGATGGCAAACATGCCGGAGGAGAAGGTCTTCCTGCCGGTAAGAAGGAACACCTCTACGTCAGGATGCGTCTCCTTGTAAGCTTTGAGCTGCCCGGTAAAGGGATTCAACACCTCGGAATTGCCACCCGGGTTACGCCTCAAATCCAGTATAATTTTCTTTGCATTTTTTTCTGTAATCTCCTCAAACATATGCTTGTTGAACGCGCGGAACTCGTCCTCGCCCTCACACAGGTTGTAGCTGAAGTGAACCGCGTTTGCATCCGGCAGATAGGTATAGCTATAGCTGGAGGAGGATGTCCCAAGCACCACATCGTCTTCCGTATGGATGCTAAAATCGATCGGCGTTTCATAGGCGTTGCGCGCGGAGAGTGCGATCTCCTGCGGGCTGCCGTCAATCTCAAAGGTGAATGTTGCCTGCTCCTTATCGGTAATAATGCCAAGCCCGTAGAGATAGACGGGGGCTGCAAGATACCTAACCAGGGCATTTTTCAAGTAACTCTCATTTTCATGCGGGATGATGGTGGCAAGGCGGGACAGGACGTCCGCAACCGGCATACCGTTGACGGCGGTCACCTTTTGATAAAGGAGATGTTCCATACCTTTTTCCGCGTTTACAACATAGATGTCCGTACCAAACATGTAGAATTGCAGCGGAAAATCATAACCATTCCAGAAATTGAATCGGGTATGCGCATCCCCGATGGACGCCATAATTTGCGCCAGGCGCGCAAACACCTGCTCGTTGGGCAGCCGGTCAACCTCCGCAATCAGCGCTGCGGTCTGTTCTTCAAACGCTTCTTTTGAGAGTAAGGTAAACAGGTTTTTGTGGTGCTTGGGCAGCTCCTTTGCAAAATAAGCGATATCCTCCTGTAAAAGGCGGTTGCGCTCTGCATTTGCATACCCGTTGTGCAATATGGTGGAGCGCGTTGCACTGCTGCCTGCGGGTAAAGCGCCGCATCCGGCCAATCCAATAAACATCAGCAAACAAAGGAAAGTTGCAAGGATTTTTTTCATAGTCCCTCCTCCGGTATGGAGAATTTGCATTTGATCAGATGAACATAATCGTATGCATGAAGCAGTTCGGGGCGCTCCAGAAATGTTTGGGCGATGAAACCAACGGTGGAATCTTCGCTGAACATCGATTGATAAAGAAGTATTTCCTTGCCCGGCTCGATCGTTTGTGCCTGCTGGATTTGATGGTACCCGCGGGCGGCCTCCGGGAGATAATTGGTGTTTGGCGCGCTTGTGGATGACGCGCCGGAACACGAAAATCTCCAGCGGTAATCCGGCGTATGGGTAATGGTAACGGCAAGCGTACCCGTAAGAGCCTTGTTCGTTTCCAGAAAGATGATGCCAAATCCGCCCGCGTTTGGATCGATCAGGACGCCGTCTTTGTAGAGTTCCACCCATAGATCCAATTGGCGGTATTCTCGGTCCGCGGTGTAAGAGAACAGGTAAATCTCCTGCTCGGTGTCTGAAAGAAGACGGATTAGCTCTTCCTCTTTTTTCGTGAGCACCTTGGGCGCGATGGTATTGTGTTTGGGCTTTGCTGCAAACACAGGAAAGTCTTCGATTAAGCTGCATGCCGTAAGAAGGCAAAGCAGGGAGAGGCAAAGGAACAGGTTGGCTACACGTTTAAAAGATGCCATAGCCGCTTCCTCCGACTTGAAAAATAGACCGCCTACTCTATTGTAAGCGGCAACCTCAAAAAGGTAAATGGCATACATGTAAACTTTTGGAAGGAGATTATTTCTCTTCAGGTTTGCCGAACAGATACAGCCAGACGCCCAACAGGGGAAGGCAGCTCAGGAATATGGATTGGTAGGAGAACGCGTGCACGGCAAGCGCGCAGCAAAACGCGCCAAAGCAGAATACAAGGATAATCGCAAGATATTTTAAGGCGCGGTTCCCCGCCGCACGGTCCTGTTCCATCCGGAAAGCTACCGCATGTTCCACCGCCTGCCTGAGGTTGTTGGTGCACATGGTGGTGGCGTACCCCATGCCGTGCAGACGGCTGAAGCTTGCGACCTGGACCGCGCACACGAAGGAGATGGTGATGTTGATGACGCCATCCGGTATGGAGGCAGGCAAAAAACCGATCGCCGCAAGAATAAGCAGTTCCGCGAGTATGGCGATCTGCCGCCAGTGGATATGGCGGGAAGCAACAAACCTGCGCTTTAATAGGTCAGTCACCAGTATGCCCAACGCATAGGCAAGGATCGGGAGGACGTAGTACCCGGCCTTGACCCATCTGCCTTCGGCAAGCTGGATAAACAACAGCACCATATTTCCCGTCTGGGCGTTTGCAAACACCCCGCCGTGCAGCAGATAGGTATAAGCGTCCAAAAAACCGCCGACAAACGCAAGCAGCAGCCCAACCGGCATGGTCTCCGGTATGGGGATATTCGTTTTATAAGCGCGCATCGTATTCCTCCGGCAGAGCACTATAGCATAACCGCTTAAAAAACAGCCGCCGGATGTACCGGCGGCTGAAGGAAACCAATATACGGTTTAGCGCTTGGAGAACTGGGGTGCGCGGCGTGCAGCCTTGAGGCCGTACTTTTTACGCTCCTTCATTCTCGGATCGCGGGTGAGGAAGCCGGCCTTTTTAAGGGCGGGCCTGAGCTCGGGGCTTGCGATCAAGAGCGCGCGGGCGATGCCGTGGCGGATAGCGCCCGCCTGGCCGGTGGTGCCGCCGCCGATGACGTTGACCTTCACGTCATACTTGGAGAGCGTGTCGGTGAGCACCATGGGTGCGCGTACGATCATCTTGAGGGTTTCCAGACCGAAGTAATCTTCCACATCACGCTTGTTGACGGTGATGTTGCCGGAACCGGGAAGCAGACGAACGCGGGCGATGGATTTCTTGCGCCTGCCGGTGCCGAGATAGTGAACCTGTGCCATTTGCGTTTTCTCCTTCCTTCGTTATTTGAGTTCCAGCGCCTGGGGCTTCTGTGCCGCATGCTGGTGTTCCGCGCCCTTGTAAACGCGAAGCTTTGTGAGCATCTGGCGGCCAAGGGGGCCCTTGGGCATCATACGGCGAATCGCTTCATACACGGCGAATTCCGGTTTGGTCCCCAGAAGTGTACGGTAGGTAACTTCTTTGAGACCGCCGGGATAACCGGTGTGGCGGTAATACTTTTTCTGATCGAGCTTCTTGCCGGTGAGTACGACCTTATCGGCGTTGACAATAATCACATGATCGCCGGTATCAACATGCGGCGTGTATATAGGCTTATGCTTTCCCCTGAGAATAGCGGCAACCTGGGAGGACAGACGGCCAAGTACCATGCCTTCTGCATCCACAACATACCAATTCCTCTGGAGAGATTCGCCTTTTGCCATATAGGTTTTCATGGCGTCCTCCTAATGAAAATATCAGAATGTCGATGTGGCTCTGGTGACGCTTGTACGTCTTGCTTCCGGGGCTGTGGCCGCATGACGCCTACTTTACCGAACACACCTGAAACAGTGTAGCAAATTCCAATCCGCGCTGTCAAGGCAAAATCACAAAAAAATGAACAAATATGGACAATCCCGCAAAAATCATCCCGTTCTTACGGCGGCAGGATTCCACAGAACAGAGCTTATCCTATTTGCGCTCAGGAAGCAAGCAGTATCAGGATCGTATTGCAGGAAGCGAAGAGGCAATCTGGACTGAGATAGCCAAGGGCGGGGCGGCTTGCACCCCGCCTATGTCAACGGTCAGGACTTCCAGCGAACCAGCTTCCTTTCAAAATAAGCCACGATGTAATACATCACGGCGGCAAGCACGCACAAAACAAGGATGCTCGCCATCACAAGATTCAGCTGGAATACCTGCCCACCGTACACGATGAGGTATCCTAACCCGGCCTTTGATACAAGATACTCGCCTACGATGACGCCTACCCAGCTCATCCCCACGCTCAATTTGAGGGCAGACATCATGGTGGGGATGCTTGCGGGCAGCACCGCCATGGTGAAAACCTGCATGCGCGTTGCGCCCAGCGTGCGCATGAACATCTGCTTTTCCTCACTGATTTCATTAAAGCCGGTCAGCACCGTCAATATGGTGACGATGAGGGAAATCAACAGCCCCATGGCGATAATGGAGCTTGTGGAAGCACCGATCCAGACGATGAGGATCGGCCCCAGCGCGATCTTGGGCAAGGCGTTGAACACCACAAGGTATGGGTCGAGAATTTTATTTAACGTAGGGCTCCACCAGAGCAGGATGGCAATGAATATGCCGACCAGCGTCCCCAGCACAAAGCTGACGACCGTTTCATACAGCGTGACCCAGACATGCTCAAACAGCATGCCCTGTTGGTAGAGGGAGGAAAGCGTTTCCATCACGCGTGAAGGGCTGCTGGTGACGAATGAATCAATCCAGTGCAGGCGCGCGCCCACCTCCCACAGGACCAGGAACAGGACCAAAATCGCATATCGCATGGCGACGACAAACGCGTGGCGGCGCTGCAGCCCTTTTAAGTAAGCCAGATGCTCTGTACTGCAGCCTTGTTCAGCTTTCGCCTTCATGAACCTCCAGCTCCTTCCATATGATATTGAAATAGTCATGAAATTCCACCGCATTGCGCCGCGCAAGCGGGGAAGGGGGAGCGTTTAATGTGATCGTGAGCACTCGCTTGACACGCGCCGGACGTTCGGAAAACACAAAGATACGGTCTGCCATGGAAATGGCCTCCGCGATATCATGTGTGACTAAAAGCGCCGTTTTATGCTCCCGCTTGATAATGCCGTGCACCTCGTCCGCTGTCTTGAGGCGCGTCTGGTAATCGAGCGCCGAAAACGGTTCGTCAAGCAGCAGCAGGTCCGGGTCAGACGCCAGGGTGCGGATCAGCGCCACCTTCTGGCGCATGCCGCCGGAGAGCTGGCGCGGGTAATGGTGCAGAAAATCCGCCAATCCATAGGTGGAGAGTAACTCCAACGCATGCGCGCGCGTCTGCGGCGTCAGCAAATGCCTGACCTCAAGGCCAATGACGGTATTGCCTTCGATATCCCGCCAATCAAACAGGTGATCCTGTTGGAGCATGTACCCGATGTTTTGTGCAGGACCGGTGATCTCTTTGCCTTTGATACGCACGCTCCCGCTTGAGGGCGTGATCAACCCGGATAAAATGCTCAGCATGGAAGTCTTCCCGGAACCGGAAGGGCCGACAATGGCCACAAACTCTCCATCGTATATCGTCATGTTGAGTTGGTCTATGGCGAGCGTTTCCGCGTGCGGTTCGTGATAGGCGAGGCGTATCTCCTTTAGTTCAACAATTGGCTCCATATGCCGCCTCCTTAGATAACTGCGTGATAGTTTAGAGTATTCCTGAAGGGGCAAAGGAGTGAACGGCACATTTTGGCGCACCATGCCGTACTTATATAGAAGGGCAGGATCCAATTGCGCGGGGAGGTTTCGTAATGCTGCAGTGGAAGGTTTGTTGGACGAAAGATCCGCCGTGCGATTGTGAGTGCGTGCGCCACAGGAAACGGCGGCGCAACGGAAACATACCGGGGATCGTCCTGATTGTGGCGGCGGTGCTTGTGATTTTATGTATTCTGCCGCTTTGGGTGATAGCGCTGATCGCCTGCGCGGTGCTCATTGCGCTTGGCATCGTATGGCTGTGCACCTGAGCACGGCGTAAGAGAAGTGCATTGCCGCGGCTTAACGCCGCGGACAGGTCCAAGCAGATACGCTTCCGGCAATCCGGGCTTGCCGCGCGATGTGCGGGCATAAAAAAAGATGCATTGCTGCATCTTCTTATAGCTGCGCCTGTATGTTACACGCTGCGGACAACCTTGCCAGAACGGAGGCAACGGGTGCAGACGTCCATCTTGCGCGGAGCACCGCCAACCACGACGTGCACCTGCTGCACGTTGGGCGCCCATGCGCGCTTGGTCTTGCGGTTGGAGTGGCTGACAAGGTTTCCGGACATCGTGCCTTTTTTGCACACTTCGCAATACTTACCCATTCTGTTACACCTCCTTGCCGTAAAGGACCGTAGCCGGTCAAAATCAAACAAACGTATTCTACCATTTGAAGCCCGCTTTTGCAAGAAGAATTTCTTTTTACAGCCAGGCGCAGGAAAAGCGCCAATCACGGGAACTTGTTTAAAGCGCCGCTCAATGCATGTTGGGGAAGCCCGTCTGCCGCAATGCTTCATAGAGCACGATGGCGGCCGCATTGGAGAGGTTCAGGGAGCGCAGCCCCTCTCCCATGGGAATGCGTATGGCATCCTTCGTTCGCCTGTCTAAGAGCGCTTGGGGAAGCCCTGCGGTTTCCTTTCCAAACACCAGGAAATCCCCGTCCTGATAGCAGGCGTCCGTATAGCATTGCTTTGCGCGCGTAGAGCACAGAAAAAAGCGCGCATCGGGATATTCTGCTTCAAGCGCCCCAAAGCTGTCGTGGTAGCGGATATCCAAATAATGCCAGTAATCAAGCCCGGCGCGTTTGAGCTTTTTGTCATCAATGGCGAACCCGAGAGGGCGCACCAAATGCAGCACACTGCCCGTTACGGCGCAGGTGCGGGAGATGTTTCCCGTGTTTTGCGGGATTTCCGGTTCTACCAGCACAATGTGGAACATAGCTTAACGCTCCTTCTTGTTTCACACCCGTTTAGAATGCGCATAAATGGGAAAGAAAGCAGCATGGATGCACGGGATATTGTAGCACGCCGGACAAAATAAGCAAACATTTTGTAACATTTTTCATCGACGGCGAGTAATGTTTCCATTGCTGTAAAAAGTGGTGTATAATGTGAATACATGCGGGATTCCGCAAAGAGTTTTGTTGAATTGGATTTTTGAAGGAGCACGAAATGGATCAACTCAGGCGAGGCCAGCGCAGTATGTCCAGGAACGACGGGCCGCAGTTGCCTAATTATATGAAACAACCCATGCAGTCTTCCGTACGCAATTCTTATGCGGCCATGGCGCGTGGCGGCAGTGCGCCGCGCACGCCTTCCACGCGTACCGCTCCCGCGCAGCAGATGGGCGGCGCAAGGACGGGCGGCAGCTCCGGCGGCTCCGGCGGCGGAAACAGAAAAAAACGCGGGCCGACGCGCTCCCAGAAGCTGATGCGTCTTGCGCTGGGCGTTCTTGGCGTGATGGTGGCGGCGCTTGCGGTTGTGCTGCTCCTCAACGGCGGCGAAAAAGAAGATCCCACCATGATCGAATACATGAACAGCGATACGAAATTCTTCAATGGCATTGCCATTGAAGGCGTAGCGCTTGGCGGCATGGAAATGGAAGCGGCAAAGCCTCTTGTGGAACAGGCCGTTCAGCAGAAACTCAACAGCGTATCGATTACGCTCCAGCATGCGGACAAAAGCTGGACGCTGACGGCTGCGGATATGAATATGAGCGCCGATACCGATGCGGTGCTCACGAAGGCCATGGCATTCGGGCGCGAAGGTACGCTCAGCGAAAATGCGCAGGCACGTGAAGAGCTTGAAGGGGGCAAGACGTTCCCCGTGACCCTCACGCCGGACCGGACTGCGATCATGAACCGTTTGGTCACACTTGCTTCCGAAGCGAATCAGGCGCCGGTGGAACCGCACCTGATCCCGACGCTCTCTGAAGACAACAAACAGGATTTTGAACCCGTGGAAGGGCAAGACGGCCTTGCGCTCAATACCGAGCAAACGGCGGACGCCATTATTGCGGCAATCACGCAAAAGCAGTTCCAAACCGTGATCGACCCGGTGTTTGATACCATACCGCCGACGACGACGCTTGCGTTCCTGCAGCAGAATACGGCACGCATCTCCACGTTTACCACGCGGTTCCCGCAGAGCAGTTCGGATGAAATCGTGAAAAACCGCGTATTCAACATCAAGAAGGCGGCGGGCATCATCAACGGCTATACGGCGCAGCCTGGAGAGGAATGGAGCTTTAACACTTGGGTCGGCCCGCGTACCGTGAAAGGCGGCTGGAAGGAAGCCAACGGTATCAGCGGCGGTAAGGAATATACGCTGCAGGCAGGCGGCGGCATCTGCCAGGTCAGCACCACGCTCTATAACGCGCTTTTGTGCGGCAATATCCCCATTACGGACCGCAAGGCGCACTCCATTCCTTCCACTTATGTGGACAAAGGGCTGGACGCAACGGTGGATACCAGCGGGATTGACCTGAAGTTCAGGAACGATACCGATGCGCCGATGTACATATTCGCCTACATCACGCCGGATGCGAAGAGCAGCAAGTACCTGAATATCACGGTTTCCATCTACGGCAAGCCGCTGCCCGACGGCGTCACCTATAAGGCGCGCAGTGAAATCATCGAAACGACGCCGCGCACGGAAATCAAGTATGTGGACGATCCTACCATCCCCATCGGCTATCAGCTGGAGAAGATCAAGGCGCACGACGGCTTTAAGGCCAAGGCGTACTTGGAGAAATATGTAGACGGCAAGCTCGTTGAAACCAAGGAACTGTATGAAGACAAGTACCGCGGCAACGACGCGGAAGTGCATATCGGCACAGGCGATCCTGCAACGGTACCCGTGCCCGGCGGTGCGGTTCCCATTGCCGGAGGCGGCGCGGCGGCGCCTGAAGGCACCACGCCCGTAGAGGGCGGGCAGGACAATGCGGGCGCGGAAATTCCGACTCTGCCTGCAGCATAACCCGGCTTTTTTGTGAGCATCTGCCGCTTGAGTAACGATCAGGCGGCTTTTTTCCGGTAACGGCCTGTTTATTTAGGGGGAGCGCTATGAAGTGGATTGAATTTGCGGTATATACGACGGATGCGGGGCTTGACCCGGTGGCGGCGGCGCTGACGTCTGTCGGGCTCGACCAGCTGGCAATCGAGGAAAGCAGCGAAAGCGTTGCGGCATTTTTGGAGCACGCCGCGCCCAATTGGGACTTTGCGGACGCCGTTGCGCTCGCGTCAAAAACAGGTCCGTGCGTTAAAGCGTATCTTGCGGAGCTGCCGGAAAACGAGGCGCTTTTGCATGCGGCGCGGGAAGCGGCGGCCGCATTGAAGCGGATGGAACATACCGTGGACCTTGGGACGCTTACAGTGCGCGAAACCCGCATTGATGAAGAAGACTGGGCAAACAACTGGAAACAGTATTATAAGCCGCTGCCCATTGGGGAACGGCTGCTTGTGTGCCCTTCCTGGGAAAAGGAAGGGCTTTCCTCCGATTTACGGCAAGGCCGTAGCGTCCTTTTAATGGATCCCGGCATGGCGTTTGGTACGGGTGCGCATCACACCACGCGCATGTGCCTGGAGTTGCTGGACAAGCGGGTAAAAGAAGGGGACGCGGTGCTGGATATCGGCTGCGGCAGCGGGATATTGGCAATCGCGGCGCTGCTGCTTGGCGCAGACCATGCGCAGTGCGTGGATATTGACCCGATAGCGGAGCGCGTGGTCCATGAAAACCGCTTGGCAAACGGCATTGAAGACGCCCGCTGCACGGTGCGCACGGGCAATTTCATCGCCGATGAACGTTTAAGAAAAACAGTCGGCAACGGCTATGACATTGTGGTTGCCAATATTGTTGCAAGCGTGATTATCGCGCTTGCGCCGTTTGTGCCGGCGCTTCTCAAAAAAGGCGGGGTGTTCATGACGTCCGGCATTATCGACGAGCGCGCAGAGGAAGTGGCGGCGGCACTCAAGCAGGCCGGGTTTACCATTGTAGAGCGGCTGTGCGCGGCGGAGGAAGCGCCAGAAGGCATCGAGGCTTCCGGCTGGATCGCTTTTCTGGCGCAGTGGAACGGCTGACAGGAGAAACGCGTATGGAACGATTTTTTGTAGAGTCCGATGCAATACAAAGAAACACCGCAACCATCACGGGCGAGGATGTTGCCCATATCACCCGTGTGCTGCGCCTGAAAGCGGGCGATGAAATCCGCATCTGCGACGGGCAGGGTAGGGAGTATACGGCGCGCCTGACGATGCTCCAAAAGCAGGAGGTGCAGGCAGCGCTTCTGGAGCAGGTTGCCATACATACGGAGCCCGCGCATACCGTGACGCTCTACCAGGGCTTGCCAAAGACCGGCAAGATGGAGGTCATCATCCAAAAATGTGTGGAGCTTGGCATCTCTGCCATCGTTCCATTGGTGACGGAGCGCTGCGTGGTCAAGCCGGGTGCGGATTTTGAAAAGAAGCGTGTGCGCTACCAGCGTGTGGCTTATGAAGCCGCCAAGCAATCGGGCCGCGGCATCATCCCGGCGGTCAGGCCGTTGATCACGTTTACACAACTCCCCTACGGCGCGCATGACCTTGTGCTGCATGCCTATGAGGAAGAACACGCCCGCACGCTCAAGCAGGCCTTACAGGGCGCCAAGGCGCGGGATATCGCTATCCTGATCGGCCCTGAGGGCGGGTTTACCAAGGAAGAGGTGGAGTTGAGCATGCATAGCGGCGCAAAGACCGTTACCTTGGGCAGCCGTATTTTAAGAACCGAAACCGCGGGTATGGCAATGCTTGCCATGACCCTGTATGAGCTGGAGGGCTGATTTGCCAAAGGTTGCATTCTACACGCTGGGTTGCAAGGTCAACCAGCAGGAAACCGACGCCATGCGTACCATGTTTGAAAGCGCGGGCTATGAAGCCGTGCCCTTTGAGGATGCGGCGGATGTGTATGTGGTGAACACCTGCACCGTAACGCAGGTGAGCGATAAAAAATCCCGCCAGATGATCGCCCGCGCCCATGCGAAAAATCCGGCGGGGGTCATCGCCGTTGTGGGCTGCTATGCGCAGCGCGCGCCGGAGGAAGTGAAAAACATGCCCGGCGTGCAGCTGATTGTGGGCACGCAGCACCGCAGCAGGCTTGTGGAGCTTGTAGAGAACCTGCAGGAGCAGCGCGATACCGTGGAGGATATCCGCTACGCAAAGGAATTTGAAGCGCTCCCCACGGTGGTGCAGAATACGCGCACGCGCGTACAGCTGAAAATCCAGGATGGTTGCGACCGGTTTTGTACTTATTGCATCATCCCCTATGCGCGCGGGCCTGTACGCTCCCGTCCGCTCCAGGAAATAGAGGCGGAGCTTTCCCGGCTGGGGGAAGCTGGCGCGCAGGAAGTGGTATTGACCGGTATCCATCTGATGAGCTATGGCAAGGACTTGCCGGAAAAGCCTTCCCTTGGGGAGGTGGTACGTGCGGCGGGCCGCACACCGGGCGTTGGCCGCATCCGGCTTGGGTCGTTGGAGCCTGCGCTCATTGACGGTGCGTTTGTATCCGCATTGCTGGATGCCAAAGAGAAGCTGGCGCAGCAGTTCCATCTTTCACTGCAAAGCGGGAGCGCCTCTGTACTTTCCCGCATGCGCCGTCGGTATACGCCGGAAGACTATCAAACGGCTGTGGAGCGGCTGCGGCATGAGTTCCCCGGTTGCGCGGTTACAACGGATATCATCGCGGGTTTCCCCGGGGAGACGGAAGAGGAGCATCAGGAGACGCTGGCGTTTACAGAACGCATGGCATTTTCCCGCATCCATGTGTTCCCGTATTCCAGGCGCACAGGTACGGTGGCGGCGGACTTGCCGGGTCAATTGCCCAAGGCCACAAAAGAACGCCGCGCGCATGCGCTGATTGCGCTGGGCGAGCGGATGGAACAGGCGTATCTTCTTGGGCAGGTCGGGACCATACAGCTTGTTCTGGGGGAAGAGTGCAACGGAGACCTGTGCGAAGGCTATACGGGCAACTATGTGCGTGTACGCTACGCAGGAGGCACGGCGGGCATGCTTGAGCGAGTCCGGATTACAGGCATGGAAGACGGCGTGCTTTTGGGCGCGCCGATGGAATAACACGAAATAAAGGAGGCATTGCATATGGAAGAAAGCTGCATCTTCTGCAAAATCGCGGCGGGGCAGATCCCGAGCAAAAAGGCGTATGAGGATGAACGGGTGCTCGCGTTTTACGACATTAACGCGCAGGCACCCGTGCATGTGCTCATCATCCCCAAGAAGCATGTTCCCTCGGTATTGGCATTACAGCCGGAGGATGATGCGCTCTTAGGCCACATGTTCCGCGTGGCGCAGAAGCTCGCTGTGGAGTTGGGCGTAGCGGAGACGGGCTTCCGGCTGGTGTACAACACCGGGGCGGATGCCGGGCAATCGGTACTGCACATCCATATGCACCTTTTAGGCGGAAGGGAACTCGCCTGGCCGCCGGGATAATTGATTCGTAATCATTCTTTTGGATACAGGGGCGAGAGCCCTTGCAAATAAGGGGCAGTACGCCCCTTTTTGCTGCATAAAATTTTTCAGAAATCTGTTGACAGCGGGGCTAACAACTGTTAGCATCACTAACAAACGTTAGTTAATGGATGGTGAGGTCGTGGATACCAAGCAGAAAATTCTATACGCCGCACTGGATTTGTTCAGCCAAAGAGGATACGCCGCTGTCTCTGTGCGGGATATTGCGCGGGCGGTGGGGATTAAGGAAAGCTCGCTCTACAACCATTATGAGAACAAGCGGGACATTTATGCGTCCATCATTGCCGTTTGTGCGGCGCGGGGGGAGGAGATGGCATATTCCCTGCAGTTGACGGATGGAGGAAAGCAGTATGTTGTGGATGAACGCATCCGTGCGCTGTACCGGAACATCACGCTGGAGCAATTCCTGCGCATAGGGGAGGCGATGTTTGATTATTATTTTGCGGATGAACTGAACGTCAAGCTCCGGCGCATGCTGACCATCGCGCAATTTCAGGATGCGGACTCCGCCCGGCTGTATCGGACGCATGCGTTTGACCTTGCGCTTCAATACCAGACGGAATTGTTTGCGGCACTGATGGAAGAGGGCGTATTTCTAAAAGGCGATCCGGGTACGCTGGCGCTCTCGTTTTATGCGCCCATATTTCTGCTGTCCTGCAAATTTGATGCAACGCCGGAAGGGCAGGCGACAGCAAAGGCGCAGCTGTTCAGGCACTTGGAACAGTTCTACAGGACATATGGACTTCCGGGCAGGAAAGAGGAGGAGATCCAATGAACATCGTGGTCATCAACGGCAATGCCCGCCATGGCAGCACATGGCATTGCAAGGAACTGCTTGTAGGGGAACTTCGCAGGTATACGCAGGTTACGCTGGTGGAATTTACGCTGCCAAAGGATATGCCGCATTTCTGCACGGGCTGCTTCAACTGCTTTTTTAAGGGCGAAGAGACCTGTCCTCATGCAAAATACGTGCAGCCCATTGTGGAGGCCATGCTTGCGGCGGACCTGATCGTGCTGGCCTCCCCTGTTTACGTGTTTGACGCGTCCGGGCAGATGAAAGCGTTTTTGGATCATTTGGGCTACATGTGGCTGGTGCATCGCCCGCAGGCTTCCATGTTCCGCAAAATCGGCGTTACCATTTCAACCACGGCGGGTGCGGGGCTTTCCCATACCACAAAAACCATGGCCACCAGCCTGACCTATTGGGGCGTAAGGCGCGTGTTCTCTTTCAAAGCCGCGGTAAATGCGGCAGCATGGGATAGGATTTCCAAGGAAAAGCGCACAGGAATGGAGCGCAGGCTCAAGGAGCTTGCGCAGCATGTATATAACGCCGTGCAGCATGCGGAGAAACTGCCGGTTTCCCCGGTGCAAAAAGGCATGTTTTTCATGATCCGCAGTATGATGAAAAAGGGCGGATGGAACGATAAGGACCGCGCCTATTGGGAAGAGCAGGGCTGGATGAAGGGGAAGACCCCGTTTTCTTCCGGAAGATGATTGCACAGAAGGAGGGGCTATATGCAGTTTGAAGGTGTGTTGATCGGCGCAGGAACATTTCTGGTGATCGGGCTATTGCATGTCGCGGTCATCAAGACCGAATACCATTGGGGTATCAAGGTCTGGCCGCTCTACCTTGTTTCGGGCATCCTCTGCATCGCGGCGTCGCTGTTCATCAAGGCCGTGGTGGTATCGGCACTTCTGTGCGTGCTGGGCTTTTCTCTTCTGTGGAGCATCCATGAGCTGTACAAACAGCAGGAACGCGTCAGCCGCGGCTGGTTCCCGAAAAAGCCGCATCATAGCAAAGATAAAGACGCCGGCCATCCGCTTTAAGCGGGGCCGGTGTTTTTTTGCTCCACAAGTACGCTCTACCGCACATCCTTCTCAAAATGCTGGTAGTCCTTGACCGTCTTCCAGTCGCCGCCCCATTTCCACCCGCTTTTTACAAAGAGCTTGTAGCATAGATCGTCATGATCGATCTTGCCCGCAAAATCCTTGGAGCGGCTCGCGTAGGCTTTTCCGTTATCAGGCGAGACGCCGTTCTTTTTGACGTAGGGATTCAGCTTGGGGTTGATGTCGATTGCCATGCCGTAGCTGTGCAGGGAAAGTTTTTTGCTGCCGGCAATCCGGCGGTAATTGAAGGCGGAGGTATTGTTTGCCTCCATGGAGCGCGTATCGTCGGCAGGTTCTCCAAAATCGTCCACCAGTTGGACGGAAGTGAATGGATATTTTGCGCAGTACAGCTCATAAAAAATCTGCATGAGCTCGTCGGCAAGCCTTTTATTTACGATCAACTCGCCCGTTTTGACATTGCCTTCAAAATCGTAATGCAAGAGGCCGATATAGCGTAGATCGTCATAATGGATTTTCGCATCATCGTCCGATGGATAACTCATTCCAGTAATGCGCTTTTTGAGCGCATCGCTCAATTCCATATAGAAAAAGCCGTCTATGGGGCCAAGCTTCTCCGGCTCAACGGACATCGCGGGCGCGGCGTCCTGCGCGTCCACGGGCGCGGACGGCTGCGGAGAGGGCAGCGGCGTCTTAGAAGGAGCAGGCATTGCGGTGGGAGAAGGGGAAACATGCGGGGACGAGGTGAGGCCTGGAGGGTTCGAAGGCGTGGGAAACTCACTGCCTTTGGGCGCAGCGCAGCCCGATGCAAACATAAGCACAAGCAAAATGCTGATCAGCCATTTCATACGGTTCATAGCGGCCTCCCGTTGCAGACAATATACTGGGTGTAGTTTATCCGCCATACGTTGCATTCATGTATGGATGACCAATGTATTGCCGCCCTCGCGTTTCGCGCGGTAGAGGCGTTCGTCCGCAACGTTGATCAGGTCTTCGTATGTTGCATCGGGGAACTCGCATTGCGATGCGCCGCCGATGCTGAGCGAAAACGACAGCGCCGGATACTCCGGAAGTGTCAGCGCCTGCACCTGCCCTAACAGCTGCTGCATGCGGACAATGAATGTCTCGTGCGGGATTTTGCTCATCAAAATCAAAAACTCATCCCCGCCGTAGCGAATCACGCAATCCCCGTTCTTGGGGCGCACATTGCTGTGAAACAGGTTGGAAAGCGCAATGAGCACCGCGTCCCCCGCGGCGTGGCCATAGGTATCGTTGATGCGCTTGAAATGATCCAGATCGATCAATGCAAAAGAGCATTCCGGCGTGTCGGCAAATTTGTCGATCATCCGGGAACGCTCCATAAAGAATCTGCGGTTGTAGGCGCCGGTGAGGGCATCCGTGTAAATCGCGCTGTTGTGCTCGAGGATTCTTTCTATAAACGCATTGTGTCCGAAAGCGCCCAGCAGGACTTCATCCTTGACATGATAGACGATTTCAAGCACCAGTTCCTGCCCGTCTACAACGATATATTTGGAGAGCACGTTGTAGATTTCCTGATCGATAAACTCATATTTTGTTTTGCGCGTCCTGCTGATGAGTGCGCTGATGGAAACGCAGTGTTCACAGCGCTGCTCCTTGTTCCAGACCGCATAGCAGGCGTATTCCCCGGCCACGGGTATTGTTTGATCCGGAGGAAACGAGTATGCAACCGTGCGGGACGGGTCTACCACGCGGACAATATCATATACGGCGCTGAGCGCTTCGATTGTGCGGCGGATTTCATCATAGGTATAGGCATCCTTCATAGGCGAACCACATCACTCCTGCAACAGTACAATTATGAAAAGTATACCATATCTTTCAATATGATACGAAAGTTCTTTATTGTGTAATTATATAAAAAAAGCGGCTGCTTTTTGCAGCCGCTTTTACAGCAGATCATTACGCGTCCTTGAACGCTTCGTAGATCGCGCGCATGGCGGTGGGGAACTCATCGCTTTCCACGCCGACGATGATATTCATTTCGCTCGATCCCTGGTCGATCATACGGATGTTGACGCCGGATTGTGCAAGCGCGCCAAAAAGTTTCGCCGCAATGCCGATGGAATGTACCATCCCGCGGCCAACGGTGGCGATCAGGGCAAGGTTATCATGGATTTCCACGCTGTCGGACTCGCAGACCGCCATCAGTTCGTCAAGCACCGCGTTGCGCTTGCCCTCCAGCTGAGAATCTGAAAGCACGACGGACATGGTATCAATGCCTGTCGGGATGTGCTCAAAGGAGATGTTGTGGTTTTTAAGGACAGAGAGCACCTTGTAGCCAAAGCCCACCTCGCTGTGCATATTGTCCTTTGCGATCGCGATGACGGTAAAGCCCGTGCGCCCGGCAATGCCCGTGAGCCTGCCGCCAACGAGCGGCTTGCCGTCGTCATCCGGAATAATGAGCGTGCCTGGTTCGTCCGGCGCGTTGGTGTTACGCACGTTGATCGGGATACATGCCTGCCGCACGGGGAAGATGGAATCCTCATGCAGCACCGTAGCGCCCATATAGGCAAGCTCGCGAAGCTCCGAATACGTAATGGTGCGGATGGGCTTGGGATCGTTGACGATGCGGGGATCGGCCATCAGGAAGCCGGAGACATCCGTCCAGTTCTCATACAGGTCTGCATTGACGCCGCGCGCAACGATAGCGCCGGAAATATCGGAGCCCCCGCGCGGGAATACCTTGATGCTCCCATCGGGCAGCGCGCCATAGAAGCCGGGGACGGTAATATTGCGCTTGCCTGAGATTTTTTCCTGCATCAGCGCCTGGGTGGCTTCCGCATCAAATTTGCCCCCTGAGGTGAAACGGATGATTTCCGCAGCGTCCACAAACGTATAGCCAAGGTAATCTGCAAGCAGCAGGCCGTTGAGATATTCGCCGCGGCTTGCCGCGTAATCTGCGGACGCGCCGTGCTTGATATCCGCCCACACAATCTGTAGATAAGGGCGGATGTCGATGGTCAGCTCCAGCTCCTGTGCGATGTCGATATACCGCTGCGCGATGATGTCAAACACCTCTTCAAAATGCTCGCCAGTGCTTGCAAGCTTTTGGCAGCGGTAAAGAAGATCCGTGATTTTTTCATCCTTGTACGTTCGTTTTCCGGGTGCAGACGGTACGACAAACAGGCGTGCTTCATCGGCAAGCATAATCGCCTTTACTTTGCGGAATTGTGCGGCGTCGGCTAAAGAGCTGCCGCCAAACTTTGCAACCTTGACCTTCATGTGGGTTGTTCTCCTCCGTTAAGGTAAAATTTTCCTGCATTCCATATAATAGCGCTTCTCACAGGCTTCGCCCATTGAGAAGGTTTTTCGGGGGAGCGCACCGTCATAGACAACGGTGGGGAACAGCTCGCTCTTTTTCATAGCGGGCAGCAAAAAGCCTACGGTATCCGGCTTTTGCGCAAGGGACTTTACAACGTCTTCGCCGTGGATATAGTCCACTTCGCTGTGCAGGAATTTTTTTAACAGCGCGTCGATCGCATTCTGCAGCGTACCCACGCTCAACTGCTGCTTGGGGGTCTTCACCAGAAAATAGCCCTGCTGTGTGCCGTGGAAGAACGGCAATTTATGCGCGCCATCCTGCGTCTCTGTAGCAGAATATTCTAAATCCCTCTCATTGGCGCAATAGCGGACAACGACATCCCCGTTTTCTTTTTTCAAAAGCTCCGTCAGGCGCTCAATGGCCGTTTCAGGAGGTATGCCGAAAAGCACACGGTGGATGGGCTCGAATACGATGCCTTCATCATGCACGTTTTCAAGCTCCACCAGCGCATAGCGCGCGGGGTGGGTTTCCTGCTCGGCAGCGGAAAGCGTCTTTTTGATCTTCTCCCATGCTGCTTTTGCGGTGGCAAAGGAATGGTTGCCGTCCCCCATTGCAAAAAGCAGCGGCGCATGGCCCTCGCCATACTTTTCCGCAAACGCGGCCTTGTCTGTGAGCGCTTCAAGCGCTTTGAGCACAGCGCTGATATCTTCACTGTGGCTTACAAGGTGGCCCGTAACGTGCCCGCCGCCCTTCATGAGGTCCGTATCATATAAAAGCTTCATGCCTGCGGTTTTTGACGCAAGCGGCTCAATCACCGTACGGTCAGGATCGTCAATGAGCACCAGAATGTGTGGCAGTTCGAGCGGCGCGCCCTCGCGGATGCGCAGGCGCGGCGGAATGCGGTCCACAATGGTGCCTTCCGTGGCGCGTATGAGCGTTGTGGCGCCCTTATTGTAATCATATTCTTCCAGATCAAGGGCAAGCACGAGGCCAAGGCGTTCCTTGCCTGCAGCTTCGCGGCGCACCAGCACAAAGCCTGTCCCCTGCTCTTCCAATATACCGTTGTGCATATAATTCCGCATTGCGGACTGAATATCCGCGATGCGTTCGGCCTCGCCGGGCTGGTTCAGGTACGCCTCGGGAAGAATGAGGCTGAGTGTGGAGGGATGATCGCCAATATATGCTGCCGCTTCTTCCCAATAGTTCTTTTGGGAGGTGAACTGGTCACAGGCGACCACGGCCCATTTCGAAAAATCCGTTTGGGGATTGGGAAGGAGCACATTGGGCACCTGGACACCTATGGGGTTCGGGTATTGGTTCATACGTCTACCTCCGGTGATGTTCTTTGGCTGCACGGCCAAGATCGCAAAACATGATCGCCTTTTGTACAGGCGTTGGTTTAGCAGAGCTCGGGATTCAGACAAAACGTGCGCACGCGAAGCATCCCTTCAATTTTGTTCAAGCGTGCATGCGCCTGGGCGGGCAGCGGATTGTCAAGATCGAGGATAGAGTACGCAATATCCTTGCGGCTCTTGTTGATCATATTGGTGATATTGCCGTCCGCAGCCGCAATCACTGCGGTAATCTGCCCAACCATGTTGGTGATGTTGCGGTGCAGCGCGCATACGCGGTATGCGCCGGAAGGGGCCATCACGCATTGCGGCAGGTTGACGCTGTTGGTGATATTGCCGTAGGTCAGGTAATCGTCAAGCGCACGCGCCGCCATGCGCGCACAGTTTTCCTCGCTTTCGGGCGTGGTCGCGCCAAGATGCGGCACACAGATGACGCCCGGGCGGTTGAGAAGCTCTGCCTCCGGGAAATCCGTGACATAGCGGGAAAGCGCTTTGGACTCTACAGCGGCAAGGACGGCCGCGGTATCCACAAGCTCGCCGCGCGCAAGGTTTAGTAAAATAGCGCCGGGCTTCATCAGCGTGAGCACGCGGGAATTGATGAAATGCCTCGTAGCGTCCATGAGGGGTACGTGGATGGTCACATAATCGCAGTGCGGCAGGATTTCCTCCAAAGAGCCTGCGCGGCACACGGTGCGCGAAAGCCCCCAGGCGTGCTCCACGGAGATAAACGGATCATATCCGTAGACCTGCATGCCGATGGCGTCCGCATCGTTTGCAACCATAACGCCGATTGCGCCAAGGCCGATGACGGCGAGCTTTTTGCCGGAAAGCTCGCTGCCCACAAATTTGCGCTTGCCCTGTTCCACCTGCAGCGCGAGATCGTCTCCGGAAAGCCCGTTGGCCCAGGCGACGCCTTCTAACACATTGCGGGAGGCCAGCAGCATGCAGCAAAGCGCAAGCTCTTTTACGGCGTTGGCGTTTGCGCCGGGGGTGTTGAACACCGCGACGGCGGCGTCTGTGCAAGCAGAAACCGGAATGTTGTTGACGCCCGCGCCCGCGCGGGCAATGGCCAGCAACGAAGGATTGATAGGCCTGTTCCTGCAATCCGCACTGCGCACCAAAATGGCTGCGGGGTCCTCTTCATGGTCTGAAACCACATAGCGTTCCGGCTTAAGAGCCTCATAGACGGCGTCCGATATGGCGTTGAGCGTAAGAATATGCTGCATACCTGATAACCTCTTTTTGAAAATATTTTCCCGCGTCAGAGACGCGTAAGATACTACGCTATGCATGAACCGGTGCATGAAGGTTGCACATGCAAGGCGGGAATGGCCCCAAAAGGGCAATCCCCCACATATTAATAGCATTATACTGCCTGGGGGGGGATTGCGCAATCCGTTGATTTCCCCCAAGGGGAACGCCCGTGCGGCGTTCACGCTTCCCCGGCGGCGGTCATACATTAAATCAGGGCACAACTACCAAGGCAGGAGGTGGCGTTCGGCATGGTCTGTGTTTTCGATCCGGCGGCAGGTGAATGGATCATGCGGGACCCAAGGCCGGAGGAAGCCATGCCGGGAAGTGTGCAGGGACTTTTAACCGTGCGGGCGTTCCGAGGAAAGAGCGTTTCCCCGATTCTTTGGACAGATCTTCGCGCAATCGCGGCGGCGGAGGAATTGCTGCGTTTTTCAAAGCAGCCTGTGCGTTATGCGTTCCGGCGCGTATCCGAGGGCGGGCATGTGGGGCAATCTCCGCACTATGCAGGGCTCGCCTTTGATATCGGGTACCGGCTTGATGGCGCAACGCAGCTTTCCATTGCGCGCAACGCGCTCAGCCGGGCAGGCTTTGGGCATGTGGAGCCCCTTTTTACCACGCCCGGCTGGGTACACGCGGAAAAACATGTATTGCCTCCGGCCAGCCTTTGCGGCGGATATCCATGTTTAAAGCAGGGGATGCGCGGCGTGCATGTATTTGTGCTGCAGGATGCGCTGCTTTGTAAGGGAATTGCGTCCGGCGGGCTGACAGGATGCTTCTCTCCATCTACAGCGGCGGATGTACGGCATTTCCAGCAGGAAAGCCGCCTGCCGGCAACGGGCGTTGTGGATGGCGCGACCTGGCAGGCGCTCATGCCGCGGGAATAAAACTTGTATATCAAAAAAGAGGGCGGCTAGCCCTCTTTTATATATCATACCGAATGAATTTATAAATCGATGCCCTCAATCTGCATCGGCTGGTTCAAAAGCGCCTCAAAGCGCATTCGGTAAATGTCCGGCTCGCCGCTGGTATGGAAGGAAACGCTGCCGATGCCCTGCGTGTTGTCGAGTTCCTGCTCAACAAGCACCTCGCGCATGGCCTCCGCCGCTGTCTGCCCGCCGTCAAAAAATCTGGGAACGCCTTTGAAATGCTCGGCGCAATACGCGGCAAGCTGGCTCTGGAAAAACAGGTAATGTGTGCATCCAAGTACAACGGCGTCCACCTGCGCGCCCTCGTAGGGGGCAAGGGCTTCTGAAAAGAGATCCGCATAATCATCCGGTCCAAAGCGGCTTTCCTCCACACGGCGCACAAATTCCGCGCTGCAGGGGATATTTTTGACACGGTCCGGGTCGGGCAGGGACGCATGCAGCGCAAGGTATCTCGGATGCGTGGCGGTTGCGCGGGTGGCCATCATTAAAATGATGCCATACCCCGGCGTTTCTGCCGCGGCCGCAATGGCGGGCTGTATGCCGACGATGGGAATGGGAAATTCCTGCTGCAACGCAGGCAGCGCAACGGCAGTGGACGTATTGCACGCAAGAAGAACGGCTTTTACGCCCTGCATCATAAAGTAGCGGATTGCGTTATTGGAAAGAGAAAGAATCTCCTCCGCGGTGCGCGAACCGTAGGGCGCGTTCAGATTATCCCCATAATAAAGAAAATCTTCCTTTGGAAGCATATGTAAGGCCTGGCGCAGTGTGGATACACCGCCCAAGCCGCTGTCAAATATGCCGATGGGACTTTTATCCATGGAATGCCTCCAGTCGATGGGTTTCAACCGCGCACATTGCACGGCAACCATATCATATTACACCGTATCCATGAAAAATGCCACTCTTTTCATAACGAATGACAGTAATTTACAGGGTGGAAAGAACGGAAATGGACGGGCCAGTTTATGGTTCCCCTGGAGGCGGGTCCGTTACGGCAGGCGGTGTCGGAGCCTCCGTTGGCGCTTCAGTCGGTACGGGCGTTGCGGTAATGACCGGCGCAGGCTCGGGTTCAGACGGCCTAGGCGTGCGTCTGGGCGTTGGGGAAGGCGTGGGTTCAGGCGTAGGCGACGCGGTCGGCCTAGGCGTGCGCCTTGGCGTGGGAGACGGCGTGGGGGAAGGCGTGGGCGACGGGGTTGGAACAGGCGTTGGGGTAGGGGTAGGCGTGGGAGACGGCGTGGGCGATGGGGTTGGAACAGGCGTTGGGGAAGCCGTGATTGCGGGTGTGGGGCTTGGGGTCGGCGCGGCAAACAGCGGCAGCTTCATACTGCCCAAAACCAGCGCCGCCGCACCGAATACAAGCAGCCCGCCGCCCAAAACCGCCCATTTGAGAGCATGCCCGTTCCTGCGGCGGCGGATATGGATGCGCCCCTGCCTGTATGTACGCAATGTTTCAATGCGGAATTTCCACCTGTTCATGCCTTTATCGTGCTACCGGCCACAGCACAACATACACGGTACGGAAAAAAACACCGCCGTCCGCAACGAAAGGAGCGGACGGCGCGGTCAAACGTTATTTGGGCCAACGGATGGTTTTGGGCTGTTCTTCTCCGCGCAGCACGCGAAGCCCGCCTTCCGCGAGAGCCTCCATTTCATACTCGCCGGGCATGAGTTCCACGGGTGCGATAAAGCCGACGCGGGCCACGATATCGTCCGTGATCATCTTGGAGTACGCAATGCCGCCAGTGAGGATGATACGGTCCACCTTGCCGCAAACGGCGGTTGCAAGATCGCCGATGCTCTTTGCGATGTTGTAGGTAAACGCCTGGTGGACAAGCTTTGCATATTCATCGCCTGCAGCAATGCGCGCTTCCACCTCGCGGACGTCGGTCGTGCCGAGTAACGCCTTCATGCCGCTGCCGCCGCGCAGCCTGCGGGAAAGCGATTCAAGCGTATAGTTGCCGCTGTAGCAGAGCTTCGCAAGCTCCACCGCCTGCAGCCTGCCGCAGCGCTCCGGGCAGAACATGGCGTCGTCATCGCCGTACATATCTGTGGAATAACCTTTATCGATCAGCCACGTGCTGCAGCCGCCGCCAAGATGCGCGACGATAAACGTGCACTCGCTTGGGGGCCTGTGCAGGACTTCCCTCGCGCATTTGTGCGCCATGGCGTGGGTATTTAACGCGTGCCCCCGGCTCTGCTTGGGAAGCTCGGGCAGGCCCGTAATCCGCGCAACGGGAGAAAGTTCATCCACCGTGATAGGATCGTATACATAGGCGGGGATGCTATATTCCTTTGCGATGGCATGGGCAATGACGCAGCCCGTGTTGGACGCGTGCGCCGCCACCTTGACGGTATAGACAAAATCGATCATGTCCTGTGTGATTGCAAACGCGCCCGAAGGAACGGGGGGGAGTTGTCCCCCGCGGGACATGACGCAGGTGAGCGTGGAAAGGTCAAAGCCATTCTCACGTAGCACCCGCTCGATGTGCGTTTTTCGGTACTCCACCTGGTCCATCACCCAGGGATAGGGGGCAAGATCCTCATCCGGATGGCGGAGCGTCTCGCTCATGATCTTTGTTTCATTTTCAAACAATGCGATTTTCGTAGAGGTACTGCCGGGGTTGATGACGAGTATGATTTCGGTTTTCTGCATAAGACCTCACTTGCATACGCCCGCGCCGAGCGCGAGGGAGTAATATTTTTCATCTGCGGAGGAGCCGCGGGATACCAGCACAATGGGGACCTTACAGCCCTGTATGACGCCCGCCATACGGCCGCCGCAGGTGTAAACAAGGCATTTGCCGAGCACGTTCCCTACAACAATCTCGGGCACAAACAGGATATCAAAATCGCCCACGCACGGGGAGGAATACCCCTTTGTTTCCGAAAGCGCCGGCACCATGGCAAGATCGTAGGAGATGGGCCCTTCCACATAGCACGAAGGCAGTTCGCCGTTCAGGCTCATTTCCTTAAGCGCTGCGGCGTCCACCGTATCCTGCATTTTGGGGTTGACAGACTCAATCGCGCAGAGCGCCGCAACATTGGGTCTTTCATACCCAAGGCCGTGGAAGAAGCGCACCGCATTTTCAACGATGTGCTTTTTCTTTTCAAGATCCGGGTAGGTGCACATGCCGCCGTCCGTAACGCACAGTAGCTTGTGGTAATTGGGCACCTCCACCATCATGACATGGCTCATCAATCCCCCGTCTTTCAAATCCGCTTCGGGAGAAAGAACGCCCTTTAAGAGGTCGCCCGTCATGATTTTGCCCTTCATCAGAAAATCGGCGCGCCTTTCATGGATGAGCCGTGCCGCGCAGACGGAAGGGTGCATGCCCTCGGGCACCTCCACAATTTCGTAGGCGTCGGACTGCTGCCCCGCTTCTATTAACGCCGCGCTGATTTTTTCCGGGTTGCCGACCAAAATGGCGGAAACGATGTCTTTTGCGTGGGCAAGCGCTTCCAACGCGTGCACGTCGTGCGCTTCCACCAGCGCCACGGTACGTTTTCTGCCGCTTTTTACGCGGCTGACCAACTCGTCAAAATTCTTGATGGGCATAGCGTTTCCAACCTTCTTCAATTGATAAACTCAGAGAACGTAAGGGGAATGTGCATACTATTATTCCTCATCATACCGTTTTTGCACAATGCGCGCAATCCTGCCCGGGCAGAAAAAGCAGGATATATTTTTAAATTTTTGTAAAAGGAAAACCCGGTATGAAGCGTGGTATGGCATAAAAAAGCGGGAGGATGATTTCTCATCCTCCCGTCAGGCACCGCGGCAGTTTGTGCCGCGGTGCCGTGATAGACCGGGGTAACATCATTACGAAAGAGGAGTTGCTCCTAACGTTGTGCCTTGGTACGGCAAAACCGTACCCTACTCTTACCTGCAGCTTATACAAGAACGCTTAGTACTGGTTCTGGTTGGGCAGTTTTTGCTTCTGCTGGCCCTGATTGTTCTTCTGCGGCTGCTGATTGCGCTGTTTCTGATCGTTCTGCTGATTCTGATTGTTCTGATTATTATTCTGGTTGTATGCCATTGTCTTTCGCCCTCCTTTCCCTTTCGCTTCTAGGGGAACTATCCCCGGCACGCTATTATCTTGTACGGTGCGTGCGTTGCGCATACCTGAATTTTGCAGCGGGCCGCGCAAATTTTTTTATTGGGCGTGCTCCGCAGCCGGGGCGGTGCCGGGACGGTTGAGTATATAGGATGTTGCCGAAAGCAGGAGGCATACGCCCGCCAAAAGGCGGTAGTAAAGCGCGTAGCCGGTGATGAACGAGGAGAGGGTGAGCACAATGGCGCAGATGAGGTATTTCTTTGCATGTTTTGCGCCGAACGGCTCTGCCTGCATGCGTGCACGTTTTTCCCGCTGCGCACCCATCAGGCTGCGGATGTGCGTTTCCACATCTGCGTCGGCAACGGCGTAGCCTTCCAGCTGGCGGGCCATGCGCAGCAGCATGGAGGTTTCTACAAGCTCTACACGGATCGGGAGCCGCGCGATGAGCGCGCGGGCCTGGTCCTTGCAGCCGGAAAGGCTGAAGACGACAAGCGCACTGGCGCCCGCCTTTTGTGCCGCGTGGTAGGCGCTTAAAATATCGTCCTCCATAAGCTGTGAGGCGCGCTGGGTGCTGACAAAATGCGCATGCTCAAAGCCGGGCAGAAGTGCTGCAATGCGCTTACAGAGCGCGTGAAACTCCTGCTTGGGCAGCAGCATCAGCCGCTCGCACAGCACAACATCAGACAGGCGTTCCTTTTCCTTGAGAACAAATTTTTCAAACGACAGCTGCCTGTAAAGCCGCAGCGCCGCAAGAAACAGCAGTGTCGTTAACGCGGTGAGGAATATGACGATCAGATCGTTTGCCACATTGTGGCGGAACCACAGGTAGCATCCCGCTGCAAATACGGCGCGCAGTATGACGCCGTCTAAAACTCTCGCGGCGGTGCCGCGTCCGCCGTGCTGCCGCTGCTTGTAATATTGCCTAAGCTCCTTGTCCACGTGCATGCCTCCTTTTTATGGCGGGTGTTGCGTTGATTCTTGCCCAAGTACGGATTTGTATGCGTCAAACAACCATTTTGGTGTATAATATGTGTAAAGAAAAACGGCATCCGTTTCTTTTTTATGCCATTTGGAATGGCCGGGGCCGGAAAAGGAGCCGCAAGCATGCAGGTATGCCCGGAGCGCATCGGCATATTGGGCGGGACATTCAATCCCATACACACAGGGCATATCCAGATGGCGCAGGGGGCGCGCAACGCGCTGGGGCTTTCTAAGGTGCTCCTGATTCCTGCGGCGGACCCTCCGCATAAGGAAGTAGACGGGCATGTCAGCGCGCAGCATAGATACAACATGGCCTGTCTCGCCGCAGCCGGGATAGAAGGCGTGGAGGTTTCCGGGATTGAACTTCACCGCGAGGGCAAGAGCTACACCATCGATACCGTCTTTGCACTTAAGGAACAGTATCCGTGCGATGAATTTGTTATGATCATCGGCAGCGATATGCTGTGCGACCTTTCCACCTGGCACCGCGCGCCGGAGCTGATGCGGCTTGTTTCGTTTGCGGGCGTCAGGCGGCAGGGGGAAAGCGACTTTGATGAAGAAGCCGCAAAGCGCCTGAAAGCGGAGTATGGCGCACAGATCGCACTTTTGGATCTTTCCGTTGTGCCTGTTTCCTCTACCATGGTGCGCGGCAGGGTGTTTGACGCGTTGTCGGTGGAGGGCATGATCGCGCCCGATGTGGAAGCGTATATTTACGAAGAAGGCCTCTATTTTCCTAAAACGCTAAAGAGCATGCAGGAAAAATGCCGCGCCGCGTTGAATAGTTCCAGATACCGTCATACAATGGGCGTCGTGCGTATGGCTGTGGCGCTTGCGGCGCGCTATGGCGCGGACGCGAAACGGGCCCGGCTCGCGGCGCTGCTGCACGATTGCGCGCGCGGCGTTGACGATGGCGCGCTGACCCATGCGGCCGCGGGCGAGCGCCTGGCAAGAACGGAGTACGGCGTAACGGATGAAGAGGTGCTCCGGGCGATCCGCCTGCATACGACGTCCGGCAGGGACGCTACGATGCTCGATAAACTCATCTATATGGCGGACATGCTTGAGCCCAACCGGAACTTTCCGGGGGTGGACAGGCTGCGCGCGCTTGCGTTTACGGACCTAAACGCGGCCATGCGGGCGTGCCTGGAGGAATGCATCAATTACGTGTGTGCGCGGGGGCAGGCGGTGGATGAACACTCGCTTGCGGCACTCTATGCGCTTGGCGGCGGATTGGAAGAAAATTGAGTGAAAAAGAGAGCGGCCTGATGGTATAATGACGCAAGGCGGCCATGATACGGCTGATTCTATTGTACATGCGATTTGCGGCCAAACGCACATGTGCGGATGATACCATATCCGCTTTGCTTCTATGGTATAATGGAGATTACAAACAGGTGCAGCAAGAGAAAGGAGATATCCGTTTGGAAGTAAAAGAACAGGTTCTTGCCTTGTGTGAGGTACTCTACAACAAAAAAGCGCAGGATATCATTGCCATCCACGTGGAGGATAAGACCATCATTGCGGATTGGTTCATCATCTGCAGCGGCCGTGCCGTTCCTCAGGTTAAGGCGCTGTGTGAAGAAGTGGAAGAAAAAGCGCCCGGCATCGGCCTTGTGCAGCGCCGCAGGGAAGGATATGCGGAAGGCAGATGGATCGTGCTGGATTTTGCAAATATTCTCGTGCACATGTTCATTCCCGATGAGCGCAAGTATTACAATATGGAGCGCCTTTGGATGAATGATCCGCGGGAGGCCATACTCTTTTCGGAGATGAAAGAGGCCCAGGAACAGCAACAGGGCTGAACCCGGACAGTTTCAGGTGCAAGCAAACAGAAACAACATCAAACCACCAGCCCGGCTGGTGGTTTGATGCTATCAACCCTCTGGAGGCGCATATGAAACTTGACCGTTTGCTCGGGATCCTGACCATATTGCTGCAAAACAGCCGTGTCACGGCCCCGCAGCTTGCAGAAAAATTTGAGGTCTCGCGCCGGACGATCGGGCGGGATATTGAAGCGCTTTGCAGGGCGGGGATTCCGGTTGTCACCATGCAGGGCGGCGGGGGCGGCGTTTCCATTGCGGAAGGCTACAAACTGGACAAAAGCGTCCTGACGGCGGATGAGCTTTCCGGTATCGTTGCGGCGCTCAAGGGAATCGGCAGCATCTCCGAACAGCCCCAACTGGAACGTACGCTTGAGAAGCTGTCCGCAAACAAAGATGCCGTGCTGTCTTTACAGGAACCCATCATTATCGATCTTGCATCGCATTATAAAGGCAGCCTGTCGCCGAAAATCGCGTTGATCAAGCAGGCGGTGCTGGAGCAAAGGCTGATTGCGTTTGACTATTATTCCGAGAAAGGGCAGATGCATCGCTGTATTGAACCATACGTTGTTATCTTTAAATGGACGGCGTGGTATGTATTTGGATTTTGCCCGGAGCAACAGGATTGGCGGATGTTCAAGCTGCAGCGGCTATGGGGGCTTGCGGTATGTGAAGAGCGGTTTGTTAAGCGCCCCGTACCGCCGGAGAGATATGATTTTGATGCGCACTTTTTAGATCAGATCAGGCTTGTTGCGTTGTTTGAAGCCGCTGCAAAATCCCAATTGATTGAGGAATACGGCCCGGACTGCTTTACGGAAACAAAGGACGGCAAACTGCTGTTTGAGAACGGCTATACCAATCAGGCATACATCATTTCCTGGCTGCTTCGCTTCGGGGACAAGGTAAAAGTACTCGAACCCAATGAGCTTGCCGAGCAACTCTATACCATTGCAAAAAATATCATGGAACAATATCATTGAACACGACACACTGTTGTCGTGTTTGGTCTGATAGAATAAAGGCGCTGTAGAACTTGAAGGAAAGGACGCGGCGTTATATCTGTATGGCGAGAAAGAAGCAATTGTGAGGTGTGGATATGATCCAAAATTACAACGATTTTGTTGCCGCGCTGCTGCAGGCCGGGTTCTCCATGGGCGGCGGAAACAGCGCGGGTATTTTTGCGGTGGTTCCCTGGAGCTGGGACGAGACCCCGCCATATAATACGCCCGTAAAGTGGCATACGGGGGATCCGGAGACCGATCCGTGGGAGTGGCGCATCCGCGTATTGGATGAGCGCAATGATATCGCCTACGGCAAGCTGTTCTTTAAAAAGAGCGGCTATATTACAAAAGCGTGGTACCCATATTTTCTTGCGGCGCGGCGCGGCGGCATAACGGCGGAGGAAGCGTATCAAGAAGGCAATATGAGCCAATACGCAAAGCGCATCTACGACATCGTTGCTGAATATGAAACATTGCCGCTGCACGCCATCAAGCAAATTGGAGGGTTCTCCAAAGACGACGCCTCAAAATTCGACCGCGCCTTGGTGGAACTGCAGATGGGCCTGTACCTGACCATGTGCGGCAGGCAGCAAAAGCTGTCCCAAAAGGGCGAATTGTACGGGTGGTCCTCCACGGTATTCTGCACGGTGGAGCGATACTTTGGGGCGGAAGTGTTTGAGAAGGCCCAAAGAATTGTTCAAACAGAAGCCGTGGATACAATCACCCGACAGGTGATGCGCTTAAATACTGCGGCAGATCCCAAGAAGATTCTGAAATTTATAAAAGGATAGGGGATAGGTATGAAAATCGAAATCGGTACGCGAAGGCCGGAACACCTCCAGGCGCATTGGGAGGGGCAATTTGAGGCATTCTCCCATTTTGAGTTTGCCTGCGGCATCCCAAGCGTCCTGCATGCCATAACAACGCTTAAGGAAAACGGAAAACCGAACGTGAACTTCAATTTTTCCGGCAGCTTTACGGGGGACGGCGATGGATACTTTGCCGTTATCCCAATCCAGAGGCGTTCGCATACGTATGAAAATTGTTTGCGCACCGGCGAATTTGTGGTCAATTTCACCGGCAAAACGTATTTTGACGCCTGCATGTCCACCATTGATCATAACGGGGATGAGACGGACGAGCTTGCGGCAGGAGGCTTCCATAGAGAGCAGGCAAAGACGGTGAACTGCCCGCGCATAGCGGAGGCATTCCTTTCGCTGGAGTGCAAGCTTGAACGAGAGCTGGATCTGTCCGGCAGCGGGCGGGCCGCACTTTTGATCGGCCGGGTGCAGCATATTGCCGTGCAGGAAGACTATGCAAAGGGCCTGGATGGGAAATATGGGGACGATGGATTTATGCTCAACCTGCATTCGCCAAAGAACCTGTTGACCGGGGAGGGGCAATCAAGCGCGGTTGCGGTGTGCAAGGTGGTACGGGTGAATGAGGAAGCATAACATAGCGTTCGGCTTAGAGGGCTAAATCAAAAAAGCGCAACAAGGGCAGGCAGCACATTTCATGCTGGCCTGCCCTTTTCGTTCGGGATGTTAATTTTAGAGGGTAGCTTGTCAGTCTTCCAACGCGTTGAGACGGTAGGAAAGCACAAACATGCTGTCGCTCAACTGGATGTTTTCAATAGGGACGGAGGCGGTGACATCCATGGGGACAAAGTTCCAGATGGCGCGGATGCCCGCATCCACCATGGTGTCCGCAATTTCCTGCGCGGACCTGCGGCGCGCGGTGATGATGCCGATATCCACATTGTTTTCGCGGATAAAGTCGCTCATCTGTTCTGCGGGAAGGATGGGCTTCTCATTGATCGTCTGGCCGATCAGCGCCTCGTCAACATCAAAGAGCGCAATCACCTCAAACCCTTTTTGCGCAAACCCTTCGTACTTGGCAAGGGCTTGTCCGATGTTGCCGGCGCCGACAACAATCAGGCGATAGGTGCGGGTAAGCCCGAGTATGGTGGCGATTTCCTTGTGCAGGTTCTGTACGGGGTAGCCGTATCCTTGCTGGCCAAAACCACCGAAGCAGTTTAAATCCTGACGCACCTGGGAAGGGTTCAGGCCCATCTGCTGCGCAAGTTCGCTTGACGAAATACGTTCCATGTTCTCCGCTTTTAGTAATTCAAGTTGGCGGTAATATCTGGGCAACCGCCTGATTACGGCCTCAGATACCTTGCGCTCTTTCATCTTATAACCTCCTGACGATTAACCGACATGTACTATACGAAATAATTATACCCTAATCTCCATAA
Organism: Bacillota bacterium; assembly: GCA_023390655.1. Lineage (GTDB taxonomy): Bacteria > Bacillota > Clostridia > Christensenellales > CAG-138 > JAEYLA01. Next base: position 7,808 of record JAEWCL010000026.1, on the reverse strand, counting down.
CGCTTCAAGTGCGCATCTGAGATTGGCCAAGATTTTCAAAAAGAACTTGCAAATGCATGACATAGAACGAATATATTGACGGAATAAAAAGAAAATATACTTGAAATATCGGATGAACTGAAGCATAATAAGATAAAATATACGTTAATAGAGGGCTTGTGCATGAAACTATTGAAAGAAAGAATTTGTGCAGAAGGACGTGTTCTGCCTGGGAATATTATTAAAATTGACGGTTTTTTAAACCATCAGGTGGATATCCGTCTGATGCAGGCGCTTGCAAAGGAATTCCGCAGACTGTTTCCCGATCCTACTATTAATAAAATTGTAACTGTGGAAGCGTCCGGCATTGCGCTTGCGGCGATTACGGCGCTGGAATTTGACGTCCCCATGGTGTTTATTAAAAAAGCAAAGAGCGATAATATAGAGGGCGGCCTTTATCAAAGTGATATTTTCTCCTATACCTACAAAAAGAAGGTAACGCTGATTCTGGCCAGGCAGTGGCTGACTGAACATGACAACGTACTTGTGGTGGACGATTTTCTTGCAAACGGAGAGGCCATGCGCGGTGTGATTGAAATTGTCAATCAATCCGGTGCTTCACTTGCGGGCGTTGGCATTGCGGTAGAAAAAGGGTTTCAGCCCGGCGGCGCGCGGCTTCGGGAGCAGGGCATTCACGTGGAATCGCTTGCGATTATTGAAGGGGCGGAAGAAGGAAACATCCTGTTCCGATAAGGTACATATCCTGCATTCGGACAGGCGACCAGTTATTCACACACATACCTTTCCGTTGGGCGCACAGCCTATACGGGAAGGTGTTTTTTATGAAGAAAAGACGTATCCGGCAAAGACCCAACAACCGATTTTTTTTGCTTGCAGCCGTACTGTACAGGCGGTATGGCAGGCACGCGCGCTTAAGAAGCGTATTGGAGCAGGCGGTAACGGCGGCGGCGCTCTTCTTTGCGCTGCGCGCGTTCATATCCGTGCAGGGGATGCCTTACGCGGTATTTCTGCTTGGGGGGCTTGCACCCTGGTTTTATTTTCGTGAGGTGCTCTTTTCCATTTTGGAAGAGCCGGAAGGCATCAAAAGTATATTCGGGGCAGACGGATATTCCCCCTCCCTGTTTCCGGCCGGGCAGGCGGTTGCGGCGCTCCCTACGCTGCTGTTGTGGACAGGTGTCTGCCTGCTTGTAGCGCTGCTGTATGGCGTAGCGCTGCAGCGGCTGTGGCTGCTGCTTTACTTTGTTGCCTGCAGCGCCTGCAATGCCGCCGCGCAGGGCATGTTTGCGGCGGCGTTTCTGCCCCTGTTCCCGGCAGGAGGGAGCAAAGGGCTTGCAATCACCATGCCGTATTTCTTTTGGACGTCGCCCATCGTCTGGCCTGCGGGCAATTTTACGGGGCTGCTGCTGTTTATGATGCGCCTGAACCCCATGTATTATCTTGCGGACTGCCTCAGAAGCATTGTGACCTCCGGCGTATTGCCCACCGTGGAGCATGGGGCGGTGTTTTTTGCAGCAGTAACCGTTACGGGGCTGGTTGGCATGCGATGCCTCAGGCGGGTATGGCGCAGCAGCGGCGCGGTATGGTAGAAGGCTGGCAGTGAGAAGTAAAAAGATTGTGAACACGGTATAGCGGGACTGGCACCGCATAGGCTGGAAGGGAAGGGAAGGGGGTATGGAAATGATTGTAAGAAAAGCGTGCGCAGGAGGGCTTGCGGTTTTTATTGCACTTCTGTTCATGTTTGGAATTCTGTTATCGCGGCCCATGATTTCACAGGCGCAGCAAGCGCCGAGCGGGGAGGAAGTATTGTTGCTTGATACGGATTTACCCGCATCTCTTCAAAAAGAGCTTGCCTCGGTTGAGGCTGCGAAGCTCCGTTTCAGCGGAGACGGGCCGAAAATACTCATATACCACAGCCATACCACAGAGGCGTATGCGCCGGGCCCGGGCGATACGCATTCCGATTGGCAGACGGACGATGCGCGGAAAAACGTCATCGCCGTTGGTGAAGCGCTGGCCGAGCGCCTGGAAGAATACGGGATTGAGGTCCTCCATGATAAAACAAACCATGCAATACCAAAATTATCGGCTGCCTATACGCGCTCGCTGGTTACAATGCAGCGTTATCAGGAACAGTATCCGTCCATTGAACTGTATCTTGATATCCACCGCGATGCAGGGGATACCGGTACTGTTGCCGTGGTGGACGGTAAAAAGGCGGCGCCGATCCTGTTTGTGGTGGGAACCGGCGCGCGTACGGATGACGGTGAAAGGCCGGATTACCGGGAGAACTTTGCCCTTGCCAAGCAGCTGTTTGTGCAGCTGAACGCAACGGACGCGCAGCTGGTAAAACCAATCAGGGTGAAGGACGGGCGATACAATCAGCAGGTCGGGCGCTGCCTGCTTGTCAATATCGGCAACAACAGGAACACGCTTACAGAAGCGTGCAACGCCGCGCAGCATCTTGCCAAGGCGATTTCGGAGAGCATACAGTAAAGATGGTATCATCCAGTAGGGGAGCACCGGCGGCATTGGGGCAGCGCCGCCGCCAGCCTGGAGCGCTGAAAACAGTTCATTGGATTGTTTTTCACCTCGCACGGCCCGGCCGAACCTTCGACTCCCCTACTTGCAATTCAGAAACAGAAAAACCCATCCCGTTTGGATGAGTTTTTCTATTTGGCGTTAGTACCATCTATTGATAAAATGTACTCTCCGACCGCAAATCGTTAATTTGAATACCTCTATTGCTCATTGAGTAATCCGCCCGACGGGCTTTCTCAGAATCCAAAATCCAAGACAAGCCCCGGCGGCATTCAGGATGATGTCGTCAATGTCAAACGAGCCACGCATCGTCATCAACTGAGCAAGTTCCAGACACATGAGAGCCAGCACGACAGTGATGATAAAAGCCGTGAACTTTCGCTGCTTTGAAAACAGCGAAGGCAGGAAAAAGCCCAGTGGCGAAAAACCTATAAGATTTCCCGCCAAGTAGATGATGTTTCGAGCAACATCGTTTTCGGCAAAAATAGAACTTATCTGCTCCGCAATACCCCGAAACGGTATGAGGTTCCAGTTGCGCCCGATATACGCTACCCAGCGTTCCGAAGTCAGCCCACCTACCAGTACATTATGACCACGGTAGTTGTTCGGGATAACAAGCAGGAACAGAATAGCCAGTACGTATAAAACGAACAGGGTAAGCACGACAGGGTGCTTTATCTTCTTTTGGTGCATAGGCATTGATCCTTTCAATCAGCGCAAGCGCAATCTCTAATGCGGCCATTCGCCTTTCAAGCAGCGTCCTCTGCGACTTACCTGTCCCTATCAGGGAAAGCCTTAACTTTTTATAATTAAATCAGGCTGTAGGGAGTGGTTTTTGGCGGTCGCTGTGCGTTAATTCCTTAACTTAAGCACTTTAGCACACCAATTGTTAAAAAATCAAGCCTTTTGGTTGCATCTGTTTGTAAACAGTTATAAACCGACAAAGAACCCAGAAAGGAGATGTCGAAGCCGAAAGGCCCTGTTAGAGGACTTTCAGGCAAAACAAAAACTACCTGCCGACAAAATTTTTTATCATAGATGGTAGATGTTCTGCACCCAGTAGGGAAGTCCCGGCGGCACTGGGGCAATGCCGCGCCAGTCCGGGGCGCGCTGAAAAACAGTTCACAGGACTGTTTTTCGCCTCGCAAGGCTCGGCCGCACCTTCGACTCTCCTTATTAAGGGCAAATAAAAAATCCATCCTTGTGGATGGATTTTTATTTTGGCACCCAGTAGGGGAGTCGAACCCCTGTCACTGCCGTGAGAGGGCAGCGTCCTAGGCCACTAGACGAACTGGGCACGCGCGGCGCATGAATAATATTACCTGCTTTTTGATTGCCTGTCAAGCCCCTTGCATGAGAAAAATCATCTGCCGCACGCGGCAAACCCGTATGCAGCTTGATTATCCCTCCGGACACGGCATATACTAAGAGGCGAGCTTTGATTATCGCGCGCAAACGCGTTGGAAAGGGGAGAGTGCATGCGCAATTTTGCTGTTATGGCCATGATTGCAGGCGCTTTTTATCTGTGGCCGCATTTTCGGGGCTTACCCATATTCCAAAAGCTGCAGCCCGGGCTGGCGTGGCTTTGTTCCGCGCTTCTGAGCGCGCTGCTGCTGTTTTGCACGGCGCTATCCAACAGCGTTCTGGTGGGGTTCTATTTATACCTGTGCATGTCTTATGTGATAACAGACGCCGTCTTCCTTGCAATACGGCTGCTTTCGCGCACAAGGCGTATAGAGGCGGGCTGGCGGCGCATCTATCTGGGCGGTGTTTTGCCGGTTGTGCTGTCCTTGGTGGTGTGCGTATACGGCGTCTTTAATGCAAAAAACATTGTGGTAACAACATACGACGTCAGGGTGGAGAAGCCGTTGGCCGCTCCGGCGCGCATCGCGTTTATCAGCGATATGCACATCGGCACAGCAATCCAAAAGGAAGATTTAGACGGCATCGTAGAGAAAATCATGGTGCTTTCGCCGGATATGATCGTGCTTGGCGGGGACATTTATGAGGAGCGTACCACAGAGGAAGACCGGCTCGCGTCCTATCGCGCGTTTGCGGGCTTGCGTGCGCCGCTGGGCGTTTATTATGTCCCTGGAAATCATGAATACGACGCGCAGGCAATGCATGGCATGGACCTTGTATCCATGTTCAATCGCCTTGAAGCTGCAGGTATCATGCCGCTCAAGGACGAGGCGCTCACAATCGGCGGCATGTACCTTGTGGGCAGGGACGATCCGGATTCCAATACGCGCGCGCCGCTTGGCCTGCTTTTGGAGGAAGCGGATAAAAAACAGCCCATCATAGTACTGGATCATGAGCCGGTGCGGCTTTTTGAGGCCGAAAAGGCAGGCGTAGACCTGCAGCTTTCCGGGCATACGCATGCGGGGCAGTTGTTCCCCGGGGGACTGCTCACAGAGCTGTTTGGCATTTTTGAATACAACTATGGGTACCACCGAAGGGGTGCATATCAAATCATCGTCAGCTCCGGCGCGGGCGCATGGGGATTTCCCATGCGGGTGGGCAGCCCGGCGGAAATCGTTCTGGTTACGCTCAAGGGAATATAAACACATATCCCGGCCATTTGGCCGGGATATTATCGCTTTGCTGAGACGAGAGGTTGCGGCGCTACATCAGCTGCTGGCGCGGTTGGATGGAGCGCACCTGGGTAGTGAGCGTAACGCCGTTTTCCAGGCAAAGCTGCGTGAATTTCTGCTGGATGCGCATGAGCACGATGCTGATGTTGATCTCTGTCGCGTTTGGAAGAATCATCAGCAACTGCGTATTGGAGTGCTGGGTCAGCACATCGGATTTGCGCAGCGAGAGCATGCAGGAACGTTTGAGCGCGGACATGACCTGGAACATTTCCTGGTCCGAAAGCTCGCGGCTCTGTGCGACGATTGTGTACATCACCAGCATGCAGGCGACCTGCTCGCGGCGGTTCTTGCGCTCATACAGCTGGAAAATCTGGCGGAACACATCTGCCTCGCAAAGCATGGGCCCGGCGGCGGCGGCGGCGGACCTAAGATCGTCAAGCACCATTCCGATATCCGGGCGCTGCGGCTGGCTGGTGGTGCTGATGCTGCGTCCGGCGGCCTTTAGTTCCTCGGAAGGCTGCACATCCAGCTCCTTGCTTAAAAGGGCCGTAATGCTTTTGTAATGGGACATGGCGCCATAGCGGTTGCCGTTTGCAAGCATCGCATGGATCATCATGGCGTGGTAGTGCTCTTCAAACATGTTGTGCTGCAGCGCGGCGGCGCATACGTCGATCACCTCATTGTAGAGGTGCTGGTCGTAGAGCATATTGATATAGCTGTTCATACAGGAAAAATACTGGCGGCGATAATAGGAGGTCAGCGTTTCCACCCATTTTTCATCGGAGATGTCCTCCATATAGTCTCCGGTATAAAGCTCCATCATGCGTTCGCAGGCAAGCTTTAATTCATCGTCCGGCAGGCCGCTTTTCACGAGACTCGCCAGTTTATCAAATTCAAACGCATCCACATTTACGGCAGCCTCAGCATTCCAGCCGTAGGTGCGGTGCTGGGAAAGGATGTAGGGCTGGCCGTGTTCATCGGTTTCGGGAAGCTGCTTTCTCAGGCGGTAAATTAAATTTTGCAGCGCTTTGCGGGGATTGACGACATCGTCCTCCTGCCAAAGCATATCGATGAGCGTTTCGGAAGTGATAAATTTGCCGCGATTTGCAATGAAAAAGCGGAACAGCATCCACAGGCTGTCCGCCCGCGGGGAGAGGGTACTGAGCATGGTTCCGCCGTATTCTACCAAAAATCCGCCAAATAATTTAACGGAAAGTTTCGCGCTGTCACCTGCCATGTGGCATGCCCCCTGCAATGCTAAATAATATAGGAATGTTTTGATCATTATAGAATATATCCCCTTTTTTTACAAGGAAAAAGCGAAAATCACATCGATATGCATACGAAATGATCTGCTTTTAAATATAACCCGCTTTTTCAGGATTCTTAAGGAAAAAAGAACAAAATTTTTCCTGATTTGCGTTGTAATTTGTGCAAAAATGGTTTATTATATAGGGGAACAGAATAGTGATATCTGTTGGTGAAACTTAAACGACAAACGGCAAACCCGTCGAAAGGCGGCGACGCAAAGCTAAAGGGCCTGAAATGGCAGCCAGCTACCGAAAGAAGTTTTTTTGTTGTCCTTTTTCAGGGACGAAAAAGGACAAGCGTATGGACAAGGTATTGTAATCTTACCTGAGCGACAAAGGCAAACCCGTCGAAAGGCGGCGGCGCAAAGCTAAAGGGCCTGAAATGGCAGCCAGCTACCGAAAGGGGTATTGAAATGAGGAAAGGATTCCGGAGTACTGCGTTAGCGCTTGTTGCAGCGCTCGTTGTTTCTGCTTTATTGCCGGTTACTGCGTTGGCAGCGCCCGCTACATTCGATCTTACCAATATATCCGCGGGATATATCACGGTCTATTATGAATCAAACACCGGAAAATTGTTAAAAGTCGGCATGCGGGACGATACGACCCGGATGATCCAGTATTACGATTATGTTTCCGGCACCAAGGAGAGCTTTCCTTTCCCGGAAGGTGCGCAGGAAATTACCGCCCTGCTGTATGAAAACATCAGCGGCAACTCTTATAAAAAGCTGGACAGCGTAACGTTTGCAAATGACTCGGCCGCGGCCTTTGTACAGCAGATCCCCACTGCGGGGGAGAACGTACCCGCCTCTGAGAGCGCAAGCGAGCTTCCCGCAAGCGCCACAAAGTATCTTGGCAGCGTTACGGAAATCTCCTTCCGCGCAGGAGACAGCGTTTCTAAGAAAGCACTGGAGCTGACGGATGGCAAGAAGACAACGCAGGCCAAGGCCATGGCGATCTACAGCTACATCGTCAAGAACTTCTCCTATGACTATAATCTCTATTACGATGTTCTCTCTGGAAGGGTGACGCGCTATACGCCAACCCCCAACTCCATTCTTAAGGCAAAAGTGGGCATCTGCTACGATATCGCTTCGCTTTATGCCGCCATGTGCCGCAGCGTGGGCATCCCCACCAAGATGGTCAAAGGCAACAGCAAGCCCGCGGGCGGATACCATGCGTGGAATGCAGTGTACGACGATGCGACCGGCGAATGGATTTTGATGGATCTTACGCTGGATATGACGGCCCGCCGTGGAAGCGCAAGCAAGTGGAGAACGATTGGCAGCGGGTATTCCGCGCAGAGCGCGGTATAAGAGAAAACAACAGGCTTTTATCACAACCTCTCATCAAAGAAGCGGGCGCCCAG
>JAEWCL010000023.1 GCA_023390655.1 Bacillota bacterium | reverse complement strand
GGAATTTAAACCCACAGAACACCCATCGGAAAAGTCCGCAGTACTTTGCCGATGGCCAGTGGCCAGATGCTATGGCGCATCCGGCCTATTTTTTACAAGCAGCGTTTCCAAAGCATTCATATCGTACACAGGCGCCTTGCAGGCGAAACCTTCGCACAGGTAATAGGCGGTTCCCTGCTCCGGATAGGGGTAATCCGCCGTAAAGGGCGCTACCGTTTCCAAAATCGAGGCATTTGCGGGCGTTTTTGCAAGCAGCAGGACATTGGTGTTGGTGCGTGCGGCAAGGCGTGCTTCTTTTGTCCAGTCTGCTTGTGTGCGGCTTACGCACAGCAGCATTTGCTCGGGATACACTGCCTCCGCAATGGCAAGGAGCGCAAAAGCGTGTGCCATCGGCGCGCGTACGGCGTGTGCGGCAAGGAAGCCAAGCTGTCTGTCGGCGGCCTCCCGCCAGTGTAATTCTCCTGTCAGCCGCCATAGGCGGGAGAGCAGAAGACCGGCCGCGGCATTGCCGGAAGGCAGCGCGCCGTCAAACACCTCCTTGGGGCGGCTTAACAATTGCTCCCCGTCCTTGGAGTAGGCAAAAAAGCCCGGCGCATCATCGCCAAAGAGACGGAGCATGCGCTCCGCTAAGAATGCTGCGCGTATGAGCAGGGCTGCGTCCAGCGTCGCCGCGTAAAGCTCCAGCAGGGCAACGCCGTAAAACGCATAATCCGCAAGCAACCCCATATGGTCCGCCCGCCCGTCGCGGTAGCGCACAAACAAATCCCCCTCGGGGGTGGTCAGGCGCTTTTCTATACTTTGCTGGGCGCGCTGTGCGGCGTTCAGGTAGGTATCGTCTCCCAATAGCAGAGAAGCGCGCGCAAACGCCTGCAGCATCAGCGCGTTCCACGCGGTGAGCTGCTTATCGTCCGTTGCCGGAGGGATGCGCTCTTTGCGTATTGAAAACACGCGTGCTTTGAGCGCGCACAGGATATCATCCGGGATGGACGATGCTTTATGATGTAATAGATTCGGAATACTGCTGCCCTCAAAGTTCCCGCCCTCGGCAATGCCATAGAAGGTGCAGAACGCCTCCGCATCGCCGCCCAGTGCTGCCTCCACCTCTTTGGGTGTAAAGAGATAGAACTTTCCTTCTTCACCCTCGCTGTCCGCATCCTGCCCGCAGTAAAAACCGCCCTCCGCATCGGTCAGCTCCCGCAGCACATATCGGAGCGTTTCTTCCGCAGCGTACCGGAAGACGGGCGCTGCCGTAATATAAAAGCCCTCCAGATACGCAAGGCTGAGTAGCGCGTTGTCGTAGAGCATCTTTTCAAAATGCGGCACGAGCCAGCGCCGGTCTGTGGAGTAGCGCGCAAATCCGCCGCCGATGTGGTCAAACAGCCCGCCGCGGTACATATGGGTGAGCGTGGCCGTGGCCTGCTCCATAGAAGCGGTACCCCCTGCCTGCTGCGCATAGCGGAACAAAAACAGCAGGATATGCGGCATCGGGAATTTGGGCGCAGGGGAAAAACCGCCGTATTGCGCATCGTAGGATTGGGCGATGGACGTTGCCGCCTGATGCAGCATCGTTTCCTCCGGCGCGCGGGAGGGCAGCGTCTTTTTTGCCTGGTTTCTCAGATAGCGCGCGGTTTGTTCGCCCTGCGCTTCCGCACGGCTGCGCTCGTCCCGCCACAGCGTGGCGATGGCGGGCAGCAGTTCCATCATGCCCGCAAGCCCGCCCCGGCTCTTTTTCGGCAGGTAGGTCGCCGCAAAAAAAGGTTTGGCTTCCGGCGTCATCAATATGGTCAACGGCCAGCCGCCCTGCCCGGTGTACGCCTCGCAGACCGCCATATAGATGCTGTCGATGTCCGGGCGCTCCTCGCGGTCCACCTTGATGCAGATAAAATCCCGGTTCAGCAGGGCTGCGACCGCGTTATCCTCAAAGGATTCGCGCTCCATCACATGGCACCAATGACAGGTACATGAAAGTAACCCAATTCAGCTATACCCAATAGATAGGAAAATCGGCTTATCTTGGGCTTTTGCTTCCGCAAAGGCTTCATTGCACCACGGCCACCAGTCCACAGGATTGTGGGCGTGTTGTAAAAGATAAGGCGATTTCTCGCTTATCAATCTATTGGGTATTCGAGTTGAATTTGTCACAGGGCATCACCTCTCTTTCGCTGTAAACTCTTATGTAGTATGCGCGGAAAGGCGGGGACTATTTATAATATCGATACTCCGTTAGTGCTGCATCTTGTTCAAACAATCTTCTCAATAATGGTTCTATATAGCCCGCAAACAACTCAACATCCTTAGGGGTGATGGTCATGGGAAAACGGCGTATTGCGGAGGGCTTGCGCGATAGGCGACAGGAGCTAAAGCTATCCGTAAGAGAAGCCGCGGAATATCTGGCGCGGAAGCCCGTTTCCACAAAGACAATCTATGGATGGGAAAAAGCCTACAGCCAGCCGGATGCGGATACGTTGATGCTGCTATGCCGCCTCTACCGCATTGCAAACGTGCTTGCCGCATTTGGGTACGATGAACCCGGAAAGAAATCAAACGGCATGACGCCAATAGAAAAGAAATTGGTTATAGCATACAGGCGGCAAAAGAAGATGCAGCCCGCAATCAATAAATTGCTAGACCTGGATGTTGAGGAAGAGAAAGATGCGTACGGGAACAGTTGAACTCCTGAACAAATTACAGAACGCCTCCGACTTAACCGCCTTCTTTGAGGAATACTGTGAAGAACTTATCACCGAAGCCGTAGGGGGATACCTGAGTGCCATCATGGAAGAAGCGGCATAAAAGCCGCTGCGCCGGCGGAAATAGTCCGGCTTGGTAAATTATGTGTATCGCGTCATCACGATGAGCGCAACGCCAGCCGCGATATGCTCCGTTCTATCGCGCTTGCGCTCTCACGGTAGCTGAAGCACAAAGGGGGGGGCCGATGATGACTCTTCGCCTTTTCCCTAAACAGGTTATTTCACTCCCTTTACAATGTCTGAAACGGCTGCGGTATCCATGCCGTTTTCGATGGTCATGGAATAAGAAAACTGGCCGATTGTCCAATTCGCGACATATACCTTACTAGTTTCGCCTCTGTAGCTTACGGTCACTTCGTCAACGGTTAGCATGTTGATTTCAGAATAATCATTGTAATCACCGCTGATATCATCGCTGCCCGACGCTTTGCGGATGCGGCATATTTCCTCGCCGGATGCGTTCAGATAAATGATTTCAGCCATTTCGCCTTTGATGGCCCGATAAACGCGGCCATTGCTGCCGTTGATGCTTTCAGGAGCAGTCAATTCTAAGCCTGCTACAGCTGCAAATTCTTCTACAGATTCACATGTGGTAAAGGGGTCGGGTATCTGCACAGTGTCATCCTCGCTCTTGATGATCGCGTCGGGTTTTTCCTGCGGTTCCTCTTGTTGCATTTTAGTTTGTTGGGGTTCAGTCTGTCGCGGCTTATTGACACCGCAGGCAACAGCGGTGAGCAGCATGGACATGCACAGCATTAATACAATTGTTTTCTTCATGATTTTATCCTCTCTTTTTCGCTTTATTGGATCATTTTTGTCACTTTGTCATAAATACACCGGCAGATGCGTTTATGTTGCAAATATTCCAGCATCTTATTTTGCGGCGTGCAACGATCCTTGCCTTTTGTTTGTATTAATTAATGAACAGCGCTATTCTATACCTGCACTGTAGTTTAGGAGGAGTACGGTTTTGAATGATTTTGTCTTGCCCCACTCTTGTAGTATGCCGATCATATGGTTGATACGATATGTTGTTAGCTTACTGACTGTATTGTTTGAGCGCAGCACTACTCCCGCGCTTTTCGTATGCGAAAATGAAAGGGCACTTCGGGCTGAAAACGCATTGAAGCTATACGGCAATTCACTTTTAAGACTGGCGTTTAGTTATGTGCATAATATTCAGGATGCGGAAGACGCCCTGCAGGATTCTCTTATCCAATACATGCGCAAAGCGCCGGTATTTGAGAATGAAGCGCATGAAAAGGCTTGGCTTATGACGGTTGTCAGCAACGGGTGCAAAAACAAGCTTCGTCATGCCAAGCGGCTCAGGGAGGACGAATTGACAGAATTTGTTTCGGACGAGCGGGAAGCAGACGACCTTTCTTTCGTTTGGCAATGCGTAAAGGAACTGCCTGAAAAGTACAGCGAGGTGCTTCATTTATACTATTATGAAGGGTACAGCGCTGCCGAAATAGGCACGATCCTGTCGAAGAACGAAGCTACAGTGCGGTCCCTTTTAATGCGTGGGCGGAATATGCTTAAAGCGCCGTTGGAGGATATCTATGGATATGAAGAATAAATGTAAAGGCGGGTATGACCTGATTATGGAGCATATATCTGTAACGCCGGAGATGGAGGATCGCATTGTGGGCAATCTCCAAAAAGAAACGGCGAAACGAAGCCGCCCGCAGCCCCGCACTTATACATATTGGATAACGGGGTTGGCAGCCTGTGCCGCGATCTTGGTTATATGCCTTGCTGTCGTGCCAATGCTTCATATGCAAACGCAGGAGCCGGGGGGACACGTCGGAGCGCCGTTGCCACCAACAAGCTATGAAACCGTTGAGGAAGCATTGTCTGCGTTACCTTTTGACGCCTGCATACCGGCAGAACTGCCCCAAGGCTATAAAATGAGCGCGTGCACCATATACTATAACGAAATGCTGGAACTGACTTACGCAAGCGAGGATAGCGAAATAAACTACCGTACCGCCCAAGGGAACGAGGATATCAGCGGAGATTCCACGGAGTATGCTGCACTAGATACGGTCGCTGCGGATAACGGCGCTTCGGTTTCGCTAAAGGGAGGTAAGGACGGATGGCAGACGGCCATTTGGATGAACGCAGACAGAGCATATTGCGTCTATTCGATACAACCGTTGTCAGAAAACGATATGATGATGATCGTCAACAGTGTGCAAAATCTCCGCTGACAAATAATCTTTTATCCTCTGAAAGCTGGAAAAAATCCAGCTTTCTTTTTTTACAATGCAACATATCAGTCAGCTGGTTTGTATTTATAGTGAAAAGGTTGTGGGAGAGCAACAAGAAAGGACGGAATAAAGATGAAAAAAGTAATTGTATTGATGCTGGCTGTTATTACGCTATTATGTTCGGCGGTACCCGCGCTTGCTGCGGAAAGCTCATATGAGATTGTTGTCGACGGCAATGCTACCCGCGCGGTTGCGGTTATGCAGGATGGTACACTGATGCTACCAATGAAGGCTGTGTCCAAGGCATTGGGGTATAAGATCAGCTATAAAGCAACCGAAAAGACCTATCATCTCGAAAACGGCAATCGCGCCTGCGATATCACCATGGGAAGTTCCATATATGCTGCATACAGCCTTAACAGCCTAGGCATGACTGCGCCTACCGATCTTGGCTCCGAACCCATGCTTATCTCCGGCACCATCTATGTTCCCGCCGAGCTTTATCGCGTGCTGCTTGGGAATACTGATAAGGCTGTAAAAATTGATGGGGGCTGCGTCTATATCAACAGCAAAGCCGGCAAGAAGAAACCGGATAACAATCCTTCCGAGAAGTATACAATCACCGTAAACGGCAGAAGGCAAAAGGCTGAGGGTCAGATGATCGACGGCACGGTTATGGTTCCCCTGAAGCACGTGGCAAAAGAGCTGGGCTATAAGGTCAGCTACAGCAGCAGAAACAAAAGCTATCACCTGGAAAACAAAGAAAATGCTTGCGATGTAGAGTTTGGGAGCAGCATATATACTGTTTACAGCACAAGGGCTATCGGAACGACCTCGCCTGAGGACCTTAGCTCCGAGCCGGTCATAGTAAATAGAATTATCTATGTACCTGTGGAACTGTTCAAAGTGCTGCTTGGCAACTATGATCAAGCTGTTGTGATCAGCGGAAGCAAAATTGCAATACAGCGAGTCGGCATCGGCTCTGCGAACCCAAATGCGTAAACATAGCAATTAAATAATGTAAGAGGCAGCTGCATGAAGTATGTGCGCAGCGGCCTCTTTTCTCGCTTAACCATCAATTTCGAAGGGGTGGTCGTTAAGAATCTATATTCTCTGGTTAATTCCAAGTACGCGAAATTCTAAACAGGTCGGTTGTGGGGTAATAGTGGGCTGTCTCAAAAAGCCTCTAAAATTCTAAAGTCATAAACAAGGGGGCTATAGGCGGACTGTCGGCTTAGCTTGCATGATGCGTGAATGCGCCTATTTTGCTGATAGCTTGAAAAGGCTAAGACTTGTGTGGGGGCTATCCCTTTGATGGGCTACATCCATAGGTTACTTTAGTATACATGGCACTAATGACATGTGGTGTAGCCGATGGAGAGGAAGATGGGCTTATCCTCCGCCTTTGCTTTTAAAAACGCCTCGTTGTTCCACGCGTACCAGTCCACCGGGTTGTAGGCGTGTTGGAGCAGGTAGGGAGATTTTTCTTTAATCAGCCGGTTGGCTGCTGTTTTTTTGAATGGAATGCATAAGGGCACCGCCTTTCTTGGGCAAGTTCGTACTCTATAATAGAGGTGCTGCAGATTAGTTTTCCTTCTTATCAAAAGCTTTACCCATTTTGCGCAAAGCCGCTAATCATTTTTTCAAAAAATGAAAAAATACTGTTGACATTGCCGTTACGTCAAGGTGTACCGTTGAGTTGTCAGGAGGAGAGAGACTATGGAATACACGGTGCAGAAGCTAGGAAAGCTTGCGGGGATCAGCACGAGGACCCTGCGGTATTACGATGAAATCGGGCTCTTAAAGCCGGCGAGGGTCAATTCATCCGGATACCGTATCTATGGAAAACAGGAGGTGTCAAGGCTCCAGCAAATCCTGTTTTACCGGGAACTAAGTGTCCCGCTTGAGGCCATACGGGATATCCTCACGTCGCCGTCGTTTGACGGCGCGCTTGCCCTGCGGGAGCACCGGGCGCAGCTTCTTTCAAAAAGGGAGCAGCTTGACACACTGATTGCGAATGTGGAAAAAACAATCGCGGAAACGGAAGGGAGAATTCTTATGACAGATCAAGAAAAGTTTGAAGGCTTCAAACAGCGCCTGATCGATGAAAATGAAGCGAAGTATGGAGAGGAGATCAGGGAGAAATACGGCACGGAGCAGGTCGAACGCTCCAACAATGCGTTCAAGAGCATGACAAAGGAGCAGTATGGCGCGTTTGAAACGCTCGGCAGCGAAATCATGCAGAAGCTGAAAGCCGCGTTCGCCACTGGCGATGCGGGCGGAGCGCTTGCACAGGAGGCCGCGGACCTGCACCGGCAGTGGCTGACCACCGCATGGGGCGGCGGGTACTCCAAGGAAGCGCATGCGGGCATCGTCCGGATGTATGTGGAGGATGAGCGATTCACGGCATATTACGATCAGGAACAGCCGGGCCTTGCCAAGTTCCTGCGGGACGCGGTACTCCTTTACACGGGTATGAACGGGTAAGACGGGAAAAGGGCGGATGGAGATACATCCCCCCTTTATTGTTTACGCTCCTGCTCCATGAGGGATTTCTCGCCGTTCTTTTCAAAATACAGCGTGGCATTGATTTCGCTGCCGATGAGCATCACCATGCTCGAAAGATACAGCCACAGCATCAGCACGATCACGCCGCCCAGGCTGCCGTACAGGCGCGTAAAATTGGCAAAATTGTTGACATATGCGGAAAAGAGCATGGAGGCGATCACCCAAACAACGCTTGTAAAGATCGCGCCCGGAAGCACCTCCCGTATCCGCAGCTTGCGGTTGGGGATGACGGTATAAAGGAAGATAAAAATCAGAAGCAGCATGCCGATCGGAAGGATAATCTGCAGGATGTGCGAGATGGTAACGCCCGAGCAGGACCAGCAAAGCCGTTTGGAAAACTCCGCAATCAGCATATCCCCAAATACGATCGCCACCATTTCCAATAATATAGAAAATGCAATCAAAACCGTAAACAGGATGGCCATCAGGCGCACGGTATAAAACTTGCGCGTCTCCTTGCTGTCATAGGCGCGGTTGAGTCCCCGCGTGATTGCCATAAAGCCGTTGGAGGAGGACCAGACGGCCAATACGACGCTGATGGAGAGGATGTTTGGGCGGTTGACGGCCGTGATCTCCCTGAGCGTGGTTTCTACCACCTCATAGGCGTCTGTCGGCAGGATGCGCAGGAGGTCTTCGAGCGCGTCCGGCTGCAGCAGTGGCGTGTAGGTCAGCACGGTGACCAGAAAGATTAAAAAAGGGAAAAGCGCCAGCAGCAGGTGGTAGGCAAATTCCGCACCGAGTGCGGTCACCTCGTCCGCCTGAAAGCGCACGTACAGCTTTTTGATAAATAAGACGGACTTTTTTAGGATGCGCTTTTGCACAGATGCTCCTTTGGAATAATGTTAGCATCAGTATTCCCGCTTTGGCGGTTTATCAGTAAAACACAATATAAAAAGGTACCTGATAAAAGGACTTGACAGAATAAAAAGGTACCTGTAGAATACAGATTAGAAGGTACCTTATAAAAATCATCGAGGAGGATGCAATATGGAAGAACAGAATAAGGATGGTCAGCTTTTCAAAAAGCTGATGCGCCTCCAATGGCTGATGCACCGCTATCACCAGCAAAAGCACAGGGAATACGGCCCCATGGGCAACCCGCACAGAGGGCAGGGCAGGATATTGACACTTTTAAAACTACAGCCGGAGATCAGCCAGAAGAATCTTGGCTATCTGCTGGATATGCGCCCGCAGTCGCTGGGAGAGCTTTTGATGAAGCTCGAGCGCAGCGGCTATATCACCCGGACCCCTTCGGAGGAAGACAAGCGGGTACTCAATATCCGGCTGACGGAGGAGGGAGAAGAGGCCGCAAAGCAAGCGGGGAAGGAACCGGATCCTGCCGGTTTGTTCGATTGCCTGAGTGAAGAGGAGCGGGAGACCTTTGCAGCGCTGTTGGAGCGTGTCATCACCTCGCTGGAACAGCAGGTGGGAGACGGGCAGGAAGAGGACGGGCAGACTTATCACGGGCCGTGCGGCCATCATGGGCCGTTTGATCCGCGTATGGCTCCCCCGCATGGCCGTCCGCCCTTTGGCTGGCATGGCGGGCCCGAGCATCCGTTCGGGCATGATCCGCGTTGCGGGCGCCATGGATGGGAGAAGCGGGAAGAGGAACAGGAAAAGGAAGATTGAAAAGGAAAAGCGCTGTTTTTAGACAGCGCTTTTTTCGTCTGGAGGCATTTATGAATTGCCGGAGATTTGGTATACTCAAACAGCCACAATGCAACCTACAAAGGAGAGCACCATGTTTTTTGACGCGCTACAGCTGGTTGGCGGTATCATCATGGCTTTTGGGCAAATTCCGCAGATTGTACAGATTCTCAAAACAAAATCCGCAAAGGATTTGAATCTCAAGACCTATCTGATGATGTGCGCAGGAATTTCCATGATGGAGGCATATGCCGTCCATCTTGTCATGAACGGCGCGGGCGGCGCGTTTCTGATTACCAACTCCATGTCTCTTCTTGCTTCCATCCTGATGATCGCACTTATCCTCAAATATGGGGGAAAGTGCAGGAGGTAATTTTCTATCATTTACAATACGGCAAGGCGGATAGGTATATGAAATATAGAAAATGGGTTATGTTTCTTTTTTGTGTTCTCATTCTTCTCCCGAATATGACGTTTGCGAATTCCATGCCCATCTGGATAAAAGATGGGCAGGTAGGAGGGATGTCTTTTGCTGTTTCCGAACAGCCGATCGCGGACGCCAATGTCAAGGCGGAAGCGTTTGTTCTTGAGAGGACGCCCGATGGCAGCCCCCGGGACATCAAGCCGGACGCAAACCTGAAGCTATCCAATCAGAATCGCCCTCCTTCTCCTGGCATTGATCTTACAGAGGTAGCTCGCGAATATGCAATTATCATGTTTTTTGTTGCGCTCATTCTTGCCGCGCTTACAATACTCGTCATGCTGACAGTATTCTATATCAGAGGGCGAAAAGGAAAGCGGAAAGCACGCTGAGCATTTGATCTTCCATACTTTCCTCATAGAGAAATAGAACACTGATGGGCTTGTGGCGGATGTTCTGTATGCTGTAGGCAACAGTTCCCGCTCAATCCTGCTCGATCAACAACGACTCCACAAACTGCTTTGCGACCCTTGGCGAGCGTCCCCCGCGGGAGAGCGCAAACCGCTCCGCCTGCAGCAAAAGCCCATCCGTCGGCGCCATATCCCGCGCTTGCAGAAGCGCGCTGACGATGGCGAGATAGCCCTCCTTGTCCGGTTTGCCAAAATAGACCCTCAGGCCGAAGCGCTCGGAAAGGGAGGTCTGCTCCTCGATGGTTTCGTTCCGGTGGATATCGCCGCCCTCACGGTCGGAAAACCGCTCGTTGACGATATGCCGCCGGTTGCTGGTGGCATAGATGGCGACGTTTTTCGTGCGCGCCGCCGCGGAGCCCTCGAGTATGGCTTTGAGCATGCCGCTTTCCTCGTTGCATTCCGTAAAGGAAAGGTCGTCCAGATACAACACAAAGCGCAGCGGGTTGTCTCGGAGCTTTTCGAGTATGGAAGGGATCAGCAGTAACTGGTGCTTTTTGATTTCAATGAGCCGCAGCCCATCCTTGCCGTATTCGTTGACGAGCGCCTTGACGGTGGAGGATTTGCCGGTGCCCGCGTCGCCGTATAACAGCGCGTTCGCGGCGGGCTTCCCATTGAGCAGCGCAAGCGTATTGGCCGTAACAAGTGCGCGCTCCCGTTCGTACCCCTTTAAATCCGCAAGGCGCACCGGGTCGGGCGTTTGTACCGGGAGGATGGTATTGCCCTCCAAATGGAACATGGTGTGTTCCGCATAAATGCCGTAACCGACCTTGTTGAGATGTGCCATGCGCGCTTCATACGCGGCATGAAAATCAAGGGGATGCGTGGCCCACACAGGCAAATATCCCGGGTAGGTCATTTTCTGCCGTACTGCTGCCGCATCCAGTTGGGAAAGCTCCTCCAGTATGGAAAGCTCCGCATCAAGGCATTTCTGCATGGCACGCGAAGTAGGCGCGTTGATGGCACGTTTGTATACATAGGGGTTTTCATTGGGCGCGGCCTTGCTCCATACATAGTCCGTCCAGTCTTCCGTCAGGGCAAAGAGCTTTGCCGCAAACGCCGCGTACGCGTCCACCTGCTCCGCCTCGCTTTTTGAAATGGAGGAAAAAAGCTGCATGGCGGCTGCAAACACGGCATCCTCAATGAGATCGCGGAACAATACAAGGGAACGGAGCTTTACATAGAGCGCCATCAAATCTTTCAAAGCAAAATCCTCGCTAAACATGGAATCCCCGGATGCTTCCCCGGATGGTACCCCTATCTTACGACAAAGTGTGAAAGCGGGCAAGTAAAAGGAAAAGAACAGCAATAAACAAACGCCCCATTTAGGGGCGTTTGCGTATGTTGAAAAAGGCATCACATCTGTTTTATGCGCCACCCGCGCTGCGCGGGAAGGAATGACGGCCAATCAGGACGATGACGATGATGCGGAGGCGGCTGCAGCCGCACCCGCCGAGGCTGCAAGGGCAACCTGCTGTGCAATCAGCATGCCCGTAATCCCGCCCAGCAATGCCGTGTTGAGCGGCGGCAGCGCCTCCGGCGCAACACAAATGACCAATGAAGCACTCAAAAGCAGCAGTTCCTGCTTGGCGACAAAGAAACCGCCGAATCCGTTCTGCGCCCGAAGGGAAGCGGCAGTCCCGGCAATATCCGCCGCAAGCGTTACGGGGCTTAGCGGAGAGGAGGCAAGAACGCCCAGCATCGGCAGCAGATAATAGCGCCGGAACGAAAGGCCTTCCGTCTCCAGCGCATCCTGTATCTGGAGGACGCGGTGGGAGATTTGGTCGTCCCCGGAAAGGGACAGCAGCATACTAAGGCTCAACGCCTCGCCCTTTGGCGTAAGCGATGGTCTTAATTCCAGAAACAGGCGCTCTGTTTTTTCCATAGCGGCCCCGGTATCCTGCGCTGCGCTCCCGATGAGCGCGGCGTAGATGACGCTTTGGTCGCCGGAAAGGAACGGATGCGTGCTGCGGACGGCTTCATAGGCGGAACGTGTTTTTTGGACCGCATCCTGCTGTGCGTCGCGCGGGACGCTCAAAGCAATTTGCAGTGCGGCAAACACCAGGTACATGCTTGCGTGAAACCGGGCCGCTTTCAACAGCTGATACACAACAACGGCGTCTTTCGTGAGGTCTTCTTGATGCTCGCGCAGGGAAAGCATTGCCGCAAAAGAAAACAGCGTCGTTCCGCGAAACATGGAAAACGGGCTTGTATGCGCCTTGACGAGCTGCATGGCCTCCCGGATGCGGCCGCAATCCGCCTCTTTATGCTCGCTAGTATAGAGCAGCGCGCCAAGCCTGCGCAGCATGGAGCCCTGAAACGGAAAGCCGTCCTTGATTGCCTGCGTATTGTTCAGAAAAAGCCGTATGGTTTCGCTCAGTGCGGTTGTCATAGAACCCTCCTTTTCAAAAGGCAGCAACGATAGTTTCAAATGAGGAAACGTGGTCGTTCCTGGTTATCATTTGCGCCCAAGGTACGCTTATGCATTTTTCGGGCGTGTACGTGACGCACGCATCATATCTTTAGCGTACGGTATTTCAATTACAAATACAACCTGAACAGGACGGGGAGGTAAACAAAAAGCCACCCGCCGGAATTCCGGCGGGTGATTTTGTGCGCGGTTGACGCTTTCTTCTGCAAGAATTTATGCGCGGCTCTTTTTTGCAAGCCCTGCCGCAGCGGCTGCAGCCGCGGCAAGGAATATTATTGTGAAGCCGAGGATGCTTGCGGCATCACCGGTCTTCGGAGGATCGACAACCACGGTATCGGGCACGGTCACATAAGCGGTCCAGGGCTCGATCTGAACGGCAGCGGTCACGGTGCTTGCGGAAGTCAGGCCTTCGAAGAAGGAATCACGCACATAGTTGCCGATGAGCATGTAATCCAGGCCAAAGATGTCCTGCGCAACGTCGGCGTAGATGTCCATGATTTCTTCGTAGAGATTGCCGGAGGTGCGGATGACGGCATCATCATATACGCCAAGCACGCCGCCAACCGTTACGCCCAGTGCGGTATTGCCGGTGCTGCCGACGGGGTTGATGGACATACCGGTAGACTTATAGGAGGAGCTGACGTTAATGGTGATGCTGGAGCCCGCATAGTCGCCGGTGTTCACCGCGATGGTGTAAGTGCCGGCGGTGCTGCTGGAGGACTTGGACTTGGTAATGGTGTAGTTCACACCGCTTAGCGTGATGTCAATGGAGCTGACGGAAGCGGTGGTGCTGAACGAACCGCTGCTTTCGCCGTCGACGAGGCTGGCGCTCAATGAAGCGTCATCTCCGGTAACCTTGGCAAAGAACATCCACTTATACGTGCGGTTGGCGGTATAGTAGAAATCATTGTCACTAAGATCATAGGAGATATCATCGCCGTCCCAGTCAAAGGAAGTGGGGCCGTAGACGGTCTGGAGAGTGGCTGTGGAGCCGGAGATTACATTGTCCGTCACCTTGAGGGAAACGTTATTGCCGGAAAATACCAGCGTGCTGTAGCCATCGTCATACGGGTCCTGTGCCTTGGGAACATAGAGCTCTACAACGGCGCAGACAATTTCATTGACGGCATAGCCGCGGTCGGATTCCGGCAGGGAGACAAAGCCGAAGAATTCATCGCCTTCATAATCAACCAGATAGATGTCCAGTTCATAGGGAACGGTGCTGCTGCTGTCGGTGGTGTCACTGGTGAACGCCATGGCGGGAACGGCCAGAGCAAGCATCATGACGAGCGCAAGTACAAGAGAAAAAATTTTTTTCATCGTTTGTTACCCCTTTCGTTACTGTTGCAAATAAGAGCGCGGCAACCTCTTCGCACGGCAAAAGCGTAACAAACTTGTGATGCTTCGTCAACAAAATTGTTACAAAATAATTTCAAAAAAACGATGTCATGAAACTTTTATTTTTAAAGGATTTCTTCAGAAATTTTCTTGTATTATTGAGGAATTTAAGCTTTATTTCGGAAAATTAAGCTTGCATTATAGTTTGATGCATGATAAAGCAAATCTTAAAATATTACAAAATAATTACGAAAAAAGAGCAAAAGAAAGCAGAATGCATTGTGCCGGAAATAAGGCGTCATAATCCCTCATAGAACCGTTTTCAGTCTCCTTTTTCAGGATGATCCATGGTACGATAGCAGCAAATATGGGAACGCATGTTCTGAAGAAGGGGGAGGGAAGTATGGCGGGGCGGCAAACGACCGCACAATTGCTGCGGGAAAAGGCGGAACACTATTTTGCACAGTGTGACGCGACGCGTGAGCGCTTGACGCTCAAAAACGGGGAGATCAGCTACCATCAGGTGCCGTATACCATGGCCGGGCTCTGCGCGGCGCTGGAGCTCCCGCGGGAACGGCTGGAAGCGGCGCGAAGGCCGCAGGGCGAAAAAAAGCGGCGCTCGCAAGCGGAGGCGGCCCTTTCCTGGGCGGCGGCACGGGTGGAGCAGCATCTGGTGGAGCGGGCGCTGTTGGGAGAACTCAGCGCGAATGTAGCCGCGTTGCTGCTCAAGGATTGGGGATACGGCGCCACAGAGCCTGCAAAAACGGAAAAAGGGGAGGGCGCGCTTACCGTCGTACTTGAAGACCCGGAGGAATTCAGCCGGTAGCCTGAAGGAAACAAGGGAGGGATTGCATGCAAAAAAAACGGAAGCTGATAGGAACGCCAAGCGCGCAGCAGCGCGCCTTTTTTATGAGTACGGCAACGCATGTGGCGTACGGCGGCGCGCGCGGCGGCGGCAAAAGCTGGGCCATGCGCCGCAAGTTCGTGCTGCTTGCGCTGCGCCGCCCGGGATTGCAGCTGTTGCTGCTGCGGCGCACCCTGCCGGAGCTGCAGGAAAACCATGGCCGTCCGCTGCAGCAGGAACTATATGGGCTTGCGGCCTACAACGCGGGCGCGCGCTCGTTCCATTTTCCCAACGGCTCGCGCATCCGGCTTGGATATTGCGACAAGGAGGCGGATGTGTACCAGTACCAGGGGCAGGAGTATGATGTGATCGGCCTGGAGGAGGCCACGCATTTTACAGAGGCGCAGATGCTGTTTTTGTGCACCTGCAACCGCTCCACGCGTCTGGATTTCAAGCCGCGCATGTATTATACCTGCAATCCGGGCGGCGTGGGGCACGCGTGGGTCAAGCGCCTGTTCATTGACCGGCAGTACCGGAACTCTGAACGTCCGGAGGACTATGCGTTTATCCCCGCCCGCGTGTATGACAACAAGGTATTGATGGAACGCAACCCCGATTATGTGCGCACGCTGATGAATTTGCCGGATCAATTGCGGCGCGCGTATCTCGAAGGCGACTGGGACGCGCTTGAGGGCCAGTATTTTCCGGAATTTCGCAGGGAACAGCATGTGTGCGAGCCGTTTGCAATCCCCGGCTGGTGGCGGCGTTTTCGCGCCATGGACTGGGGATACAACGATTTTTGCTGCGTGCTGTGGTTTGCCTGCGGGCCGGATGGGCGCGTTTATGTATACCGGGAGGAATATAGCAGGCAGGTACTTTCCTCCCGCATGGCGGGACGCATTGTGGAACGATCGGAGGGCGAGAAGATCGCCTACACGGTCGCGTCGCCGGACGCGTGGCAAAAGCGGGGGCTCTCCGCAAAGGGGGAGGACGGCATCTCCGGGGAAAGCATTGCGGAGGTGTTTTTAAAGCACGGCGTGGCGCTGCTGCGCGCAGACAATGCGCGCATTCCTGGTTGGCAGCGCGTGAGGGAATATCTTGCCGATGCGGACGACGGCAAGCCGCTCCTGCAGATTTTCTCTACCTGCACCAACCTTGTGCGCACGCTGCCGCAGCTGCTGCATGACAGCAAGAATCTTGAGGACGCCGCAGGCGGCGAGGACCACGCGCCCGAAGCGCTCCGCTATGGCCTCATGTCACGCCCCGCAAAAAGCAAGCCCATATTGCCGCGCGCAGCGGCGGCATATGATCCGTTCGCATCGGATGCGCCCGCTTCCGGCGGGTTTTTCCTCAAATAAGCGTTCGTGCAACAAAAGAGGCTTCATTCTGAGGGCAGGGTGTGGTATGCTGTTGAAAACTTTTTCAGGAGGCCGCTTCATGCGCAGACATGACCGTGAACAATCCCGCGAATTTGCCCTGGAAGTTGTGGATACCTGCAATTATGCCGTGCTTGGCACGGTCAATGCGGATGGAACGCCGTACTGCGTGCCGCTTAGCATTGTGCGGGAAGGGGAAACTATCTATTTCCACAGCGCGCAGGCTGGCCAGAAGCTGGAGAACATTTTAGCGCGCCCGGAGGTCTCGCTCGCCTGCGTTTCCCGCGCCATCACCAATCAGCAAAGCTACAGCGTAGACTATGCCTCCGCCACCGTGACCGGCGTTGCGGGTATGGTGACGGAGCAGGCGGAAAAAGAGCATGCGCTGCGGGTCTTGTGCACGCGCCATACGCCAGACGCGATGGAAGGCGTGGAAAAATACATCGCTTCCGGAATAGGGCATACCGCTGTTGTGCGCATCAGCATCACATCCATTACAGGCAAAGCCAATACCTGAACAAAAGGGCTGCAGTGCAAGAAGCACTGCAGCCCTTTTTAATTAAGAAAAAATCGGACTATGCCGCGCCGCCTTCGGAAAGGCTTTTTTCCCTGCCCTGTTCCATCAGCAGCTTGTCCGCCACCAGCGCGATGAATTCGCCGTTGGTGGGCTTGTCGTTTTTCGAATAGATGTTGTAGCCAAAGAGCTGGTTGATGTTCTCGATTTTGCCGCGCGTCCAGGCGACCTCAATCGCGTGGCGGATGGCGCGCTCCACTTTGCTGGGCGAGGTGGAGAACTGCTTGGCAATACCGGGATACAGCTCTTTTGTGATGCGGTTGATGAGCACGGGTTGCGCATATACCATGCGGATGCCCTCGCGCAGGTAGTAATACCCTTTGATATGCGCGGGGATGCCCGCCACCAGGAACACGGAGGTGATTTTTTCATCCAGCGTTTTTGGCGGCTGGGAAAGGGTGGGCATCGCGGGGCTTGCCTGTGTCGTCTGGAGCATGTCCAACACGCGCCGGTACAGCGTATCCGGCTCCACAGGCTTCACCATAAAGTACTTTGCGCCCAATGAGCATGCGTTGCGGATCATGTTTTCGTTGCGGATGGCGGAAACGATAATGACGGAAGGCTTGTCCCCGCTTGTGATGGAGAGGCTTTCGAGCACACCCAGCCCGTCCAGCTTCGGCATAATCAGATCCATCAGCACGGCGTCGTAATGGGTCATGTGCAGTTTTTCAAGCGCCTGCCGTCCATCGGTTGCAATATCCACTTGCCTGATCGGCTCCTGTACGCTGAAATAGCTGCGTACGGCGGAAAGATACTGCGGGTCGTCATCGACTAATAAAATTCGGTACTTTGACATATGATCCCCCTTTTCGCTTTTATCACCATCCTGTAATCCCCCACTACAGGTTTGGGTTCTATAAAAAACTTCATTGAAGAATCTGGTTTATACGGTTGTTACTGGTGTTATGGATATTGTAACATCCAAATTTGTCCAATGTCAGGGGTGAATATGCGGTATTGTTGTCGAATTTCCAATTGGAACGAATCAATCCAAAAATAAATTACGTAAAATAACGGTTTGGGTGACGCTTCGACGGCAACCTACAGCATGTTGTGTAAAATGCGGCGTCTTGTTACCATATGTAGTAGAAGCGAAAAGAAAATCGAAACGACCAAATAGCGCGATTCTTCTTTTGGATTTTATTTCCCTCAAATTATTTTAGTAAAATTTAATATAAATATTCCAAAGCGATTCTCCAAATGCTTACAGTATTTATTTGTATCTTATCGGGAATTTCCGGGATAATCAATAGGTATTTGATTTTCCTTGTAGAAAAAATTACAAACTTTTTCCGGGTAAAAAATGCTTCCTTCGGCAGGCATACGGTTTTACAATAATTCGTGCAATAGTGGTATACTAGTTGGGACACGCGCAGGCGTTTTTTGCGTGTGCAAGCATTTTGTAAGGAGGGTATGGCGTATGAAAGAACAGCAAGACGGCCGCGCCACTACCAAAAATAAACGGGTCTGGAAGATCATTTTGCTTTTCCTCGGGATTGCGGTGCTGTTTGTGGGCGGGCGTTATGCGTACGTTATGTTTATGAACCCCATGAGCGCGTTTGAAACGCCATCCCCCATTGCGCAGACCCCCAAGGCCGCGGCAACCGAGCGCCCGGCAATCACCGGCGCACCCGTAACCCCTACGCCGGTCCCCACGCTTTCCCCTGAGGAAGAGCTGCGGCAGAACGCGGATTTGGGCTTTATGAAAAACAAGGTCAATATCCTGATGCTCGGCTGGGACCAGAGTCCCGAGCGTGAGGATGAGGACAGCGCGCTTTACCGCAACGCGAAGAACAATTACCGTTCGGACGTCATTATGCTGATGACGGCGGATTTTGAAAAGGGCACGGTGGACCTTATTTCCGTCCCGCGCGATACGTATGCGCCCATCTACAACAAAAAGGGACGGTGGAAGATCAACGCAGCGTTCGCGCACGGCGGCAGCGCGGAGGGGGACGGCTTCCTGTATGCGATGAAGACAGTGGAAAACCTTCTTGGCGTACCCATTGATTATTATGCGGGCGTGGATATGACGGGCCTCAAGGCCATCGTTGACGCCATGGGCGGCGTGGAGTATGACGTGGATGTGGAAATCCGTCTCAACGGGCGGGTATTAGAAACCGGCATGCAGCACATGGACGGCCAGCAGGTGCTTGATTATGTGCGCGCCAGAAAAGGCATCAGCACGGATGTCGGCAGGGCGGACAGGCAGCAGCGCATGCTGTTTGCGATCTTCCAGCAGTTAAAATCCCGCAACCAGCTCGTAAACCTGCCGAAGATTTACGCCTCTGTGCAGGACAAGATCAAAACCAACCTGAATGCGGAACAGATTGCCGCCATGACAGTGTTTGCCATGGGCCTTGATATGCAGGACCTCCACCGCCATACGCTTGCGGGCGAGTATATCAGCAATGTATACAACGCTTCCTTCTATGTGTTGGATAATGCTAAGCTCAAAAAGCTGGTCAAGGAGATTTACGGCATCGATATCAAGACCAATCCCCGGTATGATTTGGACTATGTACGTGCGGACAAAGCCGCGTTCGCCGCGCTGACCTATGCCGAGGGCGCGCAGTACCTGCTGGAGCAGGAAGCGATGGCGGCGCTTACCCCCAAGGAGCGGGAATTGCAGGAGCCGCTCAAGGCCGCGATGGAAGCATTGCTGCTGGTTGCGCAGCGCAATATTCCGGCGGACGCGGGGGAGGAGGCCATAGAAAAGCTGACTGCTTCGCCGCTTGATAAAACATCTATCGAGCAGGCGCAGTACGATCTTGCAAACGCCATGTATACGTTCTGTGTGGCGCGCAACATCACGCAGGCGCAGGTAGACAAAAAGAAGCTGCCGGGCGGCTTCTATGAGCTGCTTGCCCCGGGCGCCGCGGTATCGCAGCCTCCCGCGGCCTCGGCTTCCCCCGTGCCGCAGGGAACTGTGCCGGAGGGGGAAGTGGAAGAAGCAGAGTAGGGCTGTGCATTGAAAAAAGACAGAACAGGCCGGAATTGTTTCCGGCCTGTTTTTCATTATATTCTTTGTGCCCCATATAACATGCGCCCCTGCATACGGCCATATATTGTAAGAAAAAAGAGAATGGGGATCATGCACTATGGCGATTGCTCCGCAGATGTTGCGCGTAGGGGATACGGTGGGCATTGTCACGCTGGGAAGCCCCGAAGACGCGGCCACCATAGACCGTGGTATCATGATGCTGCGGAGTATGGGGCTCAATGTGGTGGTCGGCAATTATGTATACTCCTACGCGGGGTATCTTGCGGCGTCCGAGGACCAGCGCGCGGCCGATCTGATGAGCATGTTTGAAAATCCGGAGGTGCGGGCCATTATCCCGACGCGCGGCGGCGTGGGGGTGGCGGGAATACTTCCCTATCTCAATCTCTCTGTCATTGCAAGAAACCCCAAAATCATCACGGGCTACAGCGATGTGACGGTGCTATTGAACGTGCTCACGCAATTTTGCAATCTCATTACGTTCCACAGCCTGATGCTGATCGATTTTAGGCCGGATACGCCGCCCTATAACTTCAATCAGTTTTTAATGGCGGTTTCCAGTACACAGGCGCCAAGACCCATTGAAAATCCGCCGGATATGCCGCTGGTAGGCCGAATTCCGGGAAACATCACGTCCACAATCGTCGGGGGAAACCTCACTTCGTTTGTGGATACGCTGGGTACGCCGTATGAAATCAGCACGCGCGGGCGCATCCTGTTTCTGGAGGACACGCACGAGCCCGTCAATACCGTTTACCGGTACATCAACAGCCTGCGGCTTGCGGGCAAGTTCGATGACTGTGCAGGTATCCTGATGGGGGAATGCACGGATTGCCCGCCCGCATATGAGCAGGATTATGAAGCGCTGATCCGGGATGTGATCATGCCCTTAGGGAAGCCCTTGATGACAAACCTTGCCTCCGGCCACGGGGTGTACAAAGCGGCGGTACCACTGGGCGCGCTTATAAATATGAATACCGTCAACAATACGCTCACAGTGCTTGAGCCCACCGTGCGGCAATAGGGCAATGCTTGCGCATAGGGCTGATTGCAAGGTACAATACCAATGTTGAACAAATACGAAATTTGCCGTTATATGTCCTGTAACAGGATGTCGAGCATCCGCTGCGGGTGTTCTAAAAACCTGCGCGTCACGAGGTAATGCTCCGTGTCCTTGTAGGAAATGGGGCGCATCCCTGTTTCATCCAGCCAGAGGATTTCCGCTTCCGGGTAGGCCATGAGAAGCGGTGAATGCGTGGCGATCAGAAACTGCGCGTTTTGCTGGACAAGCTCATGGAACCGCGCAAGCAGCGTCAATTGCCGGGAAGGGGAAAGCGCCGCTTCCGGCTCATCCAGGATGTACAGGCCGTTTTTCTGGAAGCGGTTGAGCGCAAGCGCAAGGAAGCTTTCCCCGTGGGATTGTTCATGCAGTGATTTACCGCCGTAGGAGCGTAAAAAGCTGATACTTGCGACTTCGCGGTCCAGCCTGTCCACCTCGGTTGCTACGTTATAAAAGCTTTCGGCGCGCAGAAAAAAGCCGCCCCGGGCGTAAGGGATGCCCTTCACCAGCCGCAGCCGGTTGGATAGGCGCGAGTGGGACGCCTGCGTGGAGAAGTTGAAGTTCTTTGAACCGCCTTCCGGGTTGAACCCGTATGCGGTGGCAATGGCTTCGAGCAGCGTCGATTTGCCGGAGCCGTTTTCCCCCGCGAAGAACGTGACCGGTTTTGTAAGCCTGAGTTCTTTCAGTGTACGGATCGCGGGGATGGCATCGATATACGCTTCCTCTCCCGTGTGTCCCTGCTGTTTTTGTACCGCATTGATAAACATGCCTCTATTGTACGTCGGCAAGGGAAGGCCGGCAAGTTACGCATTCATATGATTGGGGGAATAGTACGATGGAACAGAAGCCGACATTGCGGCAAAAGCTCGCTACCCGCAAACTCAAGTCCCCGCCCGCGTTCCTCTACCGCATCCTTGTGCTTGTGCTGCGGGTGCTGTTTGAGAAGAAGCTGCATATCACCGTCGCGCGCGATGTGGATCTCGCGGCTTACAAGGGGCCGTATATCGTGGTGAGCAATCACGCCTCGCGGCTCGATTATATTTACGCGGCGCTGGCGTTCTACCCGCATACGCTCAATTTTGTGGCGGGCTACAATGAGTTTTTTCGTTCCCACCTCGCGTTTGTTTTCCGGCTGATGCAGGTCATCCCCAAACGCAATTTCGTGCCGGACACCTACACCATCCGTGAGGTAACGCGGGTATTGAATGGCGGCGGGCGCGTCGCGCTGTTTCCGGAAGGGATGAGCTCCATTTCCGGCGCCAGCCAGCCCTGCGCAATCGGCAGCGGCAAGTTTTTAAAGCATTTCCGGCTTCCCGTGCTGATGATGAAAATTTCCGGCGGGTATCTGACCAGCACAAAGTACTGTCTGGATGAACGCCCCGGCCAGGTGGATGTCACGGTTTCGGAATTCTTATCCCCGGAACAGATTGCAAGGATGTCCGCGGAGGAAATCCAGGCAAAGCTCGATATGGAGATGTATCATGACGATTATGATTGGAATAAGCAGGCGCGCGTGGAGTTTGCGGCGGGCGGGCGCATTGCTCATAACCTTCATACGCTGCTTTTCTGGTGCCCGAGGTGCCACAAGGAATTTTCCATGTACGCGGAGGGCGGCACCATACAGTGCATGGAATGCGGCAACGGCGCGATGATGAACGCGTATTACGACCTGATCCCGATGGATGAGGATTGCGTCATTCCCGATACACCGCGGGAATGGTTTGACCTCCAGCGCAGGCATGTCTACCGCGCAGTGCGGGATGCCGGGTTTATGCTGCGGGAAAGGGTGCGGCTTGGCGTGCTGCCGAAGTTTGAATACTTAAAAAACCAGGCGACCTCCGTCATCGTGGGGGAAGGCGAATTGACACTTGACCACAGCGGCTTTTCGTTTTCGGGCACCAAGGAAGGGGCGCCGTTCTCCTTCCATGTCGATCCAGAACAACTGCCCACGTTCGGCATGTGCACGGACGTCAGCAGGTTCTATACGTTTGTGGACAACGAGTTTTATGAGTTTTTCCCGGAGACGCAGTCGGTGGAAAAATGGTTCATGGCGGTGGAGGAACTCCACCGCCTGATGGGCGGGCAGTGGCGCAATTTTCCGCACGCCGCCATCTATGCCGACTGAGATTTCGCAAAAACGCACAAAGTATTTTGACTGAACAAAGGAAACGAAAGACAATATGGATATCGCAAAAAAACTTTCCGCCGAATTTCATCTGGACCCAAAACATGTTGGCAACATCATCTCTTTGATCGATGACGGCAACACCATTCCCTTTATCGCCCGCTACCGCAAGGAAATGACGGGCTCGTGCGACGACCAGGTGCTGCGCGAGCTCAGCGAACGTCTCACGTATCTGCGCAACCTGGAAGCGCGCAAAAAAGAGATATTGGAAAGCGTTGCGGCACAGGAGAAGCTCACGGAGGAATTGAAGGCCGCCATTGAAAACGCCATTACACTTGCCGAGGCGGAGGATTTATACAGGCCTTACCGTCCCAAGCGCAGGACGCGCGCAACCATTGCTATGGAAAAAGGATTGGAGCCGCTTGCGGACCTTCTGTGGAAGCAGGACGGGCGTACGGGCGACCTTATGGCGATTGCCGCCCCGTTCGTAAACACGGAAAAAGGTGTTTCCACCGCGGAGGAGGCCATTGCGGGCGCAAAGGATATCCTTGCCGAGCGGATTTCGGATGATGCCGCCGCAAGAAAGCAGTTGCGCGCGCTTATTGGGCGCGAGGGTGTTCTTTCTTCCCGCGCCACAAAGGAAGAAGACTCGGTCTACCGCCTGTATTACGCGTTCTCAGAGCCTGTGCGCACATTGCCCAGCCACCGCATTCTTGCCATCAACCGCGGTGAGCGGGAAGGATATTTGAAGGTTTCCCTCAGCCTCAATGAGGACAGCGCCCGCGCGATCCTGTACCGCCAGTTTGTCCGGGAAGGCAGCATCACTTCCACCTGTGTGTGCGAAGCCGCAGAGGACGCGTGGAGCCGCCTGATCTTCCCTTCCATTGAGCGCGAGGTACGCAACGACCTCACGGAGCGCGCGGCGGAGCAGGCAATCTCCATGTTTGCGCTTAACTTAAAGCCGCTCCTGCTCCAGCCGCCGGTGCGCGGCAAGGTGGCGCTGGGGCTGGACCCGGCGTACCGCACCGGATGCAAGATTGCCGTTGTAGACGCGACGGGCAAGGCGCTTGATACCTCCGTGGTGTACCCAACGCCGCCGCAGAATAAAAAGGATGAGGCGAAAAAGGAATTAAAGCGCCTGATCGCAACGCACCATGTGGAGATCATCGCCATCGGCAACGGCACGGCCTCCAAGGAGGCGGAGATCTTTGTGGCGGAATTGATTGCGGAGCTTCCCGAAAAGGTCAGCTACATGGTGGTCAACGAGGCGGGGGCTTCCGTCTATTCCGCATCAAAGCTTGCGGCCACCGAATTCCCGCAGTATGACGTTTCATTAAGAAGCGCCGTCTCCATCGCAAGGCGGCTGCAGGACCCGCTTGCGGAGCTTGTCAAGATCGATCCCAAGTCCATCGGCGTGGGACAGTACCAGCACGACCTTCCTGCGGCGCATCTTGACGCGACGCTTACCGGCGTGGTGGAGGATTGCGTGAACAGTGTCGGCGTGGACGTCAACACCGCGTCCGCACCGCTTCTGACGTATATTTCGGGCCTCAACGCCACGGCGGCAAAAAACGTCGTCGCCTACCGGGACGAAAACGGCGGTTTCCGCAGCCGCACGGAACTCAAGAAAGTGCCCCGCCTCGGGCCCAAGGCGTTTGAACAGTGCGCGGGATTTTTGCGCGTCATCGGCGGGAAGAACATTTTGGACAACACCGCCGTCCATCCGGAAAGCTATGACGCCGCAAAGAGGCTTCTTACCCTGTGTGGTTTCGCGCTTTCGGATATTGAGGCGGGCGCGCTGACTACCCTGCCGCTTCGCATCAAGCAGCTTGGTGAAGAACAGCTTGCAACGGAATGCGGCGTCGGCGTACCGACCCTGCGGGATATGGTAGCGGAGCTGCTAAAGCCCGGGCGGGATATCCGCGATACCCTGCCGCCGCCCATGTTGCGCACGGATATTTTGGACATGAACGACCTGAAACCCGGCATGGAATTAATGGGCACCGTGCGCAATGTCATCGACTTCGGCGTGTTTGTGGACATCGGCGTACACCAGGACGGGCTTGTGCATATCTCCGAACTTGCGGACCGGTACGTGAAGCATCCGTCCGAGGTGGTGACGGTGGGGGATGTCGTTTCCGTGCGCGTGCTGTCTGTGGATACCGCGAAAAAGCGCATTTCCCTGACCATGAAGCAGCAGAAGCAGGCGTAAGGCTTTTCAGGGGCTCACACACAGTTCAAAAAGGTCGCGCCACGTTGCAGCAAGCCGCTGCCTTGCGGTTCCCTTGTTCACTGGGCTTGCGCCTCGCTTTCTCCGCCGCTGGCGGCGCTCGGCTCTGCCCCTGAACTCCCGCCCAAGGGGCCCGTCCCTTGGGAATCCCTTATGCTATGAAACATGATAAGCGTAACGGTTGTATTACGCTATTCTTTCAGCGGAGGCAAAAGAAATGCTTTATCGGCTGGAAAACGGAAACATGCAGCAGGAGAACGGCGACTTACAAGAGGGGATCGCCTATCTTGGCGTGTTCAGTTTTGATGCGCTTGCAGAGGCTGCGGAGCGCTTTTCGCTGCAGGAAGAGCTTGTGTGCACTTACGAGACGCAACATGCAAGCGCCTATACCTTACACGGGGATACAGGCTATCTTTGCCTGCACGCGTTTCCGGGCAAGCGCAAAACGCCGCTGCACGCCTGCGTGTGCATCCGGTCCAATCTGTTGCTGGTGTTCTCAAAAGAGCCCGAGGAGATGGAGCGGCTGCTTTCGTTCGCGCCTATACAGGGTATGACGCTTTCGCGCCTGTTCTGCAATTTGCTGGAGAAACTCACCGACGGCCATGTGCAGCTGCATGAGAGCATAGAGCTTGAGGTGGCGGACCTTGAAAACGCGCTGCTGACCACCAAAAAGCGGGATTGCGTGCGCGAAATCATTGGCCTTAGGCGCAGGCTGATGGCGCTCAAACGCTTTTATGAGCAGACGCTTTTGGCGCTCGACGAAATGGAAGAAAACGAAAACGATCTGTTTGACGAGCATGCCCTGCGCTTTTTCCGCCTGTATTCCGCGCGGGTGGACCGCCTGTACCACAGCGCAATGAACTTACGCGATTATGTGACACAGGTGCGCGAGTCGTATCAGGCGGAGGTGGATATCAGCCTCAACAACATCATGAAGATATTCACCGTCATCACCGCCATCTTCCTGCCGCTGACGCTCATCGTAGGGTGGTACGGCATGAATTTACACATGCCCGAATACGACTGGGCGGGCATGTACCCGCTCGTCATACTCGCAAGCGTTGCAGTTGTGGTGATTGAGATTATCTACTTCAAAAAGAACAAGTGGTTTTAAAGCCGGCGTCAGAGCATTGGCGGCGCGGGCGCCTCTGTGGGCAAGTCCTTGTATTTCTGCACCGAAATCGCGCCGCGGATGAGGTAGAAGAGCACCCATGCGTGGAACAGCAGGTCGATGATGCCCGAAGCGTCAAAGCCGCCTATGCTGAAGTACAGCAATACGCCCGTATCGACAAGGAACAGGATAAGCCCCAGCCACAGCCAGCCAAGGCGGTTCTTTGAAAGAAACCAGCTCAACAGGAACAGTGCGATTATGACGGCGGCGGCAGTATAGCAAAGGAAGGCCTCCGCGGTCAGGGAATAGTAGAGAAACTCCTGCGCAAAGATGATTGCCGCCTGCGGTACAAACGCGGAAAACGGAAAATTGAAATCCGCTTCAATCAGCATCAGCACGATGTTGGCCGCAGTAAGGATGAGCATCAACAAAAGGTTCGCCCTGCCGCTCTGGATACGCTTCACATGCTTTTCACGTTCCGACATAACAATCCCCCCAAATATACTTGTCCCCAATGATAGGAGCATAGCACGGCAACAGCCGTTCGGTCCAATGGAAATTGCTGTTGGGTGCTTACTTCAGGATAACAGGCGCGCGCGGGAATTGTCGATATTTTGTATATCCTGCATGAATTCATACTTGACAACTTTAGATTTGAATGCTACGTTATAGCTAACAATTGCATAGCCTTATCCAGAGTGGTTGAGGGACTGGCCCGATGAAACCCGGCAACCTACGCCTTAATGGCGCAAGGTGCTAATTCCTGCGGTCTATATGGCCGGAAGATGAGAAACCCGAATTTTGGCGCCTCGTCTAACCGGGGCGCTTTTTCTTGCGGATGGATGGGCACAATGCAAAGTAGATTTGCAAAAGGAGAACGAACAATGGCAAAACGGCTCTTTACCTCGGAATCGGTTACTGAGGGACATCCGGACAAAGTCTGCGATCAGATTTCGGACGCAGTGCTTGACGCAATGCTCACAGAAGACCCGCTTTCGCGCGTGGCGTGCGAGTGCGCCTGCACCACCGGCATGGTGCTCGTGATGGGGGAGGTTACCACCAGCTGCTATGTGGATATTCCGGACCTCGTCCGCTCCGTCGTGCGGGATATCGGCTATGACGACGCTGCCTATGGCTTTGACGCCGCCACCTGCGCGGTGCTTGTAGCACTTGACGGGCAGTCCCCCGATATCGCGCTGGGTGTGGACAAGTCGCTCGAAGCCAAGCGCGGCGAATTTGAGGACACGCTTGCTACCGGTGCAGGTGACCAGGGCATGATGTTCGGCTTTGCGTGCGATGAAACGCCGGAGCGTATGCCGCTGCCCATCTATCTCGCGCATGCGCTTACCCGCAGGCTCACAAAAGTAAGAAAGGCGGGCACGCTCCCGTTCCTGCGGCCGGACGGCAAATCCCAGGTGACGGTGGAGTATGAAAACGGCAGGCCCGTGCGCGTGGATACGGTCGTACTCTCCACACAGCATGACCCGGACGTCACGCAGGAAGAGATCGAAGCCGCGATTTTAGAGCATGTCATCCGCCCTGTTATCCCGCAGGAACTCATTGACGCGTCCACCCGCATGCTGATCAACCCCACCGGCCGGTTCGTCATCGGCGGCCCGCACGGGGACAGCGGCCTGACCGGGCGTAAGATCATCGTGGATACCTACGGCGGATACGCCCGCCACGGCGGCGGCGCGTTCTCCGGCAAGGACCCCACAAAGGTAGACCGCTCCGCGGCGTATGCCGCGCGCTATGTCGCAAAGAACATCGTGGCTGCGGGGCTTGCTTCCCGATGCGAAATCCAGCTTGCCTACGCCATCGGCGTTGCAAAGCCGGTATCCGTGCTTGTGGATACCCAGGGCACCGGCAAGGTGGCAGACGAAGCGCTCTCCGTTGCCGTACAGAAGGCGTTTGATTTAAGGCCAGAGGCCATCATCCGCATGCTCGACCTCAGGAAGCCCATCTACCGCAGGACGGCGGCTTACGGCCACTTTGGCGATCCCGCTTTCCCGTGGGAACAGGAAGACAAAGTGGATGCGCTGAAAGCGGCGCTGGGATTATAAGTTGAGGGAGCTGCCTAACGGACCCACAGTTTGCAATGGCCGTGCAAGCCTGATGGGCCTGCACCCCCTTGCGCACTGAGCCCTCGCTTGCTCCGCGAAAGAAACGGGGTACAGGGGCGGAGCCCCTGTATATGAAGAATCGGCGAAGATACGAAAGGGCGCATTTTTGCGCCCTTTCTGTTTTCATTTTCCCCGCATAGACTGTATACTGGAACAAGAAATGCAGTTTTGTTTGCAACAGAGGGAGGAAATCCATCATGCATACACCCGTTTGTGTGATCTTACTTGCGGCAGGGGGAGGCAGGCGCATGTGCTCCGCCACGCCAAAATCCATGGTTCCGCTTTGCGGCATTCCGATGATGAGCCATATCCTAAAATCGGCAAAGCCGCTCCAGAGCGCAGGGATTCCGCTCGCGGTGGTGGGGACGGGAGCAGAGATGGTGCGCGCGCACTATGGGGAGCGGTTATCCTATTGTGTGCAGTCCACACAAAGCGGCTCGGGCAGCGCGCTCCTTGCGGCGCTGCCGGAAATTGAGGCGCATCAGGGCCGCGTACTCGTGCTTGCGTGCGATGTGCCGCTGCTGGGGGAAGAAACGCTCAAGGCGCTGACACAGCTTGATTGTGACGCCGCGTTTTTAACGGCAAAGCTGGAGGAACCGTCAGGCTACGCGCGCGTGACGCGGGACAGGGACGGCCGCATATTGGGCATTGTGGAGGAGGAAGCGCTCTCTGACGCAGAAAAGGGCCTGCGGGAAGTACGCGTGAGTGCCTATTGCTTCTCCGCAGAGCGGTTGATAGAAGTCCTCACATCCCTGCAGGGAAAAGAGAATTTTTCCATGGCGGATGTGACCGCGGGCTTTATAAAAGCGGGCTTGCGGGTGCAGGCCATGCCGGTAAAGCCGGAGGAAGCGCTCACCGTCAACGACAGGGTGAAGCTCTCGGAAGCGACGGCGGCGCTCAGGCGCAGGATCAACCATGCGCACATGCGCGCGGGCGTGACGATGATCGACCCGGAGCACACATATATCGATATCGGTGTCAAAATCGGCCGGGACAGCACCCTCTACCCCGGCGTTGTGCTGGAGGGGAATACGGTCATCGGCGAGGGGACCACGCTCTATCCTGCGTGCCGCATTGTCGATAGCCGCATCGGAAGCCGCTGCGCGGCGCAGGGGGTTGTGGCAAAGGACGCGGTTGTCGGCGACGACGTCACGTTAGGGCCGTATGTGCACCTGCGGCCCGGCGCGAACCTTGCCAACAAATGCAAGGTGGGCAATTATATTGAGGTCAAAAATGCCAACGTCGGCGAGGGCAGCAAGCTGCCGCATCTTTCCTATATTGGGGACGGCGATGTGGGCAGGCATGTGAACCTTGGCTGCGGCACGGTGTTTGTCAACTACGACGGCTACAAAAAGCACCGCACCGTGATCGGGGACAATGCGTTCATCGGCTGCCACACAAGTCTTGTCGCGCCCGTCACGGTCGGGGAAGGCGCGTTTACGGCGGCAGGCAGCGTCATTACCGAGGAAGTGCCCGCGGGGGCGCTTGCGGTGGCGCGCGCCAAGCAGGTCAACAAGCTTGAATATGTGAAACGGCTCAAAATCAAACGCGGGGAGATTAAGGAATAGCCCGAAAGCGGTTGTGGGTTAAAAGATGACGGGCCTATGAGATAGGCCCGCGTCAATATAGATGGGAGGGTACAACATGTCCAACGTGGCGCTGGCCTGTTTTGCGATCCTGACCATTGTCCAGTTGTACGCCTGCGCGCAGGGGAAGCAAACGCTCAGGCGCTATACAAAACCGTTTCTGATGCCGCTGCTGTTTTTGTGGTATGTGCTGTTTGCGCCGGACCCCTCCACGGTTGTAGCGCTTGCGCTCTGGTGTGGCTGCGCAGGAGATTTCTTTCTGCTGCATGACGAAAAGCGGCGAAACCTCTTCGCGGGCATCGGCTGCTTTGCGGCGGGGCATATCCTTTATTTGGTTTTTCTGATTCCGCGTAGCCAATGGCCTGCGTGGTGGATGGTTGCGCTGCTTGCGCTTGTCTATGCCGCGGGGCTTGTCTTCACATGCCTGCGCATCCGTCCGCACGCAAAAGATGTGCTGTTTTTTGGCAGCGCGGGGTATGCGCTGCTGTTATGCGTGATGAGCGCGTGCGCGGCGCTGTATGCGCTTTCTGGCGGCGGCATCCTCCCGTGGATCGGCTCGCTGCTGTTCCTGGGGTCCGACACCATACTTTCCAATGAAATTCTTGTAAAGCGCACCCGCTACGGCACGCTTGCCGTCATGTCCACCTATCTTGCGGCGCAGTTCCTGCTGATCCTCGGGTTTTCGCTTTCTTAGCGCGCTACCCGTAAACATTGTATGAACACCGCTTGAAGGCGCATTGCGCGTACGGATGGAAGATGATACAATTTTTTTGTTCCTGTATTGCCTTCACTGCGGTTCTGATCAAGAGACTCTTACCGCATGGAAACATTTGTTATGGCTTACAGGCGGGAGGTATTCATGAAGCATATGCGCAACAAATGGTTGAGTGTACTAATCGCTTTCGTATTGCTGCTTGCAGCATGCCAAAAGCCTGTGGAAGCGCCGGTGCAGACGCCGGGCGTTACCACCGCTCCTGTGGAGACAGAAGCGCCTTTGGGCACCCCGGTCGGCTCTGATGTCAATGCGCCCGCAACCGTACTCACGGATATGACGGGCAGGCAGGTAACGGTGCGCGGCGTACCGCAGCGTATTGTTTCGCTTTCGCCCGCTACCACAGAAATGATCTTTGCGCTTTCCGCGGAGGGCAACCTTGCTGCGGTGGATGAAGGCAGCGATTATCCGGAAGAAACCGCAAACCTTGCAAAGATCGCCTCCGGCGATGTTGCGGCGATTCTGGCGCAAACGCCCGATATGGTGTTTGTGGGCCGCGAATTCCCGCAAGCTGCAATGGATGAACTTGCAGCAAAGGGAATCCCCGTGGTCTGTGCGGAAGCCGCAGCCTACGGCGATGTGTATGCGGGTCTTGCGTTGACGGCGCAGATTTTGCGCGTGGACGCGTCCAAAGTGGTGGAAGGCATGCAGCAGACGGTGCAGGAAGTCACCGCCGAAGCCTCCGAGCTTGATCGCCAGCCCACCGTGCTTTTCGTCATGGGGTATATTGACGGGCACACCACCGCTGCGGGCGCAGGCTCGCTCGAATTCGGCCTGATTGAACTTGCAGGCGGCATTCCCGTCACAAGCGCCGCGGACTCCTTCCCCGTCTACTCGGCGGAGCAGATAGCCGCCCTTGCGCCCGACGTTATATTGGTTGTTTCCGACACGCCGCTTGAAACCATTTCCGGCGCGCCCGGGTTTGATACGCTTCCCGCCGTGCAGGAAGGCCGCATCTATTCCATCGATGCGAAGCTTGTCACGCGGCCCGGCCCCCGCATTGTGGAGGGTGTGCGCGCCGTTTACGAAGCGCTGGAGCTTTCGCTGATGAGCTAGACTTTGCCTTGCCGATGTACAAACGCCCTGCCGCTGACGGCGGGGCTTTACATGTCAAAAAAGTGGCTACGCCACTTTTTTGAGGATTACAGGAAGTACCTGCTCGTGCCTCGCGGGCGGTACTTCCTGTAAGGAAACCCTTGCTGCGCAAGGCTTGCCGCCGCCACCGTGCTTGTCGCTGGCGGCGAATGAAAGCTGTTGGGGGCCAATGTGAGTCGCCTGTGCCCTGCCGCTGGCGGCGGGGCTTTTCTGCAAAAGAAGCTGTTTTGGGGGTTCATGCGCTTTGAAGGAACGCTGGGGATATGTCTTAGGCGCGTTTGCGCTCGTACTGCTGCTGATTGGGGCGGCCAGTGCGTATCTGCGGCAGATACCCGTTTTGCCGGCGGCCGCGGCGCCCATTGCAACGCCTGTAGCGTCGCCCAGTACGCCGGCACCCGCCGCCGTATATGGCGCGGTGACGGTGTACGCGGGAGGCGTACCGCTTGTGACGCTCGAAGATGAGGCGCAGGCGCAGGCGCTCATTGACTGGCGGCTCCAGGAAGGGAGCCTCGCCATCCCTGAGAACGAGGCGCTTTACAGGGCGGAATTCGCTGCCGAGATTGAGTTAATTAGCGCCATGCCCGGAGAAGAGCCGGTCACGCTCGAAGCTGCAAAGCAGCTATTAAGCGGGGATTTGATGCTGCTTCCCGTCCGGTGCGTCACCCGCACAGCCTATGTGGAGCGGGTTCCGTTTGAAACCAGGGAGACGGAGGACAAACGCCTGATGAAGGGCACCCGCGTTGTGCTCCAATATGGGCGCGAGGGGGAGCGCGTCACGGTCAGCGAGGGCGTATACCTCAACGGCAATGTGGAATGCTGCCTTGCCGTGCAGGATGAAGTGACGCTCTCGGAGCCCGTCGCGCAGGAGGTGCTTGTGGGCAGCTTCACCGTCAAGCATCCGGAAGAGCCCGCCACAAAAGACCAGGGCCCCAAAGGGCCCGAAGCGCCGAAGGGATTCGCGCTGGCGCTGCCGAAAAAAGGAGAGGTTCTCTTCCACTTCGGCATTGGGGAGCGGATCATCCGCAACGGCATAGAGATCGCCGCTAAGGCGGGGGACGCTGTCGCTGTCCCGGCAGACGGTGTTGTCACGTTTGCGGGCGAATGGGGCGGATACGGCTTTGTGCTTGAAATCGATCATGGAGAGGGCTTTGTCACCCGCATCGCGCCATTAAAGCAGTGCGCCTTAAAGGTGGGAGATGCCGTGAAAAAAGGGGACCCCGCGGGTATTGTGGCGGATCCCGTAGACGAAGAGCAGGAGGAGCGGGTCACGCTGGAGCTGTTGATAGACGGCATTCCCTATAACCCCAGACAATACCTTGTCTGACGGCTGCCCGCGCTATTGCCTTTCTCCGCTGTTATGGGGTATACTGTGAAAGCTGACACATGCCCCTTGCATGGATGCGGCCTGATTTAGGGGATGCCATCCATGAAAGGATGCATGCACAAACGGAGGGGGTGAATCCAAATGATCCAGATTTTTAAGACGCAGTCCGGAAAGCTTACGGAGCTTGAATGCTTTGAGGACGGCGCGTGGCTGCACATGACGGATCCGGAGGATGCGGAGGTGGCTGCGGTCGCGAAGGAACTGGGTCTGGAAGAGGATTACCTCAGAGCCGCGCTGGACGAAGAAGAAAGCCCCCGTGTGGAAAGCGATGACGGGCAGACGCTCATCATTGTGGATATGCCCACCGTACAGCCCGAAGGGCGTACATTTGTCTACAACACCATCCCGCTTGGCATCATCTACTTTGAGCGCGGGGTTGTGACCGTATGCCTCAAGGAAAGTTCCATACTCGAAAACTTTATGGAAGGGCGCGTGCGCGGATTTTCCACCGTCAAGAAAACACGCTTTTTGCTGCAGCTTCTTTACCGCAACGCATCGCGCTTTTTGCAGTACCTCAAGCAGATCGACAAAGCCTCCATGCTGGTGGAAAACGAGCTGCACAAATCCATGAAAAACCGGGAACTGATCCAGATGCTCAAGCTCGAAAAATCCCTGGTGTATTTCTCCACCTCCCTGACCGGCAACGAAGTCGTTATGGAAAAGCTGTTAAAGATCGAGGACGTCAAAAAGTATCCCGAGGACACGGACCTCCTTGAGGACGTTATCATTGAAAACAAGCAGGCGATCGAGATGTGTAACATCTACCGGGACATTCTTTCGGGCACGATGGACGCATTCGCCTCTATCATATCCAACAACCTGAATATCGTGATGAAACTGCTGGCCTCCGTGACCATTGTGCTTTCCATTCCAACAATGGTTTCAAGCTTCTTTGGTATGAATACCGGCGTGCCGTTTGAAGGCAGCCCGCTCGGCTTTTGGATTGTGCTGGCAATCGCTTTGGGTTTCTCGGGGATTGTCGCGGTCATTTTGTGGCGCAAGAAGATGTTCTAGGCCGGCCTTGCGGCGGGCCTTCCGGTCCGCCTTCTATCTGCGTAAAGGAGACAGTTCGTCTGATTATGAAGCAATGGTATACTATACGGGGCGGTAACCCGCTTACGGGGACCGTCACCGT
Organism: Bacillota bacterium; assembly: GCA_023390655.1. Lineage (GTDB taxonomy): Bacteria > Bacillota > Clostridia > Christensenellales > CAG-138 > JAEYLA01. The sequence continues at coordinate 102,500 of JAEWCL010000023.1, read as the reverse complement.
CAGCGGCGCGAAAAACGCCGCCGTGGCGATCGTGCCCGCCGCAATTCTTGCGGGGGAGCCCTGCACGCTTGAAAATCTGCCGTTTATTGAGGACGTCAATATCCTCAAGGAGATTTTATTGAACATCGGGGCGGATGTGACGTTTGCGCCCGGTGGCTGCATGCGCATCGACCCCTCCCACATCAACAGCTATTCCGTCACGTTCGATATGGTAAGCTCCCTGCGCGCGTCCTATTACCTGCTTGGCGCGCTGTTGGGCCGTTACGGCCACGCGGAGCTTTCGCTGCCCGGCGGCTGCGTGATCGGCCCCAGGCCGATCGACCAGCACATCAAGGGCATGCGCGCGCTTGGCGCGGAGGTCGTGCTGGAGGATGGCCTCGTAAAAGCGCGGGCGGCTAAGCTTCGGGGCGCAGAGGTGTATTTTGACGTTGTCAGCGTGGGCGCAACCATCAACGTCATGCTTGCCGCCGTCATGGCGGAAGGGCAGACGGTGCTTGCAAACGCCGCAAAGGAACCGCATGTCGTGGATGTCGCAAACTTCCTCAACATGATGGGCGCGCGCGTCAAGGGCGCGGGTACGGACGTCATCCGTATCACGGGCGTGCCGAAAATGCACGGCTGCAATTATGCCATTATTCCCGATCAGATCGAGGCAGGCACATTCATGATCGCCGCCGCGGCCTGCGGCGGGGATGTGATTATCAAGAACGTCATTCCCACCCACTTGGAGGCGATTTCCGCCAAGCTGATGGAAAGCGGCGCAAGCGTTATTGAAGGGGACGACGGGCGGGAATTTTTCCTGCAGGTCAAGGGCAACGGAAGGGCGCGCGCCGTCAATATCAAAACCCTGCCCTATCCCGGGTTCCCCACGGACCTCCAGCAGCCGATGATGGCCTACCTCGCGCGTGCGGAAGGCAACAGCTTTATTATGGAGAACATTTTTGAGGAACGCTTCAACCATGTCGGCGAACTGCTGCGCATGGGTGCAAATATCCACCTCAATGGCCGTACGGCCATGGTGGAAGGGGTGGAACGGCTGACGGGAGCGCCTTTGTACGCATCCGATCTTCGCGCCGGGGCCGCGCTTATCGTTGCGGCGCTGACCGCAAAGGGCGCCTCCACCGTGCATAACATTGAGTTCATTGACCGCGGATACGAATACCTGGAGCAGAAGTTCACAAAGCTTGGCGCGGATATCAGGCGCAGCTGCGGCGGCTGAACAAAGAAGCGCCAGCTCCCTATAAAATAAGAGGAACGGTATGGATTTCGGTATACAAATCCATACCGTTTGTGTCATAATACTAGTATCCTTCAGCCAGATATTGCTTGTCAGTTGTGCACCCGGCTTTGCCGAAAAAACGAATTGCCGTGACGATGCATGCATGTCTGGAGTTTGTAGTATTGTGAAGGAACTGCCACAGGAAAGGATGGGAAAAGAGATGGCATTTTGCAAACAGTGCGGCGCGGAGCTGCCCGAGGGCAGCCGTTTCTGTACCAATTGCGGCGCGCAGGAGAATGCGCCCGAGCAGATGAATACAGAATCTGTGCCCCAGGCGGAAGCGCCAAAATACACACAGCCAAGCTACACGCAGCCGGATTACGCGAAGACGGCGCAGACGAATACACAGTATGGAGCGCCGGCAGGCGGGCAGCAGGGCTATCAGTCCTCGTATGCGCAGCCGGGGTACGTATCCAACCAGCATGTGCCGCAGCGTCCGCCGCAACCCCAGAGCGGGGTGATGAGCACCGGCCAGTTTGTGGGTACGCTGCTGTTGATGATGATCCCCCTCGCGGGCTTTATCCTGATGCTCGTATGGGCTTTTGGCGGAACGGAAAATCCTAACCGCCGCAATCTCTCCCGCGCCATGCTGATTATCACGGCCATCGGCCTTGTGATCGGCATTCTGGTCAGCGTGCTGGTTGGCACTATGGTATTTTCTACTGCGCGGTATTGGGCGCCGGAATTCCGTTCTGAATTCAGAAGAGGATTTGATGAGGGCTTTGACAGCTTCGACAACTGGCCCGGCGAATTTTCAGACGACTTTTTTAACCAGAACTTCCAGGGCAAAGGCGGCCTGTTCACGCTGCTGTAGCCGGATGATTCAAGTAAAATGGGCATAGCGCCCTGAAATTATTTTATTATATTGGGAGGTAGTTGTTATGCCATTTTGTGCACAGTGCGGCGCGGAGAATAAGGGAGAATCCAGGTTCTGCTACAATTGCGGCACACAGGTTACGCCCGCACAGGACGCGGGCGCACAGCAGCCTACGGTGCAGCAGCAGCCCGGCAATCAGCAATCCGCATACCAGGCCTACCAGCAGTCCAGCTACCAGGCTTACCAGCAGCCGGAGCGCACCTATGCGCCCGATGGCGATGCGCGCTCTTTGGGCGTAGGCGCTGTGAGCGTGCTGGCGTACTACGGCATCCTGTTCTTTGTGCCGTTGGTCGCGTATAAGGATTCCAAATTCGCGCGCTTCCACGCGGGGCAGGGGCTTAATGTGCTGCTGTTCTCCATTGGGTATTCCATTGTATCAGGCATTCTTACTGCAATTTTTACTGCCATCAGCTTTGGGCTGGGTGCGGCGATCGGCGGACTTTTATCCTTGGGCGGCATTTTCTTCTTTGTGGTGATGATCTTAGGCATCGTCAATGTCTGTAAAGGCGAAATGAAGCCGCTGCCCGTAATCGGCAACATCAATATCATCAAGCTGTAACATTGACAGTTGGCGCAAAGCAACGCTTTGCGCCTCTTTTCTTTTTGGAGGAAACGATGGAGTTGCACCTGATCCGGCATGGGCAGACCCACAAAGCAGCAATGGAGTATTTAATGCCGAAAAAAACTGCATGGATCAGCCATTGACGCCAAAAGGGCATCTGCAGGCGCGGCGTCTGGCCGTGCGCCTGTGTGAAACACAGTTTGACGCTGTATATACAAGTGGATCTTACGCGCGCCGTGCAGACAGGGGAACACCTGCCCCATGCACTTATTTGAGCCTGGAGTGCATATTGTGGATAAGTGCCTGCGGGAAATCGATATGGGCGACGTATTGAAAACTTCCTGGGACGGTTTCCCGGAACACTTTTGCAAAGTGGAAGCTGCATGAGGAGGACATTCCCTATCCCAATGGGGAAAGCGGTGCGGACGTATGGAACCGCTGCGGCGCATTGGCGCAGGAGCCGCTCAACAGCAGCAACGAACGCATTGCGGTTGTTTGCCATGGGGGCGTAATCCGTTCGCTTGTATGCGGATTATTCCAGATACCGCAGGCAAGGCGGCTTAGCCTTGGCATGCCTTTGGAGAATCGCTTTATTACTATCGTGAAACAGGAATCCTACCTGCACACGTTCAGCGACCATGCGCATCTAGCCGGGATGTAACCAAACGGATCGGAAAAGCGGCCGGTTGTACCGGCCGCTTTATATTTTTTGAAACTGGTTTTATTGTGCCATTCCGGCGTCTCGCGCCATAAGCAGGGAACGAAGCCGCATCAGGCGCGGGCGGTTATAGCGCTGGATGATCACAAACAACAGCTGGATCAGAAGATCCAGCGCGGCAAAGCCCAAAAACAGAGGGATATACGGGTAAGGGTCGGGCAGCAGCCAAGAAAACCCGACCGAGCAAAACCCAAGCACGCCGATGCAAAGATGCCCCACCTCCGCAATACAGGTTTCCATCAAAAATGTTTCCACATACGGCAGTGTAAGCTCGCCTGCAAGGCTGCGTTTGGAAAATCCCGCAAGCCCGCCCGCCTCGGGCAGATGGTCTTTCCATCGGTTTACCCGCAGTATGCGGTACAGGCGCTTCTCAAAACGAAACTCGCGGTAAAACGCCCGGTTACAGGAGAACAGGCGCTTGGGCAGACAACGTACAAGAAAGGCGATACCAAAATTGAAGGCCGTCCAAAAGACGACATTCAATGCGGTCATGCTTAGCGTAATTGCAAGCGGGCTCAACCAGCGCCTCCCGAAAGTGCTTATTCCGCCGCAAGCGCCAGGATGGCGTCCGCGATCATCAGCGTGTTGCGCCGGAGATCGTCGATGGAGAGATATTCATCCGGCATATGCGCCACCATAGGATCGCCCGGCCACTCGCAGCCAAAGGCAACGGCGTTGGGCATGGCGCGCGCGTAGGTGCCGCCGCCGATGGCGAGCGGCTCGCGCACGGTGTCCCCGGTCTGCGCGCGGTAGACGCCCATCAGCTTCTGTACAAGTTCGCTTTCCCGGGGGACAAGCAGGCCGGGCTGGATTCTTGCGCCGTCCAGTGCAAATCCGACAGGCGCAAGTGCTTCTTCCAACCGGGCGCGCACCTGCTCCGCAGGCAGGCTGTGGGGGCAACGCGCATCGAATGTGAGGGAGATTTCCTCGCGATTCCACTTGCACACGCCGACATTGAGCGTGAGCCGCCCGCTGTCGTCCGTGGTATCCAGACCGAGCGTCTCGCCGTGCGTATCCATTTTGAGCGTATCGGCAAGGTGGGCAATGAGCGCCGCGTCTTCTTCCGGCAGTGGAAGCGCGTGCAGTACGCGCAGCAGGTATAATAGCGCGTTGCGGCCGTTTTCCGGCGTGGAGGCATGCGCGCCAAGGCCGGTCACAGTCAGCCTTGTTCCTTCCGGCACATTCGTTGCGGCAAGGGAGAATCCACCCTCCGCCAGCAGGCCGGGGACACCGGCGCTCTTGGGAACTACCGCTTCGGCGGTGCCGGGAACGACGTTTGCGCGCTCGCCCGCGGAAATTGAAATAGCGGTCCGGTGCGCCGGCCTCTTTTTGAAGGTCGCCTGCATAATGGCCTTTTCAGAATACACAAGCGGGTACTCTCCATCCGGCGAGAAGGCCATGGTGGGGAGCTCTTCCGTCTTCTTATAGCGGTCCATGCAGGCCCAGCCGCTTTCTTCATCGCAGCCGAGGATGACACGCACGCGTTTGTTGAGCGGGATACCGGCATTACGTATGGCGGCAAGCGCGTACAGTGTGCTGACAGTCGGGCCCTTGTCGTCGATCGCGCCGCGCCCGTATACGCGTCCGTCGCGCACTTGTGCGCCAAAGGGCGGGCAGGACCAGCCTTCGCCCGCGGGTACCACGTCAAGATGCGCTAAAATGCCCAGCATCTCTTCGCCCGAACCGGTCTCGATGATGCCGGCATACCCTTCAAGATCGCGACCGCCGGGGAAGCCCAATGCTTCGCCAAGCTTAAGGGCGGCGTCAAGCGCCTCCTGTATGGGCGCGCCAAAGGGGAAATTGCCTTCGGGTGCGGTTTTTACGCTTGGAATGCGGATGAGCGCCTGCAGGTCTTCTACCTGCCGCTCTAGCGTTGCGTCAATAAAAGCAACGAGCCGCTCCTGCTGCCCCTTGCTGATGGAAGAGAAAAATGCCATGCTGTATTCTCCTTACCTGCGTGTTCTTTCCACTATTGTACCATTTTGCGGGGCAAAATACAGGAGAAACCTTTGTGCTCTGTGCGAAAAACAACAGACTGCGGCAAGTGCATTGCATTCACAAAGAATTTGCTTTACTTTCCGCCGGCTTGTGGATATAATCTTCATCGTCTATCTGAACAACGGCGTTTGGATTTAGGCTTATTTTTGCCCCAAACGCCTGAAAAAAATGGAGGGCAATGGGGTATGGAACAGTTTTTTAACGCATTGACCGCGTTTTCACAAACACAGAGTATCTGGGTCTATGTATTCATCTTTCTCGGCAAGATGCTTGAGGTCACAACAAGCACGCTGCGCATCGTGCTCATCAACCGCGGCATCCGCTCGCTGGGCAGCCTTCTGGCGGTGATTGAAATCACCATGTGGCTGATTATCACAAGCACCGTGCTTTCCGGCTTCCAGTCCGATCCGCTCAAGATTGTGGTGTACGCGGGTGCGTTCGGGCTGGGCAATTTCTTAGGCTCGTGGCTTGACGAAAAGCTGGCGTTCGGCCTTTCTTCGATCCAGATAGTGGTGCCGGATCTTGCGTCCGCCCACAACCTGAGCGCGACGCTGCGCGAAAAGGGCTTTGGCATCACCACCATGGATGTGCACGGCATTGAGGACGAATCCCGCTATATGCTGCTGATGATGATCCAGCGCAAGCACCTGCATGAGGCGCTGGATATGATTTCGAAATTGTGTGACAAAGCCGTCATTACCGTCACGGACGTCAAGGTGCAAAAGGGCGGGTATTTGCGCAGCGCGTCTACACGCCACATCAGCCATCCGTTCCGGAATGCGTTGCGGAAGACAAAGTAAGGGAAATGGCAAGGAAAAGGCCGCATCCTATGGATGCGGCCTTTGTGCAATTTCGTGCCTCAATCAAACGTCCTGTAAAACGCGTTCCCGCCGATAAACTCGCGGAGTATGGAGGTGGGCGGGATTTCATCCTCAATTTCCGCGTCCGCAAAATAGTTGAGGAATTTCACAAGATCGCGCGCCATGCAGAAATAGGGGCTTTCCTCCGGCACGGCCTTGAGCAGCGGGAAGATGTGCTTTTTTAATACCGCCGGTTCATACACAAGCGCGGTGTTAAAGAACGCGTCCGCCTGCTCCTGATAAGGGAAAATCCACCGGTCCTCCCCGCGCCGCACGCTCGGCCACATGGAAAGTGTTTTTTCCACGCTTGCGCCGCGCGTTTCATAATCGCGCACCATGCGCCGTAACAGGCGCATATCGGTGGTGCGGATGCGGTTGTGGTCGTCCAGGTTCAGCGTGGTAAGGGCGCTGACATACACGCGGAATATGCTCGCCATCGGGATGGAGGCGGAAAGAAGTGCCGGGTTGAGGCCGTGGATGCCCTCAATAATCAGCGGTTCGTCCGGCCCCACATGCAGCAGATGTCCTTTTGACGCGCGGCGGCCCTGCTTAAAATCAAACCTTGGGATTTCCACGGGCTCGCCCGCAAGCAGGAGTTCCAGGTCCTTGCGGAACTGCGCGGTGTCGATGGTGTTGATGTGCTCCAGGTCGATTTCGCCGAATTCATCGCGCGGCACGCGGTCGCGGTCAATGTAATAATCGTCAAGCGACAGCAAAATGGGGCTCTTCCCGAGCACGCGCAGCTGGGTATAGAGGCGGTTCGCGCTCGTCGTCTTTCCGGAAGAGGACGGGCCCGCAAGTAGCACCGCGCGCGCCCCGCGCTCCACGATGCGGTCGGCGAGCGTGGCGTAGCTTTTTTCGTGCAGGGCTTCGCTGACGCGCACCAGCTCGCGGATGCTGTGGTTTGCCACCATATCATTTAAATCCGCAACATTGGCACAGTGCAAAAGCCTCCCCCATTCGTCGCTCTGGGCAAATACGGCAAACAACTGGGGACTGTGCACATATTGGGAGGGGGTATTGGGGTTCTCATGGTCCGGCAGTAAAAGCACAAGCCCGGGGTGCAAAAAGGCAAGGTCGAACACCCTTGCATAGGCGGTGGAAGGGGCCATCTCCCCATAGAAATAATCCATGTAGCCGCTTTGGCGGTATACGTCAAAGTAGCTGAACTTGCGCCACTGCAGCAGGCGCACTTTATCGATCTGCCCGTCGTCGCTGAAAAACGAGACGGCATCCGCTATATCAAGCCGCTCACGCTCAAGCGGCAGGTCCGCCGCAATGATGCGCGCGCACTCTTCCTTTAATAGTTCCGTATCCGCTTTTGAGAGCGCCGGGCTTTTTTCAAGCTGCACATACAAGCCCTCGCCCAGTGCGTATTGCACGAGCACGCGCGCACCGGGGAATTTTTTGCGCACAGCGAGAATGAACACAAACAGCAGCGTGCGCTCATAGACGCGCCTGCCCATGGTATCGCCATGCCGCAGCAGCGTGATGGCGCCGCCTGCGTTCTGTACGGCGGTGCGCGGCGTGATGACGCCGTCCTTCATACGAAGGGGCACATAATTGAGGTGGAAGATCTCCCCGCCAATCTGTGCGGCGAGCGGCTTATAAAGCATATCATCATCTTGCAATCCGGCGCGGGCGATGAGGGAAAGCAGCGTTTCGCCGGCGGTTGCTTCTATTGTATGGTTGTCAATCGTCAACAGCATGTTGGCACACCTCCGTTTTGTGTGATTTGGAAAAAAGAATATTCTATAATGATAGCATGCCCCATTCCGAATGCATATGCACAGAATGTGAGTCCCGTGTGAAAATGTAAAATATCCTCCCAAGCATACAGGCATAACCATTTGACAGTGCCCCAAAGCCTGGAGTACAATGCAAGCGTGTATCATTTTTTACCCCGCACGAGAAAAAAGGAGGAAGACGGATGTATCAGATCGTACGCAAGCGGCCTTTGCATGAGACGGTCACCCTGTTGGAGGTGCATGCCCCCAAGGTTGCAAAGAAAGCTTTGCCCGGCCAGTTTATTATCCTGCGCGTAGATGAAAACGGCGAGCGCATTCCGCTGACGATAGCGGGGTATGACCGCGAAAAGGGCACCATAACGATCATTTTCCAGAAAGTCGGCGCAACCACGAAGAAGCTCGATACCCTCAATGAGGGAGAATATATTCAGGATTTTGTCGGCCCCCTGGGCAAACCCAGCGAGTTTGAGGGCATGGAGGGCAAGAAGGTTGCCGTCATCGGCGGCGGCTTGGGCATCGCCATCGCTTACCCGCAGGCAAAGGCGCTCCATGATCTTGGCGCGGATGTGGACGTCATTGTCGGCTTCCGTAATACCAGCCTGTTTATCCTGGTGGATGAGCTGCAGGATGCATGTAACAACCTCTATATCATGACGGACGACGGTTCAAATGGACACAAGGGCTTTACCACCACGGCGCTTGAGGAGCAGATCAAATCCGGTGTCAAGTATGACCTTGTCATCGCCATCGGCCCCCTTCCGATGATGCGCGCCGTCAGCAACATCACCAAGCAGTATGGCATCAAAACCATCGTTTCCATGAACCCCGTGATGGTGGACGGCACCGGCATGTGCGGTGGCTGCCGCATCACGGTGGGCGGCGAGACCAAATTCGCCTGCGTGGACGGGCCGGATTTTGACGCGCATCAGGTGGATTTTGACGAGGCGATGCTCAGAAGCCGCATGTATAAGCCCCAAGAAACCGAAAGCGAGCAGCGGCATATTTGCCGCCTGACAGGGGAGGTCAAGTAATATGCCCAACATGAGCCCGAAAAAAATACCCGCCCGCGAGCAGGCGCCCGATGTGCGCAACAAGAATTTTGAAGAGGTTTCTTTAGGGTATGACGCCGCCATGGCGCAGGAGGAAGCCGCCCGCTGCCTCCAGTGCAAGCACAAGCCCTGCGTTGCGGGGTGCCCGGTAAACGTGCGCATCCCCGAGTTTATCAAGGCCATTTCCGATGCGGACTTTGGCCTTTCTTACGAGATATTGAAGAGCACCAACAACCTTCCCGCCATCTGCGGGCGCGTCTGCCCGCAGGAGACCCAGTGCGAGCAGCGCTGTGTGCGCGGCATCAAGGGCGAGCCTGTGGGCATCGGCAGGCTTGAACGCTTCGCTGCGGACTACGCCATGCAGAAGGCGCGCGAGGAAGGCGTTAAATCCGGCCCCCTGCCTGAAAAGAACGGAAAGCGCGTTGCCATCGTGGGTTCCGGCCCCGCAGGCCTGACCTGTGCTGCGGATTTAGCCAAGCTTGGCTATGACGTGACGATATTTGAAGCGCTCCATACGCCCGGCGGCGTGCTCGTTTACGGCATCCCGGAATTCCGCCTTCCCAAGGTGCTGGTGCGTGAGGAAATCGCGCTGGTGGAAAAGCTGGGCGTCAAGATCGAGACCAACACCGTCGTGGGCCGCTCCGTCAGCCTGGACGAGCTTTTGGAGGAGGAAGGCTTTGACGCCGTATTCGTAGGAAGTGGCGCGGGCCTGCCGAATTTCCAGAAGATCCCCGGCGAAAACCTGAACGGCGTGTATTCCGCCAATGAGTTTTTGACCCGCATCAACCTGATGAAGGCGTATACCTTCCCGGTGACGGATACCCCCGTGCGGATAGGCAAACGCGTCGCCGTTATCGGCGGCGGCAACGTGGCGATGGACGCCGCCCGCTGTGCAAAGCGTCTTGGCGCCGAGACGGTATACATCGTCTACCGCCGCAGCGAAAAGGAAATGCCCGCGCGTCTGGAGGAAGTCCACCACGCCAAGGAAGAGGACATCGTATTCAAGGTATTGACGAACCCCACCCGCATCAACGGGGATGAAAACGGCAGCGTGGTCTCCATGGAATGCGTGGAAATGGAATTGGGTGAGCCGGACGCTTCCGGCCGCAGGCGTCCCGTTGCAAAGGCAGGCAGTGAGTTTGCGCTGGAAGTGGATACGGTGGTCGTTGCCATCGGCAATTCGCCAAACCCGCTCATCAAGGATACCACGCCCGGTCTTGCCACCCAGAAATGGGGCGGCATCATCGCGGAAGAGGAGACGGGCGCAACCAGCAAACCCCGCGTTTATGCGGGCGGGGACGCTGTAACCGGGGCCGCCACCGTCATCCTTGCGATGGGTGCCGGCAAAAAGGCGGCCGCTTCCATCCATGAAATGCTGCAGAAATAATAGTATAGAGATGAAACAACAGGGCCGCTCAAAAGAGCGGCCCTGTTTCAATGATGATCGGATAGAAATGTCTCAATTGTGCTCTTTACGGCAACGGTGGTTTCCAGCGGCAGTTGCTGTGATATAGCTGCCATTATGGCCTCTCTGGTACCGTTGCCCATCAATCCATCCAATGCGTGGATGGCGGCGCACCGCATGCGGTAGTTCTTGTGCTTTAAAAAAGACAGGATCGGTTCGAGCATGGCGTAATCGCCAAACCGGTACAATCCGCAATAACAATTCAGGCGGCAGAGCGGAGCGCGCCGCTCCCTTTTGCACTGTGCCTCCAAAAAGGAAATATCCCCTTTTGAAACATTGGACAGCGCAACTTTGACGTCGGTCCAGGAGAGTATGGCGTAGCTGCGCGCCAAGGCGGAGGGCTCCTGTTCAATTGCGGTTTTCAGAAACTGCTCCGTATCATCGCCGGCGAAGATACATAGAGAGTCGTATGCTTCGGTACGCACCAAGGTATCCTTATCCTGCGCAAGCTTGATCAGGATACGCTTGGAGGCCTCCGTTTGAAAATTGACCAGCAATCTTGCGACCCAGCCCTTTACGGCCCTGCTCCGGTCAGACGCAAGGCATTGCAGCACAAGGAAATGCTCGCTTGTGAGTGGCATATCCACGTAGTCATACAGCAAAGATAATTTTTCATCAGTGGTCATGCTGCCTTCCAACTTTCCATTGATAGTATGACAGGGCCGCTCTTTCGAGCGGCCCTGTTTTAGCTGACTCCTTACTTTTTGCCCGAAACAATGGCCGAATAGGAACTGTAGATTTTTTCTTTGCCGGAAAGCGTGTAGGCGCGCACCTTATAGTAGTATGTCCTGCCCGCGCTCAGTCCGGTGCTCAACGTCTGGGACTCGGCGGTGGTCGCAATCTTGGTGTAACTGCCGCTCTTACTGGTAGCGCGGTATACTTCATACATCGCGGCGCCGGGGACGTCGTTCCAGTCGAGCGCAACGCCGCCCTGCGAAGATGCCGCAGTCAATCCCGTGGGCGCTGCGGGGACGGGCTTTGCGTACTTGTAGGACGAGTATCCGCCGTAGACACGGCTGCTGTCCGTTTCGTCAAACGCGCGCACCTTGTAATAGTAGGTCTTTCCGGCAGAGAGGCCTTCATCCGTCAGGGAGGAGGCGGTTGCTGTCGCAACGAGCCGGTACGTGCCGCGGGAGGAGTCCGCGCGGTACACTTCATAGCCTGCTGCGCCTTCTATGGCGTTCCAGTTCAGTCTCACGCTGTCAAACCCGCCGGAGGCCGCCTGCAGCGTCAGGGAAGGCCAGGAGGGGGTTGCGGCTTTGCAGGCAGAGACGGGCCCATATACCTTGGGGTCTGCGCTGCCGTCATACGGGCGCACCTTGTAATAATAGGTCTTGCCTGCGGTCAGCCCCGTATCGGTAAAGCTGGTTTCGGTGACGCCTTCCGCGATTGCCGTATAGACGCCCTTGGAGGACGTGCTGCGCTGTACCTCGTAAGCGGTTGCACCTGCTACGGCGTTCCATGTGATGAGTACACTGTTGTAGGTACTCGACAAGGCCTTGACGGATACCTGCGGCCATGCGGCGGCGACGGACTGATAAGCGGACGCCGGCCCGTACAGCGTGGATTCGCCGGAGGCATCGAGCGGGCGCACCTTGTAAGAATAGGTCTTGCCGGTGATGACGTCCGTATCGGTAAAGGATGCTTCTGTTACGGTTGCAATGACGGTATACGTGCCCTTGGAGGACGTGCTGCGCTGTATTTCGTACCCGGTTGCGCCTGCGATGGCGTTCCACCTGAGGCCGATGCTTTGATAGGTAGGCGTTGCCGTACCGAATTTCACAGCGCCCCAGACGGGTGCTGCGGATTGGGCGGCGGACATGGTGCCGTAGAGCGCCGTTTCACCCGAAGCGTCGATGGGGCGCACCTTATAGTAGTACGTCTTGCCCGCCACAACGCCGGTATCGGTGAACGTCGTTTCCGCAACGTCCGCTGCGATGCTGACATACGTGCCCTTGGAGGATGTGCTGCGGAGTACCTCGTAGCCTGTCGCGCCCGCAACTGCGTTCCAGCGCAGGGTGATCGCCTTATGCGTAACGCTTGCTGGGGACGTGAACTTGATGCCCGGCCACGCGGGGGTAGCGGACTGGACGGTGGACATGGTGCCGTACAGCGTTGTTTCCCCGGAGGCGTCGATGGGACGCACCTTATAGTAGTACGTCTTGCCCGCTGCAACGCCGGTATCGGTATAGGTGGTGTCGTCTACATTCGCGGCAATGCTGACATACGTGCCCTTGGAGGATGTGCTGCGAAGCACCTCATAGCCTGTCGCGCCCGCAACCGCGTTCCAGCGGAGGGTAACGGTTTTATGGGTGACGGAAGGCGTGCTGAACTTGACGCTGCCCCAAGTGGGCGTAGCGGAAAGCACGGCGGAATCCGGCCCGTGTTGGGTCGCTGCACCGGAATGCAAAGGGCGGACCTTGTAATAGTAAGTCTTGCCCGCCGCAACGTTGGTATCGGTGTAGGTGGTTTCGGTTACGTTTGTAGCAACACTCACATAGGTACCCTTGGAGGATGTGCTGCGGAGCACTTCATACCCTGTGGCGTCCGCGACTGCGTTCCAGCTTAGGCGCACCGTCTTATGCGTAACGGAAGCTGTTGCCTTGAGGGTGCCCCAGGCGGGCGTGGCGTATTTGTAGGAGGAGAAGCTCCCATAAATTTTGCCGCTGTACGAGAGGGAATAGGCGCGCACCTTGTAGTAGTAGCGCTGGCCCGATTTGAGACCGGTATCGGTATAGGTTGTGCCATTTTCCACCGAGGCGGCCTTGGTATAGGTGCCGCCGCTGGAGGTAGCGCGGTATACCTCATACCCCCTGGCGCCGGAGATTTCGTTCCAGGAAAGCTTGACGGTATCAAACCGCTGCGCCGTAGCCGTCAGCGACGGTGTGCCGAGCTTGATGGAGGGATTGGAATAACGGACGGTATAGGTCTTTTCGGCTGTTCCATCGCTTGCGATGACCTCTATGGTTGCGGTGGTGCGAAGGCCGGCTTCGGTACCCACTTCCCAGCCATAGTAACCCTCCTCGTTCAGATATGTCCTTATCCCATCGATTTTGATAGACGCATAGGCGTCCATCGGGATGAAGCCGAAATACACCAAAGGATACTTTCCGGTAGGGATCGCGTCATATGTGGTGATGTACGGATGGAATTCCGGATCCAACCTGCCTGTTTCCGGATCCGTACCAAGAAAATAGAGGTCCGCATTGTTGCTGGTACGGGATATGGCGAAGGTATAGATGTTCTTTGTCACGCCGTCCGCGGCGGTGATTTCCACCGTGGCTTCCTTGACGCCATTGGAAAACTTCAACGTAATATCGTTTCGCTGTTCACCGTTTACCCGGATGGTCGCTGCGGGGTCTTCCGCCTCAAAGACCAGATAGACGCTTGTTTCGCCAGGGGTCGGCTGTACGGTATAATGGAAGACGGTTCGCTCCAGGTAAGGGGTAAGGAGATTGAACTCGCCGTCGAGGTCTCCCAGATACGCATTATTGGAGACGGCGGCAAGGTTCTCTTCCGGCAGCGCAACAGGTGCTTCTTCCGGCAGTACAACGGGATTTTTCTCCGGCGGCGCAACGGGTGTTTCCGCAGGCACAGCGGGTGTTTCCGTAGGCGTGGCAGGCGTTTCCACGGGCGGCGCAACGGGCGTTTCCGCGGAAAGAACGGCAGACGTTTCTTCCGGTGCGGCAGCGGAGGTTTTTTCTGAAGGAGCAACGGGCGCAACGAGCTCCACGGTATAGGTGGCGTTCCGTTCTCCGTCCGCCGCCGTCACCTGGATGGAGGCTTTGGACGTCCCCTCCAATGTCAGGGTGCGTTGTGTTGCCGCCGCCCCGTTGATGGTCACAACGGCTGCGGGGTCTTCCGCAACGGCGGTAATGGTTACGGCGGTTGCTTCGGTTTCCAATGTAACGGTATAAGAATGCTTCTTGGGACTGAATGCTTCATTCAGTTTTCCGCCGCTTACGTTGAGTTCGGCAAGATATGGGATGTTTTCCAAGGCGAATGCATGCGGCACGGCGGATAAGGCGAACAGGACTGCCAGGAATATGGAACAGAGCCTGCGCCATTCGGGTCTATGCATAGAGTATTCCCCCATCATCTGAAAATTGGTAAGCTTTGCACGCCCGGCGCTCGGTTGAGGCAAGGATTGGATGACGTGTGAGACTGCTGAATTGTCCTGCGCATGGATGGTTCAACGGTATAACGGAGTGAGTGTAGCATATTCTAATTTATTTGCGTACAAGGAATAGTTGGAAGCGTTACCGAAAACCCGGTAGAATACAGGGAATATGAAGGAGGGAATGCAATTCCCTGCATTTTCTATTTCTGTCACCGGATTTGCAAGTTTATGCAAAAAGGCGCAGAATATATCGGTTTATTTATGGTTTGTTCATTGGAGTTGTATATGTAATCATGTTATTATACAGAAAACGACAGAAGGAGAGAACAGAAAATGAAGCGTTTCCTGCAAACCGCAGCCCTCGGTCTCACGCTTGCAATGTCCATGGCGCTTGCTGTGCCTGCGCTGGCGGTAGAACAGGGTTCGACTGATGCCCATGCAGCCGTTACCGCAGAGGTGCTTGCCGCCTCCTATGTGGAAGCCACGGCAAACGTCAACGTGCGCTGCGGCCCCGGCACCGGATACTCGATACTCGGCCTGATTTCAAAGGGCACCAAGGTAGAGAAGCTCGGCACATCGGGTTCCTGGAGCATCATCAACTATAACGGCCAAAAGGCCTATGTCAGCTCCGATTATGTAAAGGCCGCCGGTTCTTCCGATACCACAACTGCAAGCGGCTATGTGACCGCAACAGTGAATGTCAATGTCAGAAGCGGGCCGGGGACAGGCTATTCCAAACTCGGCGTATTAAGTAAGGGCGCAACGGTTGCAAAGCTCGGCACATCGGGCTCCTGGACCATCATCAACTATAACGGCACGAAGGCCTATGTCAGCACGGATTATCTCAAGGCTGCAAGCTCGTCCTCCGGCGGTAATTCCTCGGGTGGTTCCTCCGGCGGCAGTTCTTCCGGCGGCACCACGACTGAAACCGGATATGTGGCCGCTACTACAAACGTCAATGTCAGGAGCGGGCCGGGTACGAACTACAGCGTGATCGGTTCCCTTTATAAAGGCACCATCGTGCCCAAGCTTGGTACAAGCGGCACCTGGACCAAGATCACCTACAACGGCGGCACAGGCTATGTCAGCAGCCAGTACCTCACCGCAAGCAGCTACAACGGCGGCAGCTCCGGTTCCGGCAACTCCGGCTCCGGTTCAAACAGCAGCCAGAGCGGCTATGACGATGCGGCCGCAGCGGAATTGGTCAACATCATCAACAATTACCGCACACAGTCCGGCATTGCAAAGCTGACCACGACCGATGCCCTCAATAAGGCCGCAAAGATCCGCGTACAGGAGATTGTGCAGAAGTTCAGCCACGAGCGTCCGGACGGCACCATGGTGTTCACTGTCGATCCCGAGCATGTCAACGGCGAAAACATCGCCAAAGGCTCCGGGCTGCCCACCGCGCAGAGCGCTGCGGACGGGTTCATGAACTCTCAGGGTCACAGGGAGAACGCCATGCGCACCAGCTTTACAAAGACAGGCTCCGCCTGCCTGCGGGTCAACGGCGTCACCTATTGGGTACACCTGTTCGGCTATTGATCCTGCATAAAAATAACCAGAAAGGGGCTGCGGCACTTAGTGCCGCAGCCCCTTTTTTCTGGCAGGATCGATTGGATGCAGATGCCTATTCGTCATACAGGCAGGCGCGGTTGCGCCCGCCGTTCTTGGCGTTGTACAATGCCGCATCCGCCTGAACCAGCATCTCCTCCAGCGAATGCGCATTTCCGGCGGGAGAATGCGTCATCCCAATGCTGACGGTGATATGCATCTCGTTTTCGTGATAAGGAATAACCGTGTATGCAATGTTGGTACGGAGCTTTTCCACGACGGCAAGCAGTTGCCGGGCGGAGATATTCTCTAGAAGGACGACAATTTCCTCGCCGCCGTAGCGCCCCACGATGTCGCTTTTGCGGAAGTGGCCTTTTACTATGACGGCGATGGTTTCAAGCGCCGTGTCGCCGCAGGAGTGGCCATAGGTATCGTTTACCGCCTTGAAATGATCCAGATCAATCATCAGCAGCGCATAGGGAAGGTTTTTTGCTTTGGCGGAACTGAGCGCGAATTTGGCAAGATCAAAGAAGGTAGCCCGGTTGTAGATATGCATCAAAGGGTCGAAGGTTGCTTTGCCATAGAGCTTTTTCAGCTCATTTTCTTTATCGGTGATGTCGTGCAATACAATACAGATGCCGCCGCTTTTGCTGTTTTGCGCAATATGGGTTCGGGCTATTTTGTAAAACTTCGTCTCGCCGTCTATTTGCAGGCACAATTCCTCTTCGTTTTCAAACCGCTTCACCTGCTCCATCGCTTCGCCGGGAAGCAGGGTGTTCAACTCTGGGAACAACCGCCTGGCCGCCTGGTTTGCGTCGAGAAAGCTGAAGTCCTTGCCGCAGACGATAAAGGCGTCCGCCATCGACTCAATCACCTGGGCCCGTGCCAGCGGCACCACATTGAGCAGATTTTGCATCCGTACGGAGTATAGAAGCAGCGCCAGGGAAACCGAGACCGCAAAGGGGTTCAGGTCGACCCGAAGGTGGCTGTAGGAAAGGGTGTGGTAAATGTTCACAAGGAGCGGAAGCAGGACCGATGCCAGCAGGAAAGCGCTCTGGCGCTGTTGCGGCTTGCTTCCCGCCCGCATATGACGCAGAATACGCCGGATGCTCAGAAAGACAAGAAAAAAATTATAGGCGATGGCCAGATAGTTGACCGGCCCCGCATATCCATGGCAATTGGCGATCAGGCTGCTCCGAAAATATGCGATATCCGTATAATGCAGCCGCACCAGCGGAAACGCCTGGGCGGTGAGGAGATTGAAACCGGGCAGCGCAAGGAGCAGGCAAAGTTGAAGCGGGTTGAGCCGCCTTTCCCCGTAAACATCCCGTATAAAGAGATAATGCAGCGGTACAATGAGCAACGATCCCATTTTTTGTACACGGACACCCAGAAAGGCGGCCTCCAGCGTGGGGGAAACGATTTCGAGCAGGTAGCCGACGGTATACAAAAAGCCGCAGAAGGAAAAGAAGATCAAGAAAAATGACCGTTCGGAATGATGGTTTGCAACAGCGTATACCAGCAGCACGATGGAAGCCACCGTTGAAATGAGCATGAACCAAATAACGATATTCAATGGAATGACCTCCCCAACCATGCAGCAGTGTATCCGCCTGTTGCGTCATAGCGGCTGATTCAAAGTGATCCGACAAATTCCTGCTTATTGTTACACTCATTTTACCATATCAATCAAAGCCTGCTAGTTTTGTATTTCCGCTACATTTTTTCCCGTGTTTTCAAATGCCGGCACTTTTGGAAACGTCATCATCGCTATAGCGGTCCTTGCAAACATCATAATGGCGCTGCCTTTCTGATTGCACGTCCTTTTCTTGCAGGAAATATTGCAAAATTGCGAGGGTTGGATTGCGAGCCAATCTATGGATATGCTGGAAACATACATTTCAAAAATACAAAATAGCGCCATTAAATAGGCGTATATTCATATTATGTTCACTGGAAAACATGTATAATGCGTGTTATTATACATTCATCAAACAAAAGGAGATGCAAAACAATGAAGCGAATCTTGCAAATTGCAGCGACGTCCTTTGCCCTTCTGATGGTCTTTGCTGTAGCCGTCCCCGCGCTTGCCGCGTCGACTTGCCCCACTGCCACAACGGCGGTTTCTCCGGTAAGCACCTGCTTAACCAGCTATAAGCTGACCTCGGGCGACATCAGCAACATTCAGGAAGCCCTCAAAGCCTGCGGGCTGAGTGCAAAGGTGCTGCAATACGGGCCTGTCTGCCAGAGCGGCGACTGTACCACGCCTGACTGCACCAAGGTGGACTGCGATGGAACGGCATGCGTCACAACGGACTGCGCCGGCACGGTTTGCAACAATACCGGCAGCACCCCGGTAAACGACAACTCCTGCACGGAAGCGGATTGCGCAACCAACGGCTGTGACGCGGCGGATTGTAAGGAAGCGGGCTGCAAGAGCAACTGTGCACAGACGAAGTGCATCCCGGCAGTTGAAGAAGAACCCGCAGAAGAGGCGGCGAATGATACCGCAGTAGAAGCGGCGAATGATACCGCAGTAGAAGCGGTTGCTTCCACCAAGAAGCAGGATAAGAAGAGCACTTCCGAAGTAAAAGCCGCCGTACAGGAAGAAGCGAAGAAAGAGACAGCGGAGACCGCCGCAAACACTTGCCCGACGGATATCAACGACGCCGTCGCAAAGGCGAAGGAAGTGATCAAAGGCTATACCGGCTCTTCCAACTGCCCCACGGGCGGCAGCGGCAATGAAGTAGCAGGCGTATCCGTCCCCAAGAGCAGCGGCTCCAATTGCCCCACAAGCAACTCCGGCAGCGACACCCGCGCCCAGTTGCAGGATGCCGTAACAAAGGCGCTTGATCAGGCGAAGAGTAAGGTCTCCGCAAGCTCCAACTGCCCCACCGGCAGCGGTTCCGTGGACGTAAACAGCATATTGAACCAGCTCCAGAACAGCGGTCTTTACAACTGCAACAAGTAAGCGGTTGAGGACAAAATAAGCGCCAGCAACAGGGCCGATCCTACATGGGATCGGCCCTGTTGTTTTAGAAGAGGCTTGACAGTAAGCGGGGACATACGTACCATGAAAAAGTACTTTTATGATCGTAAAAAGGAAATGTTATGAACACACAAAACAATATCCGCAAGGGCACCTTTCAGGATGTGGCAGAACTTGCGGCGCTGTATGACGAACTCAATGATCATTTGGCGGCCAGCGTCAACCATCCCGGCTGGCGCAAGAGGATTTATCCTGTGAGGGAGGATGCGGCGAGCGCTGCGGAAGACGGGACGCTGTTTGTATACATGGTGGATGGACGCATTGCGGGGTCCATCATATTAAACCATGCGCCCGAGCGGGGATATGCGGAAGCGGGCTGGGGCATACAGGCGGAGGAAGGGGAAGTGATCGTCATCCATACGCTTGCGGTCCATCCCGCGTATTTGAAGCGCGGCATCGGGTACGACCTTGTGCAGTTTGCGCTGACTTACGCAAAGGCGCAGGGGCAAAAGGCGGTGCGCCTGGATGTGTATGAACACAACCAGCCCGCGATCCGGCTGTACAAAGCCTGCGGCTTTCGGTATATCGACAAAGTTGATCTTGGGTATGGCGGATACGGGCTGGAGTATTTTGATCTGTATGAATATGTGCTCTAAAGTGCCGTCAAGGCGCTTTTCTCTTATTGATATTCAACCTGCGAAAGAAAAGAGAGGATGCGGTCGCAATACGCGGTATCCTGCGCAACGGCTTTAAAATCATTGTCCTTGACAATAAAATGCGCGTCAGTGGGAAGAAGCCAGCTTTGCGTATGCTTTGGTGCAACCGCAAGCAGCCGCTGCAGGTTGATTGCGGGGACGGACGTATCTCCCTCTGCCGCAATCAGCAGCACCGGGCGTTCGCCAACGTTTTGGATTTGTCTGAGCGGCGTATTCTGTTCTACCGTGCTTTTACCAAACAGCAGATACGATGCCGTGCGCAGCAGGGGATATTCCAATGCGATCAGCGGTGCAGGCAGGTTGTGCTGCGCCATCGTATCGCATACGACGTCCTCAAAGCTTGCATAGGCGGACATGGCAATCAGCCCGTCTACTTCCGGGATTTGGCCAAAGGCGTTGATAGCGATGGCCCCACCCATGGAAACGCCGTGCAGCACGATGGGGATGCCTGTGTATTCCTTCTGCGCCTTGATGTAGTCTACTGCCGCCTGCACATCCCGCGTCTCTTCATACCCAAGGCAGACACGCTTGCCGCTGCTGTTGCCATGGCCGCGTACTTCGAGCAGCAGCGAGGCATAGCCGTTTTCCTGCATCCACTTGGCATGGGGATAAAAGTAGGTGACGGAGGGCTGCTGAATGCCCGTGAGGTAAATGATGATTGCTTTGGGACGGGAAATGGACACTTCGGACGTCCATATGGAATATCCATCCGCGGTGGGCAGCATCCGCTCTGTCGCTGCAATTCCAAAGTCCTCGGGCGTATAAATATCCTGCAGCGGGTGGGAATCGGCGTTGCCGTCATAAGAGATAGGCCCCATTGCAGCAAGCGGGATAATAACAAACGGTGCTGTTAGCAACAGCCCCGCAAAGACAGCAAGCACAACAAGCAAGGCTTTCAACAACCGACGGAGCCCGTTCGGCAGCGCTTTTTTCGGCATGCTTTCTAAACGCATCCGCATAACTCCTCAAGGAACGGCGGCAGCGCCTGCAGCATCTGTGCGACGTCAGCGCCCGCTTTCCGGAATACCAGCGCCGTTGTTTCTCCGGGTACAAGCTGCGCACCGAAATTGGTGGCGGCTGTCACCAGCCTTGCACCGTCAAGCTGCGCGTCCGCATGGAACACAAGCTTTGCAAAGCCCTCCCGCACCGTAAGGCCGGAAGCCTGGGACCGGGAAGCGAGCGCCTTGATGTAGGCGGTATCGATGAGGTTCTGCGTGGCCTCCGGGATATTGCCAAAGCGGTCCTCCACTTCCTCCTGCACGTCGTAAAGCATGGCGCGGTCGGTAATGAGAGCGATGCGTTTGTACATGGAAAGCCGCTGCACCTCGCTTTTGATATACCACTTGGGGATGTGCGCGTCGATGGGGATATCGATGACGGTATCCACCTCCGGCGGGCCCGTGATTTCCCCGCGCGCTTCTTTAATGGCCTGCCCCATGAGCTTCGTATAATATTCATAGCCGATGTCTGCGATATGCCCGTGCTGCTGCGCGCCGAGTAAGCTGCCCGCACCACGGATTTCAAGGTCGCGCAGCGCAATTTCGCGCCCGGCGCCGAACTGTGCAAATTCCGTAAGGGCGGAGAGGCGCTTGTGCGCCACCTCGGTGAGCGATTTATCGCGTTCAAACATAAAGTAGGCGTAGCCAAGCCGGGTGGAGCGGCCCACCCTGCCGCGCAGCTGGTACAGCTGCGAAAGGCCCATTTTATCCGAATCCAGCACGAACATGGTATTCGCGTTGGAGATATCAAGCCCATTTTCGATGATGGTGCTGCATAGGAGGACGTTGTAGCGCCCCTCCATAAAGTCGAGCATTACGCGCTCCAGCGCATGCTCGGGCATCTGCCCGTGCGCCACCGCGATGGAGGCGTCCGGCAGCAGTTCTTTTAGATGTGCGGCATAGCGCTCAAGCCGCTGCACCTGGTTGTAGACAATATAGCACTGCCCTCCGCGCGACAGCTCCTTGTTGACGGCGTCGCACAACAGGGTTTGAGAATATTCCAACACATACGTCTGCACGGGGAAGCGGTCTTCGGGCGGGGTTTCGATCACGCTCATATCCCGGATGCCGATCATGGACATGTGCAGCGTCCTTGGGATGGGTGTGGCGGTAAGGGTGAGTACGTCCACGCTCGTTTTGATGTTTTTGATCTGTTCCTTGTGGCCTACGCCAAAGCGCTGCTCCTCGTCCACGATCAACAGGCCCAAATCTTTAAACTTGACTTCCTTGCCTAACAGCGCGTGCGTGCCGACGACGATATCGACCGTCCCTTCCGTCAGCGCTTTTTTCACCGCCTTTTGCTCAAGTGGCGTTTTAAACCGGGACAACAGCGCTACACGCACGGGGAAGCTACTGAACCGCGTGGAGAGCGTATTGTAATGCTGCTGTGCAAGCACGGTGGTGGGAACGAGCAGGGCCACCTGCTTGCTGTCCTGTACGGCCTTGAATGCGGCTCTTAGCGCAACCTCCGTCTTGCCATAGCCGACGTCTCCACACAGGAGGCGGTCCATCACGCGGCTGCTTTCCATATCCCGCTTGATGTCCTCAATGCACTGGAGTTGGTCGGGCGTTTCGGTATAGGGGAAGCTTTCTTCAAGCTGCTTTTGCCACTGGGAATCGGCTGAAAACGCAAAGCCCTTTGTCTGCTGGCGCTCCGCGTACAGCTTTGCAAGGTCAAACGCAAGCTCCTTGACGGCGCTTCTTGCTCGGGAGACCTGCTTCTGCCATTCGCTGCCGCCAAGCTTCGAAAGCCGCGGCTCGTCGTCGGAGCCGATGTATTTCTGCACGCGGTCAAGCTGATCCGTCGGGATATACAGCCTGTCTCCGCTCTGGTATTCCATTAAGAGATAGTCGCGCGTGGTGTCCTGCACGGTGAGCGCCTCCACGCCCAGGAACCGGCCGACGCCGTGGGCCTCATGCACCACATAATCGCCGGGCTTGAGCTCGGAGAACACAAGGCGCGGCTTGTCGGAATGCCGCTTTTTTGCGGCGTGCTTCGCGTAGCCGAACAGCTCCGCCTCACTAAGCACCGTCAGTTTGATGGCGGGGTATAAAAAGCCCTGCGGCAGACTTTCAGAAAGCAGCAGCGCCTCGCCCGGCAGAAGCTCACGGGAAAGCGACGCTGCAAGGCCTACCTCGCAGTCTTCATCAAGCAACTGCTGCTGCAGCCGCTGGGCGTGCGCGCCGGCGTAGAGCAGCACCGTGCCGCCCGTTTTTTTACTCAGCGCAATGTCCCGCGCAAGCTCTTCCCGGCTGCCCGGATAATGGGGGGCGATGCGCGCGTCAAACTGCACGCTTTCGCGGATATGGATGGAGGAGAAGCTGCGCGCAAGCGTAAAGAGCAACGCCGTGCGCGGCGTGTTCAGGCGCGCAAACAGCGCATGCGGTTCCGTCAACAGGCCGATCTGCTCGGATATGCCCTCCCCGCGCGCAAGCATGGCGGAGACGGATTGCGTAAACAGGCGGTAGGCGGCGCTTGCCGCTTCCTCCACGCGGTGCGGCTCCTCTAAAAAGAGCGGCGCGTTCTTGGGCAGGTGGTCGAGGATCGTGAATGTGTTTTCGTATAAAACCGGCAGCAGGATTTCAGCGCCCAGGCATGCCCGCTTTTCTTCCCAGGCGATGCGCTGCGCGTCAAACCCCTTCGCGCTCTTCGTCGCCTTAAGCGCGCGCGCAATGGCAGACGCGTCTTGCGGCGCTTCCGTCGCGGGCGGCAAAAGCGCCTCCTCCACCCGGGAAAGCGAGCGCTGGGTGACGGGGTCGAAGATGCCCATGCGGTCCACTTCGTCGTCAAAGAACTCGATGCGGTAGGGTTCGCGCGCATGCGGGGGGAACACGTCCAGGATATCGCCCCGCAAGCTGGCCTGGCCCGGCCCTTCCACAAGCTCCACCGGCTCATAGCCCGCGTCTATCAGCGCGCGCAGCAGCTCCCGCGGGGGATGCGTCTCGCCAAGCTTTACCGTATGGATGGCACGTTTTAACACATCCTGCGGAGCAAGGCGCTGTAAGACCGCCTCAATGGAGGCAATGACGCCCACGGGTTCGCCTAGGCTCAGCCGGGTCAATGTTGCGATGCGCCGCTTTGCACCTTCGCCGGAGGCGGCATAGGCGTTCACAAGCGGCAATTCCCGCGCGGGCAGCAGCGCAACCTTGTCGCTGAAGGCGGAGGCGATGCTGTAAAGCCGGTCCGCCGCCTGCTCGCTTGCGGCGATCAAAAGGCCGCCGCGCCGTTCACATAGCGCCGCGAACACATGCGCGCGGTGTGCTTCGGGCAGGCCAAAAGCCGAAGCGGGACCTTCCGCCTCGGTCAAAATCTCATTGAGCCGGTTGTATTCCGGCGATTGTTTGAGCACCCGCAGCAACGGGTGCAGTTGTTCAGACATGGTCGCTCCTGATGATGGTTTGCAGAAATAAGAGCCTACCGCTCAAACTCCGGATTGTCAAGAAGATTTTTCTCCGTGCGCGCAGCGGATGGAAGGAGTTATTGCTCCTTCTCTTCCGCCTGTTCGTCCTCTTTTGGCGGTTTTGCTTTCTTGGGCTTTTTGTTGAACCTTGCCTGCGCCTCGTTCAGCTTGCCCTCCGCGATCAGCAGCGCGGCTTCCGCCGCCTGGGCATAGGCGTCTTCAAGCAATTCCTGCTCGTCCTTTGGCGGCTTGCCCAATACGAAGGAAGCGAGATCGCGCCCGTCCTTTTGCCTGCCGATGCCGATGCGCACGCGCGGGAAGCCTTCCTCCCCGCCAAGGCAGGCGATAATGGAGCGCATGCCGTTGTGGGTGCCTGCGCTGCCGGAGGCACGGATGCGAAGGTCCCCTACCGCAAGGTCGATATCGTCATAGAGCACGATCAAGCGCTCGGACGGCAGCTTGTAGTAGGAAAGAAGCGACTGTACCGCCTCCCCGCTTAAGTTCATATAGGTTTCGGGCTTGCACAATATCAGCTTTTCGGTGCCGAAGAACCCTTCCCCGATGAGCGAGCGGTGCGCGCGCTTGTTGATGGGGATGCCGAGTTTTTTTGAAAGCGTGTCCAGCGCCAGAAAGCCCGCGTTGTGGCGGGAGCTCTGGTAGGCAATGCCCGGGTTGCCCAGTCCCACGATTAAAAACATGATTTAGTCCTCCGCTTTGAGTATATGCCGGCAAACGCGCTCTAAACCTGCAAGCAGCGGATAAGAGAACAGCGTCAGTCCAAGGTAGAGCCACAGCGCAATCCCCGGCTGCGGCGGGGAAAGCTCAAGTAGCTTGGGTAAGAGTGCCGCAGCGCCAAAGAAGCCCGCCGTCATCAGCACCCAGAGCGCCGCCCTGCGGGGAACGGCCGGCAGGCAGACACGCAGCAGGATCATCAGCCCCGCGGTGCCCGCAAGATACACGCAAAGGGAGTTGATTTCTCCATACGTCAGGTTCAGCCTGCGGCCAAGGAGCCCTGCGGCCAGCGTAAAAAGGTAGATGGTCACAGCGCCCGGAATGGCGCGCGCAAGCACGTTCTTCAAAAAGCTGCCCTTGATGCGCGTGCGGTTGGGTTCCAGCGCAAGGAAGAAGGAGGGGATACCCACCGTCACAGCGCCGATGAGGGAAAGCTGCACCGGCTGGAACGGGTACGCCAGCCCGAAGAGCAGGCTCGAAACAGTCAGCAGCAGCGAAAACCCGGTTTTGACGAGGAACAGCGAAGCTGTCCGCGTAATGTTGTTGACCACGCGCCGCCCTTCCATGACGACATGCGGCAATGACGCGAAATTGTTATCCAGCAGCACCAGCTGGGAAATCTGCTTTGCAGCATCGCTGCCCGCGTTGAGGGCGATGCTGCAGTCCGATTCCTTCAAAGCGAGCACATCGTTCACGCCGTCCCCTGTCATGGCGACGGTATGGCCCTGTGCCTGCAGCGCCTGGACGAGCCCCTTTTTCTGCTGCGGGGAAACGCGGCCAAACACGGTATATGCGCCCGCGGCGGCGGATAATGCTTCTTCATCTTTAAGGGTCGAGGCGTCGATATATTTTTCCGCGCCCGGCAGCTTCAGCCGGGAGGCGATTGCCGATACGGTGCGCGGGTCGTCGCCGGAAATCAGCTTTACCGTCACATCCTGTTCCCGGAAGAAGCGCAACGTATCCTCCGCCTCCGAGCGGATTTCATCGAGCAGCGTGACAAGCGCAAGCGGCAAAAGCGTTGTATCGGACGGCAGCTTAGGCTCGCCGTCTACCGCGTCCGCCCGGCACAGCAGCAGCACGCGGCGGCCGGCGGCGGCTTCCTGCTCCGCCTGCGCCGCGAAGCGCGGTGGAAGTGCAACGAGCATGCTCGCAGCGCCAAGATAGAGCGTGCCGTAGGAGAAGGCGGCGGCGCTGTATTTGCGCGCGGAAGAAAACGGCGTGACGCCGCGCGGCGCTTCCCGGGGCGGCTGCTTGTAGAACGCAGCAAGCGCCTTTGAGGTGGCGTTTGATGCGGGCATGGCGCCCACCATATCGCACAGAGCGGCGTATAATTCATTTTCTGTATTATCCCCCAGCGGGATGACGCGGTCCGCCTGCATATTGCCTGTCGTCAGCGTACCCGTCTTGTCCAGGCAAAGCATGTTGACGCGGGATAACGTTTCAATGCAGTAAAGCTCCTGCACAAGCGTCTTTTTGCGCGCAAGCGCCACGACGCCTACCGCAAGGGAGATGCTTGTAAGCAGCATCAGCCCGGAAGGAATCATGCCGAGCATGGCGGCTGCCGTCTGCTCCACGCTTGCCTGCAGGCCATGGTTGA
The DNA here is from genome assembly GCA_023390655.1 of Bacillota bacterium. Classification (GTDB taxonomy): domain Bacteria; phylum Bacillota; class Clostridia; order Christensenellales; family CAG-138; genus JAEYLA01. Next base: position 75,837 of record JAEWCL010000023.1, on the reverse strand, counting down.
GTCCCCGGAAGGCGTGATAGAACATCAGCGCGCCAAGCGGCAGCACGATGCCTCCCGCGTAGCGGATAATCAGCCGCAGCGCACGCATCAGCTCCGAGTCAAAGCGTTTATACCGCCTGGCCTCGCGGGAGAGCGATGCCGCGTAGCTGTCTTCGCCCACACGCACCGCCTGCGCGCGGCAGGAGCCGGAAATGACGAAACTGCCCGAAAGCAGGGTATCCCCCGGCATTTTTTTGATGGCGTTGGACTCGCCCGTCAGGAGCGATTCGTCCGCTTCCACCGCGCCCTCGCGGACGATGGCGTCCGCAGGGACCTGGCTGCCGAGAGAAAGCAGCATGATATCGTCAAGCACCAGCTCATCGCTTTTGATCTCCTGCTCCATCCCCTCGCGTACCACGCGCGTGCGGGGGGCGTGCAGCACGCTCAGGCGTTCCACCGCGCGCTTCGCGCGCAGCTCCTGTATGGTGCCGATGAGGAGGTTAGAAAGCACCACGCCCATAAACAGCGTGTTGGCATAGGACTCCACCAAAAGAAGGGCAACAAACAGTACGAGATTGATGAAGTTGAAGAACGTCATCAAATTATCCCGTAAGATTCGGCCCGTGGTCTTTGTAATATGCGGCAGCTGCGCGTTGGTAAGCCCCGCTTCCCGGCGCTGTTGTACCTGCACTGCGGACAAACCCTGCATAAAGTCGGGCGAGAAGCGCTCCAACCTTTTATACCTCCATATGCAGCAAATCCGCCTATCAACCGGAATGTCCGGCGGATATTTCTCCAGTACCTTTTTCGGTTGATAAGTTCTTATTGCTGCGGCGTCTCTTCCATTATACAGTGCGCCCCGGATGGAAACAATCACATCGGGCGCGCAAAAAGCCGTGGGAAAGGCAATGCCACACTTTGTTTACAGGATTATGCGTTGCAACAAGCTTTTGAAATATGTATAATGGGATAGCTTAGGAAGCACTGATTCAATGAGGAAGCTGGGTTGGCGAGAGGGCTTTGCGGCCTGCAAAGAGCAAAATTGAAGGAATAGCGGCGCTATTTCAAGATTTTAGCGATACGGCAGGGCACAAAAGCGGCCGTCAAGACAGTATGCCGAATGAATCGGTGGTTCCCTTCTGATGGGCGGCTTTGTTCCGCCTGCTCTAGAGAAATCGTTTGAAGGAGAATGCGAATGACGGGGAAAAGGATGCTCGCTTTCTTGCTCGCGCTCATAAGCGTGCTGCTCTTGGCGGCGGGCTGCGCGAAAAATCCCGAGGATATCGTGGGGACGGTAGGGGAGACGCCAATTTATCGTTGGCAGTTTGAGGCATCCTTGAAAACCCAGCTGGCCCGCTATGAGACCATGATGGGCATTGACCTGACCCAGCCGCAGTATGAAACCGAATATAAGAAATATAAAACAAACCAGTTGAACTTCCTGGTGGGGGAAGCCGCAATGAAGGAAGAGGCGCGCAAGCTTGGCCTCTATACGCTCACTGCCGAGCAGGAAGCGGAAATCGACGCCCAATACCTCAAGTATTATAATGATAAGATCGCTTCGTTTATGGAGCAGTACGGCTCGGATGAAAAGGGCAGGAGAAAGGCTGAGCAGGCCTATATCGATCTTCTGGAAAACAGCAGCCTCACGCCCGAGCGCATGCGCTATATGATGCGTGACGCTTATGTGATTACCTTATATTATGATCAGCTCCAGCCGGCTCAGAGCGTGACGGAGGAGAGCATCCGCGCGTATTATGACGAGCAGCTCAAAGCCCAGCAGGAGGGCATTGCGTCAAGCGCTACCTGGTTTGGCGAAAATACGCCGGACGTCGTGCTAGCAGCGCCCGAGGGGTATGTGGAGACCGTGCGCATCGCGCTCGACTTTACCTCCAAGCAAGTTACGGACATCCAGGCCGCGGCCACTACTGCGGATACTGCCCAGAAGGATTACGATAAAAATAAGGATGGGCTGTTTGCGGGCGTTAAGGAAAATACGCTTGAGCGCGCAAAGGCAAACTTCAACCGCGTCATCGCGGAAGCGTATGCGGAATTGGACAAGCGGCTATTGGAAATCCGCAATGAGGCGCTAGACGGCGCCGACTTTATCAAGCTGATGGAGAAAAAATCGGAAGATACGCACCTGATCAGCTACTTTGTCAGCAAGGACAGCACCCATGTGGAGGAAGCATACCGCGATGCGGCGCTTGCACTTCTAAACGTTGGGGATATTTCAGAGCCGGTGCATCTGCAGGACGGTACCTGCATCATCATGCTCAAGGATAAAATCGCTCCGGGTGTGAGAGCCTTCGAAGAGGTCCGCGACGAGATTCAGGCAAAGCTTGAATCCAATACACGCTCCAACGCTGCGCTTGCAAGCATGCAGGCGGAGTTTGCGGAAAAAGCGCAGCAGGCGGGTACCGTTACCCTTTACCCGGAAAAGATATAATATCGATTTCAAATCGGTATTATCCCGGGATTGCCCTACTATAGCAAAGGAGAATTGTTTTACAACATGAACAAAATTGTGAAAAGCCTTGTCGCCGCAGTGATGGCGCTTGCGTTCACCGCATCCCTGTTCGGGTGCAGCCTGGTGAGCGTCAATGAAGAGAAGAACAGGGCGCAGGTTGTCGCCAAGGTGGGCGATATTTCGATCACCAAGGGTGAATATATGGATACGTTCGACTACTATCTGTATATGTACCAGATGTACGGCCAGGACCCCACCACCAGCGCCGATGGCCTCAAATCCTTTCAGGACCTCATCATGGATGCTGTTGTGAGCACCAAGGTGACGGAATACCAGGCAAAGAAGCAGGGCTATACCAACCTGACCGCGGAGCAACTGGCGGAAGTGGACGAGGGTGTGCAGTCCGATCTTGATTACTACAAGCAGACCGCGCAGACCCAGGCGGAAGGCGAGCTTGCGGAAGACCCCTCCATTGATGTGGAAACGCGCAAGACCGAGCTCTTCAATCAAATGATTGAGCAGCAGTACGGCGAAAAGCTGACGGAAGCCCAACTCAAGACAAAGCTGGCTGAAGAAAGAACCAACAGCATTGCCATGACCGCCATGCAGGAGGCGTTTAACGCGGGCATCACCGTGACGGATGAAGAAGTGCAGTCTGCGTTCGACCAGCAGCTTACCTCTGACAAGACGTCCCTCACCGCCGATCCGAGCAGCTATAAGGCAAGGCAGGAATCGTTTGAACGCAGCGGCGCGGGCGCCACGCCTCCGCTTTATGCGCCCGAAGGGTATATCCGTTTCAAGCATATTTCCATTCTCTCCGAGGAAGCGATCGGCACCGAGTATACGGAGCTTCAGACCCTGATGCAGGACCTCTCGGATGAACTCGCCAAGCTCACGCTCGAGGATGAAACCGCGAATGCCGCGCGCATTGCCGAGATTAAGTCCGAGTACGCGGCAAAGAAGGCAGAGGCGCAGTCCATGCGCGATACGCTGTTTGCCCCCGTCAAGGCCAAGATCGAAGAGGCATACGCAAAGCTGCAAGGCGGCGCGAGCTTTGACGATGTGATGAAGGAATACACACAGGATGCGGACTTTAAGGCAAGCGCCGACGCCACTACAGAGAATCCCTTCCTCACGACGGGCGCTCTCTTAAGCAAGGCTACACAGGATTATTCCGATGCGGTGCGCGACGCGGCATTAAAGCTCACCACACCCGGCAGCTATTCGGACATCATTGTTGACGATGAAGGTTACCATATCGTGCAGCTGGTGGGCACGGAGCCCGCGGGCGAGCGGAAGCTTGCGGATTATCAGGAGCAGTTTAAGGCGAGCGTACTTTCCGCCAAGCAGGAAGACGAATGGTATACCTTGATTGAAGAATGGACGAAGGATACTACAATCGTCACCACTTACCCCGATCTGGTCCGCGACGTCGGTGTTGCGGCCTAAATACAGAACGAACTGCGCCGCTTCCTTTTTGCGGGAGGCGGCGCTTTCTGTCCAAATGGCTAAAAAATATTTTTTTGAAGATAATAAAAATTATATAATATGTCCCGGATACCTGTACAAGCGTCCTAATTTGGTGTATGATGAACGTGTTCCATCACAATTGATTTGAAAGAAGACCGCGAAGCGGCGAGAAAGGTGTGTATCTGACATGCATGTTGCAGGATACCGCTGCACTTTGTGCAAAACGGAGTTCGCGTATACGGAGGACATGATGACCTGCCCGCATTGCGGGGAAACAGGAATTTTAGATATCGTATTTGACTATAATGCGATCAAAAAAGAATTTAACCGGGAAACGCTCTTAAAGGACCGCACGAACAGCATGTGGCGCTATCTGCCACTGTTGCCAGTGGAAGGAAACCACTGGGAGCGTTTTTTGCGTGTCGGCTGGACGCCGCTCTACCGCTCCAACCGGTTGGAAAATGAGCTTGGCGTCAAAGCGCTTTACATCAAGGACGATGGGCTCAATCCCACCGCTTCCCTGAAGGACCGCGCTTCCGCAGTGGCGGTAGCAAGGGCGCGGGAGCTCGGCTTTGAAACCATTGCATGCTCCTCTACCGGCAACGCGGCCTCCTCTTTGGCGGGCAACGCTGCGCGCATGGGACTCAAATCCGTCATATTCGTTCCGTCACGCGCGCCCAAGGGCAAGGTGGCGCAGCTTTTGATCTTTGGCGCAAATGTCGTGAGCGTACAGGGCGATTACCGGGAGACGTTTGAACTTTCCCGCGCCGCGATCGATAAATGGGGCTTCTATAACCGCAATGCGGGCATCAACCCCATCATGACGGAAGGCAAAAAGACCGTCAGCCTTGAAATTTCAGAACAACTGCTGTTTACGCCTACGGATTGGGTAGCGGTCTCCGTTGGGGACGGCTGCACCATCGGCGGCGTGTACAACGGCTTTAAAGACCTTTATGAGCTTGGCATCATTGAGCGCATCCCGAAAATCCTCGGCGTACAGTCCTCGGGCTGCTGCCCGTTTGTCGATGCCGCGAAGGATGGCACGGCGCTTGTTCCCACGTCGGAAAACACGCTTGCGGACAGCATCGCGGTGGGCGTTCCCCGCAACCCGGAAAAAGCGCTGCGCGCGGTGCGTGAGAGCGGCGGTACCTGGGTGGCGGTGGATGATGCGCAGATTCTGGAAGCGATGCGCACATTGGGCCGCACCGAAGGCGTGTTTGGCGAACCCGCGGGCGTTACGGCGACGGCGGGCGTCAGGCAGGCGGTAGCGGAAGGCATCATTGCTGCAAATGAGTCGGTAACCGTCATCTGCACCGGCAGCGGTTTGAAGGATGTAGCAAATGCCATGCAGGCGGCTGGTGAGCCGTTTTCCTGCGCTCCCGACATAAAAGAGCTGGAAGAGAGCGGACGAATCCAATAAAACACGAACTGTTACCTGTTTACAAAAGAGAATGTTCGATATATAATACGAATTATTCGCTTTGAGCGTATATCTATGTGTCATACATGGTTGCTCTGTCCGTCGAAACGGATGTAAGAATACAGGCAACAAGAAGAAAGAGGAGGAAAACCGCATGAAGAAACTGATCGCACTCCTGATGGCGGCAGCCATGCTCCTTGGCGCGGCCGCTTGCGCAGCGCCCGCCGAAGCCCCTGCAGCCACCCAGGCGCCTGCGGCCACCGAAGCCCCCGCAGCAGCAACCGAAGCGCCCGCGGCCGAAGCACCTGCAGCAGGAGTCACCCTTGAGAACATCAAGATTGGTTTTGTACACATCTCGGATCCCAGCGACGGCGGCTACACCTACAACCATGACAAAGGCACCCAGAAGATGATCCAGAACCTCGGCCTAAAGCCCGAGCAGGTACTCTCCAAGTACAACATCCCTGAAGATTCCGCCTGCGAAGCTGCGATCAACGAACTGATCGACGCCGGCTGCAACATTATCTTTGCCACCTCCTTCGGCCATGAGGCTTACATGCTGGCCGCTGCAAAGGAACATCCCGAAATCCAGTTCTGCCATGCCACGGGTTATCAGGCAGCTTCTAGCGGCCTTCCCAACATGCACAACTATTTCGGCGCGATCTATGAAGCGCGCTACCTCTCCGGTATCGCAGCAGGCCTCAAGACCCAGTCCAACAAACTCGGTTATGTCACGGCCATGCCCTTTGCAGAGTGCATCAGCGGCTTCACCGCGTTCTATCTTGGCGCAAAGAGCGTGAACCCCGATGTCACCATGGAAGTCATGTACACCAACTCCTGGAACGATCCCACCAAGGAAGCACAGGTTGCGCAGGCGCTCATCGATATGGGCTGTGACGTGCTCAGCCAGCATGCGGACTCCACCGCCACCCAGACCACCGCGGAATCCAACGGCAAGTGGGGCGTTGGTTACAACTCCGATATGATCGCGGCAGCGCCCAAGGCAACCCTGACCTCGGCCGTTTGGGATTGGAGCGTATACCTCACCTTGGCCGTACAGGCGGTTCTCGACGGCCAGGCAATTCCGACCGACTTCTCCGGCGGCCTGAAGGAAGGCGTTGTCGATATTTCCGCGCTCAATGATGCGGTTATAGCGCCCGGCACCAAGGAAGCCATCGAGGCTGCCCGCGCCAAGTTCATTTCCGGTGAGCTCAAAGTGTTCATGGGCCCCCTCAAGGGCGAAGGCGTTGATTTCTCCGGCAACAAGGTTACGGTTGACCTCGCAGAAGGCCAGGAATTCATCGAACCCCAGAGCGCTCCCTCCTGGAACTACATCATCGACGGTATTCATGTAAACGGATAACCTGGTTCAAACGGGCGGGGGCCGCTCCAGCGGCCCCGCTCCTTTTTAAACTCCCTTTCACCCCTGCCTGTTCTTAAAACGATAAGGTCTCAGGACCAGCCTATATTTTCTCTTATCTGATCGAAGGCCCCTGTGGATGCAGCACGCAAAGCAACCGGCGTGCGGTTCGATTGTTTTGCTGTTCCATCCGCGTATGTTATGAAAGGGGGACTTCTTCTTGACTCAACCGGCTGTAAATGCCATCTGTATCCGTAATGTCACCAAAACATTCGGCTCGGTATGCGCAAACGACAAGGTCTGCCTCGACGTTGCCCGCGGCGAAATCTTAGCGCTTTTGGGTGAAAACGGCTCAGGCAAAACGACCTTGATGAACATGCTTTCGGGCATTTATTTCCCTGACAGCGGGGAAATCTATGTCGACGGCAAAGAAGTGGTGATCCGTTCTCCGAAGGATGCCTTTGATCTTGGCATCGGCATGATTCACCAGCATTTCAAATTGGTGGACGTATTGACTGCGGCGGAAAATGTCGTCTTGGGCCTGCCCGGCGGCATACATGTCAACCGCAGGGCGCTTGCCAACGAGATCCGCGAGATCAGCAGCCGGTACGGCTTTGAGATTGACCCCAATAAAAAAATCTATAACATGTCCGTGAGCGAGAAACAGACGGTGGAAATCATCAAGGTGCTCTACCGCGGCGCAAACACGCTGATCCTTGACGAACCCACTGCCGTACTAACGCCGCAGGAAACGGAAAAGCTGTTTAAAATCCTGCGCAATATGAAGGCGGACAACAAGGCGATCATCATCATCACGCACAAGCTCAATGAGGTGCTGGCGATTTCCGACCGCGTCTCCATTCTGAGAAAGGGCTGCTGCATCGATACCGTGGAAACGAAGAATGCAAACGCGCAGTCCCTGACGGAAGCGATGGTGGGACGCAGCGTCAGCCTCGCGATTGCGCGTGAGAAAATGGAGCACACGCCCGAACGGCTTAAAATCAAAGGGCTCACCTGCGTGGATTCCGAGCATGTCAAGGCGCTTGATCATGTCAGCTTTACGCTCAAGGCAGGCGAAATCCTTGGCGTTGCAGGGATTGCGGGAAGCGGCCAAAAAGAGCTGTGCGAAGCCATTGCGGGGCTTTACCCCATACAGTCCGGCGAAATCCTCTATTGCGATGGGGAAAAAGGCACTTCTGAAAATCTTGCGGGCAAAAGCCCTACGGAAATCATCCGCCACGGAGTCGCAATGGCGTTTGTTCCGGAAGACCGTCTGGGCATGGGGCTTGTCGCTTCCATGGATATGGTCGACAACGTCATGCTCAAGAGCTATAAATCCAACAAAGGCATATTTGTAGACCGCAAGTCTCCCAAAAAGCTTGCAGAAGAGCTCATCGAGCGCCTGGAAATCGTCACCCCCGGCACCGCAACGCCGGTCCGCCGTCTTTCCGGCGGCAATGTGCAGAAGGTGCTCTTGGGGCGCGAGATTGCAAGCGGCCCATCCGTGCTCGTTGTCGCTTACCCTGTACGGGGACTTGACATCAATTCCTCATACAAGATTTATGATCTGCTGAACGAGCAGAAGAAGCAAGGCGTCGCCGTACTCTTTATCGGCGAGGATCTTGACGTCCTGCTTGAGATATCCGACCGTCTGCTGGTGTTGTGCGGCGGTAAGCTCAGCGGCGTCGTGGATGCCGCAAACACCACCAAGGAAGAGGTCGGCCTGATGATGGTACATGTGGATGAAGAAAAGGCGAAGCACGGCTTTGGGGAAGGAGGGGCAAAATGAGCAAGCAAATCAAAAAGGCCTCCCAGGAACCCTTTGTCCGCATGGTCAAGCGGGACTCAATCCCGCGCAACAAGGCGATCCTCATCCGTATCATTGCGGTATTGGGCGCCTTGCTGACAGGCGCGCTGATCATACTGGCGTTAGGGCATAACCCGGTCGCCGTATACAAGGATATGGTCGTGGGCAGCGTGGGTAGCAAGACGGCGCTGCTGGAAACCATCCGCATCGCGATCCCGCTGCTGGTGACAGCCCTTGGCATTTCCCTTGCGTTCAAAATGCGCTTCTGGAACATCGGCGCGGAAGGGCAGATCTTAGTCGGCGCAATGGCCGCAAGTTATTTCGCCCTGTTCCAGTACCAGGCGATACCGCGCGTGCCGTTGCTTCTCATTATGGCGGTCGTCGCGGTACTCGCAGGCGGCTTGTGGGGGTTGATCCCCGCAATCTTCAAGGCCAAATGGAACACGAACGAGACGCTCTTTACCCTGATGCTCAACTACATTGCGCTCGCGTTCCTATCGTATCTCCAGAACGGCCCCTGGAAGGATCCTGCCCTGCGCGGGTTCCCGAAGATCGCCATGTTCACGGAGGTGGCAAAGCTGCCAAAGGTATTTGGCGTGCATATCGGCTGGATCATCGCGCTTATCCTGGTGGTGCTGGTGGGCATTTATATGACCCGTACCAAGCAGGGCTATGAAATCGCCGTCGTAGGCGAGAGCACAAGCACCGCAAAATATGCAGGCATGAATGTTAGCCGTGTCATTACCCGCACCATGTTCCTTTCAGGGGCGCTCGCCGGCCTTGTCGGCTTCATCCAGTGTTCGGGCGCGGACTATACCATCACGGATACAACGGCGGGCGGCGTCGGCTTTACGGCGATTACCGTTGCGTGGCTTTCTAAGCTCAATCCCTATGTAATGCTGCTTGTGGCGTTTGCGATTGCCGTGCTCGAAAAAGGCGCAAACAAAATCCAGACCACATTCAAAATACCCGCGTCCGCGGCGGAGGTGCTCACGGGCATTATCCTCTTCTTCATGCTCGGGTGCGAGTTCTTCATCAACTACAAGCTCATATTCCGCGGCAGAAAGGAGCGCAAATAATGGATTTGATTATCAACCTTCTCAATGCTGCGGTATTGGCGGGCACACCCCTGCTCCTTGGCACGCTGGGTGAGATTTTAACGGAGAAATCCGGCAACCTCAACCTGGGCGTTGAGGGTATGATGTTCATGGGCGGCATCGCAGGCCTTGCTTCCTCGTTCTACTATGAGGCGGCGGCGGGCGCAGCGGCAAACGGCCTTTTCTCAGCCCTGCTTGCAGTGCTCGGCGCATTCCTGTGCGGCGCGTTCGGCGCGCTCATCTACAGCTTCTTAACGGTCACGCTGCGTGCAAACCAGAACGTTACGGGCCTCACGCTGACGATATTCGGCACAGGCTTTGCGAACTTCTTCGGCGAGCACATGGCATTAAAGGCGGGTGGCTATGCCGCCGTATCGGATATTACAAAGGCGGCGTTCGGCAACCTGAACTTCCCCGGCCTTTCCAATATCCCGTATCTTGGCAAGCTGCTCTTTAGCTACAACTTTGTCGTGTATCTTGGCATCGTCATTGCGCTCATCCTCGCCTGGTTCCTGGGCCGTACGCGCACGGGCCTCAATCTGAGGGCCGTTGGTGAAAGTCCTGCGACAGCGGATGCGGCAGGCCTGAACGTGGCACGCTATAAGTACCTTGCGACCTGTATCGGCGGCGGCATCTGCGGCCTGGGCGGCATGTATGTGACGATGGTCACCTGTAAGGGCGTCTGGGTGCACAACAGCATCAACGGCCAGGGCTGGATCGCGGTGGCGCTCGTTATCTTCGCAGCGTGGAGCCCGCTTAAGGGGCTACTTGGCGCGCTGGTATTCGGCGGACTTTCCATCATGCGTATGTATGTGAACCTTGGCATCCCCATGCAGATTTACGATATGCTGCCGTTTGTGGCGACGGTGCTCGTGCTGATTTTAAGCAGCATCAAGGAAAGCCGCGAGCATGCGCAACCCAAATCCTGCGGCAACAATTACTTCCGTGAGGAACGATAGCAATCTTGTTATTGACGGCGCGCATCCGTGTTATGGGGCGCGCCGTTCAGAAAATGAAGCTACAATAACATCACAAAGGAGTGAGTATTATGTCCTACGACCGTATCTTTAATTTCTCGGCTGGCCCCTCCATGCTCCCGCAGTCCGTGCTGGAGACCGCGAGGGACGAAATGATGAACTACCATGGTTCCGGCATGAGCGTGATGGAAATGAGCCACCGCTCCAAAGTGTACGATGAGATCATCGTCTCTGCGCAAGCCCTTCTGCGTGAGGTCATGGGGATTCCCGACAACTACAAGGTACTCTTCCTGCAGGGCGGCGCAACGCTGCAATTTGCCATGGTGCCCATGAATCTTTTGAAGACCGGCAAGGCGGATTACATCGTCACCGGCCAGTTCGCGGGCAAGGCGTATGAAGAGGCGCAGAAGTACGGCACCATCAATCTTGCCGCTACCACCAAGAAGGAAAACTTCAGCCGTATTCCACAGCAGGACGAACTGAAGCTCGATCCCGAGGCGGATTATGTGCACATCTGCTACAACAACACCATCTTCGGTACCAAGTGGAACTATATCCCCGATACCGGCGATGTGCCTCTGGTTGCGGATATGTCCAGCTGCATCCTCTCCGAACCCGTCGACGTATCGAAGTTCGGCCTCATTTATGCAGGCGCGCAGAAGAACGTTGCGCCCGCGGGCCTTACCATCGTCATCGTGCGCGAGGACCTGTTGCGCGACGACCTGCCCGCGTATGTGCCCACCATGTGCAATTACAAGATCATGGCGGATAACGATTCCATGTACAACACCCCGCCGTGCTATCCGATCTATGTCTGCAAGCTCGTGCTTGAATGGATCAAGGAGATGGGCGGCCTCACCGCCATGCAGGCCCATAACGAGAAGAAGGCCGCGATCCTCTATGATTATCTGGATCAGAGCACGGTCTTCAAGAGCCCCGTCTCCAAGGAAAGCCGCTCCATGATGAACGCGACCTTCCGCGCCGAAAGCGATGAAGTGAACGATGCGTTCGTGAAGGCCGCTTCCAAAAACGGAATGGTCAATTTGAAGGGCCATCGCTCCGTTGGCGGCATGCGCGCTTCCATCTACAACGCCATGCCCATTGAAGGCGTGGAAAGGCTCGTTTCCTTCATGAAGGAATTCGAGAAATAAGTGCATTACTTGGGCGGCGGAACGGCTTCCGCCGCCCCCATTCCTGCCGGTAATCAAGGCCGGCCCGCCGTTTGACAATGGCGTCATGGCGAGAAGCAATGTAAAAAAGAAAAGGAGAACACATATGCTGCGTGTTTTGGCAAGCGACGGCATGGAGAAGAATGCCGTAAAAGCCCTGCAGGAGCTCGGATGCGAGGTCGTGGAGCACTTTTATGAGCCCGAAGCGCTCATGGAGCAGGTCAAAGAGTACGACGTGCTGGTTGTGCGTTCCGCTACCAAGGTGCGTGAACCCATCATTGACGCCGCGTGCGAAACGGGCAGGCTCAAACTCATCATCCGCGGCGGCGTGGGTGTGGACAATATCGATGTTGCGTATGCGCGCACAAAGGGCATTGAAGTCTGCAATACCCCGGAAGCCTCCTCCGCCTCCGTTGCGGAGCTTGCGATCGGCCACATGTTTGCGCTGGCCCGTTTCATCGGCATTGCCAATGTCACCATGCGCCAGGGCGTATGGGAGAAGAAGGCGTATAAGGGCACGGAGGTCGCTGGAAAGACGCTGGGTCTGATCGGCATCGGCCGCATTGCGCGGGAGACCGGCAAGCGCGCCGCTGCGCTCGGCATGAACGTCATCTACACCAACCGCTCCGGCCACCAGCCGGAATATGATCCCTATGTGCGCTATGAGCTTGACGAGCTTTTGGAAAAGGCCGACTTTGTCTCGCTGCATACGCCCGGCCCCAAGGGCAGCCCTGCGATTCTTTCAGCCGAAAAGATCGCGCTGATGAAGCCCGGCGCTATTCTCATCAACACCGGCCGCGGCAACATGGTCGATGTGGAGGCGGTGCTCGATGCGCTCGATTCCGGCAAGCTGCGCGGCTATGGCGTGGACGTTTATGCGGAAGAGCCCTGTAAGGATGAGCGCCTCCTTTCCCATCCGAAGGTCAGCATGACGCCGCATGTGGGCGGCTCCACCGTGGAAGCGCAGCAGCGCATCGGTGAAGAGATCGTGGCGCATATCCGCCGTGTGTTCGCACTGTAAATAAAATGGTCTTAGGGCCGTTACGGCCTAAGCGGGGCTTGGCTGGGCGCTGATGCATCATGCATCAGCGCCATTTCTATGCGCATATATGAATATATATTCAACATCGTAAATTTTATTAATAAAAATACAGGTTTATTGCAAAAAGGGGTTGATTTATTGCAAATACATAGTATACTTATGCAAAGAAACGTTTTGAAAGGAAGAAAAAGAGATGAAGAAGTTATATAAAGTCATTGCCCTGATGCTTGCCGTTGCCCTCGGCGTACTCGCATTTGCGGCATGCAAGCCGGCGGAACAGGCGGCGGGCACCCCCAATATCGATAAGATCAAAAAGGCGGGCAAGCTCGTCATGCTCACCAATGCCGCCTTCGCGCCGTTTGAATATCTCGGCGAAAACAATGAAGTGGCAGGCGTAGACGTTGAAATTGCACAGGCCATTGCCGATGAAATCGGCGTGAAGCTTGAGGTGGTGGATATGGATTTTGACGGCATCATCATGGCCGTGCAGAGCGGCAAGGGCGACCTTGGCGTGGCGGGCATCACCGCGGATGATGAGCGCAGACAGAACGTTGATTTTTCTGTCAACTATGTGGATGCGGCGCAGGTAATCATCGTGCCGGAGGGCAGCGCAATCAAGTCCGCAGCGGATCTTGCGGGCAAGAACATCGGCGTGCAGATGGGCACCACCGGCGATACGTACGTGACGGATGAGGTTGGCGCGGGCCAGGTAATGCGCTATAAGACCGGCCCTGATGCCGGCGCTGAGCTTGCAAACGGCAAGATCGACGCGGTGGTCATTGACGAAATGCCTGCCAAGCAGATTGCAGAAGCCAACAAAGGCCTTATTGTGCTCGAGGAACCTCTTACCGAGGAGCAGTACGCCATCGCACTGAAAAAGGATACGCCCGACCTCAAAGCGGTTGTGGATAAGGTCGTACAGAAGATGGTTGATGACGGCACTATCGCCAAGCTGATTGAAGAACACAAGGTGGCGTCCGGTTCCTGATTGGGAAATATTGCATGAAACGGGCCGCAGGCAACGCCTGCGGCCCGCATTCGCAAATTTGGGGCAGCGTGTTTGCGCGGCATCGGCGCGCCGCATACGGCATACAAAATCGCTTTGCGTCCGGCGCATAATATAGTATACTAATACAGGCGCTGTACATTTATGCAAAGACGTATTCATGCACGCCGCGCTGACAGAGGGAGGACCTATGTGGGATAATTTCGGCCAACAGCTTTACAATAACATTATTGCCAATGACAGGTGGCTGCTCTATGTAGAGGGGCTTGGCAACACCCTGCTGATTACCTTGGGCGCCGCGATTCTCGGCATTATCCTTGGCGCGCTTGTCGCCATCTGCAAGGTGTACGCGCAGCACAACAAGGCGCTGCGTCCCCTTGAGGTCATCTGCGACGTATACCTGACGGTCATCCGGGGTACGCCGGTGATGGTCCAGGTGCTGATTTTCGCGTTTGTCATATTCGCAACGGTGCCGTTTGAATACAGCATCTATGTCGCGGTATTGGCGTTTGGCATCAATTCCGGCGCGTATGTGGCGGAAATCATGCGCGCGGGCATCCAGGCCGTGAGCCGTGGGCAAACGGAGGCGGGCCGCTCTTTGGGGTTAAGCACCGGCATGACCATGCGTTTTATCGTGCTTCCGCAGGCCATCAAGAATATTCTGCCTGCGCTTGCCAATGAGGCGATCGTATTGCTGAAGGAAACGGCAATCGTCGGCTATATCGCCATGAGCGATCTGACGTATATGGGCATGATGGTGCGCACGCGCACCTACAGCGTGGTGCCGCTGCTGCTGATTGCGCTCATCTACCTTTTGATCGTCATGCTGATGACATGGGGCCTCAGGAAGCTTGAAAGGAGGCTAAGTAAGAGTGATCACCGTTAAAGAGCTGTACAAGAAATTTGATACGGTCCATGCCCTCAACGGCGTGAACCAGCATATTGAAAAAGGGGAAAAGGTGGTCATTGTCGGGCCATCCGGCTGCGGCAAGAGTACGCTTTTGCGTTGCCTGAACCTCCTTGAAATCCCCACCTCCGGCGAAGTCTGGTTTGAAGGCGTGCGCATCAACGACGGCAAATGCGACGTGGACAAACTGCGCCGGAAAATGGGCATGGTATTCCAGCAGTTCAACCTGTTTCCGCACAAGACCATCCGGCAGAACATTACGCTTGCGCCCGTCAAGCTCAAGCTGATGACGGAAGAGGAAGCGAACGACAACGCAACGCGGCTGTTACAGCGCATCGGCCTTGCGGATAAGGCGGACGCCTATCCCGGCATGCTTTCGGGCGGACAGCAGCAGCGCGTCGCCATTGTGCGCGCACTCGCCATGAACCCGGATGTGATGCTGTTTGACGAACCCACCTCAGCGCTCGACCCCGAAATGGTGGGCGAGGTACTCGAGGTCATGAAGGAGCTTGCGCGCGAAGGCATGACGATGGTGGTCGTCACTCATGAAATGGGCTTTGCCAAGGAGGTCGCCACGCGCTGCCTGTTTATGGACGGCGGGCAGGTACTCGAAGAAAATGCGCCGCAGGCATTCTTTAACGGCCCGCGACATCCACGGCTGCAGGATTTCCTTTCCAAGGTGCTCTAAGCGTAAATGCGCCGCTTCCCGGCATGCCGGGAAGCGGCTTTTATTTTTTATACGGGGTTTTCTTTGTATGCCGCAATGTCTTTTTCATGCCGGGCGGCTGGAGGAACGAGCAAAAGTTGTTCCCTCATGGAGGCTTTCTTTTTTCATATATTTTTTAAATTTACATCAGAATAACGATGACCCTCCCTTTGTGCAACGAAGAGACGAGGACAGGATGTCTTGCCACCGGGAAGGTCATCCTGATACAATGAAAATTAGAATGAAAATTAGATAGGAAAATTTAACGGGTCTTATGGAAATAGGTGCGCATTTTCTGGAGAAAACATTTAAATTAATGAAAATTAGGCGGTTTCCGCTTTTTAATTTGCAAACGGAAAAGCCGCGTTGCTATAATACAGCCATCAGGAGGTGGTCGTTGCGAAGCCTGTGAAACGAAAACCTGTGACTATGGCGGATGTCGCAAAAGAAGCCAACGTATCCATCACAACTGTATCTCACGTAATTAATTTATCAGCAACCATTTCCGCGGAAACGACAAGGCGCGTACACAGCGCCATTGAGAAGCTCGATTACCAGACAAACAAAGCAAGCAGCGTGCAAAAATCCAACGACAAACGGATGATCGGCATTTTGACGCCGGATATTTCGAATGAGTTTTATTCCCGTTGCGTGCAGGCTGCCTGCGAAGAAGCATGGCGCCAGGATTATATCGCTTTGGTTTGCGGTACGCGGCATGACAAAAACGCGGAGGTCAAACACATCAAGGCGCTCATCAAGAACGGGGTCAGCGGATTGATCCTGTTCGGCGGGATGCTTGAGGAGAAATACATCATAGAAGCCGCAAAGAAATTTCCAGTTGTGCTGGGCGACCGTTACCTGTTGAACCATCCCGTTCCTTCCGTGATTACGGACAATATCAGCGCCATGCGGCAGCTGATGGCGCGGCTTAGTAAAGCCGGTTACAAGCGGGTGGGTTATATTTCAGAAGACCTTGGTATGTCCAACGTCAAGGACCGCTACATGGGCTTTAAAATCGGCCTGGAAGAGAGCGGGATTCCATTTCTGTCCGAACACGTGCATTTTTCCGCCAGCTTGCGGCTTGACAAAATCGAAGCCGCGCACCGTTTCGTGCAGGAGCAGATCATTGCAAAATCCGCACTTCCCGAGGTGTATGTCTGTACCAGCGACCTGATTGCGGCAGGGGTGCTCGCGGCATTGTTCGAGGCCGGGTACCGGGTGCCAAGGGATGTCGGCGTCGTCGGATTTGACGGCATTACGCTTTCCGCATATACGCGCCCGCCGCTGACTACCATTGCGCAGAACATGCGGCAGCTTGGAAAAAACTGCTGCCTGGCGTTGAGCCAGCAGCTTGAGGGCGGCGACAGATTTACAAAGCAGATCGTCGTCAACACAAAACTCATCGTGCGCGAATCCGTCAGGATGTAGCGCCTGTCCATTCTTTATTCCATCTTTTTCGCAGGAGGGCATTATGGGGAAACACAGTGTTATTTTAGGCAATGTCGGCAATTTTTCAGACCGTTATATGGGCGGCGGTTACCAGCGGGAGTATACGCTCACGGAGTTGTTTGACCGCGTCAAATCCATAGAGGGCGTTACGGGCGTGGAGCTGGTGAGCAACTGGCATGTGACGTCGGAGAACGCGAAAGAGGTCAAGGCACAGCTCGAGCGCACAGGCCTCAAGCTTGTTTCCATCATTCCGGATCACTTTGGCACTAAGAAATACGGCCGCGGCGCGTTTTCCTCAAAAGACCCCGCCATGCGCCGCGCCGCGTTGGAAGAAACAAAAGAAATCATCGACGTTGCAAAGTTCCTGGGCGGAGACCTGATCAGCCTCTGGCCGGGTCAGGATGGGTACGATTACCACTTCCAGGGCGATTATATCCAGGAGCACAGCTGGTTCATCGAAGGCGTCAAGCAGTGCTGCCGCTACCGCCCGGATGTAAAGATCGCCATCGAGTATAAGCCGCGCGAGCCGCGCAACTTCAGCTATCCGGCTACAGCGGCGACAACGCTTTTGATGGTCAAGGAAATCAACGAGCCCAACTGCGGTGTCACCATCGATTACGGCCACAGCACCGCCGCCAAGGAGAACGTGGCGGAAAGCGTCGCCATCATCAAACGTTACGGCGACAAGCTGCTCCATATCCACATGAACGACAACTACTGCATGTGGGATGATGATATGATTACGGGTTCCATCCATACCATTCCGTTCATCGAGTTCTTCTACTGGCTCAAGCGGACCGGCTATGAAGGATATATCTCCACCGACCAATACCCCTACCGGGAGGACGGCCGGGACGCCTGCAACGAAAGCGTGCGTTGGTTCGACATCTTCGAAGAGCTGGTGGACCGCATCGACGAAAACGAGATGGAAGGCCTCTTCCGTTCCGGCAACGCCGTGGAGATCAGCGCATTCCTGCGCAGGCTGATGTTCAACAGATAACCTGTTTTGCCGGTAACGCGGCAAAAGTAAAAATAACTAGGAGGAAACAGAACATGAAAAAAATGCTCGCTCTCGCGCTGGTCCTTTTGATGGCCTTCGGCATGTTTGCGTGCACCAAGCCGGCGGAAACCCCCGCACCGGCACCCGCAACAGAAGCCCCCGCCTCTGAGGCTCCCGCAAGCGAGGCTCCCGCAACAGAAGCGCCCGCAGTAGACGAGTCCCAGTGGGAAATCGTCGTTGTCCCCAAGGATGCCACCAACCCCTGGTTTGTGCGCATGGATGTCGGCGTCAAAGAGTATGCACAGGAAACCGGCCTCAACATCTACCAGAAGGGCACCCCTGAGATCGACGCTACGCTGCAGGCGCAGCTCATTCAGGACCTGATCGCTGCTGACGTTGACGCGATCTGCGTGGTTCCCGTTGACCCCGGCTCCCTGGAACCGGTCCTCAAGCAGGCCCGCGAAGCAGGCATCATCGTGGTTGCACATGAAGGCGCTTCCCTGACGAACGTCGATTATGACATCGAAGCATTCAGCAACGACCAGTACGGCGCGTTCATCATGGATAACCTCGCGGAAGCCATGGGCCAGGAAGGCCTCTACACCACCATGGTGGCCCATGTCACCAACGCTTCCCATAACGAATGGGCGGACGGCGGCGTAAAGCGCCAGCAGGAAGCTTACCCGAACATGAAGCTTCTCGAAGCCGAACCCCGCGTAGAGTCCGAGGATAACGGCGACGTCGCTTACCAGAAGGCGAAGGAACTTTTGAAGAAGTATCCCGACCTCAAGGGCATCATGGGCACCTCTTCCTTTGACGCACCGGGCATCGCCCGCGCGATCCAGGAACTCGGCCTCACCGGCAAGGTGTTCACCTCCGGTACCGGCATGCCCGCCGACAACGCGGAACTCCTGAAGAGTGGCGTTGTCAAGTCCCTGACGCTGTGGGATCCCGCACTTGCGGGCAAGGCCATGTGCTCCATGGCATTGAAGCTCCTGCGCGGCGAAGAGGTCAAGGACCATGTGGACCTTGGTGTGGACGGCTACAATGACCTGGTCTTCAAGGCAGGCAGCTCCACCGTTCTTGAAGGCAAGGGCTGGGTTGTCATCAATGCCGAGAACGTAGACAGCTTCGGCTTCTAAGGTTCAGGCAGTTTCTAAAGGACAGGGCCGTTGTGCATCCCACTGCCCGAACGCCCTGCGCGCGAGCGAAGCTTCGCGCGCAGGGCGGGCAGGGGATGCATGGCCCTTTCATACTTTATACGATTCCCCAATAAAATGTGGACAACGCATTGTCCACAGCGAAGGAAAACAGGTCTGCTGGTCCGCGTTCAGCAAGCAAATGACATGCGGATTCGTATTACAACGCAAGAAAGGGGCGAAGGCTCTATGTCCCAAAGCGTACTCAAAGTCGTGGATGTAAAAAAGTCCTTTGCGGGCGTACAGGCGCTCAAAGGCGTTTCTCTCGACATCCAGGCGGGAGAAATCCATTGCCTTGCGGGTGAAAACGGCTGCGGAAAATCCACGCTTATCAAGATCATTTCCGGCGTATACACCCCCACGGCCGGCCATGTGGAGTTCGGAGACAAGGTTTATACAAAAATCACGCCGATCGAAGCGATCATGAACGGCGTACAGGTCATTTATCAGGACTTTTCCATATTCCCCAATCTTTCCGTCATGGAAAATCTCGCGTTCAACGCGGAGCTTGCCGCAAAGCGCAAGCTTGTCAACCGTGAACGCATGAAGCAGATCGCAAAAGAGGCCATCGCAAAAATTAATTTTGACGTGGACCTTGATGCAAAGGTCGGTTCGCTTTCGGTTGCCAACAAGCAGCTCGTTGCAATTTGCCGCGCGCTGATGTTTAACGCGAAGCTGATCATTATGGACGAACCGACGACTGCGCTTACCAAAAAAGAGGTCAACGCCCTCTTCAAGATCATCCTCGATCTCAAAGCACAGGGGATTGCCACGCTGTTTGTCAGCCACAAACTGGACGAGGTTTTTGAGATATCCGAACGCTTCACCATCCTCAGAAGCGGTGAAAAGATCATCACGGGCACCACTTCGGAGCTCGATAACAAAAAGTTTACGTACTATATGACCGGACGGGAATTTGAGGACCATCCGTTTGTCCCCAAGGCACAGTCCGGCGAGCCGGTGCTCAAGGTGGAAGGGCTGACCTCAAACGGCTTCTTTGAGGACGTCAGCTTTTCCCTGCACAAGGGCGAAATATTGGGCATTACGGGCCTTTTGGGCTCCGGCCGTACGGAGCTTGCATTGTCCCTGTTCGGCATGCAGCATGTGGACGGCGGCTCCATCACGATCGACGGCAAGGCGGTGACCTTCCATACGCCTGAGGACGCCATGAACAATGGCATCGGCTATGTGCCTGAAGACCGGCTTTCGGAAGGCCTGTTCCTGCCGCGCAGCATTGGGGACAACATCATTATCTCCGAGCTTGGGAAGCTTTCGAGCAAGCTTGGCATCCTGGACCAGAAAAAGAAAAAAGCGGAGATTGCCCACTGGGTGGAAGAGCTTTCCATCGCAACGCCCAACCCGGACAATGCCTGCAGCACGCTTTCGGGCGGCAACCAGCAGCGCATCGTGCTCGCAAAATGGCTTGCGCGCGATCTGAAGGTGCTCATCCTCAACGGCCCCACGGTGGGCGTTGATATTGGCTCCAAGCACGACATCCATCAGATTTTGCGAAAGCTTGCGGAGCAGGGGCTTGCCGTTATCATCATCTCGGATGATATTCCCGAAATCCTTTCAAGCTGTTCGAGCGTGCTTATTATGCGCGACGGACGCATCAGCGCGGCGCTTGCGCCCACGGGCATTGATGCGCAGGCGCTTTCGCAGTACATGATGTAGGGGGTGAAGAAAATGACCAAACTGATGAAGAAACTCACGCAGCGCAACGAATTTTATATTTTTCTTGTCATTGTGGCGCTGAGCATCGTGATACAGGCGCGTTCCGGGCAGTTCTTTACCTCCAACAATATTGTGGATCTGCTGTCCGCCCTGATCGTACCGGGCCTGTTTGCGCTCGGTACGTTCATGGTCATCGTTTCCGGCGGCATCGACGTTTCCTTCCCGGCCTTGGCTTCGCTTAGCATGTATGCCACCACGCGTATTTTAGTGGACAGCGGTTATCAGGGCGGGATGTTCCTGCCCATCGTCATGTCGCTGTGCTTCGGCGCGATCCTGGGCGCTGTCAACGGCGTGTTGATCGCCACCTTTAAGCTGCCGCCGCTGATCGTTACTCTGGGTACGTCAAGCGTATTCAAGGGCATCATGCAGGGCGTTTTGAACTCCGTGCAGATCGCGGTGATCCCGACGGGCATGTCCTCGTTCGGCACCTCGGCGCTCTTTATCGCAAAAAATTCGCAGACGGGCCTCACCTCGCGCATGCCGGTCGCGTTCCTGGCGCTTGCCGCCGTGCTTGCGCTGGTATACTTTGCACTGCAGCACACCATGTACGGGCGCGGGCTGTATGCCATCGGCGGCAACGAGGTCAGCGCGCACCGCGCGGGCTTTAACGTATGGCGCATCAAATTCTTTCTGTATGTTGTCGTTGGCATGATTGCAAGCCTTGCGGGCCTCATCCGCGTATGCATGATGACGCAGGCGCATCCCACCAACATGCTGGGCATGGAAATGATGATCATCGCGGGCGTGGTGCTGGGCGGCACGGCCATCACCGGCGGCGCGGGGACGCTTACAGGCTGCATGCTCGGTACGATCCTCATCGTCATCGTGCAGAATTCGCTGATCCTTCTGGGCGTACCTACTTTCTGGCAGGGCCTGTTCCTGGGTCTCTTAATCCTGGTTGGCACCGGGGTGAGCGCCATGCAGGTTGCGCGTGCAAATGAGGTCAAGGGCCGTCACACAGGGAGGGCGCAATGATGAACAAGAATAAAAAAGGCATCCGTGCGATCATGAAGGATGTGCACATCGCAAGGCTTTTGGGCCTGATGGCGCTATGGATGATCTTCATGGCCATCTTCCGCTTCAATAAGTTCTATACGCTGATCAATTTCCAGACGATGGCCGCACAGTTTCCGGAATTCGGCCTGATGGCGCTGGGCATCATGCTGTGCATGATTACCGGCGGTATCGACCTTTCTGTTGTAGGTGTTGCGAATTTTGCTTCCATCGCCGCGGGAATCTTGCTCAAGGAAATGTCAAGCGGCGGGGAAGAGCTCACAGGCTTTGGCATATTCATCGTCATGGCTTTCGGTGTGCTGATCGGCGCTGTGGCGGGCATATTCAACGGCATTTTGATCTCCAAGGTCAAAATCCCGCCCATTTTGGCGACGCTCGGCTCCTACGAGCTGTTTACGGGCATTGCCATCATCCTTACAAAGGGCAAGGCAATCAGCGGGCTTCCGCTCACCTATGCGGAAACCATTGCAAGTAAGCTTTTCGGGTTCATTCCCATCCAGTTGCTGTTCTTTGTGGCAATGGTGATCGTGATTTCGTTCCTTTTAAACCGCACCACGTATGGTACCCGGCTGTATATGCTGGGCACCAACGCCACGGCGGCAAAGTTCAGCGGCTTGAAGGTCGATCGCCTGCTCATCAAAACCTACATGCTCTCGGGTATCTGCGCGGCGCTTGGCGGGCTCATCATGCTTGCAAACTACAACTCTGCGCGCGCGGATTACGGCACGGTCTATACGCTCCAGTGTGTGCTGATTGTGGTGCTGGGCGGCGTGGACCCAGCCGGCGGCAAGGGCCGCATCAGCGGCGCGGTGCTGGCGATCTGTGTGCTGCAGATGCTTTCTTCCGGCCTCAACCGTTTCCCGCAGATTTCCAGCTTCTATATCCCGCTTATTTGGGGCGGCGTACTGCTGCTTGTTATGGTGCTCAACTTCTTTACCGAAAACAAGCGCATCAAAGAGAAATAAAGGAGGGTGTGTATGCTCAAAAACGTACCCACCGTGCTTTCTCCGGAGCTATTGAAGGTGCTCGCGGAGATGGGCCATAATGATGTGATCGTACTCGGGGACGCGAACTTCCCCGGCGCAGGGCTTGCAAAGGCGGGCGGCGCGCAGTTGATCCGTGCGGACGGCATCGGCGCCGTGGCGCTGCTTGATGCAATCCTCACC
This sequence comes from Bacillota bacterium, assembly GCA_023390655.1. Classification (GTDB taxonomy): domain Bacteria; phylum Bacillota; class Clostridia; order Christensenellales; family CAG-138; genus JAEYLA01. Next base: position 52,865 of record JAEWCL010000023.1, on the reverse strand, counting down.
ATGATTCCCACGGATATGTATGTGGAAACGCCGGTCGTCGTCATGAAGCGGGAGCCGCAGGACGCGAACCTCGAGATTCCCATCTGGAAGGAATTTGAGGCCGTTGTGGAACAGCATGATCCCCGCGGCAAGGCTGCCATCGGCTTTATCGACAGGTTCCGCTTCTATGATGAAACAAAGAACGCTTACGCCGTGATCCAAAGCGGGGAAGAGGCGGTCTACGCTTGCGTCATGATCCGAAAGGGTGTTATCAAAAAGAACTAAAAGCCCCACCGGGCAAATAGCACAGGAGGAAAGAACCATGAAAGTACTGTTTGCAGGCGAGAGCTGGACCATCGCCATGAGCCACATCAAGGGATTCAATTCGTTTGAGACGTTTTCCTATGATGAATCCACCAGCGACAATATCCGCCGCATCTGCGATGCGGCGGGCATCGAGTTCCACTTTATGCCGTCCCACACGGCCATGCGCCATTTTCCGGGACTGGACGGCCTGAAGGAATACGACGTTGTTGTGCTTTCCGATATCGGCAGTGACACGTTCCTGCTGCATCCAGAAACGTTTGAAAAATCGCTTGTGCGGGAAAACCGTCTTCTTTCCCTCTGTCGCTTTGTGGAAGAGGGCGGCGGTCTTGCGATGTTCGGCGGCTGGAATTCCTTCACCGGCATGGCGGGAAAGGCGCGCTACGGCATGACGCCGTTAAAAAACGTGCTGCCTGTGGAACTGTATCCGTATGACGACCGTAACGAAGTGCCAGAAGGCGCGACGTTGCGCGTGGTAAAGCCGGAGCACCCGATTTTTGCGGGCGTAGACCTTGCCTGGCCGCCGCTGCTTGGTTACAACCGGCTGATGCCAAAGGCGGGTGCAGAGGTGCTCGCGGTCAACGATTCCGATGTCATGATCGCCGTGCAGGAAATCGGCAAAGGCAGGTCGTTTGCGTTCGCAAGCGATATTTCGGCGCACTGGGCGCCGCCTGCGTTGACAGAGAGCGAGGCGTACGCGCGGTTTATCGCGAACGTTTTTCATTGGCTGGGCAATCAGTAAACAATGGTCCCCCGATCCCCCTATCATCAGAAAAAAGCTGCCCGAACAGGCAGCTTTTTTCTTTGTCATAATATCGTTACGTCAGTTGCATCCGAAATAGGCGCACCCTGCCGATGTAGTAGAGGGAGCCGAACACGCACAGCACCGTCTGGCTCGCATTGGGCCAGCGACAATATCCGCCGCATCTGCGATGCGGCGGGCATCGAGTTCCACTTTATGCCGTCCCACACGGCCATGCGCCATTTTCCGGGGCTGGACGGCCTGGAGGAATACGGCGTTGTCGTGCTTTTCGATATCGGCAGCGACACGTTCCTGCTGCATCCGGAAACGTTTGAAAAATTGCTCGTGCGGGAAAACGACTGCTTTCCCTCTGCCGCTTTTATATGAACGGTTTGAAAAGAAAGCTAAGGAGGGTGGCAAAAAACAATCAACTGTGGTAGAATAAGCCGTCTTCGGGGGAATACTGCCTGAGCAATGTGATAAGGGAACAAAGGAGAAGCGAGATGAAAAGGAGTGTAGGGACGGCGCTACTGCTTTGTGTTTTGGTTGGCGCTTGCACGGCGTGCGGAAGCATACAACAAGGCATAAAACCCGCAACCGTTGCGTCGGCTGTCACGCCGGAAGCAATACAGGAACAAGAGGTGCCTCCTGCAGTCACAATGGAGCCTAAGGAAGAAAACGGCGAATATACCCTTTCTTATCCGGTTTCTGTAGACAAAAACACAGAACTTACATTAAAGCTGCATGGAAAAAAACTGCCCGGCGGCAATCAAACATACGGTATCCGTGAAATAGAAGTCTTTGACGGAGCCACTCTTCTTCAGAGCATTATGATAGAGGATGCGATATTTGCACAATGGCAGCAGAACGATTTCGGCGGGTATACGGAATCTTATTCCGAAAACGGAGAACTTACCCGAACAGATATGAATTTTGACGGTTCCGAGGATATCGGGCTGATAGGGTGGATCACAGCCGGCGCAAACATCCCGTATTATTACTGGCTGTGGGACGCGGAGCAGCAGCGCTTTGAATATGCGTTTTGTCTGCCCAACGCAGAGGTGGATGCGCAAGCACGCCAGATCATATCCGGGACAAGAAACGGCGCGGACAGCTACTATACGAATTATTATGAATATGACGCAGATGCAAGGCTGCAAAACGTTAAGCGGGTAATCGAGACCACGGATGAAAGCGGCGCAACCACGGTTGAAACGTATGAGTTGGTGGACGGTACGCTTCAAAAAGTGGATTAATTGGTGAACCCATTATCCGCAATCCAAAAGACGGGCTGTCCAGCTTACTGCTGCAGAGAGCCTGTCTTTTTTTTACGATTAGCTCGTCTGTCTATTAGCTCAAGCCGAAATATTTCCGTACCCTGCCGATGTAGTAGAGGGAGCCGAACACGCACAGCACCCTCTCTTCGCCGCATTGGCGAAGTCCTTCGGCAATGGCGTCATCCAGCCTTTCAAAAGCCTGAACCGGTTTTCCATATTGGGCAAGATGCCCGGCGAGATCGCGGGCGGAAAGCGCGCGGGGGTTTTCCGGCGCAATCGTCAAAAACCGCTCGGCAAGAGGCGCTACTTCTCGCATCATATCGGCATAAGCCTTGTCTTTTAGCACTCCCACAAGAAAGATGAAGCGTTTTCCCGGGAAATATTGCAGCAATCCCCGCTTTAATGCGGCGACGCCCTGCACATTGTGTGCGCCGTCCACCAGCACCGGAGGCGCAGGTTGCAGCAGTTCCATGCGTCCCGGCCAAACGGCCGACTCCAATCCAAACCGGATCGCAGCCTCCGTAATGGGGAAGCCCTTGTGCTGCAGGACGAATGCGGTGTTGAGCGCAATCGCCGCGTTTGTCAGCTGATGTTCGCCAAGCAGCCGGATGGAAAATATGCCATGAGTGCCGTATGTGAACTGCTGTCCCCATAGCCCGAAGGATGTCGGCTGCATGGCTGACAAGTCTACCCGATGCGGCGTTGCGCCAAGAGAGTGGCAGGTTTCCTCAAATACCGCCTCGGCCTCCGGCTCCTGCGGGCAGAGGACGACGTCGCAGCCGGGCTTGATGATGCCGGCCTTTTCAAACGCGATCTGTTCGAGCGTATCGCCAAGAACATCCGTGTGGTCAAGCCCCAGGCGGGTGATGACGGCAACCGCCGGGGCGGCAATCACATTGGTGGAATCGAGCCTGCCGCCCAAGCCCACCTCCAGCACCACAATATCGCAGCCTTGCTCGGCAAAATAGGCAAGCGCCAGTGCGGTCACAAGATCAAACTCCGTGGGGCTGTCGATGCCCTCGGCCTCCATGTCCGCGATCGCCGCCTGGATGCGGGTTGTGATGCGGGCAATGGCGTCCTCCGGGATTTCCGCATCGTCGATCTTAATGCGTTCGGTAAAACGCTGGATAAAGGGCGAGGTATAGAGCCCGGTCTTCAAGCCCGCCGCCTGCAGGATGGCGTGGAGGTATGCGCAGACGGAGCCCTTGCCGTTGGTGCCCGCCACATGGACGTATTTAAGCCTGTCCTGCGGGTTTCCAAGGCGGGAAAGCAGCGCGCGGATGCTGGTCAATCCCAGCCGCGAGCCAAAGCGCTGTGTGGCGTGGATATACTGCATGGCCTGCGCATAGGTGAGCTGTTCTGGCGCCATCGCTCTAACTCCGTTTCATTGATATCTAACGCGCGGACGCAAGCTTTGCAAGAGCTTCTTCCTGCGTTGCCACAAAGAAGATGTCGCGCCCACTGTTACTTTCATAGATAAAGTCTTTGAGGGGCTTGCTGGTATAGCCGGAAAAGTCCCCGACAATAGCAAGCTTCATCTGGTAATTGATAAACTTCTGGAGCACCTCTCCCGCAAGGCCGGTGCTGAGTTTAAAAAAGGCTTCTGCCACGGCGGATTTTTCGACCACCATGCGGTCGCAGTCCGTCTCATAGCGGACATTGGCCAATAGATCAAGCGCCGAGGCGGCGTCTTCGATCAGCACCGTTTCGCTGGTGACAACGGCGATGGGGAGGCCGTTTTGATGGATGAGCTGCGTTTGCATGGGGAATCCCTCCTACTTGAAAAATGGCTGTTAAGTTTCTTGGGTGTTCTATCGAATTCTATCAGGAAGAGACAAATTCCGCAATGCCGGGCAAATCTGCAGCTTTCAGAGATTTTGTACCAAAATTACTATATATTGCGTCCATATTGATTGACACTCACTATATATGGTGATAAAATGACTATCACTCGATCAGATTATGAGGGAGGAATGCCGGACTCTGATGTATCCGGCCCGCAATCAAATGATTACTACGATTATTAAAAGAGACGGCAGACAGGTTCCCTTCAACCTCGAAAAAATCAGCAACGCCATCTGGAAGGCGCTGCAGGCTTCCGGTGCGGGAGACATGGGGCAGGCGCTTGGGCTTGCCGGGCGCGTCGCCGAAGAGGCGGAGCGCAAAGCGGTGACAAGCGGCGGATATCCCACCGTCGAAGAGGTGCAGGATATTGTGGAGCGCGTGCTGATTGACGCGGACCTTGCGGAAGCTGCAAAGCGCTACATCCTGTACCGTGCGGAGCGTACCCGCGCGCGTGAAATGAACACGCGCCTGATGCGCACCTATGAAGAGATCACCCATGCCGCCTCCATTGAGAGCGACCTGAAGCGTGACAACGCCAATATCGATGGCGACACCGCCATGGGCACCATGCTCAAATATGGCTCGGAAGGCGCCAAGATATTCAACGAAATGTATATCTTGAAGCCCGAGCATGGCCGCGCGCATAAAACGGGCGATATCCATATCCATGACTTTGATTTTTACACCTTGACCACTACCTGCTGCCAGATCGATATCAAGAAGCTGTTCGAAGGCGGCTTTTCCACCGGCCACGGCTTCCTGCGCGAGCCCAACGGCATCGCAAGCTATTCCGCGCTGACGTGCATCGCCATACAAAGTAACCAGAACGACCAGCACGGCGGGCAGAGTATCCCGAACTTTGATTATGCGCTGGCCGATGGCGTCCGGAAGACGTTTGCAAAGAATTACAGGGAGCATCTCATAAAGGCCCTGGAATTCGCGCTGATCAGCGCCGGGAAGGAAGAAGCGGCGGAGAACGTTGGCGAACGCGTGGAAGCCGCGGCAAAACAGCTTTTCCTAAAAAAGCTGCGCGCAAATGTCGCTGACGAGGGCGGCTACCTTGCCGCGGAGCGCGCCCTGCTCGCGGATGAAACGCTCAGTGAGACGTTTTTAGAAAAGAGCCAGAAGTTCGCCGTAAAGAATGCGGTGGCTGCGACCGAGCGCGCCACCTATCAGTCGATGGAAGCGCTCATCCACAACCTCAACACCATGCATAGTAGGGCCGGCGCGCAGGTACCGTTCAGTTCCATCAACTACGGTACGGACACCACGCCCGAGGGCCGCATGGTGATTAAAAACATGCTGTTGGCGACGGAAGCGGGCCTTGGCTATGGTGAAACGCCCATTTTCCCCATCCAGATATTCAAAGTAAAGGAAGGCGTCAACTACAACGAGAACGATCCGAACTATGACCTCTTCAAGCTTGCCTGCAAGGTGAGCGCGAAAAGGCTGTTCCCGAACTTCTCGTTTATCGACGCGCCCTTCAACCTCCAGTACTATAAGCCCGGCCAGGTGGAGACGGAAATCGCCTACATGGGCTGCCGTACGCGCGTTATCGGCAACGTCAACGATCCGGAGCGGCAGATTGTCAACGGCCGCGGCAACCTGAGCTTTACGTCCATCAATCTGCCGCGCCTCGCGATATTGAGCAACGGCTCCGTGGAGACGTTCTATGAAAAGCTCGATGAACTGATCAATCTTTGTACGGACCAGCTGCTTGACCGCTTTGAAATCCAATGCCGCAAGCGGATGCGCAATTTCCCCTTCCTGATGGGCGACGGCATCTGGCTCGATTCCGATAAGCTCGGCCCGGACGACGAGGTGCGTGAAGTGCTGCGGCACGGGACGCTGACCGTGGGCTTTATCGGCCTTGCGGAAGCGCTCAAGGCGCTCACCGGCAAACACCACGGCGAATCCGAAGACGCCCAGAAGCTGGGCCTTGCGATCATCTCCCATATGCGCAAGCGCATGGATGACGCGGCGGAGAAGTATAAGCTCAATTTCTCGCTCATCGCCACCCCCGCGGAAGGGCTTTCCGGCCGCTTTGTGGAGATCGACCGCAGGCGTTTTGGCTCCATGCCCGGCGTGACGGACCGCCCGTACTATACAAACTCCTTCCATGTGCCGGTGTATTTCCCCATCAGCGCATACGGGAAGATTCAAAAAGAAGCGCCCTATCATGCCTTAACCAACGGCGGTCACATCACCTATGTGGAACTGGATGGCGATCCGTACCAGAATATTGAGGCGTTCGAGGCGGTTATCCGCGCCATGAAGGAAAGCGGCGTGGGCTATGGCTCCATCAATCACCCGCTCGACCGCGACCCGGCCTGCAGGTTCTCCGGCATCATTGGCGATACCTGCCCCAAATGCGGACGCACAGAAGAGGAAGGTCCGGGGTTTGAGCGCATCCGGCGCATCACGGGCTACCTTGTGGGCACGCTGGACCGGTTCAACAACGCGAAGCGCGCCGAAGTGAACGACAGGGTAAAGCACATCAATGTTTCACAAGGTCCAAGGCCGATGGAGACGCTGTGACAAAGCTGATGCTTTCGGGAGTCGTCCGCGAATCCATCGTGGACGGCCCCGGTATGCGCTATACCGTGTTTGCGCAGGGCTGCCCGCACCATTGCCCGGGCTGCCACAATGCGCACACCTGGCCGTTTTCCGGCGGGTTTGCGGCGGAGCCTATAGACATTGCGCAGGAGCTCAAAAAGAACCCTATGCTGCGCGGCATTACTCTAAGCGGCGGGGAGCCGTTCTGCCAAAGTAAAGCCATGGTGGAGCTTGCGGCGTTGTGTCATGCGGCAGGGCTGGATGTGATCGCCTACACCGGGTATCTCTTTGAGGAGCTTTTAGAAAAAGCCAAGGAGGAGCCGGACATTCTCGCCCTGCTTCAGGAAACGGATGTCCTGATCGACGGGCCGTTTATCATGGAGCAGAAGAGCTATGATCTCAGGTTCCGCGGCTCAAAAAACCAGCGGGCGATCGATGTGAAAGCCTCGCTTGCGGGTGGCGGCGTTGTCCTTGCCGATATCTGATGTTGACAGGCGGAACGATTGGGCGCTGCAGCTTAAGTGCTGCGGCGCTTTTTGTATGCGGCGTGTTTCGGTTGCGTATTCTTAGGTCGCTCATCAAAACAAGTGACGTTTGCGTCGCTTTGGGAAATGTAGAGTTCCTCTGCCTGCAGTTGTATCTTTTGCAACTGCTCAATCACTTCGGAGATTTTATGAAACAGCGCATAGTACATCGCCTTGTAATCAGGCATACAATCATCATCCTCTAAAAATAATTCCGTCTGCAGAATATCATAATTCCATAAATGGAATTATGTCAAGCGGAAGTGGACATATAATGCTCCATAGGAATGATGAATAGGGGGCTTCTTTTATGAAACCTCGCAGGCTTCCTTTGGGGGAGATGAATGTTGTAGGGTCCAATATCACGCGCATCCGGATGGAGAAGAATATCAAGCAGAAAGAATTGCTTGCAAAGCTTCAATCAAAGGGAATGGATATTACGGGATCCTGTTTGTCCAAAATCGAGGGGCAGACGAGAATGGTCACAGATAAAGAGCTGCTGGTCTTAGCGAGTGCGCTCGGCGTTGAAGCGGGCGACTTGCTGATGGAGAGCAAGTAAGGAAGGCATATATGGATTTTATCATCCGTCATGAAACGGAACGGGACTACCGGGCGGCGGAGCATGTCGCAAGGGAAGCCTTCTGGAATTTCCATACCCCCGGATGCGATGAGCATTATCTCCTGCATACCATGCGCAGCCACCCGGATTATCTAGCGGACTTGAGCTTTGTTGCGGAGCAGGACGGGAAGATCATCGGCGGCATTTACTATGCGAAGTCTTTCATTGTGGATGCGCAGGGCAACAGGCATGATACCATTACGTTTGGCCCCATTGGCGTGCTGCCGGAATACCAAAGAAAAGGCGTGGGCAAACGGCTGATGGAGTATACCCGCGCGCTTGCGGCACAAAAAGGCCACCGCGCCATCATCATCTACGGATATCCCGCAAATTACTGCAGCAGTGGGTTTATCGGCTCCAAGAAATTCGGCATTACAAACCCGGATGAGGAATACCCCTATTCCCTGCTGGTGCTGGAGCTATATCCCGGGGCGCTCAGCGGCATATCCGGCGCATTCCATGACAGCGGCATTTACCGTGTTGATGCCGCGGAAGCCGAAGCGTACGACAAGCAATTCCCCTATAAAGAAAAGCGGATACAGTATACGCAGGAGGAATTCTCCATTGCCTGCCATGCGGTTATGAAATAGCGCTTATAAAGAACAAGGCCGCCAAGCTGGCGGCCTTTGCTTTGCGAGTAATCCGGTATTACCTTTTGCTGCTCAGCTCTTTTACCAGACCGGCAATGTGGATAAGTGCCGTATCATCCAGCCTTTTCAAATGCTCAATGATCTCGTTGAGCTGCCGGGGATTCCTGTTTTCATGATCAAAGAATTCCTTGGGAGATACGCCGAGATATTCACAGATATAGAAGAACACCGTCATAGAGGGAAACGATTTTCTGTTTTCAATCATATTGATATAGTTTTCGCTCTGACCAAGCGACAAGCTCATGTCGCGCGCAGAAACGCCTTTTTTCATACGCAATTGCGCCAGACGTTCCGGGAAAAAATCTTCATACATAAGCATAAGCCCCCTTTGCACACAATTTTACTTAGTGCACGAGGCGATTATGCACAATTGTATTGTGGAATTTACTTGAAGTATAATATTAAATATTGCACAATCAAAGAAGTCCATAATTCAAATGTGTAAGAGGTGCTGTAAAGTGGCTGATTATAAAGAAATGTATCAAATTTTATTCCGGTCAATAACAAGTGCCGTTGCCATCATGCAGAAAGCGCAGCAGGAAGCGGAAGAAATCTACCTATCAACGGGGATGCCTGGTATCAGATTGCTGGATACAGAGTATGCGGAGAATCCGTGTGAGGATAAAGAAGTCTTGAAGTAAAAGGACATGGTGTACCGAAGCGTCCTTGCTCTATAACACGGAGCGAGGGCGTTTTTTTCGCGCCCAACCATTCTGAAAGTCATTCTGTTCCTTGCAGAATGCGACCATTTGTTCTTGTATCGGAATGAAGAATATGCTACGTTAGATGCAAACATATGTTCTAAACATGCATGCATATTACTTTTGAACGGAGGAATATGGCGATGGAGTATGAAGGGCTCTGTGCGGACGAGCAGGCGTTTTTAAACAGCCACGATGGAGACAGGGAACTGGAGCAGGCGCGTTGGATGCTGATGCAGCTATCAAAAGAGCATGGGATACCGCTGGACGCCGTGCGCAACGCGCTGCTGCGCACACATATCCGGCTCGAAGCGCGGCGCATCGCGGAGGATGCGGAGCGCCTTGGTGCGCTTGCGGCCCATGTGACGCGCAGCGAATTCCCGGCGGATGAAACGGATTATCTTGGCATGAGCGCGGAGGAGTTCCGCGCCTGTGAGCGGCGGATGCTGGAGGAAAGCAGGAACCGCCCGGGCAGCTTCTGATACAAGCGGCGTTCTTCCTTGCATCAGCGTTGGTCTTGCTTGGAAAAAAGAACAAATTATGAAATCGTTCCCGTGGAACGCAAAGCCTATTGAAAGTAAAGGGGTAAAATGACAAAATATAAAGATAATACCGCATATAGCCAAAACAATACAAATTCCGCGCTGGAGCGGTACGCTGTGGACGGCTACACGCCGCCCGCAGGGGTGGTCGGCAAAGCGGCCGTGAGGGAAATGCAGCGCTGGCTGGGCGGACTGACGCCGGATGGCTTATGGGGCCCCAAAACCCAGAAGCAGTTTGATAAAGCCATGGCCGCCGTCCTGAAAACGGCCGAGGTGCCGCCCGCGCCTGCGAATGCGGAGCGGCTCGGCTACGCGGAGGATCTCTATAAGCTGAGCATCGGCATCGGCAAAAGCGGCCGGGGCAACTACATGGTGCGGGGCTATGACCCGCCCGCAAACATCAAAAGCGCGGAGGATGTGCGCGCGTTTCAGGAAACACATGGGCTGGACGTGGACGGCGTGTGGGGAGAAAGGACGAAGCAGCGGTTCGATCAGCTCCAGCAAAAGTGGGCAAGCCAGTATGATGTGGATGAGCTCGCACGGCTGGTTGCCGATGGCATCCGGCAGATGGCCGGGGCTGAAAAAAGCGTCCCGCAGGCGGAAGCGATTCCTTTGGCTGGCGGCGGCGGGAAGCCGGGGCAGGCCGGGGCCGCGCAGACCGATATTAAGCCGGCGGTGCTTTCCACCTCCGCTATGCCAAACCGTGCGGCAAAGGGCTATACCATTCCCCAGGGTGTGAGCGATGTTGCGGCCACGCAGCGCATGCTTGGCGTAACGGCGGACGGCTTATGGGGAGAGAAGACGGACAGCGCCTATAAAAAGCTGGTGTCCAAGGGAAATGTGCCGGGCTCCGCGCAGGCGGTTGCCGCCCAACTGAAACAACTGTATCAGGATGTGGCGGCGTCCAATCTCAGCGCTGCGGAAAAAGAGAATGCCCGCGCCCTGCTTTTGGCGCTGGAACAATACGGCGACCCGGAGTATCAGCGCAAAACCCTGCTTGGCATCCAAATGAAGGGCGGCGCGGCGGCATTTTTCAAACAGCCCGGCGGCCCGGCATGGAACGCCATGATAGATACCCAGAACGAGCTTTACGAAGACTTGCTAGGTCGGCTTGAGCAGAAAAAGGGCGAAATTGCGCAAATTCCCATATGGGAAAGAATTTTTTCCAACGAGGAATATAAGAAACTGCAAAGCCAAAGGACCGAGCTTGAAGAGCAAATAATGGTTGTGGACAATCGGCTGAGACAACCCGGTTGGAATATACTTACATTCTGGGACTGGAGCGAGGTAGAAGATTGGGAACGGGCGCAGCTTATCAGAGATGATGCAAAGAAGGCGTCCGCGGAAAAACAGGCAAGGGATGAGGCGGCAGCGGAGGCGAAAGCAAAGGCGGAGAAATATGGGTTGCCACATGCGGACGAGCGGTTCTCCCATATTACGCGGGAAACATTGCAGGCCCGGCTGAACCGATTTACCGCTAACCCGCAAGATATTATTGGGGATGACTGGAAAGCCAATCTGCAAAAGATGTGGAATCTGCCGCTTGAGGAAATCATTGCGCGCATGATCGTTGGGGAAGCGGGAGATAGGCGGGTCAGCGATCAGGACAGGGTGGACATCTGTTACTCGGTCATTGTACGGATGCTGGACGATCAAAAGTTCCGCGGGGGCACCGTGAGCAACGGCAAAATTTCGTCTACGTACCTCAAACAAGGTAACAAGTCCTTAAAAGAGCTGCTGTTTGGTGACAACGAATATCATGGAGTGAATCCATATTATGAGTTTGATCCTCAAACACAGAGAAGGAAAAATGGTGATGAGGTAAATATATTAGACTACCATGCGTATGACATCAACGGGTACCTTAAAGGTAGCGGGGCTCCACAAATATGGGGACAGGCAATGTGCATGGGCATTATTCTGGCGGAACTTTTTGAGGATAAGATATCCGAGGGCTTATATGGCAGGTATGATCGTAATGAGTGGAGGACTTTGGCGGACATGTACTTTAACGAGTTTGATGCAATGCTTGCCATTGTATACCCTCAAATTGATAGTAATCCCAATCAATCGGAAGTTAGAAAAGGTTATCAAAACTCGTTCAGAGGCCGTGGTACCTATGTTGAATTTAAACGGCAGGTATACTCTTAAACATGAAGGAGAAGCCATGAAAAGAATAAAGCTAGTTGCCCAGATCATCCTCTTAGTAGCATTACTAACCTCCTGCGCATCCGCGCAGGAGGAGAGCCTCCTTCCTTCAATCATGCCCATCCCTTCCTCAACGCCGTTTCCTTTCGTGAAGGAAGCGGCGGCGGCATCCCCCACGCCGGAGTCCACGCCAGACGAATCTCCGATACAAGTAGAGGTTGTTTCCGAATCTGCAATGCCAGCGCCGACGTTGCAGCAGCGCACTTATTTGCTGTATAGCAATAATGCGATGCATTTCGCAACGCCCACGTTTGGCTTCTATGCCAATTGCGACAAAAAGGACGATACGCTGTTCCGGGCGATTTATAAGAGCCTTTCAAGTACCTCCTGGACGACGGTCTCGGAGGGAGTAAGCAATTTTGAGGCATACTTGCCGGATGGCGTAAAGGTAGATGACTTCTACATAACCGAAAAGGTCGGCCTCGAACGTGCTGGGGAGCCCGGATATAAAGAACCGGTCATCACAAAGCATGTGCGCAAGGACTTAAACCTTGCCTATATTGCTATTGAGAATCGTGACTGGGATCCAGCGCAAGGAAATTCCACCAGCGCTATATTGCTTTTGTTCGACATCCGGGATGGATACTACGCCCCATACGGAGGGATAAGGATTGGAACTTCATGGCCAAATAAAGCAAATAGCTATTTTATCACCGGTGCGGGCGGCATGCGTTGGGTGGTTGAAAGCAGCTTATGGCTGCATGGCACGGGGAAATGGAGGGAAGGGAGCGAATGGTGGAATATTGATGAAAGAAGCGTTGATATTGCCTATGCCTATTGGGAAGGCGATGAACTGGAACGCACATCCCTGGGAATCATATGTTTTGATGGACAGCTAAATAAGCCGAAGATAAGCAGCTTTCCGGACAGGAACTTACTGCGGTTTGACTTTATCCAGTCGCTTAATCTGGAATATAATGGATATGACGGAGAAGATATGATGGAGCCCAAGGTGTTTGAAAAAGAGCTCCCCCTCACAATTTGGTATGATATTTCTTGCCGCCGGTCGTTTATCAAGGATACAAGCGCCGACCATTGGTACCTGGGTACCGGCTTCTATGCCGCTCAACCCGTATATGATCTGTTCGCGGATGAATTACGTCAACTCGCAAAGGATACGGCGGATCCTGCTGCTCCCTGGGCAGAGTGGATGCTCGTTACGCCGCCAAGGGATGCTGGCCGCGAAAGTCAGCGGGAGTTCTGGAGGGAAGTAGGTCCTTTTTAGAGAATAATGGTATGCGCCTGCAGCTCGCTTCGTTGACTTAAGACGTATGACCGCCATTTCTGCAAAAGATATCGGCAAGGAGAGAATAATCCATGAAAAAGCTCCTGATTGCGGGCAACTGCATCTTTTTCTGCTGCGCTGCCGTGCTGGCAGTGCTGTTGTATAAAGCAGAAACACACCAGCCCGCCAAGGCTGCCGAGGCCATTCAAACAGTGCAGCCAGCACTCTTGACACCTGCTGTTACCCCGCTGCAAACCCCGCCCGTGCCAACGCCCGACCCATGGATGCTGGAAGAATCCTACTATCAGCCCTTTGGCGAATTGCCGTTGCCTGCATTGCAGCTTTATGCAGAGGATAGGGACGATCAACCACGGCATTCTTGGCGGGAAGAAAACCCGATTGATGCTGTATTCGCACCCTATTGGCTACAATCGAAAAGCACTATGGAGGATAACTTTTTAGCAGGTGACTATCAGGAATGCTGGGAGGCAGAAGTGCTCCACGCTCTGGACTTGCTGGCAGGAACAGAAAATCCGACAGCAGATTATCCGCTCAATGTACCGCAAGAGGCCGTAGAGAATCTGGACGATTTTGCATATGCTGCGGGCACATTTTATGCGGATACCTTTCGGTCGGATGGAAGCATCTATCCTGGTACCCGTTCCATTGCTAAAGCTGCATTTTTCCGGTCCTACACGTTTTTTCTATACGATCTGCTTGCATATATGAATGTGCAGCCGGACTTTGTATTTGATGCAAAGGATGTGCAGGAGGAATGGGACTACCTGCTACAGTAAGGAGTTCAATACGGCTTATGAAAAGAACAAAGCTGGTTAGTCTGATACTTCTCTTAACGTTGTTGTTATCCTCCTGCGCATCCGCGCAGGAGGATAACCATACTTCTCCGACATCCGCCCCGGCATTTGTGGACGGGTATCAAATCCATCCCGAAGAAAACACCTTCCTGTTGCAAATACCAATCCGTCCCGACCCTCAAAGGGATACCGAACTGATTCTTTCGATTGACGGTAGTTTGGATGAGCGACAGTATATTTTGCTCGCGCAAAGACTGCGAATTCTGGACGCAAAAACTGGAGAGGAGCGGCAGAACTTTCCACTCTCGTATTATAACGGTCCTTTTTGGCTTACGGTGTTATCCCCGTCTATGGAAGTATCCAGCGAACTGGTCATTGAGGATTTAAACTTTGACGGATATAAGGATTTCCGCATTTTGGTAGATATCGGAACAGCAGGTACGGACGTCTATCAGTATTGGACATGGAATGGAAGGGCAGAGCAATTTGATAAGAACATGGAACTGGAGGAATTAAAGCTCTACAATCCGAAATTTAATTCCGAGAATCAAACCATCGTATCCTATTATGCGGATAGCGCGACCGACAGTGAGGAACGGATGTACCGATATATCGATGGAACGCCGAAAATGGTGAAATGGGTGAAATGTAGCTTTGATTCCTATATTGAGAAATTGCATGTTATCACGGCGGAATTGCAGGATGGAGGGCTTTTTGTAAAGGAAGAGTATGTGGAAGAATAAAACCAAGTCAATATTGGTGGATGAATATAAGGAGAACCCATGCAAAAGACAAAGCTGGTTAGCCTGATGCTTCTCTTAACGTTGCTGTTATCCTCCTGCGCATTCGCACAGGAGGATAACTCCCCCCTTCCCATAAATCCTATCCTTTCCTCAACGTCCTCCACGCCGGAGGTGGAATGGGGTCTGCGAGAGGGGACTACTTCCGCACCGGCTGCACATGATTGTGATTTGGAAAACTACTATACAATCGACATCGTCCATGAGCCGGAATATGAAGAGAGTATCGTGGTTTATGATATTCAGGGGCGTGAAATATATAGCAATTCTTGCTCGGGAGAATATCGTGTAGAATATGTTGACAATTGTATTTTGTCTGTGACTGTTTCTACGGGGACAATGAACAAAGTAGTGACCTATGTGGATATTCACAGCGGCAGAAAAGCGGTATACGATAACCCTGTTTTAGCCGGAAACGGGGTTGTATGTGTTGTAGTGCCAAATGAGGATGATACAAAACTTGCATATCAAATTTATTCGATGTTTGAGCCTGATCAGCCGATATTGGAGGATGAATTTGAGGCGGCAATGTGGTCAATTCCCCATTCAGCAATCATGAACGCCAGCTTCTGGCTCAAGGATACGATTTACCTTACTTATATGCTCCCAGACGAAAAATACGAAAAAACGCTTGTAATCGATGTGCCTGAGGTTGACTAAAGCTGAATACCATCTTCATCTGATACGAAATGGGCCATAAGAAGATCGGCAAGGAGAGAATAACCCATGAAAAAGCTCCTGATTGCGGGCAACTGCATCTTTTTCTGCTGCGCTGCCGTGCTGGCGGTGCTGCTGTATAAAGCAGAAACACACCAGCCTATCAAGGCCGACGAGGCCGTTCAAACAGTGCAGCCAGCACTCTTGACACCTGCTGTTACCCCGCTGCAAACCCCGCCCATGCCAACGCCCGACCCATGGATGCTGGAAGAATCCTACTATCAGCCTTTTGGAGAATTGCCGTTGCCCGTATCGCAACAGTATGCAGGGTACGATGCGGGGCGGGCGCAGCATTTGTTCCAGAAAGAAAACACGATAGACAGGGCATTCTCACCGTATTGGGGGATGGCAAAAAGCACTATGGAGGAGAATGCTCTTTCCGGCCATTATCAGGAATGCTGGGAGGCAGAAGCGCTTCATGCGTTGGATTTGCTGGCAAAGCAAGCAAATCCAGCGGCAGAACACATCCCGGAGATGGCGCGGGAGATTGGGAAGAGACTATTTGATTTCGCTGATATTTCGGGGGAACTCTATGCGGATATGTTTAAAACAGATATATTTCTGTATGAAGGAGATGCCCCCGGGCAGACGATCTCAATCGGTACTGCCTATCCCGGTACGCTGTCAGTTGCCAAAGCTGCATTGTTTCGGTCCTATACGTTTTATTTATACGACCTTCTGGCAGCAATGGATGTAAAGCCGGACCTTGTATTTGATGCAAAGGATGTGCAGGAGGAATGGGACTACCTGCTACAGTAAGGAGTTCAATACGACTTATGAAAAGGACAAAGCTGGCTAGCTTGATACTTCTCTTAACGTTGCTGCTATCCTCCTGCGCATCCGCGCAGGAGGGCAGCTTAAGTCCCCTGCCGAAGAACACACCCGCCTCGGCCCAAACGGAGACTGGCGCGGGCACGGACACAGCCGCTTATCCGCTTCCGTCAAACTATGAAAAGGGTTTTCAAATTGACCCAAATACGGGGATTTTCCATGTGATAGAAGCTTTTGAGCAGAACGGGGCCACCCGTTATGCCGTGTTGTCCGGCATCATGAAAGAAAACCAGTATCTTAGTGAGCAGGTCGCTGTTACGGATGGGACAACAATCCTTTATGAATATGACTTGCGTCCATTTTCTCTCAAGGCCGAACGCAAAGAGCAGGTTGATGTACGAACGCAGGATATCAATTTTGATGGCTCTATCGATTTCTGGATTGAGGGGGATAGCGGCGATTACTATTGGCTGTGGAATGATAAGGGGCGGACGTTTGAACGCAGCGCCGCATTGGAAGCGCTGGAGTTGGGATATCCGAGCATTGTTGAAAAGAATAAAAAAATCTATTCCTATCACGGAAAGGGCGAAGAGAATACCATTCTCAGGCGGATATTCGAGTTTGTAGACGGCTTGCCCGTTTTATCAAGCTACACCGAGCGGATATATGATGAAACACAGGACAAGGCAATTACGACGACCTATGAATTGCAGAATGGCAAGATGTGCGCGGTAGATGCCGTTTCGCGTATCATTCCGCGATACTATATTAATGAAAGCACAAATACATTTTCGCTGGTGCAGATTGTTCCCGCGCAGCAGGAACTCCCGCCCCTTTGTATTACCATTACCGGAGAATTACAGGACGGGCGTTATTACGGGAAAGAAGCGCTTGTCATAAGTCTTACGGACGGTACGTTGCTACAGGAAATATATCTGGAAGAAGAGGACATGGGTATCGTATATCCGGAGTTTTCAAGCGATGCCAAGACATCCCTGATTCTTGAAGATATCAACTTTGACGGTTTTCTGGATATGGGTATTTTATATGATACCGGAGCCTCATATGAATGGGTCCGCTATTGGGTGTGGGATAAAGACCGGGGTGGTTTTCAACTGGATGAAGCGCTGGAAGCGTTGCATTTAGGAGAGATTATTGTAGACGCAAGAGCAAAAACCTTTACGTCGTATTGCCCGGATAGTGTAAGCTCGTACACGGAGCGCACGTTCCAGTATATCGATGGCGCGCCTGTGCTGATTCGGCAGGAAGAGGCGGTTTATGATGTGGAGCGGGACAAGGTTGTCACTACCATTCAGGAACGGATAGAGGGGGAGCTGAAAGTTGTTGAAGTGCGCGAGGAATAGGCGTATAAAGCCATCCATTTCACCCAACCCTCTTTTTCGCCACAGGCTTTCTTAACGCAATCAGCCGCAGCACGTCCTCCAATACCGCTTCATCCGTCACATGCAGCATTAGCCACCGCCCCCCGCAGGAGAACGGCGTTTTTGCATACAGCTCCCGCACGTAGCTTGTTGCGTGCGGTATTAGCAGTTCGGCCTCGGGTTCCTCTTTTGCGCCGATCACCACCAGCGCAATAAAATAGCCTTCCATCGGGTAGAGTGTGCAGAGGGATTTGCCGCCTTTCTGGTATTTCACATTCCAGCCCGGCTGCCCGGAACATTTGCTGTAGGTGGAAGCAGGCTGCACCTGATAAGCGTCCTGTACCCGCGCGTGGAACGCATCCCAAAGCGGGTTGTGGATATAATCGCGCGTCATTTCTTCGGTGGGCTGCACATCCGGCCCATATAAAGCGCTCCAGTCCATATCCGTTCTCCTGATTTTTCCATTATCATATCACGAAAGCGCGCGCTTGAAAACGCCTGTTTCTCTGCGTCAGCGCGTTTTCGCTTTACCTTGCAGAACTTTACAAATAAGGCAGCCGTCAATAGAATGGTGCTATACCCATTGAAAATTGCATGCAAGGCTTACATGGCGGGCATTTTGACCGCCATATGTATAATACGTGGAAGGTGGAACGCGTGTGGTAGCATTAAACGGCAGGGATTTGACGATAGAACAGGTGGCGGCTGTTGCCCGGCAGGGCGAACAGGTGGAGATTTCCAAGGAAGCGCGCGTGCAGATTCAAAAGGCGCGGGATTATGTGGATGAAAAGCTTGCGGCGCAGGCGGTCATCTATGGCCTGACCACCGGCTTTGGCAAGTTTTCGGATACCTTCATTCCGCCGGAAGCCACGGCGGAGCTGCAAAAGAACCTCATCATCTCCCACGCCTGCGGCATGGGGGAGCCGTTGGATCGTGAAACCGTGCGCGCCTCCATGCTGCTGCGGTTAAATACCTTAAGCCGCGGCAATTCCGGCATCCGCCTTTCCACCATGGATACGCTTTTGAACATGCTTAATTTCGGCGTGCATCCCGTCATTCCGCAAAAGGGAAGCCTTGGCGCAAGCGGGGATTTGGCGCCGCTTTCCCATATGGTGCTCGTCATGATCGGCGAGGGTCACGCAGAATACAAGGGAGAAGTGCTGCCGGGCAAAGAGGCCATGGACCGCGCAGGCATCCCCACCATCGCGCTTGCTGCCAAGGAGGGTCTCGCGCTCATCAACGGCACCCAGATCATGACGGCCATCGGCGCTTTGGCAATCTATGACGCCGTATCTCTGGCGAAAGCCGCCGATATTGCCGCCGCCATGACCACCGAGGCGCAAAACGGCATATTAAAAGCATTCGACGCGAAAATCCATGAGCTGCGTGGGCATCAGGGGCAGAAGGAGTCCGCCAGAAACCTTCTGACACTACTTCACGGCAGCTTTCTTGCGCAGGAGTCCATTCCCGGCAAGGTGCAGGACGCGTATTCCGTGCGTTGCGTGCCGCAGATTCACGGTGCAAGCCGCGACGCCATCCAATATGTATTTGACGCCGTCACCTGCGAGATCAACGCTGTGACGGATAACCCCATCATATTCCCGGATGAGGACGAGGCAATCTCGAGCGGCAATTTCCACGGCCAGCCCATGGCGCTCGCCTTCGATTTCTTAGGGATCGCGCTTGCGGAATACGCCAATGTGTCCGAGCGCCGTATCGAGCGCATGGTCAACCCGCAGATCAACGACGGCCTGCCCGCTTTCCTCATCCCGGACGGCGGCCTCAACAGCGGCTTTATGATCGCGCAGTACGCCGCGGCCTCTATGGTATCCGAAAACAAGGTCTACGCACACCCGGCGAGTGTGGACAGCATCCCGTCCTCCGCCAACCAGGAGGACCATGTCAGTATGGGCACCACTGCCGCACGAAAGGCGCGCATGATCTTGGACAACGCGGAAAAAGTGATCGGTATCGAGCTGTTTGTCGCGGCCCAAGCCCTCTGGCTGCGCGGGGAACAAAAGCTTTCTCCCGCCACCAAGGCCGTGTATGACCATATCCGCGCCTCCGTTCCGCCCGCGCACAAGGATATTGTGATGCATTATGAAATGGTCAAGCTTGATCAAATGGTGAAATCCGGCGAGCTTGTCGCCGCCGCTGAGGCGGTGTGCGGAAAACTGCTGTAAGGGGGATGATTGAGGGCGTTGCCCTCAAACTCCCACTCAGGGCCGTAACGGCCCTAAGAACCCATTTAGGAAAAGCCTTACAATGGGTTTCAAGAGAAGGGATTCCAAAGGGACATGTCCCTTTGGTAGGGTTTAAGGGGCAACGCCCCTTCCGTACTCCAAAAGGAGGTCTACATGCACACCAACCAAGCACTCGAACACGCAAGAACCATCAAGCTGGACGTGGCATTGCCGGAATACCCGGCGTTCGACCCGCAGTATCGCCGCGCGCCGGACAGGGGCTTCCGGCTGACGAAAGCGCAGGCGGCGCTCGCGCTCAAAAACGCGCTGCGGTATGTGCCGGAAGAGCTGCATGAACGCTTAGCGCCGGAATTCATGGAAGAACTCCTGACCCGTGGGCGTATCTATGCGTACCGCTACCGGCCCGAGGGCCGCATCTATGGAAAGCCGATTGAGGAATACAAGGGCAAGTGCCTTGCGGGGAAAGCGTTCCAGGTGATGATCGACAACAATCTGGATTTTGAGATTGCGCTCTACCCCTACGAGCTTGTTACCTACGGCGAAACAGGCCAGCCCTGCCAGAACTGGCTGCAATACCGGCTGATTAAAAAGTATCTGGAAGAACTCATGGACGAGCAGACGCTGGTGCTCGAATCGGGACACCCGCTGGGCCTGTTCCCGTCCAAGCCGGATGCCCCGCGCGTCATTTTGACGAACGCGCTGATGGTGGGCATGTTCGATAACCGGAACGATTGGGAAGTAGCTCAGCAGCTGGGGGTAGCGAACTACGGGCAGATGACGGCGGGCGGCTGGATGTACATCGGCCCGCAGGGGATCGTGCACGGCACGTTCAACACCATACTGGGCGCGGGGCGCAAGTTTTTAGGCATCCCGGAAGAGGGGGACTTGACGGGCAAGGTGTTCGTATCCTCGGGCTTGGGCGGCATGAGCGGCGCGCAGCCCAAGGCGGCAAACATCGCAAACGCTGTCGGCATATTCGCGGAGGTGGATAAAAGCCGCATCCAGACCCGTATGAATCAGGGCTGGGTGGATATGATGACGGACGGCCTCTGCGAGGCCATTACATACGCAAATTGGCACAGGGAGCGCAATCGCTCCGTTTCCATCGCCTACCACGGTAACATTGTGGACCTGCTGGAGTATGCGGCAAAAGAACACTTCAAAATTGATTTATTGAGCGACCAGACCTCCTGCCACAACGTATACGACGGCGGATATTGCCCCGCCGGGCTGACGTTTGCGGAGCGCACGGATTTGTTGCATACGGATCGCCAACGCTTTGCGGGGCTGGTGGACGCTTCGCTCAAGCGGCACTTTGCGGCCATCCGGAGTCTGGTAGAACAGGGAACGTACTTTTTCGATTACGGCAATTCCTTCATGAAGGCCGTGTTTGACAGCGGCGTCATGGAGATTTCCAAGAACGGCGTGGATGAAAAAGACGGCTTCATATTCCCCTCCTATGTGGAGGATATCATGGGCCCCATGCTGTTTGATTACGGCTATGGCCCGTTCCGCTGGGTGTGCCTGTCCGGAAAGCCGGAGGATCTGGAGAAAACCGATGCCGCCGCCATGGAGTGCATCGATCCCGACAGGCGGTTTCAGGATCGGGACAATTACAACTGGATCCGGGACGCAAAAGAGAATAGGCTCGTGGTTGGCACACAGGCGCGTATCCTGTACCAGGATGCGGAGGGCCGCACGAATATCGCGCTGCGGTTTAACGAGATGGTACGTGCTGGGGAAGTTGGCCCCATTATGCTCGGACGCGATCATCACGATGTCAGCGGTACCGACTCGCCCTTCCGCGAGACCGCGAACATCAAGGATGGCAGCAATGTGATGGCGGATATGGCGACCCAGTGCTTTGCGGGCAACGCCGCGCGCGGCATGACGCTGTGCGCGCTGCACAACGGCGGTGGCGTGGGCATTGGCAAGGCCATCAACGGCGGGTTCGGTTTGTTGTTGGACGGCAGCGCGCGTACGGATGACATCATTCGCTCCGCCATGATGTGGGACGTGATGGGCGGTGTTGCACGCCGTAGCTGGGCAAGGAATGAAAACGCCTTGGAAACTGTGGCCGCCTACAATACAAAATGGCAGGGTAGGGCGCACATCACGCTGCCCTACCTTGCGGATGATGCTTTAATAGAAAGAACTTTACAAGAAAAGGGGATATAACGATCCAATGGCAAAGCTCATAGAATGCGTGCCCAACATCAGCGAGGGCAGAAGGCCGGAGATTATTGAAGCGGTGATCGACGAGGTACGGCATACCCCCGGCGTGACGCTGCTCGATTACAGCTCCGACGCCAGCCACAACCGCACCGTCATCACGTTTTTAGGCAGCCCCGAAGGCGTTGCGGATGCGGCGGTCGCCGTCGCGAAAAAGGCGGCGGAACTCATTGACCTTACCGTGCATGAAGGCGAACATCCCCGCATGGGCGCGGTGGACGTGATCCCGTTTATCCCCATCAAGGATGTGACGGCAGAAGAATGCGTGGAACTTTCCAAGGAAGTGGCAAGGCGCGTTTGGGAAGAGGCGCATATGCCCGTGTTCCTGTATGAGGGGTCCGCATCTTCGCCTTCCCGCGTGAACCTTGCCGCCATCCGCAAGGGCCAGTTTGAGGGCATGGCGCAAAAGGTTCAGGAACCCGAATGGGCGCCGGACTTTGGCGGCAGGACCATCCACAAAACGGCTGGCGTTGTCGCTATCGGCGCGCGCATGCCGCTCATCGCGTTCAATATCAATCTGTCCACCCCGGATGTTTCCATTGCTTCCAGCATCGCAAAGACCATTCGTCAGAGCAGCGGCGGGCTGCCCTATGTCAAGGCGCTTGGCGTGATGCTTTCTGAGCGCAACATCGCGCAGGTGTCCATCAACATGACGAACTTTTATAAGACCCCGCTTTACCGCGTGCTGGAGCTTGTGAAAGCGGAGGCCAAGCGCTACGGCGTAACTGTTGTCGGTACGGAGATCGTGGGGTTGGCTCCCATGCAGGCGCTCATTGATTCTGCGGAATACTACATGCAGATCGAAGCGTTTGATTTCCACAAGCAGGTGCTGGAGAACCATATTTTATAGGGAATAGGTACGCTACTTTTCTTTCCACGAAAGAAAAGTAGCAAAAGAAAGCGGATATAAGAATATGTGTTAGGGATTCCAAAGGGGTGTTACACCCCTTTGGCGGGAGTTTGAGGGCAGGGCCCTCAATAAAGGAGTAAATCCATGCTGCTTATCAAAAACATCGGTCTGCTGCAAACGCCCATCGGCAATACGAGCGCAAAGGGCAAGGCGCAGGCGCATAACGTAAAGATCAAAAATGCCGCCATCCTGATAGACGGTGGACGCATCAAGGCGGTGTATGAAGGCGGCGAACTTCCGTTCTGCGACAAAAGCGTGGATGCGCTGGATGCCAAAGGCATGCTTGCAACGCCGGGCTGGATCGACTGCCACACGCACCTGGTGTTTGGCGGATGGCGGCAGCATGAGGTGCCGTTAAAGCTCAAGGGCGCCAGCTATCTTGAAATCCTGCGCGCGGGCGGCGGCATACTCGATACGGTTCGGCATACGAGGGAAGCGTCCGAGGACGCGCTGTATGAAAAAAGCCAGGCGCTATTGGCGGAAATGCTTGCAAACGGTGTGACAACTGTGGAGGCCAAAAGTGGTTACGGGCTGGATATTGAAAACGAGCTCAAGCAGCTCCGCGTGATGAAACGGCTCAATGAAACGCAGCCGGTGGAGGTTATCCCCACGTTCATGGGCGCGCACGCCATACCTGATGAATACGCGGGGGATGGGGACAAATATATCGATTACTTGTGCGATGAAGTGCTTCCCAGAGTCAAGGAAGAAGAACTCGCGCGGTTTGCGGATGTGTTTTGCGAGGATTCGGTATTCAACGTCGCGCAAAGCCGCAAGTATCTGAAGGCGGCGCAGGCACTGGGCTTGGGCGCGAAAATCCACGCGGATGAAATTGAGGAGATCGGCGGGGCGCAGCTTGCGGGGGAACTCCATGCGATTTCTGCGGAGCACCTGATTGCAACGGGGGAGCAGGGCATGGCGGCGCTTGCCGCGGGCGGCGTCATTGCGGCGCTGCTGCCGCAGACCTCGTTCTATCTCAACAAGCCGTTTGCGCAGGCAAGAAGGATGATAGAGCTTGGTATCCCTGTCGCCATCGCCTCGGATTTTAACCCCGGCTCGTCGCCATCCTGTAATTTGCAGCTTGCGGCGAATCTCGGGTATTTGAAATACCGGATGCAGCCGGAGGAGGTGCTCACCGCCGTCACACGCAACGCGGCGTGCGCCATCGGCCTTGGAGACCGTCTGGGGACGATCGAGGCGGGCAAGCAGGCGGATATCGTATTGTGGGACGCGCCGGATATGGAAATGCTCTGCTACCGCTTTGGCAGCAACCTTGCGCATACCGTCATCAAAAAAGGAGAAGTACAGCATGTTAAAAGAGCTTAAACTGGCGGATTATCTGAACCTCCTCGCATCCGACGCGCCGGCCCCCGGCGGCGGCAGCGCAAGCGCGCTGTGCGGCGCGCAGGGCGCCGCGCTCACGGCGATGGTCGCGAACCTGACCGTATCCAGAAAGAAATATGAGGCGTTTCACGACGTCTGCGGCCAGGCCGCGGAGGAAGCGGAAGCGTTAAAGGCACAGCTCGTTGCGCAGATTGACCGGGATACGGATGCCTACAATCTCGTGTGCGAGGCAATGAAGCTCCCCAAGGAGACGGAAGAAGAAAAGCGTGCCCGCGGCGAAAAGATTGCGGAGGCGACGCTGTTTGCAACGGAAGTGCCGTATGAGACTCTGGCGCTCGCCGTACAGGCGCTTTCGGTCACGCGTACGTTGGTGGGGCAGAGTAACCCCAATGCCGCAAGCGACCTTGGCGTGGCGGCTACCAACCTTGAAACCTGCGCAAAGGGCGCGTGGCTCAATGTGCTCATCAACCTTGGCGGCCTGCGGGATGCGCAAAGGGCGAATGAGCTGAAAACGGGCGGGGAAGCGCTCTTGCAAAAGGCGCAGGCGCTGGCAAATGAGATTTTTGAGGCGGTAGCAGCCTCACTGTAAGCGGCAAGGAAAAAGAGCCGTCCCGGAGTAAAACTTCCGGGACGGTTCTTTTATTGCTGTACACACTATTTTACCAAAATGTCGGCATACTCCTCATGCTCGGAAAACCATTTGACGGCGTAGGAGCAAGTGGCTTTCGCTTTGAGCCCGCGCGCTTTAACGTCCGCCGCCGCGGCGCTGAGCAGCTGGTTTGCAACGCCCTGCCCGCGCAGGGAGGGGTCTACAAACGTATGGCTGAAATTGACCGTCGTTGCGGAGATGGCGGGGAAGTCGGCCTCTGCGGCCAGCGTTCCGTCCTTGTCCAATAAAAAAACGCGGTTTTCTTCGTGCTGGATAGGAAGCATGTTCATCACCTCATGTTTATCATACCACATATTACGGTAACTAAGCGGATTGGCACCCTGGAACATGAAAAGACCCCGGGGCTTACGGCAGGGTTTTCGGCACCAGGTAGAGCAGCCCCTCCTCATTTCCGACATCCGTAAAGGCGTCCGGCACCTTGCCTACAATAATATGCTCCGCCACGGGAAAGGAAAAGGTGACGGTGTCTGCAGCGGCGCTGCCCGGCAGAATGATGGCGACATCCGCCTTTAAGGTGAGGACGATCCGGTGCAGCGTCTGGTTGATGCCGGCGGAGCGGAATTCGCTGGAGATATTGGTTTGCAGCGCGCCTTCCGGGGAAAAACGCATCCGCAGCATGGGGCCGGAACCGGCAAAAAGCGGGACGCCTGTGACGGTGCCCATGGGCAGCTCCATTCCCTGTTCCCCGACCTGCTGGAGCTTGCGCTGCACGGCATCCGCACAGCGTGCCGCAAACAGGTTGAGCGCGGTGTTGTTGATTTCTACATAATATACCTGATCCTCGGTCTGCTGAATTTCTACGAAACCAGCGCTCGCTTCACTTTCGCTGAGCAGTTCCAGAACGGTCGTGTACATGGCCCTGGAGGCCTCCGCCTGCACGCGTGTTTTTGCCATCTGGATCATGGCGGGACGGAGCTGGGCGTTTATGAGCGCATACAAAAACACAAGCAGCAGCAGCACTGCGCCCGCAAGGAGCAATAGCATCTGTTTTTTCGGGCGTTTGCGGAACTCCATACGCATGCCTCCCCATAGCAGTATATGCGGTGCGGGGAAGGGGTGTGCGCGGATGGGCAGAATCCTTTTCTGAAACGCGGCTTTCTAGCGCCCCGGCAGGTATGCCGCACACTCTTTTACTGGAGGCCATGGCGCTTTGCAGGCAAAAATTTGGGCTTGCAATCAAATCTGTTCTGCGATATTATATTATACGCATCATGGGGATGTAGCCCAGCTGGTTAGCGCGCTTCGTTCACATCGAAGAGGTCGTGGGTTCGAGCCCCTCCATCCCCACCATGCAAAACAGCTAGATAGAATCTAGCTGTTTTTGTTTGGACTTAAGCGCCAAAAACCCACAATTTAACCCTTTAGCTTTTTAGTATTCGTTCAAATGCAGCATCGATGTATGCAGCGGCCTGTTCAAGATCGCCTTTCATCTCATGGCTATAGATGCCCTCCGTGTCCATATCCTGCGAATGGACTACAATCATTTTCTTTAATCCTTCAGGCATTTCTTTGTTTACGGAAATGAACGTATGCCGAAGTTCATAGGGGGTGGCAGCAGAGATATGGTTACATCGTTTGTATCTTGCCCAAGCTTTTCGTAACGCTTGCTGCGTAGTATGATTACCATCTCGAGCAGGGAAAAGGTAAGGAGAAACTACTCCTTCTTGCTTAAGCATGGTTTCTTGCGCTATTAGAATACGCTCAGCAAGCTTAGCTTGTTTGAATATCCTTCTGGCATTTTCGTTTTTGCCATGAGTGGTCTCGTTTTCATCATTAATGCTTTCCCTTATCAAGATCTTTCCATCAGGACGCTTACAGGATTTCTTTAAACTGATTAATTCTCCGGGGCGAAGACCCGTAGCAACGGCATAGCGGAATGCGTGAATAAACCAGGCAGTGATCTTACGTTGCCTATACAACTCAAGATCACTTTCAAAGAGTACTTTTATATCGTCAGGCTGAAGGATCGTACGCTCTCCTTTAACTGCACCTTTTGGTATTTCTAAATCATCTGGTTTTAGAGAAGTATATCCTGAGCGGCGGCAATATTTTATAAAGCTAAATAACGCTGATCTGATATTGGAGAGTGTTTTTCTTGCGAGGCTTCCCTTGCTGTACGCGCTGTTAATAACAGATTGCAGTTTTTGTTCGGTAAGATCACAAATCTTATCATTCCCTATAACTGGTTCAATCCAATTTCGGGAGTAACCCTCATATTGCCGCCAATGAGCTTTGGAGGATGTATCTTTTAGCATCTCAATCCATAATGGTAAAAGAGATCTGATTTTTGTGCTGGAATTAATCACTTTTGAATCAAGCCAAGTATCTGCTTTTCTATGGCATTCCCGCTGTCCTTCACGCCCGGAAATTGAGGATGTGAATGTCTTGCGAATACCATCAATTTGCACCTTAATCTGCCAACGCTGATATTTTTCAAGCCAAACTGCTTGATTGATACGTGTGTGTGACATAGTTACTACTACCTTTTCTTATATTTGCTTTTATATTTAAACTGATCGTTAAAAATATGATTGCAATATACCCTATCGTAGGAGTGTTTTGCAAGAATGTACTGAAGGAGGCTTTGCCTATGATTATACTTTGCGTTGAGAATGGGGTAGAAGAGATATAAAACCGCCCTATCATAATCATTGTCGCTGTTCCATTTTAAATATTGGTCAAAACGAATTTGAGCAGCATGCTTTGAAATGTTGCATATTTTCATGAGTTCGTCAGCAGATTGAATTTGTAGTTGTCTAAGAACAGGATAAGGGGTCAGTATATAAGATGCAAATAAATCAGCTTCAACCTCCGCTTCCTTATACTCATCGTCGTGCATTGAACTACAGAATAATCTTGATGAGGGATAGGTTAGGTGATGACCTAATGCAACATGACCTAACTCGTGAGCAATATTCCAACGATATCGTTTTGATTTGATTATTGATTCATCTAAATCATTATAGTATATGAGAGCTTGGTTTGTATTACAGTTATAGTCAGAAAAAGCATCGGTACTTTCTGCATATTCAATCATTTGTGAATAGCAAATATTTCTTGTATTAACGATACTACTATAAGGTACTAGCATACACTTACATCCACTATATGACTTTGCAATTTCTTTAATATTTACTGGCAAATCAAGGCGGGGAGCGTTCTTTAGAGTATCTATTACCGTTTTATAGATTTGCTTACGTCTTACTTTATTCATCGGTATCTGGATCCTCAAAATCATCACTAAAATATTCAGTGAAGGCAGCCTCTAAGACTTGCATCATGGCCTTTTGTCGTTCTGGGGACATTTGTTTGCGAGCTCTCGCTATACGCCTAATATCTTGATCTGTTGCCATAGATGACGGGCTAGGCGCATTTTCTGTTTCAAAGGCTTGCACATGTCCAGAAGGCCTACCTAAGAGATAGTCAACTGTAACGCCAAAATAATCTGCAATCTTCTGAATAGTATCAACATTGGGCTCTCGTGTACCAGACTCCCAATTACCAACAGTAGATTGAGCAACACCAAAATCCTTTGCAAAAGCACTTTGTGATAATCCTTTTGCTTCGCGTAGATCTTTGATACGCAAACGAAACATACTGGCACATCACTTTCTACTTAATGTTCTTATTATAATCACACTTAGAGTTTAAAACAATAATACTTCTAAAATTATTTCGATATGTGTTTACAAACACACATAGAAATGATATAGTTTATTATAACACTAAATGAAATGGAGGTAAAATTATGGGAAGAAATTGGCTTGCAAAGATCAGAAGCGAAAAAAAGTTATCACAGTATATTGTCGCTGAAAATGCGGGCATATCTCAAAGCTTTTATGCAGCCATTGAAACGGGGTCAAGAGGTAACAAACTGCCAGTTCAAACTGCAAGAAAAATAGCTAGTGTTTTAGAGTTTGATTGGAGACGGTTTTACGAAGTGGATTAATTTCTCTTAGGAGGATGTTTTCTAATGTCAACAATGCAATCAATAACAAATCCACAGCCCAAGCGACATGCAATGCTACGTAGTGCATTAACAGCGGCAGGGTATGACCAAATATATTTTGCAAAAAAAATTGGGCGTTGCGAGGCTTATGTTAATCAACGTCTTTGCGGGCATAAACCTTGGGACGCAGATGACATCTACTCCATCATTCAACTGCTTAAAATTCCTTTGGAGGCAATGCATGTCTATTTTCCCCCAAGAGGTATTTCAAAAAAGCATGATCAGGCAATAACCCAAGGGCCTCGGCGCTATTTAATTACAAAATAGAGGTTTAACGAATTTTGACCGTACTTTGACAACGACATAAACACCTTGCATCCGTGAAACCAGTGTGAGCCGGGTAATAGGGGCGGCGAGATAGGGAATACGCGAAGATCCACCTGCGCAATAATGCGTATTAAGCTAAGCCACATATGAGGGTATGGCCAAGGTGAGAGCGTGTCCCTAGTCGAAACAAGTTGGCCAGTGCATGCACCCGGCCTTGATGGGCTTGACCGCTTGGGCTTGCGTTGGTGGATACAGTACGGCCGGAGTTGGCGGCCGTTCCGTCTCTTCTAGAGGGGGCATTGAAGTCTGGGTACATCATCACGTGCTGGGATGCAAGTCTTATTCTCATAATAAAGGAGATTTACTATGGCAAAAAGCAATCTTACAACAAATAAGATTCAAGCGGTTTCATTCGATGATCTGGAAACACTGGATGCCGTTATGGTCGCCCTTCAACGAATGAAGAACTTAAGCGCTATCCTCTGGGATTCTACCACAGAAACGGCTTTAAACGTAAGGCATTTTGAGCCCCTTGCTTACCTTATGGAGCAATTGGCCAATGAAACGCTTGAAGCGGTTTCGGGATTGCTCGTTAAGTTTTCTATGCCGGAGGAAGCCCAAAGCCCTACCCCGGATACATCACTTGCACATATCGCCTGAAGGGAGATCTACCATGAACGAAAAGGTGAATAATATCTACCGTGAGCTCAATAATGGCCTTACCGTCCAAGTCGGTGCCAACAGGGATTTACTTGATGTAGCCAACCTTGCACTGACCCGCGCACAGAAGATCAGCAGGCTTATTGAAAATGTATGCAGCGATGGTGATTTCGCTGCTTGCCCAGATGATTACGAACCTGTGGTGCTTGCCCTTTGCAATTACATCCAAGACGCAATCGGGGCCATCAGGCAGACCATGGATTGGCTGTACGCCTTAGAATGCAGTGTACCAGAAGAAAAGCCCGATGGCATGCAAAAGCTGACTGAAGCAGAAAAGCTTGTGGTGCTCGGAAGCTTGGCAGACTATAAGCGGGATTTGATCACAGTAATCCAGAAAAAGAACGAACAGAATAAGAAAGTCGATCAGCTTGGCAAAGCTAATCATGCTGAAGCTGAAACCGAGCTTTCGGAAACGGCATAAATACAACAATATAGCCTTAAACAAAACTTCCATTTTCGCTAGATTTTACGCCCGAATTACGTGGATTATATTGTAAATATACCATAATCATGCTATAATAAATATGGGTAAGGAACCATAAGATGGTTCTCTCGAAAGAAGGTTGGTTATGAAAAAGAGTTCGGTTTTAATCTTCTTGCTAACGGCAATTCTGCTTGTAACCTCATGCAGTACTGCGGCGTATCCCGTGCCGGCAACGGCTACACCGGAAGCAACGCCTGTTGCAACTATTGCCCCCACGCCGGAACCTACGGTCACGCCGATACCGACACCTGAGCCGACTAGGGAGCCAAGCAGCAATCATTTTGAGTTTGCTAAGTGGTACTGTGAAGAGTACGGCTATGAGTACACGGAGGATTTTGCTGCTGCGTTCCTATATGCGCTGTATACTTTGCCCGCCGACTTTAGCAGCATACGTAATGACCTCCCTGATAGCCTTTATCGGCATCCTTACAATGTTTGGAGTGAATTTACCCGGCCAATAGACAACGCCTTTAAAACAAACGCTGAACTGATCGCGGAATACGGATTAGATGAAGTCACAGCAATTATGGAAACTGCCAAAGAGTTCGCTCGATCTGATCTTAACCAAGATTATACTGTTGAAAATCTCGAAGAAATTTATGCGGATTTTTATTACAACGCCTTGTCGTACTCGGAAGAATCCAATTATATAGAAGGCATTCTAAAGGTAGGCAAGAAAAATCAAATCATAGAAAAGGGAGTCTTAATTACTGATACCTCATTGGTCTATCAATGTACCGACGGGATGTTTCGTGTCCGTGGACGTGCCTTATTTAATTTAAGTCATGCTTCCTCTCATTTTATTAATAAAAATGATGTTGATTTGAATAAATGGTACTGGCTTGACGTTGAATACAATGTTACTCCTGATAATAAAGTCAGTCATGCAAAGTATGAACATGGTAAATACGGAGTGTATAATTGGTTATACATTACAAAAGGATGGTCAGAGGCTGACTCGAATATGATCGCTCTAGCAGAGAAACATATGGCATAATTCATCGCCTCTTTCTTTTCTTTCAGCAGGTAATCTTTTTCAAGCGCATTTCGGAAACGAGATGCGCTTTTTGCATAGATACCTTTTTGTATTGGAGGTGATATTTTTCCGATTTCTTCGCACTCTCAATCCCAAATTGTGAAAGGAGTTCAATATGAAAACTCAAACAAGACGTCTCATTGCAGTAGTGCTCATAATTGTGAGTATGCTCACTGTTTACTCAACTGCATTTGCAAAGAGTGACAGTGGCGGCGGCGCAAAAACCAGTTCAAGCAGCACTTCAAAATCAAATACCAAAACAAGTGGGGGAAGCGGGCTAGCCAATGGCTCAACTTCTTCCGGTACAAACTATGGCTCAACTACGCCTCCTATGAAAGACGCATATGAGGCATTGACCAACACCAGTAAAGGCAACAAAACAACATATGGCAATCCGGGCATTTGGTCAAACGGTTCCGGCCCGGGAAGCAGTTCCTCCAGTTCCACAAGCAACACCAAGAAGTCCGGTTCCAGTGGTTCCGCCACAAATACCAATACGCCCACGACAACCACACCGACCAAGACACCAAGGCCAGGCAGGGATGACGATGATGATGACGACCACTACACGCCTCCTGTCACGTCTGATCTGGCCGTGACGAACATCACCCCCGCAAGCTATCGCGGGAATAGCACGGTTATGTCCACGGTTACAGTGCAGGGCTTGCAGGACGCTGCGGTCAATGGCGTTGAGGTTCGCTTTGATGCAGGTGGCGCTACACAGAGCAAGACGGTCAATGTCCCGGCCAACAGCAAGGCAACCGTGCTGTTTACATGGACAGCCCCTTCCTCCGGCCCTGTGACGCTCACAGCGACCGTGAACCCCTCGCAGACAATTGTGGAGACGGACTACACCAACAACAGCTATAGCCGTTCTGTAAGCATTCAGCCGCCTTTCGTGGATGCCGTAGAACAGCCGGAACCTGTACCCATTCCCACGCGGCCCGGCGGTGAGAACAACGACTATGTGGAGTGGGATGAAACTGAGAACGGCATCACCACATCCTACTGGGCAAGGCTCACGCTTACGGCCACTCCCTCTGTCTCACAGATGAAGTCCGGGTATGGATTTGGTGTAACCGTATCGGCCAACGTCACGACCAACTACCATACGAGCTTTGCGCCCTCGCAGGTGGTCATGTTCATTCCTGAGCGGGGCTATCATGAGGTGGTACGGCTCGTCCACAGTGGAGGCACATGGACGCTGCCTGTAAGCCCGTATTCGGCCATAGGAGCGCAGAAGTGGTACGTACCCGTGTGGTTCCCGGATGCGACCACATACAGCGCCAATATTACCGCTGTTGGCGCTTCCACGCCGGGTGGAGAACTGACCGCCACCATCCCCGTCAACATCCTGATCGACGGAAACATGTATCAGGATGACAGCACCAATAGCGCTTGGGCTAGGTAAGAACCATGCGATATTGCCGAAAATTTCGGCAATATCGGAGCGAGGGCAGCATAGCTGCCCTCGTCTTTTATGAAAGGATGGTATTGATATGACGAAAGTAATCGCGTTGGCCAACCAAAAGGGAGGCGTAGGGAAAACCACCACCACCGTCAATTTGGGCGTAGCCCTTGTCCGGCAGGGATACAAGGTACTGTTGATCGACAGCGACCCACAGGGCAACCTGACCGACCACTTAGGGTGGAAGAACCCGGACGAACTGGAGGTAACACTATCCAGTATCATCGGCGGCATGATTGCAGGGAGGCCGTTGGATGCTTCTGCGGGTATCCTCCACCATGAGGAAGGGATAGACCTTGTTCCTTCCGAGATTGAATTATCCGGTACAGAGGTATCCTTGTTTACCTCCATGAGCCGGGAGTATAAGCTACGGAACTATATTAACAAAGTTAAAGGGAACTACGACTTTGTTTTAATCGATTGTACTCCTTCCTTGGGCATGCTAACCATTAACGCGCTTGTAGCGGCAGACAGTGTCATTATCCCGGTACAGGCGCATTACCTCCCGGCCAAGGGCATGACGCAGCTTATCCAGACGATCGTCAAGGTACGCATGGAGCTAAACCCGGCTCTCTCCATTGACGGTATTATCATGACAATGTTCAACAACCGCGTCAATCTATCAAAGGACATCGCCGCCCTCCTGCGCCGGAGCTATGACGGAAGCATCCGCATTTTTGATACAGAGATCCCGTTTGCAATTGCGGCAGCAGAAGCAAGTGCAGAAGGAAAAAGCATCTTCGCCTACGAGCCAAACAGTAAGGTTACGGAAGGCTACCAGTCATTCATGAAGGAGGTCATTTCAAATGGGCAAAGTGCAAATCAATGATCCGCTGTTAACATCCGTCAATGACCTGTTCCGTTTAAAACCCGGTAAAGCAGAAGCAGTAACGGAAATTCCTTTGGATTTGATTGACCCCTTTCCCAATCATCCATTCCATGTAATACAGGATGAAGCGTTGGAACAGCTTGCAAAGAGCATTGCAGCAAACGGGGTCTACAATAAAGTGATCTTACGTCCCAAGGGAGAACGGTACGAGCTGATCAGCGGCCACAGGCGCGTGGCTGCAAGCAAGCTTGCCGGGAAAGATACCATCCCGGCTGTGGTGGAGGAAATGGACGATGCAAGGGCAACCGTTATGATGGTAGACAGTAACCTACGGCAGCGGCAGGAACTGCTGCCCAGTGAAAAGGCTTTTGCGTATAAAATGAAACTGGAGGCCATACGCAGACAGGGTGGCAGACCAAGCAATGAAAACGGTGGTCAACGTGACCACCATTTATCCGGGCGCAAATCCAGAGATATTGTAGCCGAGGAAGCGGGCGAAAGCGCCAAGCAGATTTCCCGCTATATCCGGCTCACCGAGCTAATCCCCGAACTTCTCTCACTGGTGGATGCGGGACATCTGCCCCTTAATCCCGCTGTTGAACTTTCCTACCTTCCCGGACATGATCAGAGGATGGTTCAAGACATTATGCAGCGTGACAAAATCGCCCCCACTCTTGCACAGGCCAAGCAGCTACGGAAAGCAAGCGAACAAGGCGAAATGAGCCATACGGT
Organism: Bacillota bacterium; assembly: GCA_023390655.1. Taxonomy (GTDB): domain Bacteria; phylum Bacillota; class Clostridia; order Christensenellales; family CAG-138; genus JAEYLA01. Next base: position 18,283 of record JAEWCL010000023.1, on the reverse strand, counting down.
TCTTAGCATGGTATTTATGGAGAGCAAGACGAGCAAGGGAAATATCTCGTTAAAGTCATCTGCTGTTCGCACCTACTTCCCGCCAACGGCCACAACAAAAGAAATTGAAGAAAGCCTGATAGGGCTTGCAAGCACCTACGCGCAGATGAAAGAATTCTTCCCAGCCAACACAAGGCAGGATAAGATTTCAGAAGATGTGATACGGCTATTAAGGGCGAGATATGGCAAAAACTCGAATTACTAATTCAAAGAAGCCTATAATTATGTGTTGTACTTATATTGTGTTTTCTTTTATTTAAACATATAATTGTAGCAATCTGTATTAAATACATTAATTAAGTAAAAAACTATAAAAATTTTAATTTGCGGCTAGCGGAACTGTTCGCGTTAAAATCCAGAGGTGTAATATATATTACTCTAAGGGAGATTAGCTATATGGGAAAAGAGACTAAATCTCAAGAAACAAATCGCATACCAAACTTCATAAAAACTGCTGCCTTTTTAATCCCCATTTTGCTTTGCACGACGCTTCTTGCAATTACTATTATCAATATGATTAATTCATTTCAAGATAGTCAAGCAAAAACAAATGACTATGATAATGGATATAGAGCTGCTAGTAACGATTATAATATGTTTTTGAACACAGGTCTTTCAATACTGGGCATAGCTATTTCTGTATGGGTTGGCGTAAATGTTTATAACGTTGTCGAAAGGGATCAAGTCAATAAACTGAAAAAGGAACAAGATAGAATTTCTAAGAAGTTAGAGAATGCCGAGAAACGCAATAAGGAAATGACAGATACACTGGAAAATGCGAAAAATACGAGTAAGGCAGCAGCACTAGCAATTGGTCAATTTGATAAAATTCAGAGATCTCTTTTATTAGCATCATCATTACAATATAATGAATTTCCGGTTAGAGCCATTAAAAGTAAGATTTTAGAAAAATATGAGGAAGATTTTTTAAAGAACGTCTCATTAGACCATTATGGTTATTATGCAGCAGTCTATATGGCAATCGAGAACAATTACAGCATTTTAAGAGGCTCAAATTCAAAGGAATACAGAATTCAAATGGGTGAAAAAGGGCTAGCTATATGTATAAAATTAAATTGTGAAATAGAATTACCAGAAGATGAAAAAATCTATTTAACTTATCGTATAGGTGAATTTTATTATTATTTAGCAGAACTGTATAAAAACACAGATAAAGAAAAATCACGGGATTATTATAGCTCATCACGGGATTACTTTTTAAATGCGAATAGCCAAGATTCATTTTTGAATAAAGAAGGTTATATTGATCAGACTATCGGTTCTACATATCTGTTGGTGCAATTAAAGGATTATCGGAAAGATGATCTCAATCGCGCCTTAGATCTAATTACATCAGCTATTGAAAAAGATAAGTCTCAAGGGGTCTATTTTAAAAACCGTGGGATTATAAAGCAACATCTTGGTAAAAACATTGATGAAGTGGTATCTGATTATCATATGGCATTAAAGGTTGATGAAACTAAGGGGATTTATGCTTTCAGAAATTATATTGCTTTAGCAAGCCTGCTGCTCAACGAACTACAAAAAACTCTTGGTGGGACTCCATATTTTCGTCGAAGTCAAATTGAGAGTTTAACGCAACGACTGGTTGTGCCCTCGCTCTCGAGATTAGAGACAGAGAAAAGCGCTTTGGAGATAGAAGAGTTATATAGAACCGCGAAAAAGTATGGCCACTGGGATGCCGAACCTTATTATAAATCTGCACAACTCAATATTTGTAGGATGCTATACTTTGCTGCAATTGGTGATGAGCTGGATTTTCAAGCTTTTGAAAAAATTGCAGACGAGGATTTAACCGAATCATTTAGACTGGATATGGATAATCTATCTGCTAAGTATCAGCTAAGAAATTTTCTAGCTGCGAAAGGAAATATGGAGGGTGCCAGAGAAATTAATGAACAGCTAAAAAAACAAGATCCAGGGGGAGACGCATATTATTGGGATCAATAGTGATAGATTTCATTCTAAAGTGTTGGTATTCACATATATACTTTGGTTTAGAGCACTGGATATATCCGGTGCTTTTTTCATCCCCTATGTTGTTTTTATTCATTTCAGCAAGTGCGCGTCAGCGTCCGGGGTTTTAGGGGTGCACCCCTAACAAGAAGGAATTTGGGGCCTCAAAGAGGCCTCAAATTCCATGCTTGCCGGAGCAAGCGCATACGCGCTTAGAGACCCCGTATTTAGCCGGTCTGAGAACGTACCGGCTGAGAGAAAAAAGCGCTGTTTTTCTGCATGCGAATACATGATTTTTGACTAAGTATGAAGGAGTGAGAAGGATGCCCATCAGCCGGAAAAGGAACTTCCGTGTTCGTACATGGCTGAACGAACAGGAGTACGCGCGGTATATGTCCTTGGTGGAAAAAAGCGGCGTATCCAAGGAACAGTTGCTGCGGCAGCTGCTTGCGCAAGGGTACATACGGCAACCCGTCCCATTGGAGTACAACAGCCTGATTGCGGAGATTAACAAGATAGGTGTGAACATCAACCAAATCGCGCGTGTCGCAAACGGTACCCAAGCGATTTCACCCGCCAGTATTTCGGAGATCAAACAGATGCAGCAAAAGCTTATGCGCTTAGTAAAGGAGGCATTGGGATAATGGCAGTACTTTTAATTCCCCATGTGATACGCAAGCGGTTAGATCACCGCATTAACTACGCCGTAGACGAGGAAAAGGCGTGGTATGGTAATATGCTGCTTGCAAGCACTTTAAACTGTTCCGCTCCGGAATATGCGTTTGAGGAAATGCAGGATGTTAAAAACATCTACGGGAAGGATGGCGGGATACTGGGTTTCAGCTTTATCCAGTCGTTTGACCCCGGGGAGATCTCCCCGGAGAAAGCACACGAACTCGGGGTACTCCTTGCGGAAGAATACTTCGGAAGCCGTTATCAGGTTGTGATCGGGACGCATCTTGACCATGATCACATCCATAACCATATCATCATCAATTCCGTATCCTTCATGGATGGCCTCAAATACCGTAACAAGCTCCATTACCTAACCGAGCTTAGGGAGATCAACGACAAACTTTGCTTGGAACAGGGCTTATCTGTCATCTCTCCCAATCCAACGCCTGAGAAGCTTACCCACAAGCAATGGCGGGAAAAGAAACAGGGTATCCCCACACCCAAGGACATGCTGCGGGGAGATATAGACGCTGCTATAGCGGCATCCTTCTCCTTCCCGGAGTTCGTCAAGAACATGAACCGTATGGGGTATCAGGTGAAATATGGCCGTAATATCACCCATATGACCATCCTGCCGCCCGGAGCAGAACGGGCAAGGCGTGTACACAAGCTTGGAGATCAATACACCGAGGCCGCTATCCGGGAGCGGATTGAGCGGAACAGGCAGCGGGTACCCGTCCCAGCCAACAAACCCCGGACACGTACAAGGTATTCTTCCTTCTTTGACCGCAACAAGGCAACTAAGCTGACCGGGATACGGGCGCTCTATTACAAGTATCTCTATCAATTAGGTGCAATACGGAAGCGTCCATATGCGGCCAACCGTCGTACTGCCTACGTGCTGCGAAATGAGATCTCACAGATGGAGCGGTATTGTAAGCAGTTCCGACTTCTCAACAGCCACCACATCAGCACCATGCCGGAGTTGCAATCCTATCGGGACGGCCTACAGACGCGGATGGACGTACTGCTTGAACTGAGAGACGGCATCAAGCGCAAGCTGCGCACCGTGGAAGGCAAGGCCGTACAGGGCAAGCTTCAGGGGCAATGCGCGGCTATTAACAAGAAGATTAGGCCGCTGCGTGACGAGATCCGGCACTGCAAAGAGATTGAGGAACGCTCCCAACACATCCGACATCAGAACCAACGCTTACGCGAATACAACGTCCTCCCGGAACGCGCTGTACGTCAAAAGGATTACGAATTAGACCGACTTTAAATTTCTTACTAAGGATAGAAGGGGAAAATTTTTATGGATATGCTGCAACTTGATTATTTCTATGGGCAGGAAAGTGAGCAATTTGCCCGGTATCATATTCCCAAGCTTTTGATGACCAACCCGGCCTATAAAGATATTTCCACTGACGCAAAAGTGCTGTATGGCATGATGCTTGACCGTATGTCCCTTTCTCGGAAAAATGAATGGTTCGATGAAGCCAATCGTGTGTACATCATCTTTACCGTAGCGGATATTGAGGAGCAGCTTTGCTGCTGCCATGATAAGGCGGTCAAGCTACTGGCGGAATTGGATGACAAAAAGGGAATTGGCCTGATTCAGCGTGTCAGGCGCGGCTTAGGCAAGCCATCCATTATTTACGTGAAGAATTTCCTTTCTGTAGAAGCATCCACAAGTCCGGAACAGTCCTATTCTTCTAAGAAGTCTGAAAAACAGACTTTAAGAGGTCTGAAAAATAGACTTCAAGAAGTCCGAAAAACAGACTTCAAGAAGTCCGAAAAACAGACGCAAGTAAGACTAATATTAATAATACTGACCTGAGTAATACTGACTCTATCTATCCATCCATCGATCTACAGGAAGGTGGAAAGATGGATGGACGATTGGTGCATCCTCAAATCGAGGGGATACGTATGTCCATACGGGAGCAGATTGAGTTTGATATACTGGCTGAAGAAGGGGATACTGGCTTACTTACGGAAATTGTCAACATCATGGTCAAGGTACTATGCTCTTCATCCCCGACCATGCGAATATCCGGGCAGGATGTGCCTATGGAGCTTGTGAAGGACGCTTACAGGCGGCTGCGGCCATCTGACATTGAGGGTGTCATATGGGCTTACAAAGCCGTGGAGCAGCCAATCCAGAACCCCACGTCCTATATGACATCTATGCTCTACCATGCGCCGGATAGCGGGATGTTGGTAGCTGTTAGCGATTCCTTTCGTTAAATCTAATCCTAAGACTGCTTTGCAAAACACTTAATGCGAAATTAGCTGTTAAATGACCCAAATTTGATTTAGCAGCGTTTCATTATCGAGATTTAGATATTAAATTTCCCGGATTTAATAGTATGCTTTGCCATCTCTTGTATCAAGGGTAAATCCTTCGTTAATCTTCTATAATCATCAATATTATCGGGGTTTATTGTATTGTCAGGTTGTCTTGCATGTGCTACCGCGCATCTGCATGATAAGTACATATAATTACCCAAATCCTTATCCAGAGTAGCAATTTCAGCAACTCGGGCTTTATTTGAGCCACTACTAATAATAAGAAGGTCTCGGCTATCATTAATGAAGTTTATGATATCATTCTTGCTTTGAAACAGTAATTCGATAATCTTATAATAGCTTAAGAAAGAATAATATATGCTTTTGCTATTTATACCTTCTTTATATAACGCCAAAGCCAGTGTCTGATTTTTATTTACATTTGTACCATCATAAGTCAGTTCTGGGGCCCCTAATAATATCCCACCTCTATTCTTTGATGGACCCACTATGGGCAAGAACCTCTTTACGGCACCCGCATAAAATAGTGTTCTTATTGGAATACCAGTTTCCCAAACTAAAGCGCTAATAAATTCATTAAGCATTGTCTCGTCTTCTGTCGACTGACCATGTGAAGGAATCACTAATATCGGATGTAAGGAGGCTGTTCCATTAATCCATCTTATTTTTTTGTTCTTGAAGCTAAAATATATTTCTGCTTTCTCACCAATTATTAAATCCGATTCCAGGGTACAAGCAAATTGGCGCGGAAATCCCTCAAATGCGTCTTCGTATTGCCTAAGTATTTCATCTTCTGGCAATTCAAATCTGTTTATTTCAACTTCCGGTATTATATTTTCCGAATATTTGGCCAGTAAATCGGAACCCAGCCAGTCAGGATCACAGTGATTATTATTAGGCCGCCAACCACTCTTTGCATATCCATAAGGCCGCTCAAGATACCATTTCCATCTTAAAAACCAATATGAATTATCCGCCTCGGGTAAATAAATACTTAGACTTTGGGGATATGCATTAGGATTCTCTTTATAATCCATAACAATAAAAATAATAGCTGCAAATTTAAGCAAATTATAAATACTTCCATGTTCATTTAAAATAACACTCATGACATAATCGAATCGTTCTTCCTCTAAAGTCTTTATTCCGATTATTTGGCATCTTTCATGGTTTGTAATTTCGATGTATGTACCATCATCTTGTCTTATAATATTTCTTTTAGCAAATCTTTTATTATATAAGAAATCCCACATACTCAATTGGTCTACATGTTCTAATATGAAGCGTCTAATAGTTAACCATTTATCTTCTGTTTTGAGGGATGATAGAAGCAAATTAAAGTAATCAGTTAAAAGCGAGAAAGCAAACGTCTCTCCACTTAATCCATTATCAAAAACTAAATAGCATTCTTCTATTAGCCTTAACCACGTTGAATCGATATCCGTACTGCCATTAGTATGTGTGCTAAGTCTTCGAATAGTTTTAAGAGGTCCGTTATCATTTTTACTTTCTTTAACAAAGAGATCTAGTGTCTCAATTGTATCCATTTGAATTCGAGTGGGTGATCCATGTCTGAATCGGACAAACAACGACTCTCTATTTTCTCTTTTCATAAAAACACCTCGATTAGAGTGAAATTTATACCTACGTAAACACGAGCATTCCGTGCGCCTTGAGGCTACAGATGCCAATTTAAATTGGTGTCCCCCCTGGCGAAAACACTATTCTGCAAATCACAAACACAGGGTACCAATTCTATATTTTTTCAAAATTAGCCAGATCTAAAAATTCAAAATGAAACACTGTGTGCTTGTGAATAACCTCGGAAATTAAATAATAAAAGGTGTCAATATGTTTTCTAATTTTATCGGGTTGTACTTTGTCCTTTGCATCATAATTTGCCTTCGTTATACAGTCTTCCACTATACTTTCTTTATTTTCAATAATAGTTGAACAATAGTCGAAAAGGCAATCAATATAACTAAAGATCAGTTCACTGTTATTATATTCTCCATCGATTAATGTATCGTAAGTTTTGATGACAATCTCGCAAAAATCAATTAGCCCCATCCATATTGGCCTTGGTATTGTGAGTTCAATAAATCAGACCATAATTCGTTTTTAAAGTCTGCAATATTGTTTAAGTGCCCTTTGGACTTTTCGAACTCCTTATTCACATCCATAAATCCAATATCGGACACGGCAATTTTTGACGTCAAACTTGCACAAAGCCCGTCTGATCTAAACTCTTTGACAGGCAAAGCAGCATTAATCGCTCCCATACCTTGAACTAAAGTGCTATTCAGGGATGATTTATATCTGATTCCTCAATCTCCGAATCAAAAATGAGAACACACTCTAAAAACCGTCTTCTGGAGGTAAGTTCCTCGTCCATATCATCGGTAATATAAAACTTATGAACGATATAATCTATTGAACCTTTTATGAAGTATTTATAACTAACATCCCAGTTCATCCTATTTCCATCCAGAGATATGTCTTCGGTTTGGGGTGTTGCCGTGAAATATCTACCACCATCTAAAGCTGCTCCGCCTAAAGTAACTAATAATGTTTGATGATAATAGATATTGATATCATACCAATGAGGGCGTTTATCACGTTGCCCGAACAAGTAAAACTCATAGCCATTTCTATAAGCAGCTGCATTCTCTATAATAAACTCTGGTGAGAATTTATAGTATTTTCTGGATTCCCCAGGTGAGTCAACCCAATCTGCTGGGCTTTGTAAATACAGAATAACACGTTCCAGTGCTGTCGCATCTATTCCAAAGCGTTTTTTCCAGAGAGTCTCAACGATGCTGATATCGGCAGAAGAGTTTTTCGGTGTGTTGGTATCCATAATTCGAACATAAATATTATTCGCAAAAACACCTTGATACGTCTCCGCCAAATAATAAGGGGTATGACGATCATTATGAATCATTATCACATCGATTGTTTTTTGCCATAATTGAATGGTCTGGACCATAACAATCGGCCTTGTTCCACCAGCAAATTTTTTATCACGCAAAAGAGACACTAAGTCCTGTGTTTTCCGTCTGTTAGGATCATCTTCTATATTCCGTATCTCGTAATCTCCCTCTTCATCGACGCCAATAATAATTAAGCCATCTTGATTTGACAAATTGTTTGCCATGCATATAATATCGTGCAGAAGATCCGGCTTATTTCTATACCATTCCCGCTTAAAATCCCAATGGTCACCTTATAATTGACGTTCATCACAATTCGACATAAAAATGGAAAATAACCAATATGAAATGGCTCATATAATATATATAATCTTCTTATAGTTAGGCATTATTTAAGTATAATTTTAATAAAGCTATAGACGAGGTCAAAATGAGAAAGATCAACTTCAGAGTTAGATTGTTTTCTATTTTAATAACCTTTATATTTTTGGCTCAGGTTATTAGTATTCGTCCTACATATGCAGTCGAAAAAAAGCACCAGGAATTAAGTTATCCATCTATACAAGAATTGGTTGAAACATATAACGATCCAGTTGATCTGATTGGTGCGAATTTTCTATCCACTAGTAGGAAAGAAGTTCGCATTTCTTTTGATCAACCTATTTGTTTCAATAGAGACCCAGAGTATATCATTTATGCAAAAAGCGATGATAATGATGGACCGAAGTTCCGGTTAGAAAAAGAGATTGGATGCAGGCCGGTAAGCCCTTTTAAAACAGAAATGGGCATTTTTGCATCAAGCTACGACCTCATATTCAATGATGAGCTTCCTTATGATGGCAAAATAGTTGTAGATAACAATGCTAGTAAAACTGGCTTACTACAAACTTACTCACAGAGCAAACCAATTTCCCTAGAGTATTCTATTCCTTTAAAGTTGGTGGGCATTTCAATTACCGCACCAAACCAAATAGTTGCCTTTTTTAATCGGGATGTAAATTTTAAGACTATAGATATAAATGCAGTTGAGGTGATCAATACTGAAACTGGTTCTAAATCCTCTGCATTTCAGCATCAGCAATTGGATGGGACAAGGAGTGTATTTACATTCACCCAAAACTTACCGCAGGACTGTATCTTTACGATTAATGTTCGAAAAGAAGATTGCGATGCAAGCGCAAGTCTATTAAGCGAAACCATATCTTTTACAAACCCTTGGCTATATATCGAAAAGACTGAACAAATAAATAGTAATACTGCAAGATTATATTTTTCAGAACAATCGATATTTGAGGTGGAAAACCCTGAAGATTATATTTGCGCCATTACCGCCGATGGTTATAAGATTGATGCAAAATCCATAGAACCAATAGGCGGAGACTCTATTAATGGCTCGATTTCGTATGATGTAAGTTTTATAAAAAATATATATGGTGAAGGGCTCATTTGTATCTATGATGAAAAAGCAGACGAAACAGTATTTACTCTCGATTCTATAGTAAAATCAGCAGATGGGAAATCCATACTAGCTGATTATCAATTAGCTCAAGAAGACGGAACGAAAAGCATTCTTTCGTTGGCTGCATATAGAGCTGAAGTTAAAAAACAGCAACCAGCACGTAAAACAACTAGTAATCAAGATTCCTTGTCTATTTCTGAGTCCCAAGGTTCTTTGCAAAAGAATATAGCAAAAGCTGAAAAAGATCATTCTTCTTATAGTGGTGAAAATAATTATAATGAGGTTCCTATAAATAATGCATCGCCCCCTTTTGAAAACACATCCTCCGAAAATACTTCGTCGCAAGGTAACGGCGAATCCAAATCAAATCCTTCAAATCAAACAGAAAATACTGATTCAGTATTCAGTTCATCCAGCTTAGCAGAGGACAACCAAACTGGACATGTTGAACAAGACGTGCCTAATGGTTCTCAGAGCAATAATAATTCAGCTGAAGCAAGTACTTTTACATCGGACAACGAACCTGATATAGAAGAACCGAACGAAGAACCCGAAGCAGCAACTATTGATGAAACAGCGGCCGATAATCTCGGGATGGCTTCTGAAGCTGTAAACACAAATACAGAAATTATTGTTTTGGACGCAACAACAGATACCGATATAGCCGTAGCTTCGCAAATAGCCAAGGGCGACGAAACTATTCGCGAGGAGACTGTAGGGGCTATTATCGATTCGGTAACGTCTACCAATACTGATACCACTATCGAAACCGAATTATCCATTAAACCTACAAGTGAAGCCAACAGCGATGGACCGGAAGAGGCAGCGCTCAATGTGGATCCGGCAGTTGATACGGATGTCCATGTCGCTTCTGAATCATCCATTGACCCGCCAAATGGCTCAAGCAATGAAAAAATAGAGGAAGAAGCTCTTAATCCGGAGTCATCTGGTGATATGGATGCTCCTGTTGCAACTAAATCATCAATTACTGCAGGTCAGCCGGTTCAACTGGCAGCTGCTGCAACTCAAACGCCATCTAATGTGAACATTTATTCTACGTCTTATACCTTAATTACTTGGGATGCTGTAGCTGGGGCAACTTCGTATGACATTGAACAGAATGGTGTGTTTATTGGCAGTGTCTTAACAAACAGTTATCAGACTATAGGATTATTGATTAATGAAACTTTTTCGTATCGGATACGAGCCAAGTGGGATAGTCTCTTTAGTGATTGGACAGCTCCATATATCGTGACAAGTGTCTCAAATATTGGAGGAGGGACAATTACTAATAATACGACTTGGTCAAGTGCTGCAGGCACTTATAATCTAAGTAGTGATCTGATTATACCAAATGGGATTTCTTTAACTATAATGCCTGGAACTACAATCGGTGTAAATAGCGGCTATTATGGAACACGAGTTGTAGTGAATGGGCGTCTTAACGCGACCGGGACAGCGCAGGTGCCGGTAATATTCACGTCAATCAGCAATACGCCGGATTATTACTGGAACGGGTTTGAAGTAGGCTCGACCGGAGAACTGAATTTAAATTATGTGAAGATCTGGTATGCCGGGCAGGGAATGAACAGAGGAAACACATATGGCGACAATGCCATTGAGGTATTGGGCGGTAAGCTGAATATCACAAATTCGGAGATCGCAAATTCGTATTATGGCGGGATCCTGATCAGTTCCGGCAATGTTGTAACAATAAGCGGGAATACCTTTGACAACAGATATTATGGGATAATGATCAACAATGCTGGCGCAGGGAATGTCACGATTACGGGCAATCATCTTACAAGTACTGCAGATGTGGCGATAAAGATACTTGCCTATTCTGGCGGGGCGTTGGCTCTGCATGGGAATACGGTTGCACCAAGTGGCGGTGGGTACGGGATAGATATAACCACGGATAACTTTAAGCCTGCAACACTAGTTGGATTTGAAAGTAATGCATTCAATAAGCCGGTAAGCCTTGGGAGTGGAACTCTGTCCGCTAACTTAACGTTAGGAAGCTACGTAACTATAATACAGGGCAGGGTAATAATTGCACAGAACACAGCATTGACGATACAAGCGGGCGCTGTAGTAGGAGCCTTGCAGGAATACTCGTACGGCGGCTTGTTTGTAGTGAATGGGCGTCTTAACGCGACCGGGACAGTGCAAGCGCCGGTAATATTCACGTCAATCAGCAATACGCCGGACTATTACTGGAACGGGTTTGAAGTAGGCTCGACTGGAGAACTGAATTTAAATTATGTGAAGATCTGGTATGCCGGGCAGGGAATGAACAGGGGAAACACATATGGCGACAATGCCATTGAGGTATTGGGCGGTAAGCTGAATATCACAAATTCGGAGATTACGAATTCGTATTATGGCGGGATTTTAATCAGTTCCGGCAATGCTGTAACAATAAGCACGAATACCATTAACAATAGATATTATGGGGTCTTAATCAACAATGTGGTTGCGGGGAACGTCACGATCACAAACAATCAGATTACGAGCACTGTGGATTCGGCCATAAAGATACCTTCTTATAATGGTGGGTCGTTGACGCTGCAGGGGAATACGGTCAGCAGTGGTGTATATGCGGTAGAAATAACAACTAGCGGCTTCGTTCCTGCTACACTGACAGGCTTTGAAAGCAATGCATTTATCCAGCCGGTGAGCCTGGCAAGCGGAACCCTGTCTGCGAACCTAACATTGGGTGCTTACGTAACTGTAATACAAGGTAGAGTAATCATCGCACCGAATAAAACGCTGACGATATTGCCGGGGGCGGTAATAGCAGCCTGGCAGGACTATACGTACGGAGGCTTGTTTGTAGTCAATGGGAAGCTTAATGCAGTTGGAACAGCACAGGCACCAGTAGCATTCATCTCAGTCACCGATACTTCGGAATATTACTGGAACGGGTTTGAAGTGGGCTCGACCGGGGAACTGAATTTGAATTACGCAAAGATCCGGTATGCCGGGCAGGGAATGAACAGGGGAAACACATATGGCGACAATGCCATTGAGGTATTGGGCGGTAAGCTGAATATCACAAATTCGGAGATCGCAAATTCGTATTATGGCGGGATCCTGATCAATTCTGGCAATGTTGTAACAATAAGCGGGAATACCTTTGACAACAGATGTTATGGGATAATGATCAACAATGCTGGCGCAGGGAATGTCACGATTACAAGCAATCAGATGACAAGCACTGCGGATTCGGCTATAAAGATACTTTCATATAATGGTGGATTGCTGACCTTGCAGGGGAATACGGTTACAGCAAATACCGCGTGGGCTTCGGTAGAAATAACGACGAGCAATTTTATTCCAGCCGTATTGACAGGGTTTGAAAATAATGTATTTAATAGACCGGTAAACCTGGGGAGCGGGACCCTGTCTGCAAACTTAACATTAGGGGCCTACATAACCATAATACAGGGCAGGGTAATTATTGCGGCGAACAAAACGCTCACAGTATTGGCGGGAGCTGTGATAGGGGCTATCCAGGAATATGCGTATGGTGGCTTGTTTGTAGTGGATGGAAAGCTTAACGCGACCGGGACAGCGCAGGTGCCGGTAATATTCACGTCAATTAGTACGCCGGACTATTACTGGAACGGGTTTGAAGTAGGCTCGACTGGAGAACTGAATTTGAATTACGCAAAGATCCGGTATGCCGGGCAGGGAATGAACCAGGGAACCAAATACGGCGACAATGCCATCGAAGTATTGGGTGGTAAGCTGAACATTACGAATTCGGAGATTACACATTTATATAATTATTCAAACACTATTTATTTAGATACAGAAATTAAACCAATAATAAAGAACAATATTCTCCTAAATAGCTACGGATATGCTATTTACAACAAAAATTCGGGCTCAATTACCATTGATGCAACCCTCAATTACTGGGGCGGGGCATATGGCCCGTCAACCAGCGCCTACTATACTGGCGGCAGCTACGTTAGCGCTGGGGTCAAATACTCACCTTATCTGGGAGAAGAATATGTAAATGAGTTGTATTTTGGCGTAGAAGGTGTATATGCGCCTCTTGGAAATTTCTCTACTTCTACCAATACAATGACCGTCAGCGGTCCTGGCTTTACGATTGACTTCACGATTACATATAACTCCTTGGATCAAAGGCCGGATAGTACCCTTGGCCGAGGATGGAAATTTGGCTATGAGAGCAGCGTCAAGGATTACATCTACCAGTACTCCGATGGTATTGGCGGAACCGGATATATCTCTTTGTCGGATTACAAGATGGTAAAATTGCCAGATGGAAGTACGCAGCTCTTTGAGCTGAAAGATGGGGTATTTGCCGGTGTCAACTCATATAACAGTTTGGCGTCAAATCCGCTGGGCGGCTATGATCTTACGACGAAAGACCAGTATGTTTATACATATAACAGCAATGGTTACCTGATTGCGATAAAAGACAAGAACCAGAATCAGGTAAATATAAATGTGGACGCAGAGGGCCGTGTCCTTGGTGTTGTCGATGGAGCAGGGAGACAATATGCCCTTGCTTACACCAATGGCTTAATTACTTCCATAATTGATCCGATAGGCAGGACAATACAATATCAATATGAGAATGGCTTGCTTGTGCGGGTTATAGATCCGATGAATGTAACTATCGCAAGCTATGCGTATGATAGCAACGCATTCTTAACAGAAATCAAGGATGCGCTCCAACAGATAACGCAAAGAGTCGCGTATCATCACGCGGATGGCGACAACAAAAACAAGGTTTCCCAAATTACGGATGTGTATGGCAAGACTATCACATACGCATATGACAACGCAAACAAAATGGTTACCAAGACTGATAACAATGCCCGCGCAACAATTGAGTGGTTTAATGATGATCTGCAAATCATTAAGACCCAAGATCCGGAAGGAAAGGTCACACTAACCGAGTACTACAACAAAATTGGGGATATCAAATCTTTCACGGACCGCAACGGTAATAAAGTGCAATTTGAATATGATGCCAAAGGAAATGTAACAAAGATAACGAACCCCGATGGCAGCGTAAAGATCTACACGTACGATGCCAAGAATAACCGGACCAGCGTTACGGACGAAACCGGAAGGAAAGCTTTTTACGTCTACGATGCAAATAGCAACCGTATCAAGGTAGGGCAACCTCTTAACGGCACTGACGTTTACAGCGATCAGGTAAGTGTCAACCTCTTTGCCATTACACAGTATGTCTATTACACCGAAGCGGAACGTATCCAGCTCGGCTACGCCGCGAAGGGTCTTTTGAAATCCGTCATTGATCCGGAAGGAGGTACAACGACTTATACTTACGACCATGATGGCAATATCCGGACTGTGAGCGATCCGGAAACACATCAGGTAACGACCTATACCTACAATGGTATCGGCTGGGTGATGAGCTCCACGACGCCTATGGGAGATACCACCACCTACGAATATGACCTGAATGGCAGGGTGGTGCGTATGACGCTTGGCGACAGTGTTACCCGGTACGTGTATGATGCGTTAGGCCGCAAGATACAGGAGATCAGCCCCAACCAATACAACCCCGCAAACGACGGACTGAATAACCAGACGCCGAACTATTCGTATTCCAACGGCAATGTTGGTACCCGGTATGTGTATCATCCCGCGGGGGTGGTTCTTTCCCAGACGGATGCGGAAGGGTACACCACCAGTTATACGTACGACCAATACGGGAACATCCTGACCGAAACAAAGCCCAACGGCGGCATCTACGTTTATCAGTATGACGTCATGAACCGTATTACGGCAGCATCCTTTAAGACGAATGCTTCTGCAACTCCGATTCTCCTCACCACCTATACCTACAGTATTCTTGCAGACGGCAGGACGCAGAACACCGTAACGACCTACGTGGATGACGTGCAGACGCTTACAATGGCCGTGACGTACGATTACGCGGGCAGGAAGGTTGTGCTGCAGAATCCTGACGGCACGACGGTTACTTGGCAATATAATAGCAACGGCACGCTGGCACAAGTAACAAAGGAAAATGGCGCAAAGGAGTACAACCGGTATGACGGGCTCAACCGGCTGTCTGAGAAGTGGACTTCGATTACCGCTGATCAATATGCGTACGCTGCGGTCACATATGATAGAGTAGGCCGAGTGTTATCGCAGAAAAACGGCGTGCAGAGCGTTGCCCTGTGGAACGTTCCGACAACATTTATCGTGCAGACGTTTACCTATTACGCAAACGGCCTCATCAAGACGCAGGAAGATGGCGCAGGTGGAAAGACATTCTACTATTATGACAATGACAACCATGCAAATAGGATCGAGCAGCTTGTCAACGGCAGTGAAACGCAGAAGGTCGAGTACGTCAACAATCGGTTTGGGAAACCTGTCTACAAGTATGTGTATGTCCGTAAAGGCGATATCGCAGGCAACGATTTTGCGGACAATACGATACTCGTACTTAGAACGGATTATACTTACGATAAGAACGGCAACCTGATCTCCATCACCACGCCGGATGGGAACACTACGGCCTATACGTATGATAACCTCAACCGCCTCATTGGGGCCTCCACCGGAGGTCAGGATGAGACTGGCGCAAGCGTGCAGATCGTTACCAGTAAGACATTGACCTGGGATGGGAAAGACTTGACGGTCACCGATGCCAGAGGCAATGTCACGCAATACGTATACGATGCACGCGGGATGCTGATCCGGCAGATAGACGCCAATGGCGGCACAACAGCTTATCTCTACGACAGGGCTGGCAGGATGCTTGCGGTGGTTTCTCCGAACCATTATAATCCGCTAAAGGATATTTCGGAGATGAATCGGACTACGTATACGTACGACGCTATGGGCCGGGTCATCACGGTATTCCAGGTCTATTATGATACGCAGTCCGGCCAGTGGACCGCTTACGTCGATAAGGCCAACAAGTACGATGCTGTCGGGAACCTTGTGAAAACGCTGGATGCATTGGGATACGGGGCCGGAACCGGCGCCTCCGTTGCTGATAAAATCAATAGCGGTTACGGTGTCCAGTACACATATGATCTGGCCAATCGGCTGCTGACCATGCTGGATGCTGTTTCTCAGCAGCGAGGGCTGCCGTTTACCACAAACTATACCTATGATGCGGTGGGACGGAAGACTTCGCAGACCGATGCCAATGGCGTGATTACCAACTACACGTACGATAATGCAGGCAGGGTACTCGTCATTACGGTGCAGAGGAACAGTGCGTCTCCCGCGCAGACGATCCGGACATATACATATGACAAGCTTGGCCGGGTATTGACTGAAATGGACGCAAATGGCAATGTAACACAATACCAGCACAATGCCTTTAACCAGGTTTCTGTTGTCATCCTTCCCGGGGATGCAACCATCCCCTCCAATATGGCGAACTCGCAGTATGATAACATGGGTCGGCCGACTCGCACCTGGGATAGTACGGGCCGTGAAATCCTCACCGGGTATGATAAACAGGGCAGGGTGTTGAGCAAGACAGAGCGTAAGATTGATGGCACACAGGCGATCACGCTCACTTACCGCTATGACGTGAATGGCAACCTGCGCTTTGCTGCGGACGGCAACGGAACGCTCAAAGAATACACCTATGATATACTGAACCGTGTTTTGACCGAGACCGTCGGCGGGAAAACGACCACCTATACCTACGACGCAAATGGAAATCGGCTCACTACGACGGATTGGAACGGCAATACCTATACCAACATCTATGATGCCTTTAACCGCCTTGTGGAGCGCCGTGACCCTTATAACGTAACGATTGAGCGGCTGGAATACAACCGTAACAACGTGCAGACGGCGACCTATGACGCCCTGGGGCATGGCAAAACATTCCTATACGACCGGAACAACAGGCTAACCGGAACCATCGATACATGCGGCCATACTACGGGCCAGACATATGACAATGTCGGTAGCATATACAGTAAGACCGATGGCAATAACAATACCACGGTGTACGGTTACGATGAGTTTAACCGGTTGGTTTCTGTTACCAACGCAAAGAATGAAACGACCTCCTATACCTACGACGGGAACGGGAATGTGTTGACCTTCACCGATGGCAAGGGCAATGTTATTACCTATGAGTACAATGTTCGCGACCTGATGGTTAAGGAAATCAAGCCGGGCGGAAGGGCCGGTACGCCGGGGAACTATACCTACGATAACAGCAAGGTTGATCGGAGAACATACGCGGCAAACGGCCAACTGTTGACCAGGATTGACATGAACGGTGTTGTAACGTCCTACACTTACGACATCCACGGCAGGACGCTCGGTATGACGGCAGGACCCGTATCCGTCTTCTATACGTATGACAACAACGGGAATGTCCTGACCATGACGGACGGCACAGGCACGACAACTCGCACGTACGATGTATTCAACCGTGTAGTGACAAAGACGGTACCGGGCTTTGGCGTAAGCGTCTACGGATATGACATCACGCAAGACCTGCCTACGGGCTACGTGGCAGAGACCTCGACAGATTCGAATGGGAATGTCGTCAAGCGGGTATATGACCGTGCCGGAAGGCTCTATCAGGTGATTGCGGACGGCAAGACCACAACATATACCTACTACACCAATGGCAGTCTGCAGAGGCTTGAATATGACGGCGGCGCGAGTGAAGAGTACACCTACTACAATGACAACCTGCTCAACACGCTCGTCAACAAAAAGGCGGATGGGACCGTCATCGACTCGTACTCCTACACCTATGACGGTGCTCACAATATGCTGAGCAAGACGGATGCAAAGGGCCTCACGAGCTATACCTATGACGTACTTAACCGGCTACTCACGGTAACTGAACCGAGCGGGCAGGTCACAGCCTATACCTTTG
>JAEWCL010000007.1 GCA_023390655.1 Bacillota bacterium | reverse complement strand
CTGGCATTCTAACCATCTGAACTATACCCACCAAGAAACCAAATTGGCGCGCCTGCAGGGATTCGAACCCGGGACCTACGGCTTAGAAGGCCGTTGCTCTATCCTGCTGAGCTACAGGCGCAGGATATTTTAAAAGCGAGCAGGTAAGTCCAACGCCGCCGGTATACCCAATTCAAAGACCACGCTTGCACTACCGACAGTTAAGTATTCTAACAGAAAGAGATTGCCCTGTCAATGGCTTGATCAAAAATGCATTCGTCGTACATTTTTACAAGAAAATTGCCTGAAAATGCTTCGAATATCCTCTCTTTTGCATTGTCAAATCTAATAAAAATTACGCTGTATTGAATAATTTTTGATACTGCGCCTTTCATATACGAAAATCAAATGGCAATATGCAGCACGCTCCCAGCCTGAGAGGCACAGCCCATGTATAAACGCATGGGCTGTGCCAGAAACAGTCAGATAGAAAAGATTAGCTCGCCTGACCGCAGCATTTTTTATATTTTTTGCCGCTGCCGCAGGGACACGGATCGTTCCGGCCAACCACGGCATCGTTTTTAAATACCTTTGCGGAACGGAATTCCTTTGTAATCTCTCTGCGGCGTTCTTCGGGAAGTACACCGTCCCACTGCGGCAGGGTGTAGAGCCACTCCGCCTTGGCGTCGAGCATATTATAATACAGCTTCTCAAAATCGATCTCCAGAGAAAGCTCCGTTTCCTCGGTCAGGCTCTCAAGATCAAGTTCCTCTTTGAGGCTCGTATTGATGCCGTCAAGAAACCCTGCAAACGTCACGGGGTCCATGGAGAACTCTTCTGCAAGCGAGGCAAGCTTGCCGGAAAAAACACGCTTTGCATCGGCAAGCAGCTTCTCATAGTTTTCGGTTTCCGCAGCAAAATACGCGTTCCAGAAGTTCTTATGGGTTGCAGGGTCGCGCTCCATTTGCGCAATTTCAGTCCATTGGGAATAGAGGCTCATCATTCAATCTCCTTGTCAGCTTTCGTCATACTTATATCATGCTCATCTGAGCTTTGTGCCCTTCGTGCCTTTTGCACCGCCCAGCACGGCCTTCTGGAGCAGCTCCGAGTCATAGGCAAACACGGAGCCCTCCTTTTCTTTGTAGGCCGCATGCGCGTATTCCACAAGCCGATCGATTAGCTGCGGATACGGCATGCCCACAGGCTCAAACAAATAGAACGCAAACGAGCCAGGAATGGTGTTGATCTCATTGACATAGACGCGATTGTCCGTTTCGTCGATCATAAAATCAATGCGTACAACGCCCTTGCACTCAAGCATCCGGAATATCTCGCACGTCATCTCCTGGATGCGTTTGGTCGTTGCATCGTCAATGGGGGCGGGAATGATGCGGGTAAGGGATTCCATACCCTGCCCCTTCGCGCCGGCAAGATATTTATCCTTAAAATTTAACAGGTCTTCTTTTGTCACAGGCTGCTCGCAGGCGGAAGCCATACAGTCCGCACCATAGCCAAGGCACGCACAGTTGATCTCACGGCGCTTTGATACACCCTTCTCCACTAAGATACGCCTGTCATAGTGCGCCGCAACGTCGATGGCGTTGCGCAGGCTTTCCCGGTCGGTTGCGCGGCTGATGCCGATGCTCGAGCCGAGGTTGGCGGGCTTTACATAGAGCGGGAAATCCCCCACGCTCTCCATTTCCGTGAGAACCTTTTCCGGGTCGCTGAGCCACTGGGAACGATAGCAGTATTTAGAGGGCAGCACGGGCAGGCCCATGCTTTCAAATACGGCCTTCATAATAATCTTATCCATTCCCACGCCGGAGCCTGTCACCCCTACGCTGGAATAGGGAATATCGCTTAGTTCAAAGAGCCCCTGCATGCATCCGTCCTCGCCATGCATGCCATGGAAGGCAAGAATGGCGCAGTCCATATCCATGACCTTGACGCCGCCCTTTTGGAACAGGCCGCCGCCGGATAAGGAATATAAGCCTCCGCAGTTGGGTACGGGCGGCAGATACACGCGCGTAAGCCCCTTGGCATTGGGATCGAACTTCTTATAAAACGAAATATCCTTTAAAGGATCGCCAATGAACCACTCCCCAGTCCGTGCAACATACACAGGGTACGCGTCATACTTTTGTTTGTTTACGTTTTCGAGCAACTGCAAACCGGAGACGATGGAAACATCGTGTTCGGTGGAGCGGCTGCCAAACAGCACAGCAAGCTTTTGCGGCATATACCATTCCTCCTATCCAAAACCCTGTACGCGCTTTTATGCGTCAGGCCTTGTCGTAATTATCCGGGAGATCGTTCTCAAAGAGCACGACACAGCCGGGCTCCGTGTAAAGCGGGAGCTTTTCTGTCGCCTGTGTGAGCGTATCCACCTGGATAATACGGCTTTCCGTAAATCCGCCGTCAATGAGTCCGCGGCGGATCGGCGCAATGCGGTTTCTGCCCACCAATATGGCAATGTCCGCAGCCTGTGCGATATCGCGGCCAAACTCCTCGTTAAAACGTTCCTCTTCCCCGCCAAGCTCAATCATGCCGGGGGTCACAATAATGCGGCGCGCAGGCGCAAAGCTCTTTAATACTTCGAGCGCGGCCTTGGTGCCGGAGGGGTTGGCGTTGAAAGCATCGTCGATGACGGTGATGCCGTTCTGCCCCTGCACAAGCTGCAGGCGGTGCTCTACCGGTGTAAGATTTTCAATGCCGATGGCAATGGATTCTAACGATGCGCCAAGATATCTTGCAAGCGCCGCAGCGCCGGTAATGTTGCCGATGTTGTGTTTGCCCAAGAGCTGCGTTGCGCAGCGTACGCGCTCGCCCGTATCCGTTACCAGTGTGAACGTACTCCCTGCGCTGCTTACTTCAATATCCTCCGCCTTTAGATACAGGCCGTTGCCGGATAGTCCGAAGAGGAATTTATTTTTTAACGGCAGCCGCTCATACATGCGCCTGCAATCCGGATTGTCGCCGTTTAAGAAAGCCGCGCCATCCTCGGGCAGCGCATACAAAAGCTCCGACTTGGTTTCGATCACCGCTTCATACGAGCCAAAAGTATCGAGATGCTGTTTGCCCACAGAAGTAATGATGCCATATTTGGGATGCACCAACCTGCACAGCTCCGCAATATCGCCCTTATAGCGCGCACCCATTTCAGCGACAAACGCCTGATGCTCCGGCATCAGCTTTTCGCGCACCACACGGGTAATGCCCATAGGGGTGTTAAAGCTCGAAGGCGTTACCAGCGTGTTCCATTCTTCCTGAAGGATGGTGCCCAAGATAAACTTGGTACTGGTTTTCCCATAGCTGCCCGTAATGCCGATTTTAATCAGGTCTTCGCGCGCGGCAAGCTTTTTTCTGGCGTCATTGTAATACCACGCCTTGATGGCATTTTCAACCGGGAGCATCACCACGTGCGCAAGCAGCACAAAAAACGGCAGCAGCAACCCGGGCAGATACCGGACAAGGTTCATGCCCAAAATGCCGCCCCACCCCGATATGTTATAGGGGCGGAACAAGCCCATGTGGAACAGAAACGCAAGCACGGCCAAGCAGCCAAGCAGACGCTTGACGCGCCCCGTAAACGCCAGCGGCTTTTTTGCCGGAAGCTTTCTGTTGGAAAAGCCGATATAGAGCATGGCGGCAATAAACGCAACATCCCCGCCATACCAGAGAAAATCCGCAAGCATCGGCTGGCTGTAAAAAAAGAATACCCATGCGATATGCAGCAAAAACGCCATACCTCCGAGCAGAAAGGAAAGCATGCAATCCTGCATCCCGGCACGCCGGATCCATTTTAGATACATGTTTCCCTGATAGCTTTCCAGCTGCAGCATATGTATGGTGTGCAGCGCCGCAAACGCCGTTGCGATTGCAGCAAGCGCCGCAAATATGATATTCCAGATTCCTGTCATCCGGGCCTCCTCATGTCGATTTATGCGCGGGGCAAAAGAAACGCCTTGAGCACCACGCAAAAACGCGGATACTGATCCGCATAGGCGAAATGTCCCGCTCCTTCAAACACCACAAGCCCGGCATCCGGGATGCGCTGTTCCATCAGCTTGCCCATATATAATGGAGAGTACGTGTCCTTGTCACCCCAGATCAGAAGCGTGGGGTTCTTGATGCGGGGTAAGCGGTCCGTCAAATCTAAGTTTACGGTTTTCACAAATACGGCGCGCATCAAATCACTTTTTAATGCCCGATAGTCTTCCGAGCCTGCCGTTTTCTGTTTTTCCTTTAAATGCAGGATAGCATCGACCCAATCGATTTTTGAAAGATGCTTTCCAAGCTTATAGGTGTAGGTCCTGACATACCACTTGAGCGTACGCTTGGGGCGAATCCCTGCGGCGCCGATCATCAACAGGCGATGAAACAGCTTTTCGTCCTCGCTTGCAAGCAGAATCGTGACGCGTCCTCCAAAGGAATGGCAGACGACGTCCACGCCATAAAGAGAAAACGCCTCCATGAATTTGCGCGTAAACGCGGCGTACTCTGGCACGCCCCAGGGTACGGGAGGCTCCTCGCTTTGCCCAAAACCGGGAAAATCAAAACAGATCGCCTGTTTGCCAATGGCGCTGATGCAGTTTGCAATGGACTGTACGGCTTCAATGCTTGCACCCCAACCGTGCAGCACAAGGACAGGCTCGCCTTCGCCATACACTTCATACCGGGTGTTGATGCCGTCTATTGTAACGAACAAGGCGCTCCCTCCCTCTTTACAGGCGTGTGTACTAGGCTATTATAGTCCCTGACCACTATGCATGCAACTGTTCGATGGTTTTCACAATGTCCGTGTTCCAAAGGATAAAGGCATCCTCGCCGGTATCGCTGTAGTATTTTTTGCGCCTGCCGGCGTTCTGAAAATCCAGGCTTTCATAGAGCGCCTGCGCGCCGAAGTTTGTTTCGCGCACCTCCAGCGTCATCTTCGTTGCGTGCAGCTTCACCGCCTCGCGCATGCTGTTTAGCATAATGCACCGTCCAAACCCTTTCCTGCGGTGCTCCGGCGATACCGCGACGTTTGTGATATGCGCTTCTTCAAATACCACCCACATGCCCGCGTAAGCAACAATTTTCTCATCCAGCTCAAGCACATGGTAATAAGCAAGTCGGTTTTTGAGCTCCCCCTTTAGCATATTCAGTGTCCACGGAGAGCGAAAGCAAATTTGTTCCAGCTCCGCTACGGCAGGAAGATCTGCTTTAAGCATGCGGCGGAAGATAATGTCTTCCATACACTTTCCTTCTTTCTATGCCGGTTCCAAAGCTTTATGCGTCGGCATGCAGCTTTTGCCACATGCGCTCCGCCTGAGAAGGGCGCAAATACAGCGGGATTGCTTCCATAGCAGGCTCTTCCGCTTGTGCAAGCCGCCGTCCCGCAATACGGCACAGCGCGGAGGCATGACTAAGCGAAGTATCCTCTGGCGCGATCTTCGCGTTCTTGACAGCCTCTAAAATCACATGGACATATGCCATTGCGCCATCGCCTACAAACAGCGTCCCAGCGGGAACATTCTGTAAATAAACAGCAACTTCTTCCGCAGAAGGCGCAGCTGCCTGAGCGCCATTTTCATACTGGGCAAAGTAGGCGTTGTCGTTTCTGGCATCGATCATTGCACAGACCTTTCCCGGCCAGAAGCGCACGTTTTCATAGAGCGCTTCGAGCGCGTTGACGCCAACTACCGGAATATGGAGCGCCGCACCCATCGCGTTTGCAGCGCAGACGCCGATGCGCACGCCGGTAAACGAGCCGGGGCCGCAGTTGACCGCAATCGCCCCCAATTGGTTCGGTGCAAAACCAAGCTCTGTAAGCATGTGCTCCACCATGGGCATCACGGTTTCCGAATGCGTACGCGTATGATGGACGCTATGCTCAGATAGCAGCGTGTCCTCCCGCATCAAAGCGACAGAGGCCGTGGAACTGGCCGTTTCAATCCCTAAAATCAGCATAGCGTTCCTTCTCCTTGTGCCGCAAGCGCATCCAAGACCGCCTGATGGCGCGCATCTGTTGCCGTAAGCGTAATGGTACGCGGCAACTCCCCACTGCCTTCAACCGTAACATCCAGCCGGGATTTGGGAAGCGCCCCCGGAACATTTTGCGGCCATTCCATCAATATGACGCCGCCGCCTGAAGCATACTCAGAAAACCCGATATCATAAAGTCCCTGCGCATCCTGCAGCCGGTAAGCGTCAAAATGATACAAGGACAACCGCCCTTCATGCTCCTGCAGGATGGTAAATGTGGGGCTTGTAACGTCGTCTATCCCCAAACCCCGGCCAATCCCCTGGGAAAATGCCGTCTTCCCTGCGCCAAGGCCGCCGGTAAGCGCGATAAACGCGCCGGGAAACAACAATTCCGCAATACGCGCGCCCAATTGCCGGGTTTCTTCCGTTGCGCGGGTAACAAAGCGCAGGCTCAATCCATGCCGCCCCTTTCCTTCCATTCCGCACGCAGATCAAGCAACCGGTCTTCCCGGATGGCCTGCCGCACTTCTTCCATCAATCTGAGCGTGAAATGCAGGTTGTGCATGGTGATTAAATGCGCTGCCAATATTTCCTTCGCCTTGTTCAGGTGGCGGATATAGGCGCGCGTAAAGTTCTTGCATGCATAGCATTCGCACCCTTCTTCAATCGGAGAAAAGTCGTGCGCAAATTCATTGTTCCGCAGCATCCGTTTGCCGTACCGTGTCAACGCAAGCCCGTTTCTTGCAATACGGGTCTGCAACACGCAGTCGAACATGTCCACGCCCCGGATTGCGCCTTCAATCAGGCAGTCCGGGCTGCCTACGCCCATGAGGTATCTGGGCTTCTCCTTGGGCATATACGGCATCATGTTTTCGAGCATATCGTACATGATTTCCTTGGGTTCCCCAACGGAAAGCCCGCCTATGCCGTGGCCGATAAAATCCATATCCGAAATTGCCTTGGCGCTTTCAATGCGAAGGTCCTTGCACATGCCGCCCTGCACAATGCCGAACAGTGCCTGATCCTGCCGGGTATGCGCTGCCTTGCAGCGCTCCGCCCAGCGGTGGGTCCGGTTCATGGCGGCGCGGGTATAGCTGTGGTCGCTCGGGTACGGCGCACATTCGTCAAAGCACATGGCAATATCCGCCCCCAGTGCCTGCTCCACCTCCATCACCGATTCCGGCGTGAAAAGGTGCTTGCTGCCGTTGATGTGGGAACGAAATTCCACGCCATCTTCCATAATACGCGTATTCGCGCCCAGGCTGAACACCTGAAACCCGCCGCTGTCCGTCAAGATGGGCCTGTCCCATCCCATAAACGCGTGCAGGCCGCCCGCTTCGCGCACCAGCTCATGGCCGGGGCGCAGGTAAAGATGATAGGTATTGGAGAGGATGATGCGCGCATCGATCTCCTTTAAATCCCTCGGCGTCATGGCCTTGACGGTCGCCTGTGTGCCGACCGGCATAAAGCAGGGCGTTTCAATATCGCCATGCGGCGTGTGGAGCACGCCAAGCCGCGCGCCGGACTGCTTACACGTTTTCAAAACCTCATAAGAAAAATACTGCATGCGTACTCCTTATACAATCAGCATTGCGTCGCCAAAGCTGAAAAAGCGATACCGCTCCTCCACTGCATGGCGGTAGGCTGCGAGCATACCCTCGCGCGTTGTGAATGCGCTCACCAGCATCAACAGCGTGGATTCCGGCAAATGGAAGTTCGTGATCAATCCGTCAATCGCGCGGAACCGATAACCGGGCGTAATAAAGATATTCGTCCAGCCATCTTTCGCGTGGACGACGCCATCTTCATCCGTTACGCTTTCAAGCGTACGACAGGAGGTCGTGCCCACTGCAATTACCCTGCCGCCGTTCGCCCTAGCGTTATTGATAGCGTTTGCCGCGGCCTCCGTTACCTCATAATACTCCGAATGCATGTGGTGCTCTTCCACGGTTTCCGCCGAAACCGGGCGGAAGGTGCCAAGCCCCACGTGCAAAAGGACGTCCACAATCTCAATGCCGTTTCCCTTGAGCGTATCCAGAAGCGCATTTGTAAAATGGAGGCCTGCCGTAGGCGCTGCGGCGGACCCGCGCTCGCGCGCATACACGGTCTGATACCGTTCTTTATCGGAGAGCTTTTCCGTAATATACGGCGGCAAGGGCATCTGACCCACGCGGTCGAGCACTTCTTCGAATACGCCTGTATAGTTGAGCTGTATCAACCTTCCGCCATCGGGCGTGCTGTCCAATACGGTTGCGCTCAACTCCTCCGATATTTGAAATGTGAGGCCGGTCTTTGCGCGCCGCCCGGGCTTGACGAGGCACTCCCATACATCGCCCTCAAGGCGCTTCAACAACAAAAACTCCATTTTGCCGCCCGTATCCTCCCGCGCGCCATACAGCCTTGCGGGAATGACGCGCGTGGTGTTGCGCACCAGCACATCGCCGGGCCTTAAATAGACCGGCAAGGCGGAAAATGCGGTGTCCGTCCATTTGGAGTCTGTCCTATGATAAACAAGCAGGCGGGATGCGGCGCGATCCTCCATTGGCACCTGCGCAATCAGTTCCGGCGGAAGCTCATAAAAAAAGTCTCTGGTCTGCAAAAACGGTCCTTCTTTCCTTTGGTTGCGCCGTTACGGCATATCAAATCTATTTTATTATAGGGGAAAGCGTTTTTTTTCGCAACCTTGCACAGAATCCTCCCGCAGAATGAAAAATACAGATACCGGCATGCCCAGGCGGTGTGGTATACAAAAGGGAAACGCCGGATTCCGGCGCTTCCCCGATCGGTCTATGATAAGCTGGAGGCGCAGTACGCTTTTATTCCTCCTGCTCCATAATAGGCTGTGAGCCTTTGAGCTTTTGCACGCCGTTGACGTCAATCATCGTCTCGCCGGGCAGCAGCAATTCGCTGACCGTTACAAACTCATATCCCTGTTCTTTTGCTGCGGCAATCAGTTTGGGCAGATACTCTTCAATATTATATCCGTTGTTGTGGCACAGAATAATTGCGCCCGGATGCAGCTTGGGGATCACGGATGCGAGTATGGCATCCGTGCTGCGCTGTTTCCAGTCTATGGTATCAATGTCCCACTGTACCGGCACATACCCCATTGCCCGCGTGGTGGTGATGACGGTATCGTTATATTCTCCATATGGCGCCCGGAATGTTTTGCAGCGCTTTCCGGTCAGCTTTTCCATTTTGTCGTCCAGCGCCGTCAATTCCTTTTGTATTTTCGCGGAGTCGATCTTGCTCATATGCGGATGCGTATCCGTATGGTTTCCAAGCTCATGGCCCTTTGCGAATATGCTTTTCACATGGTCCGGATATTTATCCATCCAGAACCCACAAAGATAGAATGTGGCCTTGATGCCCGCCTGGTCCAGCTGCTCCAGAATAAAGGGGGTCTTATCATCCTCCCACGCAGCGTCAACCGTCAGGGCGATTTTTTTATCGTCCCTATTTACGCTGTAGACCGGAAGCTCCTTGCGCTTTCCCGCAAGCACCTCAAGTTCATACTCATTGCCCTGCATGGCGGCAGAGGTCTGGCTTGCCCCACCATCCCCTCCAGCCGTAACAGCCACGATAATGCCTGCCGCAATTAAAATCAGCACGGCGGCGGCAATCAGAAGTGTACGCTTGGTTACAACAAAAACGCGCACGGTTTACGCCTCCTCGCAATTACTCTTAGAGTAATCTATGCAGTGAAATGGCCGGTTCATGCGTTAACAATGCGTATTCCTTTTATATATGCGGAAAAACCGCATGTATTTTTACACTATTCTAAAACGAAACCATGGACGAGTATTTGTCCATGGATAAATGGATTGCATGCGGATACATATTACAGGCATACAAAAAGCCGCGTCCGTTTACGGCGCGGCTCTTGAAAAACAGAACGCGTTATGGCTTTGGCGTAGCGGAGGGCGCAGGCGTCGCCGCCGGCCATTTGAGCTTAAACTGCACGGTAACCTCTGCGCTTACGGTAAGCTGGCCCGCCTGCACCGGCGTTGTCGTACCGCCGTCTGGCGACATCCCCGCAGCCGCATATCGCATGTTACCGCTCATATCCGTGGCGTAGCTCGTTCCTTCCTGCACGGTCATAGGGCCGTCAATATCCGCTCCCGCAGCCTTGGCCATAATGACCGCCTTGGCGTTGGCATCTTCTACTGCGGCGGAAAGCGCCTGCCGATAAGCCGCCGTTTCATCCAATACCTCAAAATTGATGCTTGTGACTTCGTTTGCACCGGCCTGGGTAGCTGCAGAAACAAGTTCTCCGCTCTTCTTGACATTCCTTAGTTTGATGGTTATGCCGTTGGTTGCGCTGTATCCGGTGATCTCCTGGGTGTTTTTTGCATTGTCCATGATCGGATACACAGTGATCTCCTGGGTTTGGATATCTTTTTCCGCAACGCCCAATGCCTTGATGGCCGTAAGAACGGCTTCCATCTTGACATTGTTCTGATTCTGCGCTTCTTCCGCTGTAGCCGCCTGCACATAGACCGAAAGCTGTATGGTAGCGATATCCGGCTGCGCCTCAACCTTCCCCTTTCCGGTTACGGTAAGCAAACGCTCTTCCGGCGGGATCGGCTGCTGGATAATAATTTGCTGCGGATCCTGACGCTGCTGCTGTACCGTCTGGTTGATTTCTTCCGGAGATTTGCATGCGCCTAGGCCAATGACAAGCATTCCGCACAGCAGGATACAGGCGATTGCTTTTTTCATCGATACTCCCTCTCTTCATTGGTAGAAAGAAAGCGGCTGTTGACCGCTTTCCAATTGTCGTATTAATCTTCTTCTTCCGCCTCAGGCAGGATACCGTTGTGGAACACATCCTGCACATCGTCATTGTCGTCCAGCCACTCCAAAAAGCGTTCCACTTTCTGGATGGTTTCAGGATCGGAAACATCAGCCGTGTTCTGCGGAATCATATCAAGTTCCGCGGAAACAAACGTATACCCCGCCGCTTCAAGCGCTTCACGTACGCGGGAAAAATCTGCGGGCGCGGTGTACACCTCATAAACGTCATCCTGCGGGACAAAATCTTCGGCGCCTGCGTCAAGCGCCGCCATCATGACTTCATCCTCATCAAGAAGCGCGCTGCGCTCGATAATGATGACGCCTTTTTTGGTAAACATCCAGGAAACGCAGCCGGTTGCGCCCAGGCTGCCGCCGCTTTTATCAAAGATATGGCGCATTTCAGCCGCGGTCCGGTTGCGGTTATCCGTTACAACGTCCACAATCACGGCGATACCGCCGGGGCCGTAGCCTTCATAAGTGCCCTCTTCATAGTTGACGCTGCCAAGCTCCCCGGACGCTTTTTTCAACGAACGCGCAATGTTGTCGTTGGGCATGTTGTTTGCCTTGGCTTTTGCAATAACGTCGCGCAGCTTGGAGTTGTTGGCGGGGTCCGCGCCGCCCTCTTTTACGGCAATCGCAATCTCACGGCCGATCTTGGTAAAGATTTTACCGCGCTGCGAGTCGGTTTTTTCCTTTTTATTTTTGATGTTTGCCCATTTAGAGTGGCCGGACATAAAAATACCTCCATTTTTCGACTGTATATGAAACCTTGTGCATTATACCATTTGTTCGGGAGATTGTACAGCGTCCCCCGCCGCGATAAGGGATGCATAACGGTCCCGTATGGACTGGAGGTCCGCCCACGCTTCCTTCTTTTTGTCAGGATCCCGCAGCAGCGCCGCAGGATGGTAGGTGGGCAGTATCCATACGCCCTTTTTTTCTTTCCAGATGCCCCGCGCCCTCGTAATGCGCACCTCACGGTCATAGATGTATTTTGCCGCTGTAGCGCCCAGGCACACGATGATTCTGGGCTTTATCAGACCCGTCTGTGCCCTTAAATAAGGCAGGCAAGCAAGCGCCTCCTCCTCTAACGGTACGCGGTTTTGCGGCGGGCGACATTTTACAACATTGGCAATGTATACTTTTTCCCGGTCAAGTGCAATGGCGGCCAGCATTTTATCGAGCAGTTGTCCGGCCGGGCCAACGAAAGGACGGCCCTGCAGGTCTTCTTCCCGGCCGGGCCCTTCCCCGACAAACAGGATATCCGCCTGCTGGCTGCCTTCCCCAAACACCGTATGGGTGCGCGTATTGCACAGCGTACAGCCTTCACAGGCCGCTACCTGCGCCTTTAATGTTTGCCAATGAAGCAGCATACTTCCCTCTAATAGACGCGCAGCCGCTCTTGCGGTTGCACAAATGTGCTAAAAATCAAATACGGTTACGCGGCCGCTCATAAGATCATACTTCGCGCCCACCACAAAAAACTCGCCCGCATCCAAAAGCGGCGCAAGCGATGAGCTGTTGCGCACGCGCTGCACGCAGGACTTGATGGTTTTATAATCTTCCTCATCATCGTCCTTGCGAAAGCGCTCCCAAAACCCTTCGTCCTCTTCGGGGTCTCCGCGGCGGGTTCCGTGCATGAGGATCATGCACAGCGGAATTTGCAGTTTTTCTGCCCCAAACTCAATGGTATCAAGCGCGGTGCGGTCGATTTCGACCTCCTGCATGCGCAGCACATAAAGTTCACCCAGCGTTGCATCAAAGATATGTTCGGGCGGCATATAGGAATCTGAAGGGGAAATGACGATGGCAAGCGGATGCTGCCCTTCTTCCACAAGCGTACGCCGCCTGGCGTCAAAATTGCGGCAGGGGTTGCACTCGTCATTCACAAAGCGTTCGTTGCCGGACATCAGGATATCAAGCGATTTTTCCCACGACCCCATAGTATCCATCCTTTATTTGTTTTACAGATTGACGGCAGCGTCCTCATCCAGCACAAACGTCACATTCGGATGCAGCTGCAATATGCTTGCCGGAACGGCGGGCGTAACAGCGGAAGAGAGGATGCGCGCGGCAGTCCCCGCAACTTCGCCGCCAAGCGCCAGCAGGACGATGCGCTTCGCGGACATGATGGTGCTCATGCCCATCGTAATGGCCTGGGAGACCGTACCTTCGCTGCCGGAAATGGTTTTGGACTCCTCCATTGTATTTTGCGGGAGCAGTTCCACATGCGTAAATGCGGAAAATTCGCGGGCCGGGCCGTTAAAAGCAAGGTGCCCGTTCCTGCCAAGGTACGCCACAATGGTATCAAGCCCGCCGGAAGCGACAATATCCGCTTCAAAGCTGGAGCATGCGGCCTGCAAATCCTGCGCATTGTGGTTGGGCGCATGCGCGCGGGAAAGCTGCATATTGACCTGCTCATAAAGCGCGCTTGCGAGATAGGCGCTGAGAATGCCGACGTTTCCCGGCCGTTTGGCCATGAATTCGCTCGTCTGGAATACCGTGACCTCGCTCCAGTCCAAAATGCCGGCTGCCGTCATGGAAACAAGCTTGCGGTATAAAAGCGCCGCCATATCCGTGGCGCACAGCCCCAGCACACAATTGGGTTTTTCTATCATCTGCGCCGCAAGCAATGTTGCCGCAGCAGCACTTGCCGCATCCTTATCCCGATAAATCATGATACCCATCGTTTCTTCCTCCTTCGTCACAGCGCACTTCATCGCGCCAAAGCCATATTGGTCATACTATGCTGTTTAAAAATTGCAGGACGTCCCCGTATACTTCCGTACGATTGATTTCATTGAGCATTTCATGCCTGCCGTCGGCGTACAGCTTGCATGTTACCGTATGCCCGGTCTCCTCCAGCCAGCGCCGGACTTCCCGCACACCTTTTCCATTGCCGCCCACCGGGTCTTTTTCGCCGGAAAACAGATAGATGGGGATGTCGGGAAACTTTGCCGCCCATTGAGGGCCGGTGACCTCCGATATGCCGCCAAGCAAATCAGAGAACCCTTCCGCCGTAAATACAAAGCCGCACAGCGGGTCCGAAATGTAAAGGTCTACCTGCGCCTTATCCCGGCTGAGCCAATCAAAGCCGGTACGCGCCGGAGAAAACGCCTTGTTGTAAGAACCAAAGCTCATATCGTTGAGGAGTTTGCTGGGCTTTTTTTCCCCGTTGCGCTTTTGTTCCAGCCTTGCAATCGCTTTGCCGATAGCCACCGCCGGGTTTCTGCCGCCCGTACCGGAAAGGATGAGCGCGCTAAAATCCTCTTTGTAACGCGCGCAGTAGGCGCGAGAAAGGAAGGACCCCATGCTGTGGCCAAAGAGCGCATAGGGGATGCCGGGAAACAGGCTGGCAACATGATCATGGAGCGCCTTCATATCCTTTAAAACGGCGTCCCATCCATTCTGACCGCCGAAGTACCCCTTCAAAGCCAAATCCCCGCTTTTACCGTGACCCATATGATCGTTTGCGGCAACCACATAGCCATTCGCCGCAAGATATGCAGCAAAAGGCGCATAACGGGCAATGTGTTCCGCCATGCCGTGTGCAATCTGCACGATGCCGCGCGGGGATGCGTCGGGCATCCAAAGCATGGAAAAGCACTCGCCAAGGTTCGTAGCCGAAGGGTACCGGAATTCTTGCATCTGCATACTGGTATACCTCCCGCTTTTTCCAACAGTATACCACGGGCATTGCGTTTCCGCATCAAATATTGCCATGAAAACCCACTTTCATTACAACGGCAGCTTGCCGGACAGATAAGCTACGCAAAGAGTTTCTTGCATATGGTAAAGCAATAGATTATAATACACATAAGCCTTTTCACGATCAAATCAAGGATAAATAAGAGGTTTTTATATGTCTGCGGATCTTGAACTTTATCGTGTTTTTTGTACCGTTGCACGCTGTGGCAGCCTTTCGCATGCCGCCCGTGAGCTTTATATTAGCCAGCCGGCCGTCAGCCAGGCAATGCGCCGTTTGGAGGACAGCCTGGATTGTTCCCTGTTTACCAGGACAAGCCGGGGTATCACCCTGACCAGTGAAGGCCGTATGCTCTACAGCTATGCGGATAAGGCGGTCAGCCTTGTTTCTGCAGCGGAGGATAAACTCAACCGTATGCGTACCCTGCAATCCGGCGGGCTGATGATCGGCGCAAGCGACACGCTTTGCCAGTATTTCCTGCTGCCTTATCTGGAACGATTCCATGCGGAATATCCGGAAATCCAGCTGCAGGTAACCAACCGTACCACGCCGGAAACGGTGGAGCTGTTAAAGATCGGCAAGGTCGATATTGCACTTGTCAATCTTCCGGTGGAGGACAGCGCCCTTTGCGTACGGGAATGCCTCAAGGTGCACGACGTATTTGTGGCTGCCTCCAGGTTTGACCACCTGCGCGGGCAGAAGGTGCCGCTGGACATCCTTGCGCGCGAACCCCTGGTGCTTTTGGAGCAGGCCTCCAACTCCCGCAAATATCTCGATGCATTTGCAGCCCAACAGGGCGTTACGCTACATCCCGAAATTGAGCTTGGTGCGCACAGCCTGCTTGTTCAGTTTGCGCGCATTGGCCTTGGCATTGCCTGCGTCACCAGTGAGTTTGCAAAAGAAGCGCTGGCGAGCGGCGAGCTGTTTGAAATTGAATTGGATCCGCCGATGCCTTCGCGTGCGATCGGCCTGATCTCACTCGATGGCGTTCCGCTGTCCGCGGCGTCCCTGCGTTTTATTCAGATCGTCATGGAAACGGAGACGTAAGCCGTTCCCAATCAATCCTGCTATGCATCAAAAAAGCGCCGCAAGGCGCTTTTTGACGTATCTATGCTTTTATACGATGGTATCGGTTTCTTTTTTCTTCTTCTCCCGCTTTTTCTCAAACACTTTGCTCTCTTCCCCTTTTAAAAGGCGCTTGATATTATCGGTATGCCGCAATACAATCAGGAGCCAAAGCAGAGAAAATGCAATCACAAACCCCGTATTACCGGACTCAAATACAAGCACGAGGATGAGATAGAGCGTAACGCTGCTCAATGACACAATGGAGATGGTGCGCGTCAAAAGCACCATCAGCGCCGCCCATATCGTCATGACCGCCGCAAATAGCGGGTTGAGCATCCATGCAATGCCCAACATCGACGCAACGCCCTTGCCGCCGCGGAACTGCAGGAATGCCGGAAAGCAGTGCCCCAGCACAACACAGACCGAGGCGATATATGCGCCGGTTTCGCCTGCAATCCACCGACCCACAAGCACCGCTAGGATACCCTTGATCAAATCCCCGATAAATGTTACCAGGCCGGATTTCAACCCGAACACGCGCAACATGTTGGTGCTGCCCGCGTTTCCGCTACCGTGGTTTCTTACATCATCCTTGTACAAGAATTTGCTGACAATGACCGCGGTCTGCAAGTTGCCGATCAAGTATCCGAGTACGGCTGAGAGTATATAAGGACCCATGCTTTATTGGCCTCCTTCACTGCTGCGTGAACGCGGATACAGGCGTATGGGCGTTCCCGTTAAGCCAAAGGATTTCCGCAAATAGTTCTCAAGATACCTTGCATAAGAAAAATGCATCAGTTCCGGATCATTTACCTTCACAATGAATGTAGGCGGCTTGATGGATACCTGCGTTCCATAGTAAATCTTTAACCTGCGGCCCTTGTCGCTGGGCGGCTCGGTGATGGTGATGGCCTCGCTGATGACGTCGTTCAAGGTGCCGGTAGAAATGCGCGTGCATGTCTGCGCATAGACTTCATTCGCCAGCTGCAGCACTTTTTCCACGCGTTGCCCGGTCTTTGCGCTGATAAAAAGCATCGGCACATAGCTCATAAAGGCAAGATCCGTCAGGAGATCTTTTTTAAACTTGTTCATCGTATGGGTATCTTTTTCAATCAGATCCCATTTGTTAACGATGACGACGCTTGCCTTGCCCTCTTCATGGACATATCCCGCAATGCGCACATCCTGCTCGGAAAGCCCCTGCTCTGCGTCCACCACAATCAGCACGACATCCGCCCTTCTGATTGCACCCAAGCTTCGGATCACGCTGTAACGTTCAATGCTTTCGTCTTCAATCGCGCGCTTGCGGCGGATACCTGCGGTATCTACAAGCACATAGTTTTTTCCGTTGTGGGTGAACGGCGTATCAATCGCATCGCGCGTGGTGCCGGGAATATCGCTGACAATCACGCGCCCATCCCCCAGCAGCGCATTGACGAGGCTGGATTTTCCAACATTGGGACGGCCAACCACCGCAATATTTACAATATTCTCCTCTTCCTCGCTCACATCATATTTCGGAAAGTGGGACGCAATCTCATCTAGAAGGTCGCCAAGGCCCAGCCCCTGAGAAGAGGAAATGGTCATGGGCGTTCCAAGACCCAAGGCGTAAAAATCGTACGCATTCTCCTCAAATTTCGGCGCATCCACCTTATTGACGGCAAGCACAACGGGCTTGTTGCATCTTCTTAAAATATCCGATACTTCTTCGTCCGCAGTGGTCATTCCCTCCCGTCCGTCTACAAGAAACAGGATCACGTCCGCCATATCGATGGCAAGCTCCGCCTGCCGCCACATCTGGAGGCTGATCACATCCTCGCGTGCAGGCTCGATACCGCCGGTATCAATCAATGTAAACGCATGCGTCAGCCATGTGGCCTCGCCATAAATGCGGTCGCGCGTGACGCCGGGCGTATCCTCCACAATGGAGATGCGCTTACCGATCAATCGGTTGAACAACGTAGATTTTCCAACGTTTGGCCTGCCTACAATGGCAACAAGCGGTTTGCCCATGTTACTTCCTCCGTAAAAAGCCCCGTTAAAGCGGGTGGATATCGACTAAGAACGATTTTGCCCCGGCAAGCGAAAAGACGGCTTCCACCCACGCATCTCCGCCCCCGCGCACGGGAACGACCTCTACCTCAAGCGCCTGCGCAAGCTGTGTTACCGTCATGCCATCGAGAAATACATCTTCCTGTTCCCGCAGCATGTTATGGGGAAGCAGCAAGTACGGCGTTTTCAGCTTTCCTTTTAGCTGCGCCAAAAGATCCTGACCTGTGATGAGTCCGCCGACCGTGATGGTAGGGCCGAAAAAATCATTGCGAATCGCGTAAAGCGTACTCTCCACCCCATACGGGCCAAGCTGCTCATAAAGCGTGCGCATAAAGGGGGACGCAAGCATTCCACCCGCCGCTTCAAATGCGAACGGCGTCTGTAACGGATGCTTTTCCGTAAGCGCCTCTAAAAACTCCCATTCAAAGAGCCTTAACAGCCCAACGCCATTTTCGATCTGCGGAAATTCCTCATAGTCGTCATAGAGCGGCAATTCCTGCCCGGCTGCAAGATAAAACTCATCCGAGGCAAATACAAACGCTGTGCCCATACGCTCCCGGCATTGTTGCGCAAACCTTTGGATCTGCCCAAGCGTCGCAATGGACTCCTCCTTTGTAAACACGCGCAGCGGCGCAAGCTTATCCCGGAACTTTGTAAGCCCAACGGGAACCACCGCGACCGATTGCGCATATGGGTAAAGCGCGATCAGGTCGTTGAGCGTCCGTTCGAGCACTTCCCCATCGTTAAGCTCCGGGCAACAGACGATCTGGCAATGAAACTTCAATTCCGCCTCGGCAAGGCGCTTTAACCGGGGCAGCAATTCCTTTGCGGTGGGATTGTGCATCATTTTTGCGCGGACGAGCGGGTCCGTTGCGTGCACCGAAATAAAAAGCGGACTCACCCTGCGCTTTAAAATACGTTCAAATTCCGCCTCATCCACGTTGGTGAGCGTAATGTAATTGCCCATGATGAAGGACATCCGCCAGTCATCGTCCTTAAACTGCAGCGTCTTCCTGCCACCCTTGGGCATTTGATCGATAAAGCAGAACATGCAGTGGTTTTTGCAGGCGCGCACCGTACTCATCAGGCCGCTTTCAAACGTCAGGCCAAGCGGCGCGTAAGCATCCTTTTCCAGCGCGACCTGGTAGCTGCTGCCATCCGTGCGTTCGAACAGAAGCTTGAGCCGTTCCTCCGCACAAAGATATGTATAGTCTACCACGTCGAGCACAGGCTCGCCGTTGATGGAAACAAGCGTATCTCCTTCGCGTATGTCAAGGGAAGCGGCAATAGAGCCCTTTTCTACCGCAGTAATGCGCTGCAATTAATCCTCCTGCTCCACTATTTCCTCAAACAATTCCAGGAAGGTGTCAAATACCTCGTCAAGAAGCACTTCGTTCTCTATGGTCTCATACACGTCCTCGCTGTTTTTAGTGACGACATGCAAGAGGACGACTTCGTCCTCCCCTACATTCTCCACATCGTCGACCGGCAAAAGGGCGATATATTTTTCGCCTTCATAAAAAAACGTCAGCAGATGGTCAAAGCGCACCTCTTTGCCGTTTTCATCCAGCAGCGTTACTTCATCCTGCTCTTCCCCGACGGGGGATACGATCCGCTCATCCATCGCGCAATCCTCCTGTTTTATCTGTGCCGTGTTTCCATGTATCCCTGCAAAATGACGACCGCCGCCATTTTATCGATCACCTGTCTGCGCTTTTTGCGGCTGACATCCGCATCAAGCAGCACCCGTTCCGCGGCGGCGGTGGTGAGCCGTTCATCGTAAAAATCGTGCTCCCCATCCCACCGTTCCAACACTGTGTCCGCAAACGCGCGCACTTTTTCGCTTTGGAAGCCATAGCTTCCATCCATATTGCGCGGCATGCCAAACAGCAGCTTTACCGGGCGGTAGCGCTCCGCCAGATTCAGGAGATATTCCACATCCTGCTCCGGCGTCCGGCGCGTATAGGTTTCCAGCCCTTGGGCAGTATACCCCAAAGGATCGCTCACTGCAACCCCAATCCGTTTGTCCCCAACATCGAGCGCAAGTATACGTTGCATACGCTTCTCCTAAATCACTTTAATACAAAATTGCGGGCAAGAAGCGGCACAGTAGCCGCAGCGCGCGCATAGATTTTCATTGACAACGGCTTTTCCCTCCGACAGGGTCAGCGCGTGGTTTCTGCAGCGAGCTACGCACGCGCCGCAGCCCTCACACCAATCATGTATGATCAGGCTGCGCGGCTGGGCGCTGATCGTTGCAGCCAATGCTTCATCCGGCGCCTCACCGGAGAATACCGCACAGTTGTAGGCGACTTCCTCTTTTGTCTGCATGCCGATTGCAATAGAGGAAATGACCGGTTCTTCTAAAACAAAACGCAGCGCTTCTTCCCGGTCATGTAGCAAATGCCCGCCGCCAAGCGGCTTCATTGCGAAGATGCCCTTCCCGTTTTCCTTTGCGCTTTTGATAGCTTCGAGCATCTCGGCGCTTGTCCCATCCGCAATGCCGATGCCCGTCTTATTATAAAGCGGGAATACGATTTCAAGCTCCGGATAGCGGTTCGCCGCATGCACGGCGGCAATATAATGAGTGGAAAGCCCCACCGCGCCGATCAGGCCCTGTTGCTTTTTCTTCAGAAAATAATCCACCGCTTCCCGGTGGCCGCGCAGCGTATGCGCGCTTTCCTGCTCATGCAGCAAAAACAGGTCGATATACTCCCGGCCGATCCCCTCCACTGCTTTTTTGAAGCTTTCTTCTGCAGTCTTTGTATCGTAGGAATAGGATTTGGTACAAACGACCGTGTCCGGTTTTGATTTGAGCGCCTCTTTGATATATGGATAGGTGCCGTACAGCTCCGCCGTATCCAAGAAGTTAACGCCCAAAGAAAACGCATAATCCAAAAGACCTGCCCCCGTAGAAAGAGGCAGGTTCCGCTGTAAAGGCCCCATTGTAAGCGTACCGAAGCACAGCCGGGAAACCCGAATGCCCGTACTGCCCAAAGTTGCGTACTGCAATTATTGCTGCTCCACCGCCGAATTCACTTCCACATAGAACCTTACAAGCTCTTCAATAAGCTCGTCCCGTTCCAGCCTGCTGATCAGATAGCGGGCGTTGTTATGGCTGGTGATATAGGTCGGATCGCCGGAAAGCAGATAGCCTACGATCTGGTTAACAGGATCGTAGCCTTTTTCCTTCATGGCGGCATATACCGTCATGAGCACTTCATTGGCGGCGCGCCTGTCCTTTGGGAGCTGAAACTGCATGGTTCCATAGGTGTGGTCCGTCATACGAAAGTACCCCCTCATTGAGTAGCCTTTTGTATTATATAATAATATAACCATTTTTTCAAATGAAGAAACGGTCCGCAAGCGGACCGTTCCATCCTATCCCATTATATTGCTGATCGTACGCTTTGTACTGCGCATGACCCTCCTGCCATCCCGCATCATCCGCTTGGGGATATCAGGGTACATCGAGTTAATCGCCACCGTCGCCATTGTTACGCCCGCGACCATGCCGACGCCAAGGGCAAGTGTGAGTGTCCGCATACATTCTCTCCTTTCCGCCGGATTGGACTCTATGTTAAGGCTGGTGCATCGCACAGAGCCGTATGAAGTTAGTATGCCGAAGTATATGTCCCCTTATGATAGAAACTGTTGTCATGGTTGGAGGATACAATCAAAACTGTATAAAAAAGCAAGCCGCCTGAAAAACAAAAGAAGCCCCGCTTTATAGGGCTTCTTAGAGAAAACCTGCTTATTCGCCGGCGGCTTTTTTCTTTTGGTAATCTTCAATAGCGGCTTTTACGGCTTCTTCCGCCAGGACGGAACAATGAATTTTCTGCGGGGGCAAACCTTCCAGCGCTTCCACCACGGCCGCGTTGGAAAGCTTTAGCGCTTCATCTACGCTCTTGCCCTTGATCATCTCCGTTGCCATTGAGGAGGTCGCAATCGCAGCGCCGCAACCGAATGTCTTGAAGCTGACATCCTCAATCACGTTTTCCTCGTTCACTTTAATGAACATCTGCATGATATCGCCGCACTTTGCATTGCCCACCATGCCTACGCCGTTATAGTCAGGCAGCTGTCCCACATTGCGGGGATGCTCAAAATGATCCAATACTTTTTCTGTATACATCTTTTTCACCTCAATGTACGGTAGTGTATAGGGGAGACATATCGCGCAGCCGCTGTACCACCTTGGGCAGGACATCGAGCACGTAATCCACTTCTTCTTCAGTGGTCTCGTCTGAAAGCGTCAGGCGCAGAGAGCCGTGCGCAATCTCATGCGGAAGGCCCATCGCCAGGAGCACATGGGACGGATCCAGCGAACCTGAGGTGCACGCGGAGCCGCTCGAAGCGGCAATGCCGTTCATATCCAGCAACAGCAGCATGCCCTCTCCTTCAATATAGCGTATGCTGAAATTCACATTGTTGGGAAGGCGCTCTGTCGGGTGGCCGTTAAGCTTGACCTCGGGAATCTGCGCCTCAATGCCTGCAATCAGTTTGTCACGCAAACGGAGAATTTGAGCGTTTACGCTTTCAATATGTTCGGTCGCAAGCTCAATCGCTTTGCCTAAGCCCACAATTCCGGGCACATTTTCCGTACCGGCGCGGCGGTTCTTTTCCTGCCCGCCGCCGGACAAAAAGGATGGCAGCCTGAGGCCTTTTTTCATATAGAGTACGCCCACGCCCTTGGGGCCGTGGAACTTATGCGCGGAAAGCGAGAGAAAATCAATGTTCATTGCCTTCACGTCGATAGGGATATGGCCGACCGCCTGCACGGCGTCCGTATGGAAGAGCACCTTCTTTTCCCGGCAGACCGCGCCGATTTCTGCAATCGGCATAATGGTGCCGACCTCATTGTTGGCGAACATAACGCTCACGAGTATCGTATCCTCACGGATCGCATCCGCAACCTGCTGTGCTGTTATCCTGCCGTATTCGTCCACGGGCAGATACGTGACTTCGCAGCCATATTCTTTTTCAAGCGCTTGGGCAGTGTGCAAAATCGCGTGATGCTCTACCGCCGTCGTGATGATATGCTTGCCTTTCTTCCCGTAGCGCTGCACAACGCCGCGCAACACCATATTATCGCTCTCGGTGCCGCAGCCGGTAAAAATAATTTCTTCCGGACTCGCATTGAGGGCTTTTGCAACCTGTGCGCGCGCGGTATCGATCCCCGCAAGGGTCTCCCGCGCAAAGCTGTGCAGGCTGGAGGGATTTCCAAAGAACTTTGTAAAATATGGAAGCATTGCATCAAGCACTTCCGGCTTGACAGAGGTTGTGGCCGCGTTGTCAAGATAAACTCTCATGTTTCGTTCGCCTCATCTGTAAAATATAATCGTCTGCCATATCTTTGATGGTGGTCTCGTCCAACACCGCATCGATCCGGTTTTGGAGTTTGAGCCAAAGCGGCCGTGCAGAACAGGTACAGGCGTGCTCACAGCCCTGCGTCTGGCGGCTGACGCAGTCCACAACCGTGGTACTGCCTTCAAGCGCCTGGAGCACTTCGTTGACCGTGATCTCCTCCGGCTTTTTAGACAGCGTATAGCCGCCCTGCACGCCGCGCACGGATTGCACGAGCTTCGCCTTTTTCAGCGCCGCAATCAGCTGCTCCAAATACGCAAGCGAAACGCCCTGCAAATTTGCGAGCGTAGTGGCGCTGACCGGCCCATTCCCATATTCCACTGCCAAATCCACCATGGCTTTGATGCCATACCGTCCGCGTGTGGAAAGTTTCACGTTGACCATTCCTTAAATACCCAACCGAAACAGTCGGATTTATTTCGTTTACACTGTAACATAGTTTGTGCAACGTGTCAAATAAAATGTCTATGGTTTTGCTCGGATATTTTCGCTGCCATATCCGGCTTTTGCCGCGCACAAAAACAGCCCCCGCGCTTTCTCACGGAGGCTGTCTGATATGCTTTTCTTTTATTCGTAGAGCGGGAACTTTTGGGTCAAAGTGACGACCTGCTGCCGGACAGTATCGACTGCGCTTTCCCCGCCGTCAATGATGGAGGCGACAAGACCGCCGATCACTTTCATATCCGCTTCCTTCATGCCGCGGCTTGTAACGGCAGGCGTGCCAATACGAACGCCGCTTGTTACAAAGGGGCTGAGCGTTTCAAACGGAATGGTATTTTTGTTGACGGTGATATGCGCGAGATCCAACAGCTTTTCCACTTCCTTGCCGGTGCGGCTCTTCGGCGTAAGATCAACAAGCATCATATGGTTGTCCGTGCCGCCGGAAACAAGCCGGACGCCCGCCGCAGAAAGAGTCTCGCCCAGCGCCTTTGCGTTCTTTACGGTCTGCTGCTGGTATGCCTTGAAGGAAGGCT
This sequence comes from Bacillota bacterium, assembly GCA_023390655.1. Taxonomy (GTDB): domain Bacteria; phylum Bacillota; class Clostridia; order Christensenellales; family CAG-138; genus JAEYLA01. Next base: position 171,190 of record JAEWCL010000007.1, on the reverse strand, counting down.
GCAGCGCCTCATGGAAGCAAATGGCCTTTGCCGCAATGGTATGCATGAGGGGCCCTCCCTGCGTACCGGGGAATATGGCCTTATCAATGTCCTTTGCAAGCGCTTCCCTGCAAAGGATGAGGCCGCCGCGCGGCCCGCGCAGCGTCTTATGGGTGGTGGACGTCACAACATCCGCATAGGGTACGGGGCTCATATGCTCGCCTGCGGCGATAAGGCCCGCGATGTGCGCCATATCTACCATAAAATACGCGCCCACGCTTTTGGCAATTTCAGAGATGCGTGCAAAGTCGATTGCGCGCGGATATGCGCTTGCGCCTGCGACGATCATCTTCGGCTTGTTTTCTTCCGCAAGGCGCGCAAGCTCGTCGTAATCGATCTGCTCGGTTTCCTTGCTTACGCCATAGGGAATGATCTTAAAGTATTTGCCGCTCATGTTGACGGGGCTGCCATGCGTCAGGTGCCCGCCATGGGAAAGGTTCATACCCAAAATGGTATCGCCTGGGTTTAAAAGCGCAAAGTACACGGCAAGGTTTGCCTGCGCGCCGGAATGTGGCTGTACGTTTGCGTGCTCCGCTCCAAAAAGCTGTTTTGCGCGGTTGCGCGCAAGGTCTTCCGCGATATCCACGTATTCGCAGCCGCCGTAATAGCGTTTGCCGGGATAACCTTCTGCATATTTATTCGTCAGATGGCTGCCCATCGCGGCCATGACGGCTTGTGACACAAAATTTTCCGATGCAATGAGCTCGAGATGGTCCCGCTGCCGGCCCAGCTCCAAAGCCATGGCGTCCGCAATTTCGGGATCCGTTGCGCGAATGATGTCGAATTGTATCATTTGATCTCTCCTTTTCATCCGTCCTGCATTAAGTCAGGATTGCGTTTGTGCCGTGGCAGTGATGCAGCACTTGGCTACCATTATACCCAACGCGCTGAATACGTGCAACCGATCGTGCATAAAAGCGCGAAAAAGCACGCAATCATTTCGCATTGCGTGCTTTTTGCAATCAGCCTTTCAACCGGCCGAGCCCTTTAGGGCAGGATGAGAAAACCGGAGTAGACTTAAGAAAGTTGCGCTAAGCGGCTCTGAAGCTTCCCGAGCATTTCCTTAGCGACCTTGAGCTTTTCCTGCTCCTCCTCCACCACGCGCTGGGGCGCTTTTGCGACAAAACCGGGGTTGTTGAGCTTTCCTTCGGCGCGGGAAACTTCCCCTTCCATGCGGGCGATTTCTTTTGCAACGCGCTCGCGTTCCTTCTCAATATCCACAAGCTCCGCCAGCGGGATAAACGCCTCTACCGCCGAGCACACGACGGAAACGGCATCCTCAGGGATTCCTTCCTTGGTCTGCTGTACGCGCACATACTCCACACCCGCAAGGCGGTTCATATATACGCCCGCTTCCGCAAACACGTTTTCAAGTCCGGGCTTTGTCAAAAGCATGGCGCTGATACGCTTTGCGGGCGGCACGTTCATCTCCGCGCGGATGTTGCGGATGGAGCGGATAAGTTCCATCACGGCTTCCATGTCCTGCGCGTCCTTGGAGAAAGAGAAGGCTTCCTCCACCTTGGGCCAATGGGAAAGCATTACGGTTTCATCCGCCTGGGGCAGGTGCGTGTACAGCTCTTCCGTAATAAAGGGCATGAAGGGATGTAAAAGCTTCATCGAATCGCCAAGCACCCGCATCAGCACGGCGCGCACATGCGCCTTCGCCGCCTGGTCTTCTCCATAGAGGCGGATTTTTGCGATTTCAATATACCAGTCACAGAACTCCGTCCAGATAAAGTCATAGACTTTTTGTGCCGCAAGGCCCAGCTCATACCCGTCAAGGTTGCCGGTGACCTCTTTTACCACCTCATTGAGGCGGTTCAAAATCCATTTATCGGAGGCGTCAAGCAAGGAAGGATCGATCGCGCCCACCGGCTCATCCCCGATGTTTATCAGCACGAAGCGCGCGGCATTGTAGACCTTGTTGCAGAAGTTGCGCGCAGCCTCCACCTTCTCCCAATAGAAGCGCATATCATTGCCTGCGGAGTTGCCGGTAAGCAGGCTAAAGCGCAGGGAGTCCGCGCCGTATTTTTCGATCACTTCCAAAGGATCAATACCGTTGCCCAGGGACTTTGACATCTTCCTTCCCTGACTATCCCGCACAATACCGTGGATGTATACCGTATCAAACGGCTTTTCCTCCATAACGTGCAGGCCGAATACGATCATGCGCGCAACCCAGAAAAAGATGATATCATACCCCGTCACAAGCGTGGACGTCGGATAGAAATACTTAAGCTCTTCCGTCTGTTCAGGATAGCCAAGCGTGGAGAACGGCCACATGCCGCTGCTGAACCAGGTATCCAACACATCTTCATCCTGATGGAAGGCGGTGTGCCCGCACTTGGGGCAAACGGTAGGCGCAGTTTCCTGCACCACCGTTTCGCCGCAGGCGTCGCAGTAATATGCAGGAATCCGGTGACCCCACCAAAGCTGGCGGGAAATGCACCAATCGCGGATATGTTCCATCCAGTTAAAGTAGGTTTTGTCAAACCGCTCGGGTACAAACTTGATGGAGCCGGAATGCACGGCTTCAATTGCAGGAGCAGCCAGAGGCTTCATATCCACGAACCACTGCTTGCTCACAAGCGGTTCCACCGTATGGTGGCAGCGGTAGCAGGTGCCGACATTGTGCGCATAAGGTTCCACCTTGATTAAAGCGCCCGCAGCCTCAAGGTCCGCCACAAACTTCTTGCGGCATTCCGCCAGCGTCAACCCTTCATAAACGCCGCCGAGCTCGTTAATGTGACCGTCATCCGTAAACACGCGCATGCTCGGGAGGTTGCACCGTACGCCTACTTCAAAGTCGTTCGGATCATGCGCGGGCGTAATCTTCACGGCGCCCGTGCCGAATTCCTTTTCTACATAGGCGTCCGCCACAATGGGGATTTCGCGGCCCAATACGGGGATTACGACATTCTTTCCGACAATCGCGGCGTAACGTTCATCCTCCGGATGCACGGCAATCGCGGTATCGCCCAATATGGTTTCCGGCCTTGTCGTGGCCACGGTAATGGAATAGCTCTTGTCCGGCGCATCGTAGCGCACCTGCCAGAGAAAGCTGTTCTGTTCTTCATATTCCACTTCCGCGTCCGAAAGCGCCGTCCTGCAATCCGGACACCAGTTGATGATGCGGTCGCCCCGATAAATGAGCCCCTTATCGTAAAGATCGACGAACACCTTGGTGACGGCCTTGCTGCAGCCTTCATCCATGGTAAATCGCTCGCGTTCCCAATCGCACGAAGAACCGAGCTTTTTGAGCTGATTGACGATACGTCCGCCGTATATGCGTTTCCATTCCCACGCGCGCTCCAAAAACCCCTCACGGCCAATGTCCTTTTTGGTGAGGCCTTCCTTTGCCATCTGCTCTACGATTTTGACTTCCGTAGCGATGGAAGCGTGGTCCGTCCCCGGCAGCCACAGCGCCTCAAAACCGTTCATACGCTTATAGCGGATAAGCACATCCTGATACGTTTCATCAAGCGCATGGCCCATATGAAGCTGCCCTGTGATGTTGGGCGGCGGGATAACGATGGTGTAGGGCGGCTTTCCTGTGTTTGGCTTCGCGTGGAAATACCCGTTCTTTTCCCAAAGGTCATACAGGCGGTTTTCCACTGCGCTGTGGTCGTAGGACTTGTTCATTTCCATTCTCTTCGTTCCTCCTTTGGATATTGGGCAACAAAAAAGTGTTCTCCTTCCTCAAAGGACGAAGAACACCCGCGGTACCACCTTTGTTGAGCATTTCATCAAAAAACGCTCCACTCTATTTCGCCTGTAACGCGGCGCTCGCGTTGGGACTACTGTGCGTTCACCCCAAATGCTCCAAAGCGACCTTCCGTTTTTCCCTATGCCGGCGGCCCTTTCAGCCGGTGAAGCCGCCTCTCTGCTGCCTGGAATAACGTACTCCTCTTTTTCAACGCAACTATGCAATTTTTTAAAGTATAGCGCGCCGGGCGGCAAACTGTCAACCGTCCGATGCAGGCAGCGTGGTTTTCTTTATTGTTCCACGCGGTTGCGCCCGCCTTCCTTGGCGCGGTAGAGGTTTTCATCCGCACGTGAAATCAGTTTTTCCACCGTATCTGCACCATGCCGGAATACGGAAACGCCGCCACTCACCGTAATACGGACATCCGCTTCTTCAAACCAGGTCAGCTGCTCTGTTTTCTCCCGGATGCGCTCGGCGATCGCGTGCGCTTCCTCCAGCGGCGTATAGGGCAGGATGATTAAGAATTCTTCCCCGCCATAGCGGCCGACGACATCCGTGTGCCTGACGCTTTCCGTCAGACATCGCGCAAACCGGATCAGTACTTCATTCCCTTTCAGGTGCCCATAACAGTCATTGATGCGCTTGAAGTAGTCCAGATCAAACAACGCGATGGAGAGCGGATACTGGTATCTCGTCGCCTCCTCCGCTTTTTTGAGCAGAAAATCAATGATATAACGGTGATTATAAAGCCCTGTCAGATCGTCTGTAATAGAAAGCTTTCTTAAATCCTCCGTCCTCTGGCGTACAATCTCCTCGAGATTGGTATTGAGGTATCCAAGCTCCTGATTTTTCTGCATCAGCGTCTCATAGTTGGATTGTATGGTAGCGGACATCATATTGAAGGAATTCGCGAGTTCTCCAAGCTCATCCTTGCGTCTTAACACAACCTGGCCGCCCCAGTTTCCATTTTGGATCTCCTGCACGCTTGTATGGAGGATATGTACAGGCCGGAGCACCAGCTTTGAAATGCCAACGCCAAAGAGCGCGGAGAGTATGAGCGCAAGGCCAAGCATCAGCACCAGCCGCTGGTACAGCTGATCCCGCCCCGCAATCAGCTCCCGTTCCGGCATGACGATCAACACCAGCCAATTGATATTCGCATTCCCTTGATAAGAATAGTTGCTCACGCTCAGATACTGATCAATTCCGTTAATGTTGTGTTTCCAAATGCCGGTGGACGCGGCATCGGGCATCTCCTCCCCGGCAAGCTTGTCCCAACACTGCATCAGTATGCCGGGGGCAGCTGCAGCGTGGATGCGCTCCAACGTATCCCCGTTTGTACGAAACAGTGCCTGAGAGGGATCGGCACTGGCGACCAGGAGGCCATCTTGTTCGAGCAGAAAGACCTCCGACCCCGGCGTGATCACGAGCCCATCCAAATAATCCGATAGCTTATTGAGTAAAATGTCCGCCCCAAACACGCCTATGACGTTGCCGGATGCGTCCAGCAGCGGCGATGATGCCGTGATGACGAGCGCGGATTCATTCATACCCTCATAAATATTTGACCAATGCTCAGTTTTCGTTTCCTTGGCAACGGAGTACCAGGAACGGGTTCTTGGATCAAAATCCGGAATACGGTTGATCGGCGCCGTAATATTCCCATATTCATCCGCTGCATTTACCATAAACGCGCCCCGCCTCATGCCCTCGGTATAGGAAACGGTGTACCCGCTGCCGGTATCGCCTGAAGAAACGATTCCTCCGTTTTCATTCGCATAGTACGCATAATCCACCGAAGGATCCCGCGCCACTTCCACCATAAGCAGCCTGCCCAGCTCCTCCGAATTCTCAAGATCGATCTCGCCGTTTTTCGCAAGCGTAATGTTCACTGCATTCATAGACTCCGGAGATTGCAGGTAATAGTCAAGATGACCCGTAATGTTTTGCCGCACCCGGTCCGTAATACCCTGCGCGCGCGCATGCGCAACTTCATCAATAAAGCCCGAAAGCTGTACATATACTGCGACAGTAATAAACAAGACAACAAGGAGGAACGCATACAAAATCAATATGCGCAAACTGGTTCGGTTGATCATTTTCTGAATGTTCTTCATCATTCGTCACCGTCCTGTCTCCGAGGTGTTGTATTACATATAAACCGGCCATCGAATCTGTGACCGGTTTATGATTTATTTTTTTACTTCTATTTGAATAGATATGTGATTTTTTTATCCGTGAAACAGTGCTGTTTTGTTTTGCTGCAGAATCGAAAGCTTGCTTAAATATGTTGCTATATCCTTTGGCGCGGGCAAGCGTTCCACCCGAAGATCCCGTCCTAAGAACACGCGTTTGCTCATTGCCCCCGCGCCATGCGCCATGATGCTTACGGTCTCTTCCATCATATCCACGTTATAAACGCATTCCCTGCCGGGGATGGCATACCCTACGTTTTCCAAATTTCCGCGCATATACTTCTGGCGGTACATGTAATAAGGGTGCATGCCCATTGCCCTTGCATATTCCCGGCCAAGCTCTACCATACGTTCGGCTTCCTCCGCCTCAGGCAGCGGATACAGCTCTATCTTTTCTTTCAGGCGTGAGGAACGTTTGACAGCTAACGTATGCACTGTGAGATTATCGGGTGTAAGCAGGGCGATTTGCCGGAGCGTATCCTCAAATTCCAGAACGCTTTCCCCTGGAAGTCCTGCGATCACATCCATATTGATGCTCGAAAATCCAATTTCCTTTGCCATCCGGTAAACGGAAACAATCTCTTCGGGCGTGTGCTCCCGGCCGATTCTGTGGAGCGTCTCCTGCTGCATGGTCTGGGGATTTAAAGAAATGCGCTGCACACCGCCGGCATGGAGTGCAAGCAGCTTTTCTTTGTTCAGGGAATCAGGACGCCCCGCTTCCACCGTCAGTTCGTCTCCAAAGCCGCCATAGCTTTCTAAAAGATGCTCAATCAAAATTTTCAGCTGATCGGCCGAGAGTACGGTGGGTGTGCCGCCGCCGATATAGGTGCTGCGCACATGGAAGCCCGCTGCCTTTACGATAGAAGCGCTGAAGGAAATTTCCGCAAGAAGCGCTTCAAAATAGCTGTGCGGCACGCCCCTATCCCCCGATACCACCGATGGAAAGGAACAATACAGGCAACGCGTCCTGCAATACGGGACGCCCACATAAAGACTGACGGAATCCGGCGTTACGCTCTTGAGGATGGGCCGCTGCACGTTTACAATATCGGATGCAAGCGCAGTTTTTTGCTCTGAAACATCAAATTCCTGCAAGAACATGCGCTGTGCTTCCGGCATCCCTACATCTTCCATCAGCTCGCGCAGCAATTTCGTCGGGCGGATACCCGTGAGCGAACCCCACGGCAGAAGGACGTCCGGCTCCAGCTGCCGAAGTACGCGAAACAGCGCAATTTTCATTGCACGCTTTTCCTGCCTCTTGATAAGCAGCGCCGTATCATTGTTCAGGCGTTTGACCGGATAAGAAAAAGACGCATGCGCCCCACCCTTTGTCCCTTCGGCAACCGCAACGGAATCGTCTTGCTCCAGCATGACGCGAAGCGCATACCCCTGCGCGTCTTCCCATGCGGCAACAGCGCCGATTTCCACCATGCCCAAATACGCGCGGATGATCTCCGCAAGGTCGTTGCGGTATTCTTCTCTGTTGGTAAAAAGCGTTACCATCCGTACTCCTTATAGTGGCGGATAAATGTATTGCGTTCCCGCTCGACGTCCATTGTGGTCGTACGGTTGTGGCCGGGATAGAGCGTATAATCGCCCTGCAACGCAAAAAGCTTGTTCACAATGGAGCGGTACAGGTCCTGCTCGTCCGACCCCGGGAAGTCCGCCCGCCCTGCGCCAAGCCGGAAGATCGTATCGCCCGTAAACAGAACGCGCGTCCCTTCTTCCAGATAGCAGACGCTACCGCGTGTATGGCCGGGTGTGTGAATCACGCGGAACTTTGTATCAAGCGCTTCTATCACATCCCCATCCTCAAGCATCCGGTCGGCCGAAATGGGCGTAGTATGGAAGTTCATCATCACACCCAGGCTCTCGATATCGCTGATGAGCATATTCCGGTCTTCTCGGTGGATAAGGATACGTGCGCCCGTCTTTTCTGCAAGCTCCGCAACGCCGCCGATATGGTCAAAATGCCCATGGGTTAAGAGAATGTGCGTGCAGTTGAGCCGGTACGTGGAAAGATACGCCCACACGGGCGCAGCTTCGGCGGGATCTATCAATATACAGGTGCCGTCATCCACCCATAAAACATAGCAATTTACATCCAATGGTCCACACACGATGGTTTCAATATGCATTCTAGAATAACCTCTTGCTTTCGAGCAATATGGTAACAGGCCCGTCGTTGACGAGGGACACCTCCATCATGGCCTGAAATTCTCCTGTCTCCACGGGAACGCTTTCTTTGAGCACGCGGATTGCGTCTTCATAGAGCGGGATCGCTTTTTCCGGCCGCGCGGCATTGGAAAAACTTGGCCTGCGCCCATGGCGCGCGTCCCCGTACAAGGTAAACTGGGAAACGAGCAATACGCTTCCGCCTTCCTCCGCGAGGGAGCGGTTCATCTTTCCCGCTTCATCCTCGAAGATACGGAGGTTGACAACCTTATCGCAGATGTACTTGACATCTTCAATGGTATCCGCATCTTCGATGCCTAAAAACACGAGCAGCCCTTTTTCGATGCTGCCCGTTACGCGTTCTTCAACTTTCACGCCTGCGTGCTTGACACGCTGCACAACCGCCCGCATACGTTCTCCTTCGCTTAATGGCTGGCGCGGTACACTTCTGTAACCGCCTTAATTTTCCTGAGATTCTTTATGATGTTGTTGAGCTGCGAGGTGTTGGTAATATCAAAGGACATCTGTACGTACACCGCGCCGTTCTTATCTGTCTTCGCGTTGATGGTCTTCATATTGACGTTCATGCTCAAAAGCACTTGGGAAACATCCATCAAGATGCCCGGCCTGTCTCCCGCCGTCAAATTGATGTTGGCGGTATAGCTGGATTTTTCATCCACCGCCCATTCCACAGGGATAATACGGCCTTCATCGCCCACGAGTTCGCGCGCGTTGGGGCAGTCCTTGCGGTGGATGGAAACGCCGCGCCCGCGCGTGATATAGCCGATGATGTCATCCCCCGGAACAGGGGTGCAGCAATGCGCAAAGCGCACCATCATATTGGGCTCCCCATGTACGATAACGCCGTGCATGCTGGTAGACTTGTGCTCTGTTGGGCGCTGTTGGATGCCGCCGTTTTCCTCAATAGCGCGCATACGCTGGAGCATTTCCTCTTCCTGCGCCTGCTTGCGCTGCTTTTCCATGAGGCGGTGCAGCACCTGGCCGGTGGAAATGCCGCCATAGCCGATGGCGTTGTAAACATCCTCCATATTGCTCATATTGAGCTTCTTTAAGAGGTCCGCATAGAATTCCGGCTTTGTCAGCTGGGAAAGCTGCTGGCCGTGGCGCTTTGCGGTGCCTTCAAGCATTTCGCGGCCCTTCTGGACGTTTTCTTCGCGGTTGGCCTTTTTAAACCATTGGCGGATTTTCGATTTCGCCTGCTGTGTCTTTACAATGTGCAGCCAATCGCGGCTGGGACCAAGCTGGTTGGCGGAGGTAATAATCTCCACCACATCATTGGTCTTGAGCTTATAGTCAAGGCGCACCATGCTGCCGTTTACCTTTGCATGCTGACAGCGGTGGCCGACGTTGGTATGGATGCGGTAGGCAAAATCAAGCGGCGTGGAGCCGGTGGGAAGGTCTAAAATCTCTCCGCGCGGCGTCAATACAAACACGTACTCGCTGAAGAAATCCTTCATGACGCCGTCTACAAAATCCCGCGCGCTGTCGGCGTCATTTTCAAGCTCGAGCGCCTGCCGGAGCCATGCCATTTTGCCGTCAAGATCGTCCTGATTGCCACGGCCTTCCTTGTACATCCAATGCGCGGCAATGCCGTATTCCGCCGTGCGGTGCATATCAGAGGTACGGATCTGCACCTCAAACGGCAGGCCGTGGTCGCCAAAGAGCGTGGTGTGCAGTGAACGGTACATGTTCGTCTTCGGCATGGCGATATAGTCTTTGAACCGCCCCGGCATGGGCTTCCATACGGAGTGGATCACGCCAAGCGTGGCGTAACAGTCATTGACCGTTTCCACGATGATGCGGATGGCGATAAGATCGTAGATTTCATCAAGCGGCCGACTCTGCTTGGTCATCTTCCTGTAGATGCTGTAAAGATGCTTCGGCCTGCCGTTGATATCCGCCGGAATGTTCGCGGCATCGAGGTGCTCTTTGATCGTATCTATGGCGCTCTTTAAAAGCTCCATGCGCTCCGCCTGGCGCGGCTCGATCGCCGCACGCAGCTGCTCATATTCTTCTGGCATCAGGTGCATGAAGGAAAGGTCCTCGAGTTCACCCTTAATCGCGCCCATACCGAAGCGGTGCGCGAGCGGCGCGTAAACCTCAAGCGTTTCCTTTGCTTTCCTTGCACGCTTTGCGGTATCGCAGTATTCGAGCGTGCGCATGTTGTGCAGGCGGTCCGCAAGCTTGATGATGACCACGCGCACATTGTTCGCCATGGCGAGGAACAGCTTCCTTAAATTTTCCGCCTGCTGCTCCTGCTTGGTGATAAAGTCCTGCTCGCCGGATTTTGTGAGCTTTGTTACGCCGTCCACCATTGTGGCGATCTCATCACCAAACAGGGCGGATACCTTTTCAACCGTGACATCCTTGCCGTCCTCGATGACGTCGTGTAACAGCCCCGCGATGACGGTAGCGCAATCCATGCCCATTTCATAGAGCATCATTGCGACGGCTTCGGGGTGCATATAGTACAGCTCACCCGATTCGCGGCGCTGGTCTTTATGGACATCCTTTGCAAAGTCGACCGCCTTTTGCAGCAGGTTCAATTGCTCCGGCGTAAACGTCTTTTTACAGAGATCATACAGCTGGTCTACATGCGGCTGCATGAATTCTTTTCTGACACAAAACCCTGTCGCCTGTTGTTCCATACGCTCCCCTCCTTCCATTCGTCACATTTTTCAGCAAAATAAAGCATAAATCAACGGCTGGGCCGTTGATTTATCTTCAAAAAAGTGAAAATTAAAACTCCATTACGGCACAAACGTCATAGTCTTTGAGCAGTTCGCGGCCATTCAGGTCCATCAGTTCAATGGCAAAACGCGCGCCAACAACTTCGCCGCCCGCCTGTTCCGCCAGACGTATTGTAGCAAGCGCGGTACCGCCGGTTGCCAGGAGATCGTCTACAATAACGATTTTCTGCCCGGGCTTTATGGCGTCTTCATGCACTTCAAGGACATCGGTGCCATACTCAAGACCATAAGAATAGCGGTTGGTCTTTGCGGGCAGCTTGCCGGGCTTGCGCGCAACGATAAAGCCCGCGCCCATCGCATATGCAACGGCGGAACCAATGACAAAACCGCGCGCTTCAGGCCCGATGATGAGGTCCACCTGTTTGCCCGCAAGCGATGTTACGATGGTATCCACCAGCTCACGATAAGCATCCTTATCCTTGAGGAGTGTCGTGATGTCCCTAAAGAGAATACCCTCCTTGGGAAAATCTGGAATATTGCGGATATAGGATTTGAGATCCATGTGTCGTTCCTCCTCAAATATGGATTGGGCTATCCAATGTTTGCAGCGGCATACAGTTTACTTTCCTGCAGGCTGCGCGGGGTGATGTTTGCGGGTGCGGTGATATAATCGTCCTTTGCGTCCCAACGCAAAAAACCAAGTTCCACAAATACCAGCAGCGCAAGCATGGCAGCTTCCCGGCTGTATACCGTGGGAAGGGAAACCAGTTCAATACGCGCCGCCGCTCCATGTTTCAGGCGGGATAAGAACGCCTGATAGAGATACCCCATTTCCTCACGCGAAAGCGCAAGGGGCGTAAGCAACGGCTCTTGCCCGGATAACTCCGGCACGAACACGGCACCCGAACAAAGCCGCGCGGGAAGCGTCATGCCGCCGTCATATACAAAAATACGGGCATGCAAAAACGCGGCCCCATCCAAATATGGGGCAAACAGCACGGCGTTGCCTGTGCCGATGCCTGCAGGAAGCGTATGGAATGCCGTCTCCACAAGATCAAAAAATCCACAGCGATGCAGCAAGTTCCGCAAGCGCTCCGCTCCGCTTTGTGTAAAGCACAGCACCAGCGTACCGGAAAGTTCCTGCTCCAACGCCTGTATTACGGCAGCGTCCATATCCAAAACAGGGATCGTATCAGCGCCACAAGTATCATTATATAAAAAATTTCGAAAAAAAGCATCATAAAATTTCAGAGCGCCTTTTTCAAGCGTTTCCGGCCTCTCCAATATCGATACCGGATGGATGGCGCGCAGCATCAGCTGCAGGCGCGCCCTGTTCTGCCACACGTTGACCTCCGGCGCATACAGGAGGTTCCATTCCCCGCCGCCTCCATACCTTAGGCTCTCTTTCCCTTTGCCAAATGCAACCATGCGCAACGCGCGCCCCTCCTGTACCACATCCGCCCGCAGATGCGCGCCATCACGGCCCATGGTTTCGACGCCTTCCAACGCAACACGCCCCGCATAAAACACCGGCTGCGGATTACCTTCCCCGTATGGCGCAAGGCTGGAAAGCTCCTGTGCCGTTTGCAGCGTCAACTGTGAAAGGTTCAGCGCACATTCATACCGGTATGTCGGAACAAACACGCTTGCAGGATACATTTGCCCGAGGTACGCGTTAAAGTCCGCAGCAAACGTTTCAAACGCGCTTAGCTGCATTGTCAGGCCCGCCGCCTGCGCATGCCCGCCAAAGCGTACAAACCGCTCCCCAAAGGCGTTTAGACACGTATAAAGGTGGACGCCCGGAATGCTGCGGCAGGAGCCGGTAAGCATGCCGTCGTTCAAATGAAAGAGCAGTACCGGTTTATAATATTCTTCCACCAGCTTGGATGCGACGATGCCGATCACCCCGGGGCTCCAATCCGCAGAATATAATAGGATTGCCCTGAGATTGAAAACATCTTTTTCAGACAGCATGCGGCGCGCATCCTGCAGGATAGCCCGTTCCTCCTCCTGACGTCGCTCGTTTTCTTCGTTGAGAATCAGCGCAAGCTTCTGTGCGTCTTCTTCCTCCCGCGCAAGCAGCAGTTCTAAGGCCCGCTTTGCGTCCCCCATCCTGCCTGCGGCGTTGATGCGCGGCGCAAGCCGGAACGCGAGCGTCTCGCTGGTAACCTCCTGCCCCGCGCTGCCGGAAACGGCAAGGAGTGCAGCTAACCCCTGATGCGTTGACACAAGCGGCAATCCCAGGCTGACAATCGCCCGGTTTTCCCCCCGCAGCGGCACAATATCCGCAACGGTCGCAAGCGCCGCAAGCGGCAGGCAAGCCTGCAGTTGCGCCTGTGTTGCTTTGAGCGCCTGTATGAGTTTGAACGCAACGCCCGCGCCGCAGAGATCCCGGTTTTGGTAAAGGTTATCCTCCCTGTGCGGGTTAATGACCGCGACGCATTCGGGCAGTTCCTCCGGGCATTGATGGTGGTCTGTTACAATCACATCCATCCCCAGCTTCGTGCAGAGCGCCACCTCTTCCTTTGCCGCAATGCCATTGTCTACCGTCACCACAAGACTGACGCCTTCGGACGCAAGGCGGGCCACCGCTTCCAGATTCATGCCATACCCTTCCGCATGGCGGGAAGGCAGGTAATAGGAGCAATGATATCCTTCCTGCTGCAAAAAGAAAACGAGTATCGCCGCAGCGCATACGCCGTCGGCGTCATAATCCCCATAAACGCATACGTGCTCCTGGCTGCCCTTTGCCGCCTCCAACCGGCTGACTGCCTCCTGCATGCCCGAAAGGCAGAACGGGTTGAGCAACTGCGTTTGTGCGGGGTGCAAAAACGCCCATATCTCTTCCGGCTGCGTCAAGCCCCGGTTGATGAGCAGGGATGCCAACAGGGGGCTGATATCATTTTCCTGTGCGATGCGCTGGACGCATTCGGGCTTTTCCTGTAGAAGCGGTTCAAAACGCGGCATGGATATTGCTCCCTCAATGAAATAGTGAATTTAGATTGGCGAGGATATTTGTCGCCATGCAAGGAAAAAGGCGCAGGAATACCCAAAGGTATTCCGAGCATTTTTGACGCAGTATGGCGGGAAAGAGGCCGCCATGATGTCTCGAAATTCGTTGTGGGAGCAATTTTCTCTCCCTTAATAAAAAGGCGGGCACGTTTGCCCGCCTTGAGCCTTTATTTCTTTTTCTTGTTCGTTTTCTTCCTGGGCGTCTGGGCCGGGGCCGCGTTCATCTGCAAAGCTGCCCATAATGGAGCCGCAAGGAAGATGACGAGTACGCTTCCCGCCACCAGGCCGATGATGCCCGATACGGCAAACCCCAAAAGTCCTGCGCCGCCAAACACAGCAAGCGCGCACAGGACCAGTGCAAGGCACGCGGCAACCGCAAGCATATACGGAAGGTTTGCCACAACCGCCGCATTGACAATTGCGCCACGGCGTTTTTCCGCCTGCGGATCGCCCAGATAACCGTCCCAAATGCGTTCATACAGCACGTAGATACCATAGAGGGTCCAGCCTGCAACCAGCAGCCATGCAGAAACGAACGCGGGAGATATCACGATACGCACAATGCATACGATAGCAAGCATGGCAAGCAGCGTGCCGCAAACCGTTACAGCGGCGGAAATGCCCGCCTGTACGCCATACCTCGCCCAGGCGTAAACAAATGCGACAGCACAGGCGGCGAGCGCCGGAACGATCAAGGACACAAGCAGCGTGCCGCTTTTTGCGGCGGTGATTGCCTTAGTGGAAGAAGCCTTTGCGCCCGCATAGGTCTTTGCAATGCTCTGTTCGAGTTTCGTTGCAAGCGCGGCGGCATCCTGAGCACCCTGCAAGCGGATTTCAGCAAGATTGCGTTGCTCCCCCGCCCTTTGCACCTGTGCATTCGCTATGCCGTTTTCACGCAGAGCGCCTTCAACCACCTTCATGTCATAATCCGCCTTGACGGCGACGGTAATCAGTGTTCCGCCCGTATACGCCGTGCCTGTGCGAAGGCCGCCGGATATTGCGCATACGATGGCGCCGATTACGACAAGTGCAGCAACAAGCGCAGCCGCACGCTTCCAGTTCTTCATAACATCCATTTGCGTTTCCTCCTTACTGGGCCGATTTTGCGGCAACAGCCCGGCGGGAAACATAAAGTTTCTTATTGCCGGCCGGCAGCCCCATCAGCAGCGCAAACAATCCGCGCGTTACAAGCGCATGCAGGAAGCTGAATACCACACCCACGGCGAGTACGCCGCCAAATCCCGCAACCGCATTGTTTCCCGCAATCAGGAGTACAAGCGCAAGAAGGACAGCCACGGCATGCGCATGCGCGATGGGAATGAATGCTTGCGCAAAGCCTGCCTTTGCGGCGGTACGCACGGTTTTCCCAAGCAAAATCTCTTCCCTGAGCCGCGCAAGCAGCATCGCATCCGCATTGGCCGCCAGCGCAAAGGAAACGAGGATTGCCGCAACGCCGGGAAGATTGACCCGGATGCCGGGAATGGTGGCAAGACCCACCAGAAATACAAGCAGATAGATCAACAGCGACAGATCGGCAATCAACCCGCCCAGACGGTAGCGCACCAGGAAAAATACTCCAACAACCGCAAGCGCGATGCCAAGCACCATTGCAACGCTGTCCGCAGCTGTTTCCCCAAGCGTTGCACCAAGCTCGGTTGCGCTTGTAAGCACCAGCGCAACCGGCAGCGCGCCGCTGTTGAGCTGATATGCGAGCAGCCCTGCACTTTGGGCGGTAAACGAGCCGGTATCGAGATAACCGGTTCCGTTGGTGATCGCGACGGATACGATCGGCTGCGCAATCACTTTATCATTCAATTCCACCGTAAACTGCTTGCCGATGTTGGCGGAAGTAGCGTCCTTAAAGGCCTTTGATGCTTCACCTGTAAGCTTGAAGCCGACAACATAAGAAATGTTCGCCGTTGTTGTTTGCTGGCCGGACTGTACAAACGCACGCTGGATGCCGGAATTATCGAATATGACGTTGCCCTCCGGATCCTTATAGACAAGCTTTGCGGGCTCTGAGAGATACTGGGAAATGTAGGCTGCACCCATCTGCTGGTCAGCGCCGTTGATGGCAATATCCACACGGACGGCATTCTCCCCCACACGCACAACAGAAGCATCGGCATAGCCCGTGCTTTCCAGGCGCTTGCGCAGGATAGCGGCCGTTGTATCCATATCGGCTACGGAACCTTCCGTACCCTCTTTTAACTCAAACAGCAGCGCTACGCCGCCCCCAAGTTCCAAGCCCTTGGGTACCTGCTCCATAAACGGCTTGACTTCATAGATACCCCATGCGGTGCCGAAAAAACCGATATATCCGATGGCGGCCGTCAGCAATACAATGATTACAAGCGAAATCAACTTGCGTACATTCACTACGCATTCCTCCTTTTTTACATGCAGCGCGCATGCATTGGGACTGCTTGTCTGCCGCCTGGAAATACTTCACATTCGCATTCCCCGGCAACGTACCTATTATGTCACAACGCATGCGCGGTTTCAAGAGCGGCAAAATAGCCCCCGATATCAGCCGGAAACAATGCCCATATAGCCCTGCAGGTAGGTCGCAATGTCCCAATTATCGGTATACGGTACCTCACCGGGCCGAAGCTTCGGGCGGGATGCCGGACGTTTTGGCCGTGTAAGATTCTTTTTGATGAACGCCGTTTCAAGATCGTCCTTGGAGCCTTTTTTGATCTCCACCTCCGTACCCGGCGCGATATGGTAGTAGACCCACCGCGCATCCGGCACAAGCAGGCGGACGCAGCCATGAGAGCCGCGCTGCCCGAGCTTGCTGTAGGAGCTGGTATACGTCTGTGCATCCTTCTTGGTATATAGCAGCGAGTGGAAATAGATGCGCCTTGTGATCTGCGTCCAATACTGGCCATAGACCCCGTCGTTAACAAACAGCCCGAAGCGCACCTTATGCGTACCGGAGGAAAATATCCCGCGCGGCGTAGGCGTTTTTTGCGCGCCCGTGGTGCAGACCATGAAGCGGGCAGGCACCGTATACGCACCGCTTTTATCCCGCGTATAGGCCAGCACCACCTGGTGATACAGATCCACTACCAGCCGGAACGTGCCGGGCGCGGGATAGGCTCTTGGCGATTCATATACGCCATTGTCCCCGACAAGCTCTTCAAACGTCATGCCTGTTGTAGGCGCGAGACGCCTGATTTCCTCTTTTGATAAGGAAGACGCAAACGACGGCGCGGGGCTTGGGGACGGGCTAAGGGAAGGCGCAGGGGTTGGCGAAACTGCGGGCGTCTGCGCCGGACTTGGCGTAGGTTGTTGTGCAGCGGTTGGAGGAGGCGTCATGGAAACAAACATCTGTTGTGCCTCAAACGTGTCCGCCGTCCGTGACAATGCCCTTCCCCCGCCCGGCAAAGCCCCGGCCAGCAGCACACACGTCAATACCGCCGCAACCGTCTTGCATCCAATCTTGCCCATGTCAGCCTCCCGTATTGATTTTTTCGCTTCAGCGCTCCAAAAGGTTGATGCCGATCGCACACTCGGTGCGCTTGCGTTCGAGCGCGCAGGCGATCTCATCGGGCACCATGATGTCGCCCTGATATTTCCATGCGTTGGCCGCACAGCCGCCGCTGCAAAAATACTTGGCCCAGCATGCTTGACACGCTGGCTTTGTCCGCACATTGCACGCCTGGAATGGCTGCTGCATGGAAGCGTCAAAGGAAGCGTCAAGCACATTGCCCATCTTGAAGCCTTCTTCCCCCACGAACTGGTGGCAGGGGTAAATGTCCCCGTCCGGCGTCACGGCCACATACTCCGTGCCGGCGCCGCAGCCGGTGATGCGTTTTTTCAGGCAGGGGCCGTTGTCCATATCCATCATGAAATGGAAGAAATTAAACCATTCCCCATCCTTGCGGCTGTTCATGAGGTAAGCGGCCAGCTTATCGTATTCCTCCATGATGCGGGGCAGATGTTCCTGCCTGATCGCATACGGGCTTTCCGGCGCAAGCACTACAGGCTCTATGGACATCTGCCGGAAGCCTTCCTGATAAAGCGCTTTGACATCCTCTACAAAGTCAAGATTCAGATTGGTGAACGTGCCGCGCACATAATGCTCTTTTTCGCCGCGGGCCTCTACAAGCGCTTTCAGTTTGGGAAGGATCGCATCGTAAGAACCCCTGCCGTTGACGGTGGGGCGCAGCTCGTCGTGTACCTCGCGGCGGCCGTCGAGACTGAGCACGATGTTATGCATCTCCCGGTTGAGATATTCTATTTTATCCTCCGTCAGTGCGAGGCCGTTGGTGGTCATGGTAAACCGGATTACCTTGCCGTGCTTTTCTTCAAGCGTCCTGCCGTAGGCAACCGTCTCTTTAACAACATCAAAATTTATCAGCGGCTCGCCACCAAAAAGATCGACCTCCAGATGCTTTCTGTTGCCGGAATGGGCAATCAAAAAGTCCAGCGCCGCCTTTGCCGTTTCAAGCGGCATCATCATGCGCGCGCCATGGAATTCACCCGTGGAGGCAAAACAATACTTGCACCTGAGATTGCAGTCGTGCGCAATATGCAGGCACATAGCCTTGATGACCTGGGTTGTTTCCTTCGTGGGCGGCGGCGTCTGCTCCGAAGAATCAAACATGCCCATTCCGCGCAGCGCGTCAAACTCATATAAAATTTCATCCACTTCCGCCGCGGGAAGTGAAAGGGCACGCACATCCTCGCCCCTTTCGATCGCATGCGCAACCAAGTAAGCGGCTTCATCCAAAAGATGCACCGCGCCGCTCTCTACATCCAGCATAAAATACTGCTGTTTTTGATCCCTTGGATCCAAAAAAGAAAACGTATGAATCAAAAAGGTACTCCTTCTCCTGTAAAAACGGAATTGGGGCGGGCTTAACGGCCCGCCCCAAATTCATTTGCTCAATAAAAACTTATTTCTTTCCCTTCTGGCAGGACTGGTTTGCTACGGTGCAGCTTGTTTTGCAAGCGGACTGGCAACTTGCCTGGCACTCGCCGCAACCGGTATGTGCATCCGCCTTGATGCAGGGCTGCTGAATGGTCTGAATATGCTTCATAGGGATCCCTCCGTCTATGTTTGTACCATTATAACACAACATTGCGCTGTTCGTAATACCAATCCGCACTGAATTTATTCCTCTAAAGCGGATTGGCAGATTCTATTTTCTTTCGCCGTGAGCAACTATTTACCCACGTTTCCGTCCGAAAATCGCATAAAACGATCTCAGCCGATATTGGCAACGAGTGCTGTCTCGCGCGCGATGGCCATCTCTTCATCCGTGGGGATCAGGTAGACCTTTACACGGCTGCTGGGCTTGGAGAGCTCGCCGCCTTGACCGCGCGGAATGGTGTTGTTGATCTCACGGTCAAACTCCACGCCGAGATATTCCATATCCGCAAGCACCCACTCGCGTACCGGGCGGTCATTTTCGCCAACGCCGGCAGTGAATACAATTGCGTCCACGCCGTTCATCGCGGCGGCATAAGCGCCGATGTACTTCTTCACCCTGTAGCAGAACACCTCAAGCGCCGCCCTTGCGCGCGCGTTGCCGGCTTCTTCCGCATCCCAAAGATCGCGGAAATCGGAGGAGACGCCCGAAAGCCCCTGCATGCCGCTTTCCTTGTTCAGGTAGGAATTGACCTTGGCGGCATCCCAGCCCTTTTGTTCCATCAGGTAGAGAACAATCGCGGGATCGATATCGCCGCAGCGCGTACCCATGGGCACGCCCTCAAGCGGCGTAAAGCCCATAGAGGTATCGACACTCTTGCCGCCATTTACGGCCGCAATGCTCGAACCATTGCCAAGGTGGCAGGTGATGATCTTGGTTTCTTCAATGGGCTTGCCCAATTTTTGAGCCGCAATCCGGGATACGTACTTATGGGAGGTGCCGTGGAAGCCATAGCGGCGGATCTTCATATCCTGGTAGGCTTCATAGGGCAGGCCATAGAGGAATGCTTTTTCGGGCATCGTCTGATGGAAGGAGGTATCGAACACGCCCACCATCGGGGTATCCTTCATGAGCGCCTTGCAGGCGCGGATGCCCATGAGGTTTGCCGGGTTGTGAAGCGGCGCAAGCTCTGTAAGCTCTTCAAGCACCCCCAGCATTTCATCGGTAATTAACGCGGGCTTTGTGAACTTTTCTCCGCCATGCACCAAGCGGTGGCCGACTGCGGCGATGTCCTTTGTGCTCTTGAGCACGCCGATCTTTTCATCGATAAGCGCGTCCATGACCATCTGCATGGCCTCGGTATGGTCCTTCATGTCCTTTTTGACAATGTGCGCTTCCCCGCCTGTCGGCTTGTAGGTCAGCTTGGATTCGGGCATGCCGATGCGCTCGCAGATACCCTTTGCGACGACATTTTCATTGACGACGTTGATCAGCTGATACTTTAAAGAACTGCTGCCTGCGTTGATAACCAGAATATTCATGTAATCCTCCTTATAAATCCTGCGCCTGAACAGCCGTGATTGCAACAACACTTACAATATCATCCACGCTGCAGCCGCGGGAAAGATCGTTGATGGGACGGGCAAAGCCCTGGCAAACAGGGCCGATGGCCTCCGCGCCCGCAAGGCGCTGCACCAGCTTATAGCCGATATTGCCCGCCTGCAAATCCGGGAAGACAAGTACGTTTGCCTTGCCCGCAACCGGGCTTCCGGGGGATTTCAATTGGCCGACCTTCTCTACAAGTGCGGCGTCCGCCTGAAGTTCGCCGTCCACATTGAGTTCGGGCGCAAGCTCGCGCACCAGGCGCGTGGCTTCGGATACCTTGTCCACCAGTTCATGCTTGGCGCTTCCCTTGGTGGAGAAGGAAAGCATGGCCACGCGGGGTTCCATGGAGCAAAGCGCTTTGCCGGTTGCAGCGGAAGAAATAGCGATTGCCGCCAGCTGCTCCGCTGTGGGGTTGGGGTTGACGGCGCAATCCGCAAATATTAAAATACCGTTATCGCCGTAGGATTTATCTGGAACTTCCATGATGAAGCAGCTGGAAACAACAGAAATGCCTTTTGCCATCTTTACAATCTGGAGTCCGGGGCGAAGCGTGTCTCCCGTTGTGCAGATTGCGCCGGCCACCATGCCGTCCGCCTTCTGCTCCTTTACCATCATGGCTGCAAAGAACATAGGATCGCGCATGGTGCGTTCCGCCTGTTCCGGGGTAACGCCCTTTGCCTTGCGCAGTTCATAGAACTTCTCGATGTATGCCGGAAGCTCCGGCGAGGTTTCCGGGTCCAACAGGTTGACGCCTTGAAGCGATACCTGAAGCTTGTCCGCAGCGGCACGGATATCCGCCTCTTTGCCGACCAGGGTGACATCCGCGATGCCCTCCCGCACGATGATGGCGGAGGCCTGTATGGTGCGCTCCTCCGTTCCTTCAGGCAGCACGATGTGCTTTTTCACGCTCTTGGCCTTTGCCTTGATCCCATCCATTAGTGACATGATTTTGTCTTCGCTCCTTCCATAAGCCTGGCTTGTTGGCTGTTCCAAAATGCAACAGCGAAAAAGGGCAATGCCGTTCCGATCTTGCCCTGCAAATTATATCACACTCTTTCCCCTTTCGGAACCAAAAATCCAATAATTTTTCCATCAAAAAGCACAGGTTTGATAATTAGCAACAATATATGTGTTAGAATATATAAAATAAGTGAAAGGAAATATCCAAATGCGTGTCGCAGGCATCATAGCCGAATACAATCCCCTGCACAACGGGCATGTGTATCACATGGAACGTACGCGGGAGGTTACAAAGTGCGATTATATCATTGTGGTGATGAGCGGGGATTATGTGCAGCGCGGCGAGCCCGCGATTGCGGATAAGTATACCCGTACGCAGTGGGCGCTGCTTGCGGGCGCGGATCTTGTGCTCGAACTGCCCACGGTATGCGCCCTCTCCAGTGCGGAGCGGTTTGCCGCAGGGGGTGTGCGCGTGCTTGCCGGTACCGGCGTGCTCGACTATTTATGCTTTGGCAGTGAAACGCCGGAAACGGATGATCTGTTAAAGGCAGCGGAAGCGCTCAAAAACGAACCGCCTGCATTCCGGGAGGCGCTAAAGACACAGCTTTCCCTCGGAAAATCCTACCCCCGCGCGCGCTATGACGCGCTGGAGGCCTGCGGCGCGCCGCAGGTGCTTTTAAAAGCGCTCAGCACCCCCAACAGCATATTGGGCATGGAATATGTCCGATTTTTGCAGCAATACGCGCCGGAAGCGGAGCCTGTGGCCATCCATCGGGTAGGCGCAGGCTACAATGATACAGCGCTTGCCGGCACGTTCTCGAGCGCCACGGCAATCCGCGAAGCGCTCTGTTGCTGTAATGAAAGCGCCTATGAGGGCATGCCCATGTATGTAGGCGGCTATTTTAAGCTCGGCGGCATCCACTGCGTCACTATGGCGGACGCAGAACCCATGATGCTCTATGCGCTGCGCATGATGAACGCGGAGGAAATGAAAGCCCTCCCCGATGTGCAGGAAGGGTTTGAAAACGTGTTGTACCGCGCCTCGCGCGAGGCACGCACGACAGCGGAGTTGTTTTGCCTTTTAAAGAGCAAGCGCTATACGCTTGCCCGGTGCAAGCGCATCTGCGCGTGCGCGCTGCTCGGCATTAAAAAGCCGCTTGCGTACACCGCGTTTTCAGAGGACGGACTTTATGTGAGAGTGCTTGGGTTTAAACGTAGCGCGCGCAGCCTGCTTTCCGCCATCGGCCACAGGCATACGCTTCCGCTGGTGATGCGCCGCTCCAATATTGCAAATCTGCCCGCCGCAGCGCAGCTCACGCTTGAAACGGACATCCGCGCACACGACGTGTATTCCCTCCTTGCAAAGCAGGAAACGCCGCAACGGGATTTCACCGTCCCGCCCATTGTCCTATAAAGGTTAACGCGTTTTTTTCGGGCGCAGGGGGATTTCGTTCTGCTCTAAAATTTCCAGAATACGCGGCAACGCTTCCTCCGCCACGCGCCTGCCCTCTACAATGCCTTCCTGCGCGCGCTTGTTGGAAAAGCCCTTCATAAAATCCAGCACCTTGGGGCAGAGTACAATGTCCGCGCATTCCTGCCGCGCACGGGTAATGTACCACATCATGATCTCGCGGGAACGGTCAAACAGCGCACGGGCAGTCGGTACCTCTATGCGCTGCACCTCCCCGCGGTAGCCGACATCCACGCCGATTACCACATCCGCGCCCGCCTCCCTTAGAGGAATACAGGGCACGCGCTCCAATACGCCGCCATCCACCAAAAGCCTTCCATCCATCCGTACCGGCATGAAGATGCCCGGGATTGCCATGCTTGCGCGCACGCATTCGTGCAGCTTCTTATCCGTATTTTGAAATGCAATCAACTCCCCTGTCTCTACATCCACCGCCATACAGATAAACGGAATACGCGTTTCTAAAAAGGTCTTGTCATGCGTGAAGATGCGGATCATCTCCTGCATACGGTTGCCTTTCACAACGCCGCCTTTTCCGTTGCGCGGCACCGTCATATCCATAAAGTCACGGCTGTTGATCGCCTCAAAGTATTTTCCAAGAAGGGAAAGGTCCGTGCCGACGGAATAGATGGCGCCAACAATTGCTCCAGCGCTTGATCCCGCCACCATGTCGATAGGGACCCCGTTTTCCTCCAATACCTGTATTACACCGATGTGCGCAATGCCTTTGACGCTGCCTGACCCGAGCGCCAGACCCACCTTTTTCGTCATGCATGTTCTCCTTCCTACATAAGGATGTTAGGGACTATGTTCCGATTCCGGCATGATGCTGCCCATTCGCGGCGGGGGAGGTAACTGATGAAACGCGCCGTCGCTTTTTTTGCTTTTATATTGTGTATCCTGCTTGTGCTGTTTTCACGCCCCGCAATGCTTGCGGCGCAGGAAGGCCTGACGCTCTGGTGGGAGATTCTTCTCCCCACATTGTTCCCGTTTTTTGCCAGCGCCACACTGATGGAGCGTACCGGCGCGCTGCAGTTGCTGGCTAACCTGTTTTATCCTATTTCAAAGCGCCTTCGGATTTCCCAGTATACCGTGCCGCTCATGCTGCTTGGCGGTATTTCCGGCTACCCTTCCGGCGCGCGGCTTACCGGCATGCTGCTTTCCTCAAACAGCATCACCGGGGAAGAATGCGAGCGCCTGGGCACCATATGCAACCTGTGCAGCCCCATGTTTTTGATGGGCGCTGTCGCAAGCGGCATGTTCCAAAATCCCCGCCTGTTTACGCCGTTTGCCGTTTCCTACTATGGCGGGGCGCTCCTCGTTGGAATTCTCCTTCGCTTCCTTTGGCCGCTTTCCTATTCCAAACCCGCCCGCGTTCCTTTGATGCAGACGGAGCCCCTGTACCGCATACTGCCGCGCTGCATGGGGGACGGTATGGTGGATATGCTAAAGGTCGGCGGCACAGTGGTGTTTTTCCTCGTGCTCTCGGAGGTACTGACCCAGCTTAAGGTATTTGACGTCTTATCTTTGCCTCTCGACGCGGCGTTCTCAAAAGTCTCCGGCGCGTCTCCTGCAAGAGGCATTCTGATGGGCCTTCTCGAGATGACAGGCGGCTGCAGCCGTATCGCAAAAACGGGTTTACCTATTGTATACTCCGTACCGCTGTGCGCATTCCTGATTTCCTTTGGCGGACTTAGCATCATGGTGCAGGCCATGGCGTTCGTCCCCTTCCAAAAACCACTTCGGTACCTAACAATCAAGCTGCTGCACGGCAGCTGTTCCGCGGCGATCGCCTATCTGATGCTTGCCTGCTCCCCAGCCGCGGCAGAAACGCTTGCTCCCATATCTGCGCCCTATTACGTCGTCAACGCGCTGACCGGGCTTGCCCTGCTGTTTGCTTCGGCGCTTGGGGTGGCCGCGGCCTTCCTTCTTGCGTTGCTGTTTGGAAAAAAAGAAAGGCGCGCCTGATTGTGTCGGCGCACCTTTTGCAGCAGGCCGACTCTCATGCATAGTATAGCACCAGGACGGCCGAAATGTCAGATTTCCGCATTTTGTTCCAGCTTTTTCACAACCGCCTCATCGGGCGTTATATATAGCGTGCGGTTGGTGGTATAGATCACCATGCCCGGCTTTGCCCCGCCGGGCTTTTTGACGTATTTGCGCAGGCAGTAATCCACCGGCACGGAGGAAGAGGTACGCCCTTTGCTGTAATAGGCAGCAAGCATAGCGGCCTCGTATAGCGTGGTTTCCGGCACTTCCCCCTCGCTTTTGACGATAACATGGGAGCCGGGGATGTTCTTGGTATGCAGCCACAAATCTTCGCTCTGGGCAATGCGCAGCGTCAGGGTGTCATTCTGCTGGTTGTTACGGCCAATGAGAATTTCGAGCCCGTCCGAAGAGCGTACGCGCATGGGCTTTGAAGGCGCGTGCTTGGGCGTCTTTATCTTGCTGCTTTCAGGTTTCATATAGCCTTCACGCACCAGCTCTTCCCGGATTTCAATGAGCTCCACATCGGTTTCACATTTGTTCAGGTTGTCAAGCTGCCCTTCGAGATACGCGGTTTCTTCCTGCGTCTGCCGCAGCTGCTCGGCTGCCAGCGCCTTTGCCGCCTTGCCCTTCTGGTAGCGTTTGAAATAACGTTGGGCGTTTTCCTGCGGGGAAAGCTTTTCATCAAGCGGCACCGCCGTTTCCTGCGGCGGGTCCAGGTAATAGTTTAAGAGCCTTGCCTGCTGCATGCCGCGCTTCAACTGGTGCGCGTGCGCAATTAGAAGCTCGCCGTTCAGGCGCAACGCCTCAAGGTCTTCGTTTTGGTTGAGCGCGGTTTCAAACACCGCCTGCTTTTTATAATTGCGCTCAAGATGGTTTTGCAGCGTCCGCTGCAGCGATGCGCTGCGGCGGCGAAAGCGTTCAAGAATATCACGCTGGGCATAGAAACTATCGAGCGCAGTGCTCATGGAAGGAAACGCCGCCGTCCGCTCCCCGCCATGCGAAGGCTCAAACGCATAGAACGCAACGGGGTCCCGGTAGTCGTTGTAAACGAGCGTAGGTTGGAATGCACCACGCGCAAAGCCCTGATACAACCCGTACAGGAATTTTGCAAACGATCTGCGGTCCGTTTCCGAGAGTGTTTCCGCATGCAGCTCCGCCTCACCGGACCATCTTGCCGCCATCTGTCGCGCGCACTCCGGCGAGAGGCCGGAAAACCGCGCGCAAAGCAGCTTGTGTACGCCTCCGCGGCCGGAAAGCGCACTAAAAAACGCTTCTTCCCCGGATTGCAGAGGATCGAGCTTGTCCTGCTTGGGCGGCGGCGCATAAATGATACCGGGCAGCAGGATGCGCACGCTTGACATGCCCGCGCTGACATGGCGCACACAGTCTAAAATTTGCCCATTCTGGTTTAAGAAGCAGATATTGGAGTACTTGCCCATCAGCTCCACAACAAGCTGCAGGGTCACGCTATCCCCCAATTCATCCCGTGCTTCAAAGGAAAGAAGCAGCACCCGGTCAAGCCCGGGCTGCGTAACGGAAGCCAGGCGCCCGCCCGTAAGCCGCTTGCGCAGCAGCATGCAAAAGGTCGGCGGCTCCGGCGGATTTGTATAGGAAGTTTCCGTGAGCTGCACACGCCCGTTTTCGGGATGCGCACAAAGGAGCAGCCGATAGTTGCTGCCCCCCGCCCGTATGGTCAATAAAATGGTATCGCGTTCCGGTTGTTGAATTTTATCTACTTTGCCGTTTACAAGAACCTGCAGTTCATGCGTTACGGCCAGCAGAGAAAGGCCATCCATTGGGGTACCTCCAAAGTATCTATTTGCCCCCGCTCTTTTCCAAGCGCTCAAGCAATATCTGATAGCCGCCCGAGCCATAGCTTAAGGAGCGGTTGACGCGGCTGATGGTCGCCGTGGAAGCGCCCAGGCGCTGGGCGATTTCCTGATATGTGATGCCGCTTCTAAGAAGCTTTGCCACCTCCAGGCGCTGTGCGATTGCCTGAACCTCGGATATGGTGCAGATGTCCTCAAAGAAGCGGTAACACTCCTCCTCATCCTGGAGCATGAGCACCAATTCAAACAACGAGTCTACCTCTTTGCTTTTCAATTTGGACGAGAATTCCATAACGGCGCCTCCTGCTATATTTTCATCATGCGCGTTCTACGCGGTTGCGCAGCACGCCAATTCCTTCCACTTCCACTTCGATCCAATCCCCCGCCTGCATGGGGCCGATGCCTGCGGGCGTTCCCGTTGCGATTACATCTCCTGGCAGCAGCGTCATCACACGGGTGATGTAGGCAACGAGCTTTTTCACATTATGCATCATGATGGCTGTGCTCTCGCTCTGGCAGACCCTGCCGTTGAGGCGGGATTCTACCCTGACTGAAAACGGATCAAGTTCCGTTTCAATCCATGGGCCGATCGGGCAGAACGTATCAAACCCTTTTGCGCGCGTCCATTGCCCATCCTTTGCCTGCAAATCACGCGCCGTGACGTCGTTGATGCAGGTATAGCCCAATATGACATCCTGAAAATCATCCTCAGCCACATCCTTGCAGCGGCGGGAAATGACAATACCAAGCTCCGCTTCATAATCCAGCCGTTCGCTGTCCGGCGGATATACAATCACATCTTCAGGGCCGATGACGCTGGTGGACGGTTTTAAAAACATCAACGGCTGCTCTGGCGGCGTACTTTGCATTTCCACGGCGTGCGCATAGTAGTTCTTGCCGATGCAAACGACCTTGGACGGCTCGACAGGCGCAAGGATCCGCACCTGAGAAAGCGGATATTCCCTGCCATCCAATTGTATTCCTTCAAACGGCGCGCACACAAGGCGGCGCACAAGTTCCCCTTCCAAAACACCATAAAACGTCTCGTTGTTTGCGCTGACCCGGCACAGCTTCATAGGTACCTCCCAATATCATTGCTATCGTTACTAAAGACATTTTAACACGCCACAGCACTAAAGCAATCATAAAAATGCGCAAAAGAACAGCTTTTGCGCGTGAACGATCTAAAACATGGCTGTACTATTGGTATTTCCGCACGCCGTCCAAATTCTCTGGAATCTTTACGAGCGGCGTGATCCGGAACTCTTCCACATGCATGGCCTGCACAGCCTTGACATAGATGTTGCGGCCCGCAGCCGAAGGCAGCAGCGGCGCCTGGGCGCTCGAGTTGTCCTCGATCAGTTCTGCAACATCCGGATGCACTTCCACAAGGTAATTTGCCATCGATTCATTGCGGATAGAGTTAATCAGCGCTTTTCGCACCTTCAATACAACCGTTTCCGGGGAGAGCACCCTGCCGTCCCCATGGCAGTACGGGCAGGGCATCTGCAGCGTATTGCTCAGATTATGGCGCATCTTCTTGCGCGTCATCTCCACAAGGCCAAGCTGGGTAATGCCAAGGACATTGGACTTCGTCCTGTCCTTTTTTAGTTCCGTTTTCAGCGTTTCAAGCACACGCTCTTTGTCCGCGATATCTTCCATATCGATAAAATCAACGATGATGATACCGCTGATATCCCGGAGCTTCAGCTGACGGGCAATTTCCTTTGCCGCCTCGCAGTTGGCCTGGGTGATGGTTTCCTGCAGGTTGTCCGTGCCTACAAAACGGCCGGTATTGACGTCGATGCTCGTAAGCGCCTCCGTCTGGTCGATCACAATATAGCCGCCGTTTGCAAGCCAGACCTTGTGCGCAAGCGCTTTTTCAATCTTGTGCTCGAGATCGTAGCGGTCGAAGAGCTCCTCTTCGCCCTGATAGAGCACGACCCGGTCCTTTAGCTGCGGGGAGATAATGTTGGCAACGATCTGGATGCGCTCATAAAACTCCGGATCGTTGATGGTCAGACGCTCAATGTTTGGCGTAAACAGATCGCGTATGGTACGGAACACCAACGGCTCCTCCGCATGCAGCAGGCGCGGCGCCGAAACAAGCTGCTTCTTTTTGTGGATGCGCTCCCACAGGCGTTCGAGAAAATGAATGTCCGCCTCAAATTCCGGGGTGCTTTTTCCAACGGCTGCCGTGCGGACGATTACTCCCATTTCCGGGGGCTTGATCTGGTCAAGAACGCCCCTTAGGCGGCTGCGCTCCGCTTCATCCCCAATACGGCGCGAAACGCCGACATAGTTGACGGTGGGCATCAGCACCAGCGTCCTTCCGGGCAGCGTGATATGCGTCGTCACACGCGCGCCCTTTGTACCCACAGGTTCTTTTAATACCTGCACCATGATTTCCTGGCCGGGCTTTACAATATCCTGAATATTGACGGGCGGCAGGCGGACCTCCTGCCCGTTGTCCCCAAACTGAAAATCCGAGCGGTCGATCTGGATGTCTCCCGCGTACAAAAAGGCGTTGCGCTCCAGACCAATGTCCACAAACGCAGCCTGCATGCCCGGAAGGACATTCTGTACCTTGCCGTTATAGATATTGCCCACAAGGCGCTCATG
The DNA here is from genome assembly GCA_023390655.1 of Bacillota bacterium. Lineage (GTDB taxonomy): Bacteria > Bacillota > Clostridia > Christensenellales > CAG-138 > JAEYLA01. The sequence goes on along the minus strand of JAEWCL010000007.1, from coordinate 141,996 downwards.
GCCGCGGCGTTCAATAAAAATCTCGCCGGGCTGCCCGTTTTCAAGCAATACGACGCGTGTCTGGTAGGGGTTGATATCCACTACAATTTCCGTGCCCATGCCTTACACCTCAATTTTATCAAAATCTACGGCCTTCCGGTGGACGCGCCAGCGCGCTGTAAGGCCGCATGCCTCCATCAGCGCCTGAAGCAGCAGTTCCATCTGTAAGCCGCCGTCTGCAGTTAATCTACCCGTAACGGACAAGATGCAATCCGTTTCCCCCGGGCCGTCCGCAATGCGCAATTCCAACAGCTGCGGGCGGATATCCACCTGCTTCATGCCGCCCTTGGTGCGCTTTGTGACCACGATGGGCGCACAAAGAAACGGCTCCATGCCGTTTGCAAGCGTCTCTTTGTCCTCCGGCGCGTTCAGATACAGCGTCACTTCATAGTAGGCGCGCTGCAGCAATGCCGTAAGCGTGGGGGTTTTCTCTTCGATTTCAAGCGCGCGCAGGATACGGAGGCCTTCGGGCAGCACCTCGTTCATACGCGCGGCAAATGCCTCCGGCGCAACGGGTGCGTCCAGTATCACGTCAAGCCATTCCCCATCGCTTGTATAGCCCACGGACAACGCCGAAGCGAACGCCATGACGGGGTGCGGGTTGAACCCCTGTGAAAATGTCAGCGGAAGCTGCGCACGCCGCATGGCGCGCTGCATCAGCCGCAGGATATCCAGGTGGGAAATAAAGCGCACCGGCTCGCCTTTATGAAAGTTTGCAATAATCCGCATATCGTTTCCCAAAGCAGCCTGTACAGCCGTGCCTGCAATCCTTGGTGCAGGCGGCTTCCAGCGCCTTCTCATATTCCTTTTTCAGATAGCTTGTCTCCACAAGCAGGTCCATGTGCCCCCAAGGCAGCGGTTCATCAAGCGGACGTTCCCGGTTGGCGTAATACGCGGGAGACAGCCCGCAGACTTCAAACGCCGCCTGCCACGCCGCAGGTTTAAAGTGCTCCGCCCAGGAGTCGAACCGGCAACCTCTTTGGTAGGCTTCTTCGAGCACCCGGCCAAGCCGCCTGTCGCCCCTTGAGAACACCGCCTCAAGCGCACTGATGCTAGAATCGTGATAATTGAATTCCGCGCCGCGGATGCCCCGCATCGCATTTCTTAAAAGCATCTGCTTGCGCTTTAATTCCTCCATGGTATCCTGCGCCACCCACTGGAACGGCGTAAAGGGCTTGGGCACAAAGGAGGATGCGCTTACCGTAAGGCGTAAGCCCTTGCCGCGTTTTTCCTTGGGGAGCGCATAGAATGCGGCGCTCACTTTGCGCGCAAGGTCGGCAATGCCTAAAATATCCTCATCCGTCTCGGTCGGAAGGCCAATCATGAAATAGAGCTTGACGCCTGTCCACCCTGCGTCAAACGCGTCCGTCACGGCGCGCAGAAGGTCCGCTTCTGTCACGCCTTTGTTGATGACGTCCCGCATGCGCTGGGTGCCCGCCTCGGGCGCAAAGGTAAGCCCGCCTTTTCGAACCTGCTGCATGCGCTCCAGGTCTTCCTTGATGAACGTATCGATGCGCAACGAAGGCAAAGATACCGAAACGCGCTGTTCCTCCATGGTATCCAATAGTTCCGAAACCAGCTCATGGATGCAGGAATAATCGCTTGAGCTTAAGGAAAACAGGGAAATTTCATCGTAACCCGTGCTCTCTATGAGCTCATGCGCCATTTGAAGCAGATGCTCCTTGCTGCGTTCCCGGATGGGGCGGTAGATATACCCCGCCTGGCAGAACCTGCAGCCGCGCGTACATCCCCGAAACAGCTCAAGCGCCACACGGTCATGCACGATGCTCAGGTTCGGAACAATAGGCTTGCCCACGTACGGTACGGCATCAAGGTCTTCTACAATCCGGCGCGCAATGGTATCGGGTGCCGTGGACTCCGTCTTTACAAGCTCCACAAACGCTTCCCCATCGTAATGGGGTTCATAGAACGAGGGTACATAGACGCCCGGGATTTTTGAAAGCAACTTTAAAATCTCCCGCTTTGTTTCCCCGCGCTCACGCGCAGCGCGATAAGTGTCGATCACTTCAGGAAACAGTTCTTCCCCGTCCCCAAGCATGACGGCGTCCACAAAATCCGCCAGAGGTTCACTGTTGCACGCACAGGGGCCGCCGCAAAGAATCAGCGGGTACTCTTCCCCCCTGTCCGCCGCGCGGAAAGGAATTTTCGAAAGCTCCAGCATCATCAAAATGTTGGTATAGCACATTTCATACAGCAGCGAAAACCCGACAATATGAAACGCGTTGAGCGGCCGCCTTGTCTCCAAAGAAAACAACGGCAGGCCGTTTTCTCTGAGCGCCTGCTCCATATCCGTCCAGGGTGTAAAGACTCTTTCGCAGAAAATCTCTTCCCGCCCGTTAAGCGTATGGTAGAGAATGCGCGAACCAAGGTGCGACATGCCGATCTCGTATACATCCGGAAAACAAAGCGCCACATGGACCGCAGCGCTTTGCTTTGTCACCATGTTCCATTCTCCGCCCGTATATCGCGCCGGCTTTTCAACGGTTGCCAAAATGCCGTCTAATGCCGTGTAATCCAAAAAGAAGTACCTCCCAGTCTAGTGACTGCGTTAATTTTAACATGTAATGGAAAGTCGGTCAATTGCGCCCGGGGAGCAACCGCCCCGCTCTTTTGTACATGCCGCATGGATCAGCGTTTTAACAAAGCGCCGACCGTTACCTGCTGCCCATACCGGGCGATGCCGGATAATAGCTTTCCTTCGTCGATCTGACCGATGATATTGAGCTCCTCATCGAGCACCTGCAATAGATTATACCGCGAATAGGAGAGTTGCCGCAAGGCCGATCCGGCAGAAACGTTCTCCCGCACGGCGACGTGCCTTAATGGAAGCGCCTCCCCCCGCGCAAACGCATCCTTCCGCCTGAGCATGGCAGTCAATTGCGCCTGCGGCGCTTCCCTTAATACTTTGACGGCACCAAGCATCAAAAACAGCCCCATAATGATGAGGAACAGATTTGCAACGCCGCGTGTAAACGCGTATGCGCAGAACGCAAGGATCATAAGCCCGCATCCTATACCAAGCCATGCGGTAATGAGCGTAGCGAGCCTGGCCCTTAGAAAGGTGCCCAATATCGCGCGCAGCATCCTGCCGCCGTCAAGCGGCAGCGCGGGAATCAGGTTAAACAGCGCAAGCGCAAGGTTCAACGCAAGGAAATACTGGAGTTTATAGTACATGAGCGGATACATCGTGCCCACAAGCGCCACGCCGCCCGCAACGAGAAAATTGCATAACGGGCCCGCAAGCGCAATGATAAAATCCGCCTTGTTGGACATCGCCTGCCCGTAGAGGCGCGCAACGCCGCCATAGGGCAGAAATTCTACCACATCCACCCGGTACCCGAGCGCATGCGCAACAATGGCATGGAAAAGTTCATGCAGCGTAAGCGCCAGGAGCGCCTGCAGCAGCTGCACGAGCATGCCGAATACCGCGGCAAGCACAAGCACCACAACAAGGCCGATGTGCAGCCGGATTTCGGTTTGGCCAAGCCGGAACAGCTTCATCCCTGCAAGACCAGGTCAAGATACGTATCGGGTGATTGCGGTTTGCCGGAAAGCAGCACGCTCAGCCGGAGCATGCCGTCATCCCCAAGCGCGCCCAAAGTATCCCGTTTTTTGATGGGCTGGCCTTCCTCCACATTTATGGTATCAAGCCCGTAATAAATGGTCTCCAAATCCCCGGCGTGCGTCAGGCGCACATATTTGCCGAGCATGGTATCCTCGCCGATCGCGCGGACTTCCCCCGCTGCGGAGGCGACCACCTCCGCCCCCGGCGCATTCTGCCAGATGGCATACTTCAACGCCGGCTCCACCGAAACATTTGGCGCGTTGACGGGTATAGCAAGCTTGGAGTCCGTAGAAAACACCTCAAGCGTATCCGGCAGCTCAACAAATTCCAGCTTGCCGAGCATTTCGTCAAGCTTGGATTCCTCGTTGATTGCGGTGCGTACGCCCGAGACCACCTGCGCCGTACCCGGAAGCTCAAGTACCTTCATGCTCAATATGAGCGCGCAGGCAACCGCGCAGATGCCGATTTTTACCAGCAGCTGCCCGGATACATGAAGGTTCCCCATCTTAAGAGGATTCTTTTTTCTTTGGCGAGCTTTATGGTGAAACGGCTGTATTTGGCGCGTGCGTGGGGTTTTGCCAAATTCCTCTGTTGTAAATGGCGTGGTATTCATACGCTGCATAAGCGGGAAGCCCCCTCTCATGTTGATGCCGAATACCACAATATATGCACTGTTTTTCCGGTTTATTTGCGAACTAGCGCAACTGGCAAAAGGATAGCCGGCGAATATGTGAGAGATCATGCGCCCGCGCTATGCCAAAGAAACGCCGCACAGTAATGGAACGCTTCACGGATGAGGCAACACGGGAGACATCAAATTCACATAGATACCGGCCAGATTTGAGAACGCTTCTCTAACGCCGTATTTGGCGGCGCATCCAGACATTGAGCACAAGGCCGACGCACATCATATTGGCCAACATATTGGAGCCCCCATAGCTGATAAACGGCAGCGGAATGCCGGTAACAGGCATCAATCCAATCGTCATGCCGATGTTTTCAAACACATGCGCCAGCAGCATCCCAACGCCGCCAATCGCAATACAGGTGCCCAAATGGTCCTTTGCATGCAGCGCAACCCAAAGCCAGCGGAAAACCAAAAGGAAATAGACAACGATCACAACCGTTCCGCCGACAAAGCCCAAGCCTTCCACAATGCCGGAGAAGATGAAGTCCGTCTGGCGCTCCGGCACATATTTGAGCTGCGCGAGCGTTCCCTGTGTAAAATAGCCTTTGCCGTACATCTGCCCGGAGCCGATGGACTGTTTGCTGCGGATAACCTGCATCCCGATGCCCGTTCCCGCCTCATCCAACGCGGGGTTTAAGAATACATCAATCCGCTTCTTCTGATCGTCATTTAAAATATAGAAATAGCTCAGCGGCAACAGCCCCCCTGCGCCGACGATTGCGCTGATGACAAATTTCCAGCTGATTTTTGAAATGAACAGAATGCATACAAATATCGCCAGCAGCACGACCGCCGTGCCCATATCCGGCTGGAGCACCACAAGGGCAAACGGCACGCCAAAATACAACGTGAGGATGCCCAAGTCCTTGATGGTTTTAATGCCGCCCTCGCGGTCCACAATTTCAGAAGCAACATGCGAAAGCATCAATATCAGCGTTACCTTGCAGATTTCAGAAGGTTGGAACGCGCGCGTGCCAAGATTAAACCAGCCCATGACGCCGCGGGAGTTCTCGGAAATGACCAGCAGCAGCACAAGCAGGAACACATTGGCGATGTAGATGTACTTGATCGCGTGGCGGAACAGCGAATAATCGATTGCAAGCATGACAAACAGCGCCGCAAGCCCCACAAGGAAGTTTACGATCTGCTTTTGCACATACTCCAGATTCAGATTGCTCAGGATGTCCGAAAAGGAAGTCTGCGTGCTTGTAAATGGATCCGCCAGCACGTTTGCAATGGTGACGATGCCAAACGCCACCAGTCCAACCATCAGCACCAGCGTGATCCAGTCTATATTCTGTGATTTTTGTTTTGCCTTGCGTTCGCTTTGCACAAAAGACCCTTTCTAGGTTAAACAGATGGCGATGGGGACGGCGCTGCAGAAGGCTCCGGCGTATTGAGCAGGAACCATTTGTGCACCTGCTCATAGAGGAGGCGGTACTTCTCCAGCGATGCTATGCGCACAATCGGCATGTTCAGTTTCATTTCAGCCGGTACGCTCTGCCCTGAGAGCAGACGGTCCAGCAGCATCACGGATTGCGCGCTCGCCTCATAATACGGCTCCAGCACAAATGCATAAATGTCGTTCTTCTGCAGAAGCGCGATGTTCTCATCGCTGATGCCGTACCCCGCGATGGAGATCAAGATGGATTTCTTCAATCCCTCCGGGATGGGCGTGGCTGAGGGTCCATGCGCCGAAGCGCCCGGCGTTGGCGAAGCGGAAGCCTGGGGAGACGGGGACGCGCTTACAGCTGCTCCCTTCTTTGGCGTTGCATCCGGCTTTGGCGTCGCCTCCGGCGCGCCGTCCCGCTTAAAGATGCTTTCCGCCTGTACTGTGGCGCGCCTGGCGATGGAAGCGCCGTCCGTATCCGTACAGAACATCCCCTTGATATCCCTGTTCCAGAGGATGTGCTCCGCCAATTCGTCGATGGCCGCCTGCTTGTCCTGCGCTGTGCGTGTAAAATAGGCGACGTTATATTGCGGATAATAGGCGGCGATCGCAGCTGTAAACCCTTCATAAGCAGACATGGGGTTTGTGCCGTAAACGAGGATTTTCCCGGCTTTACACTCACGCTCTACCATACGTTCCGCAACGCCCATAGCGACTTCCTCGGTATAGCCCATGACATCCGCTACCACGTTGGAGGAAACGCCCTCGCCGGAAGCCCGGTAATACGGAACAACGGTATAAACACCTTGTTCTCCGGCTTTTTTAAGCGATTCCGCGTTGGCGTTGTTTTCATCCCAGATCAGGAGGGCCTTGCAGCCGTCTCCGATGGCCTGTTCCACCGCCGCAACCGATTCCTGCCCGGGCGCAGCCACATAGAGCTTTGACGGATAGCCGAGGTTCTCCGCTGTGCGCAAAAAGCCGTGCTTGGCGGAAGAAAGCGCATAACTTTCAGAAGCGGGCAGAACAAACCCGAGCAACGTGTTTGAGACGTTTAGACGCCTGCCCGCAACGGTTCCTGCCGCTTCCGCAGCAGTCGGGGCGGGCGTTTCCTCAATGGCCGCAGGCGCTGCGCAGCCGAAAAAAAGCATCATGAAAACAAGAGCGGCCGCCATACGGCATAACCTTTTTGCTGCAACGCCCAATTGTGTTCCCTCCTGCTTTTGCTTGCTTGGCAGCAATCCGCTGCCAAATGGCTAAAACCTATCCCTTATTTTACATCAAAGCGGGCATGCTGTCATCCGCAGGCGTATGAAATTCACACCCTGTCCAAATCTGCCGCCCTCATCACGTTAAAAAACGCCGAAAAAGCGGCACGCGGCCGCTTTTTCAATACTGTCCGTTCTTTGCGGATTTAAAACTACTCCGTGATCAGATGATATACGTTTCACGGCGCTTAGGAGCGGACGCAAGCTCCGCGCGCTTTTCATCAAAGCCCGGTTTTCCCAGCAGCGCGTAGGTGGCATTCTTGCCCTCTTCCACGCCGGGCTGGTCAAACGCGTTGATGTTGAGGAGTTCTCCCGCAAACGCCGTCTGGATTTCAAACAGGTACAGAAGCTGCCCGATGGTGAAGGCGTTGACCTCCGGCAGAACGATGGTGTGGCTCATATGCCCGCTCTTGAAAATAGCGTACTCCGTCGCGCTCTGCTCGGCCAGAATCAGCTCATTGAGGGAATGGCCGCCAAGGAACGCAACGTCCGGAATATCCGCATAGCCCTTGGGGATGGCGTAATCCATGCGGTATTTGTCAACGCCTAAGAATGTCATCACCTTATCATACGGGCCTTCCGTATAGAGCTGCACCTGGCTGTGCTGATCCGTCACGCCCAGAGCTTTGACCGGCGTCTGCCCTTCGCGCACCTCCTTACCGGTGCGGTCAAACTGCTTGCCGAGCGACTCTGCCCAAAGCTGTGCGTACCAGTCCGCGATGAGCTTGAGGGAATCCGCATACGGCATCATGACAGAGATGTTCATGCCGCGCCGCATGGCGATATACTGGAGCGTCGAGAGCATATAGGCGGGGTTCTTCCAGACGTCCTTCTCTTTGGACAGCGTATCCATGTACGCGGCGCCCGCAAGGAGTTCCTTGATGTCAATGTTGCAGACCGCGGCGGCGAGAAGGCCGACCGGGCAAAGCTCGCTGAACCTGCCGCCCACGCCGTCGGGCACATAATAGGTCTTGAGCTGCAGCTGCTTTGCGATTTTAATGAGGTTGCCCTTTTTCTCATCCGTCGTCGCGATGATATGCTTTTTGAGCGCATCCTTACCAAAGCGCCGTTCGATCAGGTCGGATACGATCATCAGCTGCGACATGGTCTCACTCGTGCCGCCGGATTTTGTGACCACATTGAATACGGTCTTTTCAAGGTCAATCACGTCGAGCAGCGCCTGCATGCGCTCCGGATCCACATTATCCTCCACAAAGAGGCGGGGCCCATTGCGCTTATCACGCGGGAGATCGTTGTACCTTAAATGGTTGAGCGCCTGCTGCACTGCAAGCGGGCCTAAGGCGCTGCCGCCAATGCCAAGCACCACAAAATCCTCGCACCAGGTGTTCAGTTCCGCCGCGGTCTTTATGATGTCCGCAACGATCTCTTCCTGATTGTAGGGAAGCTCCCTCCATTTCATGGAACCCCTGTTTTCTTCCATTGCATCGGCCGCCTTGCTGAGCTGGGCCCAGAGCGACTCTATTTCAGCGGATGAAATGCCTTTTTTACCAAGCATGTCCTCCATCATATTATTAAAGTCAACTCGGACGCGCATTTGTTCCTGCCAAAGTTTATCCAAATAACGGCTCATCAGTGTATCCCCTTTCCATGAATTTAAAAAGTTTCACCGCGCCTCTTCTACAGGCGCGAAAAACAGTCCTTTACATATTGATAGCACGCAAGCAGCTCCGCCTCGTCCGCATACATATCGCTGTAAACCTCTAAAAACGCAGGTCCTTTGTAGCCCTTTTTGTATAGCAGTTCCGCGATGGAAGCAAAATCGCACTCCCCCTTGCCGGGTAGGACCGGTATGACGCGCCCGGACACAGAAAGATAATCGCAGATGTGCAGATTGACCATGCGTTCGCCAATGGCTTCGATGTATTCTTCCGGCCTGTAGCCGCTGCGCCCTGCCTGCTTGAGATCCACCGTAAAACGGAGATCGTCCGCCTTTGTCGCCTCCAGTAAACGCAGCCCGAACGACGGCATATGGAACAGGCACCAGCTTACGTTTTCCCATGCAAGCGTCATGGAATAGGCCTTTGCCATTTCGCACAGTTCCTGCACCATGGGGCCGATGCGTGGGATATCCATGTTTTTGACCGCACCGTTGAGCCCCGAGGGGCCGTGCATGACATAACAGGTTGCCCCCAGCGTTTTTCCCGCCCGGAGCACCTGCTCAAAGATTTTCATTGCGTCCTCGCGCTGCCGCTGATAGATGGAAAACAGCTGCGGCTCAAACTGCGTGCCCATTGGGTGTACGCTATAGACGTTCAGCCCGCTCTCCTGAACGCGCTGATTGAGTACAGAAATAAACGTCCCCTCATATTCCGAGAACGTATTTAAAAATATTTCGCAAACCGTGGCCCCCATTGCCGCCATGTGTGCCGGGGAATCCTCAAGTTCATACCGGTTGAACAGGCTCGCCGTGGAGATGCCTACCTGCAAATGGATCGCCTCCCGTAATCGTTATAAGTATATCATCCCCCTGCCGGCAAGAAAAGAACTTGTTTTTGACACAATGGCAATATGGTATGCCACTCGCAGCGGTATCATACGGCTATTTGCGCGTGCGATTTTCGCCCTTTCGGGGCGAACGCACATACGCAAGAGGATACCATATCCGCTTCACTTCATGGTATACTGTGCACATGGAGAAAAAAGAGTACATTTTGCATCGTTTCTTGCCTGCGGAATGGAAAAGGGAACTCTGGCGGCTTCTTTGGCTGCTGCTGTTTCCGCTTGCCGTTCTGTTGCCGCGCCTTGCGGCGAGTAATCCGCTTTTTGTAGAGCGCGTCTACGGGCAGGGAATTTATCCCGTTGTAAACGCCATACTGCGTACGGTATCCGGCATCGTTCCGTTTTCCGTTGCGGAGTGGCTGCTGTATGCGCTTATACTCGGTATCCCAGCGCTCGCCATCGTCAAGATTGTACGCGTGTTTACAAGGCGTATCACCTGGCTGAAGTTCACCCATTTTGTACTGACGCTGCTGCTTGTTGCCGGGCTTCTTTTTAACGGGTTTTATATGCTTTGGGGCTTTAACTACTCCCGCCCGGGGCTCCGCTACCGGCTTGCGCTGGATGTCAAAGAGCGGCCGGTTGCAGAGCTTAACGCACTGTGCATAGCGCTTGCGGCGCGTGCAAACAGCCTCCGCAAACAGGTTCCGGAGGACGCGCGCGGCGTATTCACGTTGCCCGGCGGCATACAGAAAAGCTTTGATGAAATTCCAAAGGCGTACCGCAACCTGAACGCAGCATTGCCTCAAATTGGCTCTGGCGCCGCGCGCCCTAAGACGGTGCTCTTGTCCACCGGCTTAAGCTGGGCCGGGATTTCCGGCATCTATATCCCATTCACGGCGGAGCCGAACGTCAATATCGACCAACCTGCGCTGCTCATCCCCTCCTCCGCGGCGCATGAAAGCGCGCACAGCCTGGGAATTGCCCGGGAAGACGAGGCAAATTTCGCCGCATATCTTGCCTGTATGGCATCAGACGACATTTCGACCCAGTATTCCGGCGTGATGCTTGCACTCATCCACAGCGGTAACCAGTTGCATAAGGTGGACAGGCAGGCGTATTATGCGCTTTATGATGCTTACGGCGAAGGCATCCAACGGGACCTTGCGGACTATGACGCCTATTGGGAGGCATTTGAAGGGCCGGTGGAGGAAGCGGTGACCAAGGTGAACGACGGATACCTCAAATACAATCAGCAGGACAGCGGCGTAAGAAGCTATGGCGAAATGGTGGACCTGTTGCTTGCCTATTATGAAACCGCCGGCTGAGGCGCTAAAGCGCCTCTCCCTGCCGCTTTAGCGTACGTTCAGTTTCCTTGAGCCGTTCATACAGGCTTTTTTCAAGCGGCAGCACCTCTGTTTCCAGCCCGTACGGCGTCTGCCGGTTCCTGCAGCCAAAGTATATGCCGCCCAAGGCAATGGCGCTGTAGTGCCACTCTCCGCGCAGCGTCGCTAAGATCGAAAGCGCACCCGAAGAAATGGCAGGCGCGAGATAAGGCTTAAAGCCCAGCGCGCGCACGGCGAGATTCGCTTCGATGGTCTTCCTTGTAAGTTCTTTTGAGAGCGCATCGTCATAGCGTTCGATGCTGTTTGCAATGACAAGCCCCTGCCCGTGCGGGCCGTATGCGCGCCCTTCCGAAAGAAAGGAAGCAAAGCGCGTTTCTTTTTTTGCGTAATACGCGGCGCGGGCGTTCATCACGCCCAGGCCGTATCCGCGGATTTGTTCGGCCAACAGGCCGAGATGGTCGTATTCCCCAGTTTCCGTACGGTTGCTCTCTAAAAACGCATACCGGCACAAAATGTCCACAGGATCGGAAACGACGCCGAATATCCCCGCAAAGCGGGTATTCCGCGACATGCGCGCATACTCCTTCAAGATGAGCAGATTGCCCGCAAGCTGCGCCATACGCACATCTTCTATCGCGGCACCTACCGCGGGCACTCCCGCGGAAGCACAGAACAGGAACACATCGCAGTTGAAGAGCGCCTCTTTTGTGACGGCTTCTACCGCTGGCAGCGCATCGTAGCGGAACGGCTCTGTAATTTGGTTCATCTCCTGCTCGTAGCGTTCGGCAAAGCCTTCTCTCGCATCGTAGATACCGATTGTAGAAACAATATCCCCGCCCAAAAGCTTTAAGCCCAGTAGTAGCGTCGCGCCCACATCCCCAAGCGCCAGAATGTGGATGCGCTTTTTCTGTGCCGTTCGTATGTTCCGCATAAGCCTGTCCGCCGCAGGATGCCTTTGGTTTACAATCCTCGCCCGCCCCTGCCGCATCAATATCGCTTCCCGTTCCGAAACTCGATAAGAATAAAGCGCATTGGTATTGAGCCAGCACACGCTCTCCATATCGGTCAACTGGCCGGGATGTGTAACCAGGCACGAGGCTTTTGCAAAGAGCGGATCGCGTTCCACCGCATACAGTAGGCTGCCGTCCGCCTGTTCGAATTTCTTAATTGCGTCCATCCCGTTCCTCCTCCCGGATAATTGGTTCCATGCGCAGTAGCTGTTCAATATCATTTTCCAGATAGACGCTTGGAGAGAGCACGCGGTCATAGCGCATGCAGCCGCCCCTGTCCGGCACGCGCGGCGTGTGCAGGGCTTCGCCCAGACGCCTGAGCGTTAGATTAAAGCTGAAAAGCTCCTGGTGCCTGCGTTCGAGCGTGCGCAGAATTTCGCAGGAATTCTCCAGGCATGTCTTGGAAAGCGTAAACAGCGCCTTGGATGATGTACCCGAAATAAATGCGGGCGCCGTATACGGCAGTATCTGGTTAATGGAGGGCAGCAGGTACGTCCGCCTGCCGTTTCTGTCCACACTGTCTCCGCCAAGAAACGGATAAAGTTCACTTTCCACAAACCAGTAGCGCAGGTTCGGAATAAAGTAGACGCAGTCCGCACTTCTGCCCTGTACGGACATCAGATCCTTTCCCCTGCCGGACATCAGGCCGACAATGATCTGCCTGATATCAAGCCCTTCCTGCTTGAACAGCGGGTCCAGCGCTTCAAGCCGGTAGCCTTTGTGCAAGAGATCATCCACCAGCAGCACCGGACGCTGAAAGGACTTGATGGTGCGCATCTGGTTGACAAGCGAGGCGTATCCCGGGTACTCCGTAATGCGGAAGCTCTTCATATCCGGCGCATACATCTTTTCCACATGCAGGCTTTTTGTTACGGTATTGGGTACAAGCATGCCGCGCAGCGTTTTTCCGTAGGGTACGCACATCGCATCCCCCAGCATGCGGCTGTCCTGCGGCAGGGTATCGACCCCGTTTGCCTTCATTACCTTGCTGATGAGCGCGTGGTTGAGTACGCCCGCGTGGAAGGAAAGCACCAGCCGCCCCGGAAATAGCCCCGCCATTGCGGCGGAAAAGCGCCCGTGCGCCTCGCGCAGCACGCGCACCACTTCCTCATCCCCCGCAAGCGGAGCTTTGATGCGCTCATGGATATCCTCCACAATGGCAATGGGCGTGCGCATATCCACCGCATAGACGGGTGCGCCGCGCACGGGGTCGGGCATGCGCAAAAATCCCTGCCGCTCCAGCGCGAGAAAGAACTCCTCCTCCGGGGGACAATTGGCGGCAATCGCCAGGGCATATGTATAATCCTGCCGCAGACACAGCGCAAGCGCTTCGTTGAGCAGCAGCCGTATCGTATCACGCCTGCCAAACCCTTTGTTGACATAAATGCCGGCGAGCACGGCAATTTTTCCGGAGGTATGCCTTCTAATATATTCTGCAAGGCGGATGTTCTCGAACTCCGCATACAGCTCGGCTGCACTCGTCGTATAGTAAAGTGCGATCCCGCGCACCTCGCTTTTTGTGTCCTCCTGCCGCAGCAGCAGCATCTGCGCGCCCGGCTTTTGCAGCAGCGCGGATAATTCCTCGGCCGTTTGGCCGCCCCGTTGTCCTTCCCGGAACTGCTCTGAAAACGCCAGCGCATACAGCTGCCTGCGCGCCTCCCCATCCTCAGGGGAACAGCTTTCAAAGAGCAGCTTTTCAGGCCGCAACAGCTGTTTGTCCTGCGGCTCGCGCAGATACAGGCCGTTGTCATAGATATAGCCCTGCACCGTTGGGTCTACGAGCGCTGAAATATCGCGGTTGTTGTCTACGCTCTCCCGAATGCCGCTGGAGCTGATTTCCTCAAGCGCAGGCGGCAGCATCAATTCGGTGATGTTGCCCTGAATGCGCGCAAGCACCAGCGCACGCTCCTCCTCCAATTCCGTCCCTGCCTTTCCCCTGAGAAACAGAACATGATGGAAGCCGTGCACCGATCCGGGCGTCGGCACGTTTTTATAGGCGGAAGCGTTTCGCACCACGTCGCTCCCTACGGCAATATAGAGCTTTTTTTCGGCAAACAAGGCGCTTAAGCGCAATAAATCCGCCGGGTTTGCAAGGTTGACCGGAATATCGTCCGGAAAGAGATAGACGCCAAATGTATCCGCGATGGACATGTTGGCAATGCGCCGCCGGACCATATGCGGTTGCGTGTGCTTTGACCAGCTGAATTCATCGATGGCAAGATAGACCTCAAACCCAAGCGCGCGGATTTGATTGACAATACCCATATGGCTTGCGGAAAACGGGTCAAAGGTGCCGGGGAAAAATACCGCTTTTGGGAAAGTCTCAAACCGGAGTGGGGACTGCGCGGCTTCCGCTTCAATCACAAAACGGTAAATGTGGTTGAGCGCCGCCGCGTTGCTGAAAAACGTCAGATTGCCCGGCGTTTGCTCCCGCACAAGCGTCAGCAGCTTTTTATAGATGATGCCGAATAAACCGCAAAGCTCCGTGTGGGAAATAGCACCGCCAAACAGGTACCGTCCCACCACAAACAGCGCCACGCGGGCGGTTGCCTCATTGTGGTGCGCAATGCCGCTTAAGAGCATGCTCAGCATCCTGCGTTTGCGCGTTTCAAACGCTTCACCGGTTTCCGAAAAAGCGTCCCGGTACACTTCCGAATAATGCTGCAGTAGTATCCCCAACGTTTCAAGCGTCACACAGGCGGCGGGCTCGTTTGAGGACTTGATGTAGCGCGTAAGCTCGCTGAGCGACTCATCGAGCTCCTTGGGGTGCAGGTAGAGCATAAAGCGCCCAAGATACTGCGGGATGTATTTGGAAAACTCATGCGTCGCGCTTTCAAGACTGCGGATGAGTTCCACGGCGATTTCGTTGCGCTGGTCCAGCGTGAGCACCGCCGCAAGCTCGACAAGCGCCTCCCCCGCGCGGTTGCGTACGGCAAAGCGCTCGCTCACGCGGATCAGGTTTGCAAAATGGGCCGCTACCTGAAACGCATGCGCCTGCCCGCCATGATGCACGCGGTACAGTAGAAGCTCAATATTCACTTCTTTGATTACCCACGGCGTAGCGGTCTTTAAATTCTCCAAAAACAGGTCGGCGCTGTCGAGCCGTTCCAGCCGCAGTACGCTTAACGATTCCTGCATTTCGTAGCCTTCAAGATACGGCGCTGCGACACACAGCAGATAATCGATGACAGGCTCTTTTTCCTCGGGCAGCGCGTCAATCACGCGGCGAATGAGCGGCATAAGGAAGGCCGTCTCCCCTTCCCGCTTGAGCACATGGTTCACAAGCCGCAGCGCCGCCGCCTGCATCCGGGTTTCCGAAAGCGAGGCAATCTTTGCCGCCACCGAGAGCGGCTCAAGAAAATGCTCCGTCTTTATGACATATTCGGGCACACGCAGGATGCTGTCCAACAGCACGAAAGCGGTTGCGGGCTCCAGATACCGCTCGTTTTCAAAGCATTCAAGGTAGATTGCAAGGTATGTTTCCACATCCGCCTGTTTGCAGCAGGCGAACAGGGCAGGAAGAATCACCTTGAGCGTATAGGAAATCCATGCGCTGTGGTTGGGCGCAATTTTATGATCCGGCAGCAAAATCTGCTCCAGACTTTCCCGGAAGACGGCAAAGCTCGTGGGCCCCAAAACCGGCATGGTGATGTTGCGGGGAAGCTCTTTCCGGTAAACGACGTCAAAGCTGGACAAAATCCGGGCATACAATGTTGCCGCCTGATAGCGGATATCCCCGTGGCTATGCATGAACAGCTCATACAAAAACCGCATGGTATTGGTTTTCTGGTTCTGCGTCATGTAACTAAAATATTCGCCCAGGATATCAAGATACGTGCGGATGTTCTGCCAATCCGTCTGGGTGCGCGCATCTTCGAGAAGATCGGCAAACGCGGTCTCCGAGCTGATGCGGTGCATGAGCGTGAGGTTGTGGGAGATCGCCTGGAATTTGAGCGCTGTGACTGCCCCTTCGCCTTCAAGCAGCGCGGCGTCCCGATATACGGCGACGCCCGCTTCCTCCGAAAACGGATCGGTATTAACGCCCAAAGAGGCCATATACGCTTCAAAATCGGCAAGCTTTCGGTAGACACGCTCGTACCTACGGCGTTTCTGATCATCCACGTTATCAAGCTTATTCAATATCACATCATAGGATTGCTGCAGCGTAAAAAACTCCATCCGCTCGCGCCCGCCCTCTGTCCTTGTGCTCTTTACGCGAAAATCAGCGTAAATGAGCAGCAGGGACTCTGCGGGCAGGTTTTCAAGCTCCAAATCCCAAGTGGAATGGTTGGCCGCCACATGCGCGATGGTATTGAGGTTATGCCGCTTGAGCCACTGCTCCGTATAATAATAGTGCAGATACGGAATGCGGCGCTGTTCCTCCCCCTTGCAGCCATATTTGCCGATATCATGCGTAGCCGCGGCAGCAGAAATGAGCGGGACATCCACCGCAACCCCAAGCGCTTTTAGCTGGCGCGCCATGTGCATGGCCACATGGTGGACCCCCGCTACATGGCCTAATAGATCAAACCGCATGATATCGCGGCCAATGCGCATCAGTTCCACAAAAAAGCTGCGCGCGGCAATCGAAAGAAAGTCCGCATATTCCTGCCGGATGGCGCTTTGCCTGCATTCTTCTTCCGTTGCAAACGCAAAATGCGTATCGGGCAAAAAAGGGGTTCCCTGCCGTTCTTCTTCAAGAAGCAGGCGGTAGGTCATCAAAAAGAACAGGCTTGCGCGCCGGAAGGAAGGCGGAAGCGTCTCTTTTTCTTCCGAGGGAAACAATTCCTCCACAAGCGCATGGTAGATCAAAAAAAGCCAGTCCCCCGTCTGTTCGGGGCACAGGCGCTCCATAACGGGCTGGCAGAGCGAGAGCACATCACGGCTGTTATATGTATCATTCGCAAGAAATACGTTGAGCCTTGCACGGAAACCGCACGCTTGCAGCAGCTCTCGGAGGGATTTTCTGGAAAACTGCGTGTGATAGAGCTCCGGGCGCAGGGTAAGACCTTCAAGCAGCCGTGTATATAGTACGCTTGCTTCCTTTTTTTGCATATGATACCTCCATGCAGTGATGGGAAATGCGTTCGTTATGCCGCCTTTGGCAGAACGGGCTTTGTCGCCCCCAGAGTAAATTGCATCATCAGGATGTTCATATCCGTATCGATCGCGGCGTATACGGTATTGTTCCCCGGGGCAAACACATCCTCTTGCCCACGGATGAGCACCTTTGCACGCGCGATCTCGACATCGTCCTTATCTTGAAATACAATCTCATAGCTGCCGGAGAGCGCCTCCGGATAGGCGTTTTCGCAAATACCCTCCATGAGCGTGCTGCCCTCGTATTCAAACACGCGGATTTTTTGGAACGCAAGATAGCGTTCAAAATGCCGCTCTTCATCATAAATGGTCGCGCCGAGCGCGTCCGTCTCCCAAATCACGCGGTCCATACTCGTCACGGCGGACGGCGCCGGCGTGGGCGTTGGTACGGGCGTCGGCGCGCCGGAGAGCACCGGCTGCTGCCGGACACAGCCCGGCAGGAACAGCAGCAGCAGCAATAAAGCGGTCAGTTTCTTCATAATGTGGTTGCATGCTCCCGCAGGAGACGCTGTTTCATGTCATACAATTGATCGGAAAGGTCCACCTTGTACGCATGCGGGTTCAATAAGCGCTTGTATTCCTCCCACATGGTCGCAAGCTCGTTTTTCGCGTAGTCCTGTATGGCGTGGATATCCGGAAGATCATACACAAGCTCCCCGTTCAGGAATATTGGCACCAGCAGCTCGCGCGCCGAAAAATCCGTCACCACCATGCTCTTCCATGTCTGTTCCGGATCGAATATGCGAAGCGGCTTCTTCGTATCAATGGTTTCTTCGGCAAGGGTAATGAGATCCGCGATCGCCTTGCCGTTTTTGTTGCGGTACAGGCGGTATACTTTTTTATAGCCGGGGTTCGTCACCTTTGCGGGGTTGTCGCTGCGCTTGATTTTGGGGATAAGCTTGCCGTCTATAAGCTCCGCGGACATTTTGTATACGCCGCCGAGCGCCGGGTGATCGTCCGATGTAATGAGCCTTGTTCCGACACCCCATACATCGATGCACGCGCCCTGCGCCTTTAAATCACGTATGACGGTTTCATCAAGGTCGCCCGAAGCATAGATCTTTGCTTTTTGAAACCCCGCTTCATCAAGCATTTCGCGCGCCTTCTTGGAAAGATAGGCAAGGTCGCCCGAATCAAGCCGGATGCCGACAGGCTCGTAGCCCTGTTCACGCAGTTCCTCAAATACGGTAATGGCGTTGGGGATGCCGGAACGGAGCGTATCATAGGTATCCACCAGCAGTAGGCAGGTATCCGGGAAGGTTTTTGCATAAGCGCGGAACGAATCAAGCTCGGTGGGAAAGCTCATCACCCAGCTGTGCGCATGCGTCCCCTTGATCGGCACGTCATAGAGCTTCCCGGTCAGGACATTGCTCGTACTCGAGCAGCCGCCGATGATGGCAGCTCGAGCGCCGTATATCCCCGCGTCCGGCCCCTGTGCGCGCCTGAGGCCAAACTCCAGCACAGGATCGCCGTTTGCGGCGTACACCACGCGGCTTGCCTTGGTGGCAATGAGCGTCTGGTGGTTGATAATATTCAGCAGCGCCGTCTCCAGAAGCTGCGCCTCAATAATGGGCGCTTTGACGCGCACAAGCGGCTCGTGCGGAAAAACGACGGTGCCTTCAGGCATCGCGTACATTTCTCCGGTAAAGCGGAACGCCCTTAAATAATCAAAGAAGGATTCGTCAAAAAGATGCAGAGAGCGCAGATAAGCGATATCGTCTTCTTCAAAGTGAAGATTTTTTACATAGTCCACCGCGCTTTCAAGGCCCGCCATAACGGCATATACGGTATTGGGCCGCGTCTGGCGGAAGAACAGATCAAATACGGCGACATTGTCTTTCATGGAATGTTTGAAATAGCCGTACATCATGGTGAGCTGATACAGATCAGTCATCATTGTCAGGTTGCGCATGAAAAGGTTCCTCGATTCAACAAATTGTTACAATACCGCACGGCTTTCATGCTGAAAGCGCATGAAAGCCGTGACAAGGTAACTATCAAAAAATTAATCGCGGGAGTCGGTGAGATCTTCCGGCTGGTCCTGCGCCTCTCCGGATGCTTCGCCGGAAGGCACATCATCCGGTGCTTTAGAATGCTCCGTGCCTACGGCCTCCCCTTCCTCCGCATCGGTTTGTGCTTCCCCATCGGCGAGGATCGTGCTCTCCACAGCATCCGCAGCGGAAGTTTCCGGTGCGGGCCAGATCAGGTGGCCAAGCTTCTTTTCCTTAAAGTGGCGCACCAGGAGGAATGCAAGCGCAGCTGCAAACAGCAGGAAACTTAATAGCTGCGAAACGCGCACGGCATCCTTAATCAGCCACAGGCTGTCTCCGCGCAGGCCTTCTACAAACATGCGCTCAAAGCTGTAGAGCATGGCATACCAGATGAATACGTCCCCATCGTGCTTGGTGCGCTTGCGCAGCACAAACCAGAGAAACAGGAACACGAGGAAACACCAGAGCGACTCATAGAAGAACGTCGCCAAATGGTACGGCTCCGTGCACACAACGCCGTTGAAGGTATGGAATCCGCCGTTCCACGGCGTATCGATTTTTACGGACATGGGGAACCAGAGCAGATCGGGGTTGGTGACCGGGAGACCGAACGCTTCCTGATTAAAGAAGTTCCCCCAGCGGCCGATGGACTGCGCAAGCACAAGGCCGGGCGCTATGATGTCCGCAAGGCGGAAGATGCGCAGCTTCTTTCTATGCGCATAGATCACCATACCGATGAGCCCGCCGATGATTGCACCGAATATCGCAAGCCCGCCTTCCCAGATGTAGAGCATCCGGATGGGGTTTGCAAGATATTGGTCCAGCTCAAAGAGCACATAGTACAGCCTTGCGCCGACAACGCCGCACGGGATAATGATGAGGCACAGGTCCAGTACCGTATCCTCGTTCATGTTCTTGCGCTTGGCCTCGCGCATGGCAAGCAGCACCGCAACGATGATGCCCAGCGCCATCAGCACGCCGTACCAGTAGATATCCCTGCCAAATAGGCTGAACGCCACCCTGTCGGGATTGATCATGTGGGAGTCCTCCTGTATCGAAGAATAAAAGTCTTAGCTTGTCCTAGGAAACGGCGGCACCTGCCTCCATCTGGGCATCCCTATCAGAGCTGCCGCAATTTGCCGTTTACCGTGTTCTATTATACTGCATACGTCCTGCCTAGAAAAGCATCGATTGTTTTAGGCGCCAAATGCCGCCTACCTCCGCCGGGGTTTTCCCGGTTTCTTTCCGCCGCCAGCGGCTCTTTTTTGCAGCCTTTCAGGCTGCATCTCCCTTGGCGGGAGAACCAGCGCTTCCTTATGAAAGCCGATCAAGTCCTCCCTGCCCGCTGCCATGAGCGCTTCGCGCACCTTATGAAAGTTCTGCGGCAAAAAGTACTGCATCAGCGCACGCTGCATCCCTTTTTCTTTTTGGGAACGGGCGACATAGACCTTCTCCATGGTGCGGGGATCAATCCCTGTATGGTACATACAGGTGGAGAGCGTACCGGGCGTAGGATAAAAATCCTGCACCTGTTCGGGCCGCTGCCCTGTCTTTTTTAAATACTGCGCCAGCTCGATTGCGGCATTGAGATCGCTTCCCGGATGAGAAGAAATGAAATACGGCACGATATACTGCTCCAGCCCAAGGGAACGGTTGACTTCCTGATAGCGCTGCACGAACCGGTCATAAAGGCCGTGTGCGGGCTTGTTCATATAATACAGCACGCGTTCGTTCACATGCTCCGGCGCAACCTTTAACTGTCCGCTGACATGGTGCTTTGCAAGCTCGCGCAAAAACGACTTGTCCTTATCATACATCACATAGTCATATCGTATGCCGGAACGCACAAACACCTTTTTCACGTTGGGCAGGCTGCGAATTTTCTTCAACAGCCCCAGATAATCCTCATGATCCACTACCAGCTGGCTGCATCTTTCAAAGCCGATGCACTGCTTGTCCCTGCATGTGCCGTTTTTAAGGTGCTTCGCACAGGCCGTCTGCCTGAAGTTCGCGGTAGGGCCGCCGACATCGTGAATATAACCTTTAAAGCCCGGCATATTCGTCAGCTGCTTCGCCTCTTCCACAAGGGACGTATGGCTGCGGGACTGTACGACCCGCCCCTGATGGAACGTGAGCGCACAGAACGAACACGCGCCAAAGCAGCCCCGGCAGGATGTGAGGGAAAACTCCACCTCGTCAAGCGCGGGGATTTTTTCCTGATACATGGGATGCGGCTTTCTCGTATACGGCAGGGCGTAGACGGCGTCAAGCGCTTCCTGTTCGAGCGGCATAGCCGGAGGATTTGCTACAAGGTATGCTTTTTCATGCTCCTGCACCAGCCGTTTGCCACGTATAGCGTCCTGCTCCCGGTATTGCCGCATGAACGCGCGCGCGTAGGCCGTTTTGTCGGAAGCTACCTTTGCGTAGGACTCGATCATCTCATAATCGTAAACCGTGTCGAGCGACGTCTTCATAAAGCAGGTGCCCGCAACATACGTAATATCCGCGATTGCAAGGCCGGAAGAGAGCGCCTCCGCGACCTCCAGCATCGCACGCTCCGCCATGCCGTAAAACAGGATGTCAGCGCCCGAGTCCGACAGTATGGAATGGCGCACGGCGTCCTCCCAGTAATCATAATGGGCAAACCGCCTGAGGCTTGCTTCAAGCCCGCCCAACAGCACCGGTACGCCGCGGTAGGCTTCCTTGCAGCGGTTGGCATACACGATGGCGGCGCGGTCCGGCCGTAATCCTGCCTTGCCGCCGGGCGAATAGGAATCCGTTGCGCGCCTGTGTTTTGTGACCGAATAATGGTTTACCATCGAGTCGAGGTTCCCTGAAGTCACTAAAAAAGCAAGCTTCGGCCTCCCCAGCGTACGGAACGCGTTGACATCCGTCCACTTGGGCTGCGCAATGATGCCTACGCTGTAGCCATTGTGCTCCAGCGTCCTGCCGATGATGGCCGCGCCAAAACTCGGGTGGTCCACATACGCGTCCCCCGTAATCAATACAAAATCCAGTTGTTCGATTCCCCGCGCTTTGAGTTCTTTCCGGCTCATAGGGAGAGGTTGTTCCAATAATCGCATAACACTACTCTACTCCAAGCAAGCCGCAGATGCAACCCGGCATAACAAAGGACGGCCAACGGCCGCCCTCAGAAATAGGCACCCCTTTTTCAGGGAATTTGTCCCCAACGCCGTCTTATTATGCCAGTTCCTCGCGGGGAATGTTGTGCAGTTCCAATAGCGCATCGCACCGCTCAAGTTCCTCAAGCAGTGCTTCCAGGCGGGAAAGGAGCGTATCCCGTTCCTCCTCGAGCGCATCCATGGTATCTATGACTTCATCTAAAAACAGATCGACTTCCTGAATATCGTAGCCGCGGAACACTTTGGTGAACCGGGCATTTACAATATCATCCGCGCGCAGCACTCTGTTTGCCCTCCTTTTTGCAACCTGTCATAAAAACAGGCGCTCTTGGAATGTTTCATAAAAAAACGCGCCGCAGTTATTCCACGGCGCGTAAAAAGCATACTAGGGCGTGTTTGAAAGCTCAAAATAGACAATTGTGTTGGTTTTCAAACAGCCTCTGGGCCTGTCCGATCGCTTTAGATCAATCCGTCGTCGTTCAGGTCGCCCTCGCCGTTGCCGATGATATCGTAATTGTTGGGGGCCACTACGAATATCCCGCGTGAAATCTTGAATATGGTGCCGTTGAGCGCATACACCGCACCCGCCATGAAATCCAGGATGCGCTGCGCGCATTCGATTTCAAGCTCCTCCATATTCACGATGACCGGCTTGCGGCTCTTCAAATTATCGATGATATTCTGCGTATCCTCATAGCTGATGGGGTGATACACGATCATCTTCATTTGCATCGCCGTGGGGATGCTGACGACGTTGCTCTTTCTCTTATCGCGCTGGCCGAAATTTACAACGTTATCCGGCTGCTCCAAAGAGTTTTCCGCATAGTAATCGTTCTGGAATTCATCCTCAACATCTGTCTCCTCAATTCCGATGTAATCGAGGAATTTGTTAAAGAACTTTGCCATGACACTACCTCCAAACGAAAAGTATTTTTCGTTGGCGCTTGGAGATTGCCGCATCTCTATTTTTGTTGCGGCTATGTATGAAACGGGCGTTCTTTCTATATCGGCCCTGTTTCATTCCCGATGGGAGAAATGCTACCCTTTCGCCTGCGGCGGCCGTTCCCCAAACAGGGCGCTGCCAACACGGATCAATGTTGCGCCTTCCTGTATGGCTGCCTCATAATCTCCGCTCATTCCCATAGAAAGGTGTTGCATCGTAACGCCGGGAATACGCTTTGCGGCCTCCCACAGCCCGCGCATTCTGGCAAAATACGGCCTTGCCTGTTCGGCTTCCAACGCCGGAGGTACGCACATGAGCCCTTTTACCCGAAGATGGGGCATGTCCGCCATGCTTTCCAAAAAGGCGGTGAGATTTTCTTCACCGATCCCGCCCTTTTGCGGTTCCTCCCCGATGTTGACCTGTACAAGAATGTCCTGTATGAGATCCAGCCGCGCCGCTTGCCGTTCCAATTCCTGCGCGAGCTGGATACGATCTACCGATTGTACCAAGTCTACCCGGCCGATAATATATTTTACCTTATTTGTTTGTAATTGTCCAATAAAATGAATGTCGCATTGATGCGCCTGAAAAAATTCCAGTTTCTCCGTCAGTTCCTGCGCGCGGTTCTCTCCCACATGGGTCACGCCAAGCCGCAGCGCCTCTTCAATCCGCTCAACAGGCACAAATTTTGTGACGGCAAGCAGCATAATTTCTTCCGGCTTCCGGTTGCAGGACGCGCAGGCAGATGCGATCCGCTCCACGATATGCGCATAGTTTTCCTGTATGCTCATCGGTATGCCTCCCATTCCATCCATACTTCCCCAGGTGTGTCTGAAAACGCAAATGCCCTACGGTTTGCGGTAACGCAGGCCCGCCATGAGCGCTTCCCCGCCTGCAGCGCGGATAATCGCGCCCTCCTCGTCGGAGGCAAGCACATCCACCTGCGTCCATACCGTCTCTTCCCCGGCGACACGAAGGATGCCCGGCACGCCTTCGCGCATTTCAATCGCCTCAAGCGGCACGTAAAGCCCCGTAACGTCCTTCATGATGGACGCTTCCACCACACGCACGCCCATCAGATCCTGCATGGGCTGGTTGAATTCAATCAGGTTTACGACCTGCTTGCCGGAAACGATTGGCGCAAGCGCCATACCGGTATAAGGCTGATCGGCATACCCGCTGAATACAACCGTATAGCTTTCCCCCCGCGTTACGCGAAAAGCGCTTGATGCATCCGTTAAAAACGCAATATAAAAATGATCCGGATCGATCAGGCGGTAAAGTGGGCTCACATCCGTCGTATCGATATTGGAGACCACCCCGCTGCCGCGAATGACCCCCGCTACCAGATCGGAGTTGATCATATCGAGCTTCTTGGCACTCAATGCCTGTTCATATCCGTCAAAATAAAAGCTGACAACGCCGTCCCCGACATCGTTTAAAATATCGCGCTTCCACGTGTTCAGGTTGGTCAGCTGCTGCTCCTCCCGCTGATAAAGGCTATTGAGCGCCTCGTCGGGCTGGATATCGCGCAGGAGTTCCTTCCTTGTGTTTAGAAGCGCTTTCAATTCCTGTTCCAAGGTAAGCATGTCCGCAGTGCTTTCCCCTCGGACGGCGGCGCGGATGGCATTCTGCTTTTGCTGCAACTGCACATTGAGCGCGTCAAGCTCCGGATTTACGATGCCTTTGATCTGATTGATCTGGTACTCGTAAATGGATTTCTCCACATCAAGCAGGGTCTGCATTGTCTGCTCCTGATACCCCCACTTGAATACCTGCGCGATCTGATCGCCCATGTTCACATGCGCGCCCTCTACGACGTCAAATAGGATTTTGTCATAACGCTCGACGGTCCTGCTCACTTCATCCCTTACAAGCACCGTCTTTTGGGAGCGGGAAAGGCGCATGGTGCTCATAGCAAGCTCGCCCTCCCTGCCGCCTCCTAATAAGAAATAAAGGAGCACGCCCAACAGCGCAAGCAAAAGCACAAGCAGCACATAAAACCGTCCCCGAACTCTCACTCTCTGCATGGTTTTCCTCCCGGCGCGGAGCGCTATTTGTTTTCCCTGATGGCGTAGCCCGGCTTTTTGGAACGGCCAAGCTGCCTGTTCATATTTTCCTTGTTCTTCTCCGTGTAGATCTCGTACATCATTTGAGCATCGAGCCCTGCATGGATGCACATGCTGATGAAAAAGTGCAGCACATCCACCAGTTCTTCCGACAGGGCCGTGCGGTCAAGCTCCTTTGGATTTTTCCACCACTTGAAGTTAACCTCTTCAAGCACTTCGCCAAGTTCAGAAAGCATGGCTAAAATATCCTTTTGTACCCACTGCTCCATCGGAATGTCCGTAAGGCCGCGGCGGGAGATGATCTCCTCGTCAAGTTCCTTTTGCATTGCAAAGATTTCATCCAGTTTGTCCATTGTTCCCCAACCTTCCTTAGGCATTTAATTGAGTTCGAGCAATTCCTTGATTTCCTGCTCGCGGTTTTTAATCCTGCCGACGCATACGGTGGCAGTGTTCTCTATATCCAAAATGGCGGGCAGGACACGCTCCACATCCTCTATGGTGACGCTTTCGATGCGATCATAGGTTTCCTGCTCGTTATAGAGCTTGTTTTGCAGCAGCGCCGTCTTGCCGAGCGCATTCATACGGCTGGAGGTGCCCTCCTGCGAAAGCAGATAACTGCCCTTTAGCTGATCCTTGCTGCGCTTGAATTCCTCTTTGGTGATGCCGTTTTTAATGACGTTTTCCGTCTCCTCACGCATCAGGCGGATAACCTCTACCGCCTGCTGTTCGCCGGTACCCGCATAAAAGGAAAAGCTCCCTGTGCTGCGGTAGCAGGTGGGGTAGGAATAAATGGAGTAGGCCATGCCGCGCTGTTCACGGATTTTCTGGAACAGCCTCGAGCTCATACTGCCGCCCAAGACGTTGCTCAATACAAAGAGCGGGTACTGATCCGGCGTTTCGAGCGCCGCGCCCGGCATCGCCATGCAGATATGAATCTGCTCGATATCCTTTTCCACTGCGCGGAACCGCTTGCCGCCTGGCGCTTTGTTCTGCCCAAACGGATGCGCTTCCCCTTTTTGCATTTGAGCAAACTTCTCCCGCACCAGAGACAACAGCTTGTCCTTCTCAAAATGGCCCGCCGCGGAAATCACGATGCGCTCGGGCACATACTGGCGGTGCATATATGCAAACAAGCTTTCCTGCGTAAAGGAGCGCACGCTTTTATCCGTCCCAAGGATCGGTTTTGCAAGCGCATCGCCTTCGTAGTAAAGCTGTGCGATAGACTCGTGGGCAAGATCCTCGGGGCTGTCCTGCGTCATTAAAATTTCCTCGCAGATAACGCCCTGCTCTTTTTTTAATTCGGCAGGATCGAATGTGGAGTTTAGCACAATATCCGAAAGAATGTCGACTGCGGTACCGAGATTCTCATCAAGCACCTTGGCGTAATAGCAGGTACATTCCTTGGACGTAAACGCGTTCATGTTGCCGCCGATACCATCCATCTCCGCTGCGATGTCCTGTGCGGTGCGCGTCTTTGTGCCCTTGAAGAGCATGTGCTCAATAAAATGAGAAGCGCCGCC
This sequence comes from Bacillota bacterium, assembly GCA_023390655.1. Classification (GTDB taxonomy): domain Bacteria; phylum Bacillota; class Clostridia; order Christensenellales; family CAG-138; genus JAEYLA01. Next base: position 115,449 of record JAEWCL010000007.1, on the reverse strand, counting down.
CTCGTTCTCCCGTTCAAAGGCGGAGCCTGTCCCAACCCATACGCCGATGGCGCATGAGCGAACCTTTTCCATGGTTTCGCCTACAACGCGAATCCCATTTTCCAATGTTTCCTGAATGATCATACACGTACTTCCTTTTGTATATGCTCGCCAAGCGCTTCGCTCACCGTGCCGATGCGAAGCCCCCGCTGCTTGAGCCCGCTGATGCAGGCAGGCAATGCCTTGACGGCTTCTGCCGTAGGCTGTATAAGCAATATACTTCCATCAAACGGCGCATCCAATGCACGCAGCAGGATATCCTCCGCTTTTCCCCTGCCCGACAGGAGATCGACCGTGCACAAAACATGCGTCAGGCCAAGGCGGCTGGCGGCGCGCGTGGAGCTCGAAAGGCGGCGTGTGCCCGAATAGTAGAGCTTCGGCCGGACGCCGGATACCGTATGGATGATATCAACGGAGCGCGCGATGTCTTCCCTTACCGCGTCCGTATCGCCATCACGCATGGGAAGCTGGCCCATGGTGCCGATTTCATGTCCGTCGTGCACCATCTGCACAAGAAGCGCCTGATTGTCCTCGGCCCACGCGCCGCTGACAAAGAACGTAATCCGGACATCGTTCTCTTTGAGGATACGAAGCATTTCGGGCATTGCAGCGGCATTCCAACTGACAGCGCACTCCATGCTGACAACACCTTTTTCATGCCCGCGGTAAACGGGACTGTTGTAAAGCTCGCTGATGACGGACTGCGCCACCGGCGTTGTCGTTGCGATATAGAGCGCAATCATCAGCGCCGTAAGTAAGATGTTTACAACAATCCTGCCTTTTCCATACAACCACCGCATCGCCTGTTCCTCCTTTGCATGCTGTTACAGTATATGCCGCATACATAACGAGGATGTCACAGGTGTTTGCCGGAACGAATCAAAAGAGGGCAGGGCCAGACTGCCCCGCCCTCTCCGGATGTTAGATTGTCACCAGATACGAGCGATTACTCCTGACCCTGGTCTTCAGGCAAAAGGCCTTTGCGGGTGAGGTTGATCTTGCCCTGCTTGTCGATCTCCACAACGCGCACGAGGATTTCATCCCCGATGTTGACGACATCTTCCACCTTCTCCACGCGGCGGTTCGCAAGCTTGGAGATATGGACTAAGCCGTCCTTGCCCGGGGTCAGGTTGACGAACGCGCCAAACGGCATGATGCGTACGACCTTACCGAGGAATACATCGCCCACTTCGATGTCCTTGACGATGCCCATGATGATGCGCTTGGCTTCATCCGCGGCATCGGCATCAGGGGAAGCGATGAACACGCGGCCATCGTCTTCGATATCGATCTTCACGCCGGTATCGGCAATGATCTTATTGATGGTCTTGCCGCCGGAGCCGATGACATCCCTGATCTTATCCGGATTGATGGAGAAGGACAGGATGCGCGGCGCAAAGCGGGAAAGCTCCGTGCGGGGTTCCGGCAACGCCTCAAGCATTTTGCCCAGAATGAACATACGGCCAACGCGTGCCTGCTCGAGTGCGCGGGTAAGGACTTCTTCACTGATGCCTTTGATCTTGATATCCATCTGGATAGCCGTGATACCATCCCTGGTGCCGGCAACTTTGAAGTCCATGTCGCCAAGGAAGTCTTCAAGCCCCTGGATATCCGTCAGGATTGCGATGTTGCCGTTGGCGTCATCCTTGATCAGGCCCATTGCAACGCCTGCAACCGGCTTTTTGATGGGAACGCCCGCATCCATCAGGGACAGCGTGCTCGCGCAGATCGAAGCCTGCGAGGTGCTGCCGTTGGAGCTGATGACCTCGGAAACGAGGCGCATGCAGTACGGAAATTCCTCTTCGCTCGGGAGCACGGGCTCCAGCGCGCGCTCTGCCAAAGCGCCGTGGCCGATTTCACGGCGGCCAGGGCCGCGCATCATACGGGTTTCACCCACGCTGTAAGGGGGCATGTTGTACTGGTGCATGTAGCGCTTGTTTTCTTCCATGGTGATACCGTCTAAAATCTGTGCCTCACCGATGGTACCGAGCGTGGTAATCGTCATGACCTGTGTCTGGCCGCGGGTAAACACGGCGCTGCCGTGGGTGCGCGAAAGCAGGCTGACTTCGCTCCAGATGGGGCGGATTTCGTCATGCTTGCGGCCATCGGGACGGATGCCCTTGTTGATGATTTTATCGCGTACAACCTCTTTGGTGAGGCTATAGAGGATTGCGTCGATATCGCCAGCAGAATCGGGATAGTCTTGCGCGAACGCCGCAATGACTTCTTCCTTGACCTGGCTGGAACGTGTTTCACGTTCCTTACGGTCAAAGGTATCCAAGGACCAGACGACCTTATCAAAGGCGGCGGCACGAACTTTTTCAGTGAGCGTATCGTCGGGATGATAGATTTCAAACGCCGCCTTGGGCTTGCCGACTTCCGCGGTAATGCCTTCGATGAACTTGACGATTTCCTTGATGTGCGCATGCGCAAAGAGGATCGCGTCAAGCATTTCTTTTTCGGTGACTTCGCTCGCACCCGCTTCTACCATCATGACCGCATCGCGCGTACCCGCAACGGTGAGGTTCATGCGGGTCTTTTCACGCTGCGCGCAATCAGGATTCAGGATAAATTCGCCATCAATATAGCCAACATTCACGGAACCGGTCGGCCCCATAAACGGCGCTTCACTGATGGAAAGCGCGATGGAAGAACCGATCATGCCAAGGATGTCGGGCTGAATATCCTGATCCACGGAAAGGACGGTTGCAATCACCTGTACATCCCTGTAGAAGCCCTTGGGGAACAGCGGACGAATGGGCCTATCGATAAGGCGGGAAGTTAAAATTGACCGTTCAGAGGGACGGCCTTCTCTTTTGATAAAGCCGCCGGGAATCTTACCCACCGCATACAGTTTCTCTTCAAACTCGACGCTCAGCGGCAAAAAATCGACGCCGGCGCGGGCGGTCTTTGCAACCGTGGCACAGGTAAGTACGGCGGTATCCCCGCAACGGACGAGGCAGGACCCACCCGCCTGCTCGGCATACTTGCCGGTTTCCACGACAAGTGTCCTGCCGCCAAGCTGCATTTCAAACGTTTTGTGCATGAAACAATAGCTCCTTCATTTTACTTCTTTCTTTTTTTCTACCAAACTAGTATAGCACGGTAAGGCAACTCGTACCACAAGAAAATAGCGCTATGGGCTGATAACCGTCTTTTCTGTCATCCTTTTGCCCCTAAAGGGTGTTTTTCTGTAACATCTCCTGTGAAAAAGGCGGTTTGGAACAGAAAAACGGGGAAGCCTTGAAGCTCCCCCGTTCTTTTGAAACAAAACTTATTTCCGCAGACCCAAGCTGGCAATGATCGTTCTGTAACGCTCAATGTCCTTATCCTTGAGGTAATTCAATAAGCCCCTGCGCTGGCCGACCATTTTCAGAAGGCCGCGGCGGGAGTGATGATCCTTGTTGTGGAGCTTCAGATGCTCATTGAGGTGGTTGATACGCGCGGTCAAAAGTGCAATCTGCACTTCCGGGGAACCCGTGTCTCCATCGTGCAGTTTAAACTGCTCGATGATCTCTAGTTTACGATCCTTTTCCATGATATCCTCCTAGTTTTTCTATCCCCTCCGGCAAAGTAACGCGTTGGAGATTCGCGAAACCGTGCCGTGGTTCATGTTTCACAGGGTATAGTGTAGCATAGCGCCGGGCGCTTTGCAAACGCTTTTGCGCAAAAAGCTTGCCGGCGCGCTTCGGGATACGGTTTTTAGAAACCTGTGGAGACGGCCCTGTAGTTGCCCGCGGGCGACCGCAGACGCCCCTACAACCGTCTTCCTGTTTGCAGTGCCGTTTTCAGCCGATCACTTTTCGATCTTGCTGCAGGAACCAGGCCCTTGCATCCGCAACATCCCGTGCGATCTGCTGCACCAGCGCCTCCTTGCTGTCAAAACGAACCTCTTCGCGCAGGCGATTGTGGAACCTTACCGTAAGCTCTTTTCCATAAAGATCGCCTTCGTAATCCATGATGTGGGTTTCCACCGTAAGGCTCGCGCCGTTCACAGTCGGGTTGGTGCCGACATTCGTCACCGCCTCATAACAGCGGTCATCGTATAGTACGGACGTCACATAGATGCCGGTTGCGGGCAGCGCCTTCTCTGCGGGCGGCTGGATGTTGGCCGTGGGAAAGCCCAAAGTTGTTCCGATGCGGCGGTTTCGCACCACCGTACCCGTCAATGCGTAGGGTTCAGTGAGCATGATGGTTGCGTCCGCAAGGTCTCCGGTTGTGACCAGCTGACGGATGCGGGTGCTTGACACCGTATCGCCTTTAAAAAGCACCGGCGCAAGCACATGCACGTCAAACGAATGCGTTTTCCCAAGCTCACGGAGCGTTTCGGGCGTGCCTTTTCCGCCCTGCCCGAACGTATAGTTGAACCCGACGACAAACGCGCGCACCTCATACTGTTCCTGCAACCGTTCCACAAACGCTTCGGGAGAGAGGATGGCGGTCTCCTTATCAAAAACCTCCATCTGTACACGGTCGAGACCCAGCCGCTTGATACAGTCCCGGCGCTCTTCCTCTGTAGAGAGCAGCTTGGGCGCTTGCGCGAATACGCTCCTTGGATGGTTGGAAAACGTATACGCAACGCTTTGCGCATGGCATTCTTTTGCCGTTTCCACCGCGCACTGCAGGAGTGCCCGGTGCCCAAGATGGACGCCGTCAAACATCCCCAGCGCGATAACGGCAGGCGTTTTCTGCTTGTTCTGCATAAAAAACCTCTTTCAAAACGACAGGTACCCTTATAAGGCGCCTGTAATGATCCACATCAATGCCTGTGCTTTTTCAGGAAACGTCCAGATGAAGTTTCAGCTTTACGCCTTCTTGCGTATTGACGCCAACGCCGATAAGCGCATCGCCCGCATAGACAAGGCAGCTTTCCCCGTCTTCCATGCAGGAAGCGTCTGCAAGGCGTTCCATAAGCCCGTTTTGCAGGCGAAACAACGCTTTTTCGTCATCCACCCGGATGCTTTTCAAGAACGCAAGCGCTGTTTCGATGGGAACAACGCTTTCTAAAATCCGCCCCTGCTCCTTAAGCTTTGAAAGCTCTTCAATGCTGTACGCGTCCTCTACCCGGAAAGCGCCGGAGGCCGTACGCAACAAAAACGACATGTGCGCGCATACCCCTAAACGGGCGCCGATGTCCTCACATAATGTGCGGATATAGGTTCCGCGCGAGCAGCCGATGCGAAGAAGATACCTGTTTTCGCCGGTTTTCGCGATCGGCTCCAGCGTATGGATCGTAACCGGGCGCACGCGTTCCGGCACTTCCTGTCCGCTGCGCGCAAGCTCATAGAGCGCTTTGCCGCCGAATTTCAATGCGGAGTATTTGGGCGCAATCTGCGTTTGCTCCCCGGAAAAATCGGGCAGTATGGAACGGAGCGCATGTCCGTCCACCGTTTGGTCGCTCGTTTTGATCACGCGGCCATAGCTGTCCTGCGTGTCCGTACAGCTTCCAAAGGCAATTTCCGCAATATATTCCTTTTCCTTGTCCACCAGGTAATCAAACAGGCGCGTCGCCCTGCCCAGGCAAATCGGCAATACGCCTGCGGCACCCGGGTCCAAAGTCCCCGTGTGCCCTACACGCTTGAGGCCAAAAAGCCTTCTGACGTCGCTCACAACGTTGCTCGACGTCATGCCCGGCGGTTTTAATACGTTGACGATTCCTTCCGTCACTTTAGCGCATCCTCCGCTAAGCGCAACAGTTCGGCCTTTAACTCTTCCGGCGCGCCTGTAAAGGTGCAGCCCGCGGCATGCAGGTGCCCGCCGCCGCCAAACCGGTGTGCGAGCGCGCTCACATCCGCATATTGCTTGGAGCGCATGCTGACTTTGTGTGTTCCGTCCCTTGCTTCACGCATGAGTATGGCGATCTCCACCGTATCCACATCGCGGATATCGTCGATCACGCCATCCACTTCCTCGGGCGTTGCGCCCATGTCAAGAAGCGTTTGCTGGCTCACAACCCCAAAGCCGATCTTCCCGTCCGCATAAAACTGCATGTTGGACAGCACATGCCCAAGCAGGCGTTTTTTAGAAAGCGGCACGGTACGGTATACCCTGCGGTTGATGCCCGCAATATCGATTCCCGTCTCCAAAAGCGCTGCCGCCGTCAAAAAAGTGCCGGGCGTTGTGTTGCTGTAGGCAAAGTTGCCGGTGTCGGTGCTGATCGCGGTAAACAAGCAGGAAGCAATTTCCTGCGCCTGCCCGCCGTGCATAGCAACGCCAAGCTCCTGCCATAGTGCATAGATCAGTTCGCCTGTTGCCGCAGCTTCCCCGTCATGGAGCACATACGCCCCGAAGAGAGGGTTCGTACGGTGGTGATCGATATTCCCCGTTCCCCGCGCCTGTTCAAACAGCTTCTCCGCCCCGCCCATGCGCGCCGTATCCGCGCAGTCGATGGAAATGACGTTCAAAAAACCCGCCTGCGCCTGTTCGGGCAAGAGCACGCAGTCTGAGAACGGCAAAAAAGAATAAACGCGGGGTACCGGCTGTTCGCAGACGGCCTGCACGCGTTTACCCATAGCGGTCAGTATGCCAAAAAGTGCGAGGGAGGAGCCGATCGTGTCCCCATCCGGGGAGACATGGGAGATGAGCGTGAACCCATCCTCCCTGCGAAGCCATTCGGCAAATGTTGCAAGCGCCTCACGCATCGCCGTTCTCCTGCTTTTTTTCGATATTGAGCGTATCCAATATCTTTGCGATATGTACGCTGTATTCAATGGAAGTATCCAGTATAAATTTCAGCGACGGCAGCCGCCTGATCTGCATCCTGTGCCCAAGCTCCCTTGTGATAAAGCCTGCAGCGCGGTTGAGCGCCTCAACGCTCCCTTTGCGCGCCTGCTCATCTTCCTCATAGATGCTGACCATCAGCTTTGCATGCTTGAGGTCATTGGTAACCTCTGCCTGCGTAATGGTCGTCATCGGGGAAACGCGCGGATCCTTCATTTCCCGGATGACTTCGCTGACGGCTTTTTTAAGTTCCTCATTCAATCTGTCCTGTCGTATGGCAGACATAGTTCTCCTTATTGCATACCGTTGTATGCGTTTATCTCTTGACTTCTTCCATCACGAACGCTTCTATGACGTCGCCTTCCAGAAGATCGTTAAAGCTGTCGATGCCGATACCGCACTCATAGCCCTGCGCGACTTCCTTGACGTCGTCCTTAAAGCGCTTGAGGGAGGAAATCTTGCCCTCGTGGATGACGATGCCGTCTCGCACGACGCGTACCTGCGCGTTGCGGGCCACCTTGCCCTCCTGTACGTACGCACCTGCGATTGTCCCAACACCAGTCACCTTAAAGGTGTTGCGCACAGAGATGCGGCCAAGCTCCACTTCTTTAAATACGGGCTTGAACATGCCCTTCATGGCGTTCTGCACATCCTCAATGGCGTTGTAGATGATGCGGTACATCCGCACATCCACCTTTTCCTTTTCTGAGGCCACGCGCGCCACGTTGTCCATGCGCACGTTGAAGCCAATGATGATTGCGTTGGATGCGGAAGCGAACATGATATCCGATCCCGTGATGGCGCCCACGCCGCCGTGGATGCAGCGGACACGGACTTCTTCGTTGGAGAGCTTCTCAAGCGCCTGCTTGACGGCTTCCACGGAACCCTGCACATCGGCTTTGACGATGATATTGAGGTCCTTGATTTCACCCTCTGCGATCTGGCTGAAGAGATCGTCCAGCGAAACCTTGGAAAGGTTCTTTAATTGCTCGGCCTTGATCTTATCGCGGCGCTCTTCCGCCACCTGGCGGGAAAGCTTGTCGATTTCAGCAACGTTTAAGATATCTCCCGCAGAGGGGACTTCGCTGAAACCCAGCACCTCGACCGGCTGGCTGGGGCCTGCTTCCTGGACCCTGTGGCCCTTGTCGTCCATCATGGCGCGGACACGGCCATAAGCGATACCGGCAACGATGGTGTCGCCGACGCGCAGCGTACCATTCTGTACAAGCACGGTTGCGATGGGGCCGCGGCCCTTGTCGAGCTGCGCTTCGATGATGGTACCCTTTGCAAGGCGCTTGGGGTTGGCTTTGAGTTCCAGAACATCCGCCTGCAGCAGCACCATTTCAAGGAGCGTGTCAATACCGGTCTGCGCTTTTGCCGAAACGGGAACGCAGATGGTGTCGCCGCCCCATTCTTCAGAAACAAGGGCATGCTCGGTGAGCTGCTGCTTGACGCGTTCCGGATCGGCTTCGGGGCGGTCCATTTTGTTGATCGCCACAATAATCGGCACGCCTGCGGCCTTTGCGTGGTTGATGGCTTCTACCGTCTGGGGCTTGATGCCATCGTCCGCCGCGACGACGAGGATAACAATATCCGTTACCTGTGCGCCGCGCGCACGCATGGAGGTGAACGCTTCGTGGCCCGGGGTATCGATAAACGTGATGCTGCGCCCATTGCATTCGACGGTATATGCGCCGATGTGCTGGGTGATACCGCCCGCTTCGCCTTCGGTTACGCGCGCATTGCGAATCGCATCAAGCAATGATGTTTTGCCGTGGTCAACGTGGCCCATGATGGTGACGACCGGCGGACGTTCTGCGAGCATATCGGGGGTATCCTCTTCATCGGAGCTGTCCTGGAGCACTTCCTCATAGGTCTTTGCGATCTGCTGTTCAACCGCAATGCCGTACTCGGAAGCGATCAACTCGCAGGTATCAAAATCAATCTCCTGATTGATGGTTGCAATGATGCCCAGCAGGAAAAGCTTCTTGATGATTTCCCCTGCGGGTTTTCCGATTTTTTCGGAGAGATCCTTTACCGTAATCGTTTCCGTTGTAATGACCGCCTTTTCAATGATTACAGGCTCCGGCCTGTGCTGCTGCATCTGCTTGCGCGGCTTACGGCGGTTGCCGCCCATAGGCGCGTCTTCATCCCATGCGGCGCGTGCGATGGGAACCGCTTCCTTCTGTGCAACCTTTTTGTTGCGCGCCCTCTTTTCCGCCTCGTAATTTCTGGTGTAATTGCTCTTATTGGGATCGTAATTGCTGACTTTTTCCTTGCCTGCGGCAGGAGCGATGGGCGATGCAGGCCTTGCGCCGGGTTTGCGCTGGAACGTATCCCCGCCCTGCGGACGCTGGAAGCCGCCACCACCCTGCGGACGCTGCTGGTAGCCGCCGCCACCCTGCGGGCGCTGCTGATAGCCGCCCTGCTGGTAACCACCTCCACCTTGCGGACGCTGCTGATAGCCGCCCTGCTGGTAACCACCTCCACCTTGCGGAAGCTGCTGATAGCCGCCCTGCTGGTAGCCGCCGCCCTGCGGACGCTGCTGATAGCCGCCCTGCTGGTAGCCGCCGCCCTGCGGGCGCTGCTGGTAACCGCCGCCCTGCGGGCGCTGCTGGTAGCCGCCCTGCTGGTAACCACCGCCACCTTGCGGACGCTGCTGATAACCGCCCTGCTGGTAACCACCACCACCCTGCGGGCGCTGCTGATAACCGCCCTGCGGGCGCTGTTGATAGCCTTCGCCCTGCGGGCGCTGCTGATAGCCACCTTGTGGGCGTTGTTGATAGCCCTCGCCCTGCGGGCGCTGCTGATAACCGCCTTGGCGCGGCTGGTAGCCTTCGCCCTGCGGGCGCTGCTGGTAACCGCCTTGCGGGCGCTGTTGATACATATTGGGATCTATGGTGTGCTGCTGATAGCCGGTACCCTGCGTACTGGGCGCAGCACCCTGCGCAGGAGCTTCCGGGGCCTTCTGCTCGGGTTGCTGTACAGCCTTCACTTCAGGCTCTTTGGGCTGGGCGGCAATGGGAGGTTCCGTCTTTGCCACAACAGGGGCTTCCTGAACTGCAACCGCTTCCTGGCTCTTTTGCGGCGCTTCCACAGGCGTTTGGGCAGCAGGCTGCTCCGGCTTTTCTTGCACAGTCTTTGCAGGCTGTTCCTTCACCGGTTCCTCATGCTTCTCCTGCAATTTCTTCTGCGCAGGCGCATCTTCAAATACGCTGTCATCCCCGCCGATGTGCACGGCGAGGTCGCGATCGGAAGAAAGCACCTCCATAAGGCGTTCCTGCCGCTCACGTTCCAGACGAGCCGCACGCTCCGCCTCTTCTTTGGCACGTAGTTCGCGTTCCTTCACCTTAACCCCCTGCAATGTTTCCCCAACATCCGCATGGGATTGGTTGATGCGCGAAAACAGCGCTTGCGCGCGTTCTTCGAGCTCCTTTGCCGCGTCTACGATGTTAACTTTGGCCATATCTGTTGCACCCCCGCATTTTGAACCCTAACCGGATCAGTTGTTTGTTTGACGATTTTGTTCCTCAAATTGCGCATACGCGCAAAGTATCATATGCACGAAACGTGCGTCTGTGATAGCAAGGATTTTTCCCGCCGGTTTCCCGACCGCCTGACCAACTTCAGGCGCTGCTATCATTGTTGCGCCCTGACGTTCACACAGGCCCATATACCGTTCCCGTGTCGCTTCGGACGCCGCGCTGTCAATCACCACAAGCTTTGTCTTGCCGGATTTGAGCGCCTTCTCCACAGCGAAATCTCCGCTGAGGCATTTTCCCGCGCGCCGGGACAATCCCAGTGCGCCATGCAATTTCAAGAGCTCATCCATATTGCTTTACGAAGTCCGCTTTAAGCGTCTCATAAATCATTGGCTCCACCTTCTGCTCAAACGCCCGCTCGAGCCCGCGCGTTTTAATGGCGCGCTCCAAACAGACAATATCCTTGCAGATGTAAGCGCCACGGCCCGCCGCCTTTCCGGTAGGATCAATACTTACTTGTCCTTCCGCGGAACGAACCACGCGCAGCATTTCTTTCTTTGGCCGCATTACGCGGCAGCCAACGCACATGCGCATTGGTACTTTCTTCGCCGCCATACCGCACCCCGCCTTTTATTAAACTTGCCCTTAGAACAGCTCTTCCTCTTCTTCGGGGCCGTCAACAGGCTCGTTGTATAGATTGACCATAGCTTCTTCCGCCTGCGACTGATTTTTGATATCGATCTTCCACCCGGTCAGCTTTGCGGCAAGGCGGGCGTTCTGCCCTTCTTTGCCGATAGCGAGTGAGAGCTGGTTATCGGGCACGATGACCTTTGCGGCCTTCTCCGCCTCATTGATATAGACCATAAGCACCTTCGCGGGGCTCAATGCCTTTGCGATATAGACGGCGGAATCGGGATCCCACTCGATAATATCGATCTTCTCGTTGTGCAGCTCCGTTACGATGCGCTCCACACGGATACCGCGCTGGCCAACGCATGCGCCCACCGGATCGACCTGGGCATCATTGGAGGATACCGCAACCTTGGTGCGGAAGCCCGCCTCGCGCGCAATGGAGCGAATCTGTACGATGCCGGATTGGATTTCGGGCACTTCAAGCTCGAACAGGCGCTTGACAAGGCCGGGATGCGTACGGGAAACGAGCACCTGCGGCCCCTTATTGGTTTTGCGCACTTCAAGCACATAGACCTTGATGCGGTCATTGCTTTCAAAGCTTTCGCCCGGAATCATTTCATTGGGCGCTAAAAGGCCGTCGGTCTTGCCAAGCTCCACATACGCGCCGCTTTTTTCCACGCGCTGTACGATGGCGGTCAATACCTCGTTCTCTTTTTCTACATATTCATCATAGATGACGCCGCGCTCCGCCTCACGGATGCGCTGCACGACCACCTGCTTTGCAGTCTGCGCAGCAATACGCCCGAAATTCTTGGGCTTTACCTCTTCTTCAAGAACGTCGCCCACTTCATAAAGGGTATTGATTTTACGCGCGTTCTCTAAAGAAATCTCAGAGTGGGGGTTTTCTATCTCTTCCACGACGGACTTGGAGGCAAAAAGCTGAATTTCGCCGGTATCCCGGTCGATTTCGGCGCGCACATTGTTGGAAGTGCCGAAATTACGGCGGTAAGCGGAAATCAACGCGTTTTCCACCGCGTCGATCAGAATTTCTTTGTTGATGCCCCGCTCTTTTTCTATGGCATTGAGCGCATTGATAAATTCGGCGTTCATGGTTCGCACTCCCCTTACTCTATCAGAATGAATTCACTCATTATTATCTTGTTACGATTAGAATACGATATGCGGGCGAACGGACGCCGCGTCCTTTTTAAGGATTGTGCGCTCTTTCCCGTTTTTCTCCGCAATGGTGAAAGTATCGGCGTCAAAACGCAGCAGCGTGCCGATAAACTCTTTCTTTTTATCCTGCGGCGCATACAGCTTGACGGCGATCTCTTTATTGAGACTGCGTTCAAAATCACGCTCTTTTTTGAGCGGCCTGTCAATTCCCGGAGAAGAAACGCTTAAAAAATAGGATTGCGTGATGGGGTCCGCCTCGTCAAGCAACGGCTCGACGGCACGGCTCACCTGTTCACAATCGTCCACGGTGACGCCGTTTGGCGAATCGATATATAATGTCAGGATCCAATCCGTCTGTTCTTTCTGAAATTCAACGTCGATCAGTTCGTAACCCAATTCCGATACGGTGCTCTGCACCAGCGCCTGCACCACGTCAACAGTTTTCAAACAATGCCCTCCGTTTATATTCGCCTTATGGCGGCAGAACCGTCTTATCAAAATGAAAGAGTGGGACTCCCCACTCTCCTAACGCCAACAATTCCAACAAGTCGTATTATACCACGCTGTCCTCCTATTGGCAAGCGTATTCCAAAAAGCTTGTTTTTGCGCGCTTTTATCTGTTTTTGGCATGAAACCCGTTTGCCGCTACTACCATTTGGAAGGAGACTTTTACACCAAGAAAACAACGCTGTGTACGGGGAGGCTTCCTTTGGAACATTACGAACTTTTGCTGCTTTCCGTAGCGCTTGGGATGGACGCATTTACCGTAGCCATCTCCGAAGGAATCCGCATGAAAACGCTCACCCCTTCCCATGCGCTCAAAGTCGCTCTCTTCTTCGGGCTGTTCCAGGCGCTCATGCCAATGCTCGGGTATCTACTAGGGATTACTGTGGACGAATATATTGAAAACATCGACCATTGGGTGGCGCTTGGCCTCCTTTGCTTCATCGGCATCCGCATGATACGCGAAAGCATCCGCATGAAACCAGATTGCGCAGGCCGTTCCTCCCCCCAGATATCGGATACCCGCACATTGCTTGTGCTGGCTTTGGCAACAAGCATCGACGCGCTTGCGGCGGGCGTCAGCCTCGCCATACAGCACGCCCCTATTTTCCCATGCGCCGCAACCATCGGCGGCATCACCGCGTTGATGTGCTTTGTCGGCGTGATGATCGGCCACCGCGTCGGATGCCTGTTTCAGCGCCGCGCAGAGCTTTTGGGCGGCGTCATGCTCATCTTGATCGGCGTCAACATCCTGTTGGAGCACCTGCTTCCATAAACGCTACACTTCAATTGCAGCGGTGAGCGTTTTCGCGCCGTGCGCCTGCAGCAGCGGCGCAACAACTGTCTGGACATACTCTTCCACCTGTTCGGGTGCGCGCCCGACATAGGCGGAGGGGTCCAAGATGTTCTCCAAATCCGCCGCGCTCAGCCCCATGCGCGGGTCTCCGGCGAGGCGCGCGAGCAAATCGCAGGGAACCCCCTCTTCCTTCATGCGCGCTGCCGCTGCCATGGAATGCTCCCGGATCACTTCATGCAACACCTGCCTGTCCCCGCCGCGCTTTACCGCTTCCATCAGCAGGTTTTCTGTCGCCATAAACGGCATCTGTTCCATCAGGTGCCTGCGGATGACGGCAGGGTACACCTTTAATCCATCGGTAACGTTGAGCATCAGGTTCAAAACGGCATCCACCGCCAGAAAGCTTTCCGGCAGAGATATCCTTCTGTTTGCGGAATCGTCGAGCGTACGCTCCAGCCACTGGGTGGAAGCTGTCATGGGCGCGTTCTGCGCGTTCGCCATCACATAGCGCGCAAGCGAGCAGATACGCTCGCTGCGCATCGGATTTCTTTTATACGCCATGGCGGAAGAGCCGACCTGCCCTTTTTCAAAGGGTTCCTCGACCTCATGCTCATGCTGGAGAAGCCTGAGGTCATTTGCAAACCGGTATGCGCTCTGCGCAATGGCGGAAAGCACGTTCAGGATACGGGAATCCACCTTGCGCGGATACGTCTGCCCGCTGACCGGGTAAGCGCCCGGCATCCCGAATGCCGCGGCGATGCGCCCATCGAGCGCCTTTACCTTTTCATGATCCCCATCAAACAGCTCTAAAAAGCTTGCCTGGGTGCCTGTCGTGCCCTTGCTGCCCAAAAGGCGCAAGCTGTCGCGCACAAAGAGCAGCTCCTCGACATCCAATACAAAATCCTGCAGCCATAAGGACGCGCGCTTGCCGACCGTCACCGGCTGCGCGGGCTGAAAATGCGTATAGCCGAGTGTCGGCAGCGCACGGTATTCCATAGAGAATTTAGAAAGGTTCTTGATGACGCCAAAAAGCTTCGTAAGCGTCAGATTCAGCGCGTCCCGGTAAATCAGGATATCTGCGTTATCCGTCACATAGCAGCTGGTTGCCCCAAGATGGATAATGCCTGCGGCATTGGGACACACAAGCCCGTAGCCGTAGACATGCGCCATCACGTCATGTCTGTTCTGCTTTTCCTTTTCGGCGATTGCGGCGTAATCGATATCCGCAATGTGCGCGCGCAGTTCTTCCACCTGCTCGTATGTGACAGGCAGGCCAAGCGCATGCTCGGCCTCCGCCAGCGCCACCCAAAGTTTTCTCCATGTAATGATGCGCATATCCGCAGAAAACAGCCGCTGCATGTCTTTTGACGCATAGCGGCTGCACAGCGGGCTCTCATACGTGTTTGTCTGCATGGAACCGCTCCTCTAATTCTTTTTATCGTACCATCAGCGCTTCCCTGTCCGGGCCTACGGAAACATAGGGTACGGGGCATTCAAGCACACGCTCGATGTAGAGTACATACTCCTGCGCCGCCTTGGGCAGATCTTCAAACCGGCGGACTTTGGAGATATCCTCTTTCCAGCCGGGCAGGTATTCAATCACGGGCTTTGCGCCCTCAAGAAGCGGCGTGAACGGGAATTCTGTCACCATCTTGCCGTCAATTTCATACGCGACGCAGACCGGAATGCGATCCATATAGGAAAGCACATCCATCTTGGTCAACGCAATGCCGGTTGCACCCTGCACGCGCGTTCCATAACGGGTCGCCACAACATCGAACGGGCCTACCCTGCGCGGCCTTCCTGTCGCTGCGCCATACTCGCCGCCGGCTTCACGCAAAGCTTCCGCCTCCGGCCCGAACCATTCGGATACAAACGGGCCTTCCCCTACGCAGGTGGAATATGCTTTGACGACGCCAAGCACTTCCTCCACCTTTACACCGGGTAAGCCCGCGCCAAGCGGCGCATATGCAGCAAGCGGCGAGGAGGAAGAGGTGAACGGATAGATGCCGAATTCAATATCCCTGAGCGCGCCAAGCTGCGCCTCAAACAGGATACTTTTGCCCGCCTTGTGCGCGTCATATAGATACGCGCCGGTATCCGTGACAAAAGGTTGCAATTGGCCGCCGAATTCGGTGAGCCAGGCAAGCATCTCTTCATATTTGTAAGCTTGTGCGCCGTACATGCTAGTCAACATGAGGTTCTTCCATTCCAGCACGGTCCTAAGGTGCTTCTCTAATACATCCGGCAGGAGCAAATCTCCCATCTGAATGCCCTTTTTCTGGTATTTATCGCTGTAAACGGGCGCAATACCGCGCTTGGTGGACCCATACTTGGCATCCTTCAGGCGCGCTTCTTCGAGCCCATCCTGGTCTTTATGGAACGGAAACACGATGATGCTCCGATCGCTGATCTTGAGGTTCTCCGGCGTAACGGAAATCCCTGCAGCCCGCAGGCGGCCAATTTCCCCGCACAGATGCTCCAGGTCTACCACCGTGCCGTTTCCAAGAACATTGACAACGCCCGGACGGAAAATGCCAGAAGGAATTAGGTTCAATGCAAATTTCCCATATTCGTTGATGACGGTATGGCCTGCATTGCTGCCACCCTGGTAGCGGACCACGATATCATACCGGTTCGCCAAAAGATCGACCATACGGCCTTTTCCTTCATCTCCCCAGTTAATTCCTACGATTGCACAAGTTGACATTTCGGTTTCCTCCTTAAAAAAGCTACCTTAGCGCCTTTTCCTTTCCCATAGTAACGCAGCAGTTCCCATTAAGTCAAATAATAATTCCCGGTGATCCAGTGTTTGTTCGTATAAACATATAAGATATTTGTATAACACAAGTTATTGTTCGTGAATTGGAGAAAATCACCCATCAAAAAGGCATACGGCGTCGTGCCGTATGCCTTAGCGTTACTCCACTATATTCTAAATATGCAGGCGGACGAGCACCTTATTTGCCGCGCTGTTGAACACGATTTCATCCGCAAGGCAATGCACGATGTGCAATCCCCTGCCGCGTTCGTTTTCAATACCGCCAAGCAAACAGCCGTCCGGGTAAAATCCCTCGCCGGAATCGGACACCAATACATGCAGGCAGGAATCCCGGCTGCAAACAGCGCCAATCACCTCTGCCGGAACCTTGCCATGCTCCAAGGCGTTGGAACATAGCTCGTATAAAATTACCTTCAGGTCGTACCATGTCTCCTCCCGTACCGGAAGCTGTTCCTGTATGGTTGTGAGGAGTTCCTGAAGAATGGTACGCATTTCATCTGCCGTAGAAAAGGAGCCTCGGAAATTCCAATCTGGCATCATATCACTCGCTCTGAGCGCGCTGACTTGCACGAGGCATACGCTCTGCGAGTATTAATACCCGCTTTCCATTTTCCTCAAACAGCATACAACATTATTCTGCGACTAATTTTTCACGAAGCTTGGTCAGCACCCGGCGCTCGAGCCGCGAAACATACATCTGCGACACGCCAAGGTCTTCCGCGATGGATCGCTGGCTCTTGTGATGCACATATCGTTCGATGAGTACGCTGCGCTCCTCTTCGGTCAACTGGCTCATGCTGCGCTTGAGGAAATCTGCATTTTCGATGCTGATGTACTCATCCGACTCCGTCCCGATCAAATCGGCAAGGCTGCGTTCGCCGTCCTGCCCCTGCACGGTTTCGTCCAGGGAAAGAATCTGGGAACTTGCCTTTGCTTCCATGAGTTCATACACCGTCTCAATGGGCACTTCCATCTCGCGTGCAATCTCTTCCGGCCTTGGCGGCCTGTCCATACGGGCGGTAAACGCCTCCTGCACCTCATAGAGCCTTTTTAAAAGCTCGGTGGCGCGGCGCGGCAGCCGGATAGAACGGCTCCTGTCCCGGAAATAATTCTTGATCTCTCCGATGACGGAAGGAGTCGCAAAGCTGCCGAATTTCACATTACGCGTACAATCAAAACGCTCCAGCGCCCGGATGAGCGCAAGAGACGCCACCTGTAACAGATCGTCATAATCCACACCGCGGCCTACGAACTTTTTCGCAGCGATCTCCGCGATAAACAGATAATGGTTGAGCAGTTCGTTACGAAGCGCGATATCCCGCGTTCTGCAATATTCAAGCATCAATTCATCGTAATCATAAGCCTCTTCCAACGCACGACACCCTCCTTTCCGTTGATGTAAGGCAACGTTTATGCGGGCAGCGCTTTGTAAAAGCTATACTCGCTCTTCCCTTCCGCAAAGGAGAATGAAAAATCATCTGAAAGCGCCTGGAGCAAAAATACGCTGAACTGCCGCTCGGGCGTATTGGGGCAGCTTTCCGGCGCGCAATTGGCCGAAACCTTTACATACAGCCCCTCTTCCACCCGTATTTCCAGTTCCACGCAGCCCGGCTGCTGCATGCAGGGAATCAAAAGCAGGCAGGCTTCCGACAGCGCCGTCTTGACATCTTCAATTTCTTCCATATCAAACCCGGCCTGCCCGGCAAGGGAGCCCCCTACCAGCCGCGCCGTTGTCAGATATTCCGCTTTTGCAGGCAATGTCAATCGAACGATCTCCGCCATTGCTATTCCACCTCAATTCCAAAGGAACTATCAAGCCCGGTGATGACAAAGAGCTTGTGGATACGCGGCTTCATCCTGAGAAGCTTCAGTGTGCACCCCTTTTCCTCCGCCATCTTGCGCATTTTGACCAATGCGCCAAGGCCCATGCTGTCTATAAAATCCAGCTGCTTGCAATCAAATACAACCGGCACTGCATGGGTTTCAAGCGCATCGTGGATGGCGGAAATCAATTTGGGCGCCTGAACAGCGTCCAAATCTCCGAATAGATTTCCACGCCAAACCTTGTTTTCTTCATCATACTGCATCTGCTTGAGCATTCTTTTTTCGCTCCCCCCAACAACCTTATATAGAAAGGCTTTCCTGCACGAGATACCCGCACTTATTACAATACTGCTGCTCTTCTAAAAGCGCCGCGCCGCAGTTTTCACACAGCAGCGCTTGCTCTTGGGTTTCCTTTACAACCGGCAGCTGCGCGCCGCACTTGCTGCAAAACCCATCCCCCATGCCGACAACAGCATTGCAGCAGGGGCAAAACATATGGCCTTTGAGCAAGAGGATCCGCTCGTTTCTCAAGCGGACATCCTGCTCCAGGCGCAGAATCTGCTGTATCTTCTCTTCAAACGGGCCTTCCGGATGGTGTTTGTTCTGCTCGTAGTATGCGCAGCCCAGTTCGAACTGCAAATCGGCAATCTGATCTTCAAAGCCGCGGATTTCCGCATGAAGGCGCGCGGATTCCACCATCTCACTGGATTTTTTCCCGGCGGATTCCGCAATGGAGTTGATCTTCTTCCCAATATCCGAAAATGGAGCCATACAAACACCTCCCCACTGCAACAATTCCACTTATAAACCGGAAAGTTCAGCGACTCTTTCCGCCCACCCGTTGTCACCTTCCGATCGGCATAGCGCCGCTACGCCGCACTCCGGTTCCCATCGGCGGAGTGAAGATCTTCCGCTTCCTTTTTCCGGTTTATGCGTTCCATTGCTTGGACCATTCGTATTATAGCATTTTATTGCCCGTACCGCAAACCTCGGGAAAGGAAACAAACCGTAAAATATAATCCCGCAAGTTGCAGTAGGCAATTTGTTCAATCTCCGCCCGGGAAAGTCCCGCTTCCTGGAGCGCCGACATTAAGGAAGGAAAATCACGGCTCGTCTTTAAGTCTTCCGGGTAAACGGGCATGCCGTCAAAGTCGGAACCGATGGCGCAGCACCCTGCCCCGCCAACCTTGACGATATGCAGAATCTGCGTGACAATATCCGTTATCCTTGCGCTTCCCCGGTTCGTAAGCTGCTTATGAAAAAAGTTTACGCCAATGACGCCGCCCCTGCGCGCAATTTCCTGAATGTGCGCGTCCTGCAGGGACCGCGGCGAATAAAATGCCTCCCGCGCGTTGGAATGGGAAGCAAACACAGGCGCTTTCGTGATGGAAAGCACATCGTCAATTCCTGCATCGCTCAGGTGCGCCAAATCCACCGCCATATGGATACGCTCCATCTCTTCTACCACTTCGCGGCCCAAAATGGTCAGCCCCTTGTTGCCCCGCGCCGTCGCCGCGCCCGCAAGCTCGTTGTTGTAGTTCCAGGTTAAGGTCATGGCGCATACGCCAAGCCGTTTAAACATCCGCAGCACCGCAAGGCTTCCTTCAATGGCCTCGCCGCCTTCGATGGTAAGAACGGCGGCAATTTTGCCCTGCCCCGGGACAAAAGAAGGCGTAAGCGGTTCAAGGCTTGCGTTGTTTGCTTCGAGCATACGATAGTATGCATCGATCATTCCCATGCATTGCTGGACATAGGGCGTACGGAGGGAACGGTCCATCCATGCGGCAAAAAACTGCAGCGCAACACCGCCCTCAATCATATGCGGCAAATATATGGCCTGGCCTTCATGGCATGTTTCAATACCGTACCCGTTCTGCCACATGGAATATAAAAAATCGCAGTGTGCGTCGGCAACCGGAATATTCACCCGCATCCGCCTTTCCTGACTTTTGCTAGGAGCCGATAAACCCCTACAGTTCGTAATGGTCATGCTGCGTTGCAGCAAACCACTGCCCTACGCGCCCTTGCTCACTTACGCCGTGCTGCATCCGCCACTGGCGGCGCTTCGGGTTCGGTCCCTCAATTCGCAATGGTCGTCCCGTTCCCTACCGGTCGCGGTACTCCCTTGCTCATTGGACTTAGCCCTCGCTTGTTCTGCCGCAGGCAGCGCTTCGGGCACGCCCCCATAAAATAAGGATATGCTTTGAGGCATATCCTTATTTTACAGAATTTTATAACGGCTTACTTTGCGTAATCGACCGTGCGCGTTTCCCGGATAACGTTAACCTTGATCTGGCCGGGATATTCAAGCTCCGCCTCAATGCGCTTTGCAATATCCTTTGCCATGACGATGGTATCCGCATCGTTCACGAACTCGGGCTTAACAATGATGCGCACTTCGCGGCCTGCCTGAATGGCAAAGGAAGTATCCACACCTTCAAAGGAGTTTGCAATCTCCTCAAGCTTCTGCAGGCGCTTGATGTAGCTTTCAAGCGTTTCGCGCCGCGCGCCGGGCCTTGCGGCCGATATCGCATCCGCCGCCTGCACCAGTACCGCTTCCACGGTCTGCGCCTCCACGTCCCCGTGGTGCGCCATGATGCAGTGGATGACCGCGTTGTTTTCGCGGTATTTCTTGGCAACATCCGCGCCGATCTGGACGTGCGGGCCTTCCACCTCATGGTCGATGGCTTTGCCGATGTCATGCAATAATCCGCCGCGCTTTGCCAGAGCCACGTTTGCGCCAAGCTCGGCTGCCATCACGCCCGCAAGATGCGAAACCTCAATGGAGTGTTTGAGCACGTTCTGCCCGTAGCTGGTGCGGTACTTCAAGCGGCCAAGCAAACGGACGATTTCATGGTGCAGCCCATGCACGTCCACATCGAGCACCGCCTGTTCGCCCGCTTCGCGGATCTGGTTATCGACTTCACGCTTGGCTTTGTCCACCATTTCTTCAATGCGCGCAGGGTGGATGCGTCCATCGAGGATCAGCTTCTCCAAAGCGATGCGCGCCACTTCCCTGCGGACAGGATCAAAGCCGGAGAGGATGACCGCCTCCGGCGTATCGTCTATGATGAGGTCAACGCCCGTCGCGGTTTCGAGCGCACGGATATTGCGCCCTTCACGGCCGATGATGCGTCCCTTCATTTCGTCATTGGGCAGCGGCACAACGGAAACGGTGGCCTCCGCCACATGGTCCGCCGCACAGCGCTGTATGGCAAGCGACACGATGTTGCGCGCGCGCTTATCCGCCTCTTCCTTTGTCTTTGCTTCGATTTCGCGCAGCAACAGCGCCGCTTCGTGGCGTGCTTCGCGCTCTACATTGCCCAGAAGGATTTCCTTTGCGGCATCCATGGACAAACCGGATATGGTTTCAAGCTCCTTGAGCTGGCGGTTGTGCAACTCGTCAATCTCAGAAGCCTTTGCTTCAATTTCACCTTCGCGCTTGTTCAAATGAAGCTCGCGCTGTTCAAGTCCATCCTGCTTCTTATCAAGGGTTTCTTCCTTTTGCAGAATTCTGCGCTCCGAACGCTGCAGGTCGTTGCGCCGTTCGCGAAGTTCCCGTTCGCCTTCGCTCTTGAGTTTAAAGACTTCTTCCTTGGCTTCGAGTACCTTTTCTTTTCTGATTTCCTCTGCGCGCTTCTGCGCATCTTCCAACATTCTATTGACAGCTTCTTCGGCTTTTCCGGTTTTGGCTTCGGCGATATTCCGCCGGTAAAGATACCCTGCAAATGCACCGACCATTAGGGTGACAATTGCAATGGCTATTCCAATCCAAACACTTATCACGCAGGCAACCTCCAATTTATATAAATGTAACCGGGCACAGGCCCGGTTTGCATACCGGCAATTTCATAAAAATCATTATGAACTCGCAACAAGTCTGCATGGTTTTTCAATATCGATTGTAAAACCTTTGGTTTCAATTGTCAAGCAAGCCATTTTACATTTATTTACAAATATATTCCGTGGAAACACACAAAACGGCTGTTTTCCTGCACATTGCAGGATTAAAAAAGACTCAGCTGATTTGATTTTGGCAGCATGTCAAAGCAGCCCGCCTCGGTCAGCGCATTGATGACCGCGCTGTTCGCACCCGTGCGGGATTGGAAATCTTCTATGGATAGGAACTTCTCCTCGCCTTTATTCTGCGCCATCGCCATAGCCGCGTTGCGGCCCACGCCGCCCACAGCGCTAAACGGCGCGCGGATGCCTTCCTCCTCAATCAGGAAATTGACAGCATCCGATTTATAGATATCGACCGGCAGCAACGCAATACCCCTGAGATTCATTTCATACACCACTTCCAATATGGTCAAAAGGTCCGTCTCCTGGTTGCTTGCTTCCTTGCCTTTCGCTTCAATATCCCGGATGTTCTGCAGTACCTTCGCTGCGCCGCCGACCGCATATTTCACATCAAACGCGTCCGCGCGCACGGTATAATAGACAGCATAGAACGCCCTGGGGAGATGCATTTTGTAATACGCGATGCGGTAGGACATCATGACATACGCCACCGCGTGCGCGCGCGGGAACATATACTTGATCTTTTCGCAGGAATCGATAAACCAGGCGGGCACGTTCTGCTTGAGCATGGCGGCCTTCATATCGTCATTAAGACCCTTGCCCTTGCGCACGCTTTCCATGGTTTTGAAAGAGATGGAAGGCTCGCACCCGCAGGCAATCAAATAATTCATGATATCGTCGCGCGTGCAAATAACCTGGGAAAGCGTTGCGGTGCCGTTGAGCACCAACGTCTGGGCGTTGTTGAGCCACACGTCCGTACCGTGGGAAAGCCCCGCGATGCGCACAAGCTCCTCCATTGTGGTGGGCCTTGTGTCCATAAGCATCTGCCTTACAAAGCTCGTGCCGAATTCGGGGATGCCAAGCGAACCCACCTCGCAGCCGCCAAGCGCCTTCAGGTCAATACCAAGGCGCTCCGAGGAAGAATAGATGCTCATGGTATCTTCATCATCAAGCGGGATGGACCGCGGGTTGACGCCCGTCAGGTCATGGAGCATTTTCAATGCCGTCGGATCGTCGTGCCCGAGGATATCGAGCTTTACCAGGCGGTCGTCGAGCGCGTGGAAATCAAAGTGCGTGGTGATGGTGTTTTTCTGTTTTTGGTCCGCCGGATACTGTACCGGCGTGAACTCTAAAATATCGTTCTCTTTTGGCACAATAACAATGCCGCCCGGATGCTGGCCGGTGGTGCGCTTGACGCCCGTGCACCCTTCACAGAGCCTGTCGATCTCGTGGCGGGTAACGGTCATATTCATTTTTTCAAGATATTTGAGCACATAGCCGTAAGCGGTCTTTGTTTGAATGCCGCTAATGGTGCCCGCGCGGAAAGCATGCCCGTCGCCAAACATTTCTTCCGTATATTTGTGCGCAACAGGCTGGTATTCGCCCGAAAAGTTCAGATCGATATCCGGTGTCTTATCGCCGTGGAAGCCCAGGAACACTTCAAACGGAATCTCGTAACCCGCTTTTTCATATGCTGTGCCGCAAACGGGGCAGTTTGCATCCGGCATGTCCACGCCGCAGGCATACTTTGCGCGGTCCACCTCAAACTCGCTGTGTTTGCAGTTGGGGCAAAGATAGTGCGGCTGCAGCGGGTTAACCTCCGTGATCCCCGCCATGGTGGCAACAAACGAGGAACCGACGGACCCTCGGGAGCCGACGAGATATCCGTCGTCCATCGATTTTTTTACAAGCCGCTGCGCCATCAGGTACAGCGAAGCAAAGCCGTTGCCGATGATGGAGTTGAGCTCCTTATCAAGGCGTTTTTGTACAATTTCGGGCAACGGGTCGCCGTAGAGCTCATGCGCGCGGTCGGTCGCCATATTGCGGAGGATGTTTTCCGCATCCTCAATTTTCGGCGCATAGGTGCCGTCCGGATAGGGCTTTAACACGTCGCAGCGCTCCGCGATGCAGTTTGGCGCATGGACGACGACCTCCATGGCCTCTTCTTCCCCAAGATAGGAAAATTCCTCAAGCATCTCGTCCGTCGTCTTAAAATAAAGCGGCGGCTGCAAGTGCGCGTCCTTATAATCCATTTCGTTGAGCAATATGGCGCGGTAAATCGCATCCTCCGGGTTGAGGAAGTGCACATCTCCCGTTGCGACGACGGGCTTGCTAAAATCTTTCCCCAGTTGCACGATGCGGCGGTTGATGTCCCGGAGCGCTTCTTCATCGGGCACCATGCCTTCGCGCAGCATAAACTCGTTGTTGCCAAGCGGCTGGATTTCAAAATAATCGTACCAGTCGGCAAGCCCTGCGATATCTGCCTCCGGCTTTTTATGGAGGATGGCCTGGTAAAGCTCTCCCTGCTCACACGCGGAGCCAATCAGCAGCCCTTCCCGGTACATCCGGAGCAGGCTTTTGGGAATCTGCGGCTTACTGTGAAAAAAATCGATATGCGCGTGGCTCACCAGGCGGTAGAGGTTTTTCATGCCGTTCTGCGTGGCCGCAAGCAATATGATGTGGTTGAGCTTTGCGCGCTTGCCGCGGGTTTCTTCCTCTTCGTCATGGGTATAGACGGGAATCTCCTGTAAGCCCATGCTCTGCATGCGCTCCATAAACTTTAAAAATACGGCTGCCGTCGCTTCCGCGTCGTCCACGGCGCGGTGATGATGCTCCAAGCTTATTCCGAGATGCTCACAGACGGTATTGAGCTTATGGTTTTTGACACCCCACAGCAGGTAGCGCGAAAGCATCAGCGTATCGGCAAACGGCTGATCAAATGCGATAGAAAAGCGTTTCCCATGTACGCGGACAAAGCCCACGTCAAATGAGGCATTGTGCGCCACAAGCACGCATCCTTCTGTGAATGCGGCAAACTGTGCAAGCACCTCCCTCGCGAGCGGTGCATCTTTTATCATATCCTCCGTGATGCCGGTAAGCTCCACGATGTTTGGCGGGATTGTAACGCCCGCGTTGACAAACGTGCTGAAGCGGTCTATGATTGCGCCGCCCTTTACCTTGACGGCGCCGATTTCAATGATATGCCCCTGTTCAGCCTTTAGGCCGGTGGTTTCAATATCAAACACCACATAGGTCTGGTCAAGCGGCAATACGGAGGTATCCGCCTTTAAATATCCCTCCACGCCATAAAGGATTTTGATCTTATTCTTTGCACCGGCCTTATACGCCTCCGGGAACGCCTGTACAACGCCGTGGTCGGTAATCGCAATGGCGCTGTGCCCCCATGAGGCTGCGGTCTTGATAGCGTCCTTGACGCCTGTAAGCGCATCCATGGCGGACATCTGCGTATGCAGATGCAGCTCCACACGCTTTTGTTCCGCCTTGTCCTTGCGGACATTGCCGGGTACCGTCATGATATCCTGCGCCTGTATCACAAGCTCGCGCGAGAAATTGTCGTATTCGCACTGGCCGCGGATGCGAAGGCATGCGTTTGAAGACTGCGCTTCCTCCAGAGATTTTACAAGCGCCGCCCCCGCCTTATCAAAGGCAAACACCTTAAAGAGCATGGTGTTGGTATGATCCGTCACATGGAACAATAGCAAAAGTTTATCCGCGCCGTTCTTGAGCTTTTTACACTCCACGGAAAGCAGACGGCCTTCCACCGTGACGCGGCCGGAATCATCCCGGAGATCCACCATCCTGGTAAGCTCCGCCTTCATGATCCGTTTGCCGAAAAGAAGTTGTTCTTCCTCCGCCGGAGGCTTTTTTGCGCTTTCCCTGGGTGCTGCTGCCGCTTCCGCAGCCACAGCCTGCAGCACCACGGCGCTAGTGATACTGACTTCCACGCGGCACGGTGCAAAATGCGCGGCCAGAACGGACTCGAGCTCCGCCTGCTGTTCGTTTGTAATGAGAAGCTGGGTATGGAAATGTATTTGCAAAGATTGCGAGGCGGGATTCCAGTTCGCCTGCTGAAGCGTTAAACCTGCGGCCCATTCCCCGGCCTGCAGCAGCAATTGTGTAAACTCCGTATTCAACTTTACCCTCCAACCAAGACCGAAAAACCTATTGTTTTATCCGCTTTGCTTCCTGCACCAGCCGTGCAATCATTTGCGCCGTTGTGCCCGATGCGATTTTTTCTCCCTTTTGAAACAGTACGCCATTGCCGGAACCGAACGCAATGCCGATATCCGCTTCTTTCGCTTCCCCGGGGCCGTTGACCGCACAGCCCATCACGGCAATGGTAAGCGGCTCGCGCAGGTCCTTTAGCTCTTCACGCAGCGTATGGACGACATCCTCCAGGTTCACCCCGCAGCGCCCGCAGGTGGGGCAGCTGATGATTTCAAGCAGCTCACGGCGTAAGCCCGCGGCGTTTAAAATCTGCTGCGCCGCCGTTACCTCCTGCACGGGATCGCCCGTGAGGGAGACGCGCAGCGTATCCCCGATGCCTTCGAGCAGCAAGGTTCCTAACCCCATGGCGGATTTCACGAGCGCGTATTCGCCAAGCCCCGCCTCCGTCACGCCGATGTGCAGCGGATAGTCCACATTCTCATGCATCAGGCGGTATGCCTGTACGGTATCCGGAACGTTTGAAGCCTTAAGGGAAACGACGGTATCGTAAAACCCTGCATGCTCCAGCATGGCGATGTGCCGCATGGCACTTTCCACCATCGCCGCAGGCTTCGGGCCGCCATAGCGCTCCAGAAGGTCCTTTTCCAAAGACCCCGCGTTGACGCCGATGCGGATGGGCAGCCGGTGCGCCTTTGCGCAATCGACCAACTCCTGCACCTTTTTCTCCCCGCCGATGTTACCGGGGTTGATGCGCAGCTTGTCCGCGCCGTTCTCTGCTGCTGCAATAGCGAGCCTGTGATCAAAATGCACATCCGCCACCAGCGGGATATGAATACAATCCCTGATTACCCGGAACGCTCTCGCGCAGGCTATATCATAAACCGAAGAGCGGACAATTTCGCAGCCCGCCGCTTCAAGCGCCAATATCTGTTGTACGGTCGCTTCTGCGTCCCGCGTATCCGTATTGGTCATGGACTGGATGGTGACAGGGCTGTTTGCACCCACAGGCACGCCCCCCACCATGACAAGCCTTGTGTTCGCCATGGCGAATTACACCCCCAACAGTCTCATGATATCGTTAAACGTGAGCACTATAATCAGCCCAAACAGCAGAATAATGCCAACGAAGTGGATCATACCCTCCACCTTTTCGGGTACCGGTTTTCTCCGAATGCCCTCCAATGTTAAGAATACAAGCCTTGCGCCATCTAGCGCTGGAATAGGCAGCAAGTTGATAAACGCAAGATTAACACTTAGCATAACGGACAGACGCAGCACCATTTCAAGCCCAACTCGCACTGCAGTGCCTATCACAGTAATGGTGCCAAGCGGCCCGGCAACATCATCGAGCTGAACACCTGTTGTAAACATGCTTTGAAAGAACCCGAACATATCTTGAATGATCGATCCAACATAGGTAAAAGATCCTTCGATTGCTTCGGAGAACGTATACGGAACGCGTGCAAGGCCCAGATTGATGCCGATGAGGTTGCGCCCAGCTTCCTCGTTATAGATGTTCTCTAATTTCAGATCCAGCTTTTCTTCGCCGCGTACTACGGTGATCACCGCTTCGTTCTCTTTAACG
Organism: Bacillota bacterium; assembly: GCA_023390655.1. Taxonomy (GTDB): domain Bacteria; phylum Bacillota; class Clostridia; order Christensenellales; family CAG-138; genus JAEYLA01. The sequence goes on along the minus strand of JAEWCL010000007.1, from coordinate 87,916 downwards.
GCAACAATTTTATTGACTGCATCCTGCGTAGAGGAAACGGTCTCGCCGTTAATTGCATATACCAGATCCCCCGGCTGGACGCCCGCAAGGTACGCAGGCGACGACGTGCTCGGAACTTCCGCTACGGCAGCCTTGTAATCTCCATAGGCCGTCAGCGCGACAATTGCAAAGACCAGCGCAAACACCAGGTTCATCAACGGCCCTGCCAGGATTACAACAAAACGCTTCCACGCTTTTTGCGCATTGAAGCTTTTGCCGTCTTTTATCTCCTCGTCTTCCCCGTAAAACCGGCACATGCCGCCGATGGGGAACGCGCGGACGGCATACAGGGTACCGTTCTTTTCCCTGCCCCAGAGCTTCGGCCCCATGCCGATGGCAAACTCCACAATGCCGAAGCCCAGGAGCCTGCCGGCCTTATAGTGCCCGTACTCGTGCACCATGACAAATATGCTCAACAGCAGCAACGCCGCCAAAATAGACAGTATCTGCGAAACGATCTCCAAACGATATCATCCTTTCTTCAGGAAGGTCCACCATAGCGCATGTGCACATGCCTGCGCGCATGCGCATCCACTTCGAGCACATCCTCAAGCGTGACAATTCTTGCAAGAGGCGCATGCGCGAGTGCATCCTCCACCGCACGGCGGATATCCAAAAATCCGATTCTGTGGGAAACAAACAGATCCACCGCCGCCTCATTCGCCGCGTTGTAGACGATCGGCAGCGTTTCCCCGCCAACAAGCGCCTGATGCGCAAGGCGGATTGCAGGCTGATTGTTGCCATCTTCAAAAGTCAGCATACCGGTCTTTGCAAGATCGAGCCGCGCAATGCTCCGCTGCATGCGCCCGGGGTATGTCAGCGCGTACTGCACAGCAAGGCGCATATCCGGCACCGACAGCTGTGCGATGGACGCCCCATCCTTGTATTCTACCATAGAATGTACGATAGATTGTGGATGAATCAGTACGGAAATTTGAGTATTCGGTAAATCATACAAAAAACTTGCCTCAATTACCTCAAGCCCCTTGTTGAACAGCGTTGCGGAATCGATCGTGATTTTCGCACCCATACGCCATACGGGGTGCTTTAATGCCTGCTCCGGCGTCACATCTTTGAGCTGCTCCTCCGTGAACCCGCGAAACGGTCCGCCCGAAGCGGTGAGAATCAACGTTTCCACCTCTTCCATCGTGCCGGACTGCAGGCACTGGAATATGGCGGAATGTTCACTGTCCACCGGAACAATCCTGCCGTGGTAGGTTCTTAGTGCTTCTTTTACGAGAGCGTTGCCGCAGACAATGCTTTCTTTATTGGCAAGCGCAACCGTTTTTCCGGCCTTGAGCGCCGCAAGAAGCGGCGGAAGACCGTCCATGCCGCTGATGCCGATGACGATGATATCCGCCTCCGGCAGCGCAGCAAACGCGCAATTCACACCCTCCCCCGCCTCGAGCTTGCACGTTGCGGGAAAGCGACCCTTTAGCATAGGTGCAAGCGTTTCATCCGCAATGCCGACATATGCGGGCACAAACGCCTGCGCCTGCTCCACAAGGAGGTCCGTGCGCTTTGCGGCGGTCAGTGCGATTAGGCGAAATTCTTCTTTCAGCGCGCTTAACACGCTGAGGGTCTGCGTACCGATAGAACCGGTGCTCCCCAATACAACTACATTTTTCATACTATGATGCTTGGGCGCGGCAAAAAGGCCGGCCTTCTTCCCTTAAAAAAGATAAAAACAGAGATACACTGCGGGCCCGCACAGCAATACGCTGTCCACCCGGTCAAGCATACCGCCGTGGCCAGGGAAAATGGAACCAAAATCTTTGACGTTCGCCCAACGTTTGACGACGGAGGCGAACAGGTCTCCAATTTGCCCAAGGAAACCGCAGGCAAGGCCAAGCAGCAATATCGGCCAGAACGGTGTAATGACCCCCCACACCGGCTGCAGCGCATATACGGCAAGCGCGCCTAAGATGCTGCCGAACACGGACGCAATGCTTCCTTCCACCGTCTTTTTCGGGCTGATTTCCGGGCAGAGCTTTCTCTTGCCAAAGAAAGTGCCGATAAAGAACGCCAGTGAATCCCCGGCCAGTGGGCAGGCAAACGCGAGCAAAAGCGCGGATACACCGCGTTCGCTTCCAAATGAGATGGCAAGCAGGAACAACACCGCGAACAGCGGCAGCGGATAGGCAAATGCGCCAAGGGAAAGGAACGTATCCTGCGTCCTTCTTTTTTGGTTCAGGATGCGCTCGCATAGAATGGCCAGCACGCATCCCATCCAGAGCATATTCAGGCTAATGAACGGAAGGCGGTATGCAAAAAAGGCATACAGCGCGGCAAACACATAAGCAGGCGCCATGAACGGATGAAAGCCGTTCTTTTTGATGACCTGCTCAAGTTCATGTACCGCCAGGATTGCACCCAGCGTAAAGACAATGGCCTCCACCGTGTTGCCAAGATACAGCATCGCCACAACCAGCAACGCGAGCAGCACGCCTACGACAATACGCTTTCCCATCCGTCCCCCTCTTTCTTAGAGCCCGCCAAACCGGCGCGCCCTGGAGGAATATTCACGCAGGGCGTTCAAATATCGTTCATCCGAAAAATCCGGCCAATACGCCTTTTCAAACATCAGCTCCGCATACGCGGCCTGGTATAACAGAAAGTTGGAAATCCGCTGATCTCCGCCCGTGCGGATCAAAAGGTCCACCGGCGGCAGCCCGTGGGTATCAAGTTTCTGCTCCAACAGAGCCGCGTCGATCTCTTGTGATGTAATTTCTCCTGTAGCCGCAGAAGAGGCCAAAGAGCGGCAGGCGCGCAAAAGCTCATCCTGTCCGCCGTAATTGAGCGCAATATTGAGCTTGAGGCCCACATTATTCTTTGTCTTTTCCATAGCCGTCATAACCGCATTGCGCACGGCTTCCGGGAACGGATTTAGCTCGCCCAGCGCGCGGATGCACACACGGTTCTTGTGCAGCGCATCAATCTCTTTTTTAAAATACTCCACAAGCAGCGAGCAGAGCGCGCCAATCTCTTCCGCCGGGCGCTTCCAATTTTCCGTAGAAAACGCATACAGGGAAAGCGCCGTGATCCCAAGATCGGACGTTTGGGTGATAATCCCGCGGAGCCGGTCCATTCCAGATCGGTGCCCCATGACGCGCGGCAGCCCGCGCTGCTGCGCCCACCTTCCGTTGCCATCCATGATGATGGCCACATGGGCAGGCAGATTGCCTGAAAGTCCCAATGCAGCCCGCTGCTCTACGGTATATGCTGCCATTCTTTTAAAAAACCCTCCCATGAAACAAATGCAAAGCGGCGCTGGCGCTTTGCATATGTCAAAAGCTAGATTGGCCGACATCCGTCAAAAAGACGGCATATGTCAGGCATATGCGCTTGGGCCCGCCGGATAGTACAGGAAGCGCTTGCTGCCTTACAACGCGGCGCTCATTTCCCTGCACGCCCTTTTTGCTGGATACCTCCACCGTTTCCACAGCATACCCTTCTGCTTCAAGCAGAGAAACCGCCTGTGAAAGCGCAAGGCCGAGGACGTTAATCAAACCTCGAGGATCTCCTTCTCTTTATCCGCAATGATCCGCTCGATGTCTTTAATGATATCGTCGGTCATTTTCTGCGTCTTGTCTTCAAGCGTCTTCTGATCGTCTTCCGTGATCTCGCTGTCTTTGCGCATCTTTTTGATCTGCTCGTTGGCGTCGCGGCGGATGGCGCGGATAGCAACCTTTGCATCCTCGCCCTTTTTGCGCACAACTTTTACGAGCTCCTTACGGCGTTCCTCGGTAAGCTCCGGGAATACAAGGCGAATGAGCTTGCCGTCGTTAGAGGGATTGATGCCGATATCGGATTTCTGGATCGCCTTTTCCACCGCGCCGATCGCCTTTGTATCCCAAACGGAGATCGTCAAAAGCCTCGGTTCCGGGGAGGCGATGTTGCCCAGCTGGTTGATGGGGGTCGGCGTGCCATAGTAGTCTACCAGTACGCGGTCAAGCACCTGTGCGTTTGCGCGGCCGGCGCGCAGGCTGGAGAGTTCACTCTTGAGGACGGAGATGGTCTTGCCCATACGCTCCTTCGCGCTGTCGATTACTTCGTTGGCCATATGAATTCCTCCTTTGTATCCATGAGCGCCCAGCATGCAATGCATCCGGCACGCTCCTATTTTACTGGAAAATCATTTGCGAAACAAGCCTGATTGTGTGAATAAGCCCCGTCGCATGTTGCCATACGCTTAAAACAGCCTGTTTTATGAAATCAGCGTACCGATTTTTTCGCCGCTGACGGCGCGCACAATGCTGTCTTTTTCCTTCATGCCAAAGGCTAAAATGGGGATATTCTGCTCGCAGCAAAGCGTGATTGCCGTCATATCCGTTGCCTGCAGGTTCTGTTCGATCACCTGACGGTAACTAAGTCTTGTATAGCGCACGGCGGAAGGGTCTTTCTTGGGATCCGCGGAATAGATGGCGTCAATATTCTTTGCTAAGAGAAGCGCCTGGGCGCCGATCTCCGCCGCGCGCAGCGCCGCAGCGGTATCGGTGCTGAAATATGGGTGTCCCGTACCGCACGCAAACAGCAGCAACTGTCCTTTACGGAGCAGCTCCTGCGCAAGGCGCGCCGTATAGGTTTCACAAAAACGGGGCATTTCCACGGCGGAAAGCACCGTAGCATCAACGCCCAGCTTTAATAGCGTATCCTGCATGGCAAGCGCATTGATGACGGTTGCAAGCATCCCCATATGGTCCGCGCGGTTGCGGTCCATTTCGCCGGAGCTCCTGCCGCGCCAGATATTTCCGCCGCCAAACACCACGCCAAGCTGTACGCCCAACGCTGCCGCCTTTTTAAGCTGGCGGGCCGTTTCCTCTATAATCTCAAAATTCAGAGGTTCCTGACCGGAACTCACAGCCTCCCCGCTGAGCTTCAACACAACGCGCTCATACATATTGCCCCTCTTTTCCCGCCGCACCCAAAAGCCCGCAAAGTAAGGGCAGCCATTGGCGCGCCGATATGATTTCCGATACAAAAAGAAAAAAGGAACACCAAAAAAGCGTTCCTTTTTTTCCAAAATTATTTGTTGAGCTGGCCCATGACTTCTTCTGCGAAGTTGTCCTCACGCTTCTGGAGTCCTTCACCCATTTCATAGCGGGCAAAGCGGCGGATGCTGATCTTCTCGCCGATCTTCGCGGTCGCTTCGCTGAGCATCTGGCCGACGGTCATGTCCGGATCCTTTACATAGGGCTGCTCAAGCAGGCAGACTTCCTTGTAATACTTTTCGATACGGCCCTCGACCATCTTTTCAATGATGGCATCCGGCTTGGGCTTGGGCTCGTTCTTGGCCTGGGCGCGCAGGATTTCTTTTTCCTTCTCGATCTCGTCCTGGGCCACTTCGTCCTTGCTGATATAGGTGGGCTTTGCAGCTGCAATCTGCATCGCTACGTTATGTACAAAGAGCTTGAATTCTTCGGTCTTTGCAACGAAGTCGGTCTCGCAGTTGACTTCCACGAGGACGCCGATTTTACCGCCCAAGTGGATATAGCTGTCAACAATACCTTCCGCTGCAATGCGACCGGCCTTCTTGGCGGCAGCCGCCAGGCCCTTTTCACGCAGATAATCTTTGGCCTTTTCCATATCGCCGTTGCACTCGGTAAGCGCTTTCTTGCAGTCCATCATGCCGGCGCTGGTCATCTCACGCAGGGTCATTACGTCTTTTGCTGTAAACATTTATCGATTCCTCCCATGTCGTTTTTCGTGTTGATACATCTTGTGTAAGTCAAAAATGGGGAAGCCTGTTCCGGCCTCCCCACAAACAGGCTTATTCTGCTTCTGCGACCTTCTCGTCTTCCATCTGTTCGCCCTGGTGGCCTTCGAGCACCGCGTCCGCAACCTTGGAAGCGATGAGCTTGACGGCGCGGATGGCGTCATCGTTACCGGGGATAACATAATCGGCTTCGTCGGGATCACAGTTGGTATCCACGATAGCAACAATGGGGATGCCCAGCGTGCGGGCTTCCATCACGGCGATATGTTCCTTGCGGGGATCCACCACGAACAGCGCGCCGGGGAGCTTCTTCATATCCTTGATGCCGCCAAGGTTCTTTTCGAGCTTTTCCTTTTCGGCGAGAAGCTTGATGACTTCCTTCTTGGGCAACAGTTCAAACTGGCCGTTGACTTCCATCTGTTCAATCTTGCGCAGCTTTGCGATACGGCCCTGGATGGTCTTGAAGTTGGTCAACATGCCGCCCAGCCAGCGCTGGTTGACAAAGTACATGCCGCAGCGGGCGGCTTCCTGCTCGATGGATTCCTGCGCCTGCTTCTTGGTGCCTACGAACAGTACGCTTTCGCCGTTCATAGCAAGATCGCGCACGAAATAGTAAGCTTCTTCGATTTTCTTGACGGTCTTCTGAAGATCGATGATGTAAATGCCGTTGCGCTCGGTGAAGATGTATTCCTTCATCTTCGGGTTCCAGCGGCGGGTTTGGTGGCCAAAGTGTACACCGGCCTCCAATAGCTGTTTCATGGAAATGACGGACATAAATAAAAACCTCCTTTAATTTCCGCCCCCCGCGTCTCCTTTGCCGGCAACCCGTAATGGGAAGGAGCCTGCAAATCGGCGAGGGTGTGTCATACCTTGAGCATTATAGCAAAGCCCCTTGCGAATTGCAAGGGGTCTGCTTCTGAAAAAGCGGATTGCTCCGTTTTTTCGAGTTCATATCCGGTTTCTTGCGCGAATAGGGCGGCGAAAGCGGCCTGCCGGGTGTCGAGGAATCAATAATAGTAGTTGTTTCCACCGATCGCCTTATAGAATTCCCGTGAAGATGACCAGTTCTTCCCCTGCGACGCGGACCTGAAATACATCACGCCTGCGGGGATGGTGCGCTCGCCGCCGTTGAATACGGACTCCGCCGCGCGCAGCGCCGCGCTGCTTGGTACCAAATCCGCAAAGCCGCTGTTATCCACTACCGAGAACTGCCCGCTCCTGTATACCTCGCGCTGTACGGAGCCGCCGAACTTTTTGGAGTTGCAGCGGTTATAAAGCACGCTTGCCATCGCCATAAAACTTTCTGTCGACTGGTTTTTACCTTCCGCATAAATGAGCTTGGCAACAAGATAAATCTCGTCTTCGGTATAGTCGCCCTGCCCGCCGCTTTCGATCACAGGCTCAGACGTCGGCTTGGGCGTTGCCTTTGGCGCGTCTTCCTTTGGCTTAGGCGTTGCCTTTGCCTTGGGTTTTGGCGTGGGCGTCGGCGTCGGGATTGCGCCTACGCCGACAAACTCCTTGAGGATAAATCCGTCCAGGTCGTTCGTTTCGATCCGGTACCATTCTTCGGTCTTGGCTGTAATGGTGATGGTCGTATGATAATCGACTTCGCCGACTTTTTTATAATCCGTCCCCGGGCCCGAGCGCAGGTTGACGTCGTGCCCCTTGATGTACCCTGCAGTATCCTTGATATTCAAAAGCTCATATTCCGGTGTGGGTTCGGGCGTTGGTTTTGCGGTAGCTGTGGGCGTAGGCGCAGCATCGGGCGTTGGAGACGGCTCTCCATCCGGGGATATCGTCACAGGCGTCGGATGTGCGGAAAGCAACGCCGGTGCGGAAGATGCGGTTGATGCCGGAATTTCCAGCACATCGCTTTCTTCAGTTTCTTCCCGGACGGGGGCGGCGCTTTCCATGCCCGCTGCGCAGCCAATCAGTACCAGCTGCAGGCAGACGAGTGCCGCGATCATCCATCGTTTGTGCATGGGTCCTCCTTCGTATGATACGTATTTATCCTTATAACTTATAATATGTATTTGCGAAGGTCTTCGTGCACATAGCTGCCCGTCATACGCTCTGTGACATACGGGCCGTCAATGCTCAGCTCCAGGTCCGGATAATCTCCGCCCGCCTGGAAGGAGATATCCTCGAGCAGCAGCTCCATAATGGTGTGCAGCCGCCGCGCGCCGATGTTTTCCGTATTTTCGTTCGCAAGGTACGCGTATCTTGCAATCGCATCCAGCGCGTCTTCCGTAAAGCCTAACATCAGGTGGTCTGCAGAAAGCAGCGCCGCATATTGCTTGGTGATGGCGTTTTCAGGCTGGGTCAGGATGCGCTTGTAATCCTCCTGGGTAAGTGCCTCCAACTCAACGCGGATGGGAAAACGCCCCTGCAGTTCGGGGATCAAATCCGTGACCTTCGCCACATGGAATGCACCCGCAGCAATGAAGAGCATATAATCCGTCTTGACCGGGCCATATTTCGTATTGACGGTAGAACCTTCCACAATTGGCAGGATATCGCGCTGCACACCCTCGCGGGAAACATCGGGCCCGCCGGAGGACGCGGCGCGCGCGCCAGCGATCTTATCGATTTCATCGATAAAGATGATGCCGTCCTGCTCCGCCTTCTCCACGGCTTCGCGGGTGACCTCATCCATATCGATAAGCTTATCGGATTCTTCCTGCACCAGGATCCGGCGCGCTTCCTTTACGGATACCTTACGGTGCTTTTTCTTGGAGGGCAAAATGCCGCCGATCATATCATTGAGGTTGATATCGATGCCCATTGCGATCATCGCATCGCTGCCGGGACTCTTTTCCTCGACTTCAATTTCGATGATCTCTTCCTCCAGCCGCCCTGCGCGAAGCTGGGCCATGACCGTTTCGCGGCGGTTGAAATGCGTGCGCTTTTCCTCCTCCGTCATCTGCGGTTCCTGCGGCTGGCCCGCGCCCAAAAGAATCTGGAGCGGGTTCTGCGGGGGTATGGTATCGATTTTGCGGATGGGCACCAAAAGGTCAACCAGACGCTGCTCCGCGGCAGCTTCCGCCATCATGCGCACGGCCTCCATGCGTTTTGCCTTGCAGAGCCGGATGGAAGCTTCCACAAGGTCGCGCACCATGGAGTCGACATCCCGGCCCACATAGCCGACTTCCGTAAACTTTGTGGCTTCCACCTTGACAAAAGGCGCTTCCACAAGCTTTGCAAGCCGCCTTGCGATTTCCGTTTTACCAACGCCCGTGGGCCCCATCATGATGATGTTCTTGGGCGTGATTTCTTCCCGCAGCTCCGGGGAAAGCAGGCTCCTGCGGTAGCGGTTGCGCAATGCAATGGCGACGGCGCGCTTCGCCTTATTCTGGCCGACAATGAATTTATCCAGCGCATCTACGATCTGTTTTGGCGTCAGCATTGCGTTATACCTCCTCTACCGTAATGTTGCCGTTGGTATAGACGCAGATGTCGCCTGCGATTTTGAGGGAGCGCTCCGCGATTTCACGCGCGGAAAGCTCCGTGTTCTCCTTAAGCGCCTTTGCTGCGGAAAGTGCATACATGCCGCCGGAGCCGATCGCCGCGATACCGTCGTCCGGATCGATCACCTCGCCGGTACCGGAGATGACAAGCAGCTCGTCTTTGTCCGCCACGATCAACAGCGCCTGCAGCTGCCTTAACGCTTTGTCGCTGCGCCATTCCTGCGCAAGCGCGACTGCCGCGCGCGTAAGGCCGCCGCCGTACTGCTCCAGCTTTGCTTCAAACCGTTCGCACAGCGAAAACGCGTCCGCTACCGAACCCGCAAATCCCGCCACGACCTTGCCGTGGTAGAGCCTGCGCACTTTTTTCGCCGTACTTTTCATAATGACGGATTTTTCAAGCGTGACCTGTCCGTCCCCTGCTATTGCACAAACGCCGTTACGTTTCACGGCAAGTATGGTCGTGCCATCGAGTTCCATGTGTTCTTTCCTTTCGATCTGTTACACGGTCCGCATTCCAGTTTTACAGGATACAGAAGGATGCATGGCCTTTATCAATGCCACTCTCCGCTGTCTATATCGCCCGTGGTTGATTTTCATCATACCACATTTGAAATGTGCGCAGGAAAACAGGCGCGAAGCTTAACAATTCTTTTGCAAATCCTCCACGATTGCAAGCGCGCGCCCGGCCATTTTCTCATACCGCTCGGCCTTGTTGCGCGGCGCGTCCGGAATTGCCTCCATAATGCCGTAGGTCACGTTCATGGGCTGGAAATCCCCGCCCTGATATTCACTTACATAATGGGAAAGCGCCCCGATGGCGGTGCGCCGCGTAAAATCGACCGGTCCCTTCCCATTTAGGCTGCGCGCGAGATTCACCGCAGCGACAAAGCCGCTTGAAGCGGACTCTACATAGCCCTCTACACCCGTAATCTGCCCCGCAAAATACAGGCCGGGCCGGGCTTTGACCTGATAGTCCCAGTTCAGAAGTCCCGGGGAGCGCAAAAACGTGTTGCGGTGCATCACGCCATAGCGCGCAAATTCCGCATTCTGCAAACCCGGAATCATGCGGAACACCCTGCGCTGCTCCGAAAATGTAAGGTTGGTCTGAAAACCCACCATATTATAGAGCGTGCCCGCGGCGTCATCCTGCCTTAGCTGCACCACGGCGTAGGGCCTTTTCCCCTCACTTCTGGGATCAATCAGCCCTATGGGCTTTAAGGGGCCGAAGGCGAGTGTTCTCTCCCCGCGCTTTGCCATGACCTCTACCGGCATACAGCCTTCAAATACCTTTGGTGTTTCAAACGCATGCAACGCAACCGTCTCGGCAGAAACAAGCGCATGGTAAAACGCATAGTATTCTTCCCGCGTCATAGGGCAATTGAGATAATCCTCCCCACGTTCATAGCGGGAGGCGCGAAACACCGTTTGGTAATCAAACGAATCGGCAAACAGCACAGGCGCCGCGGCATCATAAAAATGAAGGCTCGCGCCCAGGCTTTCTTCAATCGCATCGAACAGAGACCCTGCGGTTAGCGGGCCTGTTGCAACAATAGCGGGCGGCTCCGGCAATGCCGCAACCTCGCCCGGGATTACTTCAATGTTGGGATGTGTACGGATAACGTCTGTAATATAGGCGGAAAATCCCACGCGGTCCACCGCAAGCGCGCCGCCTGCGGGCACCCGCGTTGCGTCCGCCGCCTTTAAGATGAGGGAATTGAGCCTTCGAAGCTCTTCCTTTAACAGGCCGACGGCATTTTGCAACCGGTCCGACCGGAGGGAATTGGAACAAACCAGCTCTGCAAACGCATCGCTCTCATGGGCGGGCGAGCGGTTGACGGGCTTCATTTCATATAAACGGACAAGTACCCCGCGTTCGGCCAGCTGATACGCCGCCTCACATCCCGCAAGCCCCGCGCCGATGACGGCGGCGCTAAGCTTATTACTCGGCATCGTCCTTGTCCTTTCTGTTGCGTAGAATATGTCCGCATTCTTTATTGGTACAGACAACATAGCTGCCCTTGGGGCTTGCCTTCTGCACCATCATGGATTGGCATTTGGGGCATTGCTCCGCAACCGGCTTATCCCAGGAAACAAAGCTGCACTCCGGATACTTTTCACATCCGAAGAATGCCTTGCCGCGCTTGGTCTTTCGCTTGATGAGCGCGCCGCCGCACTGCGGGCAGGGAACGTCGATCTTTTCTAAAATCGGCTTGGTATTGCGGCATTCCGGGAAATTGGGGCAGGCCAGGAATTTACCGAAGCGCCCCATTTTATAGACCATCATGGAACCGCATTTTTCACAGGGAATATCCGAAACTTCGTCCGGGATGACGACCTTTTCAATGCTTGCGGAGGCCGTTTCCACCGTCTTAATAAAGGGCGCGTAGAATTCCTGTAAGATTTCTTCGCCGTGGGTGCTTCCTTCCTCCACATGGTCAAGCTGCTCTTCCATATCCGCCGTAAACGCAACGTCCACGATGTTCTGGAAGTTTTCTTTCATCAGCTGTGTGACCACAAAGCCGAGCTCGGTGGGAATCAGCTGTTTCTTTTCACGCATGACATAGCCGCGCTCAATGATAGTGGAGATGGTGGGCGAATATGTGCTCGGCCTGCCGATTCCCTTTTCTTCGAGCGTACGCACAAGGGACGCTTCCGTAAAGCGCGGGGGCGGCTGGGTAAAGCGCTGCTCGCTGTCCACCTTTTTGAATAAGAAGGTATCCCCGATCTCGATCTGCGGCAGGGAGACTTCCTTCTCCTGCGCGTCGTCGCGGCTTTCGGTATAGATCACGGTAAATCCGTCAAATAACGTGCGCACACCCACAGAGCGGAAGGTGCAGCCGTTCGCGTCGATGGTGACGGTATTGGTTTCAAACCGCGCGTCGGTCATTTGGCTGGCTAAAAAGCGTTCATAGATGAGCCTGTAGAGCTTATACTGATCGTTTGTCAGCGACGCCTTGACATCCGCGGGGGCGTTTCCAAGGTCCGTGGGGCGGATGGCCTCGTGTGCATCCTGCGCGCCCGCGCGGCCTTTGAACACATTCGGCTTTTCCGGCACATACTGTGCGCCGTAGGCAGACAAGATATGTGCCTTTGCCTGCGCCTGCGCTTCCTGCGCCACGCGTACGGAATCCGTACGGATATAGGTCACAAGGCCGGTAGCACCCTTGCCCTGCAGCTCTACGCCTTCATAGAGCTGCTGCGCCACAAGCATAGTGCGTTTGGTGGTAAAGCCAAGCTTTCTTGACGCTTCCTGCTGGAGGCTGCTTGTGGTAAACGGCGGGGCCGCATGCCGTGTTTTCTGGCCGATCTTAACGTCAGCCGCTTTAAATTCCGCCTGTGCGATACGCGCTAAAATAGCGTCCGCAGCTTCCTTGTTCGGAACGTCCGCCTTCTTGCCGTCAAAGCCGTAGAACTTTGCTTCAAACGTCTTTTTGCCGCGCTTTTCAGAAAGCTGTACTTCAATCGCCCAGTATTCTTCCGCTTTAAAATCGAGAATCTCCTGCTCACGGTCGCAGATGATGCGGGTGGCGACGGACTGCACGCGCCCCGCGGAAAGCCCCTTTCTGACCTTTGCCCAGAGAATGGGGCTGATTTTGTAGCCGACCAGACGGTCCAGAATGCGGCGCGCCTGCTGGGCGTCTACCAAACGCAAGTCCACCGCGCGCGCGTTCTTCAAAGAATTCTTGACGGCGGTGGAGGTGATTTCATTAAACACAATGCGGCATTTGGATGTCTCATCCAGCTTCAATATCTGCGCCAGATGCCAGGAAATTGCCTCCCCTTCACGGTCAGGGTCGGTTGCGAGATACACTTTTTTTGCGCTTTTGGCTTCCCTGCGGATGCGGTCAAGCACATCGCCCCTGCCGCGCAGCGTGATATACTTGGGCGCAAAGCTGTGTTCCACATCCACGCCGAGCTGGCTCTTGGGAAGATCCCTCACGTGGCCGTTGGAAGCAAGCACCTTATAGTTCTTGCCTAAGAATTTTTCTATGGTTTTTGCCTTTGCAGGCGACTCTACAATAACCAGGGTATCTGCCATGTGCTATCCTCCGTTGCGGGCAAATTGAATCAGCACTTCACTAAAGAGCGAATACTCTGCCCGGTAACTGCTTAATTATTCCCGAAAACTGTAGGGATGTCAAGGTTGAATTCACCTCGGAGGCGGACATCGACAAGAGTTCACATATTTCGTCCGCGCTCTTTTCTCCCCTTAACAGCAGGTCCACCACCTGCCGTTCTTTTGCCGTAAGGCCGGAGAAATCGGGTTTTTCCGCCGGCTTTGGCGTCTCTGTCGCAATTCCATATTCACACAGGATATCCATTGTGCAAAATACAGGTTTTGCCTCCCCGCGCTGGATCATGCCGTTTGGCCCAACGCTGCTGTCATCCGTAATGCGGCCGGGTACTGCAAACAGGTCTCTATTTTGGTCAAGCGCATAGTTTGCGGTGATGGTTGTCCCACTGCGGCTTGCCGCCTCCACCACCACAACCCCACGCGAAAGCCCGCTGATGATGCGGTTGCGTATGGGAAAGTTCTCCCGGTTGGGCTTTGTGCCGGGCAAAAATTCGGAAACGACCGCGCCGCGCTCTATGATCTCATAATAGAGGCGCGCGTTTGTGCTTGGGTAAATCACATCGATGCCGCTGCCTAACACAGCAATCGTAGGAAGCTCCGCATCCGCGCACCGCAGCGCGCCTATGTGGGCCGCACCGTCAATGCCTGCCGCCATGCCGGAAACCACGGTGGCGTTGTGCTTTGCGAGCTCCTCCCCAAAGTGGAGCGCCACCGCCTCCCCATAGGCGGTATGCCTGCGCATGCCGACAATGGCAATCGGCAGAAAAAGCTCGTTTGGAAGTCTCCCCCGGATAAACAATACCGCTGGCGGATGGCGGATTTCCTTAAGCAGCGCGGGGTATTGCTCTGAAAATAACGACACAATCTCCGTTTTATTTTCCTTTAACCACAGAATGTGCCGTTCAATCTCTTCTTCATTCGCTAAAGCGCAAAGCTTTTGTGCAAACGCCTGCCCCCATTGGGTAAACGCTGACACGGACCCCTTATGCGCAAGCTCGTACACCGCCGCTGGCGACTGATAGCGCGCCAGGAGGCGCGAAAACAGCAACGCATGCGCGCCCGTCGCATGATGCAGCCACAAACAAAGCTGTTCCTCCCGCGTATAGGTACGCATACTTTTACCCTCCAAACGTGTGGGAATCGAGGCTACGGTACTGGATGGCTTCCGCGATGTGCGCGCTCTTGATCATTTTCTCTTCTTCAATATCGGCAATGGTGCGTGCAACCTTTAGGATTCGGCTGTAAGCGCGCGCACTTAAATGCAGGGACGAGAACGCCTGCTTGAGCATCGCTTCCGAAGAAGCGTCGAGCGCGCAGTAGGTTTTGAGCATACGGTTCGGGAGTTGCGCGTTAAAATAGATGCCTTCTTGTTGATAGCGCGCCCGCTGCATGTTGCGCGCACGGTTCACACGCGTCCTGATTGCAGCGGAAGATTCCCCCTGGGCCTTGCTTGCGATATCGGAATACCCCACTTCGGACATCTCAACCGAAATATCGATCCTGTCCAGCAACGGCCCTGAAATCCTGCCCTGATAGCGCTGAATCTGGAACGGCGTACACCTGCATGGGGAGATGCGCGAGCCGTAGTTGCCGCACGGGCAGGGATTCATGGCGGCGACCAGCATGAAATCCGCAGGATAGGTGGCGTTTGCCGTTGCCCGCGTGATGGTGACGACACCATCCTCCAGCGGCTGGCGCAGGGCTTCCAATACATCTTTTCTGAATTCCGGAAGTTCGTCCAGAAACAGCACGCCATAATGCGCCAGGCTGATTTCACCCGGCAGCGCGCGCTGCCCGCCGCCAATGAGCGCCGCAGCCGACGCGCCATGGTGCGGCGCGCGGAACGGACGCTCCTTGATGATGCCGCCGCACTCTCTTGTTGCACCGACGACGGAATGTATTTTTGTGATTTCAAGCGCTTCTTCAAAGGTAAGATCGGGCAATATAGACGGCATGCTGCGCGCAAGCATGGTTTTGCCGGAACCCGGAGTTCCGATTAAAATGAGATTATGTCCGCCGGCAACTGCGATTTCCGCCGCGCGCTTTGCGCTCTGCTGGCCCTTGATTTCTGCAAAGTCCGAAGAATGGATGATATTTCTGGCGTCCCACGCCTTGCTTTGGTAGATGGTAAACGGCACGTCCCCCCGCAAACATTCCACCGCCTGCCGCAGCGTATTGACCGGCAGTATGGTAGCGCCCGTGATATAGGCGGCTTCCTCCGCGTTGCCCTCGGGCAGAATAATCTTTTCCGCCCCATGCGCAAACGCGTCGATCACCATGGGCAGTACGCCGTCAATTGCGCGGACGGTACCGTCAAGCGCAAGCTCCCCTAAAAACAGCAGCCCTTTTGTCTGCTCCGGCGGTATCTGCCCCGCCGCCTCGAGAATGCCGATGGCGATGGGAAGGTCGTAGACGGACCCTTCCTTTTTCAAATCCGCAGGCGCAAGATTGACGGTTATGCGGCTGATCGGAAACGCAAAGCCGCTGTTCTTGATGGCGGCGCGCACCCGCTCGCGCGATTCGCGCACGGCTGCGTCCGGCAAGCCTACTGTTTCAAACGAAGGCAGCCCGTTTGCGATATCCACCTGCACCTGTACGGAAAACCCGGCGATCCCGTTAAGCCCATAGCTTTGAATGCTGGAAAGCAAGTCCCTACCCCCTATATTTGCCGCAACATCTCCCCCTTGCGGCTTATTCTCCTATCCTAATTCGTCTTCACCGAAAATCCGTTTGCCCACTGAAGCGGGGAAAACGTCATACTGCGCGACCCGCCCGAAGAGAGCACGCCAAGGGCCGTTGCCTGGTTACTGGACAGGCTGTAGACCGGGCTGCCGCTGTCTCCTTTTAATACGCCAGAAGCTTCGCTTTCCAGAATCGCTGTATACACCATTCCGGAAATATAAAACGGCCCATCTTTTGACCCATGATTTAATATCGTATTTGTATTGATGACCCGGCACTTGTTCCGATATCCATTTTTCCCGAACTGATATACGATATCGTTTTTTGCAGGTAAGCGAAAATAGCCCTTTGCGGGATATGCTTTGCCGCTGCTTGCGTACTGCACCAGGTTTGTTAACGTATGGCTTCCGGTGACCTTCGCTATGGAAAAGTCACCGCTCTCCTTGTGTTTGTATTGCTGTACCGCTATTTTCCCAACCAGATTGGTTGAAGCCGAATTGTTTGCATATACCTTTGTTCCTTCGCTTAAGCCGCCGTGCCCGCATGTGATGATGGCAGGTGCTCCCTGATAGGTACCGCAAAACGCCAGGGTGGATACCGGTGAACGGGCCTTCCGCAGGCTGGTTCCGCCTTCTAGATAGGCGGCGGGTTTTTCTTTTTCGGAAGCCTGAAGGGTAATCGGCAGCGTCCTTTTTTGGGGGACCATTTTGCTCTGCAGCAACGCCTGCGCCCTAGAATACTCCGTTTCCGGGACAATAATCACAGCCTTGAGGGTCTCATCACAGGCGTAGCATTGGTTCCAATCGATCTCTTCAGCCAGAAACCATTGCAGTACCGTTTTGCACAGCGCTTCGAGCTCGTTTTTTGCGTACTCCGCTTTTTCAAAAACCAGAATATCCGGATCGCCCACGGCCCTTTTATAGCGGGATATGGTTTGGCTGCTTATATTGGTCAGCTTAACGACAAGCTGTCCGTTTCCGTTGTTATACGCGCCGCCGTATTCATCCGGGAACATAATCGCTTTCTCCGTCTGCTCAAATGAGCGGATGAGTTCGTTATACGCCCGCGTTACTTTCTCCTGCATATCCATTTTGTGTAACGCTTCTTTGGGAAAATCTTTCGTAACATCGGAAACAGCCAGAGTGCCGGAAGAAATTACATCCTTACCAATGGCGAGCGCAGATACGCCTGAAAGCGATAGCCCGAGGATCAAAACTGCCGCCAAAAGATGTTTTTTCATCCCCACCCCCGAAAAGCTGTCTTGCCCGAAAGCTATTGCGCGTGATGTTCCCTCCGGAACACGAACAGCTTGTTGCCGATAAAATTGATGATGACGGAGACCGGCGTTGCAATCAGGTTGCGCACCGTGCCGTTTTCAATGCCGAACCATGTCCTGCACGCATACAGCACGCCAAGCGACGCGCCATAGGAGACAAGATTGACCAGCACGAACAGCAAAAACTCCTTTTTCGTGCGTTTTTGCTCTTGCTTGAACGTCCACCGGCTGTTCCACAGGTAGCTGTTCAGAACCCCGCAGGAATAGGAAATGGTTTTGGAGAGCGCGTCCCCAAACCCCACCACGCCGTTAAAAAACGCAAACACCATTACGTCAATGGCGGTATTTAAAATGCCGACAACATTGAATTTGAGAAACTGCTTCAATGGCTCCCAATACTGCTTCATACTTACGCCCCGTACATCAGATTGCCGCCGGGCAGGTGTTTTATGAATTGCGCATAGCCGACCGGGATTTCGTAGCCGGAAAGCCCCGGATAGAGCAGAATAAACAGCAGAACTGCCGCCGCCATCCAAGCCCATTTCACCCATTTGACTGACGCGTTTTTCCGTTCCCAATCCTGCAGCACGAATACGCCGCAGAATACGATGAACGGCACCGTCGCAAAGAAATGGTAGATGAACGTGCAGCGCGTTACGAGCACCCATGGAAGGAAGTTCGCGGCAGCGCCCACAAACACTGCTGTAATGCCGGGATCGCTTTGTGTCCGCTTCATGATCCGGTTGACAATGAGCATTACGGTTGCAATGGTGCAGGCCCACCATACCGCGGGGCTTCCGGAGACGGTCAGGGTTGCAAAACGCCCTTCCGGCAGGCCTGTGCCCTGGAAGTACCACATGGGCTTAAATGTAAACGGCCACTGCCACCAGGTGGATTGGTATGGATGCGTTGCGTCAAGCTTGCTGTGATAGTTCCACATATATGTCTGATAATTCCACACGTCCGCAAGATCGTGCTTACCTACGCTGAGCATGTACGGCAGATAGGAAAGCACATAAACAATAGCAGGAATCACAATAAAAAACACGCAGCAGAACAACAGCGTCTTTGATGCGTTCAGCCAGAAATCCCTTACCTTTTCTTTTAGCGCCGCATCCCTTCCCTGCATTGCCATACGGTATTCCCTATAGCGCCGGATGAGGGAAAACAGCAGCAATACGGCAAGGCCGACGCCTGCATAGATGCATATCCATTTGGAGGCCGCGCCCAGCGCAAAGAAGATACCGGCAAGCCCCAGCGGCTTTAATGTTGCCTTGAGGCCGTCCGTATAAAAGCTCATGCAGTAGTACTGGTACATGAAATAGTACATGAGCAGGATGAAGAATACCGCATAGACGTCGATTGTCGCAATCCGTGTCTGCGTAAAATGCATGAAATCAAACGCGAACAGCACGGCGCCTAAGAGCGCGTACTCCGCATTTTTAAAGAGCCGCCTGCCGAATGCATAGAATATGGGCACCATGCCGATGCCAAAGAGCGTGCCGATGATGCGCCAGCCAAACGGGTTCATGCCGAACAGCGCGATGCCCACCATGATGAACACCTTGCCAAGCGGCGGATGCGTGTTTTCATACGGCTCCATGCCCGTTAAATGCTCATACGCCGTGCGGGCGTGATACAACTCGTCAAAATACATGCCGTTGTAGCTGGAGGGGTATGCGGGCACGGTATCCTGCTCGTCCACCAGCAGCGCCGCGGATGCGTCCACAGCCTTTGGCGTCATCAGGTTGCCCGCCGCATCAAAAAAGGCAAGCTCACGGATCTTTAACTGCCCGGTATAGTTTTTGACCTGCAAGGAAGTCGTCGTCAGCTCCGCCGCTTCCTCGTGCCAGCGGAACATATCGTCAAACCGCTGCTCATAAGTCACTTCACTGCCGTCATCCCCCACCAGCTGCAGCGTGCCTTCCGCAATGCCGCCAAATATCCAGTATTTTGAGATGGTGACCGGCGCGTCGAACGTCAGCGTCACAGTTTCCCCGGGTGCGGCGCTCTGATATTCACTTTCCGGCGCAAGCAGGGACCCGAGGTGGAACAGCGCAATCGCCGCATAAAGAATCGTCAGTCCCCAGCAGTAGACGCGGTCCTTTTTCGTAAAGCCAAGCTTCCTTTCATACAGCGGCCGCGCAAGCTCCTGCGCAAGCTCCTGCGCCAGCGTGGAACCTTCCTGCGGCTCCATTGCCTTACTATGCGGCGCGGAAGACTTTAAAAGCGCCGTTTCCTTTATGTTGCCCCGGATGACGATCTCATAGGCCGTATAACACAAATAACCAAACAGCAGCACATTGCACAAGGAACCGACCCTTGTGAGCGTCTCATACGCGTCAAGCCGCAGTTCCGGATGGTCCACGATCACAAACGCGCAGAGCACATTTAAGAGCACTGTAACGCTATAACCGAAGAATGCGAGGTACAGCCGCCTGTCGTTATAATAAATGCCCGCAAGCAGCAACAGCATCATTGCCGGGAACACGTAGCGCTCATGCATGTAGGGACCGACGGTAAACAGCCCGCAGATCAAAAATGCAGCCGCAAGCGGCAATATCCCCTTTTGCCCTTTCCTGTGGCCCACATGGTAGAGATAGATGGAAGCAGCCACCGAAAGAACGATTCCAATATAACCCCACACTTCAAACGAGAACAGGAATGGAATTTCCGAAATGCTTCTCCAGTTGCCGCCGATAAGCGCAAAGAAATTAAACGCCTCCACACTTGCATACGGATAAGAGGTTGCCGTGCCGATGTATTTTTCCTTGAGCCAGAGAAATCCCTGCCCGTTTCCAAACGGCAGCGCCAGCAGGAAGATCACCGCAAACGCAGCCGCCACGGAAAGCAGCGTGGTAAAGAGTTGCTTTTTCCAGTTTTCTTTCCGGAAATCCAGCAAATATACCGCCGCAAGCAAGGGGCCGAACATCAGCGCCTGCGGCTTCATTAAAATCGCCACGCCGAATAGCGCGCCGGCTTCAATCTTCTTGCCGTTCATCAACAGCCACAGCACGCCGAACATGCACAGGGTGAGCAGCGAGTCAATCTGCCCCCAGCCGCCGGAAATAAACGCAAACACGGGATTGAACGCCACAACCGCCATCAGCAGCAGCGCGCGGCTGCTGTGTAACCCCGCCCGCTTTGCAATCCGGTATATGAGATACGCAAAGAAAAGGTCCGCCGCGATAGAAGGAAGCTTCACAAGCAATATCATCGCGGGGCCGCCCGGCTGCAGGCCCAGCAGCTTTCCGATGCCTCCAAGCAGCCAAAGCACATACATGTAGCCCGGCGGATAATCCGCGAACATCCCGCTATCATAGAATCCGCCCGGGCCGTGCTCCACCATGTTGGCAGCCCAGCCCAAAAAGCACGTGATGTCCGTGCTGTGCCCTACAAAAATCAGGGAAAGCAGCGCGCGGAACAACAGCGCCGCAACAAGAATCAGCGTTATCTGCTGGCCTGTCCGCTCTTCCGCAAAGCCTGTAAAAGAAGGTTTGCGGATGGTTTTCCGGTACAGCAGCACATACAGGCCTGCGATAAGCGCTGTTGCAACCCAAATCAAAAATAAATTGGGAGAAGACGCCGTGGGATCCGAAACGTAATCGCTCGGGTCGAGCGCCGCAAAGGAGACGGCATCCGCAGGCGGGTTTTCCTCAACCGCAATGGAAACGTTGCGGAACATGGCAAGCCCTGACGAGAGCGCTCCATATCCGCCTACGCGCAGCGAAAGTACCAACTCCGTTTGGTCATGGCCGGTTCTTCCGGTCAATTCCACCGGCTCAAATCCATCCGTCATATACAGCGGCTCGGAGGAAGCATACGTATCCGTTACCGAAACGGAAGCGCCTGTATCGCCGTCAATTCCATCCGTGAGGATTTCGCACGTAATGCGGTAGCAGGTATCCGGCGCTACCGCTACGCGCTGGCTCACGCGGGCGTCGTTCGGCTCCAGGTTGCTGATGATAACAGCCCCTGCATTGCCGTCCTCTTCAAAGTAAACGCTGGAGGCCTCTGGTATCCAGGCCTCGTAATACCATCCGGAGGGCAAATTCTCCCCCTCGGATGTAACGGAAAAGTCCCCGTTATAGAGCAGGTTTTCTCCATTTTGCGCCAAAGCGGGCGCACAGGAAAGCAATACAAACACAACGAGAACAAGAGCAATCAACCGTTTCTTCAACATACGCGCTCCAAAATAAAGATAAAAAAGGGGGTGGTTTCCAATTGCATCATAGCACAAAAGAGCCGCCCCGCAAAGAATGACCGCTAAACTTTACGCATCCGCCATAAATGCGTTTTCAATATGCCGTACGCCGCCCGTATTCAGATCAACCTCCACAACATCAAAGCGGATGCTGATTTCCTCAGGCTGCGCCTGCAAAAACCCAAGCGCAGCGCGTATCATGCGGGCCTGCTTCCTGCTGTCTACCGCTTCGCATGCAAGGCCGTAGGCGCTTGAAGAACGCGCCTTCACCTCCACGAAAACGGTCAGCTGCCCATCCTGCAGCACGAGATCGATTTCATCCCGGCCAATGCGCAGGTTGCGCGCAACAAGCTTGTACCCTTTTTCTAGAAGGTACTCTAGCGCCGCTGTTTCTCCGTATTCCCCTTTTTCACGTTTACCTTGCATAAACGTCGTCCCCGAACAGCTTTTTTAGGAAGCTGCGGCGATGGATCGGGCAGGGGCCGTAAGCCTTCAAGGCATCGATATGCTCGGCCGTGCCGTACCCTTTGTTGCGGGCAAAGCCGTATTGCGGATAGATCGCGTCCTGCTCTACCATATAGGCGTCCCGCTCCACCTTGGCGATGATGGACGCCGCCGCAATCAGGTAACTTCTTGCGTCCCCATGCACAAACGGATGCTGGCGCGCAGAAATTTTAAGGCCGTTCAATGCATCCACAAGCACATCCGTCACTAGGATGGGCATGCGCGCATACGCCGTTTCAAACGCGCGCTTTGTCGCCTCCAGGATATTGATCTCATCGATCACATCCGGCCAGACCCAACCCAGCGCAAACCCGGAAGAAAGCTTCCGAATTTCTTTGGCAAGCTGGTCCCGCCGCTTTTCCGTCAGCTTCTTGGAATCGTTAACATACTGGATGAACGGCTCCGGCGGCAGCACCACGCACGCGGACACCACCGGCCCCGCAAGCGGGCCGCGCCCCACCTCATCCATACCGGCAAGCACAATATCCGGCCTTTGCCAGAAGCTGCGCTCAATCTCCGTCATGATGAGCAGGCGTTCCGTCTCAACGATTCTCGCCATGCGGCTTCCCCCCAGTTTCCGGTTCTTCTCCCGCCAAGTCCGGTTCTTCCGGATCGTCGAGTGTCACGCGGGCAATGCGCCCCGCGCGGAACTCGTCGAGCACAATGCGGGCGGCGCGTTCAATATCCGCCTCATTGCCGGGCAGCAGGAAGCCGCGGCTTCTTGCGACTGCTTCGAGTAAGTTTTCTTTTGCTATTTCTTTTGTAACCTTCGAGTAGCGCGCCTGCAGCGCCTCCGGGCAACGCTGCTGCAAGGCGGCGAGCAACAATGTGGAAAGCGTCTCCGTATCCATGATATCGTCCTTGATGGATCCTAAAAACGCCAGGCGCTGGGCGTAACGTTCGTTATCAAGCTTGGGCCACAGAAGGCCCGGCGTGTCCATCAATTCCAGGTACGGCGTGATCTTTACCCACTGCTTGCCGCGCGTCACGCCCGGCATATCCCCGGTCTTTGCGCGCACTTCCCCCGCGATGCGGTTGATGAATGTCGATTTTCCGACGTTGGGGATGCCTGCAACAAGCACGCGCACCGTCTTTTTGATGCCCTTTTGCCGCATCCGCTCAACGCTTTCAGCGGCGGCGCTTTCAATGAGCGAAACGACCGCCTTTTTGCTCCCGCCGGTCGATACAAACGGAACGGCAGGGATGTTGCGCGCTGCATAATATTGAATAAAGCGGCGCGTCATGTTCGCATCCGCAAGATCGCTTTTATTGAGAACCAACAGCCGCTTTTTGCTGGCAAACAGGTCGTCAAAATCCGGATTTCCGGTGGAAAGCGGCGCACGCGCATCCACAAGCTCCACCACAACGTCGATGAGCTTGAGGTTTTCTATTAACATCCGGCGCGCTTTTGCCATATGGCCGGGATACCATTGTATGACCATGCGTTTTCTCCTGCTGGTATGCGAATTTCAAATCCGTATAAAAAAACCCGCCGCCCGGCCGGTAAGTTCCGGCGTGCAGTCGGGTTCTTTTCTTTTCTTCGTGTTAGTCCGCGCTCTTTTTCACTTCGATGCGCTCGGTAACCTTAGCCGCCTTACCGACGCGGTCACGCAGATAGTAGAGCTTTGCGCGGCGTACCTGACCATGGCGAACGACTTCGATACGGCCGATACGGGGGCTGTTGTAGGGGAACGTCCTCTCAACGCCTACGCCATAGGAGATACGGCGTACGGTAAAGCTCTTGCGCACTGCGCCGCCCTGCATCTTGATCACGATGCCTTCAAAGTTCTGCAGACGCTCACGGTTGCCTTCAACAACCTTTACGAATACACGGACGGTATCGCCGATCTGCAGCTTGGGCAGGTCAGTACGAAGTTGTTCTTTTTCAAGTTCACGAATGATGTCAGACATTTTCTTACTCCTTTTTCATAGACGTTCGTGCCCGTTGTGTTAGCGAACAGAGGACCGCCCGTTTTCCATCGGTTAGTATATCACAAAGTCTTGTCCCATGTAAACACTTTTATCAGCGGATGCTTCGCTAAAACAGGCTGTTTTGAGAGGCGAAAAGCTATCGGCTATATGGCCGACACCCTGCATCGCAAAACAGTTACTCTTCTTCCAGCAGCGCGCGCAGGGCTTTTCGTTCCTGCTTGTTGAGTGTAAGGCCGTTTAAGAGCTCCGGCCTCGTTTGCTGTGTCTTTAAAACGGACTGCGCCTTGCGCCACGCGGCGATATTGGCATGGTGGCCGTTTAAGAGGATGTCCGGCACCTTTTTCCCCCGGAAGTCCGCCGGACGCGTATACTGCGGATACTCTAAAAGCCCGGAACCGGAAAAGGATTCTTCTTCCGCCGAGTCACTGCACCCCAGCACACCCGGAATAAAGCGGGACAGGCAATCGATGAGCACCATCGCAGGAAGCTCGCCGCCGGTGAGCACATAGTCCCCGATGGAGACCTCTTCATCCATAATATCCATCACGCGCTCGTCAACGCCCTCATAATGCCCGCACAGCAGCAGCAATCGCTCTTCCTGCGCAAGCTCCCGGGCGTATGCCGTTGTCAGCGTCCTCCCGCGCGGGGAAAGAAAAATACGCCTGGCCTTTGCGCCATCTAGCACAGCGTCCACGCAGTCATAGATCGGCTGCGCCATCATCACAAGGCCAGCACCCCCGCCAAACGGATAATCATCCGCCTTGCGGTGCTTATTGTCCGTATAATCGCGGATATCATGCACATCCACCCGCAGAAGTCCGTTTTCGGAGGCGCGCTTTAAGATGCTTGCGCCAAGCACACCCGCAAACATTTCCGGAAAAAGCGTGAGCACGTCAATCCGCAAATACAGCAACCTCCCCGATAACTTCATGCACCAATACGATGCGCTTATTCTCCACATCGACTTCGTGGAGCACTTTTTTGAGCGCGGGCAGGAGCATCGGGCGCTCCCCCTCCACCACGTACACATCGTTTGCGCCGGTTTCGAGCACATCCTGCACGCGGCCATAGGCAATGCCCTTCGTGTCCGTCACCATACAACCGATGAGGTCCGCCACAAAGTAGGTATCCGGCGGCAGCTTCACGGCGTTTGCGCGGTCCACGCAAAGATACGCCCCGCGCAGCTTCTCTGCCTGCTCCCGCGTTGTGACGCCTTCGATATGCAGGGTAACGGCATCGGGACTAATCCCGATGCCGCTCAACTTTACAGGCGTACGTGTTCCGTCCGCCTCCAAATACGCTTCGTTAAGACCGCGGAAACGGTTCGCGTTGTCCGTCAGCGGCTCAAGCTTGACGCCCCCTTGTACCCCATGCGGGCGTACAATGCATGCAATACGGTAGTATTCCATGTTAGACGATTTCCACGATGTACTTTTTGTCTCCCCTGGCGGACGCCGCCTTGACCACGGTGCGGATGGCCTTTGCGATACGCCCCTGCTTGCCGATGACCTGTCCCATATCGTCAGGCGCTACGGAAAGCTCGATAATCGTGGCCTCTTCACCAACTTTAACGACCACCTTGACCTCATCGGGTTTATCCACCAGGTTTTGGGCGATAAATCTCACCAGTTCGTCCATTGTTTACGCTCCTTATTGGATGGCGCCGCTCTTTTTGAGGAGCGCGCGCACGGTGTCCGTGGGCTGTGCACCCTTCTTCATCCAATCCGCTGCCTTCTCGTTTTCCACAACGATCTGGGCAGGATTGGTAAGAGGGTTGTAGTAACCGATCTCCTCAACGAAAGCGCCGTCACGCGGAGCGCGGGAATCGGCGACGACGATGCGGTAAAAAGGTGCCTTCTTTGCGCCCATCCTGCGCAGCCTGATCTTAAGCATGATTGTATCCTCCTAAATATGTGTGTGTTGTCTTTATGAATACGGAATAATCCCGTGCTTCAACAATTTAGCCTCAATACTCCCGCCGCTGTGCGGCGCGTGCCGCTATCGCGTCACGATTCGAATTTCGTTTTAAAACGAAATCCGTATTAAAAGTGGAAGGGCATGCGCATCCGGCCCTTTTTCCCTTTGCCGCCGGAGAACTGCTTCATCATCTTCCGGGTGGCTTCAAACTGGTTCAATAGGCGGTTCACATCCTGCAATGTGGTGCCGCTGCCGCGCGCAATACGCTTGCGGCGGCTGAAATTTAAAATATCCGGGTTGGCGCGCTCCGCCTTTGTCATGGAGAGAATCACCGCCTCCATGCGCGCCATCTGCTTTTCATCCACCTCAAGGTTGCCAAGCTTGCTTGCGTCCACCCCCGGCATCATGCCGATGATGTCCTGAATGGAACCCATATTCTTCATCTGGCGGAACTGGTCTAAAAAATCCTCCAGCGTAAAGGTATCCTTGCGGATTTTTTCCGCAAGCTCCACAGCCTTCTTTTCATCAAAGTTGGCCTGCGCCTTTTCAATGAGGGACAATACATCCCCCATGCCGAGAATACGGGACGCCATGCGGTCCGGATGGAACGGCTCAATATCCGTGAGCTTTTCGCCGATGCCGGAGAATTTGATGGGCTTGCCGGTAACGGAGCGTACGGAAAGCGCAGCGCCGCCTCTTGTATCGCCATCGAGCTTTGTCAAGATCACGCCGGTCAGTTCCAGCGTCTCATTAAACGTCTTTGCAACGTTTACAGCGTCCTGCCCCGTCATGGCGTCAACCACCAAAAGGATTTCCGCAGGCTTTGCCACTTCCTTGACGCGCACGAGTTCCTGCATCATATCGGTATCGATATGCAGGCGGCCCGCGGTATCGAGTATGACGACATCGTGGAAGTTGCGCCGCGCGTATTCAAGCGCTTCCTGCGTGGTCTTTGCGGGATCGTTCTGCCCGCGCTCAAACACGGGGATGCCGATCTTCTCCCCCACCACCTGCAGCT
This sequence comes from Bacillota bacterium, assembly GCA_023390655.1. Taxonomy (GTDB): domain Bacteria; phylum Bacillota; class Clostridia; order Christensenellales; family CAG-138; genus JAEYLA01. The sequence goes on along the minus strand of JAEWCL010000007.1, from coordinate 61,086 downwards.
GTTTGATGGCAGCCGGACGGTAAATATCACATGCCACAAGAAGCGGCGACTTTGCGTGGTTCTTCTTGATATAGGCCGCAAGCTTGCCGCACATCGTGGTCTTGCCCGCACCCTGCAAACCCGCCATCAGGATAACAGCAGGCGTTGTGGAGCCATACTCCAGCTTCGCGTTGCTGCCGCCCATCAGGCGCGTCATTTCTTCATTGACGATCTTAATGACATGCTGGCCGGGCGTGAGGCTTTCTAAAACCTCCTGCCCTACCGCGCGCGCCGTGACGTCCTTGATAAACTGTTTGACCACAAGGAAGTTGACGTCCGCTTCGAGCAGCGCGAGCTTCACCTCGCGCATGGCCTCCTGCACGTCTTTTTCGTTGAGCTTGCCGCGCCCGGTCAATTTTTTGAATATATTCTGCAGTTTTCCGGAGAGCCCTTCAAACGCCATGTTCATCCTCCCAAACGCCGCGCAGGTCCGCAATATCCTTTAAAATCGCCTGCCGTTGTTCCTCGTCGAGTTCCATCCGCTCCACGCACGTTTTTAGCGCAAGGAGCCCTTCCTCCATTTGCCGCACCCGCCGTACAAGGCCAAGGCGCGCTTCCATTTCATATAGCTGTGCTTCCGCGCGCTTGAGCGCGTCATGCACGCCCTGCCGGGAAATATGTTCCCGCTCCGCGATCTCCGAAAGCGAATAATCTTCATCCACATGGAGCGACAAAAGCTCCTGCTGGCGCTGCGTTAAGAATGCGCCATAATACGATAACAGCATGGAAAGCTCAATATTGCGCTCCATCGTTTGTGCTCCATCTCTGTAAAGGTATTTCGCTTTACACCTTGATCATTATACCGCAACGGATGCAATTGTCAAGCGATAAATGCAGGATGTGTGCCCCGATACAAATCAGGTGGAAAATTCGGTGTACGCGCAAGCTTCAATATCAGGAGACTCCGAAATGTGAGATCACAAATTCTTGCGTCTTTCGATCTCCAACTATTTTCTAAGGCAAGCCCGATGTATGGAGACCATCTATGAAAATAGTAGTGAGATAAGGGAATGGTAAATAGCCAGCCATTGGATTTCAGATAATCAGACAATGCACTCATTTGTTCGTATACGGCCGGTAAACGGTCTGCAATCCCAAGGCGGGCGATTAACTCAGCACCATGGAGCCAAAGCATCCATTCCTTGGGAGAAAGTCTATCGATAGGCTTGGCTAGTTCATTCATAAAATTCATTTGAGCAGGAGCAATAATCTGGCTTTTATGCAAAAGTTTTATTTCAGGAAGCGGACACAGAAGAATCATATGATTAATTGCATCACAGAGAAGTTGCAGCTTTTCAGGGGTTCGCCAACTGTTGGTGTAAGCGAGCAGCCGCAAATGATAAATACCGGGCCAGATCCTATCATGATCGAACACGGGGACTTTACCTTTGTGCAAACGATAAAGAAGTTTGCTGCTATTTATGCTTAAGGTCGAGGCAAACCCAAATAGCGCTTCCTCTATCTGCTGCTGAACAAAGTCGTGATCTTCATGCCCAGCATAGGAAAAAACACATGCCTTGATCATCTGCGAACCGCCAAGATGACCAGAATCCAACAGCTTGCCAACACGCTCGAGAGAACCTTTATCAAAATCAGCTCCTCTTGCAATCATGGCGTTTAGAGCTGCCACAATCACTGGGTCGCAACTCTCTACGCCCTTTTCTATCAAAATGCGGATTCCGGTTTCCGGTTCACAATCTCCATGAAAGGTCCCGCCCAACCAACCATCGTTTTTCTGCCATGATAGGACTTCTTTCACTTTTTCATCTTCCATGATACGGCCCTGTAAAGCCATCATTTCTTGGCTATATATGGATTCCCCGAGAATATCACGCCGAACTCTGTAGCGGATGGATGGACACGCCTCTTCTGTTAGTTTGCTTATGGATTCTTCCATACCCATCTCAATATCTCTCCATTCCAATCCATCATACAACAATAAGCCGCGAGACGCGCGGCTTATTGCGTTTTATTCAATGAGATTGATCCTATTCCTTAAAGCTGCTTGTCCAGCATCTGCGCAAACACCGTCTTAGGCTTAACGCCGATCACTTTTTCCACAATCTCGCCGTTTTTGAATACCATGATGGTGGGGATGGTCATCACCTGATAGCGCTGCGCGATCTCGGGCTGCTCATCCACATCCACCTTGCAGACCTTGGCCTTGCCTTTATATTCAGCGGCAAGCTCCTCAATCACCGGGCCCACCATGCGGCAGGGGCCGCACCACGTTGCCCAGAAATCCACAAGCACCGGCTCAGTGGAATTGAGCGTAGCGTCAAACGTTTCCTTTGTCAGATACAGTACATCTGCAGACATTCTCATTGTCCTCCTGTTTGTTTAGGGTTCGCACCGTTAGCATGTGCGGCCAAGGGCTCTCATACGCATTTTCGCATTGATTTCATGCGTCCAATCCTAAACATACCCATAGCACCGGGTATGAAACATTATTCGACATCCAGCTTGATATGGAGCTCCTTCAATTGCTTCTCGTCCACAACATCAGGCGAATCCGTCATCAGGCAGGATGCGGTCTGCACCTTGGGGAATGCGATGACGTCGCGGATGGATGTAGAGTTGGTCAGAAGCATCGCCAGCCGGTCTAAACCATAAGCGAGGCCGCCGTGCGGCGGCGTGCCGTACTTGAACGCTTCGAGCAGGAACCCGAACCGGTTCCAGGCTTCTTCCTTTGTAAAGCCCAGGGCCTTGAACATCTGCTCCTGCAGTTCCGAAGAATGGATACGGATGGAACCGCCGCCAAGCTCCGTGCCGTTTAATACGATATCGTATGCCTTTGCGCGCACAGCGCCAGGATCGGTCTCGAGCTTATCCAAGTCCTCATCCTTGGGATGCGTGAACGGATGGTGCATGGCAAAGAAGCGTTGCGAATCCTCATCCCACTCCAAAAGCGGGAAGTCCGTCACCCACAAGAGATCGTAGGTATCGGGTGCAATCAGCGAGAGCCTGCGCGCGATCTCAAGACGCAGCGCGCCCAAAGAAGCAAACACCACGCTGTTTTTATCCGCCACGAAGAATATAGTATCCCCTATGTTTGCGCCAACCTTAGTGAGAATGGCCTGTATGGTTTCCTCGGTTAAGAACTTTGCGAACGAGGATTGCAGCCCTTCCGGCTTTAAGTTCATCCACGCAAGGCCCTTTGCCTGATACGTCTTTACATATTCTGCAAGGCCGTCGATCTCCTTGCGGGAGAATTTTGCAGCGCCACCCGGTACGACGATGCACCTGACGCTGCCACCGTTTTCGACCGCGGCGGTGAATACGGAGAACCCGGCGTCCTTTACAAGATCGCTCACGTTCTGCAATTCCAGCCCAAAGCGGGTATCGGGCTTGTCGGAGCCAAAACGCTCCATCGCTTCCGCATATTTGAGCCTGGGAAGCGGGAGCTTGATCTCTACGCCCAAGGTTTCCGCGAACATGCGCTGCAAGAACCCTTCGTTGACGGCAATGACGTCGTCCTCTTCCACAAAGGACATCTCAAGGTCGATCTGTGTGAATTCCGGCTGGCGGTCTGCGCGCAAATCTTCATCACGGAAGCAGCGGGCAATCTGCATATACCGGTCATAGCCGGAAAGCATCAGCAACTGCTTGAACTGCTGCGGGCTTTGCGGCAGCGCATAGAACTTGCCGGGATGCACGCGGCTGGGCACCAGGTAATCGCGCGCGCCTTCGGGCGTGCTCTTGGTGAGGATTGGCGTTTCGATTTCGAGGAACCCCTGCTCGGAAAAATACGTGCGGGCGATATGCGCAATTTTGTGCCGCAGCATGAGATTTTTCTGCATGGCGGGACGGCGCAGGTCAAGATACCTGTATTTTAAGCGCATCTGCTCGTTGGTCTTTGTTTCGTCCCCAATTTCAATGGGAGGCGTTTCGGATTTGCCAAGGATTTTGAAATCCTGTACGCGCACTTCAAACGCGCCCGTCTGCATGCGGGTGTTGACCATATCCGGCGTGCGCCGGACAAGCTTGCCCTTAACCGCAAGCACGTATTCCGCGCGGATGGTCTGCGCTTTTTCAAACAACTCCGCCGGAAGTTCGCTTTCGTCAAACGTCACCTGTATGATGCCCGTGCGGTCCCTTAACGCGATAAAGATCAGTTTCCCAAGATCGCGCCGCGCATTGGTCCACCCCATGAGCACGACGTCGGCATTCACCTCCGCCTCACCAAGGAGCGCGCAATACTGTGTCCTTTTCCAGCCGCCCAGCAATTCACTCATTGCCTATCTTCCGTCCTTCTTCTACTTTATTTGAGCGCTTCGGCAACGGCCCCTGCCGTAAGGGATACGTATGTCTCTTCTCCCGTTGCCATCTGCTTTAATTTGATTCTGCCTTCGCTGAGCTCGCTTTCGCCCAGCACCGCCACGTAACGTGCGGAGAGTTTATCCGCATACTTAAACTGGGCCTTGATGCTGCGGCCCACATGGTCGCATTCCACCTTAAAGCCAAGCTTGCGCAGCTGGAACGCGAGTGAAAATCCCTTCACGCGCGCTTCTTCTCCGATGCCCGCGATATAAATATCGTAGGGTGCAGGCTCGGGTATTTTTAAGCCCTGGTTTTCCGCCACCAGCAGCAGGCGCTCCATCCCCATGCCAAAGCCGACGCCGGGCATAGAAGGCCCGCCGATTTCTTCCACAAGTCCGTCGTACCTGCCGCCGCCGCACACGGCTCCCTGTGAGCCGATGTGGGTGGAGATGATCTCAAATACGGTGCGGGTATAATAATCAAGCCCCCGGACAATGTGCGGGTCGATTTCGTAGGCGACACCCATCTCCGCAAGGCAGCCCTTGAGCTCAGTCATATGCGCCCGGCAGTCCTCGCACAGGTAATCGAGGATGACCGGCGCTTTCTCCGCGATCTCCCTGCAGCCGGGCACCTTGCAATCAAGCACCCGCAGCGGGTTCTTTTCATAGCGCGTCTTGCAGTCCCCGCAGAGCACGTCATAGCCTTCCTTTAAATATTCTTTGAGCGCGGCATAATAGTTCGGGCGGCACTGCGGACAGCCGATGCTGTTAATGTGCACGCTCAAATCCTTGATGCCGACATGTTCAATCAGCTCCAGCGCAACACTGATGCATTCCGCATCCGCGCTTGCCTTCGGCGCGCCAAACAGTTCAACGCCAAACTGGTGGTGCTCCCGAAGACGGCCCGCCTGTGGCTTCTCATAGCGGAACACCGGGCAGTAGAGGTAATACATCTTCGTCGGCTGGGCCTCCGCAAACAGCTTGTGCTCCACAAACATGCGCACAATGCCCGCGGTACCCTCCGGCTTTAAGGTAATGGACCGGCCGCCCTTATCCTCAAACGTATACATCTCTTTCTGCACGATGTCCGTGGTATCCCCAACGCCACGCAGAAAAAGCTCCGTATGCTCGATAACGGGCGTACGCGCTTCCCTTAAGCCGTATTTTTCACAGATTTCCCGCACAATCCCTTCCACGAAGTGCCATTTATAGCTCTCCTGCGGGGTTACGTCTTTTGTGCCCTTGGGCGCTTGCAACGCCATAGATTTCCCTCCCGTATCATCGTTCGATTATGAAGAAGGTCTTCCATCCCTAGTAAAATAGGGACGGAAGACCCGCGGTGCCACCCTGATTGGGCTTTATTGATAAAGCCCCACTTAAAGCCTTTAACGCAGGCGTTACGTCATCACCTCATCCGGACAAAAGACAGTCCCGGAAGTCGAAAATGCTGCTCGCGGGTGTCTTTCCTGCTGTTACCTTGCCGGGAAGCGACTTTCAGCCTATGGCCGCCCCTCTCTTTTGCCGTACACAGCGCTACTCGCCCGTTCATCGCGTTTGTTTGTCTATTATACCGGGCCAACATGGGGCTGTCAATCAAAAAACACCCGCATTTGCCTTGGGAAAGCGGCTGCGTTTTTCTTTATACAGCGGGGCTGTATACCGTATGCAGAAAATTTCAGGTAACGGGATTCCTGCCTTTCCCGCACGTTTCGTCATATTGCCACATATTCTTAACAATTTTTGTTGAAAAAAAGCGTTTGTTCATATAATATTAATATAACATTCTATGGGATTTGTACCAAATTAACCGATGCATACCGGGCTTTTGTTCGGCCCGCAGTACCGGCGTCAAGCAACAACAGCAACAAGGAGATCGGCACTTTTGGATTGGTTGGTTGTCATACTGGTCGTAATTGCCCTGGCGATGATCGGGATTGTTTCTCTTCTGCATCGCGGGCGTGTGCGTTTGTGGAGTATTGCTATGATACTCCTCGGCCTTGGCATCAGTATCTTTTTATATACACAGATCCATATCTTTCATAACTGGCAAAGCATCCTCTATATTGTCTGTTCCGTTGCGTTACTGCTGGTGCTTGTGTATCTGGGAATCGTACTTCGTATGCGCCGCCTGTCCGTCAAGGACAAACAGCCTGAGGAGAACGATGTGCTTGCCACCGCCTCTCGGGAACCCATGCGTGTTTCCGATTGGGAGGCTGTGATTGCTTACAGTGCCGCCCCCGCAAAGCAGAAGGGCATCCGCCGCGTTACCGGAAAGAAGGCAGAATCGTCCGCAGGCGTTCCGCTCACTTATGCTGCCTTTACGCCTGCAGAAGCCCCGGAACAGGAGCAGGACGAACAAAAAACGCTGGCTGCAGACGCCATTGCATCCTTCTTCCGGGAAAACACAAAGCTTCCGCAGTCTTCCATAAAGAGCGCCTCTGCGTTTGAAAATGAAAAAACGGCAGAAAGAACCCCCTTCCCCGAGCCGTTGCGGGTAAAGTCCCTAGCTACCAAGCCTGCCATGGACCCCCTCCCCGTTGACGACGGCAGCGAATTTGAAAGCCTGTCGTTCCGTGTTGTGCGCGATAAATCGGCGAAAACTGCTGTCGCAGCACCTGTGGCGGATCCCATACCCGAGCACACGGCGCAGGTGCCGAAAGCTTCCGTAAGCGCCATCACGGAGCCCGCGGTAGACGAACATGCGGCCCAAGCGCCGAAGACTTCCGTCATAAAAGAAACGCACGAGTTTTCGGGGGCAGAAGCCCCTCTGTATAAGGTATATCGACCCGTTGCATCCGATGCCGATGGAAAGGCGGTTCCTGTTCTGGAAGACAGCTCCGAAAGGAGCGATGCCCTTATACCCGGTTCTGCGGCAAACATTCCTTCGGATGTCTTTGTCGCTGAAACCGTGCAGCCTGAACCTGATGCATCTATTCCATATGAAGAAGAATTGCCTGCTGCTGAGGAAGAGCTGCTTGGCGATATCCGGATAGAAGAGGAGCTTCCTGCTGAGGAAGTTGTGCCGTTTACACAGGACGGCGCCGTTTGCGGGCATTTGCAGCCTACTGCGGAGATTGTGCTGGTTGATGAACCTGCCGCGGTACTCATAACAGAACCCACCGCGATGGTGGAAGACGTTGCGCTCGAAGAGACCGAAGCGGTTGAACCGGAAACAGCAGCTACTGCGGATATCATCGAAGCGGAGGACGATCTGGGGGAACCCGCTTCAGAAGAAGCTATCGTAGAAGCGGAAGATGCTAGGGAAGCCGTCCTTCCTGAAACAGTTGAAGCGAAAGACGTTGTCGCGGAAGCGGAGAATATTCCCGAAGAAGCGTGCTTACCTGAAGAAGAAGCATTGGCATCCGATGCGGTCGAACAGGAATCGCCTGAAACCGGGGAAATCGCCGCTTTACCCGAAATACCTGCGCCTGAAAGCGATCCGGAACCCGATACAACGGAAAACCCCCTCCCCGTACCCGCAGAAGACCCCCTACGGCCGGCATTTGCCCAAGGCATGGCGGAGCTCAATGCGCTTGTGGCTTCCCGCGCATACCGCAGCGCACAGACGTTGATTTTTGACTTGCTGCGTATGGCCTACACGCCTACGGAGGAAGAGAAGAAGAAGCTTCTGCTCATTATGAAGCTACTCAAAGAAAAGGAAACAAGAACGGATGCCGATGCGCGCACGCGTTAAAGACAGCGAGAAACATGCCTTCCTGCAAACAGCTGGCATCATATTGACGGCTGCCACTGCCGCAGCGCTCGTGTTCCTTGGCGCATTGAGCGGTATTACAAGGATGGTGGACGCGCCTGCCTTTGCGCCGGATACGAAAATCAACGGCATTGACATCAGCGGATTAAGCAGGCAGGAAGGCGAACGCAGAATCCTTACGGATGAAGCGGCCACACTTGCGAAGATTTCTCTGCCCGTTTTCTACCATGGGACGAGCAGAACGTTTGGCGCCGCCGAGCTTGGTGTTTCCACAAATGCAAAGGCGCTGCTCGAGGCCGCTTATTCCAGAAACAGGTCGGGCAGTATCACCGATGACTTCGACGCTTCGCAAACCCCGTTTGCCGCGCACACGGAGCTTGTTCTTGATGAAGCGGCGCTTACCCGCACCCTGGCCTCCTTTTTACGGGAAAAGGATATTCCGGAGATAGACGCCTATGCCACCTATGATGTTGTGACACGCAAATTTGTCTTTGAAAAGGAACAAACGGGCCATGTGGCGAACGTGCCCCTTGTGGCGGAAGCCGTTAAGGAGAAGCTGATCAAAAAGGACTACAGCACCCTTACCGTAAGCGGGGGCTTTGTCAACACCGTCGTACCCACCGTTACTCAGCAGGTGCTTACGCACAACACCGTTTTGATTGGCCGCTCCGTGACCGTTGCTACGAACAACGAAAGCCGCAACACCAACATCCGCCTGATGTGTGAGGCGGTGGACGGCCTCATGCTCGCCCCGGGCGAGACGCTTTCCCTCAATGATCTTGTTGGCCAGCGGACCGAAGAAAAGGGTTTTAAGGCCGCGGCGGCCATCGTGGACGGACAGCTTGCGGACTCTATCGGCGGCGGTATCTGCCAGCTTGCAGGAACGCTTTACAACGCGGCGCTGTATGCGGATATGGAAATCATAGAGCGCGTGCACCACACATGGCCGTCGGAATACCTTCCGATTGGCCTGGATGCAACGCTGAACTGGGACAACAAGGACCTCAAGATCAAAAACCGTTCCGAGTTCCCCATGTATATTACCGCAACGTTCAAAGACCTTGTCGTAACGGTAGAAATATATGGGCAACAGTTGCCGGACGGGATGGAAATTGAAGTAGAAAATGTTATACTCAAAGAAATCCCCTCACCCGACCCGGTTGTAATTTATACGGACAAGCTTCCCGTGGGAAAAGTGCGCACAAAAGTCCACAGCCGCAAGGGATATGAAGTGATCGTCTACCGCCACTATGTAAAGGATGGCATGATACAGCACAGCGATGTGATTTCACGCGATCATTTCCGCGCGATGCGCGGCACAATCCTTATGGGCACCGATGAAATCATTAAATAAGAGAACCAATGCTTGGATGCAGGCGAATAATCAGGAGGTAGCAGAATGAAAAAGGCAACCGAGATTCTTGGATTGAAGGTCATGGGTATAAAAGAAGGCCGCGATAAGGGCGTCATACAGGATATCGTTATCAACGCGGCTGAAAAAAGCGTGGACTATCTGGTGCTCAAAGACAGCCGCGGCTATGGCTTCTACGGCCTTGCGTTCAAGGATGTGTTGGGTATGGGCGCTGACTATGCCATCACCGCCACGGTTGAAAACGTGAAAAAGCTGTATGAGTCCAAGGAGCTTCTCGAAGTCACCGAAAAGGGCTTCTACATTCTGGGTGCAACCGCGCTTTCGAGCGCCGGCGACATCATCGGCGAAGTAAACGACTTCGGCTTCCATCCCAAGTCCGGCGCGATTGAAAAGCTCTTCCTTTCCAACGGTACGGAATTTCTGGGCGACAAGGTCGTATCCCTTGCCGGAAACACCGCGTTCCTGAACCTTGGAGAAGCCGAGTTTGCCCCTGAGCAGCCCGCTTACAGCGAAATTGAGGAAGACTCCATCCGTTTCCTGCTTGGTAAGTTCGTCAAGACCGCCGTAACGAGCGATGACGGCGCTTTTACCGTTGAACCCGGCACGGAGCTCACGCGCGGGCTGCTTGAGCAGGCTGCCGCACACGATGCGCTCCTGACCCTGACGCTCAACGTATAACGGTATTTGCTCACTCCTGTTTCGTAGCGCAGGCAAGGGTTGTGTGTTCGCGCAACCCTTGCCTTGTTGTATATTTATGGAACGCTTTATGCCATGCTGCTTGACAGAAGCAACCGTTATATGTTAAGATTGCACATGTATTCGAAAACAACATTGTCTCACATGTTTTGTAAGTCATGGTTCGTTTGATGATTTACGTAAGACATGTGTTTTTTTATGCGGATACAAAACAAATAAATTTCAGGAGGCATCTATCCCACGCTTATAGTGCCGCTGTGCGCGCAAGATCTGCTTGCTCGCGGGCGCCGACAGGATGACGAACAAATTTCGGCAGCCTCTGCGGGCACAGGCAATTGCGATAGAAACAAACAACACATGACGCAACAAGTTACCTTTAAACAATTGGGCGTTTCCGCTCCCATGCTGGAAACGCTTGGACGCATGGGCTTTACCACCGCGACGCCTGTGCAGCAGCTCTCCATCGCCCCTCTTTTGAAGGGCGGGGACATCACCGTACAGGCACCTACCGGCACCGGCAAAACCTGCGCCTTTGGCATTCCCCTGGTGGAGCGTATGGACCCCGCAGCAGCGACTGTGCAGACCATCGTGCTCTGCCCCACGCGTGAGCTTGCCGTGCAAATCGCATCTGTTTTAAAAAGTCTGACCCAGAGCAAGCCCGGCCTTCGCGTTGTGGCGATCTTCGGCGGCGAACGCATTGAAAAGCAGTTTGCGGCGCTCAGGCGCAGACCGCAGATCATTGTGGCAACGCCCGGCAGGCTGTTGGACCACATCGCCAGAAAGACCATTCGGCTCCACGACGTCCATACCGTCATCCTTGACGAAGCGGACAGGATGCTTGATATGGGCTTCCGCCCTGACTTGACACGCATTCTCGAAAGCGTGCCGCAGGAACGGCAGACGGCGCTGTTTTCTGCCACCATGTCCAAGGGCGTTCTCGACATCGCAAAGACGTTCCAGCGGGATGCGGAGCAGCTGACCATTGCACAAAGCTCGCTTACGGTGGACTCCGTCAAGCAGTACTATACGGAAGTGCGCACCGGCGCAAAGGAAGGTACCCTTACGAGGCTCCTGCAGGAAGAGAATTTTGCGCTTTCGCTCATCTTCGTCAACACCAAGCGCATGGCGGACAGGCTCGCCCTCACCCTGCAGAAGAACGGCTTCCTTGCCGATGCCCTGCACGGCGATATGCGGCAGAACCAGCGCGATAAGGTTATGGCAAAATACCGCAACGGCGAACTTCGCGTGCTTGTTGCGACCGATGTCGCCTCCCGCGGTATCGACGTACACCACATCGACGCGGTCATCAACTACGATATCCCGCTCGACAGCGAATCGTATGTGCACCGTATCGGCCGTACCGGCAGGGCCGATCTGCAGGGCGTATCCTATACGCTGATCTTCCCGCGCGAGCGCGAGCAGTTAAAGCAGATGATGCGCAGCCTCAAGACCGTGATCATCCCCACCGGCCCCGCAATCGAAGACGATATTGCGGACGCCGCCTTTGTCAGGAAGGCGCAGCCTTATGGACAGCAGCCGCGTTACGGTGCGCCTGCCGCAAGCTCCTCGCGCGCATCCTCCCAGACACGGCATTTCGGCCAACGCGGTAAGAACCGCAGGGCGTCCTCGTTCCGGTAATCGAATAGTAAAGCAATCAAAAGCGGCAGGGTCTCCCCCTGCCGCTTTGTTTCGTTTAATATACGATTTCGTTCGCTACCGCACCGCCTCAGCGCCCTGTTTGAGCGCTTCACGGTTCAGGGAAAGCAGATCCGCCTTCTTTGCCCCAAGCTTCTCCTTGAGTGCCTGCATAACGTTTTCCATATCCACGCTGCCCGTTTTTTCGATATACGCGCCAAGCATGACCATGTTCGCCACGCGGGCGTTTCCAAGGCGCTCCGCGATTTCATTGCAGGGCACGTAATAGACCTCCACATCGTCCCTTTTCGCGGGCCTGTCGATGATGGAACTGTTGATAAAAAGCTTGCCGTCCTGCTGCACGTTCTCTTCAAATTTATCCAAAGAAGGGCGGTTGAGCGCAATTACGGTCGTTGCGCGGCTGACAACGGGCGACCCGATGGCCTCGTCTGAAATAATCACGCTGCAGTTTGCGGTGCCGCCGCGCATTTCCGGGCCATAGGCGGGAAGCCAGGTAACCTGTTTTCCCTCCAGCATTCCGGCATACGCCAGAAGCTGCCCCATCAGCAGCACACCCTGCCCGCCGAATCCCGCAAAAAGGTTTTGTTCCAGCATCGGCTATACCTCCTTCATGACCCCAAGGGGAAAGTAGGGTATCATGGCTTCCGCCAGCCAATCCATCGATTCCGCGGGCGATTTTCCCCAGTTTGTGGGGCAGGTGGACAATACCTCCACCATGGAGAAGCCCTTGCCCGCCATCTGAGTTTCAAATGCCTTGCGGATGGCCTTTTTTGCGCGCAGAATGTTCGCCGTGGTGTTGAGTGCCACGCGCTCAATGTAGGCCGCCCCTTCGATGGTCGCAAGCATTTCGGATACCTTCAACGGGCTGCCGCTATGCGCCTGCTCCCGCCCGTAAGGCGATGTTGTTGTGCGCTGGCCAAGAAGCGTTGTGGGGGCCATCTGCCCGCCCGTCATGCCGTAAATGGCGTTGTTGATGAATATGGTGGTGATCTTTTCCCCACGGTGCGCGGCGTGCACGATTTCCGCAGCGCCGATGGACGCAAGATCGCCATCTCCCTGGTAGGTAAACACACAGCTATCCGGCCCCAGCACGCGTTTAACACCGGTTGCGACGGCAGGCGCCCTGCCATGGGCGGCCTCCTGCATATCGATGTTGAAGTATTTGTAAGCGAACACCGCACAGCCAACGGGCGCGATGCCAACCGCTTTTTCCTGCAGGTTCAATTCTTCAATCGTTTCCGCGATCAACCGGTGTACGATGCCGTGCCCGCAGCCCGGGCAGTAGTGCATCTCCACATCCGTCAGAACAGGCGTTTTTTGAAATACGACTGCCATATTATACGCCCTCCATCTCGAGTATTTTGCTTACGATGTCCTCCGCGGTGGGAACGCGGCTGCCGAGGTACGGGAGCATCTCCACCCGCTTTTCCCCGTTGACGGCAAGGCGGATATCCTCCACCATCTGTCCCGCGCTCATTTCCACGCAGAACGCTTTTTTCACGCTCTCTGCCGCAATGGCGTCATGTACGGCTGCGGACGGAAACGGCCACAGCGTAACGGGGCGCACAAGCCCGGCCTTGATGCCCTTTTTCTCAAGAAGAGCGATGGCGGATTTGCAGATACGCGCTACCGTACCGTACGCGCAAAGGATATAGGCTGCGCCTTCCGCGCGGTACAGCTCCGCCTGCGCTTCGCGCGCTTCTACCTCACGGTAGCGGGCCTGCAGGCGCATGTTCATTTCTTCAAGCTCTTCCACTTCAATGTAGAGCGAATTGACGATAGACCTTGGCGCATTGCTCTCGCTTTTGCGGTAGCCTGTCGTAGCCCAGCTTTTATCGCAGGGCTTTGGCGCAACCGTTTTAACTTCTACAGGCTCCATCATCTGGCCGATGATCCCGTCCGCAAGCACCATGACCGGCATGCGGTAGGTATCCGCCACATCAAACGAGCGCTGCACAAGATCGACCGCTTCCTGTACGGAAGAGGGCGCATACACAACCATCCGGTAGTCGCCATGCCCGCCGCCTTTTGTAGCCTGGAAATAGTCTCCCTGGGATGCCTGGATAGACCCTAAGCCGGGGCCGCCGCGCATCATGTTGACGATGACGCAGGGAAGCTCAGCGCCTGCGATGTAGGAAATGCCCTCCATCTTCAGGCTGATGCCGGGGCTTGAGGATGAGGTCATCACGCGCGCGCCCGCGCCGGCAGCCCCATATACCATGTTGATCGCGGCGACTTCGCTTTCCGCCTGCAAAAAGCAGCCGCCCTCCACCTGCGGCATACGGACGGACATATACTCCGGAATATCATTCTGCGGGGTAATCGGGTATCCGAAAAAGAACCTGCACCCTGCCTGTATGGCGGCTTCCGCAATCGCTTCGCAGCCTTTCATCAGCTTTTTTGCCATAGACCCCTCCTATTTCTCCACCCGTATCACAACATCAGGACATGTGCGCGCGCAGGCCGCGCACGCAATGCATGCATCCATATCCGTTATTTCGGAAGGATGGTAGCCTTTTTCATTGAGCTTGTCGGGAGAAAGCTGCAAAATACGCTTGGGGCATGCGCGTACGCACAGGCCGCAGCCCTTGCAGCGTTCAAAATTGATTGTTACCTTCGCCATCACAATCCTCACTTTCCTGTGTTGGTCGTTCTATCGTCCAAACGCATGCGGGCACGCTAAATGCCCAGCTGCGCAAACCGGTCCCAGTCCCTGTGCATATACAATTCAAGCGTTACAGGCGTTCCAATATAGGTTTGCGATATGCCCTGCTGCTTTGCCCAATCAAGATAAGCCGGCAGATGCTCTTGTGTGCCCGCCGTGTAGGCAACGGGAATCCCGGAAGCGTCCGCCACAGTCCTTATCACTTCATATCCCGCCATCAGGTGCGAAGCGTCCGTTTCCGTAGAGAGGTTGGCGTTGTTGACGAGCCCCGTAATATTCAGCCGCGCCCGGTAGGTGATGTGTTCCATCAAGGAAAGCACCGCCTCGGGCGTAGAAGAAAGCGGGCGCAACGGATTGACCACAAACAGCACTTCCAGGCTGCCTGCAGGCAAAAGATCAAAATTCCGTTTGTATTGCCCCAACGCCGTAGCGCCCGAAGGGTCTCCACCCGCATCCAGGATTGCGGTCTCGTACTTTTCTGTAAATACGGAATAGACCTCGGGAGAAAGGGCCGGAACCTCAACTGTAGAATAGGCAAATACGGGATGGATTAGCGTAACCCCGGCGGCGGAGAGTTCCTCCCGCCGCTCCGCCGAGCGGAAGTAAGGGTTGATGACATCAAGGTCTGCAAGTACCGTGCGCGAATGCCGCGCGGCGTTTATTGCAAAATTCAGCGCAAGTTCTGTCTTGCCGCTACCGAAATTCCCAAGAAAAACATAAAAGCGCTTCATATGGCCGCCCTCAAAAGATGCATATCTGCAACACTCCTATAGTTGCATTATACGATATTTTGCAGCGTTTTTGTAAGAAGCACACGAATATATAATTCACACAGGCGAGCGGCCGCTCATATCATTGCCCTGCCTTATAGCGCGCGGCGACCCGTTCCGCCGCATGCATGCCGTCCACCGCGGCACTCACAATGCCGCCCGCATATCCTGCGCCCTCTCCAACCGGGAACAGGCCGCGCGCCTGCTCCGCTTCCCCAAATGCATTGCGCAGGATACGCACAGGCGCGCTTGTGCGGCTTTCCACCGCCGTTAGCACGGCGTCGGGCAGACCATAGCCTGCAAGCTGCCTGGAGAACGCTGAAATCCCGTCCCGGATGCCAGCAGCTACAAACTCCGGCAGCAGCGTATTCAGCCGTGTGGAATGCACGCCCGGCCGGTAGGTGGGCGTTACCTCTCCAAAGGATTTTGTTAGGCTGCCCTTCATAAAATCTTCCAGCCGCTGTGCGGGTGCAAAATAAGCGCCGGAACCCAGCCCTGCCTTGTATGCCTGCTGTTCCAGTTCCCGCTGAAAACGCACACCGTCAAGCGGGCCATTCCCAAAGTCCTCAGGCCCCACCTGTACAATCACCGCCGCGTTTGCGTTTTGCCCATCGCGTGCCCGGTCACTCATACCGTTGACGACCACCTCTTCCCTGCCGGAAGCCGCGCCCACAACGTAACCGCCGGGACACATGCAAAATGTATACACGCCCCGCGTGCCGCTCTTTCCCGCAAGGCGGTATTCCGCAGCGCCAAGCCTCGGATGCCCTGCAAGCGCACCAAACTGCGTCCTATCGATCAATTGCTGCGGGTGCTCGATGCGCACGCCTACTGCAAACGACTTCGGTATCAGTGTGATACCGCTGTTGAGCAGCATTTCATAGATGTCCCTGGCCGCCTGCCCCGTTGCAAGGATCAGCGCCGCACAGTCTATCTGTTCTTCCCTTCCGCCCTGCCTTACAGCAACGGAGCGCAGTGTACCGCCCTGCACACGGATATCGGAGAGCAGCGCCTCAAACCGGATTTCCCCGCCCAGGGCGATGATTTCCTCCCGCATGTTTTTTACCACATTCTGCAGGATGTCCGTACCGATATGCGGCTTTGCCTGATAAACGATATCCTCCGGCGCGCCAAAGCGCCGGAGCGTTTCAAGCACCACACCCGCGCGCGCGTCCTTGATGCGCGTGGTCAGCTTGCCGTCCGAAAACGTCCCCGCGCCGCCTTCGCCAAACATCACGTTGCTCTCGGGGTTGATCTGCGCCCCTGCCCAGAAACGCTGCACATCGGCCTTTCGCGCTTCTATCTTCCGCCCGCGCTCGAGAACGAGCGGACGGTAGCCCTTTAATGCAAGAACGTATGCCGCAAAGAGGCCTGCGGGGCCAAGGCCCGCCACCACAATGCGGCCGCGCGGCGTTTCCACTCCCTCCGGAATACGATAATCCTCTATGGATTCATACGGTTTGATGCGCGCGTCAGCGTGTGCCATTAACCGCGCTTTGGCCCCCGCCTCCAGCGTGACCGCGGCAGAAACGAGAAAATGGATATTCTGCTTTTTGCGCGCGTCAAGTGATTGCCGCACGATCCGCACGGCCCCGATGCTATTTTGAGGGATTTTAAACTGTGCCGCAATCAGCGCGGAAAGCTCCGTTTCCTCTGCCTGCACGGGCACTTTGATCTCTGTCAGAAGCAATGGCATGGTTTACCCTTTCCCGAACGCAGGTTCAGCTGCATCCTGTCGTCTTTCCAAAAGGCATACAAAAGGCGCCCGTTTGTTCCGGCGCCTGTTGTCGCATCAAATCGTTCCCTTCACGCCTTGGAGATCGTCACCTGAATCAGCGCGACGCTTGAAACGGAAGTCAGCTCCAGCGTGGTTTCATCGTCATTGAGGTAGACATTCACATACAGATTATAGTTGCCTTCCTTGTACCCTTTCAAGTCCACATAGGCCTGCACATCGTTCCGGCTCAGCAGGTCCACGAGGCTGATACGCCCCTCTACAGAGATATCCGTTGTTTCCTTGCTGAAGGTGGCCTTGAGACCTTTGCCGAGCTCCCGCGCTTCGATAGGCACCGCCTCAAAGGATTTCTTGTTCGTCTTTTCGCGGATATCGACAAACACTTCCACCTCGGCCGTGCCGCCCAATACCATGACGTTCTCCGGAACGAGAATGGGCGCCTTCTCATGGATGGATTCACGCTCTCCCGCCACATCAAGCCCGGGAACCGCCAAGGACGTAATGCCGTCAAGTACCGTCTGATCACCGACAATATCCACGGTTGCAGGCGTTGCCGCCGCCGACAGCAGCTCATAATTTGCAGGCAGATTGTCCGCGCCCAGCAGCGCGCCCATGATGTCTATCGGCACAGTTTTTTTCGGATAAACCGGCATCTTTACCGTGACGGAAGGTATACTGCCTAAAAACAGGCTCGAATCCATTTCCTTCCCGGCCTCGTCAAGCAGCACTACAGTCACAGCGTCATTATAGCTTTGCCTGCGGTCCGTCAGCTGAATATAGCAGATCGCCTTCGTTACGCGGTCCACATCCTGCTTGGGGCCCCTGATATCAACATACGAGCGGCTCAATTCCACCTTATCTGCCCCTGCCCAATAGCCGTCCGGAATAGAACCCAAATAGCGCACCTCCACCGGAACGGATTTGCCTATGAGCGTATCAATTTCCACCGTGATTTTTTCCGGCGCACTGCTTTCCACAGTGGTATCCGCCGGGCGTCCGATCACATCGGCGTTGACCTGCAATTGATATATATCGGGGGCGGTAATTCGATTGAGGCTGACATACGCGCTGATTTGATCGGCGTTCAAATTCATATAGTTTGTGATGGGCGTGCTCACGCGCACTGTCACGCCGCCAAGATCAGCAAGCGGGTTTCCCCGCACCACAAGATTGCGGTTTATGAGATCATACGTCCCTTCAAAGCTGACCGGAACGTTTTCAATCACCTTAACGCGGTTGGGATTTTGCACCGTAAGCACAACGCCCCAGAGAACGGTTGCAAACACCGCGGCAATGATCTTGATGCTGATATTTTTCAGGAATAGATTTTTGAAAAATGTCCCGATCTTCCTGGGCTCATTCTCTCTTTCCATTCTTGGTCCTCCGCACGAACAAAGAGAAGGCGTTACCGCGTTCTTTCATATAAATTCCCTCCAGGAGGTCTTTCAACGCCTTGGAGTCGATATAGCGCATCAGTTTCCCGTCCTGCGCTACAGAAATGATCCCCGTTTCTTCCGATACCACAAGCGTCACGCTGTCCGATACGCCGGAAATACCCAACGCCGCCCTGTGGCGCGTGCCAAGCTCGCGCGCGACGTCCACATCATCGGAAAGGGGTAAAAAACATCCGGCGGCCACAATAGTATCGTTCCTTACGATCACCGCGCCGTCATGCAGCGGGGTGTTGGGTTCAAAAATATTTTCTAAGAGCGGGCTTGAGATCACGCCTTCAATCCGCGTACCGGTTGCGATAATATCGCCCAGAGCCACCGTCTGTTCGAGCACAATCAGCGCACCAACACGGCGGCGCGCCATGCTCATGACCGCTTTATGGAGCTCACGCACAATTTCATTGGGACTGGACGCAAACGCCGTAAACACGTTTTTATCAAATATGCTGCCGCGGCCAATATGCTCAAACGCGCGCCGGATTTCCGGCTGGAACAAAATGACTACAACCACAATTCCCGCCTGCACCACGGAGCCAAGCAGGAAACTAAGCGTATGCAGCGCCAGAATCTGACTGAGAAAATAAGCGCCAACGAGAAATCCAAAGCCCTTTAATACCTGATATGCCCGGGTCTTCTTCGTCCAGACAATGAGCTTATACAGCAGCCATGCAATGAGGATGATGTCCAGCGCGTCCCCAAACGAAAACTGGCCAAAGCCGCTGGCAATGGCATTTACGATTTCGTCATAGGACATAGCCGCACCCCCTCAGGCTACTTGCGCCGTATACACAAGGTTTCCGCACACGGCAATAACACGCATATTCTGCTGTTATTGTAAACGCATGTGAATATTATACTGCATGTATTCCCTTTTTGAAAGCTGTCATTCCCCTATGCCCACAATTTTAAAGCTTTATTCATTTGTTGCGGGCATCCTCTCATACGCAACATGCAGCACGCAGACATCATCCTCATGGTTGGTAAGCACCTGTTTTTCAAGGAAATGGAGCAGCTCCTCGCCGCTGTGCCGCTGCATCCTCCGTTCAAGTTCTTCCTCCGTCATGCGGCTGCTGCGGTGGTCCAAAAGGCCATCCGTATACAAAAGCAACCTCGCGCAGGGACCGATACGCATCGTATGCTCCTGATAAATCCCCTCTCCCCAGTTGGAGACCGGCAAGGAAGGGGCATACAAATAGCTGAGCATGCCGCCTTCTTCATAAAGCAGCGGAACGGCATTGAGCCCCGCGTTTGCCCAGGTGAGCGTCCCGTGCTCAGGGTCCAGCATCGCCACAAACATCGCGACATAAAGCTGATCATCCGGTACCATGTTCAAAAACGCTTCCCGCGCGGTATGCAAAAGCGCCACAGGACTTTGTTCCCGCGCGCTTCTAAGCACATTTGCAAGAAGAAGGGTAATCATGGCCGCCGCCATTCCATGGCCTGAAACATCCGCCACATAAAGGATGATGTTCCCGTCCTTCTGCCTGAAGCAGCCGAACATATCCCCGCCAAGGCTGCTTGCGGGAAGATATCTGGAATGGACCGTGACGCGGGGGTCTATCTGCTCGCGCGGCAAGAACAGCGCGCGCTGCATGCGCGCGGCGAGATTTGCTTCGCGCAACAGGCGTTTATTCTGCGCACGCAAAGCGTCCCGCTGGCGGACTTGCTCGGTGATATCCCGAAATACTTCCACTGTGCCGATCGGGTTTCCTTGCGCGTCATACAGCGGGGACGCGTTGACATGGTACGTCCGCCCGTGGAATCTCCTGTTCTTTTGCTGGCTTTTGCCTGTTAAAATCGCTTTTTGGGAAATGCAAAGCCTGCAGGTACCGCCCACACAAAACATTTCATTGCAAGGGCGTCCTTCCTGCATGCCGAACTGTTCTTCATAACTGCGGTTTACTAAAACAACGCGCTGGGAAGTGTCCAATACGCGCAACATATCCTGCATCGCGTCCATTACCCCCAGCAGGACCTGCGCGCTTGATCGAAGCATTGTTCTCCTCCGTACGGCGACTTGAGATGTGTTATTCGTCCTTTTGCATATACAAGGGGGCCATTTCACAAAACGCTGCATTGGCTTTCTGCAGCGCTTCGCTTGTGAGCGTTCCTGTCGTTTCGTACTCGTGCAATGCAAGCTCGCCCAAGCGGACGCGTTCCGCTTCGCCAACCTCGTCAAGCGTGGGGATTTCAACGGGAATACCCTGTATCATCTCAGTCCTTTTTTTCATTATATCACGCTCCTGCCACTGCACTCAAGAATGTGGGTCTGGTTCCATATTCTAAATATACCATAAGATTAGAGGAATCTCGACAGTTTTCGACGAACTAAATATTGAAATTCATGCCTTCAATTCCCATATAGACGCTGTATAATACTTATATGAAATACCGGAGGGTGCTTTGATGCTGGTTCTTGACCGCTTTGAAGGGGAATATGCCGTTTGCGAGCTGGAGGACGGTACACTTTTGCATATTGCCCGCCATCTGATCGCGCCGGGCGCGCAGGAAGGCGATGCATTGGACAGCTGGGAAACCATGTTTGTGCCAAACGCTGAAAAGACCGCCGCTGCAAAACAGCGCATCCGTACAAAGATGAACGCGCTGTTCTCCCGCAATCACGATTAAACCACAAATATGGCAAGCAGCGCGCCCATTGCAAGGGACGATAGCGCCATCAGCCATGCGCCAAACGCGCCAAGCGTTTTTTTCTTTTTCCTGCAATGAACGATATACGCGCCGCTGTAGAGCACTGCGGCCGCTTCAAATGCAACAAACAGCAACATGGGCATTCCTTTCTTTTGTGTTATTCCACCCGTGATCCTGTGGGGTTATATTCCAGAAACGCCGTCACTTCAAACTCTGCCTGCATATCGGCGTATGCTGCAAAGAAATCATACGCTTCCCATTTCTCCGTATCCATAAACTGCTTTACGGCATGCGCCCCAAGCGCAAACGAGTCGCACCCAAGCCGCTGGCATGCAAGAAATACCCTCTGCATGCCGCTTTCAAGATATGCTTCGATATCGCGCTTTACGGCTTCCTTATCCACCCCGGCCACAGCCGCCGGCTGCTCCACGGATGCATAGACGGAAACCTTGCATACCACCTTGTTTTCCTTTCCCAGAGAAAGCGAAATCTCAGGCGCTCCTTTTTTTGTAAGGAGTATGCTGATGTTCTTCCCGTCCTTATCCTTGAGCTGGATTCTGCCGTTGTTAAATTCCCCCCTGACCATCAGCAGGAACTGCGTATTGGGGCCGTTTAAAAAGCCCTTGAGCTGTGTCCCGCGAAAAAGCGCGCTCCCCATCATGCCTGCTTCAAGGCCGCCAAGCCTCCCGGTCTGGCCCGGCAAGTCCTGCGTTGAACCCAACGCATCCACAAGCAAAGGTTCGGGCGCGTCCTCCTTCTTTTCGCTCTTTTCCTTCTCTTCTTTTTCTGCGTCCGCCTTTGGCGGTTCTTCGGCTTCTTCCGGCTTCATGGGCGTATCCTGCTCTTTTCCGCCTTCTTCCTTTGCCTTTTTGCCTTCCTGCTCTCCGCCGGTATTTCGTTTTTCAAATCCGCCCAGCGGCAGCACCACATCGCCTGTCTTGCTCCAGGCGCGGTCATAAAACTGCGTGAGCGTAATGACGGGCACCATCCCCGTCTCCTCTTTGTATTCAACAAAATTGTACTGGAGCTTTGCGATATTCGGATTGATTTCGCTCTGCAGCCCGCTCAGATAGTCCTGCGCCCTCCCTCCCGCAACAATCAGGTTCGCAAAATAGCGGATATGCAGAGAGCCAAGCGACGCGGAAAGAAACCCTTCTAATAGCGGCCCACGCGCCACTTCCCCGCTGAATACGATCGCCGTTGTGCGCGCAAGGCTTAAGGAAAACGGCAGGCCGGATTCGATAACCTCTACCGCTTCAAAAAGATCATCGCACTCCACCCCCACAAGCGCCGCCATTGCGCCCTCGGAGCTCTGGTTGTCCCCATTGCCGCGCTGGAGCAGCATGCTGACAAAATAGGGCTTTTCTTTGCCCTTGTCGATGCCGATAATCAGGGCGTATCCGTACTCATCCGGGCTCCTCGCGCCCATGCAGCCTGAACATGCCATGCAGCCAAGGCATAACAGCACAATCAAACGGATGGCTCTATAACGGCGTTTCATGCGTTTACCTCCTTCTGCCGCTTGTTTGTGCTACGAATGACGCTAAAAAGGGATGCAAGCAGCACCGGTATCACCACCGCGATCCAGCCGTAGGTGGAAACGAACACGCCCACGGCGTTGAAAACGTCATTGTCCACATGCATCAGCATCGCCGCGGCACCAGCACCGGCACCCGCCGCAAGCACACAAGGGCGGATGTCCTCCTGCGAGAAGGCTTCCGCATACAAAAGCGCAGCCGCGTAGAGGTACACGCCCGATGCGATGATGCCGGAAAGCATCCATCCCATCAACAGCAGCAAGTCAAGCGTAGGATAGTAGCCGCCGGAGCGGAAGTTCATGGTCAGCCGGTACATCGGCGAGTGCATGAGCGCCAGATCCTGATAGGAATACGTCATCCCAAGGCAAATCTGACACAGCGAGCCTATGACGCCCGCCGCGATGCCTGCGCCATAGCCCGCGCGCTTCGCTGCCGTTACGCCGTGTACGCCGCGCGCAACAATCAAAAGGGTGAGCATGCCCGGCAGATACAACGCTGTATTGCGCAATGTCATTTGCAGCATATGGTCAAACCCATCGCCCAAAAACGGCGCGAGCCTGCTCGGTTCATAATTATAGGCTGCCAGCGCCAAAGCGGCGACGATGGCAAGGAGCGCAAGCCATATAAACAGGCGCGAGATTCTCCCCAGGCTTTCAAGCCCCAGCCAGGCAAGTATAAACGCAGCTGCAAGCGGATAGACAAGCACCTGCCACTCAGACGCGTCAGGGTAGACAAAACGGCCCAGCATCAACGAAAATCGGCTGAGGAGCGCCGCGGCGCAAAATACCAGCACAATGGTATAGAACAGTGCGGCGGCGCGCCCGATTACGCCGCCAAATCCATGCTGCAGGAGTTCCCAAAGCGTTTCTTTTTCCGCCTTCTGCATAGCGCGCGCTACCAGAAGGAATGCAAGCAGCGCAAGCGCCGCTGCAAAGGGGGTAGAAAGATAAGCGGAGTTTCCTTTTCCATAAAGCGCCCCGTTGTCTGTTGTAAAAATGCCGCTTGCGGCGGTTGCAATCGCCGCGGCGCTTAACGTTTCCTGACGACCGATGCGTCCCTGGCGCAGTTTCACTTGGTTCCCCCCTCCCGCGTGTTCATATAATCCGAGGAACGCCCACGCTGGGTAATCGGCCCGCGCAGGATTGCCGGACGGATGCTGTACGTTTTGGGCGCGACGGGCGTTAAGAACGGCACGCCATAGGATTTTAGGGAGGCCATCCACGCCGCAGTCAGCACGATGCCTGTCAACAGCCCAAGCAGCCCGCCCGCCCATCCGAGCAACACCAGAATCGTTCTAAAATACTCCGCGGCGATCTGCGTGGAATAATCGGGGATTGTAAAGTTTCCCATACCCGCAAGCGCCACAATGATTAAGACAACCGTACTGACCATATTGGCCGCGACCGCCGCCTGCCCTAAAATCAGGCCGCCGATAATGCCGATGGCATGCCCAACGCTGCCGGGAACCCGGATGCCCGCCTCACGCAGGAGCTGAAACACCCATAATAGAAAGATCATTTCGATCGGCAATGGCAAAAACACCATCTGGCGCGAAGCGATGATGGTGCTGATGACCTCTGTGGACATCATGCCCTGATGATAGAGTGCGATTGCGATAAAGTAGCCGGGCAACAACACGCTTAGCGCCGCGCCGATATAGCGCACCACCCGCAATACGCTCCCAAGCGGTCTCCTCATATAGGAATCCTCAGGCGTCGCCATCAGGGAAAACAGCGTTGCCGGCATGATGTTTGCGGAAGGGCTCCCTTCACACAGCACCGCCACATGGCCCTGCATGATGTGCGCCGCCACGCGGTCCGGGCGCTCAGTATTCAATACCTGCGGCAGCGGAGAAAGCGGATAGCGTTCCGTCAGCTGCTCAAGCGTGCCGTCGTTTAATATCATGTGCGTGTCAACATCCTGCAGCTTGCGCTTGACCTCCGCAAGCAACCTCGGGTTCACGACGCTTTCCCGGTAGGCGATGACAAGAACAACATTGTTTTTGCCGCCCGCATTCTGAAACTCGCAGATGAAATCATCGGTCTTGATGATGCGCCGCAGCAGCGTAATATTGGTGCGAATATTTTCGGTGAACCCTTCCTGCGGGCCGCGGATTACTTTTTCATTCTGCGGGGTGCCCACGCTGCGCCGTTCAAACCCGCGGGTATCCATCAATACGGTCTGCGCGTCCCCCTCTAAAAAGACGGCGGTCCGTCCTTCGCTGATGGCCTTTTTGACCTCCGCCCAATCGTTTGAGAGCGCCGCCTCCTGCTGCGCAAACACATGGTCCACCGCAAACTGCGCAAGCGCAGCCCCCGCGCCGTCCATGCAGCCCGGCGCCATCCCCTGCCGCAGGATAAAATCATTGATCTGGCTGCCGTCCGCCATGCCGTTGATGCATGCGGTCAGTGCAAGGATTTTGCCGCCGAGCATAAAGCGGCGCAAGAGGATATCGGGGTTGATATCCACACGGTATTCCTGCCGCAACCGTTGTTCATTTTCCTCTACTGAGGCGCTTGGCGGCGGCTCCGGGGCAGCGGCGTTCTCCGCCGTCTCCCGATCGGACCAGCCGCCAAAAAACCCTGGATTTCCGGACTCGGTCTCCAAAAGCTCAAATTCATGCTCCGCTTCATCAAAGCGCAGTTTTTCCAACAGGGATTTCTTCATCCGCCACGCCCCTTTCGATAATAGAAGTATTTGCAGACAACAAAAAAAGCATTCCCATATCTGGAAATGCTTTTTATCGGGCTGTCTGTCGATCAGGATTTGATGCGCGTGCGCATGGCGTCAAGCCCCTTGTACATCCTTTTGATCACCTTGAGTGCCGTTTCGCGCTCATCGGCGCTGAACTCCTCAAGCATGTTGTTTGCGACCATATCCACATCCATTTCACACCAGCGGGCGATCTCCTGCCCTTTCTTGGTCAGCGCCACGCGGTTGCAGCGGCTGTCGAACCTGTCCTGCTCGCGCTTGACAAAGCCGCTCTTTTCGAGCCTGCGCAGCGTGACGCCCGCGGAGGATTTGCTCACCCCCAGCGCCTTTGCAAGCTCATTCTGGCTGGGAGCGCCCATGTCCCTGATCTGGAACAGGAATGCGGGCTGCCCTTCATACAGGCCATACTTTTTGAGCGTATGCTGCATGCAAAACCCGTGCACCTGTATCAACTGCATAAAAGCTTCCCACGCATCCCGCGTGATATGTTCCTGCTCGCGCGCATTCATACTGCAATCCCCCCCGCGCTAACGCTTGTTCTTGCGGGCGGAAATCCGTTCAATTTCCCTGCCCAGGCGGATGAAACGGAACATCCGCTCCGCGGCGCCGTTAAAATGCTCCACCAGCTCATCTGTGGCGTGTTCGCCCGGGATTTCTGCAATGACCATACTGCTGCAATCCCGTTTCTGGAGCGCCTCTTCCCCGCCCTCTCCCATATAACCTGCCACCACGCAAACCGGCACCTTCAGCCGGGAAGCGCGCGCAACGATCGCACCCATGGGCCGCCCGGTTTCAAAGCTCGTTTGGTGCACGCAGCCTTCGCCGGTGATCACAAGGGAAACATGCTTTGCCCTGCGGTCAAATTCATAGACGTCAAGCAGTGCGTCAATGCCTGTCTTGCATTCCGCCGCAAGAAACGCGCACAGCGCCCCGCTTAAGCCGCCCGCCATCCCGGCGCAGGGCTCCGCATATACATCAAATGCCGCCGCTTCCTTTACAAGCGTACCATAAGCGCCTCTTAACGGCGCATAGAGCGCTTCCTGCGTGAGCCGCTGCCGTTCATCCGTCATGATGACAAAACGCGTATTGCGGATGCGCGGGTGCAGCAATTCGGTATCGATCTTTGCTGTAAACGCAATTTCCGCATCCGTAAGCAGCTCCACCCCTTCGGCGTTCAAAAGCTTTACGCCAAGTGCGCGCAGGCATCCAAGCCCACCGTCGTTGATTGCGCTTTTGGTGAGGCCCACGACGATTTCACTCAACCCCTCGTCAAGCGCGCGGCGGATGAGCTCCCCAATGCCGAAGCTTGAGGAAAGCGTATCTTCCGCCCCACCCTGTGTGCAGAAGGACTTGGGCATCTCGATCATGGCGGTATCACCGCCAAGCACCGCATAGCTTGCTTCCTGCTTCTGCCCCTGCGGGCCTGCGATCTGCACCTTCCGTATGGTGCCCGTGCGGGCGGTCAATATCGCGTCCACCGTTCCCGGGCCGCCGTTTGCAATGGGCAGCGGCAGCACGCGCACGCCGGGGATTTGTTTCCTTGCCGCAAGCGTCAGCCTGCGGATGGCTTGCTTGGAGGAAAGCGCATGAAAGAACGCGTCCGGCGCAAGCAGGAACACAATCCCTTTTCCAACCGGCCTGCGCCTGCCGCGCGTCTTGCAGATGCGCACGTCAAAGAGCGGTTCTTGCCCGCCGCTTAAGGAGCAATCGCTCTGCACCTTCCCATAATAGGTCAGCCCCTCTATCTTTTCGAGCGCGTTGGTCTGTAAAAATGGATGCGTGGCTGTCAGGTACATCCCGATGCCTTCGTCTTCGGACAGCTTCCGGTATACCTCGCGCAGCTCCTTGAGGCTGCCGTTTGTGAACACGCAAAGGTAAGAGGGTGACGAGGCGAATTCTTCCGCCGTCACCATACCGCCGTAAAGCTGCAGCCCCTTCGTATCATTCACGGTCAGGACGGAAAAAATCTCCCCCCAGAGCTGGGCAGGCGTCGCTTGTCCTTCCTCCCCCGCCAGGACATCAAAGCGTACGCCCAGGCTGAATTTGTGTGTCTGCATACGTTGCCTCCTCTATTCGTCCTGCGCGGTAAGCGTGTATAGCGTTTCTTCCGCCTGCTCCCAGCGCGCGATACAGTCTTCGAGTTCCGCCCGGCAGTCCGCAAGCCTTGTTGCAAGCGCCGAGGCCTTTTCATAATCCATTGCCACTTCCGGCTCCTGGAGCGCCTCTTCCAGCTGCGCTTGTTCGTTTTCCTTTTGCGCCACCTCGCGCTCCGCGCGGGCAACATCACCTTTTGCGCGGGTGATGGCGGCCTGCCGTTCCTTTTTCGCGCGGTATTCGTTCTGCGGCTTTTCCTCTTCCTTGGAAGACGGCGCTTTTTCCTCTGCGGTGCGCTCCTCTAAGTATGCGTCATATCCGCCGATGGTTTCCGTCAGGCCCGAAGCGTTCATATACAGCACGCGGTCTGCAAGGCGGTTGACAAGAAAACGGTCGTGCGTGACGATCAACAGCGCGCCGTTATAGTCTTCGAGCGCCTGTTCGAGCGCTTCGCGCGAGGCGATATCCAGATGGTTCGTGGGCTCGTCCAGCAGCAGCAGGTTTGCGCCCGAAAGCATCAGCTTTAATAGCTGTACGCGCGCACGCTCGCCGCCGGAGAGCATTTCGATACGCTTTTCCACATCCTCATTGCGGAACAAAAATGCCGCGAGCGCATTGCGGATTTCCGTCTGCCGCATGCGGGGATACGCGTCCCAAATCTCCTGAAGGATCGTTTTTTCCACGCTGAGCGAGCGCATGTTCTGCTCATAATACGCGGGCTTTACGCCAGCGCCAAAAGCGCTGTTTCCGGTATCCGGCACTTCCTGCCCCATCAGCATCCGCAAAAGCGTCGTCTTGCCGCAGCCGTTCGGCCCGAGCAGGAACACGCGCTCTCCCCGGCGGATCAGCATGGAAGCATCCGAAAACAGGTGCTTTTCCCCATAGGACTTCCCAAGGTTATCGCACAGGAGCACCTCGTTGCCGCCGGGCTCCTTTGCGGTAAAGGTAAAGCGGATGGACGCCGCTTCCTTTTCCGGCTCCACAAGCGTGGCCTTGAGACGGTCAATCTGCTTGAGCTTTGATTCCGCGGTGCGGATGTTGCGCTCCTTGTTCCAGCGGCGCTGCTGCTCCACAATCCCGTAAATCCTTCGGATTTCCTTTTGCGTATTCAGGTAGTGCCTGCGCGCGATTTCGTTTGCGTTGAGCCTTCTTTCTACATGCGTGGAATAGTTGCCCTGTGTGAGAAACAGCTTTCCATTGGCGATCTCCATCGTGCGGTTCGTGACCTGATCAAGAAAATACCGGTCATGCGAAATCAGGATAAACGCGCCCGTATAGGATTTTAAATACGCCTCGAGCCATTCCGTGGCCGCAATGTCCAGATGGTTGGTGGGTTCATCTAAAAAGAGGAGATCCGCCCCTATGAGAAGCACCCGCGCCAGCATGGCCTTGTTGAGCTGCCCTCCGCTTAGCGAAAGCGCCGGAAGCTCCAATTCCTGCTGGGTAAACCCCAAGCCCAAAAGCGCCGCACGCGCCCGGCTGCGAAACGTGAGCCCGCCGTTGTTTTCATAGCGCTCCTGCACCTGATGCTGCCTGTTTGCAAGCTGTTCATGCGGCGCATCCGGATGCAAAAGCTTTGCGCCAATGTCCTTAAGTTCTTCTTCCGCGCGCAACAGATCTACAAACGCTTCCAGCGTAAAGTCATAGAGCGTCTGCCCTTCTTTGAGCGCGGGTGTCTGCTCAAGCGTTGCCGTCTGCGTCAGTTTTGCAAGATGTACGGCACCCGTATTCGGCTTTTCCAGCCCGGTGAGGATGCGCAACAGCGTCGTTTTCCCGGTGCCGTTTGCACCGACCAATCCAATATGGTCTTTTTCCGCAACTTCGAAGGAGATATCCTCAAACAGGGTACGCCCGCCGAAGGATTTTTGTAGCTTAAATGCCGCCAACAATGCCATAATTTCTAATACCGATTCCTGACTTTTTCTGCAAACCCCAAAAGGTTCCTGATCATAAGTTCCGTACCGTCATCAATCCTTACGCGGCCTGTAAAGCGGCCGAACACCTGATGCTGGTCTGTTTCGATGATGAGCGCGTTTGTATGCGCCGCGCGGTCCAATATGGGCGTAAATTCCAGTTCAAAGCGCCCGTCCGAGGACGTGAACGTCCACGGCTTCATGTAGCCGTCTTCCGGGATATGGAACGCCACATGCTCCAGCTTATGGAGCCTATGGTCATAGAGGATGGCGTTTTCCGTCGCGGCGGACGTATCGCCAAACCCGTAGCCGATGTTAAAGCCAAACGGTTTTCCGTCTATTACGCCGTTTGCGCTGCCCCAATACCAGGTGTTGTCATACGTCCATACGCCGCGTCCCCAATCGAGCGTGCCGAATGCCTCATCCGGGGAAAATTCCACCTGCAGTTCCCCCAGCCGCACCATGCCGGAGGCGGGCATGCAGTTGATTTTCTGGTTGTAGTAAAAATGCTTGCGCTTGTGGAACGGCGTCGCAATAACGATGGACTCTTGTTCCGGCGCATGCAGGAGGAGGTCTGCTGTAAGCGTCCTGCCTTTGTCAAACCCTTCATAGGCGCACAGCAGCCGCCGTTCGTTCCCATGATTGAAAAACTCCATGGCGCAGTTCTTCACGCGCACACCTACATCTCCCGTAATCGACGAAGCGGGCATCTGGTATTTGCCAAACGGAAACGCTTCCATCAGGGTGCCCGTTTTCTCCCAAGCCTGGGAAAAATTCAGCACGGAAGCCGAGACAAGCCCCATGTAGCCGTTATCCGCCACAGTCAGGGCAACGCCAAAGCGGTCATCCCCGACAATGTAATAATCCCATTCCTTGATGTGCCACGCGCTCTTGCGTATGGCGCTCCGCGCATAGCGCAGCAGCATACGCCTTGACCAGCCGGCTTCCCTGATGGTTCCGTTTGCATCCAGCAACGCGCCCGTGTTGACGATTTCATGCTGCATACCCGTTCCTCCTGCAAAGCGTACTGGGAACCGAAGCCTGCGCGGACTTTATACCATTCTCGAAGGAAACCGTGGACAACGATTTGTCCGCGGATACGAATCCGCTCCAAAGGAATTGCATCTCATACGGCTTCGTTTTACAGAAAATATCATACCACATGATAGCACGGTTTACCAGTTTTACCGTTTGGCCGCGCAAAATGCGCGATTATACAATTTATTTATACATTTTCAGATGGATATACACGCGAAATACTAATGAAAGTGCTGGAATATGCCGATAACATAGTATATACTCTACGTATAAGTAAAAGTATCCAAAACTGCTTTTTTCTTGTAGGGGCCAACCGAAAGGAGCCTTCGTAATGGACAACTCTTCCCGCAAAAAACGCCGCAATGCAAAGCCTGGCCGCTTTACCAAGCGCTCGCGCGTATTTTTACTGCTCGTGGGCGGTATTGTTCTTGTGGGGTTTATCGGATATCCGCTGGTTTACAACGGTTATTTATTCACCACCCCCGTTCAGGAGGAGGTATTTGCGGCGGCCCCCAATGTGCGCAGCGCAACTTCCGCTGTCGTTTTGACCCCTGTGCCCACGGCGACGCCCGCACCTACGCCTGTTCTCACGCCCGTACCGGCCACCGTTTCCATTTCTTCCTATGAAACACTGCAGGAAGAGGATGAGGCTGAAGCGGTATCCGTGCTCCAAAGCAGGCTGATGGAACTAGGTTACTTTGATTATGATGAGATCACCACCTACTTCGGTACCGCTACAAAGAGCGCCGTGATGCTCTTCCAGCGCGTGCAGGGGCTCAATGAAACAGGAATTGCGGATTCCGCCACGCAGGAGTTTCTATACAGTGTCGATGCCCTGCCGTATGGAATGAAGCTTGGAGACAAGGGCTCGGACGTGCGCGGCATGCAGCGCCGCCTTGCGGAGCTTGGCTATTATGAAGGCAAGGACAACGGTTATTTCGGCGTGCTGACCGAGCGCGCGGTCAAGAGCTTCCAAACGCGCAACAAAATCGACGTGACCGGCACGATCGATCAAGCGGTACGAAACCTCCTCTATTCTCCGAGCGCGCGTTATCTTGTCGATCCTACGCCGACGCCCAAGCCAACTCCCGCGTTAACGCCAAAGCCCACGCCGAAGGCAACTGCAAAGCCGACGCAAAAGCCGTCCACTACCACACCCAACCCCGGCACCGGATGGGATATCCCCATTTTGGATCCGGGCGGGTTTGAAACACCCGAAGTCACCCCTACCCCGAAACCGGCTGCAACGCCCAAGCCTTCCTCCGGCGGCAGCAGCGCGTATGGCTCCTATCCTACCAGCGCGGAGGGCTACATCGCCGCGGCGATGGACCAGATGGGCAAGCCCTATGTCTGGAGCGAGGAAGGGCCGGATTCGTTCGATTGTTCGGGCCTTGTGTACTACAGCCTGCGGCTTGCGGGCATCAGCGTAAGCCGCTATAACGCCATCGGCTTCAGTCAGGTATCCAGCTGGCAGCCGGTGGAGAGCTTATCCAGCTGCAGAAGAGGCGATCTGCTCTTCTATAAGTCGGATACCAACCCCAACGTCAACCATGCGGGCATTTATCTTGGAAACGGGCAGTTTGTCCACGCTTCCTCCTCCGCAGGCAAGGTGATCATCAGCTCCACCACGGGTTATTATGAGCGCAACTTTGTCATTGCGCGCAGACTCTTCTAACAAAGATAGCAGCAATGACGGCTGCCGTGCAAGCTTGCGCGGCAGCCGTTTTTTTTGTACAATGCTCCATGACAGGTATCCCTGCCGTGGAGGTTTTTGTGGAATGTATTTGCTGCCCGCGGCGCTGCCAGGTAGACCGGTCCTTGCAAACCGGCTTTTGCGGAGCAGGCAGCGTCCCCCGGGTCGCCCGGGCGGACCTGCACCACTGGGAGGAGCCGATGTTCAGCGGCACCCGTGGATCGGGCGCGGTGTTTTTTTCCGGCTGCCCGCTGCGCTGCTGCTTCTGCCAGAACATGGACATCAGCGCCTGCCAAAAAGGCGAGCTGTGCGATGAAGAAGCACTCGTATCCCTATTCTTCTCTCTCAGGGAGCGCGGCGCGCACAACATCAACTTGGTCACGCCCACCCCGCATATCGCAGTGCTCAAGGGTGCGCTTTCCCGTGCGAAGCGGGAGGGTCTAAACCTCCCCATTCTTTACAACACCAGCGGCTATGAGACGGTAGAAGGTTTAAAAGCGATGGAAGGGCTTATAGACATCTATCTGCCGGATCTTAAATACGTCTCCCCGCAACTTGGTTTAAAATTCTCCGGCGCAGCGGATTATTTTGACGCGGCGGCGCCCGCAATCCTTGAGATGCAGCGGCAGGTCGGCTCATTGCAATTGGATGCAGACGGCATTGCGCAGCGTGGGCTTATGATCCGCCATCTTGTCCTACCCGGCTGTATCGATGAAACGCGCCGTGTATTAGATTTTATTTTGGAAACCTTCTCCAGCAAAACCTATCTTGCGCTGATGCGGCAATATACGCCGATTTCTCAAGAGCTCAAAGCACCGCTGAACCGGCCGCTTACCGCGCGCGAATATGAGCGCGCAGCAGATTATTGCCTGCAGCTTGGGTTTTCGAATGTGCTGCTGCAGGAGGCCTCCGCCGCAACTTTGGCTTATACCCCGCCATTTTCTGACAGGTTATAGTCCTGTTCACAATTTGTTTTCAACTTTCGGGCAAGAAAACACAAAATATAGACAAAAATAATCAATACAGAGGTTGTAAACCACCAAATGTGGTGGTACAATAAACCCATAGAAGAACATTTGGTTTAGAAGTGATCGTTTCTTTCCGTCCGGAAAACAACAGTATTCTTCATTGACTGTTCTTCCTCCTTAAATAAGACGCAAACGAACTACTTTGTACTTCATAACCGGATCCCACGCGGGTAGGGCAACCGAATGGGAAACGGCGACCGGACGGAAATTTTTCGAGACAGGGGCTGCATGCAGCCCCTGTTTTTTTGCCTTTTCTTCTATCCGGCCCGTCTGTTTTATCAGCTTAATGCGTAGTCCACACCGGCAAGGGCATGCAGTTGCGTAGTGTCAAACAACGGTATATCGCAATCCTGCTGATCTACAATAAGCGGCAGTTCCGTGCAGCCCAAAATGACGCCCTCAGCACCGCTTGCGTGCAGCCGCCCGATCACTTCCAATAAGCGGACCTTTGATGCGGGCAGCAGCTTGCCGACGACCAGTTCCTCAAAGATGATGTCATGTACCGTTTGCCTGTCCGCCGCATCCGGTATCAGGGTTTCAATCCCGTGCAGGTCCATGAGCCTGCCGGTATAGAACGTTCCTTCCATCGTGTAGCGGGTACCCAAAAGCCCGACTTTCTTCATACCACGTTTTTTAATGGCTTCCGCCGTAACGTCCGCAATGTGGAGTACCCGAAGCCCGCTCCCCTGCTCCACTGCCTCGGCACATTTGTGCATGGTGTTCGCACAAATCAAAATGACCCCGGCGCCACCCTGTTTGAGCCGATATCCCGCATCCGCCATGATATTGTTGAGCGTCTGCCAATCGTTTTCCCGCTGCAGCGCTTCAATCACAGCAAAATCCACGGAGTACATCAGGCAATCACACGAATGCACGCCGCCCAGACGTTGTCCGACAGCGCGGTTGATGATCTGATAATACTGGGCGGAAGATTCCCAGCTGATGCCGCCGATCAAGCCGATGGTCTTCATCGTTATTCCTCGTTGCGCGCAAGCATGGCTGCGCCCACAATGCCCGCATCATTGCCCAACTGCGCGGGTACGATTGCGCCAATCTCCTCAAAGAAGCATTTTTTTCTGACATTTTGGCGGACAGGCTCAAACAGGAACTCCCCCGCATGGCTCACGCCGCCGCCCAGAGCGATGATCTCGGGGTCCAACAGGTTGATGCAGGAGGTGATGGCGGAACCAAGCTGATCGACATACCGTTCAAAGATATCCCGTGCGATTGCATCCCCCGCCTTCGCGCAGTCAATTACAAGTTTTGCCGTTACATTTTTCAGATCGCCGCCCGCTTCCGTATAGATTCTGGCGTTGGGGTAATCAATAATGCTGCGCCGCCCCTGTTGAATCAGCCATGTAGAGGTGCAGACCGCCTCAATGCAGCCGTGCACGCCGCAGGTGCAAAGCGGGCCGCCGTGCATGAGCACCATATGCCCCAGCTCCACGCCGTGGCCAAGGCCGCCGTTAAACATTTTGCCGTTCAATATCAGGCCGCCGCCGATGCCGGTGCCAAGCGTAAGCAGCACAGCCGTTTTGCAGCCGCAAAACGCCCCCGCATGCAGTTCCGCGAGTGCCGCGCCATTTGCATCGTTTGCAAGATAAACGGGCACCTCCGGATATTCCTCCTGCATGGCGATTTTAAGCGGCACATCATGAAA
Organism: Bacillota bacterium; assembly: GCA_023390655.1. Classification (GTDB taxonomy): domain Bacteria; phylum Bacillota; class Clostridia; order Christensenellales; family CAG-138; genus JAEYLA01. The sequence continues at coordinate 26,406 of JAEWCL010000007.1, read as the reverse complement.
CTGCAGATTATAGGCATGCAGCACACGTTCGCACTTGGGATCGATGCTGCCCGGCACCACAATACCGATGGACTGGAACTGCCTGCTTTCCACATTCAGCTCCAAAGCAAGCGCCTCCACGATATCCTTCATCAGCCCAATCGCGTGCGCATACGGCTTGCCCGTAGGAAACCGAACGCTGCGCCGCGCGACGATGCGCATTTCATCATCCACAACGCCTGCCGCGATATTGGTGCCGCCTATGTCAAACCCTACTTGCAGCATAATTGCTACCCCCTACATATTCTCCAATTCTTCCATCCAGCGTTTGTCAAATTCCTTGGCCGCGTCATAACCGAGTTTCTTAAGCCTGTAGTTGCGCGCTGCGACCTCCACGATAATTGCAAGATTTCGCCCCGGCCGTACCGGCATGAGGATATGCGGGAGCTCCACGTCCAGTATGGCAATGTTCTGGTCGTCGATGCCAAGCCTGTCGTACGCTTTGCCGTCCTCCCACATCTCCATCTCCATCACGATATCGATGGACTTTTCCTGAATGACGGCGCCTACACCGTACATATACCGGACGTCAATAATGCCGATGCCGCGTATCTCGAGAAGATACCTTGTCAGCGCAGGGGCTGTGCCCGAAAGGCGGTTGTCCGCCACGCGGCGGATTTCCACAACGTCGTCCGCTACCAGGCGGTGCCCGCGTTTGACCATTTCCAGCGCCGTTTCGCTCTTGCCCATGCCGCTTTCGCCGATAAGCATCACGCCCACGCCGTAAACGTCCAGCAATACGCCGTGCCGCGTGATGGAAGGCGCAAGCAGCCGGTCCAACAGATTGGTAATGGAATGGCTGACCTTTGTAGTCGGCCTTGGGCTGCTGAATATGGGAATTTGCCGTGCCCTTGCCTCCCGCATGAAGATATCGGGCGGCTCATGATCGCGCGCGAACACCACGCAGGGAACATCGTACTGCATGAGGATGCCGACGCGGTTCTGCATTTCCTCCTTAGAGAGCTGCATGAGGTAATAGGTCTCCGCATTGCCGATCAATTGCACACGATCATACGCAAAGTGCTGGAAATAGCCGGTCAACTGCAGACCCGGCCTATTGATTTCGCTTTCTGAAATCACCATATGGCCCCGGCCCACATCTTTGATAGATAACCCCAGCGATTCCGCAAAAGACTCTACCGTGATGGTCGTACTCTGCACGGCTTTTCTTCCTTTCTATTGTTGTAGCAGGATATTGTCGATCACCCAGGCAACACCGTCCGCTTCGCATGCGGGCGCAATCAGGCCGGCAGCATCTTTTACAACCTGCTGCCCGTTTTCCACGCAAACGCCAAGACCCGCCATCTGGATCATCTGCAAATCAAGAGTATTATCCCCAATAGCCACAGTTTCTTCCTGCGCAATGCCTAATAGTTCGGCAGTGCGCAGCATGGCCGAGCCTTTGTTCATACCAAACTGGTTGATTTCAATAAACCCGGGCTTGGAGGAGGCAACCTCAAGACGCCCTTCAAAGCGCTTGGCAAAACGGGCATTCATCTCCTGTTCCTGCTCGCCGGGCGTTGCGTATACCAGCACCTTGGGCACATTGTGCCATTCTTTTTCCATAAGTTCCGGGTCTATCACATAAGGAAGGCGCAGGTACGAGGTATAACTTTCGGTAAATCCGTTCTCTTGTGCAAAAATGACGGTATCGCCCTGGTAAATCTGCCCATGCAGGCCCCACTCGCGCGCGCATGTGAGCGCTTCGCGGATCAGTCCGGGTTCGATGGGGGCACTGAAGAGCTCTTCATCCGTTCTTGTATCCATGACACGTGCGCCACCGTATACGATCACCGGGCCTTGAATATTGAGCGCCTGCCAGACGCTGGTTGCCCCCAGGTATCCCCTGCCCGTCGCAATGGTCACTAAGATGCCCGCCGCCTGCGCGCGGCTGATTGCCGCAAGGTTCGTTTCGCTGATGCGTTTGTCGTTGCCGATTAAAGTATCGTCGATATCCAGAAAGAGTGCCTTGTACTTCATTTGTTCCATCCTTTTTCGTGTTTCCGCTAACAGGTATGCGTATCTCTCACCCATTGTAATGAAATTCCACGTAAAATGGAAGAACAAATTTGGACAACGCCAGACAAGCACATGCAAGCTGCGCTGCCCCAGGATGCCGTATGCCGGGCATGGAAAAGAATCCGCCCATTTCTTGCATAAGTGCAGGACGGGTTCAATTGATATCCCCTTTATCAGACTTAACTCTTTATAAGGACATAAAATCAGCCCTGCGGGAAGTGTGTTAAGGCCGCCCTGTTTAGGGCGGCCTATTTTATTAAGAAAACGCTTATTGTGACATCTTCTCTCTGACCTTTTCGGCCATCTGCTCAAATCGAAGATAGGCATCCTCGGATTCATAAACTTTAAAACGTACCCAATTCCCCATTGAAAACCGCTTAGGCTTCATGGAGTTTTCTGTCACCATGCGGAAATATCCGCCTGTAAGCGTCCCTTGCCACAGAATATATGCATCCTGTGGCAGTTGAGCGCCAGAACAGACCCGATAAATCTCCTCCGCGTCCTCAAAGCCTCCATAGAGCCGTGCAACCAGCACAAGCGTCTCCCGCCAGTCCTCCCAACTGGCGGTTTCCTCCTCCTGCCACCACTGTCTATTTTGCGGCTCACGGAAATGGATTTGCAGTACGCGGCCAAGCTCCTCCGTATCGTAGCTGGTGATAAAAACGCTATTGTAGTCAACACCACTCTCAGGCCGGTGTAAGGAATAACCGATGCTTGTATCCGTTCCGTCCGTGAACTCGTCCGCCTGTTCGATGCTCCAGGACAGTCCGGTTTCCTCCAGCGCCGCGGCAATATCCGCCTCCGACAAGGGAAATTCAGGCCGCGGCAGCAGCTCTTTTTTTTGACATCCGCTGAAAAGCGCCGCTGCCACAAGGAATGCGCAAACCAATGGTTTCGCGCAATGATTGCGCCGATGCATTTTCGTCATCAACATCTTTAGCCGGGACAACATTACCATGGCAAATACCAACAGAACGGAGATTCGTTTTTTTATGAATGTTTTCCCTCTCATCTCTGCCTGAAAGTTGGAGGCGAATCGCTGTTCTCTGTCAAAAAAGAAACATTATCCGCTAATCAGTATAGTATTCTGCATCCCAATAATTGTCAATCTCAATACAATCATCGCGTGTGCAATACGTCCAATGAGCAAACCTCCTGGCGGCATAGAAGCAACTGAAGATTCAAGGTAACCGAGAGATACTCTCCAAATCCGCAAAATAGCCGACAGACGCTCGTCTTAAGCATTTGTCGGCTGTTTCTACCCTGATCATACTGCCTGTGGGCTTAGCATTCTTTATTCGAACACCGCATATGTCATTCTTGGAGCAACGCGGGAGCCTATGGCTTAATAGGACGCTATTTCGGACGTGCCGCCCTCCGGCACGCCATAATACAGATCCGGTGAAATATACACAAGCCCCTTGATGGAGCGGTACGTATCCTCATACACAAGTTTGCGCTCGATAAGGTTGCCTTCAAGATCATAATACTCCTTATAGGTCTTGGATTTCTTTCCCCTGCGCGCTTCGCGGTAAACCTCCTTGGTGTTTGCGGGCAAACTTTTATCCAGCAGAATTTCCTGGCCTAGGGAGGGCAGCGTTGCCACGCGCTTGGAACTGATTTTAACCACCCTGTCGTCATACAGCGGTTTTCCATAGATCGATATATTCAGCTTCTTTTCCTTTGTCGTTTCCGCCACCACATACAGATCATGCCCCGTATTGTTGACAAACCGGAAGTTCGGCCCGCCGGTGCTGATGGTGGCGTCGCGCCCGATATCGACATAGCCCGAGGGCCAGCTGTGCGGCTGGCGCTCCGTCACGGTAAGGTCCGCCATGAGCACCGCGTTAAACAGCGTGGTACTAACCTGGCAGACACCGCCGCCGTACTCCTGCTCGTACCGCCCTTCCCGGATGCCGGGGGCTGTTTTCCAGCCGGTCTGCGCGTTGCGCGGCCCAAGGACTTTATTGGTATTGAATTCCTCATCGGGCGCCACTACATACCCGTTGATGAGGCTTGCCGCTTTTTTGATGTTAAATACCCGCCCGGACGCGTTGAGCGGGGACTTTGCAAAGGAGGTCGTGAATGTGGAAATCAGCCTGTGCTCCGCGCGGGCCTGCTGCTCCGTATACGCAGGATCGAGCGTGGTAACAGAAAGCTCCAGCGTTGCGCTTTCCTCCCGCTGTACCGCCTCCTGCAACAGCCGCGTCAATTCGGCTGCGTCGGCCTTCCGGCCGCTTTTTTCAGACGTAAATACAAAATAGCCCTCCGAATTCAGGTCAAACGTCGCCGTCGCATCCACAGGCGCGATATAAAAAGACTGGATGATTGCCCCAAGCCGTTCCTGTACGGCGTCCGCATCAAGCCTCAAACCGATATCAAAGGTGCGCGGCTCCTTCCTTAGCCCGTTGTGCTGCGGCAGATAGGCTGCCTCATACACCATTTCCCGCACATTCGCGGTAATGGGAAGTTCATCGCCTGAAAGGCGCACCGCCTCCTCGTCCGCACTCCCCTTAAGCCGGATTTCATAGGACATGTCCGCTACTTTCTGCCGCATATGCTGTTGCAATGCCGTTTCCGCATCCTGCACCTCCATACGCGAAACATCCACCCCTTCAATGACGATATCCTCACCCAATTGAAATGAAGGCGGCGGTACTTCTCCGCGCGGCACCGCATGGCACCCGAACAGCAGCATACCGCAGCACGCAATCAAAAACAAAATCGCATAACGACGCAAAACGCTCTCTCCCTTCCTTATTTTCAAGCACCTTCCAATAAAGCCGATGCAAAACAACAACAATATCGATATTCTATATTCTCCGCTTTGCGAATTTCACATGTATTCGTTTTGCACTGCGTATACAGTTTTCATTTCCAACCCCGCTTTTCTCCCGTTTTTCGCATATTTGCGCCTTGCCGGTCCATAGAAATCAATACGCGCGTTAAAAACGTGCGTAAATACGGAACGGAAAATGAGGAATGAAATGGAATTTGTATCAAAAATAAATGCGTCATTGAATGCGTTTGTATGGGGTGTTCCCATGCTGCTCCTCATCATGGGCACGGGCGTTTATTTTACGCTGCGTACCGGATGGCTGCAATTTGGGCGTTTCCCGTTGGTGATGAAAAAGATTTTTCAATCCTTCCGTCCGCAAAGCACCCGGGATAAAGGCGCTGTTTCCCCGTTTCAGGCCGTCAGCACCGCGCTTGCGGCAACGCTTGGCACCGGTAATATCGCGGGCGTTGCGGGCGCAATCGCATTGGGCGGGCCCGGTGCGGTGTTCTGGATGTGGATTTCTGCCCTATTCGGCATGGCCACAAAATACGCGGAGGTGCTTTTAGCCATCCGCTTCCGCAAACGCAACGAAAAGGGCGAATGGGTCGGCGGGCCCATGTACTATATCACACGCGGTCTTGGTGAGAACTGGCGCTGGCTTGCGGTGCTGTTTTCCTGCTTTGGAGCAATCGCCGCGTTTGGGATTGGAAACATGGCGCAGATGAACACGATCTCCACCGCCGTGATGAGCCTTCTCAACAGCTTCCATCCCGATCCCGCGGCCATCACCGCAAGCGCGCCTGGCATCAAGCTTACAGCGGGCATTCTCGTTGCGCTCGTTTCCGCATTGGTGATTTTGGGCGGGGTGCGCCGGATCGGCGAAATTACGGAAAAGCTGATCCCGCTCATGAGCGCGCTGTACCTTGTCGGCGCGTCCGTGGTGATCTTTGTCAATATCGACAAGCTTCTCCCCGTGCTTTCCATGATTGTGGAAGGCGCGTTTCGCCCGGAGGCCGTAACGGGCGGCGCTGCGATTTCCATGCTGCTCTCCATGCAGCGGGGCATCGGCAGGGGCGTCTTTTCCAATGAAGCGGGCATGGGTTCCGCCCCCATCGCCCATGCGGCGGCAAACACAAAAAGCCCCGTGGAACAGGGCTTTTTCGGCATATTTGAAGTGTTTGCGGATACCATTGTCATCTGCACGGTGACAGCGCTTGTAATCCTGATGGGATTGAGCGACATCTCCTATGGGCAAAACGCGGGAGCGGAGCTAACGGTGCGCGCGTTTGCGACCGTATTCACCGACAAGGGCGCTTCCGCCATTGTTGCGGTGGGCATCCTGTTTTTTGCGGTTGCCACCATATTCAGTTGGTCCCTCTACGGTACGCGCTGCTGCGAATTTCTCTTTGGGCCAAGGTCAACAAAGCCGTATCAGCTGCTCTTTCTCGGGTTTACCGTGCTTGGCGCAACCATGGAAATGGGCCTTGTCTGGGAAATTGCGGATACCTTAAACGGCCTGATGTCCATCCCGAACTTAATCGCCATACTCGCCCTTTCGGGCACCGTTGCGCAGCTCACGCGGGAATACTTTTATGGGCGGCGGCCAACGCGCCCAAGGCGCGTCGTTGTCCTCTTCCCAAAAAGGCGCTGAACCCTGCTACGCTTCCGTTGGCCGGAGAACGCGCCTTAAAAACTCGCGCGTGCGCTGCTGAGAAGGGTTGTTGAAGATCACCTTCGGCGTATCGTCCTCTACGATCACGCCCTCATCCATAAACACGACGCGGTGCGCGACATCCTTGGCAAAGCCCATCTCATGTGTCACAACAAGCATCGTAAGGCCGGTCTTTGCAAGGTCTTGCATGACCATCAGGACGTCTCCCACCATTTCGGGGTCAAGCGCCGAGGTCGGCTCGTCAAAGAGCAGCACCTCCGGATCCATGCAGAGCGCCCGCGCGATCGCCACGCGCTGCTTCTGCCCGCCCGAAAGCTGCTTGGGCTTGGCGTTGATATAGGGCAGCATGCCGACCTTGTCGAGATACTGCTTTGCCTTTTCCTCGCTCTCCTCCCGGCTGCGCTTCAGCACCTTCATCTGGCCGACAACGCAGTTCTGCAGCGCCGTCATGTTATAGAAGAGATTGAACTGCTGGAACACCATACCGACCCGCGCGCGGTACTGCGTCACGCGGAATTCGCCGGATTGGATATCCTCCCCATGGAACAGGATGCTGCCGCCTGAGGGGCGCTCAAGCAAGTTGATGCAGCGCAGCAGCGTGCTTTTGCCGGAACCGGACGCGCCGATGATGCAGACGACGTCGCCCGGGGAAACGGAAAAATCGATATCCTTCAATACGGCATGATCGCCGAAGTTCTTTCTTAGATGCTGTACTTCAATGTTGTATGCCATATTATAGCCCCCCTTTGCGCGTCGTTTTGAGGTTGGTGTTTACAATCGCGCTCACATCCGTCTGGGAGCCGGGAATAATGCGGTAGTTTTCAGGCCCGTCCATCCGTTTTTCGATCCACCGCAGGATGCGCGTAGTGGTAAATGTCAGTATCAGGTAAATAACTCCCGTAATGAAGAATGCCTCAAAGAACTTGTAGTACGTACCCGCGACAGATTTTGTCGTAAAGTACAACTCGGACACCGAAATCACGTTGAGCACGGCGCTGTCCTTGATATTGACGACGAACTCATTGCCGATAGCGGGCATGATATTCCTGACCGCCTGCGGCAGAACGACATGGACCATGGTCTGCCAGTGCGTCATCCCCAGGGAATGCGCCCCTTCCGTTTGTCCGCTGTCCACGGAGATAATGCCGCCGCGGATAATTTCCGCCATGTACGCGCCGGTGTTGATGGAAATGACCATGATTGCCGCGGTGGTGGACGGAAGATCAATCCCCATATACTGCATCGCACCATAGAAAATCACCATCGCCTGCACGATCATCGGCGTACCGCGGAACACCTCAATATAAACGGACAATACGAACCGGAGGATACGGAGCAGGCCTCTTTTAAGCCAGTTGTCCTCGGGATTGATGGGAATGGTTCTCAAAATCGCCACGAGCAGGCCGATGATAAAACCAATGACGGTGCCCGTGATCGCCACAAGCATCGTCATTCCCGTTCCTTTTAAGAACAGCGTTCCATATTCCTGCAGTATAAAGATTACCCAGCCCCAAAATGTCGTAGGCATTCGTTCACTTCCTATCTAAACGTATTGAAGGCCGGGCCGAGAAAACTGGCCCGGCCTTTGTTTTTTTCGGTCCCTCTTATTCGGAGAGCGGCTGCCTTGCAACAGCTTCATCCATCATCTGCTGGCGCTGCTCCTTGCTGATGCCGGCAAGAATTTCATTGATAGAGCCAGCAAGTGCGCTGCCCTTTTGAAGACCGACCGCAATGGCGACATCCTCGGGGGAAGCTTCAAAGCCCTGGCCTGCTCCAAACTCTACAAACACGAGTTCCGGGTTTGCCGCAACCGCGGAAACCGCGCCCGGGCGCTCGGACACATAGCCGTCCACCTTGCCGGAAGAAAGCGCCACGATCATCGCGGGGAAGTTTTCCATGGGGGTCTGGTGCTTGACTTCGGGAATCTGGTCTACCACCGTATCGTGGAAGGTGTTGAGCTGGGCGACAATCTTTGTGCCCGTAAAGTCCGCAAGGCTCTTGGCGGCAGCAAGCGGGCTATCTTTCTTGACGACGATAACAAGATCGCTCTCATAGTAAGGATCAGTAAAATCAATGGTAAGGGCGCGTTCCGCGGTGGGGCTCATGCCCGCGATAATCGCATCGATCTTGCCGGAAATGAGTGCGGGCGGCAGGCCGTCCCACTCGGTCTTCACGATCACAAGCTCACGGCCAAGTGCGTCCGCGATCAGCTTTGCCATCTGTACATCGTAGCCGTCCGCAAAGCCGCCCTCGGGAATGGGAACGGTAAATGCACTTTCGCCTTCCTGCGTCCAGTTGAAGGGCGCATAGTTGCACTCCAGCCCAACGCGGAAAGGCTCTTTTTCGGCGGCGGGCGCTTCAGCCGCAGTCGCAACGGGGGCTTCCGTCGCGCCTGCGGGCGCTTGTGTTGCAGCGGGCGCTTGCGTGGCGGCGGGCGCGGCGCAGGCGGCAAGGCCAAGGCACATTGCCAGGGCCAGCAGCAGGGCAATACTCTTCTTCATGTGATTCCTCCTGAAAATAATATTTGGAAAACAAAAAGGCGGCCGGAGCGATACCTCCAGCCGCCAAGATAGACATATCCTGTTGCGAACTGATGAATAGCGCTCCACAATGGGGACACTCCCGCATTGCGACAGTCTGCGAAATATTCTTCCGCAAACCAGCAGCATACCGCCAAGCCGATATACCGCTTCGGCAAGCCTCCCTTTTGCAACGCATCTTCACCGCTTTAGTGGCTCCACGCTGCTACTTTTGAGACCTGCGCCTCTATCCTCTTATTTACTGCACAGTCATAACTGTACTTTTAGTCATTATGATACAGGATGTATCAAAAGTCAATGAGAAAAATGAAGGTTACTTTAGAGTATCCTTCAATCGTTTGGGCTAATTTATAAGGCAACCTTTAAATCAGATCAATGTTATGCAGCACCCCTCTGCAGAAAAACACGCTCAAAGCCGAAATTACAAAGCACCAGAGCAGGAACACAAGGTACGCAACAACGGCGGGCGCGCTCTCCGAGAGGATCATGGCGCCGATCAATCCCGGCATCACCAGCAGCATCAACAAAAAGATATATACCACCATGATGAGGGCCTTGTTTTTGTTTGCGCCAAGCACGCGCTCCACAATCAATACCCCCGCGGCATATAGCGTGGATACGCCAAAGTACGACGCCCAGCCGAAAATACCCTCCAGGATGGTACCATGAAACACCAGGGTGGAGAATACCGCAAAGAACAGGCCGTCCACCGCCGCCTTCATCAACTGCGGCAGCATGGACGCCGCAAGCTTTTGGAACGCGCCCGCGGGCGCAAGGTACAGCACCGGATAGTTGAGTTCCCGCGCGATGCCGCCCGTCAGGTTAAAGAAGATCATCACCCAGACGCTCATATTGAGCACGCCCCACAGCCATCCGCCTTCCATCGCGGCCTGCGGCATAAAAATGAGCGCCATCACCGGGCCTGCCAAAGCGCCAAGCGAATACATATCCAGCAGCCAGACCCCGCTGCGCGACTGCTCGCGCAATATCCTTCCGGTAAAGGCAAGCGCGCCATGTCCGTAAAGCGGCCCTTTTTCGCGTTTGATTTTCGCGCTGACATCGCCCTGTACGCTGATTCTTCCTTCCTTTGCGTCCTGCTGCTTTTGGTTTGCGCGTTCCGCGGCAAGCAGCACGTCTTCAAAATAATCCATCTGCGTTTTTTGCAGCAACAGCACACAGAGAAATATTCCGATCAAAAAAATCAGCATATATACTACCGCGCCGCCCCACTGATAGGTTGCAAGCGCTACGGCAAGGCCGCGCGCCCAACCTAAGAACGGCACATAGTTCCACCAATCCGCGCCAAAGAATGCGACGAGCGCCGTCTTGATATCCACTGTACCGGTGCGCATAGAAAGGAAGAAGCCCAAAGCGATTGCCGCACACAGCACCGTAATGCCGTTGTTGACTGCCTTGCGGCGCTGCGCCGAACCGGCGCAGAACGCATACAGCAGTGCCGAAATGACCTGAGAAGAAAATCCCAAAAGCGCGTAGGCCGCCATCAGGCCTAACAGCGCATAGCCGTCGAGACCCGCGTTGCGCATATTGGGGTACTGAAACACCATAAATATGGAAGCCGCAAGCAACACGCCTGCCTGCCGCAGGATGCCTGCCATCAGTACCTTTCTTGGGCTGACCGGCGATACAAACAGCAGATTGACGTCCGCCATCGAAAACAACGCCGTCCCCTGCTTAAGCCCTGTGACGACAGACAGCCCGAGAATAAACAAGAATACGCCGATCAATATAGCGGCATAACCGGTCACATGCTTTTCGCCTGCAGCATCCTGCAAGGATGGCATGCCGAACAGCACGAACCCCAACGCCCCGACCATCAGCAGATACAGTATGATCAAAAACGGCTTTTTGAGCACCTGCAGGAAACGGTTTTTTAACGACCGCGTCCAAGAATAGACGATCGCATTCATTTTGCGCCCTCCGTGATCGCAAAGAACAGTTCTTCAAGCTGCTCCCCGCTTTCGCTCATATCCTGCCGGTTCTTTTCCGCGGCAATGCGCCCGTTTTTTAAGATGAGCAGCTTATCCCAAAGGTCCTCGGCGCTGCTTAGAAGGTGCGTAGAAAGCAGGATGGCGGCGCCATTCTCCTTTTCTTCCATAAGTACTTCCTTTAATACCTTGATGGCGTGCGGGTCGAGGCCAACCATGGGCTCGTCCACAAGCATAGCCTTGGGTTCAGGCAGCAGCGCACAGCAAAGGCTTACCTTTTGCTGCATCCCCTTGCTCAATTCACGCCCAACCTTTTTTGCGTGCTCTTCAAGCTCGAAACGGGCAAGCAATTTATCCGCGCGGTCCTTCCACCCGTCTTTGAGGGAGTAGGCACGCGCGATGAATTCCATATGTTCCGCAACGGTCAGCATGCCGTACACCGCGGGGGTTTCCGGCACATAGCCTAAAATGCGCTTTGCTTCCACGGTTTTGTTGGGCTTCCCGCCGACAGTGATGCTGCCTTCATACCGCAACAGACCCGCCATGGCCTTGATGGCCGTGGACTTGCCCGCGCCGTTGGGCCCAGCGAGCACCGTTACCATACCTGCTGGCGCAGTAAAGCTCAAATGATCGTTGGCGAGCACTTTGCCATATTTTTTTGTCAGTCCATCTACTACAAACATGCCGATACCGCCTTCTTTTCAGTTCTGTTTCATTTATGTTCGTTTAGTATATCACAAACAACGCACGGCCGTTTGTCTATCTTTGTGAAAATTGTCCATATACGCTGACAATTCTGTCCTTTTCCATCTTCACCAACCCAACTGCGCAAGCATACCATAACAGCAGAAGCCGGCCGTAAAAACGCACATCTTATGCGGCCGAACGCCGATCCAAACAAGGAGGAACGCCCATATGTATCAAAACCAGAATACGATGGGTAGCTGCTGCTTCAAACCATGCGGCTGCCAATTAAATCCTTTGGATGTGAAAAACACGCTCGTTGCGGGTAACGTCTGCGAAACCTGCAGCGAGTGCGGCATCACATGCAAGGACACGGAGCCAGGATGCCTACTCGCGACTGCGTTCATCGCAAATCAGGAATACAAAGCGGGCTATTGCCCCAGTGAAGCCCTGTGCCAGGGTACGATGTTCCCGGAACTGTTGCGCCCGTACTTGCGTTAGGAGGTCCCTTATGGATGCGAAGCAACAAGCTCTTCTGATGAAGATCAGCGAATGCGAATTTGTGTGCGTAGAACTCAATCTGTACCTGGATACGCATCCCAAGGATAAGGATGCGCGCGCCGATTATTTCTGCTATTCCAAGAAGCTTGCGGAACTGATCGGCAAATATGAACAGTGCTATGGCCCCCTGCTCGGTTTCGGCCACTCCCCCACCGATGTGGGCTGCTGGGTCTGTTCGCAATGGCCGTGGCAAGTGTAAGGAGGTTCTGCTATGTGGATCTATGAAAAAAAGCTGCAATACCCCGTTAAAATCTGCACGCCCGACGTACGGATGGCGAAGATGCTGCTGGCGCAATATGGCGGCCCGGATTCAGAGTTAGCAGCGGGCCTCCGTTACCTGACCCAGCGCTTTTCCATGCCGGATAACCGCTGCCGCGCCACATTGAACGATATCGGCACGGAAGAACTCGCCCACTGGGAGATGATCGGCACCATGATCTACCAGTGCATCCGGGGCGCTAGCATGGCGGAACTCAAGGCGGCCGGCCTTGACGGCTACTATACGCTGCACAACCATGGGGTATATCCTTGCGATCCCAACGGCGTTCCGTTTACCGCCACCTATGTTGCCTGCACGGGCGACCCGATAGCCGACCTGCATGAAGACCTTGCTGCAGAGCAGAAGGCACGTGTCACCTACGAGCATCTGATGCGCCAGACGGATAACCCGGATATCATCGATCCCCTGCGTTTTCTGCGCCAGCGTGAAATCAACCACTTCCAGCGCTTTGGCGAGTGCCTAATGATCGTGCAGGATATGGCCTGCCAGAAACGCCCCGTGCGCGAAGGGCGCTGCTGCAGCTAACTGCCTACAGCTGCTTGCCGCATACCACCGTCCCCGAATCTTATTTGACGGCTGCCGGTCAATCCGGCAGCCGTTTTTGATGTTGCGGCGTTTTCTTGCCCTTTCCCCTTTTCTTTCATAGAATGATGCTGTATGATGTCCCTGGGCATTGGAACACGCATGCCCTATAAAAGCACATGTCCCGGATAATTCCGGGAAGAGAGGAGCGATATATGATGAAATTTACAAAGATTGCGGAGAGTGTCCTGGCCGGGGAGGGAAAAAGAATTTCATAAGCCTCTTTTTACCCTCCAAAAAGCATGACCCCTATTTATTTTTTGGAGGATAACATGTACTTTGAAAATCTAACACGCTACGGCTTTTCCCCCCGCTTTAGGCAGGAAGCTTCCGCATATGAAGGGCTATATCCTGCCAGAGTCTCTGAACAGCACCGGGAGCTTTATAAGCTTATCGCTGAAACAGACGAGCTGCAGGCGACAGTCTCCGGCAGGCTTGCCTTCGAGGCCCGATCCAATGCGGATTTCCCCGCTGTTGGAGACTGGGTCATGATAGACCGCCCGGATGCTGCGAGTGGAAACGCCGTTATTCACCATGTGCTCAGCCGCAAAAGCGTATTTGCGCGCAAGGCTGCCGGTACCGCAAACGACGTACAGATTGTGGCCGCGAACATCGATGTCCTGTTTATCTGCATGTCGCTGAACCTGAACTTTAATGTCAGGAGGCTGGAGCGCTACCTCGCCATCGCGTGGGAAAGCCGGGCGACCCCTGTCGTTGTGCTCACCAAGGCCGATCTGTGTGCGGAGTTGCCGGAAAAGCTGATGGAGGTCTCCGCTGTTTGCCCGGGCGTGGATATTTTGCCCTGCTCGAGTGTGACAGGAAACGGATTTGACGCCGTGCGCGCCTATGTGCAGGAAGGAAGGACGATTGCATTCATCGGCTCCTCCGGCGTTGGAAAATCCACCCTTATCAATCATCTGATGGGCATGGAAGCGCTTGTAACGCATACGCTCAGCACGGACGACAAAGGGCGGCATACCACCACCCACCGCCAGCTGCTGCTGCTTCCGGGAGGCGGTATCGTCATCGATACGCCCGGCATGCGGGAATTGCAATTGGAATCTGGAAGCCTCTCAAAATCCTTTGAGGATGTTGAAGCGCTTTTCGGCCAATGCAAATTCAGCGATTGTTCCCATCATACGGAACCGGGCTGCGCCATCAAGCGCGCCATTGCACAAGGCATCCTTTCGCAGGAGCGCTTTGACAGCTACAAAAAGCTGCAAAAGGAGCTCTCCCGAGAAGGAAAAAATGCCCGGCAGATCGAGCAGGAAAAGATCAACCGAATGTTTGGCGGCAAAAAACAGATGAAGCAGGCCATGCGTGCATTCAAAAACAAGAATAAAGTCTAATCTTATGGTCTATACAAAACGGGAACGCGCTTGCGTTCCCGTTCTTTTGTTGATTACCGCAGCTCCCACCTTCACCGGCTTTCCTTCACCAGCTTGCCAAGCCGCTCCAGCCCAAGGGTGATGCGCTCCGGCGTGGCGGAAGAAAAATTCAGGCGCATGGTGTTCAGCCCCATGCTCTGAGGCTTTACATAGAAATACTGGCCGGGGATAAATGCCACCTTGCACTCGCTTGTCGCTCGCTTGAGCATGGCGGGCACATCGCATATTCCGGACAGTTCGCCCCAGACAAACAGGCCGCCTTCGGGCTTGATATACCGGAAATCCTTGGGGAAGAATGCTTCGAGCCCACTAAGCAGCGCGTTGAGGCGCTCCGCGTACATGGGAATGATGCTCCCTAAATGTCCCGGCAGCAGGCCGCGTCTTAAAAATGCGTCCGCAATGGCCTGGGTCAGGTTGGAAGTATGCGTATCGCTGCTCTGTTTGGCAACGGTCAGTTTCCTGATCAGTTCCGCGGAAGCAAGCAGCGTTCCCACACGCAGGCCCGGGGAAAGAATTTTACTAAAGCTGTTGAGCAGTATCACATTGCCCGATGTATCAAACGTTTTGATCGGCGGAACGGGTGTGCCGCTGTAGCGGAGATCACAATACGGATCGTCCTCGATCACGATAAAATCATACTTCTCCGCAAGCGCCGCGATGGCCTTTCTTCTTTCTACCTGCAGCGTTTTTCCCGTGGGGTTCTGGAAGGTGGGAATCACATAAAATAGCTTCGGCTTATGGGTGCGGATTTTCTCTTCCAGATCATTTAGGTCCACACCTTCGTCGTCCATGTTTACAGGAATGCAGTTCGCCTGATAGGAATAAAACGCCTGCAGCGCGCCCAAAAATGTGGGCGACTCTACGAGCACCACGTCGCCGGGGTCTACAAATACCTTTGTAATCAGGTCTAGCCCCTGCATGGAGCCTGTCAGCGGCAGCACGTTTTCCGGCTCCGCCACAACGCCTTTGGGCCGGGCGATGTGCGCAAGGTATGATTCACGCAGCGGGCCATACCCTTCCGTTGTGCCGTACTGGAGAATGTTCGCGCCGTTTTGTTCAAGCACCTCATGGGCAATCTGTTCAACGAGGTCAATCGGGAAGGATTCCTTTGCCGGGTTGCCGCCGCCAAAGGAAATGATTTCAGGATCGCCCATCAGCTTTAAAATCTCGCGGATTACGCTGCCGGAAACGCCTTCCATGCGCTTTGCAAACTGCACCATAAGACACACTCCTTACTTCGTTTGATTAATCGCACACATTTATGCTTCTCAATCCGTTGCTGTTATTTTAGGCGTATCCGAGGGATTGTGCAAGGGTTTCCTCTCCAAAATCCGCAGCACACATTGAACAGGCGGTAAATGCAATGGTACAATAGACATAGCACAATTGCGTTTACCATCCGGTGAGTCAGGAGGAGCTATGTCATATCAGGCGCTTTACCGCAGGTTCCGTCCGCAGAGGTTTGAGGACGTCAAAGGGCAGGAACATATCACGACCATTTTAAAGAATCAGGTGGAGTCCGGCCGTTATGCGCACGCTTACCTGTTCAGCGGCTCCCGCGGGACGGGCAAGACCAGCGTGGCGCGGATATTTGCGCGTGCGGTCAACTGCCTCTCCCCCATAAACGGCGAACCCTGCGGCACCTGCGACGCCTGCAGAAGGACGTTGGCGGAGGACGCGGTGGATATTATCGAAATCGACGCCGCCTCCAACACCGGCGTTGACGATATGCGCGCGCTGCTGGAAAAAGTGCGTTTTACGCCGCTGCAATTAAAATACAAGGTCTATATCATAGACGAAGTGCACATGCTTTCAAACGCCGCTTCCAACGCGCTGTTAAAGACGCTGGAGGAGCCGCCCGCCCATATCCTGTTTTTGCTCGCCACAACGGAACCGCAGAAGATACTGCCCACCGTCATTTCCCGATGCCAGCGGTTCGACTTCCACCGCCTCTCGCTTTCAGCCATGGTGGGTGTGCTGCGCGGGGTTCTGCAGGGCGCGGGCGCTGAAATGGAAGACGGCGGACTGTTTGCGATCGCCCGTGCGGCGGACGGCGGCATGCGGGACGCTTTGAGCCTGGCCGACCAGTGCCTCGCCTTTTGCGGCGGCCATGTGACGGAGCGCGATGTATATGATGTGCTGGGTTCCATGCAACAGGATGTGCTGTTCGATATGGCGGACGCGTTGCTGACAGGCGACCCGGGCCGCGCGCTCACACAGTTTGACGGTATTGTGCGCAGCGGACGCGATATGGGCGTATTCACGCAAGACCTGGCGCAGCATATGCGCGCGCTGCTGCTCGCAAAAACCTGCGGGGATTGCCGGGAGCTTTTGGACTGTACGCTAGAAACAATGGAGCGCTACCGCAAGCAGGCGGAATCGGCCTCCCAGGAGCGCCTGCTGCGCGCGCTGGAGCTCATTACAAAAGCGCAGGGCGATCTCAAGTGGCTGCGGCAGCCGCGCGTGCTGCTCGAAGCCATGCTTGTGCGCATCTGCCGCCCTGAGGATGAAAGCGCACTTCTTGCGCTGCAGGAACGCCTTGCAGGGCTTGAAGCGAAGCTGAATGTCGTTGCCGTTTCTTCTTCCTCCGTTGCCGCCCCGCAGCCGGTGCAAGCACAGCCCGCGCCAGCCGAGCGCCCTGCCCCAGTTGGGGACGCGCCGCCGTGGGACATGCCGGACGATCTTGTCCCCCCGCCGGAGGAACCCGCATTTTATGGGGATGTCGCTTATGAAGCGCCTGCACCGCAAACACCTGCTGCGCAACGTACGCCCACTGCCCCTGCAAAGCCCGTGGCGCAACCCGCCGCAAAACCCGCTGCGGTAAGACCCGCCGCAGGATCGGGTGCGTTCGATCCCGCATGGGATGCGTTGAAGGCGCTCTTACAGAAACAAAACCTCTCCCTCTATGTTATGGCGATCGCGGCGCACAGCGCTGTACGCGAAGGAACGGTGCTGACCGCCATGTTTCCCCCGCTGCAGGCCTCTCATGCGGCGGCGCTGAACATCCCGAGGCATCAGGAGATTTTAAAGACGCTTTTGCAAACCGTGGAGCCGGATCTGCAATTGCGCATCGCCGTGAGGCAAAAGCCGACAAACGATCCGAAAACGCTGGAATTGCAGCGTATGTTCGGCGATAAGCTGCATATAGAGAGTTAATACGGATACACATTTGCTCCGAGCCCCTGCGGTTTGTCAAGCTGCGGACGAATATGGTATACTTTAGTGTGAAAGAAAAGCAGACAATAACAGGAGGAAATAGATATGGCAAAAGGCGGTTTTCCCGGTATGGGCGGCGGCATGAACATGCAGCAAATGATGAAGCAGGCGCAGAAAATGCAGCAGGATATGGCGCGTATGCAGGAAGAGCTTGGCGCGCGCGAACTGACCGCGCAATCCGGCGGCGGCGTTGTGAAAGTAACCGTCTATGGTCGCAAGGAAGTCAAGAGCATTGAAATCAGCCCCGCCTGCGTGGATCCGGATGATGTGGAAATGCTTCAGGATCTCATTACGGCAGCGACCAATGAAGCGCTCCGGATGGCGGATGAAATGATGAGCGCCGAAATGGGCAAGCTGACCGGCGGCCTCAACCTCGGGTTTTAACCCATGCTGCAAGCCATTGAGCCGATTGCGCGGCTGACCGCGCAGCTTGCGCGGCTTCCGGGCATCGGTATGAAAAGTGCGCAACGCCTTGCCTACCATATGCTGGAGATGCCGAAGACACAGGCTTCCGAACTCGCGGAAGCGATTCTCCATGCGCGTGAAAAGGTGTTCTGCTGCCCCATCTGCGGCAGCTATACGGATCGTGACCCTTGCGCGCTCTGTGCGGACAGTGCGCGCGACAACGGCGTGATCTGTGTGGTACAGGATGCGCGGGATGTACTGGCAATGGAAAAGTCCCGCGAGTTTTCAGGAAGATATCATGTGCTGCACGGGTACCTTTCTCCCATGGACGGCATTGGCCCGGATGATATCCGTATCCGGGAGCTTTTGGAGCGGCTGGACCGGGGAAATGTGAAAGAGGTCATACTCGCGACCAACCCGGATGTGGAAGGTGAAGCGACTGCCTCCTATATTGCGAAGCTGCTTAAGGAAAAGGGCGTAAAGGTCACCAGAATTGCGCACGGCATTCCCATCGGCGGCAATCTGGAGTATATCGATGAAGTGACGCTTGCAAAGGCTTTGACCGGACGCAGGGAAATGTAATTCCCAGGGTTTGTGCACATCTGGAAATTTTTATGTCATGGTTTATGCTTTTTCCATTAAATTTTTGTGAATTTCCTGTGTCATGCAACCAAAAGTGCCACAACATCGTCTATAGTATGAATAAGGCGTGAACGTATGTTTACGCGTGAAGTACCGCAACCTGTTTTTAACTGCGGCAGAAGGGAGGAAAACGCATGGGCAAAGGACTCAGGTTTTTGAGCGCACTGTTCATCTGCCTGTTGTTGAGTGCCTGCGCAGCCCCCGCCACGAAAAACGTGGTGGTCTCTTCCCCTGCCGCGGAGGAACGGCTGCTTTCCGATTTGCGCACGCAATACCGCAACGCGTCCCTGATTGTCGCGGGCGAATGTATCGGCAGCCATATCGATGCTTCCGGCAACACCTGCTATGACCTCCTTGTGAAAAAAGTGTATGCGGGCAATGCCGCAATCGATGATATTGTCCACTGCGCCTCCGGCCCCATGAACAAAGGGGAAAGTTACCTGCTGTTTTTAGGGCAGGGGCAGGACGTCAATTACGCGGAAGATATTGTCGGTTATACGCTCCTTTCCGAAGCGCCAAAGCCCATCGTGGACAGCGAGGTGATCTGGGACGGCAAGCGGATTTCTCTTGCCGCGCTTCAGCAGGAAATCGCGGCGCTTGCAAGCGTGGTCAGCGCGCCTGCTCCGGTATACTACTATGATTCCCTTTCCAAGCTGGCCGCGTCCTCGGAAGAAATCTTCATCGGAAAAGTAACGTCGCTTCCGCAAATGAAGGACACCGCGTTTTCCATCCGCAACGGCGGCGCTGTCGAACGCGCGCAGTATTCCGCGGCCATTGCAACCGTGGAGGCTTATGGCGTCATGAAGGGCGCGCTCTCCTATGGCGACAGAATCGATATGGTCGTAAGCCCGGACCGCATGAACAGCATGCTTGACGCGGCCACGCTCCAGCATGTGGAACTGCCGGCTTCCCAGGCGCCGAGCCTGAGGCTTGGCGGCGTATACGTGTTTTTCCTGATGAAGGGGCCGGACAGTAAGCAGCCTTACTACTTCTCCGTCAATCCGCTGCAGGGATTTGTGCCGCTTTCCGGGGATATGCTCAATGCCCCCGTACAGAATGCCGCAATCCGTCCGTATAATAAGCTCGCCTCGCTTGTGCAGGCGCTCAAAGCCGTTCAGGCGTCCGCTTCGGTATATGAGGAAAGCGCTCCTTCTCTGGTTGTGGAAGAGTAACGATTTGTTTATCAATATCGGCGCGCAAAGCGCCTTTTTTGTTGCCCTGTATTTTACAATTCTCGTTTTTACCTGTTTTTTATGGCGAATTGCGCGCGTATGCTTTACAATAGTAAAACAACATACATCAAAGGGGTCTGTTCAAACATATATGGATAACCGTCTCACAAAGCGCCACCGACTAATTTATCAATTTTTTCGCCTGCCCGTCAGGCTGTTTTTAAAACTGCGCTTTCATTATACCGGCAAGCAGGAAAAAGCGCTGCCTTCCCCCAGCATCATCCTTGCCAACCATACCACAAACTATGATCCGTTGATGGTTGCCTCCAGCTACAGGGAGCATATGTATTTTGTGGCGGGCGAGCATGTGTTTCGCGCGGGGCTGGCATCCCGCCTGCTTCGTTCCCTGTTTGCGCCCATCTCCCGCGTCAAGGGAACCACCGACGCCCGTACGGTTATGGAAGTGCTAAGGAATCTCCACGCAGGCAACAACGTGTGCATTTTTGCGGAAGGCAACCGCACCTTCAACGGACTGACCTGCGATATCCTGCCCTCCACAGGAAAGCTTGTGCGCGCAAGCGGCGCAACACTTGTTACCTACCGCATCGAAGGGGGTTACTTTGCTTCCCCCCGTTGGTCAAAAACGCTGCGGCGCGGCAAAGTGTTCGGCCATGAAATTGCCCGGTATTCTCCCGAGGTGCTCAAAGGGATGACCAATGAGGAGGTCAACGCCATCCTGGTGCGCGACCTTTCTGAGGATGCATATGTCCGGCAGGCGCGCGAGCACATCCGCTTTCGCGGTAAACGCCTTGCCGAAGGGATTGAGGCAGGGCTTTATCTCTGCCCCGCCTGCGGGCGCATAGGCAGCATTACGGGCATTGACGACCGCTTCGCCTGCACATGCGGCTTAGAAGGACGCTATACGGAATACGGCATGCTTGAAGGCGCTTCCCTCCCCTTTTCCACCATCACGGAGTGGGATCTTTTTCAGGAACAAGAATTTTATAAACGCGTGCTGGAAGCCTCCGGCGAAACACTGTTGTTTGAGGATCAGGGGCAGCGGCTGTTCCTGCTCGGCCCACATGGGCAAAACGAGCCTCTGGCGGAAGGCGCCCTTTTGATGTACGGCGACCGCTTCTGCATCGGCACGCACTGCATTGCGTTAACCGACATTGAAAACCTCGCTATCCATGGCCGCATGAGCATTGTGTTTACCACAAGGGATGGCCGATACCATGAGATCAAATCCGAAATTGACCGGAGCGCACCCAAGTACGAGGTTGTCTGGCGCGCCGCGAACAGAAGGCCGGGCACTTCTTCCTGAATATCTTCCCTTTGCGACCGCTTTTGTGTTTGAGAAAGCACTTTGCTTTCGTGTATCGTTGTGTTATAATTGACTTCGTGACTTATACCCGCAGATGTCCGCAGGCACAAATACTTATTCTTGCGGCGGTATACGGGAGGTTGAAAGACCGATAAAGTCTTTATGCTGCGCTCGTAGCTCAGATGGATAGAGTACCAGACTCCGACTCTGGGGGTCGTGGGTTCGAGCCCCGCCGGGCGCGCCAAAGGGACGGACAAATTTCGACAAGAAATTTATCCGTCCCTTTTTGTTTTCCACTAAGTATAATTGAAAAGAGGTAATTCTCTATCGAGCGCATAGACAAACATAGGTCTGTCTGAAAGGTTCTAACTGCAAATAATTATATTTTGCCCGGGAGGCGGATATATATAAATTTGAACCGAGAATCCCGGACAGCGAGGATTTAGATAAAAAGTGGGATTGGTTTGGGCGATTGATGAGGCACGCCTATCAAACTTCTACACCAAGAAACTGTCCAAGGGTTGTTTACCATGTTGGTATGAAATCTAATGAAGTGAAAGCTTCTACATTGAATTGGCCTTTGTGTAGAATGGCCTTTATTATAGGCATAACCCGAAGCTGATCAAGTTTAATTTTGTTGGATAAGCCATGAGCAATTCCCCTGTTATGTTAGAAAATTTTTCTGCACTATTGTTCCAAAAGGCATAGCTTCCGCTAAGTCCACGGTATCACAGAGACAATCTAGGAAAGCAAGTCGAATACGAAAAAGCAAGGGGTGGAACCAATGTGTTGGTTTCACCCCTTGCTTTGTATTGCCGCTGACCTGTTTTAAATTGTACCACCGCCTCCGCCTTGGTATTAGGAGGCACCGTCTGTTGTTGTTACGGTAAGCACTGCCGTGCAGCTTCTTTTACATTATAATCGAGTGTCGGCTCTGCCCGACTTACGTCCTTGTGTTTGGGCTTTTCTTATTGGAGTAGAGAATGTTGTCCCACAGCAGAATGAGAAGAACGATGGCGGCACTTTGTGCTTAAATGGAGAGTTTCCTGTTTTCGTAGATTATCAATCTGCACCATTACCATCCATATAGGTATTGCATGCAAAATTATGAAGTCACCGCAAAATACTCTCAAAGACAAATTAGTATTTTGCCAGATTCCCCTCACCCTCATAAAGACGAATCGGAGCGCATGCCTTTCTGGGTTCAACTGCAAAAGCATCCGAGGGAATATTAGGCGCTTCCATTTGTGCAAATGTCCCCGTTCTGTTCAGATTAAACTTGCGGAACTCTGCTTGCAGGGTATGTGCCTGCGCCGCCAGTTCCTCGCTGGACGCAGAGCTCTCTTCTGCTGTAGCCGCGTTGGTTTGCACAACAGAGGAGACCTCAGACAGCCCCAGATTTATCTGGTCAATTGCCATCGCCTGTTGAGCGGTAGCCACCTGGACCGACTGAATCGACTTTTCTACGAGTCCTGCCTTTGCGGTTACATCCAACAACAAAGCAACTGCTTCCTCGGTTAGTTCCTGGCCGACTGAGACAACTTTGAGACAATGCTGTATTAACTCCTTTGCCTCTTTTGCGGCTGTATCGGAGTGACCCGCAAGGTTCCGTACTTCTTCAGCAACTACGGAAAAGCCTTTTCCGGCATTGCCCGCTCTGGCAGCTTCAATGGCGGCGTTGAGCGCAAGGAGATTCGTCTGTGCCGCAATATCCTCAATAGTTTTTACAATGCCGGATACCTGTACGGAATGCTCGCTGATGAGATGCATGGCATCCTTTTGTTTCTGCATCAATACATTTGTTTCACGGACACGTTCTCCGGCTTGCAAGACGCAATCGGTAGCTTGCGAGACACTTTTTGAGTTTTCCTCTGCTTGCTCCGCAATAATGGCCAGGGAAGCATTCAATTCTTCGACCGACGCCGCCTGCTCTGTCGCATTGGCCGCCAATGATTCCGCAACCGCAGATACCTGATTTGAACCGCTCATCACTTGCTGTGCCGCATCGTCTACAACCAGTAATGTGCTATTGAGATCCTTGACAATCTTTTGCAAGGAATGCCCGAGAATGTCTGCATCGGAACGTAGGGGTACAGACACGGTAAAATCGCCGTTACTGATGCTCTCCGCAGACTTCACCTGCTTTGCGATGCCCCCAATCATCTTAGTAAAGGCATCAGCCAATATACCGATTTCATCTGCGCCGGAAACATCCAGCGTAACATCGATATGCCCGTCCGCGATTTTGTCGGCAGCTTCCGATATCTTAGTGATCCTGTTTGAAATAAACCGTTTCATTTTGGAGGACTGATCAAAGATAATAAATGCGGCAAGCATAAGAAGCGGAACGGCATAAAAAAACTGCTTTTTAAATGCCAGCTGCGCATCTGTAATGATTGCTTGAATGCCCGTATCATTGTCAGTTTCTAAAGATTGCAGCTGTTCTAAAATGAGGCTTCGGTTCAACGATATTTCCTCCAGCTTTTCAAGCGCTTGGACAAGCTGACCCTGCTGCAGAAAGGAAAGCATTCCCTCTTTGGCTGTGGTATAGTCTGCAGTGTAAAGCTCTCTTGCCTGATTCAGAGCGGAGACATCACCCGAAACCTTCAAATGACCTGCAAGGCCCGCCAGCATGGCAGACTCCGCTTTTGACAGCTCAGCCAGCAATAGCTTGTATTCGTCAGAATTATATTTGCTTATGCACAGCGCTGCCGTTACGGCGCCTTCTTCCTGCATAGCTTCCTTCATGGCACTGATATGCTGGGATAGCCTGATATTCGTTGAATACAGGTTTTGCATCCGAATATTACCCTTTAACAAGCCATAGGTTGCAACGATAGCGATGAGCAATATCAGAGCCCCAAAGGTTCCCATTACCACTTTTATTTTTTTGTGGATGGACAGATTGGAATATTTGCGTTTAAACGATTGAATCACTCTCAGTTTCCTCCTCTTTTGAACAGTGTAGTTACATAAGCGAAGCAGGTCGCTTTTCCTTCTCTCATCAAAACATCTTCACCAATGAAACAATGAAATCGGCCTGATGAATTTACGCACATCCAGCCGACTCGCATTGTATATATCTGTTTTTGATAGTAGCATAGCTCGGGAATTTTCCAGAATCCCTGGGGGTAAACTTTCGACAACCTTCGCGCCAAATGTCAAAACTGGAATGGTGAAAAATCAGTAAAGCAGGGGGCTAAAAATCACGTATCTTGCAAGGACAGGAAATAGCCGTCCCGGCCAGAATGCAAATATACGCTGCCAGTTTTCTCCGGGGCGCCAAGCTTGCTGCGCAGCGTGGAAATGTGAACCCATACGGTGCGTATGTCTCCAGCCGTATCAAGGGCCCACAGCCATTCGTATAGCTCTTGTGCACTGATGGGAGTTCCGCTCTGCTTGATCAGCACCTCCAAAACGGCAAACTCTCTGGGCTTGAGCAGCAGGTCTTCGTGATTCAAGTAGGCGCGGCGGGCACGTATATCCAGTTTTAAGTTCCCCATACACAGAAATTCCTTCACATAGTTTTCAAAATTTCTGCAACGCCGCAAAATTGCCTCGACCTTGGCCAGCAGCACATCCATATCGTAGGGTTTCGTAACATAATCATCGCCTCCTGCCCGCAGTCCTGCCAAGATGCTTTCATTGGTGCCGAGAGCACTTAAAAACAGAATGGGGATGTTGCAGGTTCCCCGTATCTCGCAGCAATAATCCAGGCCGTTACCGTCCGGCAGCAATACATCCAGCAAAATCAGATCCAGCGTTTCCTGATGCACAAGAAACCGGGCTTGTGCAATCGTATCGGCACATAGGACACGGTAGCCCAGCATTTCCAGCGCTTTACGGTTGGTTCTTGAAATAACAGGATCATCTTCGATGATTAATATTATAGCTTTTTCCACTGGAATCCTCCTTCGTTTGATTTTTCAAAAATGAAACGTCCAAAAGGAAATCGGCTTGAATGATTATTTATCCAGCCGATTTGTGTATCCCGTATTCGTGTGTATTAACTTATCTCATATAGTAGCATTGTTTCAAAAGTCAAGGCATCACCTGCGAGTAAACTTTCGACAACCAAGCCCAAGCAATGCAATTGAAGCTTTGTTTAATTTTGTACTACTCTTCTAATTGTCCTCCTGCACATCCTTCTCCTCCACAGCGTGGGAAGGAGGATGTACAGGCTCGGCCTGAGAGCTATGAAACTTGTCCTGGGGTATCAGGGTGGGAAAGCATCCTTCCCGCTCCACCAGTACATAGCTTCTCTTGTTTCCCGGATTGTTAATACAGCGGTATCTGCCGTCGCTGCCGGGCCGCAATATATCCATTCTTTTTCCTCCTGTGTATGCGCCTATCAAAGGACTGGCTGGCGGCGACCAGCAGGCGATTTTTTCCTTGTCCGTGCAGAATGCCCGGTCGCCTTCATATTCCTCCAGTGCCTCCACTTGGTCGGGGCAATTGTCACCAGCTCGCATACCTTGTATTTGTATTCAGCCCCGGATTTGTCCAGCAAAATCACAATCTGTCCGGCCTCCAGCCTTTTCATGGTGCTAAAATGCCGCTTGTAGTCATGACCGACGACGACAAGGTTTCCAGCATGTTCGGGCGAGGAGGGGCCGGGGGCGGCATACAAGCAAGAGGCGGTTATGAGTCCGTCATAGCTGAACTCCGCGAGGACAGGCAGATCCAATTCCAGCGCCTCTATTCTCAATCGTCCTATGACGGGGATAATCCTCCACATCCAGCAAGACCGGGTTGAACAGAAGGAGCCGGTTGGTATGATTCAACCGGCTCCTTCGTATTATTGCCGACATTGCTCGGAGTGTCGGCATACTCTGTTTCTGTTTGTGCCAACGCCTCTGATGGCTCCACCGGAGATTCTCGTTGTTCTTGGCAAATCCACATTAGGCCGATGATAGCTGGAAGTACCCCAAGGACCATATTATTGTCCCAACGATGGGAAAACGCCGCTCCTTCCTATGGTGGACTCTTCTACGCATGGCTGCGTTTTCTCCTTATAAGCAGCACCGCGATCAGTCCTGCGATGGCCATGCCCAAAGGAATATACAAGGATAGACTATAACCGCCGGCCTGCGGGAGTATCGCCGGATTGATGGTGATGATAATCACAAACGCTGTGCCGTTCACAGTGTAGGTGGC
>JAEWCL010000020.1 GCA_023390655.1 Bacillota bacterium | reverse complement strand
CGGTTTAAGCGCAAATGCGCCCGCTCCGGCGTTTTGGCGGAGGTTCGCAGGCGTGAGCATTATGAAAAGCCCAGCGTGAAGCGCAAGAAGAAAGCGGAAGCTGCAAGGAAGCGTAAATATTGAGTTTTGCTTCCGAACTTTACCGGTCCCCGTATCCCCATTGCCGTATAGCGTTGCAGCGGTCGTAACACACAGCAATCCGTTTTTACACACCCGGTTTCGTACCGGGTGTTTTTATTTTGTACCGTGACTGTCGGCGGCGGCGAATGGAAGCCGAATCTCCAAGACGTTTGATAGCCGATATCAGGTGCTTTTTTACCCGGGTCATCCGGCAATTGGCGAAGCTGGGACGCCCGGGGTCTTTTTGGCCTCCCTTTCTCATACACTGCCAGAAGGAAGGAGGTGAAGCATGTGGGCCACGACAAAGGGCATTTTGTCTCCTTTTCCGATCTGAAATGCAAGGATGTTATCAATGTCTGCGACGGCGCGCGCCTGGGGCGCATCTGCGATATTGAGCTTGAAATCTGCGATTGCAACGACGCCCGCATGACCGCCATTATCCTGCCCGGCCCATGCCGGTTCTTCGGCATCATCCGCAGCGATGAGGAGCTTGTCATCTCCTGCCGGTGCATTACAAAAATCGGCGACGACGTCATCCTTGTGGACCTGCCGCCCAAGGGATAAGCAAAATGCCTATACGCAGCCGGATACGTGTGCTATACTCAACTTACAGCGACAGAACTGCTGTAAATATGCGCATGGAGGACCCCGTATGAAATGCCGGTACTGCGCCTGCCTGGAAAGCAAAGTCATAGACAGCCGCCCCACCGACGATGGCTCCGCCATCCGCCGCCGCCGCGAATGCATCGGCTGCGGCAAGCGTTTTACCACCTATGAAAAGATCGAGGAACTCCCCATCATGGTCGTCAAAAAAGACGGCCGCAGGGAACCCTTTGACAGCGCGAAGATCATGACCGGCATCCGCCGCGCATGCCAGAAGCGCCCCGTTTCCGCCGCCGCCCAGGACAAGCTTGTGGAGGATGTGGTGCGCGATGTGTTTAACACCCTGGAACAGGAAATCCCCACCGACCGCATCGGAGAGCTTGTGATGCAGCGCCTCAAGGAGCTTGACGAGGTCGCCTATGTCCGCTTTGCCTCCGTCTATCGCCAGTTTAAGGATATCAACACATTCATGCAGGAGCTGGAGCTGCTGCTCAGGGAGAAATAGCCTTGGAACCAATCGCAACCATTCTTCAACGGATTCAACGAAATCACGCATACCGTGAGCAAAACGGCGTCGGCCTTTTTACGCTGCCCGCCTTTACGGATACCGGCCTTGTCCGCCACGGGTTTTCTTCCCGCACAGGCGGAATAAGCAAGCCCCCCTATGCTACGCTCAATCTAAGCTTTACGCGGCCAGACGAGCGATATGAGACGGTGATGGAAAATTACCGCCTGTTTGCTGACGCAGCGGACATCGCCTGGGAAAGCATGGTGATGGACAGCTTTGAGCACGGCACCACCGTACTGAAGATCGACGCTTCCCATGCGGGTATGGGGTATCTTCGCGATCCCCTCCCCCCTTGTGACGGTCTCATCACGAACGACCCGCGCATTGCGCTCATTACCGGCCATGCGGATTGCCTGCCGTTTTACCTGCTTGACCCAATCAACAAATGCATCGGCCTTGCGCACGCAGGCTGGAAGGGCACGCTTGGAAAGATCGGTCTTATCATGGCGCGGCTGATGGAAGCGGAATACGGCGCGGAGCCCGCACATATGCTTGCGGGCGTAGGGCCGGGCATCTGCGCGCAATGCTTTGAAGCAGATGAAGATTTAGGCAAGCGGTTTCAGGAGGGCTTCCCCGGCGTTCCCTGCGTATTGCCCGGGAAACCAGGCAAGGCGCAGATCGATCTCCCGCTTGCGGCGGCAGCGCAATTTTTAGAGGCAGGCATACGTCCCGAAAATATCACTTTGATGGACGTCTGCACCTATGAAGACCCGGAACGCCTGTATTCCCATCGCCGGGATCAGGGGCACACGGGCGGTATGGCCGCGTTTTTGCAGCTGCTTCCCGCGGCAACGGAGGCATTTTTGCACATTTCGTCTCATCCAGTGAACGTTTAAGAGAGGTGTTTCCTATGGATATCGGCATTATCGGCGGCGCAGACGGACCGACCTCCATACTGGTTGCAGGGCCGGGTATCGGAACAATTCTGTTTGGTACAGCGCTTGTTTTACTGATTGCCGGGCTAATCATCTATACCGTAAGGCGTAAAAAATCCAAATGAAGATCGGCGTTTTTCAATTCGCGGGCAGCGGGGATATCAAAGCAAATTGCCGGGCGATTGTCCGCGGCATGCAATTTGCCGCCGATGCAGGGGTACGGCTTCTGGTTTTTGACGAAAACGGCAGCATCGTAAAAGAAGCCCCGCTCAAGGAGGAGTGCCTGATGGTATATGAGTTTGAAAAGCCGGAGCTCGGCTACGGGGCAAAGGGTCGGGTACAGATTTCAGCCGAGCTTTGTGGCATATAAAAGTGGCGGTCGAAAGGCCGCCACTGTTCTATCAAATGGATTTTTAGGGGTGTTACGCCCCTCAGCGGCGACTTGGAGGCCAAGACCTCCAAACGTACCTATCCTCTGTTCTTATCGCCCAGTCCCTCCAAATACCCCAGCACAATCGCCTTGGACCTCTCCGCGGCGCGCTCTACAAACTCCCGATATTCCATATGTGCGCCGTCGTCCTCCCCATCGGAAATGGCGCGTACTACACAGAACGGCACTTCATTGATAAAGCAAACCTGCCCGATGCTGCCGCCCTCCATCTCATTTGCAAGGGCGGAAAATTGCGCTCGGATGTTTGCCGCCTCGATCCTGCTGCTGATAAAACGGTCTCCCGTTGCAATCGTACCACGGTGCACCTTTGTATCGGGCAGCGCCTGCGCCGCCTGGCAGAGGCCATCCGCAAGCGCGGCCCCGCTTGGGAACGAAACGCGGTTGACGCCTGAAACAAAGCCGATGGGGTCGCCCACCGCCGTGGTGTCCACATCGTACTGCACCACATCATCCGCTATGACAATATCAAGCACGCCCACGCCTTTTTCAAGGCCGCCCGCAACGCCGGTATTGATGATGGCGGAAGGCCGGTACTGCAAGATCATCGTCTGCGCGCATATGGCGGCGTTCACCTTTCCTACGCCGCTCTTTGCAAGCACCACGTCCTGCCCGTGTAGCTTCCCGCGATAGTATGTAATACCGCTGATCGTCTCTTGCGTTTGTTCTGTGAGCGCATGCCGGAGGTCGTCCACCTCCACGGCCATCGCGCCAATAATACCGATACTACCCATCCGTAATTCCTGTTGTCTCCTTTTCTTCCTGCGTTAGTCCGGATCCCTCATGCGTTCCGGCGTGATACACGCTTGCTGCTATCATACCATGTTTTTGTTACGCCTGCGCGTTCATCCACGCGTTGAGTTCCGCAACAATGTGGTCCCGTTCCTCGCGTTTGCCGTTGTCCGCGTCATAACGGATGCCGGTGCCGATGGTAAGCGTGCGCTTTGCTTTGTTTGCATAGACCGGATAGAACGTTGTGCTGTTGCCGGTGCGCTTATAATATTCCGCGCCGATGGATGCAAAGCCTGAATAAAAGCCTGACACGCCCTGCTGCTTGTAATTTTCCTCCCCTGGGTTTTCGGGAAACAGCAGGATGTTGTCCTCATATTCCATCGCGTCCACCGTCAGGCGCATGGTGCTTACAACCTCCCGAGCATTGCCCCGGTAGACGGGGATAGGGTCAAGCGACTGCAGGATAAACAAAACGATGGGTGCGATCCATTGCGGCAGACGCTCCCGCATGCGCCTGGGCAGGAAGTGGAACACATTGTTCACGCCGTTTTTCAATTGTTCCGCAACAATTTCTCTGTCCAGCATGCTGGATATGATCCAGGAGCGGAAGTAAAACGGCAGATACAGGTTGGTAATGAGCGGCCCATAAATCTCCAGATGGTTGGCCACAAACACCACAGGCCCGTGCTCCGTATCCACCTGCTCCTTCCCGATTACGCGGCAGGGCATCAGCGGCCGTATGACGGCGCGCAGGATATCCGGCGCAATACGGCGGGACTGCTGAATCAGTTTCATCTGCAGGCGTGTTTTGAGCGCGGCGTTTACCTGCCCTGCGCGTTGCTGCGCACGGTAATGCGCAAGCTTTTGGGCATAATCCCGATCAAGCGGCTGCATCAGGGCGTACAACAGCGCCGCGGCAATGCCTACAGGCGGAAGCACGCGCAGATTGCGCATCAAAAACTGTATGAAGGGCAGTTCATGCCAGGGACCGCTCCTGCCTTCCGACACAAACGTCATCACTGTGAGCAGCA
Source organism: Bacillota bacterium (assembly GCA_023390655.1). Lineage (GTDB taxonomy): Bacteria > Bacillota > Clostridia > Christensenellales > CAG-138 > JAEYLA01. Next base: position 195,263 of record JAEWCL010000020.1, on the reverse strand, counting down.
GCACCAATAACAGCGTGGACAGCGTCAAATTCCACTCCACAACAGCCTGCGTGTTTTCATGATACCCCGAGAGCTCTTCCTGCTTCATGTTAAGTTCCAGCACAGCACGCATATCGTTCCCCATCGCAAGGATGATGGAAAGCATGCACGCAAGCCCCGCCCCCCAAAGCAAGTATGAAACGATGCCCATCACGCCGGAGAACCAATTGAAATATCCGCCGAAAATGGCGGCTAAGAGCAGCAGCGCGCCCAGCGCAAATACGGAAGGCTTGTTGCCGTTAGGCAATACCTCCTTTTTCAGCAGCCGCACCATGACGGCAGTCAGCCCCGCCACCAGTACCAGCCACACCACCAGTTCCCAGAAAAGCGAGAGCATGGTGCTGCCCGGATCGATGCGGATGGAACAGAGATACGTCAGCAGCGCAAGATTGAGGGAGACCACTGCGCTCGCCGTCATGCGGTTATAGATGCGGTAGGAGGATACGCCAAAGAGCCTGTCCGCATCCTTTGTAAACCGCGCCATCTTTTGCGGCGTTTCCATGAGCTGGAAGGCAAACAGCGCCACGCCCGTGGCGGCGACCATCGTCATTACCTGCACATACGCATCTTCCGCCACTCCAGGTGCACAGAGCAGGCCTACCGCCACGCTAAATCCCGTATGCGCCCCAAGCAGCAGCGCGATGCGCAGCAGGGGCCAAATCCTCTCTGCGCGGGATATGACCGCTGTCGCCCCCTGGCGGAACAGCAGCAGCGCGATGCACAGAAGCAACGTGACAAACTGCGTGTGCCGCGCCACCACCGGGTAGAGGATCAAGAGCGCCGCGCTTAACAGCGCCGAAAGCACAAACAGCGCGGCTCCCCGGGCATGAATCCCCGCAGGCAGCCGCGCAAGGTTGGCCTTTTGAAACATCCGCAAAAACACCACGAGCACCTGCCCGGCAAGGTAAATCGCCGCGCCAAGCACGGCGTTGCCCAACAGCGCCTCGCTCAGACAGCTTGCAATGTACAGATGGAACGCGTCAATCAGCTTATAAAACGCAATTCCCCGGAGCGCTTTTGCGTGCGTCCCCTGCAGGCTATAGTCAGCCATCGTATTCCTTTGCCCGTTCCTCGCCGCGCAGCACGCGCAATACGCCTTCGGCGAGCGCACGCAGCTCATCCTCGCCCGGGTACACGCGCACGGGCGCAATCAGGCTCACGCGGTTTTTGATAGCCCCGGTAAAGCGGTTGCTGTGGGCAAGGCCACCGGTCAGCACAATGGCGTCCACCCTGCCTTCCAATACCGCAACCATTGCGCCGATCTCCTTGGATACCTGGTAGGCCATGGATTCAAGCACCAGCACGGCGTAATCGTCGCCTTCCTTAATCAGGCGCTCGCACGCGCGCAGATCGTTTGTGCCAAGGTATGCGCCCATGCCGCCGCCGCGCGTCACGCGGTCAATGAGTTCTTTCTCCGTATATGCGCCTGAAAAGCACATGCGGATAAGCGGCTCCGCCGGGATGCCGCCGGTACGCTCTGGGCTGAACGGTCCCTCTCCAGAAAGGCCGTCGTTGACGTCGATCACGCGTCCATAGCGGTGCGCGCCCACCGTAATGCCGCCGCCCATATGCGCCACGATCAGCCTGCAATCCTCATACTGCCTGCCCATTTCCTTTGCGCAGCGGCGCGCCACCGCCTTCTGGTTGAGCGCGTGAAACACGCTGCGCCGCTCGATACCGGGCATGCCGGTCAATTTCGCATACGGGTCCATTTCATCCACAACGACCGGGTCCACGACATACGCGCGCTTTTGTACCCGGGCCGCAAGCTCCGCCGCCATGATGCCGCCCAGGGAGGAGGCGTGCGTCGCCGCCGAGGAGTGCTTAAGATCATTAAGCATGCGTTCATTCACCAGGTATACGCCGCTGTCTATGGGTTCCACCAGGCCACCGCGCCCAACGATCGCGTCGAACATGGCGATGTCATACCCTTTTTCCTGAAGTATCTGCAGGATGAACTTGAGGCGCATGCCCTTTTGATCCACGATCGATTCAAACTTTTCAAGCTCGCCCTTGGTGTGCCGCACGACTTCCTCGTGCTTCATGTCTTCGTTTTCAAATATCCCGATCTTTGTGGAGGTGGAGCCGGGATTGATGACAAGCAGGCGGTAAACGTTCGGTTCGCTCATAACTGTCCCCTTTCAGATAGCCGCTGTGCGGCATGGTATCCGGCAGAGATGCGCCGGTTCATTCTTTTTCCAGCGTGATTGCGCCCGTACGGGCGGACGCGACCTCGCCGCAGGCCCCAAGTGCCGCAAGAAATTCATCGAGCGTCCTTGGTTCCGCCCCCAGCTGCACAAGCAGCGTCCCGTTCTCTGCGCCAATTACCTCTGCGCCGAACCGCTCCGCAATCGCGCGCATCTCAGGCACATCCGCCGTGCGGGCAATCGTCAGTTCCCGGCAGACGCAGCGCGCTGCATCGTACGCGGAAACATGCCGCACGCAGGCAAGCCTGGAAAGCCTGCTGACGACGCTGGGCAACGTAGAATCAAAACATTGCAGCGCAAGCGTGATCCTTGAAATGGAACGGTCCGCCGTCTCCTCCGCGGCAAGGCTCTTGATGTTCCAGCCTTCCCGGCGGATCTGCGCCGTGATCCTCGTCAATACGCCAAACTCGTTATCTACGGTAAGCGTCAAAATATGCGCGTCTCTTGCCTGCATACGGTCTTCCTCCCCTGTTGATCGTGTCTGTTTCCTCCATTATACAACATTGGATGGATTGCAAAGAATATAGAATTGTCATGCGCGCGCCTTAAAACTTCACAATCACGCAATTTGACACGGCTGCTGAAAAGATAGTACAATCAGCAAAGAATAGCCTCTAAAAGGCCGAAAAGATGAGGAAATAGGAACATGAAACGCATTGCTGTCATTGCCCTCTGCCTGCTGCTGCTTGCGGGCGTCTGGGGTTGCGCAAAAGACCCGGGAGATACCGTCATTGCCACCATCAACGGCAAAAACCTCTACCAGCGCGACTTTGAAGCGCCCTTTCTCACGTATTTAAACCAATACAGTCAGGCCGGCTACGACATGACGAACGCCGAAAACCTCAAAGCCCTGCAGGACAGTGTATTCAATACTCTTGTCCGCTCCGAGGTGATCTACCAGCAGGCTGCCGCCCAAAATCTCACGCTCACCGAAGAGGAGAAGGCCGCCATCGCCAAGGATGCTTCCGCGCAGTATGACGCGCTGTTGTCCGCCTATGTGCAGCAGGCCCAGCTCAACAACGAGAGCGATCCGGAAAAGGCCGGCAAGCAGAAGTTTCTGGAGGAACTCAAGGCCCAGGGATATACCGAAAAGACGCTGCGGGAGCAGATCGAGCATGATATGCAAAAATCCTCCCTCACCGCAAAGTTGGAGGAAAGCATCACCTCCAAGGTGACCTTCACCGAGGAAGAAGCAAAAACGCGCTACGAAACAGAACTCAATGAGCAGCGCGCCTCCTTCACCGCAAACCCCGCCGCCTATGAAAGCGCGCAGAGCGCTTATGAATCCGGCAGCGGTGCGCCCCCGCTGTACGTGCCCGAAGGCTTTGTGCGCGTCAAGCACATCCTGGTGAGCGATGAATCCACAGCGAACGCTCTTATCACGCGGCTGGACGCAGGCGAGGATTTTGACGCGCTGATGGCGGAATTCGGCACCGATCCCGGCATGAAAGCGGAACCCAACAAAACGTTCGGCTACCTGCTGGGGCAAAACACCAGCTTTGTGCAGGAATTCAAAGAGGCCGGCCTTGCCCTTGCAAACGTGGGTGACCATACCGCCCCCGTTAAGAGCCAGTTCGGCTACCACATCATCAAGCTCGTCAGCCGCGTGGAAAGCGGGGACCAGCCATTTGAATCCGTCAAGACGGATTATATCTCCCGCTCACTGCTTGCCCTCAAGCAGGAAGCATACGGCGCTGAAGTGGAGCGCTGGACGCAGGAGGCGGATATTACAAGCTACATCGGCCGTATCCGGACCCTCGGCGCAGCCACCCCCGCCCCGTAACGCCGTGCAGGCTGGCACCCAAATGGGCGTATACCGCCTGTATGACTTTAAGACGCAGCAAAGCTTTATCGGCTTTAGCCGCAACCTTGCGGGGATCAAAAAGCGGATGCTCTTTGAACTGACGCTCAACGCAAGCCCCCACGCCGCGCTCCAGCAGGCACACCGCGCATGCGGCGGCCTTACCTTTGAGGTATTGGAAACCTATGCGCCAAAACAGGCGCAATCCGATGAGGAATTGGACGCGCACCTTCTTGCCCTTGCGCTCCGGCATCAGGAAGCATATCGCGCGCGCATAATACCGTAGCCTTACGGCTATATGGTACAGCCGCTTCTCTGCGCTGCGATTTTCGCCCCGTACATGCGCGGATGATACCGTATCCGCTGTGCTTCTATGCTATAATCACAACCTTTTGTAGACTTCAACATACTTCCCCCTGTGTGCGAATAAGTATTGTAAAAACGCGCAACGGGGGGAATTTTATGTTTCACAACAAACGCTATGCGCCGGCGGTACTCGCGTTGTGCTTGCTGCTGGCATTGCTGCTGAGCGCCTGCTCGACAAACGTTTTCCATGCCGATGAGGAGCTGGAGCAGCCCGTGGATTCCGAAGCCGGATTTCGGCGTACCGTACTTTATTTCCAAACCGACGACGGCCTGATGGTACCCGTTATGAAGCTGCTGCCGTGGGAGGAAGGCATTGGCCGCGCCGCCCTCAACCAGCTTGTAGATACAGAGGAAAACCAGATTTCCGCAACGGCCATGGGGCTCAAAAATGTTGTCCCGCAGGGGGTCAGCTTTGTGCTTTCCATTTCTGACGATGCGCTGGCAACGCTCAATATCATCGACCTGCCGAAGCTGGAAAGCGCCGAAGCGGAACAGGCGCTTGTGACCGCCGTTGTCAATACGCTTACGGAATTTTCCACCATTGACCGGGTACAACTGAAATTCGATGGGAAGATCAAGAGCAAGCTTTCCCACGGCACAAGGGTAAAAGACGTTATGCGCACGCTGCCGCTCAATGAAGAACCGCTGCCGGTAAGCGCCTCGGGAGAGGATTATTCCTACCGTGTCAAGCTGTACTTCCCCAACCAGACCGGCAGCCTGCACGTACCCGTCAGCCGCCCGGTCGCCCAGGAGCCCGACATTGAGCTCGCCATGCAGCAGCTTGCCCTGGGGCCCATGGATGCCACGCTCCGCAATTGCTTCCCCGAGGGCACAGAGGTGCTCTCCGCTTCCATTGTAGATGATGCGGCGTGCGTCAATTTCTCCAAGGAGTTTGCCGCCATTTCGGATACACCGGAGCTTGAAGAGCTTGCCTTGACCTGCATGCAGCTTACCGCAAAGCAGTTTGGCGCCAGCATCGCTTCCCTGCAGGTGCAGGTCGACGGCAAGGATTATCATGGCAGCGCAACGGAAACCATGGCGCTCCCCATCTATGAAAATGAGTTCCGCCCCGTTTCCTGATTGCCGGCCTGCCCAAAACGGATAGCGCCTGCGGCTTTTAGCGCCGCAGGCGCTTTCTATATTTATCTTTCTTTTTTTTCACTTTGCGTGCTATACTCAATAAAAAGTCGGGGGAGGTTCCTTACTTGTATACATGGGATAAATGGGATATCCGCTTCATGGAATTGTGCAAATCCATCGCCAACTGGTCCAGCTGCTATCAGGAAGGACGGAAAATTGGCTCCATCATCGTCAAAAACAAGCGTATCCTGACCACCGGTTATAACGGCGCCCCCGCCGGCATCAAAAGCTGTATGGAACGCGGCGAGTGCCTGAGAAAAAAGCTAGGCATCCCCTCGGGTACCCGGCACGAAATCTGCTATGCCATCCACGCGGAACAGAATGCCATCATCCAGGCGGCAAAGCTGGGCATTTCCATAGAAGGGGCAACTCTCTACTGCACGCACCAGCCGTGCGTGATCTGCGCAAAAATGATCGTCAACGCCGGGATTTCCCGCGTGGTATATGCAGAAGGATATCCGGACGCATTCTCTTTGGAGATATTCGATCAGGCGGCCGTCCGCCTGGAGCGCTATGAAAAGCCCGAAGCGTCGCCGGAACCCGATCCTGCGTAGGCTTTTTACTTCAACGCCGACTGTAAGGCGTTTTCCACCGCTTTTTTGATGAGCTTGCTGGAGTTGGTGGCGCCCGAAACGCTGTCCACATCCAGCGTCTGCTGCTTGATGATTTCTCCAATGACGGCCTCGGCAGGTTTGCCGCGGCCGTTTTCATGCTCCAACAGCGCAATGTCCGTCACCGCGCCGCCCTCCGCCGTCACGCGCACCTTGACGCGGATGAGCGTTTCATCCACTTCTCCCTCATATTCGCCATCCGGCACCGTGGAAAACGCGATGTTCGCAATCTCCATCTGCGCAACATGCTGCTGGTATGTTTCCACACTGTTCAAGTAAAGCAGCGCTCCTGCGCCAAGCAGCAGGACGAACGCACCGGCTGCAAAAAACGGCCAAATCCGCTTTCTTTTCATGTCGTTTTCCCTTTCTTGTTTTTACGCTGGCGGTATGACTAAAAAAACAACTGCCGATGCCCTGTTTCACAAGTGAAAGCGCCGCTTTCGCGGCGCACAGCATTGATTTACATGGTCTTTAAGCTCCCGGGATGTCTCCGACGCCTTCAAGCACATACTTGGGGCGGTACGGAAACTTCACAAGCATATCCCGCGAGGTCACGCCGGAAAGCACGAGAACCGTATCGATTTCCGCCTCTACGCCCGCCATGATGTCCGTATCCATCCTGTCCCCCACGATTGCGGTATCCGCGGGAGATGACTGCAGCTTTTTCAATGCGTGCCGCATCATCAGCGGGTTCGGTTTGCCTACAAAATAGGCGCTCACGCCGGTTGCGAGTTCAATAGGCGCGATCAGAGCCCGGCAAGCAGGCGCCATGCCCTGCTCCGTCGGCCCTGTCAGATCGGAATTGCATCCGATCAGCCGTGCGCCCTTGTTGACAAGGTACGTCGCACGCTCGAGCATTTCATAATTGAGGCTGTAGCTTTCACCCACCACCACATAATCCGGATTGACGCTGTTCATGGTAATGCCAACATTATAAAGGGCGTTGATCAGCCCCGGCTGGCCCAGTACATACGCGCTGCAGTCGGGATACTGGCTGGCTAAAAAGCTTGCGGTGGCAAGCGCGCTCGTATAAAAGCAATCCGCATCCACCTCGATGCCAAGCCGCGCCAGCTTTTGCTGCAGCTCACGCGGGGTATAGCCGCTGTTGTTTGTCAGAAACAGAAATTGCTTGTTTTTTTCCTTGAGCCATTCCACAAACTGGGGTACGCCGGGCAGCAACCTGTCCCCGTGATAGAGAACGCCGTCCATGTCGCAGATAAACGCTTTTTTGTTTCGTAAGATTTCCATGTAATACCCCTTGTATTTTCCTTTATTCTTCCGCCTACAGTATACCGCAACCTGTTCACGCGGGCAAACAGTTTCCGGCTGCGGGGAAAAATCCGCTTGCTTTTCATTTTTCCCGTTTCAAATGGGAAATATGGAATTATACTAAACATAACGAAATAACGAAGCACTTCTGAAAGGAGCTACTGTTATGGCATTGTACCAAACCACCGCCAACTCCGTAAACGGACGCAATGGCGCAGTCACTGTGGAAAACAGCAAACTTTCCTTTGAGCTCGCTTCCCCCATCGCCATGGGCGGCAAGTCCGACGACGCAGTCAATCCCGAGCAGCTTTTTGCGGCAGGGTATGCCGCTTGCTTCGGAGGGGCCTTGCACCATGTCATCCGTGCCCGTAAGCTCCGCGTACCGCTGCCGGAGGTTTCCCTCACGGTTGGAATTGACAACGTGGATGGCGGCTATGTCCTTTCCGCCGACATTACCGGCCGTTTCAAGGAGCTGGACCAAGCCACTGCGGACGATATCATGCAGGAAGCGCACACCGTCTGCCCTTATTCCAAAGCGACCATGGGCAATATTCCGGTGACGCTCAAGGCTATTCTTTTATAAGCAGCATCCGTTTGTGATGTTTCTATAAGGCATTTTTGATATGCCCCGATTGACAGATCCCCTGCCGTTTGCTAGTATGGGATTGAGTTTTATAGGGTTCCGCAGGGTAACCTGGTCTGGTCCGAGATAAGACGCACAGGAAACTGTGTTCACGGAAGGATAAAAGCCTGGGAGATGTTCTCCCGGGCTTTTTTATTTTGCATGGAAGAAAGGCAGGAACTACGAATGAAATGGTTGTACTTGGTGATTGCGGGGATATTTGAAACATGCTGGGCCGTCAGCCTCAAGCATACGGAAGGATTCACAAAGCTTTGGCCCAGCGTCGTTACGGTTGTGGGGATGGCCGCAAGCTTTTATTTCCTTTCGCTTGCGCTCAAGGACCTTCCTTTGGGCACGGCGTACGCCATCTGGACGGGAATTGGCACCGTCGGCACGCTCATCCTTGGCGCAGTCATATTCCGCGAGGTTGTTACGCTGCCGCAAATCCTCTGCGTAGGCCTGATCGTGGCAGGCATCGTCGGGCTGAAATTAACCGCGCACTGATCACATGATATCAAAAGGGCAGCCGTGCTGCCCTTTTTTGCGTTTATTCTATTCCCGTTCGCCTGATAGCGGCAGCGTAAATTTCATATGTGTCGGGCGCATGCCCTGCTTCCGGTAGAACGCGTGCGCGCGCTCCCTTACCATGTTGCTGGATACCTCAAGGCGTATACAGCCGCTCTCCTTTGCCGACTGCACCGCCGCGTTTACCAAGAGCGCACCAACGCCCTGGGAGCGCAGATCGGAACGGACAATAAGTTCCATCACTTCCGCTACCCAACCGCAACGGCAGAGCTGCTCTTCCATCCGAAGATGCAAAAAGCCAATGACCGCACCCTCCTCCTCCGCCACCAGGCAGGGCGACATGGGGTTGCGGAGCGTGTCCGCGTAGATGCACCGGAACACCTCTTCATTGAGCCTGGTCGCTTCCATATCGCACATCAACGCATAGGCGGCGTCAGCGTCCTCCATATGTGCAAGCCGGATTTCCATTAGGCGTCCTCCCTGCATTCCGTATCAGCGGCCAAGCTCTTGTAAGAATTCCTCTGTGGACAGTACCCTTGCAAACCGTCCGTTCAATGCTGCCATATATGCGGCGTGGACAATATGTGCCGGGATGGTTTCACCCTGCCAGACAAGGTCCTTTGTGGCGCACGCATCATGCAGCAGTGTTACTTGGAGCCCGTGGTCCCTGGCTGCGCGCACAGAGGTATCGATGCACATATGGCTCATCATGCCGCAGACGGCAAGTTCCCGTATCCCCCGCTCCTGTAAAGCCTGCAATAGCCCTGTTTCAAAGAACGCGTTGGGCCCGTGCTTGACAAATACCTGCTCCCCGCTTTGCGGGGCGACCGCGCCATAAATCTCCGTGCCCGGCGTGCCGGGTAGGAAAAACGTAGCCGAACTGCCTGTGCTCACATGCCGGATATGGCAGACGGGCCATCCGTTTTGCCGAAAGGATGCAAGCACGCGTGCCGCGCACTCTGCCGCCTGCTCCGGAGCAGCCAGCGCGTTTCTGCCGCCGGGAAAATAATCGTTCTGGATATCGATCAGTACCAACGCGCGTCCCATATACCCTCCAAACACAAATATAGTAATATCGGGCTTACTCCACCCGGTATCCGCAAGGATCGATCTCAAGCAGCTTCGCCTTCCAGCCGCCTCCAAGCGCCTTTAAACCGGGCCTGACGGCATCGAGGAAGCCTTCCCCGCTTTTGAGGAAGGAGATCATCGTCGGCCCCGCACCGGAAAGGCAGGTGGCCATAGCGCCCGCTTCCCGCGCGATGCGCACGATCTCTTCATAACCCGGCACCAGGGACATCCGGTAGGGCTGATGCAATACGTCCTGCATGGCGCAGGCCACCAGCTCGATGTTTCCGCTTGCGATGGCGGCGGTCAGCAGCGACGCATGGGAAAGGTTGAATACCGCGTCCCTGAACGCAACCATCTCCGGAAGCGCCGCACGCGCCTTGCGGGTGGAAAGGGAGAACGGCGGGATGAATACGGCGCATAATAAGCCGTCTGGCGGCGCAAACCGCACGTAATGGGTATGCGCTCCCTCCATGCAGCCCACCGTAAATCCGCCAAGGAGGGCAGGCAGGACGTTGTCCGGATGCCCTTCCTGCGCGGTACAAAGGTCAATCATATCCTGCTTGGAAAACGTGTTCCCAAGATATTCGTTTGCCATGACAACGCCCGCCACCACGCAAGCGGCGGAGCTACCCATGCCGCGCATGGCGGGAATGCCATTTTTCTGGGCGAAATGCAGCCCTGGAATGTCTTTTCCATACCGGTGCAGCGTATCCGCAAACACGCGGTAAACAAGGTTGCGGTGATCTGCGGGAATGCGGCCAAGATCGGTTTTCTGAAGGTCGATCTGTAAGCCGCTCTCTTCAAACGAGAAGGACACGGAGTTGTAGCACCCCAGCGCGATGCCGAGGCAGTCAAACCCCGGGCCAAGGTTCGCACTCGTGGCGGGAATGGTGATCGTACGCATAGGACTCCTTTATGGTTTAAAAATGTAAAAACAGGGCTGTATTCAGGCGCGCATTTGCGCGCCTGTACACAGCCCCATTGCTGAACCAGCTTCTTATTCTTCTTCTTCCTCTTCCTTCTTGGCCTGCTCGATGATCTTCTGCGCGACGTTTGCGGGTACGTCCTCATAGCGCACAAATTCCATCTTGAAGGATCCCCTCGCCTGTGTCATGGCGCGAAGGTCGGTCGCATACTTGAAGACCTCGGAAAGGGGCACTTCCGCAACCACTTCCTGTCCGCCGCCTTCGGCGGGGTTCATGCCGATCACGCGGCCGCGGCGGCGGTTCATATCGCCGATGACGTCGCCCATGTATTCATCGGGCACCAGTACGTCAACACGATAGACCGGCTCGATGAGCGCGGGGCTCGCCTTTGCGCAGGCAGCCTTGTAAGCAAGGCGTGCTGCGGATTTGAACGCAACTTCCTTGGAGTCTACGGGGTGGTACTTGCCGTCAAACAGCGTGGCCTTGACGCCAACCATCGGATAGCCCGCAAGCACGCCGCGCTGGAGCGCTTCACGCGTGCCCTTTTCAACGGCAGGCACATATTCCCTCGGAACAACGCCGCCCACGATGGCGTTGACAAACTCGAAATCGCCGCCCGGCAGGGGCTCAAAGCGCATCTGCACGACGCCGAACTGGCCGGAGCCGCCCGTCTGCTTCTTGTGCTTGCCTTCCGCTTCCGCGGTGCCGCGGATGGTTTCACGGTAGGGCACCTTCGGATCGATCAATTGCGCTTCCACGTTGAACTTGTTCTTGAGCTTTGCGCAGATGACGTCAAGATGCATTTCGCCAAGGCCGGAAATGAGCACGTCGCCAGTTTCGGCGTTCTTTTCCAGGGACATCGTCGGGTCTTCTTCCTTGAGGCGGTTGAGACCGGCGATGATCTTATCCTCTTCGCCCTGCTTTTTCGCGGTGACCGCAAGGCTGATGCAGGGCTGCGGGAACTCGATCTGTTCAAAGATCACGGGGGCGGCGGCGTCGCAAAGCGTATCGCCGGTGTTGGTGAACTGCAGCTTTGCCATTGCGCCGATATCGCCGGCCAGCAATTTATCTACGTTCACAAGCTTCTTGCCGCGCATGATATAAACGGCGCCGGGCTTTTCCGCTTTTTCCGCATTGGCGTTGTAAGCGGCAACATCGGCGGACAGGGAGCCGGAATACACCTTGAGGATGGAGATTTTGCCGACGAACGGGTCCGCAACGGTCTTGATGACCTGTGCCGCAAACTTGCCGTCCCGCTTGATTTCCACATCCGCATTGGTCTTTGCGTTCTTCGCCTTGCGGGCACTGACCTGATCGGCCGTGGGCATGTAGTAAAGGAGATTGTCTATGAGCGTCCGCACACCGATGTTGGGCTGTGCCGCAGCGCAGCAGACGGGTGTAACGATGCCTTCCTTGACGCCGGCGCAAAGGCCGGAAACGACTTCTTCCTGCGTGAGCTCTTCGCCTTCAAAGTATTTTTCCATGAGCGCTTCGTCGCCTTCGGCGGCAGCCTCGATGAGCGCCTCGCGGATGGATTCCGCTTCGCTCTTGAGCGCTGCGGGAATTTCCACTTCCTTTTCACCCTTTGCTTCAAAGAGCTTGGCCTTCATGGTAACGATATCGACATAGCCCTTGAACGCGCCGCCTTCCACGATGGGAAGCTGGATGGCGACAACGCTTGTGCCGAATTTCTCACGGATTGCAGTATAGACCTTCCCAAAGTTCGCGTTTTCACGATCCATCTGGTTGATGACGATCATGCGCGCTTTATTGGCTTTTTTGCACATATCAAACGCTTTTTCAGCGCCGACGACAGGGCCGGAAACAGCGCCCACCACGATCAAAGCGGAATCCGCCAGCGTCATGCTCTCGACAACTTCTCCGTAAAAATCAAAAAAGCCCGGCGCGTCAATGATGTTAACCTTGGTACCATTCCATTCAAAGGGAGCAAGCGCTGCGCCAATGGAAATGGTGCGGCGGGTTTCTTCCGGATCATAGTCCGTGGTGGTGCTTCCATCCTCCACACGGCCCATACGGTCGAGCAGCCCGGCATTAAAAAGCATGGCCTCGGTCAGCGTGGTCTTTCCCTCGCCGCCATGCCCGAATATGCCAATGTTGCGGATCTTGTTCGCAGTGTACTCTTTCATGCGTGCAGTTCCCCCTGTAATATTAGGTTAGGTTATATTGCCGTTTGATTAAAAGCGCCTGCCGCAGGTCTTGTCACAAAGCTATTGGTTTGAGTATGTCTTTATGAAAGGCTATCCTTGAGGCGAAACGCCCAATTTCCATCTTATTGTATCAGCGAAGCTCCCTTTTGTAAACCGTTTTTGCCTATGGGCGCAAGCGCGGCCCTGATTTGTGCGCGCAGCAAATACTGTTTGCATCGCCTCATATGGTATGCGATAATGGACAAGACCATTCAATTTTCCAAGGAGGTACTTTGCGCATGTTCAAAAAGCGCGATCCGGAACCGCAGCAGCCGCGCCTGTTGGGAGAGGACTTTGATATTTTCCCTACTTTGGACAAGGAGGATTTCAACGCCCCGCCGGAAACGGAACTGGATGTAACGCCCGAGCCTGCGGAACCCCCTGAGGAAGAAGCGCCGCCCGAACCTACGGAGTTTGAAAAAAAGATCGCCGCAATTCCCGATGATAAATGGAAGAAGTACCAGATCATTGGGGGCCTTGTGCTGGGGCTTTTAAGCGCGACAAGCATCGTCGTAGTGGGCAGGATGGAGTCTGTCGGTTCCATGAGCATCATCTTGGCCGCGGTGCTCGCGTTGTTTGTTCCCAATATCCTCGAGAGAAAAGGCGGGCGGAAAATTCCCGTACTGCGCACGACGCTGATTATATCGCTCGTAATTACCATGGGCCTTTATATGTTCTATGGGCTGGTGCTCAATCCCGGGTATTTCACGCCCACTGCAACGCCCGCCCCGTCTGCTACCCCAGTGCCGTAATATGAAAGTATCCTCCGCATCGCGCCGAGCATTCGGCGCGATGTTTTTATCGGGAAACTTTGATACAACAGAAGGGGCTCAATATGGAACGCTCTGATTTATCCGGCTGCTGGCGCTTTCTGCATGAACGCATGCCAAAGCTGCGCGCGCAGAAACTGGAGCAATATGCGGCGCAGTATCTGGAGCCCGCGCTCAAACAGTTTCCGGAGCTCAAAGAACCCGTCTTTTTGTCGCTGCGCAATCATGGATTTATCGGACGGACAGAGCCTGTGTATCACATCGTTGTGAATGAAATCCTGCTGGACAGTGGCTCGGAATGGAGAATCCGGTTTTGTACGGCTTATCTAATGATGTACTTCATTCAGCACAAAGCGGGTATTGCACTGCTTCCGCACGCTAACGACACGTTTTTGCACAGGCAGGCAATGTTTTTTACGCTTACCCGCGGCTTTGCGTATGATTTTTTGAAAGTGTTTCAGTCTGACTGCAGCAAGCCCTTTTGCGATTTGGGATACTCCTTTGCGAAAACCGGCTGCAAAAGGCTGTTCCAAAAGCCGTGCAGGCTGTACCGCGAAAGCGAGCTGCAGGCGCTCGCCGGCCACATTCAAAACAAGGACGGATACGATCTTTTTACGCAGTTGGATTTTGAAGCGGAACTTTTCCGCCTCCTGTCGGAAGCCCACCGTACGCTTTCCATATAAAGAGCGTCCTATAACAAAGGAACAAGTCTTTGTACTTGCTCCTTTGTTGATATGCTCTTTTAATCATCCCACTGGCTGCGGTATTTTTCCATAATGCCCTTGAGCAGCGTCGCCTGCGCGGGCGGCGTGTAGGTGATGGCGTTTGCGCCCGCCTCCAATGTGAGCGCAATGCTGTCCACCGAGACGCCTCCTGTCGCAATGATCGGCACATACGGAAAATCCTTGCGGATCTGCCGAACGATATCCGCCGTATTGGGGCCGCCGGAAACGTTGAAGATATCCGTTCCCGCTTCGAGCCTGGCCCGGATATCCGTATGCTCGGAGACAACGGTCACCACAACGGGAATATCGATGATGCGTTTTAGCCCTTCGATGGTTTCATTGGGTGTAGGCGCGTTCACAACGACGCCCATCGCCCCCTGAAACTCCGCGTCCTGCGCGATATTAAGTGTGCGCCTGCCGCCGGTAATGCCGCCGCCCACACCGCAGAATACCGGAACATCCGCCACGGTCATGATCGCGTGGGTGATGGCAGGCTGCGGCGTGAAGGGATAGACCGCGATGATTGCATTTGCATTAATATTTTTAATAATTGCGACGTCGGTGGTAAACGCCAGGGATTTAATAAGCTTACCGAATATGCTGATCCCCGTCGCCTGCTTGATGATCTCCGGTACCTTGATCATATGGCTGCGCAACGTGCCATCGAGCTCGGGTACATAACGATGATCTTCCAAATTGGCTCCTCCTTCCCTTGCTTGATGCGTCCAAAAACGCCGGTTCCAGCAGCAGGGTGTTTATGCCGCCCGTAACATGCAGGCAAACATCATCACGATGCGCGTTCCATAAAAAAATGTCCCGACGATTGGCCTTTAATAATTCTTGTTTTGGGTTCCCAAATCCTGCACGCAATTGCGGCTTTTTTGTGAAACCCACACCTTACCAATAGTATGCAATACTCCCGGCGTTTTCACAAGCAGTGTTGTTCGACATGTTTCCCCTACGTTTATTGTAAACAAAAAATGCCCGCGCGATCAATGCGCGGGCACAAAAAGCAATCCTTTTTTTAATGCGTATACATCTGCTTATACGGGTTCGCGGTATCGGCGGTCAATACAAAGAATTCATGCGCGAGGATTTCATGAAGGTCAAGATCAAAAATTTCGCAGTATTCTTTGAGCTGCTCGGCCATATGCGCCTTATCCGCATCGTCCGCAACCCGTGCCGTTACCTGTTTGGGAAGGTCGCGCGGCAATTCCCTGGTGCGCAAATAAATCGCGCCGCCGTGGATGCCCGTGCCACAAAAGTAACCGACAGGGGATTTCCCTTCTGCATTCAGGCCCAGCACATAGATTTCGCCACCTGCCTGATATTCCCCCAAGAAGCTGCCCGCGCGCCCGCCGACGACGATGAGCGGCCGCTTTTCTGCATACGCCTTCATATGCACGCCGCAGCGGTATCCCGTGTTGCCGCGCACATAAATTTTGCCGCCGCGCATGGAATACCCGGTTGCGTCTCCTGCCGAGCCGTGGACGATGATGCGCCCGTCGTTCATGGTATCGCCCGTGGCGTCCTGGGCGTTGTGTGCAAGCTCTATGGTCGCGCCGTCCATATACGCGCCCAAGGCGTTGCCCGGGATGCCCTGCACCTTGATATACTTATCCTTCAGGCCGTTTGCGAGATACCGCTGCCCCATGCAGGAGGTCACAAGGATTTCCCGCGCTTCTACTTCGCGCAGCTTTTCGTTCAGCTCGCGAAAGTCCATCCCTTTTGCGTCAATGTTCATCATTGTATACCTCCGAGCTGTTTGACCCTGTCGGCCTTGGAAAATGCCATGAGCTGCGGTTTTTCACAGATCAGCGCAAAGTCTATGGAAGAAAGCGGCGTGCGGTTGCGGATGAGCGCCGTATAGATACCCGTACGCTCCACATTGCCGATGATGATAAAGCCTTTGAGTCGGTCGTTTTCATAGAACAGGCGCTTGTAATCTCCATTTACGCCATATACGAGGTCTTTCCCGATATAGCTGCCCGCCGTCGTCATGTGAAGCCCCCACAGGGACGTCGCGTTGAGCGGGATTGCCCTGTCAAACAGCAGCGCGCCGCCCGCCATGTGGCTCCCGGCGGCCTCCCCCTGCATGTACGCGTTGGGCAAAAGTGCTAAGATGCGGCTGGTATCGTTTGAAATATCATGGCTTTCCGCACAGTCTCCGGCGGCGTATATGTCCGTAAGGCTGGTTCTTCCATACGGATCGGTCACAATGCCGCGGCTGATTTTGCCTCCCGCGGAGGTTACGAGCTCCACCTCAGGCCGCACGCCCGCCGCCACGACAAGCGTTGTAAACGGGATGCGCCTGCCGTCTGTGAGCAGCATCTCTTTCCCTGCAAACCCCGCGATGCTCACGCCAAGATGCAGCGTAATATCCTGCGCTTCGATGTGCCGTTTCACGATCTCTGCGCCGCCCGCGTCGAGCACGCTGGGCAGCACCTGCTGCGCCATATCCACGATCGTGATGCCTTTGACCTTGTGGCGGATGCCCTCCGCGCATTTAAGGCCGATGAGTCCCGCGCCGATGATGAGCACTTCGCTCTCCCTGTTCACCTCGGCATTCAGCTTAACCGCGTCGTCGAGCGTCATAAACGTATGGTAACCACCTACTGTATCAAGCCCCTTGATGGGCGGGACGAACGCGCGCGAGCCTGTGGCGACGAGCAGTTTGTCATACTCGAGAACGCCGCCGTCGTCGAGTGTGACGGTGTGCGCGTCCGGATCGATTTTCGTAGCCGTTTTTCCCGCAAGCAGCGTACAGCCGTTGCTTTTATAAAATTCCCGAGGGCGGTACGCCATGCTCTCCCGGTCGGTCTTGCCAAGCAGCAGGTAGGAAATGAGCGGGCGGGAATATACATGGTAGGGTTCCTTTCCCACAACCGTAATCTCCCCCGTTTTATCCACGCGGCGGATGCCCTCGATACAACCGATTGCGGCGATGGAATTGCCAATGATCACATACTGCATAGTTATCTCTCCTCAAACACGATGGCCTTGTTGGGGCAGCCGGACACGCAGGCAGGCTCGCCAAAGGCATTCTTGGTGCACAGTTCGCACTTCTGCATGGGGCCGTCCGCCGACGGCATGATGGCCCCATACGGGCAGGAGAGCACACAGGTGTAGCATGCCATGCATTGATCGGTATTGATAGCAATCAACCCTTCCTCCAGCGTCAGCGCGCCGGAAATGCACGCCTTGACGCACAGCGGCTCCGTACAGTGCCTGCACGCGACGGCAAAGAAGATATCCCCGCTTTCCTCGATCTTGATGCGCGGGTTGATGCGCACATCCTTAAGGGCCTTTGCCATATCCGTTTCCCCGGAATTGGCAAACGCGCAGTTGTATTCGCAAAGGTGGCACCCCAAACACCACTGTTCGTTGACAAAAATACGCTTCATATTCCCGCTCCCCCTATTCGCCCGCGTGCTGGATGCCGAGTATTGTAAGCTCCTTTTCGGTAAGCCCCACGCCTCTTAGCATCAGCCTGTTTCCGCGCAGGGCCTCGATGGAGTTGATGCCCATGCCGCCCATCATCTCTTTGATCTCATGCGTATAGGCGGTGATGAGATTCACAAGCCGTTCCGCGCCCATTTCCGGGTTCAAGCGTTTGACAAGGTCCGGCCTCTGTGTGGCGATACCCCAGTTGCACTTGCCGAGGTGACAGGTGCGGCACAGATGGCAGCCCAAAGCCAAGAGCGGAGCGGTCGCCATATACACGGCGTCTGCGCCCAATGCAATGGCCTTTACGACATCCGCGCTGTTCCGGATACTGCCGCCGACGACGATGGAAACGTCCGAGCGAATGCCCTCTTCGCGCAACCGCTGGTCCACACTCGCCAGCGCAAGCTCAATGGGGATGCCGACGTTATCCCGGATGCGGGTGGGCGCAGCGCCTGTGCCGCCGCGGAAGCCGTCGATGGCGATGATATCCGCGCCGCTTCGCGCAATGCCGCTTGCGATGGCGGAAACGTTGTGTACAGCCGCAATTTTGACGATCACGGGCCGCTCATAATGCGTGGCCTCCTTGATGGAGTACACAAGCTGCCTTAAATCCTCAATGGAATAGATATCATGGTGCGGCGCAGGAGAAATCGCGTCCGTCCCTTTGGGGATCATACGGGTCTTTGCGACGTCGCCCACGATTTTGGAGCTGGGCAGGTGCCCGCCGATACCCGGCTTTGCGCCCTGGCCCATTTTGATTTCAATCGCGGCGCCCGCCTTTAAATACTCCGGGTGCACGCCAAAGCGTCCGGACGCCACCTGCACGATGGTGTTTGGCCCATATTGGTAGAAATCCTCATGCAGGCCGCCCTCGCCCGTGTTGTAGTAAATGCCCAGGCGCTCCGCCGCCATAGCTAAGCTGTGGTGCGCATTATAGGAGATGGAACCGAAGCTCATGGCGGAAAACATGATGGGGGTGGAAAGTGAAAGCTGCGGCTCCATTTTAGTGATCATTTTGCCGTTTGCGTCCCGCTTGATGCCGGTGGGCTTTTTCCCTAAGAACGTGCGCGTTTCCATGGGTTCGCGCAGCGGGTCGATAGAGGGGTTTGTCACCTGGGACGCGTTGATAAGGATTTTATCCCAGTAGACGGGGTAGTTTTTCGGCGTGCCCATGGAAGAAAGCAGCACGCCGCCGGAACCCGCCTGCTTGTAAATGTCCGTAATAGCCTCGCTGGACCAGTTGGAGTTTTCTTTAAATACATGATCAGACTTTGTAATTTTGAGCGCGCGTGTGGGGCATAGCGACACGCAGCGGTGGCAGTCCACACATTTACTGTCGTCCGCCGTCATAACACCTGCCGCCTCGTCATACTGGTGCACCTCGTTGGCACACTGCCGCTCGCACACCCGGCAGGCGATACAGCGGGTAAAATTGCGCACGACTTCATATTCCGGATATTGAAAATTGATTGGCATAGTAAACCCTTCCCTTCCGTTAGACGACTTTTAAACGACTTTTGCCATCGCCTCGGGACTGAGACGGACAATGACAGGCTCGCCGCCGCGCGGCGCCCAAAACTCCTCTACATCCGGTTCGATGGCACGGATGCCGCATTCCTCGCTGGCGAGGTATACGCGTTCACCTTTTTTCGCCGCCACCAGAGAACGGAGCTTGAGCCTGTCGTTTAGGGCCATGAGCCCGCCGCTAAAGCCGACCAATATGGAAAAGGGACCGGTGATCAGTAAGCTTGCATATGCGTTTCTTAAGTACGTCAGGCGCTCCCGCTTTTCATCCTCCATACGCGAGATGGTGGACCAGAAGGGCGCCGCGATGACATTTGCGACTTCATCCAGCTCCATGCCCTGCTTGCGCGTGAGGTAATCAAGGATATAGGAGATGACCTCCGTATCCGTCTGCAGCGTGCAGGAGTAACCGAACATCTCAATGAACCTGCGGTTTGCGTCGTAAGAGGAGATTTCGCCGTTGTGCACGACGGTATAGTCAAGCATCCCGAACGGGTGCGCGCCGCCCCACCAGCCCGGGGTGTTGGTGGGGTAACGGCCGTGCGCCGTCCAGCAGTAGCCTTCATATTCTTCGAGGCGGTAATAACGTCCGACATCCTCCGGGTACCCCACAGCCTTGAATACGCCCATGTTCTTTCCGCAGGAAAACACGTAAGCGCCGCTGATCTGGGTGTTGATCTTCATCACGCTTCTGACCATGAATTCATTTTCATCGAGCTGGCTACTTGCAAGCTTCGTGGGAAGAGGCCGTAAAAAATACCGCCAGATCAAAGGCTCCCCACTGATTTGCTTCATGGGGCGCACAGGGATACGCGATAGATTGATGATATCGTAATGCCGGTCCATGAACTGTTCACAAGCTTCCTTGCTTGCCTGCGATTCATAAAAGACATGCAGGGCATACAGCTCCTTGTACTGCGGGTAAATCCCATATCCCGCAAATCCTCCGCCAAGGCCGTTGGAACGGTCATGCATGACGGCGATGGAATCGATAATCTCCTGTCCGTTGAACCTTGTGCCGTCTGTTGCGATGATGCCGGATATCGCACATCCGGACGGGATGCGTACATTCCCCTCCCACTGTCGGGGCATTTCGTCCTTTCGCACTCTTTTGTCCTCCTTCACGCTTCCGGCAACCGGTCTTTGGTTGCCGCTACTATGTATATTATATATTAATTGGAGATTATACGCGCATGTTGCATAGCTGTCAATCTTGTTTTGCAATAAATTATTTTCAATCATGCATATTTTAGAGGTTTTTCAAAGATTATAGGCGCTTTATTTTTGTTTATTGCACTAAAACTATTTCAATATTTCAATTGATATGCATGTGCTTCCACAAGAACTGCATGTTTATAGGGCAACGTTTATGCATTCCTCTGTACTTTGAGCATCCCAAGCATTCGCGCAGATACAAGCTTTGTCTTTTGCCGTCCATGGATACCGCATTGTCATGCGTGGGCTTGTGTGATACAATTGCGCAAAACGTTTACAGGAAAGGTGCAAAAGCACATATGAAACTCATCATCGCATCCAACAACGCGCACAAAATGCGTGAAATCAAAGAAATCATGGGGGAATACTTCCCCGCCATTTCTACCATGGAAGAAGCGGGCATTGTACTTGAAGTTGTGGAGGACGGCGATACCTTCAGCGCCAATGCCATCAAAAAAGCGGAGGAAACGCTTGCGGCGGCCCCCGGCTTCGACGCAGCCTTAGCGGACGACAGCGGCCTTGCGGTAGACGCGCTAGACGGCGCACCCGGCGTTTATAGCGCCCGCTACGCCGGTGAAGGGCATGATGACGAAGCCAACAATCAAAAGCTGCTATACGAAATGCGCGACGTACCCACCTCTGCGCGCACCTGCCGCTTCGTTTCCGCCGTTGCGCTGGCAAGGCGCGCACACCCCACGCTTTGCGTGACCGGCGCGTGCGAAGGCCGGCTGTTGTTTAAGAAAATGGGCGAAAACGGTTTTGGGTACGATCCCCTGTTCCTCTATGAACCGCTTAATCGTTCCTTTGCCGAGATGACCGCCGAGGAAAAAAACAGCGTCAGCCACCGCAAACGCGCCCTGGAAGCGTTAAAGGACCTGCTGGCACAGGAACAGTAACCATCTTTTTTCGCCATAACGAACCATTGATTTGAGAGGGGAACCGGAATGGACAAAGTGAATGTTTATAAAAAGCTTGATACCTTTAATGAATATTGGAGCCCGAAAATAGCAGGCGAAGTGAACGAGTCCTACATCAAAATAGCGAAGCTGAAGGGTGAATTTTTGTGGCATTCTCATGAACATGAAGACGAGATGTTCTATGTCTTGAAAGGCCAACTGACCATCCAATTCAGGGACCGGGACGTCCATTTGGGCGAAGGTGAGTTTTTGATCATTCCAAAAGGAGTGGAACATCTGCCCGTCGCTGAAGCGGAGGTGCATGTGATGCTCATTGAGCCGAAAACAACATTAAACACCGGGGACGTCGTCAATGAGCGAACGGTTCTGGAGCTTGAAAGAATTTAAAGCGCATCAAAACCGCCGTGCCCGTCGGGTACGGCGGTTCTATTGCTGCAAGCGCTTATTTTTGCCGTGCCAGCCATTCCTTGCTTTCTTTGATATGCGCCAGCACCGCCTCCGGCGCGGGCCCGCCGGGCAGGTTTCTCCCCTCCACGCAGGCGGAAAGCGAAATAGCGCCGTATACGTCCCCCTCAAACACGGGAGAGACTGCCTGCAATTCAGCTAGTGTGAGGTCCGCAAGCGCCTTGCCCTCTTCCAAACATTGAAATACCAGCTTACCGATCACCTCATGCGCCGTGCGGAACGGCACGCCTTTTTTTACAAGGTAGTCCGCAGCGTCCGTTGCGTTTGTAAAGCCGCGCCCCGCGCCAAGCCGCATGTTTTCCGTTTTGAACTTTAACGTCTCGAACATGCGGGTGAAGATTGCAAGGCAGCCGTTCACGGTGTCTAAAGCGCCAAACACGGCCTCCTTATCCTCCTGCATATCCTTGTTGTACGCGAGCGGCAGACCCTTCATCATGGTCAGGAGCGTCGTCAAATCGCCATATACGCGCCCGGTCTTGCCGCGGATCAGCTCCGCCGCATCCGGATTCTTTTTCTGCGGCATAATGGAAGACCCGGTCGAGTATGCGTCGTCCATCTCCACAAAGCGGAATTCGTCCGTGCTCCATAAAATCAGCTCCTCGCAGAAGCGCGAGAGGTGCATCATGATGATTGAGGCGCATGCCGCATACTCAATACAGAAATCCCGGTCGCTCACGGAATCCAGGCTGTTGCGCGTGATGTGTGCAAAACCCAGTTCCTTTCTGACCAGTTCGCGGTCCAAAGGATACGCGCTGCCCGCCAAAGCCCCCGCGCCAAGCGGCATGTAATCCATGCGCTTTTTGCAGTCCACCAATCGCTCCACATCCCTGCGGAACATTTCAAAGTACGCCATCAGGTGGTGCGAAAGTGTGATCGGCTGCGCCTTCTGCAAATGCGTGTAGCCGGGCATGACCGTGCCTGTATGCGCGCCTGCCGTTTTTAGCAGCGCCTGTTCGAGCGCTACAAGGTTACTTATCGTCACATGTGTTCCCTGCAGCATGTACATCCTGCAATCGAGCGCCACCTGGTCGTTGCGGCTGCGCCCCGTATGCAGGCGCTTGCCCGCCTCGCCGATGCGCTCGGTCAGCAGCACCTCCATATTCATATGCACATCCTCGGCGGATTTTGAGAACTGGAGCTTCCCCGCCTCGTAATCGGCAAGCAGCCCGGTCAGCCCTTCCACGATTTTATCCGCGTCCGCAGCCGGAATGATCCCCTGCGCTTTTAGCATCTTGGCATGCGCGATGGAGCCTAAGATATCCTCCCGCGCCATGCGGCTGTCCACGGATATGGAGGAATGGAAATCCTCCATGGCGGCGTCAGCCGCCTTCTGGAATCTTCCCCCCCAGAGCTTGTCGTTGTGTTGCTGCATTTTGGTGCACCTCGTTTCCTGCTGTACAAAAAAAGTGGCTGCGCGGAGTCTGGAGGCTCCGCCTCCAAACCTCGCTTAGGAGCGTAACGCCCCTAAGAACCCCTTCCCGAAGCCGCCTAATTGGGCGGCTTCGAATTTGGGATTCCAAAGGGACGTGCTGCTTTGGTGGGGTATGGGGGTAAAGCCCCCATCGTTCCCTTTTATTTCTTATTCGCCTGTTCCATCAGCGCGCGCACCTTGAGCGGCAGACCGAAGAGATTGATAAAGCCTTCCGCGTCCTTCTGGTTGTAGATCTCTTCCTTTTCGAACGTCGCAAGCTCGGGGTTGTAGAGGCTATAGGGGCTCTTGACGCCCGCGTGGTAGGTCTTGCCCTTGTAGAGCTTGAGCTTCGACACGCCGGTGGTGTTCTCCTGCATGACGTCCACCATGGCGTCCATGGACTGTCTGAGCGGCGTATACCATTTGCCGTCATAGACGAGCTCAGCGTACTTGATGGACATCTGCTGCTTATAATGCATGGTGTCGCGGTCGAGCGTGAGGTACTCGAGCTGCTGGAGCGCGTCATAGAGGATGGTTCCGCCGGGGTTTTCGTAAACGCCGCGGCACTTGATGCCGACGAGGCGGTTTTCGACCATATCGTCGATACCGATGCCGTGTTTTGCGCCAAGCTCGTTGCACTTTGTCACAAGCGCGACGGGATCGAACTTTTCGCCGTTGACGGAGACGGGGATCCCCTTCTCAAAGCCGATCTCGATATAATCCGGCTCATCGGGCGCAAGCTCGGGCGCGGTGTTGATGAGGTAGAGACTATTCTTGGGCTCATTCCAGGGGTCTTCAAGGTCAAGGCCTTCATGGGAAAGATGCCAGATGTTGCGGTCCATGCTGTAGGATTCTTCAGCCCTAAACTGCAGAGGGATGTTCTTTTCCTTGGCGTAGGCGATTTCCTCGCTGCGGCCCTTCAAATCCCAGATGCGCCAGGGCGCGATGATCTTGAGGTCAGGCGCCAACGCCTTGATGGTCAGCTCAAAACGCACCTGATCGTTGCCCTTGCCGGTCGCGCCGTGGGCAGCCGCCGTGCAGCCTTCTTTCCTTGCGATCTCCACAAGCTTCTTTGCGATCACAGGGCGGGCGGTGGAGGTACCTAAAAGATACTTATTCTCATACTTTGCGCCTACTTTGAGGGTGGGGAATACGAAATCCCGCACATATTCCTCGGTAACGTCCTCAATGTAGATTTTGCTAGCGCCCGTCTTGATGGCTTTTTCATAGAGCGGGCTCAATTCCTCTCCCTGGCCGACGTCCACCGCCACCGCGATCACTTCGCAATCATAATGCTCTTTGAGCCAGGGAATGATAACGGAAGTATCCAATCCGCCCGAATATGCAAGGGCAATCTTTTCCTTTGCCATGGTAACGCCTCCTGTGTGCTTCAATGATGCGATAATTATACATTACTATGAATAATTATTCAATACCTTTTTTTACGATTACAGATACGTTCCATTTCCCGCACCGGTATTGCTTTGCCGACCGCCCGCCGCCCCGCCATGCGCGCAAGACGCTGCAATAATTTATAAATACTTTGCATTTTCAATCGTATAAGCGATTTGATTTCCGCTATGTTTCTTATATAATATAGAAAAAAGCCGGGAGGTCCATAATATGTCAATCTTAAAGCGTTTCCGCGATATCATGGCTTCTAATATCAATGCAGCCCTCGACAAACTCGAGGATCCCGCGAAAATGATCGATCAGCTTCTTAGAGACCTGAACGACGATCTGGGCCAGGTCAAAGCTGAAACCGCGGGCATCATGGCCGAAGAAGCGCGCGCCAAACGCGCCTATGACGAGGCCGCCGCCGAGGTCAACAAGCTCCAGGCCTATGCGGAAAAAGCGGTGCTTGCAGGCAACGATACGGACGCCAAGCTGTTTTTAAGCAAAAAGGCGCAGGCCGCGGAAAAAGCCGTTTCCCTGCAGAAGGTCTATGAAAGCGCATCTGCAAACGCGCTCAAAATGCGCCAGATGCACGATAAGCTGGTCGAGCAGATCGGCGATCTCAACGCCCGCCGTGACGCCGTAAAGGCCAAGGTGGCCGTTGCAAACGCACAGAGCAAAATCAATAAAATGACCGAAAGCGTCAACGATAGCGCCGCCTCCATTTCCGCGTTTGAGCGTATGGAAGAAAAGGCTGACCGTATGCTCGATACGGCAAACGCCATGGCGGAGCTCAACGCGACTTCCGCCGCGGATACCCTTGCCGACGCCATGGCGCGCTATGGCGAAGACAAGCCCGAAATCGATAACGAGCTCGCGGCGCTCAAGGCAAAGCTCGGCAAATAACGATACTGTTTTCAGCCAGGGGATGGGGGGCGACGTCATGGCAGAACACGAAGAACTACAGGTATTTTACTGTGAAGGCTGCGGCGGGATTATGGAATTCGATATCCCGCGGCAGACCTTCCGTTGCGCCAATTGCGGGCGTGAAGAGGCGCTCTCTCCGGAAGACAACGTTGTGGAGGAGCACGATTATCTGGCGTTCCTGCATCATAAGGGAGACGATGAGTGGACAGCCGCCACGCAGGTGCAGCGCTGCGAAAGCTGCGGCGCGGAAATCGTGGTGCAAAAAAACGCCACCACCGCGTTCTGCGGCTTTTGCGGCAGCTCACATGTCCTTCCCGTGCTGCAGGAAGCAGGCGTCCGCCCGGAAGGGATCGTCCCCTTTCAGGTGGATCGCCACAAAGCCGGGGAGCTGTTCCGCAAATGGATCAAAGGAAAATGGTTCGCGCCCAATACGCTCAAGAACCTGTACCAGCAGGATAAGCTGCAGGCCGTCTACCTGCCCTACTGGACGTATGATGCGGACGCTACCGCGCACTATACCGGACAGGGCGGGCAGGTGTATTATGTAACGGTCGGTTCCGGCGAAAACCGGCGCCAGGAACGGCGCGTGCGCTGGTACCCGGTCAGCGGCACCATCTCGCACTTTTTTGACGATGTGCTTGTCTGCGCCCGTGCGCAGCGGGACCGGCTTTTGGACCGCAACAGCGCGTATGCGACTTCCGGAAACTGCATGCCGTTTGATCTCGCCTACCTTTCCGGCTATCAGGCAGAAAAATATACCTTGGGCGTGGAGGAGGGCTTTGCACAGGCGCAGGGCAAAATGAAGGACGCCTTAACCGATATGGCGCACAGGGAGATTCTCGCGCGCTTTGACGAGGCGCGCGTGCATACGCTAAACGACCACTACCTGAATATCAAGTTCAAGCATGTGCTGCTGCCCATGTGGATGAGCGGGTATCAATATGCAGGAAAGCTGTTCCGCTTTTTGATCAACGGGCAGACGGGCCGCGTTTTCGGGGAGTATCCCAAGAGCAAATGGAAGGTCGGGTTTGCCGTCATCCTCGGTCTCCTGCTGGCGGCGGCGCTGATTTATTTGGTCCGCCAGGGTTAAGGGACCTTTTTGAACTTACAAGAAAGAACGAGGTGATCTATCAATCATGGGAATTTTTCAAAATCAGCTGGCCAATGTGGTGGAATGGGAAGAGTTCCGCGACGACGTGATCTTCTGGAAGTGGAGCAACAAGGAATTAAAAAAGAGCAGCCGCCTTGTGATCCGCCCCGGACAGGACGCCGTCTTCCTCTACAACGGCCGCATTGAAGGTATCTTCACCGAGGAAGGCAATTACGAAATAGAAAGCGCCATCATTCCGTTTTTGAGCACGCTCAAGGGCTTTAAGTTCGGCTTCAACAGCGGCTTAAGGGCGGAAGTGCTATTCGTCAACACCAAGGAATTCACCGTCAAGTGGGGCACGAAATCAAGCGTGCTCATCCCCGCGGCGGGCATGCCGGGCGGCCTCCCCATCCGCGCGTTCGGCACCTTCCAGATGAAGGTGGTGGACTATGTCGCCTTGATGGATAAAATCGCGGGCGTTAAGCGGGAATTCACTGTTGACGATATCCGCGACCGCGTCATTGCGGAAGTGGACCAGCTGTTGATGCGCTGGATTTTAAAAGAGGGCAAGGATATGTTCAACCTCCAGGCCAACGCGCGCGAAATCGGCGCGGGCATTGGCTCGGACCTTGATATGGAACTGATAAAATCCGGCTTCTCCATCACCAATTTCACCATTGCAAACGTCAACTACCCGGAAGAGGTGCAAAAGAAGATCGACCAGAACGCCTCCTACGCGATGGTGGGCGATGTGGAGAAATACCAGCGCATCGCCATGATGGACGCTATGCACAATGGCGGGGACAGCGCCGCAGGCGCCGCCATGGGTTCTGCCGCCGGTATGGCCGCAGGCTTCCAGATGGCGAACCAGATGTTCCAGCAGCCACAGCAATCCCAACAACCCCAGCAGGCGCAGCAGCCGGCGTCCGGCCAGAAGTTCTGCATGAGCTGCGGCGCGAAGCTGCCCGGTGATGCGCGCTTTTGCGCTTCCTGCGGAGCGAAGCAGGCATAAGGCAAGGCAGCACGATACAAAAAGGCGCTTGAACCCAACGCGGTTTGGGCCCTTTTTCTTTTTGTGTTTTTTATGGTATTCTGAATGCGGATTGTTCATGGATAAACAGGGATTTGAAGGAGAACTTGTATGAAAAAAATAGGACTGGGCATTGCGATAATACTATTTGGAATTTTAGTGGAACTATCTACTCCTGATTATCTATATTATTTCTCATGGATTATTGGTGTGGTTGGTTTAATTTTAGTGATTGCTGGCTGTGTAAACAATAAGTGCGATTCAAAACAATAGGATCCAATTAATTGAACAGTCTGAAATGGAAATCCCCAGTGGATAAGAATTTCATGATACAAAGAAATTATGCCTTCTAATCGCTACTGGATGAGTATCTTTATCTTTGGCGGGGAGGTGAACGCAATAAAAGGCATTCCGAACTGCATTACAATAGTTAGAATATTTGGGGCAGCCAGCCTTTTGCTTGTAACGCCGTTTTCAGCACCGTTCTTTTTCCTGTATTTTTTATGCGGCATCAGCGATGTGCTGGATGGATATCTTGCAAGAAAACTGAACGCTTGCAGCAAATCCGGCCAGGTACTGGACAGTATTTCCGATTTGATCTTTATTGGCATTGTTCTGCTGATCTTTATACCGATACTGAACCTTGCAATGCCGCTCATCTGCTGGATTGCCGTTATTGCTGCAGTACGGTTGATTTCGATGATTGTTGGCTTTGCAAAGTACCGCCGGCTTGCTTTTTTACATACCTATGCCAATAAAGCAACGGGTATTGTCTTATTTTTCCTTCCTTTCCTGATTTCCGTCTTCGGAAACGAAACGGCAGCCGCTATTGTTTGCTGTATTGCGAGCATTTCAGCAGCCGAGGAATTGCTGATTAACCTGACTTCAAAAACGCTGCACAGGGATAGAGCTTCTATTTTCAATAAATAGCGCATCGTTAATCTTTCATAGGATAAGGAGTTGACGCAAAATGAAGCGGGCTATCTGCCTTGGAACAGGCCTTGGCGTTTTATCGACCTTTTTGTTGGAAATGAACATCATTTCCTCAATGATTCTGCCAAACGCCCTGCTTATCGCCGCTATAACTGATGCTGTCTTTGCAGTTGGGCTAGCCTTTTTGTACATTCGCTTTGCAAAGGGATGCTATGGGAAAACATTTCTCTTTTGGTCGCTGATCTCTATTGCTGTCTTTTGGCTTCTTCCGTCTGCAAATTCAATGTATCAGACAATCTATCAGACAGAAGCATCGTTGGGCGGCGGCGGTGGCTTTGCCCTTATGATGATATTCGGCGTGCATGTTTTTGTATACTTTCCGGTATTGGGGATTTCCTGTGGAATCTTTGCTGTCTTTTTAAACCGTAACAAGCCTCAAAGAGCAAGCGGAAAAGAAAATGGCGAATTGCAATAATTTAGCATCACAAATGCCCGCAAGATCAAGTTTCCACTTGACATCAGGCGATTTCCTCTATATAATTCTATTGTTCAAGCAGAAGCGCCCGCTTCTCACCTGCCGGTTTTATATCAGGCATGGTTCTTACAATTCGAAACATTCGAGTGTATAGGTGGGTGCGTTGCGCCCGCCTTTTTTATGCGGGTAAACTGAAACAATTTTAACAATCAGAAACATGGAGGTGTCTTACTATCAGCAATCAGGATCTGATGATCAACGAGGAGATTCGCGACCGCGAGGTGCGCCTGATCGATGAAAAGGGCGAGCAGATGGGCATTGTTACAAACCAGGCCGCACAGGCCCTTGCAGAAGAGCGCGGGCTGGATCTTGTGAAAATCGCGCCGCAGGCGACGCCGCCTGTGTGCAAGCTCATGGATTACGGCAAGTACCGCTTTGAGCTTACCAAGCGCGAAAAAGAACAGCGCAAAAACCAGAAGATCGTCGAACTTAAGGAAGTGCGCCTCTCCGCGACCATCGATCTGCATGATATGGAGGTCAAGGCCAAGAACTGCATCAAATTCCTGCAGAACGGCGATAAGGTCAAGGTCTCCATCCGCTTCCGCGGCAGGCAGGCCACCCACGGGGAAATCGGCCTTGAGGTCATGAGTACCTTCTTTGAACTGGTGAAGGAAGTGGCCGTGATCGACCGCCCCGCCAAGCAGGAAGGCCGCAACATGTACATGATCCTCAACCCCCGCTGAACAAACAGCTGTTATCCGCTTCACGCGAAAAGGATATCCCACTACCGGAACATATTTTTTTTAGGAGGAACTACCCCATGCCAAAGATCAAAACTCACAGGGGTGCGGCAAAGCGCTTTAGCCTGACGAAGTCCGGCAGAGTCAAGCGCGGCAAGGCGTACAAGAGCCACATTCTGACCAAGAAATCCACCAAGCGTCTGCGCGGCCTCAGACAGGTCGGCTACATTGCCGCCTGCGAAGAGAAGAAAATCCGCGAGATGATACCGTATAAATAAGGGAGGATTTTAGAATATGGCCAGAATTAAAAGGGCAGTCAATGCCGTTAAAAAGCGCCGTAAGGTCTTAAAGCTCGCAAAGGGCTACTTTGGCGCAAAGAGCAAGCAGTACAGAAGCGCAACGCAGCAGGTGATGAAATCCCTCTCCTATGCGTATGTTGGCCGCAAGCTCAAGAAGCGTGAATACCGCAAGCTGTGGATCGCCCGTATCAACGCAGGCGCGCGCCTCAACGGCACCACCTACAGCCGCATGATCAACGGCCTCAAGCTCGCAGGCGTGGAAGTCAACCGCAAGGTGCTTGCAGACCTCGCCGTCAGCGATATGAAGGCATTCAAGGAACTTGTGGACGTCGCCAACCAGGCGCGCGCGTAAGTTCAACCGCATTTAAGGCGGCATCCTGTACGTATGCGGATGCCGCTTTTTTATACCGTTTCGACCAAAGGAGGATTCCGTGCGTATTGAAAGCCGCAGCAATGAAACCGTAAAACGTGTCAAAGGCCTTTCTGCCGCCAAGAACCGGCTCACCCTTGGGCTGCACCTCATTGAAGGCCGCAAGCTTCTGCAGGAGGCGATTTCCTCCCTCATCCCCGTACGTGAGGCCTTCTTTGAAGAGAGCGCCATAGAAGCGCTCCCAGAGGAACACGCGGCGCTTGTGGCAGGCGGTACGAAGGTATACACCGTGACCCGCCCGGTACTCGAAGCAATGTGCGATACGTCAACGCCGCAGGGCGTATGCGCGGCTGTAGAAACGCCTGCTTCTATCGACGCCTTTCCTGCTGGAATGCTGGTGGCGCTTGATACCGTACAGGATCCCGGCAACTTAGGTACCATCATAAGAACCGCGGACGCAATGGGCGCTTCCGCCCTGCTGTTTTCGGACGGCTGTGCGGACCCCTATTCCCCGAAGGCGCTGCGCGCCGCCATGGGCTCCACCTACCATGTCCCGCTATGGAGAGGCGGCCTCTATGATGCGCTCCAGGCATTGAAACGGGACGGCTACACGCTCCTCTGCGGGCATTTACACGGCAGTGAGCGGCTTCCTGCGCCCGGCGAAAAATGCGTGATTGTGATCGGCAATGAGGGCAATGGCGTATCGGAAGAAATCGCAGCACTCTGCACGCTTGTAAAGCTGCCCATGTACGGGCGCGCGGAATCGTTAAACGCCTCCATGGCGGCAGGGCTAATGATGTACGAAGTGGCCGGACGGATGCATGGGGCTCGCTAAAAATCTTTTTAGAAACAAAGATAACAGGATGGGGCCGCCTTTTGGCGGCCCCATCCTTCTTTTTAAAATTTATTTTTGCGTGATTTTATTGTACCAGAATTCAGAGACCGGCCTTGCGGTTTCCTGTAAGGCTTCCATATCCAGCACCTGAATATCTCCTGTCTCCATGCGCTCCATAATGCCGCCCTTGGCAAACCAGGCCAGCAAATTATAGAGGTTGCGGCGGCTGATTTTGAGATATTCGCAAATATGATAAATGCTGCCAAGCTTACAGATGCCGTCGTGGTGCGCTTTTTCAATTACATAGAACGCAAACTGCTGGCGCTGCGTAAACAGCCCCTTCATCAGCTCTTTTTTATACATATCATATAGGCGGGCGCTGGTTTTCATATAAAAATGGCGGCTGAATGCAGGCGTATCCAAAAGGCTCAGGAACGTCCTTGCCGGAATCCGCACGAGCGCGCTCGAAACAAGGGCGCTGCTGTCACAGTAAAAATTTCGTCCGCGGAAATTGCTCAGGTGGCCGACATAATTGTCCTCATCTATGATGTCCACCAGCAGCTTTTTGCCGCTCTGGGTGGTCGCCTCCACCTTAACGCGGCCATTTACAAGATACCAAACATCCTCCGCCTCATTGGACGCCTGGACAATATATGCGTTCCGGTTGAATCTGTACAGCTCGCACAGTTCAGCACAGTCTTTGATGAACGGGTAGATCGTTGTGTTCTCAAGTTTCATGTCTTTACCTCCATCCTTTGTATCGGCATGTCAGCAGGCAACATCCTAAATCCAATATCTGCGAAATTGGTTTTCAAAATAGATGGATCATGTGTTTCCGGGTGCCAAAATGAATTCGTTGCCGCCTCTTGCAAACGAAACTGGGTAGGAGCCGGATTCTTTTTAAAAACGGATGATATTCGTAATCTGTATGCCGATAAAACAGCCGTTTGCCACGTTGCGAACAGCCGCGATAAAGCCCACGGTTATTATATATTGCAAACTCTATGAAAGCAACATAACGCATACGGCTGCAAAATGCAATATGTGTGCAAATTGCACGGTTTGTCTCAGATTCTCCATCATAATTGATAAAAAATGCGCA
Source organism: Bacillota bacterium (assembly GCA_023390655.1). Taxonomy (GTDB): domain Bacteria; phylum Bacillota; class Clostridia; order Christensenellales; family CAG-138; genus JAEYLA01. The sequence goes on along the minus strand of JAEWCL010000020.1, from coordinate 162,812 downwards.
ATTTTCACTAACTGTGACATAGTAACCATACTATAATGATCTTGCATTTCGGAAGATCCTGTGAATTAAATCATTACGAGGAGGATCAAAAATGGGAAACGAATCTAAAATCCAGGAAATTCTAAAGAGACGTGGCTTGGATGTCACAGCAGCCGACGATTTCAGGGAAACGGATGTTCCCGAACCAACCGAGCGCTTCAAAAATCTCATCAGCATCTACTACATCATGAAAAATACCATCGACATGGAAATCCCCTACTGGTACAATCGCGTATGGTGGGAAAACGAAGGCGACGTCTCCGTCATCCGCCGCGCGAAAGCATATGGCGCCGCGCTTGCGCACCATACACCCACCATCTGGCCGGGCGAGAAGCTTGTAATGAACAAAACCAAGAACTGGCGCGGCGCTTTCCCGTTCCCTTGGGTGGATGCATCCTTCTTCAACGCCCATGCCGAAGCGCTGATGAACCAGGTCGAGGCCCCTCCCGAGGCGGCGGCCGACGCGGTGTCCACCGTGGGCGCCGGCGGCGGCAATGTCACAAAAGATTATGGCAATATCGTTTCCATTGCGAAAAAGTTTGGCCTGCGCAGAGAGGAAATCCCCTGCCTGGTCAAGGTTTCTAAATACTGGGACATGGCGTCGGTCGAGAGCGTCAGTGACCGCTACTCGAAGCTTGTTCCGGAGTTCGACCAATGGAAGGCATTCCGGGATACCGTGCTGATCATGTTTGACTCCTGGGCAATTCCCCAGGGACGCGAAGTGATCAATTACTATCTGCCGCTGCAATACGGCTTTGACCGCATCCTCGAGCTTTGCGATGAAAAGATAGCGGAAACCCTGGGTGAAGCCGGTGACGACGGGATCTTGGGCATGAGCCGCGGTTACTATTATGCCGCCATGAAGGAAATCGTCAAGGGCATGTCGCAGTGGGCGGACAACTACGCCAAACGCGCCGAATTCCTTGCCGGGCTTGAAAAAGACCCCGTCCAAAAGAAGGAGTATGAGGAAATCGCCGCTGTCATGCGCAACGTTGCGCACAAGAAGCCCGCTTCCTTCCGCGAGGCCCTGCAATTAACGCTATTGTGCCATCTTGGCGTTGTGAACGAGGACCCGCAGTCCGGCCAGTCCATCGGCCGCCTGGGTCAGGTCCTGCAGCCCTTCTTCGCAAAGGACATCGAGGATGGCGTCACGACGGAAGAAGAGGTCGTCGAGCTTCTTGAGCTGTACCGTATTAAGATCACCTCGATTGAGTGTTTCGCATCCTCCGGCGTTACGGGCGGCGTTTTGTCCGGCAATACGTTCAACAACCTGTCCATGGGCGGGTTGGGCCATGACGGTCTGACTGCCGTTACGCCACTCGAATACTTGATCGTTGAGGCCGGCATGCGCGCGAAGACCTCTCAGCCCACGCTTTCCGTGCTCTATGATGAGAAAACGCCCGAGGACTTCCTCCTGAAGTGCGCGCGTTGTTGCAAGCTTGGCATGGGCTACCCCGCCTGGATGAACAACCAGACTGGCATGAATTATATGCTCCGCCACTATCACGACGAAGGCATGGACATCTATGATGCGCGCGCCTGGTGTCTTGGCGGCTGCCTGGAATCCTCCCCCGGCTGTTTCCAGCCCTTGGAATATAACGGAAAGGTATGGATGATCCCCGGCGGCGCGGCCCCCACAGCCGGTACCGGCATCCACTTCACGGGCCTGCCCAAGCTGCTTGAGCTCGTTCTGACCAACGGTGTTGACAAGCGTACCGGTATCAAGGTGTTCGAGCCCCACAACAAGCCGCTTTCGACCTTTGAAGAGCTGTGGGAAGTCTGGATGGCCTATATGCGTGAGCTTCTCGACATTGCCAACAAGATCAACAACATCCAGATGGACGTCTGGCGCAAGAACAATCCTCCGGTCATTCAGTCCCTGCTCAAGGCGGATTGCTTCAAGAAGGGGCAGCATATCGGAGACTGCGGCGCCCGCTACAACAGCAGCATCAACTTTGAATCCTGCGGCACCATCAACTTCATCAACGCCATGGCTTCCCTCAAGCAAAATGTGTACGACGACAAGAAGTACACCCTTGAAGAAATGGTAGACGCCATGCTCAACAACTATGGCTTCAAGACCGCTTTTGAAACCGGCGTATTCTCCCCCGACCGCCGCGAGGCCACGGAGAATGCTCCGAAGTACGAAAAAATCTTCTACGATTCCGTCAACGCGCCCAAGTACGGCAACGCCGATCCTTATGCCGACAGTATCCTGAAGGACTATGAGGACCGCATGCTGCCCGAAATGCTCAGGCTGCGTTCCTACTACGGCAAGCCGTACTATATGTGCCAGATTTCCGTCTCCACACACGGCCCGCAGGGCGCGATTACCTTAGCCTCCGCCGATGGCCGCCTGGCCGGTACGACCTATGCCGATGGGTCCATGTCGCCCGCGCCCACCACGGATAAGAATGGCATCTACGCCGTGTTTGAATCCGCAACCTGCTACGATCATGCCATGTGCCAGAACTCTCAGATGAACGTCAAAATTCATCCCACCGCCGTGAAGGGCATCAACGGCACGAAGAAGCTCCTGGATGTGATCCGCGCGTATATGCGCAAGGGCGGCTTCCATGTGCAGTTCAACATCACTTCCTCAAAGACCCTGCGCACCGCGCAGCAGAAGCCGGATGACTACCGCGACCTGATGGTGCGTGTAGCAGGCTTCACGCAGTACTGGTGCGAGATCGGCAAGCCCATTCAGGACGAGGTTATTTACAGAACCGAGTACGACGCCTGAGTTTGGACATGGATGGAGTTTCAAAGGGAACGGAAAAATTTGAGGAGGTATTACAATGAAACACAATGATTGTGCCAACTTTCTGAGCTTGGATTGCGAGAAGGGTATGTGCGCCATTTATAAGAAGATCGTACCTATTGACGGCGAAGGCAGCGACGCCTGCGACGCCTTTGCACCGGGCTTCTTCTGCGCAACTTGCGCAAACTTTTCCAAGCCCGACAGCTACGGCATCGGAACATGCTCCGGCTTTGAGAAGGAGAACTGGACTTACGCGCAGAACGGAGCATTTTGCTGCGGGCAGTATCAGCAAAAATAAGCAATGGAAGGAAGTAACTCCATGAATGATATGGCAGGAATGATCTTTGACATTCAGAGTTACTCCGTTCATGATGGCCCGGGCTGCAGAACCAATGTGTTCTTTGTTGGTTGTCCGCTGCAATGCAGGTGGTGCGCCAACCCGGAAAGCTGGAAACGCAAGAAACACCTGATGTTTTCAGAACGCTCCTGCAAATGGGATCAGGGCTGCAGGGCATGCGCACATGCATGCCCTTTCGGCTCACTTTCCTTTGATGGGGACGGAAAGCCTTTCGTAAACTGGGCCATCTGCGCTGAATGCGAGACGATTGAATGTTCAACATCCTGTGCGGCCAACAGCCTGAAGCAGTGTGTACGGTTTTTCACTGTTGACGAGTTGGTGCAGGTTCTGCTGCGTGATTTTGCAAACTGGGGATCTGATGGAGGTGTGACATTCAGCGGCGGGGAACCGTTTTTGCAGCACGAATACCTGCTTGAGGTGCTCAAACGCTGCCACAGGCTGGAGATGCACACCGCAATTGAGACCTGCGCCTTTACACAGCGGGACATCTTTCTTAGCGTGATGCAGTATATCGACTTCGCGTTTATTGACGTAAAGCACATGGACAACGAGAAACACAAGTGGGGGACAGGCGTTGGCAATGAACGGATTTTAGGCAATATTGCGGCGCTTGCCCAATCGGGCTGGACGGGCAGGCTGGTGCTGCGCCAGCCTACCATCTGCGGCTATAACGACGGCATGGAAAATGCGCTTCAGGTAATTGATTTTATGAATGCGAACAATCTCTATGAAATCAATCTCCTCAAATTCCATCGCATGGGCAGCACGAAGTGGGAGCAGATGGGCAAGGCATACGAATATCTCGATCATGGCGACATGAGCGACGAACGTATGCAGGAATTGCAGCAGCTCTATTTGGACAACGACATCGCATGCTATATCGGTGAGGACACCCCATTCTGATCTTTTGGGAAAAGCCCGAATTAGGTGTAAATGGAGGAAAAAATCGAATGATGTCTATCTCTGAAAAACAGGCCAAAAATTACGGCCTGATGACTGTGGCTTCCGCCTGGCTGGCGATTTTCTGCCTGTTCGGCTATCGCTCCAGCTTCTCGATTATGCAGAAGATGATCATTGCCGACACCGGATGGACCACCCTCCAAACGTCCCTTGGCTACTGCATCATGATGACCGTTTACGCGGTGACCGCCTTTTTCAGCGGTTCCCTGGTCGATAAGCGGGGCTGCAGGCCTACCTACGCCATCGGCGCGGTCTGCTGCTTCCTCGGCTTCTTCCTGACCTCTCTTGTTAACGTGGCAACCCCTTCCGGCTTCTATGTGTACCTGTTTACCTACGGGCTGTTCGCGGGCGTCGGTACCGGTATGTTATGGGTTTCCTCCACCGTTTCATGCAGGAAGTGGTATGTAGGCGCCCGCTATGGCACCATGTGGGGGTTTGCCTTTATGGGCGCGCCTATGGCGCAGTTGCTGCTGACCCTGGTTTTAAAGAGCGTCCTTGTCAGCATGGGCTGGCGCGTTGGCATGAAGATTCTTGCCGTGATTATGGCGATCTTCCTCGTCATTGCAGCCTCGATTGCAAAGAAAACCCCGGATCAATACGGTGTGGAAGCCTTTGGCGCGGATAGCGCAAAAAAAGGCGCCGCTTCGGGCAAGAAGGTGTGGACGGTGGGCGAGGCTTTTAAGACCTATGCCATCTGGGCCGTCATCCTTTGCTTCCTGACCGCTATGGCGGCTGAATTCCTGGTTTGGTCCCAGGTGGTCAGCTTTTTCCAGACCGATATGGGCATGGATCTCGGGCAATCCTCCAATATCTATATGATTATCGGTATTGCGGGCATTTTTGCAATGCCGCTCACCGGCAAGATATCCGACCGCCTTGTAAAGACTTTTGGAAACGAGCGCAAGGCGCGCAAGCTCATGCTGATCATCGGGCCGATTTGCGGCGCTGCGGGCGTAATACTCCTTCTGACAAAGAGCCTGCCGCTGTGCATTGCTGCCATGGTTCTCCTCGCCATCTACTGGGGCATTGAGCCCGGAGGATGCGCGGGCTATGCCGGCTCCATATTTGGCGGCGCTTCGCTTGGGCGCATCTGGGGGCTTGCAACCTTGATCGTCATGGGCATCGGCCCCTCCTTCGGTACCTTTATGGGGGCGTGGTTTAAGGATAACTTCGGCTCGTACATCCCCGCTCTGATTTTCTGCCTTGTGGTTTACCTCATTTCCGTCTGTCTGGCCGTTACATTGCCGCTGAAGGTCAAGGGCGAGGAGGTCATTCCGGAGCAGAAATTAACAGCATAAAGCGGACTGCTTAAGGTCCCCTGCCTCCACCTGAAAGTGTTACAAAATCAGGACGGGACTACCGTCCGTCATCACAAACGCCCGCAGCGTTTTGCTGCGGGCGCTTTGCATCCGCGCGCCGGATTTTCTGATGTGTGAGGCGGCCCGGCTATCAGATGCTCCGTCACCCCTCAGCAGAAAGCCGGCGGGTGTTTGTTATATGTTGATTTTATGGCAAAACAAACGGGGGTTACTTTGCATATATTGCAGTAAAGCATTTATGGCACACAAGTATAAGTTGGATTGGCATAACGGCTAATTTTCAACAAATTACCAATAAGGAGTAAAGTAATGAGCAACATTTCTTTGCAAGTGGAACGTACAGTGGCCGGAAGCATTGCCGCAAATGACACCGTGGTATTTGATGCCACGCTCATTTCTTCCGGAAACATTGCTTATAATAGCGCAACAGGCATTGTGACGCTGCTTGAAGCGGGCAGATATGAATTTGACTGGTGGGTTTCCACACAATCTGCCGCTTCCAATAACGTCAGCTTTGTTTTAACCTCCTCCCAGGGCGATTTCATTGTAGGAAATTCCCCCCTCAAGACGGGGGAGGTTGTGGGGGTGGGCGTCATTGAGGTAGCTGCTGCCCCCGTAACTGTGGAACTGAAAAACAATTCCGCCGGTATCGTCTTCTTTTCCACCACAGTCAATGTAAAAGCCAGCCTTGCTGTCATCGGAGAGACGGAGGATGAAATCGCTGGGCCTACCGGCCCCATTGGTCCGACCGGGCCGACTGGTTCCACTGGCTTTACCGGGCCTACGGGTTTTACCGGACCCATTGGGCCTACCGGACCTACAGGAGATACCGGCCTCATCGGGCCTACCGGGCCTACGGGCTTTACCGGGCCCATTGGGCCTACCGGACCCACTGGAGATACCGGTCTTATCGGGCCTACCGGACCCACCGGCTTTACTGGCCCTACCGGTGATACTGGACCCATTGGGCCTACCGGACCTACAGGAGATACCGGCCTCATCGGGCCTACCGGTCCCACGGGTTTTACCGGGCCTGCAGGCTTTACCGGGCCTGCAGGCTTTACCGGGCCTACGGGGGACACTGGGCCTACAGGCCTGACCGGTCCGACTGGCCCGACCGGAGAAGTCATTTTGGCTTTTGGATCTTTAAGAGGGGCTAGTGTAGAGACACCCGGGGCAACATTCACACCCGTTCCATTTAGCGTGGTTGGACCTTTATCGGATACGATCACTGTGAGTCTGTCGGGTAATGAATTGGTGGTAGGAGAAAGCGGCGTTTATCAAATAACGATATCGATCAACGCGGAAGCCACTGTGGATCCGGACCCGGATGAGCCGTATTTACAAGCCATTATTACGATCAATGGCACACCGATTTTTGGCGATACGACTACTTTTTTTAAGATCGCCAATAGGAGCAGTTCAACGTTTGTCGTTCAGGCCTCCTTAGCGGCAGGAGATGAAGTAGGAGCGAGTATTAGTACGAATTTCCCTGTTTTAGGCTATCTGAATCGCTCTTTAACCGTTGTACAATTGAGTAATGTATGAACATCATACGTATTAAAAAGGAATGAAAAAGCGCAGGTTCTGGACATTGCAGTCCCGTGAGCCTGCGCTTTTCTGTACCGCGCATCTTACCATAGCAGGGGCTTACCCTCAATCGTCCACGCCGACCATGACCGACGTTGCCTTAATAATGGCGTAGGCATTCATCCCTACCGCAAGCCCAAGCTCTTCCACAGCCTTTACGGAGATATTGGAACTGATCCTGTTTCCGCCGCCGATATCGATTACTACAATGGCATTGACCATACCTTTGTCGATGGATACGATTTTACCCTTGATCTGGTTCCTTGCGCTGAGCTTCATGGGATATCCCTCCTTTGTAGCGTTTCTGATAGTAGGATTATAAACAAAAACGCCCAAAATCAACCGGGGCATAAAGATGAAACGGCACATACAAAAAGGCATGGGCGCCGTGTTGCAAACGGGCTCATGCCTTTTTTCTTCTATAAAACATCATTGATCCTAAGCCCTACTTGCACGCCTTCCGGCCGGATAATAGCAGCGCATTCCCAACGGATACCAGAAACGCCGTGAACAGCCTGATCCAGAAGCCTTCTATGGAGAGGCCGGGCAATATGGCGTCCGTTATGCCCACCATCCACGCGTTTACCACAAAGAAGAACAATCCCATTGTAATCAGCGTAACAGGCAGGCATAGCGCCTGCAGCAGGGGCTTTAACACAAGATTGATCAGCCACAGGATGACCGCCGCGGCGGTGAGCGTTGCGATGCCGCCTTGTGCAGCCACATGCGAGGGAAACGCATAGGCGGTGATGATGAGCGCCCCAAAGCAAATGATCAGTTTTATCAGCAATTTCATCGTGTTTCTCCCTAACGCGTCAGCACTTTTACCAGGATCGACTCATCCTTATCCCGAATATCCACATCCACAAGGTCTAGCGGCCCGGTCTTCATGGCAAGCTCCCAGGTAAGGTCCAACAGGATTCCTGTGATACTTGCGACCCATGCCGCCGCCGTATGCTTCTCCCCTGTTTCCGGCAAGGTACCCGCGCGCGGCGAAAACAGCTTTATGAGCTGCGCAATATCGTCCAGTATGTCCACAAAGGCAAACAGAATGAAAAACGGAAATAAAAACACAAGGTTTACCTTTTTCCGGACCCTAACCCGCGTATACAGGAAGAATACCGGCCTATTCGACATAGATGCGCACCTTTGACATATCTTCCCCATCGCCGATGTCCACATTGACGATATCCTCTTCGATGCCGCTTTCAATGAGCGTCTCAATGCTTTCCATAATGGCAACAAGGTCTACCCCCGCTTTGTCGAGCTCCTGCTGCGCCTCTTTGGGCATGTTCTTCGCGATGATGGGGCCAATAGTTTTGATGATGGAAATGGGGACGTTGACGTTGACCTTTGCCTTCTGGTTGTTCTCTCCCGCATCGACCTGTACGCGCAGTTTCTTGGTCTTACGGCCGCGCGCGTCCTTAAGCGCCACGGGTGCGGAAGCCGTGGCCTCCGGCTGTTCCAGTGCGCGCAAAAGCTCCTCCGCTTCCTCAACCGTTATGTGTCCTTCTTTGAGCAAGTTCAAAATACGTGCCCGATCTGTTGCTTCCATGTTATCCTTCTCCTTTCAATTGCGCCAATAATGTTGCTGCCTCCCGGGCAGTGATTTCTTTTTTCTCCAATTGATCCAATACATCCGATACCTTTAACGTCTCCTCTTTCTGCACGGCCATATCCGGGTAAAGCGTGCGCAACAGTTCATCCAGGAGACCTTTTACGGTGGGGTAGGAAATGCCGAGCGTGCGCTCCACATCCTTGATGTTTCCTCTGGACTTCAAAAACGTCTCCAGGAACATCTGCTGCTTTTCATCCAGCGCGCAATACTTGCATGGCACGAAGCTGCCGGAAAGCTCCGTCTTGCAGGATGGGCAGGCAAGCTTTGTGATGCGCAGCGGCGTTTGGCATACCGGACATTTGGTAGGTGGCTGATAGCTCATATCGTTCCTCCTTTTTACAGTTTCATTATATGCGCTCCAGTTAAAAATATCAATAATAAAATTAATATTATTAATATAATTTTTAAATTATTTGATTAAATAGTTGATAAAAAAGAAAAAACCGGAGACGGGCTTCTTTTGCTGCAAATCCGCATTCCATCTGTTCTCTGAAGTACTATTTTCAAAACGAAGCCGTGGACATTGAGGTTTGTCCACGGCTCCGTTTGAAAAGGGTATCGGGGAAAAAGAATCATATCCTGTTGTTTGCCGCCTGCCGCTCCGCGCTGCGGCCTAGATATCTCCGCGCAGCAGGTTTTCCGCATACGCCTGAAGGCTGGAAAACGACCGCACATTGGATGCGCGCGAGCTGATCTGATCCCGCACGTAATCCGGCAGCATGTTAAAGTACTTCCACGCCTGCGCATCACTTTTGAGCAGCGCGTGCATATCCGAATAGCGTTGTTCCATTATTCTCACCTCGGGCGTAGTTTGTGGAAGGGATACGATCTTCATACGTGAAATAGGCAAGATTGGATGATTTCCGCTTATCAAAAGCTCCTGGGACTTGTCCGGAGGCTTTCATTTGCCGCCAGCGCGACAAGCGCGGTGGCGGCGATGGCCTTACAATAGCAAGGGCTTCTTTGCAGGAAGTACCGACCGTGAGGCACAGGCAGCTACTTCCTGTGATCCTCAAAAAGTGACATCTCCACTTTTTGACAACAAAAGAGGCGGGATTACTCCCGCCTCTCATTAACACTGTTTTTATGCCCCGTCTCCGGACTTTAACCGCTTTTCATCCCGCAGCTCCAAAAGCGGCGGCTGGGTGCGGTCGATGGTTTCCTTGGTGATGGTGCAGCTGACGACGTCGCTTCTTGAAGGAATGTCATACATGACGTCCATCATGGATTCCTCAAGAATTGCGCGCAAGCCGCGCGCACCCGTCTTGCGATCAATCGCTTTCTGCGCCACGGCCTTTAAGGCCGCTTCTTCAAAGTTCAACTCCACGCCGTCCATTTCAAACAGGCGCTTATACTGCTTGGCAAGCGCGTTCTTGGGCTCCGTCAAAATGGAAAGCAGCGCCGCCTCGTCAAGCTGGTGCAGCGTGACGATGACCGGCATACGGCCGACAAACTCCGGAATGAGACCGTACTTTAACAGGTCTTCGGGGAGAATATCCCTAAGGATCGCGCCGATATCCTTCTGGACATTGCTCTGCACATCCGCACCAAAGCCCATGAGCTTTTCGCCGGTACGCTTCTTGATGATATCATCAATGCCTGCAAACGCGCCGCCGCAGATGAACAGGATGTTCGTGGTATCGATCTGGATGAACTCCTGATGCGGGTGTTTCCTGCCGCCCTGCGGGGGAACGGAAGCAACGGTACCTTCGAGTATCTTCAAAAGCGCCTGCTGCACGCCCTCGCCCGAAACATCGCGCGTGATGGAGGGATTCTCGCTCTTCCTTGCGATCTTGTCGATTTCGTCGATGTAGATGATGCCCTTTTCAGCGCGTTCCACATCATAATCGGCAGCCTGGATGAGCTTTAAGAGAATATTCTCCACGTCTTCGCCCACGTAGCCGGCCTCCGTCAAGGAGGTGGCGTCCGCCATCGCGAAGGGGACGTTCAGTATTTTTGCCAGCGTCTGCGCCAAGATGGTTTTCCCGCAGCCCGTGGGCCCAAGCATGATGATGTTGCTCTTCTGGAGCTCCACGTCTTCGGTTCCGGAACCCGCGCCGATGCGCTTGTAGTGGTTATATACGGCAACAGACAACGCCTTTTTGGCCTGATGCTGCCCGATGACGTACTGGTTAAGCGTGTTCATGATCTCCTGCGGCTTGGGGACATCGGAAAGATCCACAGGCTGCGCGGCGGTGTCTTCATCAATGATTTCGCGGCAAAGCTCCACGCACTCATTGCAGATGTACACGCCCGGGCCCGCGATGATGCGATGCACCTCATCCTGGTTTTTACCGCAGAATGTGCACTTGATGGGGCCCTTGTCATCATATTTCGGCATACGTTACCTACCTTCTGGGGGGAATGATCTGATCCACCAAGCCATAGGCAAGCGCCTGCTCGGCGGTCATGAAGTTATCGCGCTCGGTGTCATGCGTCACTTTCTCAAGCGGCTGGCCCGTGCGGTCGGAAAGAATCTGATTGAGCGACTTTTTGATGGCGATGAGGCGTTCGGCCTGAATCTGCACATCCGTTGTCTGGCCGCGTGCGCCGCCGGACGGCTGATGGATCATGATCTCGGCGTTGGGAAGCGCCTTGCGCTTGCCCTTTGCGCCCGCTGCAAGCAGGAACGCGCCCATGGAGGCGGCCATGCCGATGCAGATGGTGGAAACATCGCACTTGATATACTGCATCGTGTCATAGATCGCCATACCGGCCGTAACGGAACCGCCGGGGCTGTTGATATAAAGGCTGATGTCCTTATCCGGGTCCTCCGCCTCTAAAAACAGAAACTGCGCCACAATGAGGTTTGCCTCGTCATCCGTTACCTCGCCGCCCAGGAACACAATGCGGTCCTTGAGCAGGCGTGAATAAATATCGTAAGAACGCTCGCCGCGATTGGTTTGCTCTACGACCATTGGGATTAAACTCATACCCGTTTTCCTCCTTATATCCTCTATCTTTCTGCAAGGCGAAAACGATGTTTGCCTGAACCCTATCAGGCCTCGGAGCCTTCTGCTCCTTCTTCCTCGTTATCCGCCTTCTCCACAAGTTTGGCGTTCGCCACGAGAAGATCGATGGTCTTCTGCACGACGATACGCTCTTTGAAATAGTCCATATCCTGATCCTTGAGGGTGGCCTTGAATTCCTCAGCCTCCTTGCCCGCATGGCCGGCATAATGCTCGATCTCATGGGCAAGCTCCTCTTCGGTGGCTTCCACGTTTTCTGCCTTTGCAACCGCCTCAAGCACCAGCTGCGCACGCACGCGCTGCTCGGCTTCCTGACGATAGCCTTCGCGCAGTGTCTGCACATCCGTACCCATGTACTGGCAATACTGCTCAAGCTTCAGGCCGGACATCGAAAGACGATAGGCGATATCCTGGAGCATATAGTCCATCTGGCGCTCCGTCATGGCAGCAGGCACATCAAACGACGCGTTCGCGGCCGCAACCTTGATGGCTTCATCTTCCATCTCCGCCTTGGCGCGCTGGGTATTGCGCTCTTCAAGCTGCTTGCGCTTGTCCGCGCGGAACTCTTCAAGCGTATCGAATTCGGAAATATCCTTTGCGAACTCATCGTCAAGCTCCGGAAGTTCCTTTTTCTGGATGCCCTTGATCTTTACTGCAAACACCGCTGCCTTACCCTTCAACTCTTCTGCATGGTATTCTTCAGGGAACGTAACGGTAATATCCTTTTCCTCATCTTTTTGCATGCCGACAAGCTGCTCTTCAAAGCCGGGGATAAACGTGCCGGAGCCGATTTCAAGCGTTTGGTCCTCGGCGGTGCCGCCTTCAAACTTCACGCCGTCTACGCTGCCGGAATAGTCGAGCAGGACACGGTCTCCGTTTTCCACAGGACGTTCCATTTCGACATAGCGTGCTACCTTTTCGCGCTCCTGCTCAAGAAGTGCATCCAGTTCAGAGTCTTCCACAGTATACGCTCTGTTCTTTATTTCTATACCCTTATACTCGCCCAGCGAAACCTCGGGGCGAACGGCAACTTCAGCGGTAAACACAACGCCTTCCTCTACGCCGATCTTCTCAATGGAGATATCAGGGCGCTCCACAGGATCAATGTGATGTTCTTCAACGGCCTTATCATACGCGTCAGCATATACGAGTTCAAACGCATCCTCATAAAATACGCCTTCGCCGTACATGGTTTCAATCATCTTGCGCGGCGCTTTTCCCTTGCGGAAGCCCGGTACATTGTAGCGCCCTTTGGACTTCTGGTATGCCTGCTGCAACGCCTCTGCGAATGCTTCTTTACTTACCTCTACCGTAAGCTTTACCTTTTTATTCTCAAGTGTTTCAACGGTCGCCATCCTAGTCCTCCATGTTACTCTTTTCATGCCTACCCGCATGTATAGCCATTATCCGAATAATCTTAGCATAAACGCGCATCGAATGCAACCTAGCCAGAAATTGTTCGCAACAACGCCAAATTTCCGTACTTTTTGCTTCATATGCATTCTTTCCCCAACGCGTTCCAATTTAATAGTACCCGAAAAAATACGGAAAGAATCCCTATCGGGATCCTTTCCGCAAATATAGCCTATCTTTGGGCGAGATTGCGCATTATTCGCCCTTCTTCTCCTTGATACTTGCCTGTGCCGCGGAAAGCCTTGCGATGGGTACGCGGAACGGCGAGCAGGAAACGTAGTTGAGGCCCAGCTTGTGGCAGAACTCGATGGTGGACGGATCGCCGCCGTGTTCGCCGCAAATGCCCACCTTGAGCTCGGGACGCGCGCTGCGGCCTTCGGTCGTGGCAATCTTCATCAGGCGGCCTACGCCCTCCTGATCAACCTTTGCAAACGGATCGCTCTCAAAGATTTTCTTCTTATAATAGTCATCCAGGAACTTGCCCGCATCGTCACGGCTGAAACCGAACGTCATCTGGGAAAGGTCGTTGGTGCCAAAGGAGAAGAACTCCGCACTCTTCGCGATGGTGTCCGCAACGAGGGCGGCGCGGGGCACTTCGATCATGGTGCCGACCATGTACTTGATGGTGGCGTTGCGCTCCTTCATGACTTCCTTCGCGGTCTTATCCACGAATTCCTTGACATACTGGAGCTCCTTGACGTCGCCAACCAAGGGGATCATGATCTCGGGCACGATATCAAGGCCGGTCTCCTCGCGGACTTCGATGGCGGCCTCGATGATGGCGCGCGCCTGCATTTCCGCGATCTCCGGATACGTGACGGCCAGGCGGCAGCCGCGGTGGCCAAGCATCGGATTGAGCTCATGCAGGTTTGCAACCGTCATCTTGAGCTCTTCAAAGGTCAGGCCCATTTCAGAAGCCAGCGCCTTGATGTCGGCGTCAGCACTGGGCAGGAACTCATGCAGCGGGGGGTCCAGCAGGCGGATGGTGACAGGATAGCCCTTCATCGCCTTGTAGATGCCCTTGAAGTCGGAGCGCTGCATGGGCAGCAATTTTGCGAGCGCCTTGCGGCGGCTTGCTTCGTCCTTGGAGACGATCATTTCGCGCACGGCGGGGATACGGCCTTCGCCAAAGAACATGTGCTCCGTGCGGCACAGGCCGATGCCTTCCGCACCGAACTTGATGGCCTGCTCGGCGTCATGCGGGGTATCCGCATTCGTACGAACCTTGAGCCTGCGCGCTTCGTCCGCCCAGCCCATGATGGTGGCAAAGTTCCCGGAAACGGCAGCTTCCACGGTGGGAATCTGTTCGCCGTAGACATTGCCGGTGGAACCGTCGAGCGAGATCCAATCGCCTTCCTTGATGGTAGCGCCGCTTGCGGTGGTAAAGAGATGCTCTTTTTCCCTGACTGCGATCTCGGAGCAGCCTGCAACGCAGCAGGTGCCCATGCCGCGTGCAACAACCGCCGCGTGGGAGGTCATGCCGCCGCGGGCGGTCAGGATGCCTTCTGCGGCATACATGCCCTCGATGTCCTCGGGAGAGGTCTCAAGACGCACAAGTATGACCTTTTCGCCGCGCTTTACAGCCTCGATGGCGTCGGCGGCAGTGAAGTAGACACGGCCGCAGGCAGCGCCCGGGGAAGCGGGCAGGCCGTGCGCGATGGCCTTGGCCTTCTTGATGGCGGCAACTTCAAACGTGGGGTGCAGCAGCGTATCAAGCGTACGCGGATCGATCTTCAAGAGCGCCTCTTCCTTGGTGATCATGCCTTCGTTGACGAGATCGACAGCGATCTGCAAAGCCGCAGCCGCGGTGCGCTTGCCGTTACGGGTCTGGAGCATGAATAGCTTGCCGCGCTCAATGGTGAACTCCATATCCTGCATGTCGCGGTAGTGCTTTTCAAGCGTCTGCGCAATGGTATTGAACTGGGCATATACCTCGGGCATGCCCGCTGCAAGCTCGGAAATGGGGGACGGCGTGCGGATGCCCGCCACAACGTCTTCGCCCTGCGCGTTCATCAGATATTCGCCGTAAAGCTTGTTTTCGCCGGTGGAGGGGTTGCGCGTGAACGCAACGCCGGTACCGCAATCGTTGCCCATGTTGCCGAATACCATCGCCTGCACGTTGACGGCAGTGCCCCAATCGTAGGGGATATCGTTCATGCGGCGGTATACGATCGCACGGGGGTTATCCCAGCTGCGGAATACGGCCTGTGCGGATTCCATGAGCTGCACCTTGGGGTCCTGCGGGAACTCATGGCCCTTTTCCTTGAGATAGAGCGCCTTATAGCGCTTGACGACCTCTTTGAGATTGTCCGCAGTCAGGTCGGTATCCTGCTTGCAGCCGTTTTCGTGCTTGATTTCGTCAAGAATTTCCTCGAACTTGACCTTTTCCACTTCCATCACGACATCGCTGAACATCTGGATGAAGCGGCGGTAGCTGTCATAGGCAAAGCGCTCATTGTTGGTAAGCGCCGCAAGGCCGACCACCGTCTCGTCGTTCAAGCCAAGGTTCAATATGGTATCCATCATGCCCGGCATGGAAGCGCGCGCGCCGGAACGGACGGACACGAGGAAGGGATTTTTTACATCGCCAAAGGTTTTGCCGGCGACTTTTTCAAGTTCTTCAACAGCCTTAAAAATCTGTTCCTGAATATCATCTCCAACGTGCTTGCCATCCTCATAATAGCGTGTGCAAGCCTCGGTGGTGATGGTGAAGCCGAACGGAACGGGCAGACCCAAACCGGTCATCTCCGCAAGGTTTGCACCCTTGCCGCCCAGCAGATTGCGCATCTGGGCGTTGCCCTCGCTGAAAAGATAAACATACTTGTGTCCCATTTAGACCCTCCTATATGCAAATTTGTTATGGAAAGCGCTTCTGGGCAATTCCACTCATCCTCGGAAAGTTCAGCGGAGATTTTTTCCGTTTATAAGCTTCATTGCTTGTGAAAAACAAAAACCTCTAGCTCTTACAATTCTTTCATGTTTGGGGATTTTTAAGCCTAAGATTCCCCTTATTTGGCGCATTCAATTATATACTGTCCCACAAAAGATTGCAATGGAAAACTGGACAAATGCAGGAAATCCTGCATAAAGCCGGGTTCTCTCAGAGCAACGCGCGGAGCGCCGCAAGGGGCTTGTTCTCCCGCTCCAAAACTGCGGCGCAGTAGCCTTCCAAAAGGGAAAGCAGTTCCCGGCGTACCGCTTCCGGCAAGCGCACGCGGTCAAGCGCTGCGTCGTCGAGCAGCAGCATGCGCCGCATGGCTTCAAGCGCCAGGCCCGAAACCGCCTCCCCTTTGTTTTCCCTGCGTGCACAGTCCGCACACAGCGCGCCGCCTGCCTGCGCAAGGAAGTAGAGCTCCCGCTTTGTGCGAAGATCGCTTTCACAAACCGCGCAGGCGGTAATTGCCGGCCGGAAGCCGATCAGGGAAAAGTAACGCGCGGTAAAGCACAGCGCAAGATCAACCGGCCCGCTTTCCCCATAGCACAGAAAGCTTAACGCATGATACAAGAGTGAAAACAGTTCGGGATTCGGCTCACGCTCCTGTACGCCGAGCGCGGAGAGCGAAAGCATGACGTTAGCGGCGGTAAATTTTTCGATATCCTCCCGCAGCGGATAAAAGGTTTCCCGGATATCGCACTGATCCACCACAAAACGATCCTTGGAAGAAAACAGCTGGTATTCCCCGAACACAAACGGCTGGGCGCAGGCAAGCAACGGGCTTTTCTGCCTGCGGCAGCCCCTTGCTTTTGCATCCACACGCCCCATCTCCCTGGTAAAGAGCGTGAGAATACGGTCATTGTCCCGGTAATTCACATACCGCGTGACGATACCTGTTACCGTAAAAAATGCCATACCCCGTTCCCCCAAACAGCCACTGAATTGAAATTGCCCGGCCTGGGCCGGGCGAAGCGATTCAAATATCAGCGCTCTTTTAATTGCTCCTCTCTCGTACACATGGCACGATAGGTCAGATACGCGCCCACTGCCCCCGTTTCCGAAAATTCGCGCCAGGCGCGCTGCGCATCCCGTTTTTTGCTTTTTGCCATATCAGAAATGCACTCCTTATTTTTATGGAATGCCCCTAGTTTGCCACGGGAAGCGCAAACCCATGAAATGCAAATTCCGGCAAAAGTTTTTGCTACTCGTACCCAAGCTCCCTGAGCGCACTCATGCTGTTGCGCCAGTCCTCGCGCACCTTGACATAAAGCTGCAGGTTGACACGCGTACCAAGCATCCATTCCATGTCCCTTCGCGCCGCTTCACCGATGCGCTTGAGCATTGTGCCCTTATTGCCGATTACAATGCCCTTATGCCCTTCGCGCTCGCAGTAAATCGTCGCCCAGACGTCCGTCAAATCCCCTTCCGGGCGGACGGACATCTTGTCCACCTCAACGCCGACACCGTGCGGAACCTCCTCGCGCAGCAGCAGCAGCGCCTTTTCACGGATCAGCTCGGCGCACAACGTGCGTTCGGGCACATCCGTCACCATGTCCTCCGGGAAATACTGCGGCCCCTCCACAAGATAAGAGCGCAGCAGGGCTTCGAGTTTTTCGACCCCCGCGCCGGTTTCCGCGCTGATGCGCAGCACATGGCCGAAGCACCCGGCGTTATTCAAAAATTCCTCCGCGGCCTCCACCTGTGCAAGCGAACAAAGATCGATTTTGTTGACCAGGCCGATCTTTGCCGCTTTCGCGTCCTTCAGGCGTTCTACGAGCGCCGCATCCCGCTCCCTGAGGCCGTTGATGGGATCAATGAGGTAGAGGATCGCCTCCACCTCGTCGAGTGCGGAATACGCCACGCGGCGCATGTATTCCCCAAGACGGTTCTTGGCTGCGGCCACGCCCGGCGTATCTAAAAACACGATCTGATAGTCCTTGCGCGTCAGCACCCCGGTGATCCGGTTGCGGGTGGTTTGCGCGCGCGGAGAAACAATGGCGATCTTCTGCCCGACCAGCCGGTTTAACAGTGTGGACTTGCCCACATTGGGGCAGCCGATGATGGAAACAAAGCCGCTTAAGAACGATGTCATATTTCTTATAACCTATAGCCAAAGTTGTGGAGAGCTATCAAATTGCTGAAAAACAATGTCATTTCATAGCCTCGGGTGTAAATGCATGCGGCAGCAGCTCGCCCAGCTCATAAATCTGGAACTTGCCGTTGCGGTTGGCGCAGATGACCGGCATATCCGGTTCACAGAACTCCACCAGCACCTGGCGGCATACGCCGCAAGGGAGCGTGGTCTGTTCGCCCGAAGAAATCACGGCCAGCGCTTCAAACTTGCGTTCGCCTTCGGATACCGCTTTATAGAGCGCGGTACGTTCGGCACAGTTGGTCGGCGTGAACGACGCGTTTTCAATATTGCAGCCAAGGTAGTAAGCGCCGGAAACACCCTTGAGGCACGCGCCTACGCGGTAGCCGGAATAGGGCGCATATGCGCGGTCCATCGCCTCGTTTGCCATGCGCAGCAGATTCTTGATTTCAAGATCGTGTATTGTGTGCTTCATCTTGTAACTCCCATCCTTTCGAGTATGGCTTTTTGCCGTTGGAGCATGTATGTTTCTTCTTGTTTTTCCATGTGGTCATATCCGAACAGGTGCAATGCGCCATGTACCGTCAAAAACGCAAGCTCCCGCACAAAGCTGTGCCCGTAGTCCATTGCCTGCTCTTTTGCCCGGTCCGGACAGAGGACGATATCCCCCCAGAACCCGTCGGGCGGGATTTCTCCCGGCTCCGAAGCCGGAAAGCTCAATACGTCCGTCACGCGGTCCACGCCCCGGTGCTCCAAATTGAGCGAATGAATTTCCTTGGGCGTTACGCAGTAGAGCGCAAGCGCGCCGCGCTTTTCTTCCATCGCAAACGCGGCGTCCGCCGCCGCGCGGATGAGCGCAAGCTCCTCTTCCTTGAGTGTTTCGGTTTCATCTATAATGCTGTGCATTATTCCTCCCGCCGGCGCTCCAGCTCCGGATACGCGATGCGCTCATGCATCAGACCGTTGAACGTGCGCAAAAAACTCTGTTCGATCAGGGAAATCTCCCGGAAATTGAGCGGGGACGCGGAAAGCTGTCCATCGTCGATCTTGCCCTTGATGATTTTAGCAACCATTTCCTCCACGGCTTCCCGCGTGGGGTTTTCCATGGCGCGCACCGCTGCCTCGCAGCTGTCCGCAAGGTGCACAATCGCGCTCTCCTTAGTGGAAGGCCTTGCTCCGGGATACCGAAAATTCTTCTGCGCGGGCGGCTTTGCGCTTTCCTTCGCCGCCTTGTGGTAGAAATACGTCACAAGCGTATTGCCATGGTGTTCAAACGCGATCTGCACCACAGCGGAAGGCATTTTGTGCTTGTTGAGAATCACGGCACTGTCCTTCTGGTGCGCAAGTATGATGGCGGCGCTTTCAGACGCGGGCAATGTGTCGTGAATGTTTTCGCCCGGCCTTTGATTTTCTTTAAAGTAGAGCGGCCGCCTGAGCTTGCCGACATCGTGATAATACGCGCCCACGCGCGCAAGCAGCGCATCGGCGCCAATGGCCTCCGCCGCGCTTTCCGCAAGCGCCGCGGTCATCATCGAATGATGATACGTGCCCGGCGCTTCCGTCATCAGCTGCCGCAGCAGCGGATGGTTGGCGTTACTTAGCTCCGCAAGCCGGGCGCTGGTCGCCACATCAAATAGATTTTCCCAAACAGAGAGCGAGCCTACCACCAATATGGCGGAAATGGTGGAGCTGCCCACAGCCCACCCGGCGGCAATCAGCGTGTCTGCCGCCGTCTTTCCCGCCATCACATACGCGGCGGCGGTGACAGCGGCAGCCGCAGCGCCCGAAAGCGCCCCCGCCGCAATGATGGATCCGCGCTTTTGATTGCCGCGCAGGCAATAAATGGCCGTCTGCCCGCCCACAAGCATGGCGGCAAAAAGCGTCATGGCGTGAAAACCCATAAGCTCCGCCCCCTGCCCGCCCGCAAGCAAGCCAAGGCAAAGTGCAAGCAGCACGTTTGCAGCCATTGCAATTTTGCTATCGAGCAGCAGCACGACGAGCATCACACCCAGGACGCCCGTCACGACGCGCGGATCAAGCGTATAAAACGCCAGCGCCAGCAGCACCGCCGCCGCCAGAGAGAAGGAAAGCAGCAGCATGGACTTTTTATTTTGCAGCACCCTGGGGTGGTACAAAAACAGCCATACGGAAAAGCAGCCGAACAATAACAGCAGCAGCAGCGCCAATCCGACGCGCAGGCGGACTTCCGTCCCTTCCTGCCGCACCAGTTCCAGCTCCCGGAGAAGCTTGAACTGCTGCTCGGTAATCTGGTCTCCCTTGTGTACGATAACCTCGCCCCGCTTGACGATCACGGGCTCCACATTCTGCGCGGCAAGCTCGCGCGCACGCGCAGTCGCTTCCTGGTCCACCACAAACGTGGGCTGCAGATAGGTGTCAAACAGCTTTTTTCCGATTGCCTTGAGCGTATCCGGCAGGGTGGTCGCATTGAGTTCCTGCACATACGCGGTTTTCTTTGCAAGCAGCGTACGCTCCTCCACCCCGCTTTTGAGCGCGGTCGTAAGCTTTGAGAGCACCACGTCCTGCAGGCGCAGCAACTCGCTGTCCTTTGCGCTTAACAGCTGCCAGCCTTCTTCCTCGCCAAGTGAAAGCGGAAGCGCCAAAAGCAGGCTCGTAAGCTCCTGCCCACTGAGCACGCCCTTCCATTCTTCCATTGAAAGCGTGTGCCCGGCAACCGCGTCCCCCTGTTTTGCGATCAGCAGCGCGCGCGCACTGCCCCGCATGGTGTCTGCCTGTGCAAAAAAGTCGGCCGCCCCCTGGCTGTAGGTATCGATTAATGCGGGGTCCAGGCGGTAAACGGCCTTCGTATTCTCGCGCGCGGCGTCTTTGAGCGCGCCCGTCGCCGTTTCATCCTCCACGCTACGCGGCGCCTCTATGGTTTCGGGTGCGGCCATGCCAATCATAACGTCATAGCGCTTGGGAGAGAGCACCGCAAGGGTGCATCCGTAAAAGAGCGCGAGCACAAGCGCAAGCGAAAGGATGGACAACAGTCCGATGCGCTCCCTGCCTTCCTCTTTCCTGCCCAATGTTTACCTCCTTGCCCGAACGCTCCGCGCGCCGTGAAAACGGGAGCCTTTTTGGCTCAGTTCCTTTTGCGTTCGTATGCGCGAATGATGCGCTGCACCAGATCGTGCCGCACCACATCCTTTTGTGTGAGAAAAATTTCCGAAATCCCTTCCACGCCCTCAAGCACGCCAAGCGCGTGCACAAGGCCGCTTTTCCTGTCCTGCGGGAGGTCGATCTGCGTGATATCCCCGGTGACGACGACGCGGGAGCCTTCCCCAAAACGCGTCAGGAACATTTTCATCTGCTCGATGGTGCAGTTCTGCGCCTCATCGAGAATGATATAAGCGTTGTTGAGCGTGCGTCCGCGCATGTAGGCAAGTGGAGCCACCTCCACCGCGCCACGCTCGACCAGGCCCCGGTAGGTCTCATTGCCCAGGAAATCATTGAGCGCGTCATGCAGCGGCCTTAAATACGGGTCCACCTTATTTTGGAGATCGCCCGGCAAAAAGCCCAGCTTTTCTCCCGCTTCCACGGCGGGGCGCGTCAATATGATGCGGTCCACCTCTTTGTTTTTGAACGCGAGCACCGCCATCGCTACCGCAAGGTAGGTCTTTCCCGTACCTGCGGGGCCGACGCCGAATACGAGATCATACTCCTTGAGCGCCTGCACATACCGCTTCTGTCCCAGTGTCTTACACTTGATCTGGCGGCCCTTGTTTGTAATGGCGATCACATCGCCCATGATCTGCTCAATGAGGTCCGCGTTGCCTTCCTTTGCAAGGTCCACCGCGTAGCGGATGCGCCCGCGGTTGATGGGTTCCCCTTTTCGGAGCATCTGCAGCAGTTTTTCAAGCACGATCCGGCAAAGCTCCACATCTTCCGTCTTGCCCTCTATCTTGATGCAATCGGCTGAGGTACGAATGCGCACGTGGGTCTCCGCCTGCAGGATGTCCAGGTTTTCGTCAAATACGCCGAACAGCTTGATCTGCTCGTCCATCGATTGTACCGGTATCAGCGCTTCGCTTTTGAGTGGGCTCTGGATCGGTGTTTCTTCCAAGTTGAGCGGGCTTTGGGCCGGCATTTCTTCAAAAAGGTCCAATGTTTCCTGGTTCAGTTTTTCCAAATACTGCACTGCCTTTCGTATTGCTCTATTGTGCGTTTAGTTTGCCCCGTCCGTTACAGAAAGCTGTGCGTTTGCATCGGTCGGTTTTGTAATGCCGATCTGCTCCTGCGCGCAAACGGCGACGATTGCCCGTATGCTTCCATCCTCCAGTATGGAGGATTCGCTGATTTTTTTGATGATCTTTGCTTCTTTTGGCACCTGTTCCAGGACGTTTAGCTCCGCCCGAAACAGCGCCTCCGCAATGATTTCTTCCGGGTCTGCGGGAACCGCCTGCTTGGTCAGCTCATACCGGACGCCCGATTTCACGCGGAGCGGCAGCACCAGCCCCCGCTGTGTAGAGGTACCCGTCACCTCTTCCTCATATTCGGGGAATGCGGCTTCTGTAGTAAACAGCGGCAGGCGCGCAAGCTCAATCACCCGGAATGGCTCGCTCTTCCCGCTGCGCAGCAGCGCTTCTACGGTGCACGGCAGCGTCACCGTTGCCTTGTACCAGACCTCCGCAAGCGCTTCGCCCTCCGCGAACACATAGAGCCGCTCCGCGGCGCCTTCGCGCGTGATATCCCCGCGGATGAGGATTTCTCCCGCCCGCACGGCGTCACCGGGCTTTACGTTCGCCTTGCCGGAGAGGGCCGTCACTTTTTCAATAATGCCGTCTTTTTTTGCAACAACGTCCGAGGGTACGCTTTTATCAGGCCTTTCCGGGATCGGCTCCGCCTCCACGATCTGCATCGTCAGCGCAATGCCGTCCATCCGCGCCCCGGCCCAAGCAATGCGTTCATCATACGCGCGCACCGCCTCCGAGAGGGCGGCAAGGCCGATATCATTCCTGGAAATACCTACAGACACGCCAGCTTCCTCGATTGCCCGCAGCACCACAGCTTTGGGCACACGCACCGCGCCTTCCACCCGGATCATCCACACGCGCGTCTGCGCCGCAATCAGCAGCACCCCGCACAGCAGCACACCCAGCACCAGCAGCTTGCGGAACCGAAACCTTGCGAACAGGAAGGGCATGCCATGCCGTTCCACAATATGGATACGGCAACGCTTGCCGCGCTTCAAGGAACGCAGGCGGTTAAAGTCCTTTGCGCGCAGCTCCAGCGTCATGCGCGCGCGGCTCTCTTTTTTGACATTCCAGACGGCAATACCGGCCTGCAGCATGGCGTTTAGCATGCGTTCAAGGCCGAGGCCGTCCAAACGTATCATAACATATCCGAACAGAGAATTCCACATCTTTACCACCTGCGGCGCTTTGATTGCGCCTGTTGCCTTGCCCTATTCCACGTATGTGATGTGTGTAATGGTGCCCTGCACATAGGCGCGCCCTGTGGAGAGTTCCATCAGCTCCAGTTCATGCCCGCCGATCTCCAAAACGCCCTCATGTGTCGTCAGGCGTATTTTTGAAGCGTCGTACTGCAGCACGCCCGTATGGTTTTCCAGCAGCAGGTCCCTGCGCCCCACCATGGTCAGCTTGGGTACAGTGGCGTCCGTCTCCACCGGCAGGTCCAGCTTTGTCAACAGCTGCCTGTTCCAGGTTCCTTTCCGTGCCCGCACCTTTTTATTTGGCTTTCCGCCCGATGGTTTTTTCCTGTTTCCCGCCATATGGCAATGCCCTCCCACCGTCCCCAAACGAGGGGGATTCTATACAGGCTATGCGGCGGCGCGCCCAAATAGTCAGGCCTAAGAGAAACGGAATATTATTCCATTTTTCTTGTTTTTTTGCAGCTTTTAGACGGCAATTGCCCGTGTTTTCGCTGTTTTTCCTGCTTTTTCACGTTTTAGGGGACCGCTTGTACAGCCGGATAAAATGTACGGCTTCGGCAATCATAAAGGTACCGAGACGTTCAACGAAGGAAAAGGGGGAACCGTTATGGCGCTCAACAAGGTAGAAATTTGCGGCGTGGATACTTCAAAGCTGCCGGTATTGAACCAGAAGCAGATGCGTGCGCTTTTGCTGCGCGTCAAAGAGGGGGATACCGGTGCACGCGATGAATTTTTGCGCAGCAACCTGCGCCTTGTGTTGAGCGTAATCCAGCGCTTTACCAACCGCGGGGAGCAGATGGACGACCTGTTTCAGGTCGGCTGCATCGGGCTTATTAAGGCTCTGGATAATTTTGACCTGTCACACGACGTCAAATTCAGCACCTATGCCGTGCCGATGATCATCGGCGAAGTGCGCAGGCACCTGCGGGATAATAACACCATCCGCGTGAGCCGCTCGCTCCGGGACGTCGCTTACAAGGCGCTGCAAGCGCGCACGCGGCTGATGGACAGCCTCACCCGGGAGCCGACCATCGCGGAGATCGCCAAGGAGCTCGAGCTGCCCGAGGAGGATATCGTATTCGCGCTCGACGCCATACAGGACCCTATCTCCCTGTACGAGCCCATCTACCACGATGACGGGGACGCCATCTTTGTGATGGACCAGATCGGCGACACCAAGGTCAACGACGCGCTGTGGCTGGACAACATCGCCATTACGCAAGGCATTTCCCACCTTGGCGACCGCGAGCAGCGGATTGTGAAAATGCGCTTTTTCGAAGGCAAAACGCAGATGGAGGTTTCTAAGGAAATCGGCATCAGCCAGGCACAGGTGTCGCGCCTGGAGAAAAACGCCTTAAAGCATATGCAGAAATACGTGTAACGGCCCTATGCACGAAAATGCGCGGCGGGAGGCCAATCCCGCCGCGCATTTGTTTTATAAACATAAAAGAATTATTCCATCCGCGCGATTTCCTTGCGCAGGCGTTTGATGATGCGCTTTTCCAGACGCGAAATATAGCTTTGGGAGATGCCCAGCATATCGGCCACTTGCTTTTGGGTACACTCCCGGTCGGAGTTCAACCCAAACCGGAGCTGCACGATCTTCTGCTCCCGCGCGGTCAGCTTGTTGAGTGCGCTTAACAGAAGCTCCCGGTCCACCTCGTCCTCAATGCCCCTGCCAATGAGGTCCCCTTCCGTCCCCAGAATATCCGAAAGCAGCAGCTCGTTGCCGTCCCAGTCGATATTCAGCGGCTCATCGAGCGAAACCTCCATCTTGAGCCTGCAGGTGCGCCTCAGGTGCATCAGGATTTCATTTTCGATGCAGCGCGAGGCATAGGTCGCAAGCTTGATGCGCTTTTCCGGGTCGAATGTATTGACGGCCTTGATCAACCCTATGGTGCCTATCGAGATCAGGTCTTCGATGCATACGCCGGTGTTCTCAAACTTACGCGCAATATATACCACCAGCCGCAGGTTGCGTTCAATGAGGATATGCGGCGCGCGTTCATCCCCCGCGGAGAGGCGGTCGATCCACTCCTGCTCCTCCTCCACCGTCAAAGGCGGCGGCAGTGTCTCCCCGGAATGGACATAGTAAATGCTCTTTGGTTTTCCGAACAGCAGCCTATACAGCCAAGCGATCAGTCTATGCACGATGTACTTCCCCCTTATTGTTTCGCCTGAATACGCTTTCCGGCGGCAATGCGCTGTTTCCGACAATGGCCTTTGCGCCCACGATCGGGATTGGCGAGCGGGCGACCATGATATCCGTATCCCGCCAGACGCCGTCGATGCATATTTTCGCGCGCTCCACCCGGCGGGCAAGCACCACGCCCTCCCCGTTCACCCCGCAGAACCGGACAGGGTACCCTTCCTGTTTGCCGCTGTTTGCGGCAGAGGTGCACACGAGTACCACGGGCAGGCCCGTTACGGGTTCATTCAACAGGTTGCCGGTATCGATAAGCGCATCAAGTTCCATGCGCACGCCGTCGAGTTCAAAACGCAGCGGCACATGGAGCGCCTCTGTCCGCGCCGCATTGCGCAGCGCCCGGAGCATCCGGGGCAGCAGCGCCGCGAGCACAACGCCTACAAGCGCCGCGCGGGTCTCGATGGAACCGATGAGCGCGCCGTTTTGCATGCCGGATTGTCCGGCCTTCCCAAACAGCAGGCTTACTAACAGCATCAGCCCCCCCAGCAGCGCAGCGGACGCCAGCACGCAGAAGACCCCCCGCCCGTAAGCGCGCATGCTTGTTGTTTGCAGTCCAAGGGAAATGACGCACGCAAACAACAGCTTGGGGATTGGCGTGTTCAGTGCCGGAAGCACAGCGAGGCAAACAAGCGCGTAAACGCCTCCAAGAGCGCACAGCGCCGCCGCAAGCGGCGGGCGCAGCCGCAGCCCGGAGAGCGCCGCCGCAAGCGAAAGCACGCAAAAATTCATCAGCGTATTGTCCAGCAGGAACCACTCTATGGAAATCCGCATGGGTTACCTCTTCTTTTGTATCGCTTGTGTCGCTTTCCCCGCGCCGTTTTTGTTCGAGTGGGCACAGTATAGCATACGGGACATGTAAAATTTGTAGAACAACAGAATGGCATACATGCGAGATTTGATAGAAAATGACCGTACGCAACCACGATTGCATACGGTCAACAACAATCTTGCTTCTCTTTTTTTCGTGTGAGCGCTTATCCTTCCTCCGTCATACAGTCCGGCGGAATATCGGAAATCCCCGCTATGCCGTTGACCGGCAGGGAAAACGCGATTGCGCGCGCATCGGTATGGCAGCCTTTCTGCTCTGTAACGGCAAGCATGATCTTGCGGGTATGCTCCTTCTTCGCCACGATGTAGAGCATTTCCTTTTCCGGATGTATGGAAATGCCGAAGAACTTCTCCGCATCCTTTATGCCGACGCCGCGGGCATGCATGACTGTGCCGCCTCTTGCTCCCGCGCCCCGCGCGACGTCCATGACTTCATGGGCGTACCCCTGGTTTGCAATGATGACAATCAGATCGTGCTGATAGGTTTGTTCCATTGATTTGCCTCCCTCCAAGTTGGCCGCGCCAAGCAAACGTTTTTTGGATGCCGCATCCACAACGCTGTTGATGGGAATGGTAAATGCGATTCCCTTTCCTGGCTTATAGAGCTTAAATTCGCAGTCCAGACGCTTTAGCATCTCGCGCGCAGTCACATACGGCATCGCCGCATATAAGACTTCCTTCTCCGTTTCCCCAAGGCCAAGGTACGCGAGTATGCTCTTTTCCGCCGTACCCCTTCCCAGGCTCAAAAAGCTCAGCTTTACGCCATGCTCGCCAAACAACCCGGCAAGCTTTTCCCCCTTGCCGCGGTTGACAACTGCCAATAGAAATACGAGCGGCGGTATGTGTGCAGCGGAATTCGGCATGGTGATCCCTCCTTTAACGTCCGGACGCTTTTTCAGCCAACGTCTCCGGCGCTTCGGGCTGCGCCTGCGCCGCCTGTCCGGGTGCTTCTGATTCTTCCGGCTCCGCATCATGCAAAGCCCCGTCGCTTTCGGGCACTGTTTCGCCCATTCCCCATTCCGTACCGGAGCCCGGCTCCGTATCGGGCGCGGGTTCTTCTTCCGCCTCCTGCTCCGCGGGTTCAAGCGGCAGCATCTCCACATCTTCCGTCAGGGCGACAAACGCGTCGCCCAAACCGTCCCCAGACAGTTCCCCCGCCTGCGCCGCCTGTTCCAGGCGTTCATTGCGGGAAAGCTTCCACTGGTATAGTACACCGATCACCTGTATCGTAATCAGAGGCATCATGGCGACCATCGCCACAATTCCAAACGCATCCGTCATAATATTGCCGCCCACAGCCTCGCAGATGCCTACCGCAAACGGCAGCAGGAACGCCGCCGTCATGGTGCCGGCCGCAACGCCGCCGGAGTCAAACGCAATGGCCGTAAACAGCTTGGGTGTCACGAACGTCAGCGCAAGGCCTATGAAATACCCCGGTGCAAGGAACCACCAAATGCTTACCCCCGACATGATGCGAAGCACGGAAAGCACCAAAGCGACGCTCACGCCCGCCGCAAGGCCGATAAACATCATGCGCTTTGAGATCGCGCCGCTTGTCACTTCCTCTACCTGGTGCGTGAGCACATGCACCGCGGGCTCTGCAAACACAACAAAAAAACCAAGCAGCGCGCTGAGCGGATATAGCATCCAGTTGTTCGGAAGGGCGGCGATGGTCTTGCCGAGCGCCTTTCCGATGGGCAGGAACCCAAGGTTCACGCCGGTAAGAAAAATCGCAAGGCCGATGAGCGTATATATAATACCGAACAAAATGCGGAACAGTGCGGTTTTCGACAGCTTCAGGCGCACGATCTGGAAAAAGGCAAAGATGACCACAATGGGTAAAAGTACCGTGGCGACTTCCCGGAAAAACGCGCCTAGCCCTGCTTTATAAAGACCAAGGGTTTCTCCAAGGCCGTTCACATTCTCCGGCGTTTCCAGCGCAAAGCCGGAGGAGGACGGATCGAAAAACATTCCCATGATCAGCACCGCAAGCACGGGACCGATCGAGGAGAGCGCGCACAGGCCAAAACTGTCCTCCTCGGCGCTTTTGCCGCCGCGCACCGCGGACACCCCGGCACCCAGCGCAAGGATAAACGGTACCGTGATGGGGCCCGTCGTCACGCCGCCCGAATCAAACCCGACCGCCAGGAAATCCGGTGCGGTGAAGGCCGCCACCAGAAACACAAGCGCGTAAGAGATGATAAACATGGTGGAAAGCGAAAACTGCAGCAGAATGCGCAGCAGCGCCAGCACCAGAAACAGGCCGACGCCGACCGCGACTGTGATGACCATGACCATATCGGGTACAGCAGGCACCTGCTTTGTAAGCACCTGCAGGTCCGGTTCCGCCACCGTCACAATTACCCCGAGGATAAAGCCGCCGACAACGATCAGCCAGAGTTTTTTTGATTTTGTAAGCTCCGCGCCGATCGCCTCGCCGATGGGCATCATGGAAAGCTCCGCACCCAGCGTAAAAATGCTCATCCCCAGTATGGTCATCACCGTACCAAAGAGAAACATCACAAGCGTCCAAAACGGCAAAGGAGCTATGGTAACATGCAACGCCAATACAATTCCGCTGATGGGCAACACGGATTGCGCTGCTTCCTTTAATTTTTCAAGCAGCTGTTTCTTCATTCCCAACCCCCTTTCTATACATTCTATATAAAATTGTAGGGGAATTCCGTTTCGTTTGTCAAGGCAGAGTACTTGCCTGCCTGCAAATTGCCACACAACCGCTACAGCGTGTTCACAAAAAAAGCGCCCGAAGCAGGCGCTTTTAAGATGATAACAATTGCCGCGATTTATTCCTTTTGATCCGCATAGATTTTGAGCGTAAACCGGAAGCAGGCCTCATCCCCGCAATTTTCCGCCCAGATGCGCTCGCCCAAAAGGGACATGATCTCTTTTGCAATGGCAAGCCCAAGCCCCGTTCCCTGCTCCGCATGCGCGGTATCGGCCTTGTAAAAGCGTTCAAACAGGTGCCCCAAATGCGCCTCCGGGATATGGCCGGTGTTGCATACGCTCAAACGCAGTTCTTTTCCGGTGTGCTCCGCCTTCAATGTCACTCTGCCGTCGTCCGCGGCGTATTTGATGGCGTTATCAAGAAGCGCGATAAGTACCTGCTCCACCCTGTCCTCATTGGAGTAAGCCTGCAATTCCTCTTCGGGAAGCTCCAGCAGGAATGTAAGCCCGCTGTCCCCCGCGGCAGCCGCAAACCGCTCGGAGAGCTCCAGAAATAGCTCCTTGACGGAAAATACCCGCTTTTCAAGCGCCACGCCGCCCGATTGCAGCCGGGAAAGCTCCAGAAGATCGTTGATGAGCCGGGAAAGGCGCATGCTTTCCCTGAGGATATAGCCGTAATACCGGGTCTTGTCCTCTTCCTTTTTTACCAAACCGTCGTTGAGGGCATCCGCAAGGCTTCTGATCGAGGCGATGGGCGTGCGCAGCTCATGGCTGACGTTCGCCACATAATCCCGGCGCGTCTGCTCCAGGCGGACCTCCTCGGTCACATCCTGTATCATGGTGACGGCCCCTGCGCGGCGTTCCTGCCGGCCCGCAAGTTGGGTGACGGTCACACGCAGCTGCGCCCCCTGAGCGGAGACCGTCCGGGACGCGGAAGCGCCGTCCTGCATCAGCGGGACGATTTCAGGCCACAGCGCCTCCAGCCGCCCGAGCGCGCTCTGCGCGTTTTCCGCATCAATACCAAGCAGCCGCTCCGCCGACGGATTGCAGTGCGTGACATGCCCCGTTTCATCCACCGCCACAATGCCTTCCTTCAGGCCGTCGAGCACATTCCGGAGGCGGTTGCGCTCGAGCATGAGATCGCCGATCGTCTTTGATAGCGCCGCGGAAAGCTCATTGAGCGACCGCCCTAGAACGCCGATTTCATCGTTGCCCTTTTCATACGCTTTGACGGAGTAGTCTCCAAAGGCCATGGCGCGCGCCGCCTGGGACATCTGGAGAAGCGGCCTTGAAAGGCTGCGCGATATGAAGTAGGCAGGCAGCAGGATGGCCAGAGAAACAATCAGGAGGCTGATCAAAAGCGCGCTGTTGAGGCCGTTAAGCGCCATATTGACCTCATTGAGCGGCTTTGTTAAGAATACCGCGCCGGTTACCGTAGCATCCACGCCCGAAACCGGCGCGCCCACGATGATGCCAAGCTCGCCCGAAGAGGTGACAAGCACGCCGGATTTGCCTGAGAGCATATCCGGAAGATAGGGTGAAAGAGAGCCTGTTATGCGCGCAATATCCACATCCCGCGTGCGCGCAAGCAGGCTGCCCGCCGCATCGAAGATAAACACCGAGGCGTCCCAGATCGTCTGATCGTTGTTGAGCAGGCGCTCAAACGTCCACGGACTGATTTCTCCGCGCTGGTACTGGGCCACGATATCGCTGATGTACAGCGTCGCGGGCACCATATCCTGCGCCTTCATGTTTTTGAACACATTGCGGCTGGTGAAACTGAACATCACCGCTGTGAGCAGCGAGGAAACCAGAAGCGTAAGCAGCACAAAAAGGAGGATCTTTTTTAAGAACGCGCTTTTCATTGCCCCGCCTCGAACTTATACCCTACGCCGTACACGGTTTTGATGCCCCAGGATACCTCCTCCTGCGGGAGCTTCTGTCGGATGCGCTTGATCTGCGTGTCCACCGCGCGCGTATCGCCAAAATAATCATACCCCCAGATGAGGGACAAAATCTGTTCCCGCTCGTACACCCGGCCGGGATGGGAAGCGAGCAGGTGTAAGATTTCCACTTCCTTCGGCGTCAGCGGAATGGGCTTGCCTGCATAGCGGACATCATAGCTGCCCACATTGATTTCAAGCTGGTCAAACCGGAGCACCCGCTGCGGGGTATCCTGCTGCTCCTTCATGCGGCGCAGCACCGCCTTGATGCGGGCGACCACCTCACGCGCGGAAAAGGGCTTTACAATATAATCGTCCGCGCCAAGCTCAAGGCCAAGTACGCGGTCGATCTCCTCCCCCTTGGCGGTGAGCATGATGATGGGCACATGGCTTGTCATGCGCAAGGACCTGCAAACCTCCACGCCGGATTTTCCGGGCATCATCAGATCCAATATGATCAGGCTGGGCTTTTCCGTTTCCGCCATATTGAGCGCCTGTATGCCGTCAAACGCGGAAGCGTAGGTGAACCCTTCATTCTCCAGATAAATGCCCAGCGTCTCGTGGATGATCCTCTGATCATCACAGATGAGAATGTGCGGCGCTTTTTGCATACAATCCCTCCTATCCACTCCATAAGAAAATTATAGTATGCCCTTGTACGCAACACAACAGACACATGCAGGATGTCATAATTGTACATGCCTGCGACAAAATCCGGCGAACCGTTCCGTTCAGGAAACGGCGTTCATCGCCTTATCGTACTCTGCGCCGGCCTCGGCCTGCACGCTTGCGCGCAGCGCATTGAGCATATCAAAATGTTCCAGCACAAGGGATACGACGTAGGGGCAGATGGATTGATCCGCAGCCATCTGCTTCAATACGTGGATCGCCTGCTCAGGCGACATCCCCTTGCGGTACGCCCGATCCTCCGTGATGGCGGTAAAAATATCCGCCACCGCCATAATGCGCGAGCCCAGCGGGATTTCGTTTTCCTTCAAATGGAACGGATAGCCTTTGCCGTTGAGCTTTTCGTGGTGGAAGGACGCCCATTTGTTGATCGTCTCAAATCCCTTGATCGCTTGCAGCAGGCGGAAGGTGTAGAACGTATGGCTCCTGATCTCGTTGAACTCTTCCGCGTTCAGCCTGTCCTGTTTTTCGAGCACAGACCTTTTCACCACGATCTTTCCAAGATCATGGAGATTTCCCGCGATCTGCATCATCTTGCATTCGTCCCCGGAAAACCCTGAGAGCTGCGCAATCTTTTCCGCGGTGGCCGCAACGCCAGCAGAATGGGTGGCGGTAAACGGGCTCCTATAGTCGATAATTTTCGAAAAGATAGAGGTCAGCCCCATGGTTTGGTCCATATCCAGCTCTACCATATCAAACTGCACGATCTCCGGCAAAACGTAGAGCAGCGGGCTGTAGACAATATCCAGCCAAATATACTCCTCCGCGCTCAGTTCCAAAAACGCATTGACCAGCTTCGGCACAAATGCGCTGCCCTTTTGCGCAAGGATCGTTTCCCGGATACGCTGCGCCTGCCCAAGCACATTTTCATGATGGTTTACCATGACGCACACGCGGTCCGCCAGGTGCAGGATATGGCTCAAAAGACTGACCTCCCGGCCATGATACGTCTTGCCTTCCCCATGGTTCCAGGAAAGATGGTGGTACTTGATGATTTGGGCCGCCTGCGTAAGCGGCTCAAAGTCCTCCAGCAGGTATGCGCCCCGGAACGCGTGGGAGCTTGCCGTCAGCGGCTCGTTTTCCAACAATTCAAGGCGCTCGCTGGTGGAGAGCGCGCCAATATCATGCAATAGCCCCGCAAGCATCAGGTTTTTCCTGCCGCGTTCAGGGATGCCTACCCGTTCCGCGATTTTATACGCAAGGTACGCCACCTGCTGGTGGTGCGCCCGAAGCTCGGGCACAACGAGATCCTCGGCGTTGGTGATGCATACCAGAAGATCGTACATGTTGATATAGCTTTTGTTAAACTCCGACATTGCTTAAAAACCGGCCTTCCTCTCCGTCCCGCACACACGGGCAAAGACTGTTGTGTTCATACCGCCTGAAACTGGTATTCACTTGCTATATCGCAATAATTTTAGAAAACTGAACCCAATAAATCGTAAAGAAAAAGCGGCGAGCGCATTGCTCACCGCTTTTACAATACAGTTTTCGGCTTACTGGACAGCAGCCTCTTGCGGGTAAACGCTCACCTGCTTGCGCTCTTTGTCCTTGCGCTCAAAGCGCACAACGCCGTCTACGGTAGCAAACAAAGTATCATCCTTGCCCCTGCCGACGTTGTTGCCGGGATGAATGTGCGTGCCGCGCTGGCGAACCAGGATGTTGCCTGCGAGAACGAACTGACCGTCCGCACGCTTGGGCCCCAGACGCTTCGATTCGCTGTCACGGCCGTTACGCGAGCTGCCCACGCCCTTTTTGTGCGCAAACAACTGGAGATTCATCATAAACATACTTACACCTCCCTTTCCGTTATGCTGAGGTATTCGCCATAGGACGCTTCCATGCTCTTAAGCCCTAACAGCAGCGTATCCAATAATAAAGACGCCTGCTCCAGCTCGCTCTGTGTACAATCCTGTCCCAGGATGCAGTACAGATAGCCGTTTTCAATGGAAAGCCCTAAAGGCAGTTGTAACCGTTCTTTTAATCCGAGAGCAATCGTCTGCGTCAATGCGGAAACCGCACTGCATACGATATCGCTCCCCTCATCACCGTAGCCTGCGTGCCCGCTTGCCTCAAACCCGACGAGCGCGCCGCTTTGAGAGAGCATACAAACCTTTACCATATTGCTTACCCGATAGAGAGAATCTCTACCTTGGTGTAGGGCTGGCGATGGCCCTGCTTGCTGCGGGAATCCTTTTTGGGCTTGTACTTGAATGCGATGACCTTCTTGCCCTTGCCATGCTCAATGACCTTGGCCTTGGCCGTAACGCCTTCTACTACCGGTTTGCCCACCGTAATCCCGGCATCGCCGGAAACGAGCAGAACGTCAAAGCTGACCTCGGCGCCGGGCTCAACGGAAAGCTTCTCTACGAGAATCTCATCGCCTGCCTGCACCTTGTACTGCTTGCCGCCTGTCTGAATGATTGCATACATTTTGCGTACCTCCTCTTACCAGTCTCGCCCATGCCCGGCCCGGACTTATTGTCCGCGTTAAAACACCGGCACGGAGCGGCTCACCGCAATAGTTTAGCATGTGCGTGGGCGGATGTCAAACCATTCTAAAAGGTTTCTTCTTAAATAAAAGCGCGGAAAACTTCAATCTGCAAGCAATCGGCATCCAGCCGGCTTTTCTCCTCTTTTTACTCAAGTGTAATAATGGCAGATATATAGCCGTCCCGTGATTTTTCCCCGAACAGGCCATCCGGATACTCTGTCAGAGACTTCACAATCCGATATTTTCCGGGGATTACCTCTATGTGATTATCTAGGTCTACAACCGTTTCAACACTGGTATCGGAGAAAAGCCGCAGCCCTGCTAGCGGGAACAGATAAGCATCATGCAATGGTACGACATACCATTTCTCCTTGTATGCTATTTGCAGATCGTAGCCAAACCCATACAGATACTCGAAATCGCTATCATTCTGCAATTCTAATATGACCGGATTTCGGCTGATTTGATACGCAGGCTGCGCGGCCAAGGTAACGCTCTCAAAGATATAAACCGTCAAAGGATCAAATGTCGATTCCTGTAATTGATATTTCCCGATAAATTCTGCTGTTGAAGAATCATTTTTGATTACGAATACCACCGCAATCATCACGAGAATCACGGCCGCCATTAAACTATAAAGAAACACTTTGCGACGATTCATTTTATTCTTTATCCTCCCTGAAACCTCCCAAGCACAAATATGTTGCGGTCATTCCGTCAAGCCACACCCTATCTCTTCCTCATTTATAGACGATAGAAGGCATGGAAAGTATGCGGCATTTCTCACTTGATTCACAAACGCCTTTGCAATCCAGCATTGCGCCGCAGGCAATAATACAGAAACTCCCTCAACAGGGCCAAGATTCCTTGCAACGAATTCATGTGTACCGACGTTTCCAATACAGTGACATCAACACGAGGAGGATAACAACTATGTTCAAGAAACTGATCGCGGCTGTGCTGACCGCAACGATGCTGCTGTTGTGCGCCGTACCCGCTCTGGCTGCGACCACGCAGGCCGCCGAATACCGGATTGCGACGACCACCGTCAATGTCCGTACCGGCCCCAACAGCGCGAAGTATCCCTCTATCGGATACCTGGTGAAGGGCGAGCTCGTCACCTACTATGGCAAAACCGGTGACTGGTCCAAAGTTTCCTACAAGAACGGCACCGGCTATGTATTCAGCAAGTACCTGATGGACCCCGTCAAGGAAACGCCTAAATACTATCGCTCCGCGACGGAACCCGTCAACGTCCGCAAGGGCCCCGACAGTACGAAATACGCCGTCATGGGTTCCCTCAAGAAGGGTGAAACCGTGCAGTACCTTGGCGATTCCGGCAACTGGGCGATGATCCTATACAAGGGCGACATCGGCTTTGTGTATAGCAAGTATCTCACCAAGGCAACCTCCGGCGGCGGAACCACCCCCAATCCCAGCCCCGCCAAGCAGTACCGCTTTGCCACCACCGCGCTTAATGTGCGCACCGGCCCCAGCACCAAGTATGCCATCACCGGCTACCTCAACAAGGGCGAAATGGTAGAATACCTCGGTGCTTCCGGCAACTGGTCCAAGGTGCTCTTTAACGGCAAGGTCGCATATGCATCCTCCAAGTATCTGACCGAAAAGCCCGCCTCCTCCGCTTCTCCCGTCAAGGCAGTCGCAGAAGGCGGCAACGTACGGCTGGAGCTGCTCTTAAACAAAACCACGTTTAAGGCGAACGAACCCATTGCGTGCTATGCCGTGCTCAAGAACATCAGCAGCCGCAGCACGCTCACCCTCTTTGGCACCCGCCAGCTCGTATACTTCCCCATTAAATCCATCTCGGGCAACACCCTGTTTGACGGCAAATACCCCACCACCCTCGAGCTGGCGCAGACCACGCTCACCAAGGCAAAGCCCCTTACCTTCAACTTTGTAAAGAGCGGCAGCCTCTCCCCCGACGCAAGCGAAGCGTTTGCAAGAGAGTACTATGCCTCCAACACCCTGAAACTGCCCGCAGGCACCTATGCCATCAGCGCCGATATGTCGTACGCGACCGGCTTGGGCAACCAGACGCTCAAGCTCACCGCCACCACCGTCATCACCGTGACGAAGTAAGCTTCAACAACAATACGGGGGGCGCTGTCCCCTGATCCCCCATCCCAAGGAATTTCCTTGGGCATCCCCCAAAAGGGCAGGCCGGCGAATTCGCCGGCCTGCTCTTTCTATTTGCACTCCAAAGATGCAATATAGAGGACCGGATGCAACGCCATCCGGTCCCTTTTTTAGGCCAACGTATCTTCTTGTTACAGCGCCGCTTCGAGCCGTTCCCGTATGGCGCGGATAAAGTCCAGGGTGTTGACGCATTTGGGCGTAACCCCTTCCGCAAGGCCGACCAGATCTTTGGTCATGATGCCATCGTCAAGGGTTTTGAGGCTTGCGGCTTCCACCTTCTCCGCAAACGCGGCAAGGTCGCTTAAGCCATCCAGTTCCCCGCGCTTTTTCAAAGCCCCGCTCCAGGCGAATATGGTTGCGATGGGGTTGGTGGAAGTTTCCTCACCCTTTAAGTGCTTGTAGTAGTGCCGGGTTACGGTGCCGTGTGCGGCCTCGTATTCAAATTTGCCGTCCGGGCTTACGAGTACGGAAGTCATCATGGCGAGGGAACCAAACGCGGTGGAGACCATATCGCTCATCACATCGCCATCGTAGTTCTTGCACGCCCAGATAAAGCCGCCCTCGCTGCGGATCACGCGCGCCACGGCGTCATCAATGAGCGTGTAGAAATACTCGATGCCCGCTTCCTGGAATTTTGCCGCATATTCCGTTTCGTAAATCTCTTCAAAGAGCAGCTTGAACGTCTGGTCGTACTGCTTGGAGATGGTGTCCTTGGTGGCAAACCAGAGGTCCTGCTTTGTCGCAAGTGCGTACTGGAAGCACGCGTGCGCAAAGGATTTGATGGAGGTATCCTTATTGAACATGCCCTGCAGCACGCCAGGGCATTCAAAATCATAGACGGTCTGGCGGAAACTTTCCCCGTTTTCTCCGGTGAACACAAGCTCCGCCTTGCCTTTTCCCGGCACGCGGTATTCCGTACCCTTGTAGACGTCGCCATAGGCGTGGCGGGCGATGGTGATGGGCAGCTTCCAGTTCTTGACCACCGGCTTGATGCTCTCAATGAGGATCGGCGCGCGGAACACCGTGCCGTCCAAAATGGCGCGGATGGTGCCGTTGGGGCTTTTCCACATGTCCTTGAGGCTGTATTCCTCGACACGCTGCTTGTTGGGTGTGATGGTCGCGCATTTGACGCCAACGCCATACTTTAAAATCGCGTTGCCCGCGTCAATGGTCACTTGATCGTTTGTTTCGTCCCTGTAAGGAAGGCCAAGATCGTAATACTCCGTTTTCAAGTCCACAAACGGGAGCAAGAGCTCGTCCTTGATCATCTGCCAGATGATGCGGGTCATTTCATCGCCGTCCATCTCGACAAGCGGCGTGGTCATCCTGATTTTTTCAGCCATAACAGTTCCCCTCATTTATCCCGCAGTTTTGCGGCGTAATAGTTCATCAGGCAGCCTTCAAGGATGATCGTCTTTTCATCCTCCGTCAGGTTCTTGACATAGAGCGTAAGTTCCTCCACGAAGCCGCCCTGCTTGATCACCTTTGCAGGAATCTCTTCTCTCCCCTGTGCAATCGCCGCCCGGATTTCCGGCACAAACACCATATCCCCTACTTCATACGGGAACTCCGTGCCCTCCTTGAGCGTAAAGGGCAGAATGCCCCAGTTGATGCAGTTGCTGCGGTAGCGCTTGGTGGCAAACTCATAACAGATGTTTGCAAAGCCGCCGAGCACCTTCTGGCAGGAGGCCGCCTGCTCACGCGCGGAGCCGTCGCCGGGCTTTCTTGCAAAGAGCGCGGAGCCAAACGCGGTATCCGAAAGCTCCGCCTCTACACCAACGGCCTTGAGGGCGTTTAATACCTTTTCCGGCTTGCCGCCCGCACGGCGCTCCGCTTCCACCGCCTGCACGGCCTTGCTTAAGCCCACATAGTCCGGGCAGCGGCGCGAAAGCGTGAACTCCGCAAGCTTGTGGGGGTTGGAGCGGTAGGAGGATGTTTCCCCGGAGGGGATGAGTTCGTCGGTCGTGGTAACGGGATCGTGTATGACCGCCGTCAGCTCGACAAGAAGGTTCTTTGACAGCGGATACATCTTAGGCCAATCCGTAATGTTGGGCCCAAGGCGCAGTTCTTCTTCCGGCTGCGGCTTTTGGAAGCCATTGTAGACACGTTTCTCATAGATGCCGCGGTCATAACGGTAGACTTCCTGCGCGGGTTCGGGCACAAGCTCTGTTGCAGCCGTCAGCACGCCGTGGTTCTTCGCGGTTGCCGCAATGGAGCGCGCATCCATCAGCGCCACCGCCGCAAGCTGCCCCTGGTTTGGTTTGCTGCCCTCGCGGTTGGGGAAGTTGCGCGTGGTGTGGCGGATAGAGAAGCCGTTGTTAGCAGGCACATCGCCAGCGCCAAAGCACGGGCCGCAGAACGCGGGCTTGATGACAGCACCCGCTTCAATGAGCTTTGTAAGTACGCCGGCTTTAGAAAGCTCCAGATTGACCGGCATGGAGCCGGGATACACGGAAAGCGAGAAGTAGCCGTTGCCGGTGCTCGCACCCTCCAGTATCGCCGCGGCGTCCGCGATGTTTTCAAACAGGCCGCCCGCGCAGCCCGCGATGATGCCCTGATCCGTCCACAGCTTGCCGTCCCTGATCTTTGAGATCATGTCAAGCTGAATGCTTCCCGCAAACTGCTTTTCGATCTCTTGTTCCACGCCATGGAGCGCGTCAAAGAGGTTCGCGTTCAGGTCGTTGATGGTCATGGTATTCGCCGGGTGGAAGGGCAGCGCGATCATACACTCGACCTTACTTAGATCGATCTCAAGCATACTGTCGTAATAGGCGCAATCGCCGGGCTCTAATTCCCTGTACGCCTCGGGGCGGCCCTGGATGCGGTAGTAGTCCGCAACCTTCTCATCCGTCTGCCAGATGGAGGAGAGGCAGGTGGTTTCCGTCGTCATCACATCGATGCCGTTGCGGTATTCCACGGACAGGTTTTTGATGCCCGGGCCCACGAACTCGAGTACCTTGTTCTTTAAGAAGCCGTTTTGGAACGTCGCGCCGACGAGCGCTAACGCCACATCGTGCGGGCCCACGCCTTTCTTGGGCGTGCCCGTCATATAGATGAGCACCACCTCAGGCGCGTCCACATCGTAGGTGTTTTTTAACAGCTGCTTGACAATCTCCGGGCCGCCCTCGCCAACGCCCATACAGCCGAGCGCACCATAGCGCGTGTGGCTGTCCGAGCCTAAGATCATGCCGCCGCATTCCGCCATTTCCTCGCGCGCATACATATGGATGACGCTCAGGTTTGCGGGCACATAGACGCCGCCGTACTTTTTCGCGGCGGAAAGGCCGAACACATGGTCGTCCTCATTGATGGTGCCGCCGACAGCGCATAACGAGTTGTGGCAGTTGGTCATGGCATACGGCACTGGAAAGGCGTTTAGCCCCGAGCCCCGAGCCGTCTGGATGACGCCCACATAGGTGATGTCATGAGAGATGAGCTTATCAAACCGGATATTCAATTTATCCAACCGGCCCGAGCGGTTATGCGCGCGCAAAATCCCGCTTGCAATGGTCTGCTGCCGCGCCTCCCCCGGCGAAGGGAATCCTTCCCCACCCGGTGTCGGTACGCCATTCTTCAAATAAACGCCATGCGATGAAAGAGTAATCATCCAAGGTTCCTCCTTGCCTTTTGGGGGAAAACATTCTTGTTTGCCGCCAATTCCCTTTAGTGTATCAGCTTTTTCGCAGGGCCGAAAGAGGGGTTTGCTTACCCATTCCGGTACACATGCTGATTTTTACGTATAATTATACCGTGTTGCTTTTATTATTTCAATTCAAATATCGCATTCATCTCACGCCGCATTTCGTTCCTTACGATATTCTCCTGCTTTCCCGCAGAAGAACGCAATCCGCAGGCCAAGTAAGCCTGCGGATTGTTGGATTTTTATACATTGTATTATTGTATACAGGAATTCACTGCCAATCGATAAGCACAGGTAATACGCTATTTGGGCTGCGCCAGATACCGCAAGACTCCCTCCGGCGTGGAATCGTATGCCGAGATAAAATGATCCGGCTCCGAAATCTCCCCCAGCGTATGTGCGTCCGAATTATACAGCACATGGTAGCGGGAAATTTCCACACCCACCAGCGTATTCTGCGGGCAGACCTCGATGGCGGTCAGCTGCAGGTTGGGCGGAAGGAACCCCAGGCTTTTGAGCATGGAGTTGGAGGTCTTGTTGATATGCGCGGGAACCGGCACACCACCAAGCTTGCGGCAGGTCTCTACCACCTCGTCGATGGAGCGGGTGGTGGACTGGATCAGAAGGCGCGGTTCCGTGCCCACCACCTGATCGTTTGCGTCCATAATGGTCTGCTCGCCAAAGAACGACGGGCGGTTTTGAATCTCCGGAAGGCTTGCATATACCCATCCGCCAAACTCCATGGCGGGTTCGAGCGCCGGAAACAGCGTGAGCACATGCACTTCTTCGCGCGTTTCCACCTCGATACCTGGCAGGAATATCAGCCCCTGTTCATCCGCCGCCGCCTTGACGGCCGGAAGGTTGTAGGCACAGTTGTGGTCGCATACGGCAATGACCTGAAGGCCCTTGAGGTATGCCATGTTGACAATGTTACTGGGCGTCATATCCGGGGAAGCGCAGGGGGAAAGGCAGGAATGGATGTGCAGGTCCGCGGCAAGCTTCATCATACGCTACACCGTTGGAATGCCTGCCGCCGCCATTAGGTGGCAGATTTCATATGCCGTCTTGGGGGATAACAATACCGCAATGCCTTCCTGCGCCGCTTTTTCAAGGGATGCCGCTTCCGGTTCCACGCCCTCCGGATGGATGATGCAGGCCATTTCGTGCAACGCCGCCACGGCGATCACATTCATATGCGTCTGTACCGTAATCCAGGCGCAGCCGGGCACGCCCTTTGCCATGACCCAGCTCAACAGATCGCACGCGTAGCCCGCGCGGATCTTTCTATCCTCACAGGGCTGCGCATACGCTGCGCCGATGATGTTCGCTAACTCTGAAACTTGCATAGAGCTCCTCCTTACGTATTAAAGTGGTAGGCAAAACGTGTTGTTTTGCGGCGAACGCAGTTCGCCCCTACAACAAATATGTTGCATGCTGCATGTTGGGTGGTGTCATCGCAGGGGCGGCCTGTGGCCGCCCGCGTATTCCTCGGCCGCCTATGATCAGCCGCGCTTTTCAGCGCTGGCGAGGTCTGCCATTTC
The DNA here is from genome assembly GCA_023390655.1 of Bacillota bacterium. GTDB lineage: Bacteria > Bacillota > Clostridia > Christensenellales > CAG-138 > JAEYLA01. Next base: position 121,167 of record JAEWCL010000020.1, on the reverse strand, counting down.
CTGCGCGAGTATGCGCAGCTTGTCTCTGAGCTTGAAGATGCAGTCCATCTCCACCGCCTGGCCGCGCACGATGTCCTCGGCAAGCGTCCTGCAGCTTGGCGACCCGCAGGAGCCGCAGTCAAGCCCCGGCAGGCTCTTGACGATTCCCTCCATACGGTCCATCATGCGCATGGCTTCGTTGACATCGTCCGAAAGCTTCAAAATACTGCGCGGTTCAAACCGACGGGTGTAGCGGATCATCTGTGATCCCGCATATTCGAGCACATGCGGATCCTTTTCTAGGTCCGTACGCGGGAACGCGTTTGCAAGCCTGCGGTTGCGGTTCTTTGCGACAAATTGGTTTTCAAACAGCAGCGGGCCGCCCACACAGCCGCCCACGCAGGCGGAAGCTTCCACCAGCAACAGCTTTTTCAGGCGATCGTTATCAATTTCCTCCAGGCACTGGATGACGTTATAGATGCCGTCCACCGCAAGATAGTGCTCGGTCCCCACAGCGGAACTCAAGCCGCCTACCACCGCCGTGCCGATCCCATATGCGCCCGCGGGGTACCCGACCTCCCGCGGCGCGCCGCCCTCGCCCATATGCTCAAGCAGCAGCGCGTAAAGGTCAAGCAGGGAGAATACGCCGTCCACATCGCTCTTTTCAATGCCAAGCGGGCTTTTGATATTGGTCATGCGCGCGGCGCAGGGTGAAATATAATAACAGCCCACCGCCTCGCGCGGGACGCCCATCTTTTTGCAGAACTCGGTTTTTGCGATGCGTGCGGAAATCTCCATGGCGGAGACGAACGGGGAAAGGTTATCAATGAGATTTGGGAACATGGTGGTCACAATCCGGGGAATGACCGGGCAGTTGCAGGAGATGACGGGATAATTCGCCTCACCTGAGCGCAAATAGAGCCTTAACGCCTCCGCCTCGATTTCAGCGCCGCGCGCCTCCTCATAAATGGCGTCAAAGCCCATGGCGTAGAGCGACTCAAACAAATCCCCAAGATCCCCCTGCAGGCGGAATTGCGAGTAAATCGGCGCGCAGGGAATGACGATGTTGTATTTGAACAGATTAAGCTCGCCCACAGGCGTCGTCACCGCCGTCATGGCGTGGTGCGGGCATGCGCGCAGGCACTCCCCGCAGTCGATACACCGCTCATCAAGTATGACCGCCTTGCCGCGCTGCACACGGATCGCCTCCGTGGGACAATCCTTGATGCAGTTGGTGCAGCCGACACATTTTCTGCGATCCACCCGAACCGAATGCTTGTACAACATGTTGCGACCTCCGTGATGCGTCACATTGTCCCGGAAGCTTCGTTGAGATAATACCTGGCTTCGATCCTCGTCCCTTTGCCAATCTCACTTTCAATGTGGAAGCTGTGCGAATGCCGACGGATATTGGGCAGCCCCATGCCCGCGCCAAACCCGAGGTTTCTCACACTTTCGGGGGCTGTAGAGTAGCCTTCCTTCAACGCAAGCGCAATATCCGCAATGCCGGGGCCGGTGTCCTCACTGATTAAGAGAATTTCCGTCGGGCTGATCTCAAGCCTTAATTCCCCGCCTTTGGAGTGAATGATCAGGTTCATTTCCGATTCATAAGCGGCGATTGCCACCTCACGGATTACCTGCGAAGAGACGCCCAGTTTCTTTAAAATCGCTTTGATTTTGCTTGAGGCGTCGCCCGCCGTATCGAATTCTCCACGGGCGACGGGGAAGCTCTGTACAAATGCCATCCCGCTACCCTCTTTTGCAGCCCGTAAGGCCGGCGTTATACAATAGCCCGCTGCATTCATAGAGCGAACGCGCCGTGCTTAAGAGTACAACATTCTGCTCGATGGCACGGGAAAGAATATCCTCGCCCACGGTTTTTCCGGAAACAAACACCACGCAGGGAAGCTCCAGCATTTCCGCCGTACGGATAACATGCAGATTGACAAGGCCCGTCAAAAGCAGCGTTTCCGCGTCCATAAAGGCCAGAACATCGCTCATGAGGTCCGCACCAAATGCCGAAGTAACTTCGCAATTCAGCCGCTCCGCACAACATAGCACGCGCGCGTCCAACAGTTCCGCCACCTTGGCAATCTTCATCCGTATCCTCCGGTGAAATTGTATTCACGCCATAGCGGATACCTGCTGGGCAAGCGTTGCATAAGCGTGTGCAATATATAAATGAGTGTACTTCATTTTCGAGGAAAAATCCACAAAACTTTCGGCATTGCTGCCCGCAAGCGTTGCAAGCGCCTCCTCATATTTGTTGAAGCACTCCCCCATTGCGGATAGCACGGCGTTTGCAGACGGATCGCCGACAGAGAACGCCTCCTTTGCCGCTTTGAGCTCTGTGAGCAGTTCATTCGCCTTTGTCACACCGCTTGCGACCTCCTGCTGTTCCTTATCAAACGCAAGCGAGGATGCGCCGATGTTCTGCTGTATGGCGTCAAGCGCTGCAAAGCCGTCCCGGATGCGCTTGAGCTGCGCCTCCGTCGCCGTTACGCGCAGCGTGCTCACAGGCGCCACAAACGTGTAGAGCGCGCTGTCGAGCCCATCCGTCTTCAATTGCTCACGCACCTGATCCAAACTCGTGCGCTCCGCGTACGCCGCCGCAAGCACGCGGTATTTTCCCGCGTCCTCCATCACATACCCGCCGGCACCGCGTTTTTGAAGCGCATCCGCCTCCGTATCCGCATTCGCCTGCGTGCTGTAAACACCCATCTGCAAGGCAAAGCACTCCATGGCCGGCACTTCCACATCCCCTGTCACCGTCTTGCCCGGCTCCTCGCTGATGATCGTCTGGCCGGGGGCCTCCACGCTCACATCGGGCGTCGCCGCAGCGGGCGCGCCTTTTAATTGCTCATCCACCCAGGCAAACACGGGGGCGACCACATTCTGCGCCACCCAAGTACCTGCGGCGGACGCGCTTACCAGATACACCAGCGCGCCGATAATGAGCAGCGCCAATATGGCCTTGCCCGTCCCTGACCCTTCTGGTGCAGCGTAACGGCGCCTGTGTTTCCTCCGCCGAAATTCCATATTCTTTTTTCCCCCTTGTCCCGTATATAGTACAAGGTATGTGGCGGCGGACAAATTATGCCGCCCACGCAACCGCATGTGAACACTTCCGCACAAAAACAACCTGTTTTCCATACAAAAAAGACCGGCGCTTTTTATGGAGCGCGGTCTTTTTTTGTTCTTCACAAACAGGCTACAGCCTTGTCCTGGGGCGTTTTCGTTCCGTCCGTTTTTCGGGACGCTCCGGGCGCTTGTCTTCCTGCGGCAGCACCTCGTAGGGCGCGTCCATATCCGACGGCGCGTCCTCTAAAACGCCGTGCGCCTGCACGATGGGCGGGAGGGTGCCAAGATCGGAAGCTGTACCGTCCCATTCCTCGGGCGCGGGCCCAAGCGCAATGGCGTTGCTGACATATTTTTTGAGCGTGAAGCGGAAGGTTGTCCCTTGCCCCTCCCGGCTTTCCACCGCGACCATTTCGCCAAGCTTTGCGATAATGTTGCGCGCGATGGAGAGGCCAAGGCCCGTACCGCCCTCTTTTCTCGATTTGTCCACCTTGTAAAACCGATCGAACACATGCGGGATGTCCTTTTCCGGGATGCCGCAGCCGGTGTCCTTCACGCAGATGTTGACGCGCACGCCGTCCTCGCCATAGAGGGTAATGGTGCCGCCTTCGGGCGTGTAGCGCATGGCGTTGTCAAGAAGAATCACGATCACCTGCTCCACGCGGTCGGGGTCTGTCAACACATGCGGAAGCTTGGGGGCGTCCACCAGGAGCGTGATGCCGCGCTGCGCCGCCTCCTTGAGGTAGCTCTGGCGGATATCGTCGAGAATTTCATTGATATCCACCTCGACAAGCTCCATATACTCCGTACCCGCCTGCAGGCGGGAAAGCTGGAGCATATCCGTAATCAGGCGGGAAAGGCGCATGACTTCCTTGAGCATGATGCGGTAATACCGCTGCCTGTCCGCTTCTTCCTTGACCATACCGTCCGCCAGCGGCTCCAATAGCCCGCGCACCGCGGTGAGCGGCGTTCTCAATTCATGGCTGACGTTTGCCACATACTCGCGCCGCGTGCGCTCGAGCCGTTCCATCTCCGTCATATCCTTAAAAAGGCCCACAACGCCCGTGCGCTCGCCCTGCTCCGTTACAACGGGGGAGATGGTGATCCATAGCATCTTATCACCCGGGAGCTGATAGCGCATGTTCTGCATTTCACCCGTACGGTATACCTCGTCGAACGCTTCCCAAATCGCGGCGTCGGGGATGAGTTCAATGCGGGAATTGACGCGCACGGAACCGAACATGCGCATGAGCGCGGGGTTGTAATGCGTCAATACGCCGACGCTGTCCGTCGCCGCAATCCCTTCAGAAAAGCTGAAGAGCAGCTGGTTGAGCTGGCTTTTTTCCGCGCGCAGCTGATAGATGGTCTGCGAAAGCGTATTGCACATCTGGTTCAATGCGCGCGCGAGCATGCCCACCTCGCCGATTTCACGTTCATTGGCGCGTATTTGAAAATCGCCCTGGCTCATTTTGATGGCAACGCCCGCCATCTCATGCAGGGGCTCCGCAAGCCGCTTGACGCCAAACGCGGAGGCCACCAGCATCACCGGCAGCACGACCGCCACCACAAGCAGCAGCGAGCGGTTGAGCCTCTGAGTCGTCGTGTTGATTTCCTCTTCAGACTTTAATAGAAACACGCTGCCCGTGACATTGCCGTTTGCGTCCCTGACGGGAATGCAGATGGAAAGCGCAAGCCTTCCATCCGGCGTGCGGATATCGTCATGCCGCGTGGTCTCGCCTGCAAGCGCCTTTTGCAACTCCTGATTCAATAGGTCAAGATAGCGCTGCGGCGCGCTGTCCAGCGCGATGGTATGATAGAGCGGCGCGCCCTTTGCGTCCGTCACGATCCCTGTTACGCCCGAAGCGCGCATTAGGCCGTCCGCAAGGCGGGAAAATGTTTCCTTGTCTACATGTTCGTCGTTGTATTCCGTCAGAAGCTGGCTCACCGCCTCCGCCTTTGGCGCAAGCTCGGTGAGCATGATAGACGTATAAGTATCCCGGCTCAAATACATGTAGCCCCCCGTTGTGAGCAGGGAGGCCAGCAGCACGGTCAGTGCCAGCATCATCAGCATGCGCCAAAGGAAAACGCTCCGCATGGGCAGTCCTTTCAAAAGGGTATCGCCGCCTACGGCGGCGACGAAAAATTATTTTATATTGAATAGCGGGAGGGCTTCGCCCCCCGCACCCCTTATCACAAGCATTCTTTAAGAGGATTTGAGGAACAGTGCCTATCCAAAAGACGCACATATACCTCCAATGCATTATCAGAAGCAGATCGTCCCCCGAACAAAACAATCCTCAGTGCTTTATAGAATCAACATCCTAAAATTTAAGCACTCGCTAAGAAGCTTTACCTACTCTCAGTCCACCTCAAACTTGTAGCCGACGCCGTAGATAGTCTTGATGCTCCAACCGAGGCCCTCGTTATCAAGCTTTGCGCGGATGCGCTTAATGTGCGTATCCACCGTGCGCGTTTCGCCCGCAAAATCATATCCCCACACGCGGTTTAGCAGCTGCTCGCGCGTGAACACCTGCCCCGGATTGGAAGCGAGCATGTGCAGGATTTCGATTTCCTTGGGCGTGCAGATCACCGGCTCCCCGCGAAGGGTCACGGTATAGCTCTTGAGGTCGATTGCAAGCCCGTTAAATACCAGCGCGCCGTCTTCGCTGTCCTGCTGCTCCTGCGTGCGCCTGAGCACCGCCTTGATGCGGGCGACGACCTCGCGCGGGCTGAAGGGCTTTACGATGTAATCATCGGCCCCGAGCTCAAGGCCCACGATACGGTCCACTTCCTCGCCTTTTGCGGTAAGCATAATGATGGGCAGGTGCGAGGTCTTGCGGATTTCCTTGCAGACCTCAATGCCGGAGCGGCCGGGCATCATGATATCCAGCACGCACAGCGCGATCTCCGGCCCTACAGCTGCAATCGCCGCATCCCCGTCATATACGTCCACCGGCTCATAGCCTTCCGCTTTTAAATAAATCCCCAACGACTCGTGTACGATCTGGTCATCATCGGCAACAAGAATTTTCATAATACTTCCTCCATCGCTAGACGTTTCAAGGCTGTGCGGCTACTTCCCCGCGCGGTAGGCTGCCTGCACGGCGGCCTGGTGGCGCGGGCAGGGCTTGCTGGTTTCGTGCACCTTGGAGTTTAAAAGATGTACGCAAAAATGGCCCGGGAAATTATTGCTGGCGGTCGGATTCGCCATATGCGGCATGCAGTGCATGCTGGCTGCGACGTACTTGCCGCGGAAGCTGACCCAGATCGCCCGCCTGTCCCAGCTCCACTCGCCGCCCGCAATCTTCTTCATCATCGCGGTGTCGGATGCGGTAACGGGCTCGCTGTCCGCGTGATACCAACCGCCAAACCGGCGCGCCTGGAACGAGAGGCCGGTTTTTACGTCCGTAATCGTAAACTTCGCGCCTTTATAGAGCCACTCGTTCCCTCCCTTGAACCAGTCAAGCATCTCGACGCTGCCCTTGATCTGCGTTGCGGTAGCGTTTGCTCTGTTGACTTTGTTGTTGATGTCATACAGGGCGTTGAGCGTCGTGCCTCCCGCAACGCCGTCAGCAGCAAACTCATTCGCTTTTTGAAAGTCCGCAACGGCCTGGCGCGTTTTTGCGCCATAGCTTCCGGTCACGTCAATCTTTGCTAAAAAGCCTCTCTTGGAAAGCTCCGCCTGCATGCGCTTGACTTCCTGGCCTTCCATCCCCACCTTGAGCATATTGCTGGCGGTGTTTGTGGCCTGCGTCATCAGCAGGTAATTGCGGTGCACATACCCTACGCAATCCCCCGCGACGACAAAATACCAGTCCCCCACCATTTGTTTGACCTTCACGCCCTGGCTTGCGGAAAGTTCGGCCACCACATAGGCGGACTGCCCGGGGCCGCCGCGCAGCTTGACGCCGTCCTCCAGAACATAGGCGGCACGGCTGCCCACCGCGTTTACAAAAATGTAATCCTGCCTGAGGTAGCCTACCGTTTCTCCATACAGCACCCGGTACCATCCGCCCTCTTCATCAAGAACCTCCACTTCGGTCCCCAACGGCAGCTGCGCAAGTACATCGGAATCCGTATTGGGCTCGCTTCTGAGCCGGACGTCCTGCGCGGTGACCCGGCCAAATTCGCGCGTATGCGCCAAGGCCGTATTACCGGCCATCCCCAGCAACAGCACAAGCAGCAAAACAACGGCAAAAATACGGTGTTTCATAGCAGTACCTTTTCGGCCGCTTCCGCGGCGGCGCATCTGTTTTTTTATGTGTAACCATCCGTTCCATATTGTTATAAATCGGCAGCCATTCCACAGAAACTGGAAAGCGCCGCCCTGATTATAGCATATCCAATTGGCGCGGCGTGCAGTGCGGCGGGAGATTTCACCGTTTGTTCACAGCGTAAAAACGCCCAAGCGCCGCAGCGTCCCGCTCGCAAACCGCAAGCAAAGACGGGTTGTAGATTACGCCCGCCGGATGATACAGCGGAAAAAGCACCGTCTCCATGCCTTGCATCAACACTGTGAGCGGCGCGCCGTGCAGTGTGCCGATGGTCCCCTTTTCCTTTTCACAAAGCGTAAGGATCGCTAAAAGCGGCACATTGCCAAGCGTCGCGATGCAGGCAGGCTTTAAAAGCAACAACTCCTCCCGCAAAAGCGGCAAGGCGGCGGCAATCTCATTCTTATCCGGCGTACGGTTGCGCACGGAGCGTTCGGACACCGTAGTGGGCCGGTATTTGACCGCATTTGTAATAAACACCGCTTCACGCGGGATGTTTGCGGTCTCCAAAAGCGCATCAAGTTGCTTGCCCGCCTTGCCGACGAACGGACGCCCGGCCTTTGTTTCCTCTGCGCCCGGCGCTTCGCCGACGAGAACCAGGGACGGATGCTCCGGCCCTTGTCCAAATACGGGAGACGCATGCATGCCTGTTGGGATGCCCGGCGTATTATTAAGCGCCAAAAGGCGCGCGCGCTCCGCTTCATAGAGCGTGTTTAAGGCTGCTGTCACGGCGTCTGCTCCGGGAATGTTTCTCCGGGCGGCGTAACCGCGGGTGCGGGCGTTTCAATCCCCCGCACGCGGGAAAGCTCCTGCTGCGCGTCCAATATCGCATAGGTAAGGGACTGGGCGCTGCTGCTGTTCGATGTTCTATACAGCTTATCCGCCTTTTCCGTGAGGATGGAGACGTCCCCCGCACTAAGCGTGTTGGAGGCGATCAGGTCCAATATTTCCTGCCGGAGCGAGCTTGCGCGGTACTGCAGTTCCGTAACGCTCTGCCCGGCGCCCGTATGCAGCGTGCAGACATTCTGCGGATACACCGTGGCTTCATACTCTTCAAGCGTGAGCGCCGTACGCACGGCATTGGGAATGCCCTGCTTTAGGACTTCATCCGGGAACTGGTCATAGTAGCTGCCGGGGCGCACCAGCACCACAGCACCCGATACCACGGTTTCAGACGGGCAGTTGGGGGTGGCGATCTGCCCGCTTTCGTTGCAGATGGCAACCGCGGCGTGCACATCGCACGTTTCGGTCGGCGCGTTTTCCTCCAGGAACCAATCCGTCACCGGCACATGCCCGGCACTGTCCGCATAGCAGGCGTCGGTCGCAAGCATGCCGGAGACCGAGCACACCGTCTTTTTCACAAGGCCTAGTTCTGCGGGGGAGGCGTCTATAATGCTCTTGTCCGGCAGGCCTTCATGCAGCTTTTTCATATAAGCCTGCCACAAAAGCGCCGCATATTTGCCGCCCGTTGTTTTATCCTTGAGGACGTTTACGGGATAGTCGTGCCCAATCCATATGGCGGAGGAATAGTAGGGCGTCATGCCCGCAAAGTAGACGCTGCGGTAGTCGGAGTTGGTACCGGTCTTACCTGCGACCGTCATGCCGCTGATCTTCGCGGCGGTACCCGTGCCGCCGCGGACGGCGTCGGTGAGCATATCGATGAGCATATAGGCCGTACTGGCCTTGTATACGCGGTGCGTATCGCGTACGGCGTTCGCATCGAGGATCACGTTGCCGTTGTCGTCCACCACGCGGGTAAACGACAGGGGCTCTTTGTATTCCCCGCCCGCGGCGATTGCGCCATAGGCTGCCGCCATCTGTATGACGGTCAAGCCGGAGGTACCCAGCGCAAGGCCCGGGCCGTCCACATTGATCTTGGCGGTGTTCGCGCCAAGGTTTTCCAGATATTTCGCGGCTACTTCAGGCTGCACACGCTCAAAGAGCGTACGCGCCGCCACAACGTTCAGGGAGGAGATGATGCCCCGCCGGATCGTGATGGGGCCGATATATTTCGCATCGCCGATGTAGGGGAAGCCTTTGTCGCCGCCCCAGCCCTCGATGCGCTGCGGCAGGTTGCCGATGATCGTCGCGGGCGACGCGCCCGCATCCAGCGCCGGTCCATAGACGGCCAGCGGCTTGATGGAGGAACCGACCTCCAGATAGCTTTGCGAAGCGCGGTTTTTCCCCTTGCGGATGGTGGGGCTTGTGCGCCCGCCGATGATGGCGCGAAGCTCTCCCGCATGGTAATCGAATACGACGGCGGCCGCCTGGGGCTGTGCGGTCTCAATCACGGTACCGTCGGAAAGCGTTTCCACCGTTTCCACCGCCTTGGGGTCCTTAAGCTGCGGATAATTGTCCCAGTTTGCAAGCGTATCCTGCACGGTGTTCTGCATGTTGCGGTCCACGGTCGTATAAATGTGGTAGCCGCTTGTGCGCAATTCATTTTCCACAGCGCTCAAATTCGCGTTCGTTTCCGGCAGGCCCCGCTGTGCAAGCAGGTGCTTTACAACGTCCTTAATGGCGTATTCCACGAAATAAGGCATGTCATAGAGCTGGTTCTGCGTGGAGACCTCCACGATCTGAACCTCTTCCTTGAGCGCCGCGCGGTATTCCTCGGACGTAATGAAGTTCGCCTCATACATGCGCTCAAGCACGGTATCCGTACGGCGCTGTGTCACCTGCCAGTATTCCGGGTCGCGCTTATACATGTTTTTGCGGGGGTTGTAGTAGTACGGGTTCTGGGTAAGGCCCGCAAGCATCGCGCACTCGCGGATGGTCAGCTGATCGAGCTCCTTATTGAAATAATCCTTAGCGGCGGTTTTTACGCCATAGTTGGCCTCTCCCAGATGAATGTCGTTGAGATAAGCCTCGAGTATCTTCTTTTTATCGATTTCCTGTTCAAGCTCGAGCGCAAGATAGGCTTCCTGGATTTTGCGTTTGTAATTGCGCTGGTTGCCGACGATTTTGCTCTTGATGAGCTGCTGCGTGATAGTGCTGCCGCCGGAGCTATTGCTGTTGCCTAAAATTTCAAGCGCCGCCGAAAACAGGCGCTTGATGTCCACGCCCGAATGGCGGTAAAAACGCACGTCCTCCACCGCGATAAACGCGTTCTGCAGGCGGTCGGGAATCTGCTCGATATCCACCCAGTCGCGGTATTCAAGATTCGCAATCGTGGTAATGAGCTGCCCGTCTTTGTCATAGATGTACGACGTACGGTCGGACTTTGTCAGCTGCGCGCGATCAATCGTCGGCGTTGTTTCGACATACGCCTTTGCAATGCCGATGCCCGCGCCAAGCGCCCCCAGCCCAAGCAGGACGCATCCAAACACCACGAAGTGCAGCGTTGTAAACATGACGCTCAATATGAAGGGACGTTTGCGGGTGGGTTCCATAAACAAGGGCTCGCTTTCGTGAGGGGTTTCGTCCGTGGGTTCTTCCAGGGGATCAAACAGGCGCGTTTCTCCGGAATCGTCCCGGGGCTGTACGGCGGAAAACCGCCGTGTCCGCTGCGGGAAAAGCTCCTCCTCTTCCTTTAAGTGGCGGGAAGGCTTGACGGAACCGGGAAAGAGCCGCTGCCGCACGGCTTCCCAGAGATTTGTAATCTGCTCTCCAATGCGGAGGAAAAAAGCGCGAATTTTATCCATGATCTCTCCCGAAAGACGTTATTGCTTAAAAGGTTGTTTCAAGTGGATTATACCACGAAGCGGGCATGGTATAATCCGCGCATGTGCGTTCGGCCGCAGGCCAAAAATCGCACGCGTATAGAATCAGCCGTATAATGACCGCTTTGCGGTTATTATACCATAGTAGCGAAGCGGATATGATAGCATCCGCATACCGGCCGCTTTGCGGTCATTATACCACAATCGCACGGCAAGGAAAATAGTGCGGTGTTCCGGCAGGAGCGGAGCACTTGACAGCCCGCTTTTGCATACAGTACACTATTCATAAAAGCGATGACGGAAGAAGAGTACCCGTTCTCCTTCGCAAAGAGAGGGCAGGCCGAAAACGGCTGAGAGCCTGCCTGCGGTTTGGATTGTGGGGAAGTGCGCTTCCCAGCTGCCCGCGACAACGGGGGTGCCCCCCAAGTATCCCGGGACGTTTCGCCGCGTTAAGGCGAATGAGCGGCGTGCTGCCGGGATTTTCCGGCAAAGCGCGCAAGCAAAGTGGAACCGCGGAGCACATCCGTCTTTGAAAAAGACCGGATGTGTTTTTTATTTTCCCTGTGGAATAATCTGAAATGAGGGATTTATATGTTTCGTACGCTGCGCAGCGATATCAAGTGCATTCTGGACCGCGACCCTGCCGCAAGGAACGGGTTTGAGGTACTCTTGTGCTACCCCGGCTTCCATGCTGTACGGTCGCACCGCGTTGCGCACTTTTTCCACAAACGCGGCTGGAAGCTGCTGGCGCGTCTGGTTTCCGAATGGAGCAGGTTTTTTACCGGCATCGAAATCCATCCGGGCGCTGTGATTGGCAAGCGCCTGTTTATCGACCACGGCAGCGGCGTAGTCATCGGCGAAACGACAGAGATCGGCGACGATGTCACCATCTACCAGGGCGCGACGCTTGGCGGCACCGGCAAGGAAACCGGCAAACGCCACCCCACCATCGGCAACCATGTCATGATCGCAAGCGGCGCGCGGGTACTTGGCCCCATCACCGTTGGGGATTACGCAAAGATCGGTGCGGGTGCCGTCGTATTAAAGGACGTCCCGCCCTGCGCGACCGTGGTTGGCGTGCCGGGCCGCGTGGTCAAAATATTTCCCTGCCCCACCTATACGCCGGAAAACTGCCCCTGCGAGAAGGAAGACCTTTGTCAATGCAAAGATTCCTGTGAAAAAGGCCTGCCGATAGACGCTTCCGCCTGCGTGCGCATGCCCCCCGTTTTCGGGGAAGCGGGCGTGGACCTCGACCAGGTGCACCTGCCCGACCCGGTGGAGCTGGAAATTTCACGCTTGCGCGAGCGCATGGAAGCGCTCGAAGAGGCGGTACAGATCTTATCCCGTAAATCCGACTGAACGCATAATCCGTATGCACCTCTATCATGCGAACGCGCCCCGTATGGGCGCGTTTTTTGTTCCTATTTCAATTTTTCTCTGAGCACTTGCATCGGAACGCCCGCGCCATAAAAATGCTTGACGGAGCAGCCTGCGCGCCCGCCACCCGCGCAAGCGCAGGCACAGGCGCAAGCGCAACCCGCGCAGGAGTGGCGGTGCGTAGGTCCATGCGTTCCTCCCTGTCCAAAGCCGCCCTTATAACCGTTATGCTTCACAATAAAAAAGCCGATCAAAACAGCGCCAACGAGAATGATCGTCAAGCTGGCAATAATGCCTTCATAAGGGCCGTCGCCCTCCTCTGCCTGCATATGCGCGGCCGTATCAAGCACGCCCATGGGATAGTCGACCGACACCTTATAACGCTCTCCGGCGTCAAGGGAAGTTTCCCATGTCAGATACTCTCCCTGCGTACCCATGGCATTTGACGAAGCGACACCCTCCTTATTCCACAGCACCTTGAGCGAATCGACCTGAATCCCGTCAAACCAGCCGGGCGTGAAGGAATAGGCGCACATGCCGCCAAGCGTATACATGTAGGATTGATGGATGGAGAAGCCGAAGGAAACCGTCTCGCCTGCGCGGTACGCCCGGTCAAGATCAATCCGCACATAACTTCCGCCATCGCCCATATACCCAATGTTGCTGATATTTGGCGTAAGCGCTTTGATGTTATCTACATGGCGGTTGGGAATGCCGATCTTAACCCATGTGAGCGGGCCTTCTGCCATATCATCAAGCACCAACCAGTCCAGCTGGTATTGAATATCCATGGTGCCGTCCTGCCGCATATCGACGGTGATCACATAATTCTTGATTTCATCAAGGGGCTTTGCCGCCTGTGCAGGGAGCGGCAACAGCAACAGAAGAAAAACGGCTGCTGCGGCAAGATGAAGCATCTTTTTTCTCATCGTCATACCTGCTTTCTTTTGCCAAGCTGGCACTGCTGCTCCATCCGCGCGGAGGCTGCGCGGATTTCCCTGCATTTAGAGCTGTTCCAGATGGTATCCCACGGGGTTTCGAGCATATTCCCCAGTCCCTCACCGGACAGCCAGCTTTGGCAGGGGATGGCGGTGCCGTCCGGCGCTATGGCCATGTTGCTTAAACACGCCCCGCAGGAAGGTGCTGTCCGGAACCCGATTTCATACAGGCGCTGTTCCTGCATCCACCCGGGCGACGTAAAGTTGCAGTCTATCCCAACGTCCCGGCAGTATTCGTGTGCGTTTTTGAGTGCTTCATACAGCGCGTCCTCACTCAGCTGCGTACTGACGGACGCTCCACTGGTTGCGCCGCCTGCCGGAATCAGGCCCGAGCAGGAAACATATTTGATCTTGAGTTCGTTTAGAAACCGGAGCGTCTCCCGATAGTCCGCGTTTACCGCACATAGCGGGGTGTTGATGCTCACATTCAGCCCTGCACCCACGGCATTCTTGATGCCCTGCACGGTTTTTTCCCAGCTGTCGGCCCCCACCAGCGCGTTATGAATGTGCGGGTCATGGGAATATAACGTAATCTGCACGCTGTCAAGGCTTGCTTCATACAGCGCATTACATAGCGTTTGCGTCAGGCAAATGCCGTTCGTGTTAAGCCGCGTAATAAACCATTTGGAGTAGTCCACAAGCTCCACAAGATCATTTCGCAACGTCGGCTCCCCGCCGGTGAAGGTAAGCTGCGGGATGCGCGCCGCACGGCACTTATCTATCACCTGCTTCCACTGCTCCAAAGAAAGCTCCTCTGTATCCGAAAGCTCCTGCTCCGCCGCATAGCAATGCAGGCACTGGTTGTTGCAGTTCCAGCGGCAGTCCTTATAAAGCGCGCTGATCATCAGGTCCATGCGGTGCGGTGCCGTCATATGGGGCGCGTATGCCCCAATGGAAACCGCGCCGATTTCCTCTTCCGGCTGCCTGCCGTTTGCAACGTCATAGAGCGTGTCGATGATCCGCCATAAATCGTCTTTGAGGGTACTTTCCTTTACATAGCGGTAAACACGCCGGGTTTTTGCAACGGCCTTCATGACCACATCGTCCCAGTCTTCCTCTTTGAGCTCCTTTTGGTCATACCGCTGGATTTCATCTATAAACGCACAAAGGAGTATGGCCCAAGAGGTGTTGATGGGCAGAATATCCTGCCCATTCAGTATCACAACGCTGGGCGCATTTTGAAAGATACGCAGCTTTGGCGGCACCATATGCACGCGCACGACCCCTTCGCTGCCCGGGTTGAGTGTTACATGCTTGACCTCATTGAATTGCTTGGAAAGATACGCATATTCCTTTAAGCCAATCACGGTTCCTCCCTCTTTTCCTCACAACAATTGGGCTGCCGGAATGATATGATTTTCGCCATGTTTTGCCGCTTTTCATTTATATTATTGCATCCATGCATGGATTTCAACTCCCGGAAAAAGTGCGTTTCCGTCTTTTTCCAACGCCGGATTCCGGAAAGTTCGGATTCCATTGATCTGTTTCAGGCAAAAAATGATGGTTGACAACCGGCGCGCCTATGCATACAATGTGTTCAAACGACAAACCGTTGAGTAAGAAGAGTAGGCCTAGGGATAGCTCACAGAGAGCCGTGATGGTGGAAAACGGCAGCGAACACCTTTGCTGAATGGACTTATGAGGGCAGCCGAACGGGTCTTTACCTTAGTAGCAGCTGACGGCACTCCCCTCCGTTACCTTGGGGGAAGACCTGTGTTTGCAGGTTGATGAAAGGCGGGCGCAATATAGCGCCAAATCGGGTGGCACCGCAGAAGGCATATAGCTTCTGTCCCAATGACTGGGACGGGAGCTTTTTTGTTACTTTAAAATGTGAGGTTTGAAAGGAGAACGAAGTATGGCACGCATTCCGCATCGGTTCTATTTGACGGAGGATCAACTTCCGCAGCAGTGGTACAATCTGCGTGCGGACATGATAGAGCAGCCCGCCCCCCTCCTGATTCCCGGCGTCAACAAGCCTGCCGTGGAGAGCGACCTTTACCCCGTGTTCTGTGAAAAGCTGGCGCATCAGGAAATGGACGCTACCACCCGCTATGTGGATATCCCCGGCCCCATCATGGATATGTACCGCATTTACCGTCCCTCCCCGCTGGTGCGCGCGTACAACCTGGAAAAGGAGCTTGGTACGCCCGCGAAGATTTATTTCAAGTTTGAGGGGAACAACACCTCGGGCAGCCACAAGCTCAATTCCGCCATTGCGCAGGTCTATTACGCCAAAGAGCAGGGGCTTCTCGGCCTGACGACGGAGACGGGCGCAGGCCAGTGGGGTACCGCGCTATCTGAAGCATGCGCGTACTTTAAGCTGCCGCTGACGGTGTTCATGGTGAAGGTCTCAAGCATCCAGAAGCCTTACCGCAAGGCCATCATTGAAAACTTTGGCGCAACCGTATATGCAAGCCCGAGCGATCGGACAAACGCGGGCCGCGCCATGCTCGCCGCCGACCCGGAAAACAGCGGCTCCCTGGGCTGCGCCATTTCAGAAGCGGTGGAAATGGCGGTGTCCACACCCGGTTACCGGTATGTGTTGGGCTCGGTATTAAATCAGGTGCTGCTGCACCAGTCCGTGATTGGCCTGGAAGCAAAACAGGCCATGGACATTTTAGGCGAATACCCCGATATCGTCATCGGCTGCGCGGGCGGCGGCAGCAACCTTGGCGGACTCATTGGCCCCTACATGCAGGATAAGATTTTAAAGAAGGCGGACCCGCGCATCATCGCGGTGGAGCCAGCCTCCTGCCCGACGCTTACGCGCGGCAGATACGCCTACGATTTCTGCGATACCGGCATGATCACGCCGCTTGCAAAGATGTATACGCTTGGCTGCACGTTCACGCCTTCCGCCAACCACGCGGGGGGCCTAAGGTACCACGGCATGTCCCCCATCCTTTCAAAGCTGTATTATGACGGCTATATGGAGGCGGTCTCTGTGGAACAGACGCGCGTGTTTGAGGCTGCTTCCCTGTTTGCCCGCTGCGAAACCATACTGCCGGCACCCGAGTCCGCGCACGCCATCCGCGCCGCAATCGACGAGGCGCTTCTCTGCCGCGAAACCGGAGAGCAGAAGACCATCCTCTTTGGGCTTTCCGGCACAGGCTACTTTGATATGACCGCCTATATGGCCTACCACAACGGCACCATGACGGATTACGTTCCCAGCGAAGAGGACCTTCTAAAAGGCTTCTCGCGGCTTCCTGAGGTTCCTGAAACCATCGGCTGACCTTATGTTAGGCAGCAACGGTTCACAGGCGAAACTGCAGTCTCGCCTGTGAACCGTTTTTATCTATGGTTGCGGTATATATGCCAACGCAAAGCCTTGCCGAAATGCCGGAAACCTGCTATTCTAAACGTAATATCAAGCTGCAGATAGATGTTATGATCAAGGTCCAATCGCGTCGCAGCGCTTTATTTCAACCATCGAACGCAAACGAAAACATAGGAGCAGTTTATGGCTACTGTTTTTTTACCCATCACCAAGTATCAATGCGACACGGGCTTACTCCACAAAATAAGCCCGCGAACGCTATAAAAAAGGAGGTTCTAGACAAACCGCAGCGGCTTGCGGTGCGGCAGTGTGGAGACCTGCCGTAATGCCATCGCGATGGATACGCGCGGTGGCGAGGCGGACAGTTAGCGGAGGCTGTGTCCGCCAGAGCCGGGAAGCATGGCAAACGTCACACTCAGGAACATCAAGAAGGTCTACGACAAGAACGTGGTTGCGGTGCAGGAGTTTTCTCTTGATATCGCAGACAAGGAGTTTGTGGTACTGGTCGGCCCGTCCGGCTGCGGCAAATCCACAACGCTCCGCATGGTGGCAGGCCTGGAGGAGATCACCTCCGGCGAAATCTTTATCGGCGATACGCTGGTCAACGATGTGCCGCCCAAGGACAGGGATATCGCAATGGTATTCCAGAACTATGCGCTCTACCCGCACATGACAGTGTATGAGAACATGGCGTTCGCGCTCAAGCTCAGGAAAGCGACCAAGCAGGAGATCGACGAAAAGGTCAAGGAAGCGGCGGAAATCTTAGGCATTACGGAGCTACTGCAGCGCAAGCCCAAGGCGCTCTCCGGCGGACAGCGGCAGCGTGTGGCGATCGGCCGCGCGATTGTACGCCACCCGCAGGTATTCCTGATGGACGAACCGCTATCAAACCTTGACGCCAAGCTCAGAAACCAGATGCGCGCGGAGCTGATTAAACTCAGGCAGCGCATTGACACCACGTTTATCTATGTTACGCATGACCAGACGGAAGCCATGACGCTGGGCGACCGCATCGTGATCATGAAGGACGGCTTCATTCAACAGATCGGCACGCCCCACGAGGTGTTCCATGAACCCGCCAACCTGTTTGTGGCAGGCTTCATCGGAACCCCGCAGATGAACTTCTTCCCCGCAGCCCTCACTGTGGACGGCGGCCGCTATGTGGTGGAGCTCTACGGCGTAAAGATTCCGTTGCCCTCCGACAGGCAAAAATTGCTGGAGCTCAACCGCCAGATGCCTTGCACCATTACCCTGGGCATCCGTCCCGAGCATATCCGCGTTGTGCCCGAGGGTACCGAAAACGCGATCCGCGCGAAAGTGGACGTCTCCGAAATGATGGGCAGCGAAGTATACCTGCATGTAAATGTAGACGGAAAGGACGCCGTGATCCGCGTACCGACCGGAGATTTACTTGACAGCTATACGTTCACCCCCGGCAGGGAGAACTATATCCACTTTACGTTCTCCGGTACGATGATGCATCTGTTCAGCACGGAAACGGAACAGAACCTGTATAACACGCGCAAGTAAACCGTCCGTATTCCAAGCGCCATCCGCAAGGGTGGCGCTTTTTATGATCAACAGAGTATCCTGCAACACTTTTCCCTGTTTTTTCGGCCAACCTGAAACACCGTCCGTAAGGCTATCTGTGCCTTTGCATTGTGTTTTTGCGCGATCCGTGCTATGATGCAGCGGAAAATATTTTGATCTCATTAGGAAAGACCTCATGGAATTACGCGCACATTCTTTTTTCAATGCAAACGATTTGCCTGCGCTTTTATTGGAGCGGATAGACTATCTGCTTTCCCAAAAGGAGCGCGTTTGCATCGCGCTCGATGGCCGCTGCTGTGCGGGCAAGACGACGCTTGCAGCAGTCCTGGAAAGCCGATATGCCGGTAAGACGGTCCACATGGATCATTTTTTCCTCCCACCGGAATTACGCACCGAGGTACGGTACCATACGCCCGGCGGAAACGTCCACTATGAGCGTTTCTTAGAAGAGGTCTCCCCCCATCTAAATACGCGCGGCGCGTTTTCTTACCGCGCGTATGATTGCCAGACGGGGACGTGCCGTAGCATCCATATAGAGGATACGCCGCTATTGACCGTGGAAGGCTCCTACAGCCACCATCCGCTGCTCTCCCGGACGTACGACCTGCGGGTATTCCTGACCCTATCTAAAGAAGCGCAATGGGAGCGCCTGAAGGTCCGGGAGATACCGGAAAAGCTGCCGCAGTTCCAATCCGCCTGGCTGCCGATGGAGGATCTGTATTTTTCGAACTGCGATATTGCAGCACAGGCTGATCTTGTGCTTACAACAGGCATACAATAGCCATAAACGCATACATCACGAAATAAGGAGGGACCGCCGTATGCTCGCACCAACCCTGTTTGGCTACGACCTGCTTTCCCTGAATGAACTCTCCATGGTGCTGCGCCTGTTCCTCTCAGCGCTGTTAAGCGGCGTGCTCGGTTTTGAGCGCGTGCGCAAGCGCCGCGCGGCGGGCGTGCGCACCTATATCCTTGTCTGCACAGGCGCGGCGCTCGTGATGATGACGGGCCAGTTCGTCACGCAGACATACGGGGTGGGGCAGGACGCCATGCGCATCGGCGCGCAGGTGGTCTCCGGCATCGGTTTTCTCGGCGCGGGCACCATCCTTTTAACCGGACAGCACCGCGTCAAGGGGCTGACGACCGCCGCCGGCCTCTGGGCGTCCGCCTGCATCGGCCTCGCGGTGGGCGCGGGATTCTATTGGGGCGGCATCGCCGTCACCTTTATCATCATCCTGACCATGACCATTATGGAGCGGGCACAGACGGCTTTTACAAGCCGCATCAAGACCATACAGCTCTACGTGCTGTTTGACAACATGAGCCGTATTTCCTCCTTTTTTGAGTTTGTGCGGGAACACGCTATGATCGTATCGGATTTTGAGACCATCCGTGTGGCGGGGGATGTGGGCATCGGCACGAATTTCAAAATTGAACTTAAAAAGAAGCAGCCCCACAGCGAGGTGCTGGAGCTGCTGAGCAAATTTGAGGGAATCACATTTTTTGAGGAGTTTTAGGGCGCTTCACGCACGCTCCACGCAGTCAGTCGTTGATTGCCTCAATGCCACACCGCTTGAGTTCGTCAAGATGGCCCCGCATCTTCTGGAGCACCTCCGGGGGATGGCCTTCCCAGTCCAAGACCTCTCCTACCACGCGCAGGGGCTCCCGGGTGCGGTAAGATCTGGTCGGATTCCCGGGGAACTTCTTGTTTGTCAGATTGGGGTCATCCTCAAATATGCCGGTGGGCTCCACACGATAGATACGGCCGGGCCCGTCGCCCGCCGCAAGTTCTGCTCCCCACACAGCCGCATCCAAGGTCGCAGTCAAATAGACGAAGTTTGCCTTCTTTCGTTCACCATAATTAGAGTGATAGCCAGGCTCCAACAGGTCCCCCACTTTCAATCCGGCCTTTGTGCCGTGGTAGAAGGGGCCGGTGTCCAAGACTCCTTCTCCCTGCAAGGGAGCGGTCAATTTTGTAACTTCATCTTTTCCGCACATTGATCCTCCATCAAAATTTCTGTTTACTTGAAATATAGGTTTGCTCCATCTATGCGCGGGCTTCCTGCCTTCTCACGCGTGCTCCACCCAGTCAACCGCACGGGAAACGGCGCGCTTCCACTGGGCGTAGCGATGGGCGCGCTCCTCCTCTCCCATCTCAGACGCAAACACGCGTTCCGTTCCATACAGGGCGGCAATCGCCTGTTGGTCCGGCCAGAGTCCAACGGCAAGGCCCGCCAAGAACGCTGCGCCCGCAGCCGTTGTTTCCACACTCAGCGGGCGGTGGATGCGGCAGTTCAGCATATCCGCCTGGAACTGCATGAGCACATTGGATACGGAAGCGCCGCCATCCACCTTCAAATCCGTCAACGCAAAGCCGCTGTCCTCCTGCATGGCGGCGGTCAAATCCGTCACCTGATAGGCAATGCTCTCCAATACCGCGCGCGCAACATGCGCCCGTGTGGTGCCGCGCGTGAGGCCGACCATCGTCCCGCGCGCATACATATCCCAATATGGTGCACCTAATCCCGTAAACGCAGGCACAAACAGCATGCCGCCCGCGTCCTTGACGCTTTCGGCGAGGATGTTGATTTCCGGCGTGCTCTCTAACAACCCAAGATCGTCCCGCAGCCATTTGATGACGCTGCCCGCGTTGAAGATACTTCCTTCAAGCGCGTATTCCGCTTTGCCTTCCCGCAATCCCCACGCGATGGTGGTCAACAGCCTGTTTTTGCTCATAATGGGCGTTCCGCCCGTATTCATCATCAAAAAGCAACCCGTACCGTAGGTGTTCTTTGCCTGCCCCGGTGAAAAGCATGCCTGCCCGAACAACGCCGCCTGCTGATCGCCTGCGGCGCCCGCGATGGGCACGCCGGATAAAGCCTCAAGACCTGAAATCCCCGCCGCCACCGTGCCGTATACGGCGCTGCTCGGCACCGGCTGCGGCAGCATGGCAACTGGGATATCGAGCGCTTTTAAAAGCCTCTCGTCCCAGCACAGCAATTTAATATCAAACAGCATCGTGCGAGACGCGTTGGTATAATCGATCACATGCGCGCGGCCACCTGTTAAATGCCAGATCAAATAGGTATCGACAGTGCCGAATAGGAGCTCACCGCTTCGGGCGCGCGCACGCGCGCCGTCTACATGATCGAGTATCCAGGCGATCTTGGTGGCGGAAAAATAAGCGTCGATCAAGAGACCCGTTTTTTCCGTAATATATTCATCCAGCCCCTCCGCCTTGAGTGTTTCGCAAAGCGCCGCCGTACGCCTGCACTGCCAGACGATGGCGTTATATACGGGCTTTCCGGTTGCCTTTTCCCATACGATGGTTGTTTCCCGCTGGTTGGTGATGCCGATGGCCGCGATATCCTGCGGCTGTATGGCGGCGCGCTCGAGCGCTTCCGCCACGGCCCGTTTCTGGCTTGCAAGGATGTCAAGCGGGTCATGCTCCACCCAGCCCGCCTGCGGGTAATGCTGCGTGAACTCGTACTGCGCGCTGCTTTTGATTTTACCTGCGGCGTCAAATAGGATGGCGCGGGAGCTTGTGGTGCCCTGGTCAAGAGAAAGGACATATGGTTTCATAAAAACGCTCCTTCCCGGTATGAAGTAAACGGCGTGTCTGTATGCCGGATGCGTAAAAAGATCGTTTCCATCGGTTGATCTGTTGAATTGCTGTTGTTTCTATTTTAATCCAACGCTTCTTTTGAAGCAAGGCGTGTACCCCACCATAGATACGCCTTCCAAAATTTCAATATCCATCCAAAAGTATAGAAAACGGGCGAAATTTCAATAATAGCAGAGATATGAAAGAGTAATTTTGCTTGATTCCTGCTCATTTCACAATTTCGTCAAAAAATTATGCTTGCAGCCGCATGCGGCGTGCATTATTATATAAGCTGTTAGCACTCTTGTTTAGTGAGTGCTAACACCCCAAAAAGCCAAACAAATGCATCGCAATAAAGGAGGTACATTTCATGAAACTCAAGCCTTTGGCCGATCGTGTCGTTATCAAGAGCCTTGAGAGCGAAGAGACCACCAAGAGCGGCATCGTGCTGCCCGGCAGCGCCAAAGAAAAGCCGCAGATGGCGGAAGTGCTCGCAGTTGGCCCCGGCGGCATGGTGGACGGCAAGGAAGTCACCATGTATGTCAAGGTTGGAGACCGCGTGATCTACTCCAAGTATGCCGGTACCGAAGTCAAACTCGACGGCACGGAGTACATTGTGGTTCGCCAGAACGATATCCTGGCGGTTGTGGAATAATAGCGCATAGCGGAAGGAGAACGTAACAATGGCTAAGCAGTTGAAATACGGTGAAGAAGCCCGCCGTGCACTTGAAAAGGGCATGAACCAGCTTGCGGATACCGTGAAGATCACCCTCGGGCCCAAGGGCCGCAACGTGGTGCTGGATAAGAAATTCGGCGCACCGCTGATCACCAATGACGGCGTTACCATCGCCAAAGAAATCGAACTGGAAGATCCATTTGAAAACATGGGCGCGCAGCTCGTGAAGGAAGTCGCCACCAAGACCAATGACGTCGCGGGCGACGGCACCACCACGGCTACCCTCCTTGCACAGGCCATCGTCCGTGAAGGCCTCAAGAACGTCGCCGCAGGCGCCAACCCCATGGTGCTCCGCCGCGGCATCGAAGTTGCCGTATCTGAAGCCGTGGAAGGCCTCAAGGCGCTCTCTAAGCCCGTCAGCGGCAAGACCGCCATCGCACAGGTCGCCTCCATCTCCGCAGGCGACGAGACCGTGGGCGAGCTCATTTCCGACGCGATGGATAAGGTCGGCAACGACGGCGTTATCACCGTGGAAGAAAGTAAGACCATGAAGACCGAGCTGAAGCTCGTGGAGGGCATGCAGTTTGACCGCGGCTATGCTTCCGCCTACATGGTAACCGATACCGATAAGATGGAAGCGGTGCTCGATAACCCGCTCATCCTCATCACCGAGAAGAAGATTTCCAACATCCAGGAAATCCTGCCTGTGCTCGAGCAGGTCGTTCAGCAGGGCAAGAAGCTCCTCATCATCGCGGAAGACGTCGAAGGCGAAGCGCTTGCTACCCTGATCGTCAACAAACTGCGCGGCACCTTCACCTGCGTTGCAGTTAAGGCCCCCGGCTTTGGCGACAGGCGTAAGGCCATGCTGCAGGATATCGCGATCCTCACCGGCGGCCAGGTTATTTCCGACGAGCTCGGCATGGACCTCAAGGAAACCACCATTGCGCAGCTCGGTACCGCCCGCCAGGTCAAGGTGGACAAAGAAAACACCACCATCGTCGAAGGCGCCGGCGAACCCTCCGAGATCAAGGCCCGCATCAACTCCATCAAGGCCCAGATCGAAGAGACCACTTCCGATTACGACAAGGAGAAGCTCCAGGAGCGCCTCGCGAAACTCGCGGGCGGCGTTGCGGTCATCTCCGTTGGCGCTGCGACCGAAGTGGAAATGAAGGACTTCAAGCTCCGCATTGAAGACGCCCTCAACGCGACCCGTGCGGCCGTGGAAGAAGGCATCGTACCCGGCGGCGGCGTTGCGCTCGTTAACGTCATCAGCCGCGTGAAGGCGCTCGAAGCCGACGCCACCGGCGACAGGAAGACCGGTATCCAGATCGTCGTGCGCGCGCTTGAAGAGCCCGTCCGTCAGATCGCGGTGAACGCGGGCCTCGAAGGCTCCGTGATCGTGGAGAACATCAAGCATGCCGATAAGCCCGGCTACGGCTTCGACGCCGCGAAGGACGAATACGGCATGATGGAAGAAAAGGGCATCATCGACCCAACGAAGGTCACAAGGTCTGCGCTGCAGAACGCGGCTTCCATCGCCGCAATGGTTCTCACCACCGAGAGCTTGGTCACCGATATCCCCGCTCCCGAGCCCGCAGTACCCGCAGGTGGCGGCATGGGCGGCCCCGGCATGTATTAAGCCGTACAATAAGAGAAGATACTTTCGAGAAGACGCCGCCCGTTTGGGCGGCGTCTTCGTTTACCGGGAAAGTTGGAATTTATATTGGGGCTCCGCCCCAAACCCCGCTTAGGGCCGTAAATAAGCGGAACCCGGGGGTCTAAAACCGATTCACTGGATCGGTTTTTGCGCTTATAGCGCAACGACCCCGCTTCCCTTCGGGAAGCCCCTAAGAACCCGCTTACAAATACTCAACTGGGACGTCTGTAAAAATGGGATTCCCAAGGGATATGTCCCTTGGGTGGGGTACAGGGGCAAAGCCCCTGAAAAAAGAGTTGTCGACTGCCTCATGCCGCCCATTTGGGCGGCGGCATTTTACATTTAGAGAACGAATGACATGAGTTCCTTGCCTACTCCACAATCTTGCGAATGGTATACATGCCGTTGACATACGCCCAGTTCTGCGCGAACGGGCGCATCACGGTCCAGTACCCGGCGCCAAGCAGGCTGTTTTCGTCAATCAGGTTCCACTTCGCCTGGATGCTGCGCACATCCTCAAACCACACCACATGCCGGAACCCGGCCTCATTGGTATAGTAGAAAAAGGGCGACTGCGCGCGTTCATCGTATTGTATTTCCGCGCCATACTGCGCGGCAAGCTGCACGGCGAACTGGTTGCCGATGGAGGTCGCCACGGTGATGCCGCGCTGGTACGGCAGCCGCCATACATAGCCGTAATTGGGGATGCCCATAAATATCTTTTCTCTGGGGATGACGGTTACGGCGTAGGACACCACGCGCCGCACTTGATCGATGGGGGCTACGGCCATAGGCGGCCCGAAGGCAAAGCCCCACTCGTACGTCATCAGCAGCACAGTGTTGGCGATAGCGCCAGCGCGCGGATAATCGTGCGCCTCATAGAGCAGCCCCGGTTGGTCACCCGAAACCTTCGGCGCAAGGTCCACGTTGACTGTGAAGCCCTCCGCGTTGAGGCGCGCGGTGACGTTGCGCAAAAATTCTATAAACGCGTCCGCATCCTCGGGGTTGATATATTCAAAATCCACATCCAGACCAAGGTAGCCCTTTTGCCACATCGTTTCTATGATCTTGTCTATGACCGCGTTCTGGAAGGTGGTATCCCGAAACAGCAGGCTTGCGCGTTCACCGCTGAAGTTGCCGTCCTCCGTGATGGAGGAGAGCAGCATGATGGGCGCTACGCGGAACTGATACGCCATGTTGATGAGCGGCTGGTCGTCGATTTCAATGAGCTCCCCCGCCTCGGTGAACCCGTAGCCGAATATGGTCAACGTCGTCAGAAACGGCAGCGTGCGCAGAAGCACGTTGGGATTGACGTGCGGGTAGGCGTACCCGTTGATGGAAACCTCCCGCGTGCGCTCGCCGCGGTAGGTTATGGTGATCTGCTCTCCGGGACGCAGTGCCGGCTGGGTGGTCAGCTGCGGGTTGTTCTGCTGCAACGCAAGCACCGTGGTGCCGTACTGCGCGGCGATCCCTGTAAGCGTTTCGCCCGGCTGCACGGTATGGACGGTTTCCGGGAACTGTATGAGCAGCGCCTGTCCCACAGCCAGCGTGTTCTGGTTTTCAAGGCCATTGTCGGTGACGATCTTTTGCGGGGATACGTTATACATCCTTGCAATGCTGATGACGGTTTCTCCGCTTTGCACCACATGTATTTCCATTGCAAGCCCGCCTTTCATAATGATAGCTAAGGCATGGGTATTCGGCGGTTGCGGCTTTTATGTGCAGGAAATGGGAAAGTGGGGAGTGCTTTGCGAATCCTTTCGCCAGACCACCCCTGTAGAACGCGGCTTCCATCGCGATGGTACTACCACCGAGAGCCTCGTCACCGACATCCCCGCGCCCGCGTATCTGCCAGCGGTATTCTGTTTGGGTGGTAGGGCGATATGCCCAATTCATACATATTGTGATTGTATTTGCTATATATCGGGAGGTATAATACGTATAAGAAGGTTTCTTCACTTGTTAACCCTATATGGCGTTAAATGCCCCATATTTTCATAATCTTAGATTAATTAAAACCAAGTAACATATAGTGAGGTAATTTATGAATTCTAAAATTATAATTGTTAGAATTAAAAATTCACTAATTGAGGCCATAAATTACTTAAATCGAAGCTTGGAAACCAATAGCGAGCAATACTATAGCGTAAACGAAGATGACACTCCCGTTGTATCTCTGAACGACGGTCTAACCTGTATCGTTGCTTTTGTTGTCTTTGAGTCATGTGAGGTAGAGAAAAAAGATAGGATTTTGCGTATTTATGTTGGCAATGGGCGTATAGCCTGCAATGAAGTGCGATGGGTAGTTTATTATCGAATTCAGTCCTCTTTTTCATCAAGCATGGTAATAAATAATTTTATTTCAAATTCCGAATTAGATTTAAAGAACGATTTTGAAAGTCATTCGTTTATTATTATTGAAGATAATATCGAGCTAGTGAACCAAATATCTTTTATAACTTTTCCGCCATACCACATAGATGCTATTCCGGCTACAAACCAAAACTATTGTCATCTAGACAGAGAAAATACCTTACATCAATTTAGTCAGCGAAACGAACATTGCAAGCGACCGCTTGGAATTCGATTAGCACAAGAATATCGTTCCGAGTTTCAACGTGATTATGAACGTATTGTACATGCTAAAGCATATAGACGTTTAGTTGATAAGGCACAAATATTCACGTCTTCCAAAGGTGACCACTACAGGACCCGAATGACACATACTTTAGAGGTCGCACAAATTGCCCGAGCAATAGCTGTAGGATTAAATCTCAACGTTGAGTTAACTGAGGCGATAGCTCTTGCACATGATTTAGGGCATACACCGTTTGGGCATCAAGGAGAGCGGACATTAGATGATATTCTAAAGGGAAAAATTAATATAATAAAGTATACACCTAGCGAAAGTAATAATTTCTATGGTGGGTTTAAGCATAATTTTCAAGGTGTTCGTGTCGTGAATTTTTTAGAAGAGAAGTATATCGAATTCAACGGCCTTGACTTATCATATCAAGTCCTTGAGGGAATATTAAAGCACACCTCAACAAAAATAAAAGATTGCGCTTCTTGCAATATCAGTGAGTATTGTGATTCTAAGTGCTTTGATTTGCAAGAATTTTTGCGAACTGGTGACTTGCAGAACTTATATCCACAAATACTAATACCCACAACATTAGAGGGCCAGATTATTACTATTGCTGATGAAATCGCTCAAAGAAGTCATGATTTGGATGATGCATTTGCATCTGGAATATTGAACGTAGAACAATTAAGTAATTATTTAAGCCTTCAAAAAATGGGATCACTTCGTGAACCACTACGAAGTATTCATCAACAATTAGATGAAGCTAAAGCGAAAAATAGAGCCTTTACTGACGAAGACGAATTACGACATAGTTGTATTGTTGCGTCAGTCATTAACTTTTTTATATGCGATACAATACAACAGTCTACGATGCTCATAAGTAAATATGAACAAGATGATTTCTATATTGCTGAGCATAGATTTAATGAAAAATTGATAGACTTTTCTCAGGGCGGCAAGGTACTATGTGACTACTTAGAAAAAATAATTTCAAAAAAAGTAATTAATAGTTCAGAAGTGGTTAATTTCGATAATAAAGCAGCCATGATTGTTACTGGACTTTTCAAAGCATATTATAATAACCCAAAACTTCTCCATAGAGGGACTCTTCGGAAAATATATCTGGATATGCGGCAAACTACCAGCGAAGTTATAGATTTTCTCGACGGTGATCGTGAGGAAGTAAAGAAAGAAATAGAGAAGATTGTTAATACTGATCTATCAAATATGGAGCCAACTAGGCAGCAAGAATATCGGCAGAAAAAGAAAATACTCGTAAGAGCAATAGCTGATTATATATCCGGTATGACTGATAGTTATGCTATTAATGAGTATAATGCTATATATCAATAAAAAATTACGCGAGGGAGCCTGTATCTAGGCTCCCTCTACTTCTTACTCAGGAGAATTGTATCGTCCGGATCTGTTCCGTCGAAACTACCTTCCAGCCATAGACCGCTCAGCGATTTCAATGGCTTTTTGCACCATCCTGCCGCAATCGCGGGAGGATACGGCGCCCCAGCCGCTATTTGAAACCTGGTCATAAACGCCCAATTCCTGCGCGATTACCTGTTTAAGGCCTTCCGACATGGTACCTTTCCTCGCCATGCAAAATACCTCCTTAAAGTAATTTACGGAACATATACTTCCGCATTTTATTTTGCGCAATAATTGCAGTATTTATTTGCGGTGATATATGGCATCAGCCGATTGACGCGCATCAGAGCTGCGTTCATTTGAAGAACATGAATTTTCATTTTTCTGATTTTTTCATATGGCTTCCTGTTGACTCCTTCTCCCGGCCGTTCTATACTGAATACAAACATTTGTTCTCGATCCAGCAGAAAGGAGCACACGGCAATGGCGCAAGGCGACCGGGTGATTTTTCATATCGACTGCAACTCGTTTTACGCCAGCGTCGAAGAATTGCTTTACCCGGAATACAAGCAGGTGCCCATGGCCGTGTGCGGCAACCCGGAAGCGCGGCGCGGCATCATTTTAGCAAAGAATGAGCTTGCAAAGGGCTTTGGCGTGAAAACTGCGGAAACCATCTGGCAGGCCCAGCGCAAATGCCCCAATCTCACGCTGCGCCCCGCCCGCCACCACCTCTATCGGGAATACAGCGAGAAGGTCAACGCCGTCTATGCGCAGTACACCAGTCAGGTGCAGCGCTTTGGCATTGACGAAAGCTATCTGGACGTCACGGGCAGCCTGCACCTGTTCGGAGGCGACGCATTAGCGCTTGCCCACGAAATCCGGCAGCGGGTCACCCGGGAAACGGGCCTTACCGTTTCGGTCGGCGTCAGCTTTTGCAAGGTGTTCGCAAAGCTTGGCAGCGATTTGAAAAAGCCCGATGCGGTCAGCGTGATCAGCCGCGAAAATTACAGGCGGGTCGTGTGGCCCATGCCGGTAGGCAACCTTCTCTTTGTAGGGCGCAACACGGAAGAGAACCTCCGCCAGCTTGGCATCCGCACCATTGGGGAGCTTGCGCACATGGACCCGGAGTTTTTGGCTAGGCGCTTTGGCAAGCTTGGAACCCAGCTTTACGCCCATGCAAACGGGCTTGACGACAGCCCTGTGCTCGAAATCGGCCAGGAGGAGGAGCTTCATTCCGTTGGCAACGGCATGACCTTTAGCCGCAACCTCATTACCTGGAAGGATATCCATACATCCGTTACGGTACTTAGCGACAGCGTGGCTGCCCGCATGCGCAGGCACGGCGTCAAGGGGGCCGCCGTACAGGTAACGATCAAGGATCAAAATCTCAAAGTCATCACCCGGCAAAAGCCGCTCCCCGTACCCTCTTACCTTGCAGCGGACTTAATCCGCGCCGTGATGGAACTTGTGGAAGCTTCCTGGAAGATCGGTACGCCCATCCGCATGCTGACCGTCACCGCCCTAAAGCTCGTGCCGGAGGATAGGGCCGTGGAACAAATCTCCCTGCTCGAGGACAATCAGCCCAAACGCGAAAAGCGGGAGCGGTTGGAAAAGACGCTGGACAATATACGGGAAAAATTCGGCCACGGCAGCATCCTGCCAAGCAGTGTGCTAGGCAACGACCTTGGCATTGATGAAAAGGACGGTTAGGGATACAGTAGAACCTTCTGGAGGTGAATGTAATAACAGAATTGGTTATTGCATGATTGTCTTATGCGCGATCTTCGAGATTTTCCACAAAGTAAGCGTTTTGCGCAACAAAAAACAAGCCACTTCTCTCAAACGCGGCTTATCTGGCTGAAACTTGAGCGCGACTAAATGTCGCTATGATAGTCTCCCGGTAGCTGCAATGAGTTTCCGTGCTTCTTTTTTTATAGCGCACATACAATATTTTAAAAATCCAATTTGGGGTGTTTGCCGTACACTGAAACCCGGCACCTTGTGCAGCAAATCTAATCCGAGGTATGCAAAATACAATTGCTGTCATTAACATATTGGACTTCTAACTCAACCTCTGCTCTTTCTTCAACATTAAGCATTGTTGAGCATGGCTTATACTTTTCATTTTCCGCAGTGCGTAACTTATTCATTAATTCTTGTGTTTCGCTAAAAACACTAGCCCAAATTTCTATTCCTTCCAAATTTGAACGAATATCATCACCACTTAGCACATCTATACGTACAACATGGTCACAATCAGATAAATCAGATAAATAGTCCATCGGGAAATGAGTTATCGAATGATCGATTTCTCTCTCTATTTCCTCTCTATTCAACTTAGCCAAGCCACTACTATTAGTAAGTAATGTCATATAGTAGTGATTTTTATGGTGCGCAAAAATAGTAATCCTAACCGCACATTTGGCTACTGGAATAGATGAATTTTTCAATTTAGTCCAAATTTTTATGTTTTCCGGAAACATTGAAACTTCTCCCTCCAATCCCTTAACTTGGCCGAGATACGTATACTCTCAATCTGTAATTGCCGATGTGCTCCCTGCCGTGTTCGATTTTTATCTGGGGCAGTAATTGCTGCCGTTGACTTCGAAGATGTCGTTGTTGCGGAAATAATCAGAAAGTTAACCATTCAGCAAAAAGCAGTTCTGATATTCAAATCTTCCTTGCTTTGCTCACGGCCTTCAAGGGTTAAGGTCCTAAAGTGATATCATTGTATATCTAAAACAGTTTTTTCATCCCCCACTGTCAATTCATATTGTTGTGCTGTAACGGGCACAATTGTATATTCTGAAATATAATCTATAAATGTATCCTGAGGGATAAGATCGATTCTTTTGAATTCCGAACCTATGTTATCAGATATCACGTAAGGTGCATATTTGCGAATTATTATAAAACATTCTTTTGAGTTTTGAGTCTTACATAAAGCTACGACACATTTGACTGGATTTCCAATAATTTTAAATTGTGTTTTCTCAAATAAAATTGTATTAAGCTTCCATCCATCTGCCGTTTTAGGATATACTTCATACGAAATATTATTTTCTTGTGTATAAATGACAAGAGATGAATCCTCTCCTTCTATGACCATTTTAATCTCTTCTCCAATATTCTCATAGCGCCATACCGATTCTGCAGATGGAAAACTCATAAAGATATTTTCAAACCGGACAAACATTAAAGTGTAGTACGTTGCTACAATTCCAACAACTAAAAAAATAACTTTTTTTAAAGTAAATCGGAAAGTTTTACGCTTAATAAATACAAACAACGTTACAAGAACGATTGCAATTATTATCCTAATTAATGAATAGTTCATAGTTTTATTCTTTTCTCCTTAAGCTCTACGTCATCCAAATTGATTGTATTGCCATCAATATGCTGCAGCCGAGACAGAAGTAGCGGCTCCTTGGCTGCTCAATCCAACAGCAGTCAAAGCGGTCACCCAAACGCCCATCCGCATGTTGACCGTCCGCCTTAAAGGTTATGCCGGAAGACAGGGCCGTGGAACAAGTCTCCCTGCTTGAAGATGACCACCCCAACCGCGAATAACGAGAGCGGCTGGAAAAGACGCTGGACAATATACGGGAAAAGTTCGGCCATGGCAGCATTCTTCCTAGCAGCGTGCTACACAACGACCTTGGGATTGATGAAAAGGACGGTTAAGCTTTTCATACAGCAACAAGCGGGCGTCCTGCGCCCGCTTGTCCTATACTGTCCGTTCCAGTCTTCTCTTCCCTGGCTTATTTATAGATCCCATACGCTTTATCGACGCCCTGCACATAAATAATGCCGTTGCCGGGGTCATCGATTTTTAGCCGTTCCTGTATGGAGCGCACAATGGCGTCTGTCATTTCAACCTCCGAAAGGATGATGACAATCTCCTTTTCCGGCTCAATATCCATGGAGAACAGCTTATTCGTCTCATGGATGCCGGAGCCTCTCGCATTCATGATCGTACCGCCCTTGGAGCCGGCTTTGGTTGCGGCTTCTATCACTTCTTCCGCCTTGCCCTTTTCCACGATTGTTGTAATTGCATGATACATAGCTTCACCATTCTCGCTTTTATCTATTTTATTTTCACACGAAATACTCTTTGTTCCCCGTACGCCGCAAATCGAAGTCGTAAATGCAATGCCATGATTCGGCTTGTGGAACTCAAACTCTTTGTTCATTTGTTCAAGCGCGCGGTAGGCCTTTGATTGCTCGGCCACCAGAAACACAATCTCTTTCTTTAATTCCGACAGGCCAAGATAGTCCAATATGCGGCTGTTGACCGTACCCTTTCCCAGTGTAACCGTACCGCCGGAGATGCCGTGACTCCTTGCAGATTTTATCAATTTGCTGCCTGACCCGTAATTGGCTATGATGCAGATTAATTCAACATAAAACCGCTCCGATTCGTTGAGCATTCCTATACCTCCTTTTTCGACTTGATCTTGAAGATCAGCCCAAGTATTTGCAATGCGATCAGCGGCGTCAGCGCGACCATTGCAATCACGCCGAATCCGTCCACCAGTACGCTGGCTCCTTCCACCGCATCCGCGGCACCCTGGGTGTAAGCCAGGATGAAGGTAGCCGTCATAGGGCCGGAGGCAACGCCGCCTGAGTCAAATGCAATACCAACAAACAGTTTGGGCACAAAGTACGTCATTGCCACGGAAATTGCATACCCGGGCAATAAATAGTGCCAGAGCTGTATTTCCGGAACCAAAACCCGTATGACAGACAGCGCCACAGCAAACGCCACGCCCACGGCAAGCGTACCCATTACGACGCTTCTCTTTACATAGCCGCTGGTGACCTCCTCTATTTGATGTGTCAGTACGTAAACCGCCGGTTCCGCGAGTATGGTCACCATGCCCAAAACAAATCCAACGATGATAATAAACGCCTTACTCTCCATGGAAGCCAGCTTATAGCCTACCGCTGTCCCAACCTCCATAAACCCGGTGTGTACGCCCAGCAAAAAAAGCACTAGGCCAATAAAGGTAAACAGCATCCCGAATAAAATTTTACGGATCGCCGGTTTGGGCAGTTTAAATGATATTTTCTGAAATACCAGGAAAATAACCAGAATCGGGGCAAGCGCCACAAGAACATCCAGGGCGATGGACGGTAGGTTTTCAATAAATGGCCACAGGATGGCCGAAGATAGTGCCTCATGGCTTTGCGCGCCACCCGCAATCTTATCCGATTTTGACAGGATGCTCGTGATTGCTACTGAAATGATAGCGCCGGTGGATGCAACCGCTACCAGGCCAAAACTATCTTTTTCTGAAGATTTGCTGTCTTTTTTTAGTCTGGATACGCCGATCGCCAGCGCCAATATGAACGGCACCGTCAATGCTCCCGTTGTGGCGCCGGACGCGTCAAAGGAAATCGCCAAAAACTCAGGGGAGGTAAAGAACCCCAAAACAAGGATGATGCCATATAGAATAGAAAGCAGCTTGTACAGCGGATAATTGTAAACGATCCGGACAAGGCCTAGAGCGAGCATTGCTGCAATGCCCAGCGATACGATGACAACGACATTGTACTTGGGAACCAATCCCAACGTAGCGTCATCCACTTGACTTGCCAATATATGCAAATCAGGCTCGGCGATGGATATAAAAAACCCCAGCAGCAATCCACATATCGCGACGATCCATATTTTGTTGGATTTTACGATGCTGGACCCCATGATGTTGCCTATCGGGGTAACTCCTCCGTCTACGCCGACCAAAAAAATAGTCAAACCGACAACGATAAGTGCGGCGCCAATCAAAAACCTGAGAATAAACGGCGTTTCCATTGGCGTAAGGGTAAAATGCAGGATCAGTACAATTACGGTAATTGGAAGAACAGAATACAGAACCTCTTTAAACTTTGGTATCAATACATTCAAATGTGCCCCATCCCTTTCCCACTTTATAATTTATATTATAATTATAACATAGCACAGGCTGCTTCGAAATGATAAAACAGCCATTTTATCGGGCATTTCTTGAAAAATGTGGCCTCCCGAACTATGACAAAGGCTTCCGGGGCTCCGCAAACCGCGCAGGATGACCTCTTTTGCTTTCCTGTTTTGCAGCCTTTCCCATCCGGCATTCGTCTCTTCATAGTCACCGTACCGAATGGTTACGGCATAAATTGTAGTGTAGCATTGACGCTCTTTAGCGGATGCCGCTATACTATAAGAAATGCGAAAAACATCGCATTCTCGCAAAGAGAACGCGTTTGGGGAACGATCATGCAGCTTAGCAAAGTGGTTTTGTCCATGCGGGAGGAGTGCGTCAAGGTCCGGCGCGACCTGCACCGCATACCGGAAACCGCATTTGAAGAATATCAGACACAGGCTTATGTGCTTTCCTATTTGGAGGCGCTCAAGCCGGATGTGCTCATAAAGCTTGCGGGCACGGGCGTCAAAGCCGTGTTCTACGCAAAAAACGCCGCACAGACCATTGCGTTCCGCGCGGATATGGACGCGCTGCCCGTCGAAGAATGGACCAATCTCCCGTATGCCTCCACGCATCCGGGCAAAATGCATGCCTGCGGGCATGACGGACATGTAACGGTGGCGCTGCTGCTTGCAACGCTTGTGTCCGCCCACCGCAAAAAGCTCACCGTCAATGTGGTGCTATTATTCCAGCCCGGCGAGGAAGGCGGCGGCGGCGCGCGCAAAATGATTGAGGATGGCGCGCTCCACGAGCCGCGGGTAGACCGCATCTATGCGCTGCATGTGTTTCCGGAGCTTCGCATCGGCCAGCTGGGGGTGCGGCGCGGCACGTTTATGGCGCAGTCCTGCGGGTTTGATCTTACGGTACACGGCAAAAGCGCCCACGGCGCAAACCCGGATAAGGGCGTGGACGCAGTCGTGGCGGCGGCGGAGCTCATCACCATGCTCCAGACCATCGTCTCCCGCTCCACAAGCCCGGATGAGCCGATCGTGCTCACCATAGGGAAAATCCACGGCGGAGAGGCCCGGAACATCATCTGCGACAAGGTCGTGATGTCGGGCACGTTGCGTACGTTCTCAAGCGAAATGCGCGAACAGGTAATGGAGCGTATTTCAAAGATACTCGCAGGGTTTGAAGTGGCCACCGGCATCACCACGGAATTCAAAGAAGTGCAGCTTTATTATAGCGTTGAAAATCCGCTTGATATGACGGAGGAATTTCAGCTGCTGATGAAGTCTGACGTCCAGCCCATGCAGCACCTGATGATCGGGGAGGATTTCTCGTTTTACCAGCAGGAAATCCCTGGGTTGTTCTTCTTTGTGGGGATCGCGGAATACAGCGGCTTTCCGCCGCTGCACAGCCCGCACTTTAATTTTAACGAGGAAGCGCTTCTCTACGGCTTGGAAGCCTACTGCCGCATGCTCGGTATTTCAAAAGAAGTATAGGCAAAAATCTAACCCAACCGCATTACCGGTACAGCGCCAAGCAAGTCCGCGTCCTTCTGCTCGTGTGAGACAAGCACAATCAGAGGCGCGGCTTTTTTGATATGCGCCGCAACCCGCGCGCGGAGTTCTTTATCTAAGCCACTGAAGGGTTCGTCCAACAGCAGCACATCGCCTTCATACGCCAAAGCACGCGCAAGGGCGAGCCTTCTTTGCATGCCGCCGGAAAGCTGATGCGGGTACTTCTGCGCCGCGTCCGAGAGCTCCATATAGGACAGCCACTCCATCGCGCGCTGCTCTTGCGCCGCTCCCTTTTTCATCACACAGCGGACGTTTTCAAGCGCCGTACACCACGGCAGCAGGCGATCTTCCTGAAACACCATACCGACCTTTTTCCCTTCAAGCCCCTCTATCCGTCCGGAAAGCGGCGCGTGCAAGCCTGCAAGTATGCGCAGCAGCGTCGTTTTGCCGCAGCCGGAGGGGCCTGTGACCTGTGCCGCGCCCTGCTCCGGGAATGTGAGAGAAATCCCATCCAGCACAACTTTGGAAGCATATCCCGCCGTCATCTCAACAAGCCGGATGCTCATGCCGCCCCCTCCTTCCTGCTTTCCTGCATGCGCCGGAACATGCCTGCAAGCAGCCGTTCAAATAAAACCGACAGCGCCACCATCACCGCAGTCCACGCGAACATATCCGCAATCTCAAGGTAGCTCTTGCTCTCCACAAGGTTTTTGCCGATGGACTCCGCCGTGCGGGCGATCACCTCCGCCGCTACCCCGGCTTTCCACGCAAACCCAAGCCCCGTGGCGCACGCCGCAAGCAGGCTGGGAAGAACGGACGGAACATAGACCAACCGCAGCGTCTTCCACCAACCAAAGCGGAACACCCCCGCCATTTCAAGAAGGTTCCGGTCCGTCGCGCGGACACCCTCCTGCACATTTGCCCAGACAAGCGGCAGTACCATGATGAACGCCGCGAATACCGGCACCATTTGGGAGTGCAGCCAAAGCACTATCAGAAGGGTAAACGAGGCGACAGGCGTCGCCTTCAATACGCTCCTGATGGGCCGCAGCAACGCGTCAAACAGCGCCGAACCCGCCGTGAGCACGCCGAGCGCCGCGCCTGCGATTACCGCAAGCGCGTACCCCGCCGAGATTCGAAGGATGCTGTATGCTGCAGCGCTCCAGAACTCGGCCTGCCGCATCATCCGCAGCAAGCTATTTAATGTTGCAACGGGAGAGGGCAGGAGCAGCGCAGAATGCACAGCAACGCTTGCCGCATGCCAGACAAGCAGCCAAAATAGTGTGATTCCGATCCCGCGCAGCAGCTTTTTCATGCAGGTACCTCTAGGCTATCAATAGGACTTTTACAGGGGCGTTGCCCCTGCACCACCAAAGGGATACCTCCCTTTGGAATCCCCTACCCCAGCTTAGGGTGTTTAAGAATGGGTACTTAGGGCCGTTACGGCCCTAAGCCGGGGGATTGGGGGCGGTGCCCTCAACGTATATCTCGTATGGGAATTTACTTTAAGGAACAAAGTAGAACGCATCATCCGGCAGCTTGCCGCCGACACTCTTGGGATCGGCCCGGAAGAGCACTTGGAGCATATTGGAGGCGCTTGCCCGCATTTCTTCGCCCGTAATGCAGACGATGTTGCACTTGGGGATAGCAGCCTTTGCTGCAGCCGCATTGGGCAGGATACCGTAGGCTTCCATCAGGGCCGCCGCTTCCTCCACATGCTCGTTGGTAAACGCCGTGGACGCCATATACTCCTCTAAAAATGCTGCGATCGCCTCGGGCCTTTGCTCCAATACGTCTGTGCGCACCACGATGCAGCCCTGCACAAGCTTTGTTCCGCCGGAAACCTTGTTCCATTCCTCCGTGAGGTCAAGCGCAATGCGCAAGTCCTTATTTTTGAGCATTGCAATTGTGACGTTCGGTTCGGGCAGCATGGCTACCTTCACGCCGCCCTCTCCCGAAGCTAAAAGTGCCGCAAGCTCCGTGTGCTCGGCCATATATTCGGTTTCCACAGCGCCAAGCACCCCGTTTTGTTCCAACAGCTGGTTAAGCACGAACTCGGGCGTTGCGCCCTGCCCAGTCGCATACAGCTTCACCTTTTTTAAATCCGCAACGCTCTTGATGCTGTTCCCGTTTTCGAGGATATACAGTACGCCGAGCGTGTTTACGGCAATCAGCTTCACTTTCCCCTCGGTCTTGTTATAAAGCGCTGCCGCAAGGTTGATAGGGGCCGCCGCAATATCCACTTCCCCGGTCACCAGCTTCCCGCTGATTTCATCGGGCGCAGAAGCAAGGGTTATGGTGTAATCCATCGCCGTTTCTCCGTTTTCATCCGCCTGCATCAGCTGCACAAGCCCCATGCCTGTGGGACCCTTCAATGCCGCGACACTGAGCTTTGCCTTTTCGGGCGCGGGCGTTGGCGTGGGTGCGGGCGTGGCGGTGGTCGCGGGCGTGCGCAGTACGGGCGTGGGTACATTCTCCCCCGCGGGCGGGGCGCACCCCGTTGCAAGCACAGCCGCAAGGAACACTGCGAGCGCCATGTTCAAAATCCTGCTTTTTTGCATCGTCTTCTTCCTCCCAAAACTTATTTCTTATAGAAGTATAAACTGCCGTTTGTCCCGGATGAGCTTCCCTTCCCGCTCCAGCCTGTTAAGCGCGCGGTACAAAGAAGCGCGGCTCATGCCAAGGCACTGCGCAAGCGATGTAAGACCCTGCGTCAGTTTGCCGTCCTCCGCATGCTGTGTGAGATACAAAAGCACGCGTTCCTCCGCAGAAGGATATAATAGCCCCTCAATGCGCTCATTTAGAAAGTGTACCCTTCCCGTCAGGTACCGGATATAATTTTCCGTCAGACGGAACTCTTTTTCCATCATAGCGCGCAGCACGCTTTCCGGAATGAGGAGAACCTCGGCGTTTTTACTTGCAATCACGCTGGTAGGAAATGTATGTGACGCATCAAAAAGCGAAGCAAGGCCAAACAGCGCACCTGAAAAAAGCTCGTTCATCCGCAAAAGACCCTCCCCCGCGCGTTTTTCCACCACGGCAGAGCCTTTTAATAGCAACATCAGTACCGGCGCATGGCTCTTTGGGGACAGCATGGCCTCCCCCTGCGCATAGCGGCGGCAGATGAGTCCCGGCACGCACAGCAGCGCTTCGATTTCCTGCCGGGAAAACCCGCGAAACAAAAAGCAGCCCTCAAGCGCGCCCGCCATCCGCGCACGTTTTACCTTACTGAACGTCTGCACGGCTTCCATTACATTTACCTCGTTTTTTGTATCAAGTGAGACATCTATAATGCATTTTACGCGATGACTTTTATATTGTCAACATTTTATCAATCAAAGTTGAAAATAAGCAGAGGATCCCCTCCCGAAGGCGTGGGGGGATTCGCAAATCTCCTACATTCATCCAATTTGACGACATGTGCGTCAAATTGGCGAAAAAAATGCCGCCATAGGCGGCTTTTAACCTGCAGAAAACCATCTGTAAAGTCCGTAGGACTTTGTAGATGACCGGAATAAAGGGTATCACATCAGCGTGATACCCTGCACTTCTTTTCAGCTTTTCTTTGCTATTTGCTTACGTCGTCATATTGTGCGCGTGGCCCGCCGATGTATTTGGGGCGTGTACGCGCCATAACAAGCGTCGCCTCGCCGACGCGCCGATGCTGCGTATGGATGGGTACCACAACAGGATGCAGGTGCATGCCGATGAGCGTACCGCCGATATCGATTCCCGCACAAGCGCGGCCCTTCACATCCTCCACCATCACGGGGTCCGCAAACCGGGACAGCGCCTCTACCGCAAACGCGCCGCCCGCGTGCAGCCACGGCCGCACCCAAACATGCGTCAAGTCATATTTCTGCATGGCCTCGCGCTCTACAACAAGGGCGCGGTTGAGATGCTCGCAGCACTGTACGGCAAGGTAAAGCCCCCGCGCTTTGATTTCAGGCAACACCGCGTCCATAATGGCCGAAGCGATCTCCCCACTCGATTGGGAGCCGATCATGTGCCCGCCGACTTCGCTTGTAGAGCAGCCCACCACAAAAAGATCCCCGGCATTTAGCTCCGCCACCGCAAAAAGATCATTTAGCGCTTCCTGTACTTGCCTTGTAATTCCGTTTGTTTCCATTGCATGCCCCTCTATTCTTCGGGTATACCTGCCCTCACTTTTATTGATTGCCGGTGCGTGCGGTTTCAAACACCGCGGCACTCGTATTATAGCCCCGCATCGCCATAAGGTCAATCCGCAAGGCAGATCCGGAACGCCGTAGGCAGCGCGTGCGCGCTCTCTCCATTGGCCCATTCCCATCCTTCCGGCAGAGAAGAAAGCGCGATCTCGAGCGTATAAACGCGCATATGCCATTCCACATGCGTAAAAATATGCTTCCTGGAAAAGCGTTTGATCTCCCCCTTGGGGACGGCTCCCCACGCTTCCAGCTGGCGCGCCATTTCCGCCTCTTCCATGCTGCCAGGGCAGTTGGGGAGCTCCCACAGGCAGCCAAGCAACCCGCCCGCCGCACGCTTACGTACGGCAAAGCTGTTATCCTGTGTCAGCACAAACACGGTATATGCTTCTTTTCTTCGCACTGCCTTTTTCTCCTTTACGGGAAGCTGCGCCGCCCTGCCCGAAGCGTATCCCTTACAAAGCTGCCGCACCGGGCAGATCAGGCATTTCGGCTCGCCGTTTGGAACGCATATAGTGGCTCCAAGCTCCATCAGGGCCTGGTTGAACGTACCTGGGTCGTCTTGAGGCAGCATGGCGCGCACGGTCTCTTCCGCAAGGGCACGAACCTTGGGCTGCGCAATATCGAGCGTACAATCGCTTAGCCGCGCAAGCACGCGCAGTACGTTTCCGTCCACCGCAGGCACCGCGATGCCGTACGCAATGGAGGCAATGGCACCCGCCGTATACGGCCCGATGCCGGGAAGCGTTAAGAGTGCCTCATAGCTTTCAGGCAGCTTTCCGTTATATTCCTCCACGACCTTTTGGGCCGCGCGCTTTAAATTGCGCGCACGGCTATAATACCCCAAGCCCTCCCAGAGCTTGTAGAGCGCATCATCCTCTACCAGACTGAGCGCCAAAACATCCGGCAGCGCAGCTAAGAAA
The DNA here is from genome assembly GCA_023390655.1 of Bacillota bacterium. Taxonomy (GTDB): domain Bacteria; phylum Bacillota; class Clostridia; order Christensenellales; family CAG-138; genus JAEYLA01. Next base: position 80,537 of record JAEWCL010000020.1, on the reverse strand, counting down.
CGCAGGTAATACGGTTTTACCGCCTCCACCCGCGTCTGCTGGAGCATGATTTCACTGATCCACACGCGGTAGGCGTCCGTATTCTCCCGCCAGGGGAGCTTCCGCGCATGTGCCTTGTACCAGCCTGCAAGAGGCGCTGCGATCGGCAGCGGCAAAAACAGTTGTGTCACAACGTCTTCCACAGAAGGCGGTTGTCTTCAAACACCGTTTCCAATTTCCCTTCGTCAGAAAGATACGCAAGATAGGAGCGCAGAGTGCTGCCCACTAACGCGTACTGGGTAAAGTCCATCCTGAGGCTATATTGGTCGAACACCAGCTTTAACAGTTCCTCCGGCGTGCGCCCCACTGCACACAGCGATAACAGCAGCGCGATGATTTCCTGCACCTTGCTGCGGTTCAATTCCACCAAAGGCCGGATATCCGTGCAGGCGTCCGCATGCGCGGGGACGAACAGCTTCGCCTCCATGCGCTCCACCGCATCGAGCGTAGCAAGGTACTGCCCGACGTCGTACAGGAAATTGACATGGTATTTTTCGATGATCGCAGGGCTGTTGACGCAGTCCGCCAAAAACACCACATCATCCGGCGTGCGCACACCCACCATATCAAACGAGTGGCCGGGCAAAGGAAAAAGCGCAAAGCCTTTCGGCAACTCCGGCAGCGCATCCTCCGGTATGCTTGGCTGTGCGCAGAGAAATTTGTTGCGCAGCGGTTTTGGCGCAAATCCCCCGTAAAGAACGCTTGGTTCGAGTATGGGATGCCGCACAAAGGCCGCTTCCACACCCGGAGCATAGACCCTGCAACCCGTGCGCTGCGCAAAAAATGCGTTCCCGCCGTCATGATCCGCATGGGAATGGGTATTTAGTATCGCAATAAGCCGCCAACCGTTCTCCTGGATATGCCGGTTGATTTTGCGCGCCGCGTCGCTGTCGCCGCCGCTGTCTATGAGAATGCACGCGCCGTCCTCCTGCACATAAAGCCCCGCCTTTGCCGGACAATCGACATAATAGGTTCGTGCGCCCGCCTGCCGCAATTCATACATATGGATACCGCCTGTGTCTTTCTTTTTGTTTGCTACCTAGTATCGGGCGTGAAGCTGCGCTTGTCAAGCCGCCGCCACGCAAAGCGGCCTCCTAATCATGCCAACCGTTTCCTGCGCCTGCTAATTTTATAGGAAATTCTCACGATACCTTAAATAATCCCTAAATAGTCCCTCCCCATCGGGGCAGTATCAAACATAGTCGAGGTGGTTTTTTGCGCACGACACATGGCACAGCCCGGGAGGAAAGCAGTAGAAGGCCGGAGCACTGGTGCCAACTCATCATCAACATTTGCTATACTGCAATTGGGATTAACGCAGTTATCCTGATTGCCATATGGTGCTTTTTTGCGTATGCCACGCCGGAAATCCCGCATACCCTGTACTGGGTAAAATACATCATCGCGCCGTCCCTTTTTATGCTTGCGGTCAACATCCTTGTCCACAAATTTATCTGCAGCAGGAAATTTCCACTGCTTTATAAGGAATACGCGGTCATTTCCCTGATCCTTTTTTTCTGCACGTTTCTTTGCGTTGTGCATGGAATTGCCGCGGTCCTTCTGGCGACGTTTTGCCTGCCCGTGTTTGTTTCCTCCCTGTTCGCAAACCTCAAAATGACCAAGCGCATTTTTATTCTGAGCCAGCTGGCGCTTCTTGCAAGCGCAGTCAGAATGCACTTCTTCACGTCCCGCGTCTATGGGCAGTGGATTTGGTATGAGGCGCTCACCGCCTCGGGCATCCTGCTGGCAGCTTATCTGCTGACCAAGGTTTTTATCCGTTACGGGCAATATAACATCTCCTCCCTCATCGATTCCTACAACAGTCAAAAAAGCCTGCGCGAACAGCTCAAACACGACCCGTTCACAGGCCTATACAACCGGAAGATATACCAGGAGCTTCTTCCCAAATTGATGGAGGAATGCAGAAGTACCGGCGCATGCCTCTCCATGGCGGTGCTGGATATGGACAATTTCAAGGAAATCAACGATACATACGGCCATGCGGCGGGAGACAAGGTGCTGCTGCGTCTTGCGCACATCTTACTCAACAATTGCGGTGAGTACATTTACGCGTTCCGCCTGGGTGGGGAGGAATTTGCGCTGCTGTTCAGGGACTATTGCGTGCAGGACGCCTATAAGGTATGCGAGGGGATCCGTTCCATTATGGAAGCCTCCTCCGTACCGGAAATCAAAAGCAGGCGCGTCACCTTCAGCTGCGGGCTTGTTTGCATGAACGCGCTGCACAGAAACCCGGAAAGCCTGTTTCAGGCAGCGGATGCGGCGCTCTACCAAGCAAAAAACAGCGGCAAAAACCGGATTGCACTTTACGACGGGCCGGCAGAGTGTATAAAATCAGAAGCAGGGGACGGCACATCCGTGCAAGGATAGAGATTCTATTTTATTTGTGGAGGAAATGCATATGGCGGCAGCTGCTATCCGGCGTATCCAGGAAAACGGGCTTCCTCAATGCGCAGACCTGATCCGGGAAAGTTTTATGACCGTAGCGTCCGACTTTAACCTGACGAAAGAGAATTGCCCCTCCAACGGCGCTTTCCTCGAAACGGACCGCCTGGTGTCCGATTGGGAGGGCGGCGCGCAGATGTACGGGCTGTACCATCGGGACGTCCTCTGCGGGTTCATGGAGCTCAAGAACAAAGGCGGCGGCATCGTCACGCTTGAAAAACTTTGTGTACCCCCGGCCTGCCGTCACCTTGGCTACGGAAGTCAGCTTCTGGACGCCGCAAAAAAAGAGGCTGCCGCTATGGGCGGGCAAGCTCTCTCCATCGGCATTATGGAGGAGCATACCGTATTAAAGCGCTGGTATGAAAGGCATGGCTTTGTGTCCACGGGCACAAAGCCATTTCCCCATCTGCCGTTTTTGGTGGGGTTTATGGAGTTTTGGCTATCATAACTTTTTATCTGAACACAACAAAGGAGCCGCGCCTAAAGCGCGGCTCCTTTTCCTGTAACCGTAAAGATTACATCTCGTTGAGCTTCTTGTAGTATGCGATCTTGTCCGCGGCTTCCTTTTCCGCCCGCTCGAAGAGCTGCTCGGCGGCTTCGGGATACTGCTTCTTGAGGGACGCATAACGGACCTCGCCCATGATGAACTCGGCAAAGGAGGACTTGGGATCCTTGCTGTCGAGCACGAACGGGTTCTTGCCCTCATCCGCGAGATTCGGGTTGTACCTGTAAAGCGGCCAGTAACCGGACTCCACAGCCTTCTTCGCTTCCGCCTGCGACTTGCCCATGTTGATGCCATGGTTGATGCAGGGGGAGTAAGCGATGATGATGGACGGTCCCTTATAGGCTTCCGCTTCCATCACGGCCTTGAGCACCTGGGCCTGGTTTGCGCCCATGGAAACCTTGGCGACATACACATAGCCGTAGGACATGGCCATCATGCCAAGATCCTTCTTGCTGGTGCGCTTTCCGGCTGCTGCGAACTTCGCGATGGAGCCGGTCGGCGTAGACTTGGAGGACTGACCGCCGGTGTTGGAATACACTTCGGTATCAAGCACCAGGATGTTGACATCCTCGCCCATGGCGATGACGTGATCAAGTCCGCCGTAACCGATGTCATATGCCCAGCCGTCGCCGCCGATAATCCAGACGGATTTCTTGACGAGGAGGTCTGCCATATCGGCAATCTGCTTCTTGAGCGCTGCCGCCTCCGCGTTGCCTTCGCTGCCGGAAACGAGCGCCTTCACGGCTTCTGCGGTGCCCTTGCTGCCTTCGGCGTCGTCCTTGTTATCAAGCCAAGCCTGGAGGACTTCCGCATCGCTGCCGCTGGAGATGGCCTTCAACTGCTCTACGATCTCAGCAAGCTTATTGCGGCGCTGGTTGACCGCAAGGTTGATGCCAAAGCCGAACTCGGCGTTGTCTTCAAACAGGGAGTTCGCCCATGCGGGGCCATGGCCCTTTTCGTTGACGGTGTACGGGCAGGTCGGCGCGCTGCCGCCATAGATGGAGGAGCAGCCGGTCGCGTTTGCGATAATCATCCTGTCACCATACAGCTGGGTGATGAGCTTGATGTACGGGGTCTCGCCGCAGCCTGCGCAAGCGCCGGAGAACTCGAAGAGGGGCTTTAAGAACTGGCTGTTCTTGACGGTGTTGGGCTTGATGTCAAGCTTGACTTCCGGCAGGGAAAGCGCATATTCCCAGTTCTTCTCTTCCACCGGAGCAAGCTCGGTAAGCGGCTCCATAACGAGCGCCTTCTGCTGTGCCTTGCCCGGGCAAACGTCCGCGCAGTTGCCGCAGCCGGTGCAGTCAAGCGGGGAAATCTGAATCTTGAACTTGAGGCCTGCAAGCTCCTTGCCGATGGCGTTGAGCGTCACAAAGCCCTCGGGCGCGCCACTAAGATCTTCAGGCTTTGCCACGAACGGACGAATGACCGCATGCGGACATACATAGGAGCACTGGTTGCACTGGATGCAGTTTTCGGGAATCCACTTGGGTACATCCACAGCGATGCCGCGCTTTTCGTAGCAGGTGGTGGCGGTGGGTACCGTTCCATCCGCGGAGAGCTTGGAAACAGGCAGGCTGTCCCCTTCCTGTGCGAGGATGGGCTTGATGAAGTCATGGAAGTACGCGTTGTCCGTAGTGGAGATCGGGGTAGCGCCGGTGGTGGCGTCCGCCCAAGCCGCGGGGTACTTGACCTCTACCATGGCGTTGACACCCGCGTCGATTGCCGCATAGTTCTTCTTGACGATTTCGTCGCCCTTCTTGCCGTAGGACTTCTTGGCGGCGGCCTTCATGTAATCGATGGCTTCCTCAACGGGGATGACGTTCGCCAGCTTAAAGAACGCGCTCTGCATGATGGTGTTGATACGGCCGCCCATGCCGACTTCGCGTGCAAGATGGATGGCGTCGATGTTGTAGAACTTAAGCTTTTTCCTTGCAATGGTGCGCTTCATTGCGGCGGGCAGCTCGTGTTCCATTTCCTCCACCGTCCAGGGGGAGTTCAGGAGGAACACGCCGCCTTCCTTGATGTTTTCGGTCACAGCGTAGCGCGTGACATAGGAAGGATTGTGGCAGGCCACAAAGTCCGCCTGGGTGATGAGGTACGCGCTCTGGATGGGCTTTTTGCCAAAACGCAGATGCGATACCGTGAAGCCGCCGGACTTCTTGGAGTCATAGGCGAAGTAGCCCTGCGCATAGAGCGGGGTGTGGTCGCCGATGATCTTGATGGAGTTCTTGTTCGCACCGACCGTACCGTCGGAACCCAAGCCGTAGAACTTGCAGGCGATGGTGCCTTCGGGCGCGGGGTTGATGTGATCCACCACATCGAGGGAGAGATGCGTCACGTCGTCCACAATACCCACGGTGAAGTGGCTCTTGGGGGACGCGGCATCGAGGTTGTCATAAACCGCCTTGACCATAGCGGGCGTGAACTCCTTGGAGCCCAGGCCGTAACGGCCGCAGACGATCTCCTTATCGCACATGCCGGCTTCCTTGAAGGCGGCGACGACGTCGGTATACAGGGGCTCGCCAAGGGAGCCGGGCTCCTTCGTGCGGTCAAGCACCGCGATCTTCTTCACGCTCTTGGGAATTGCGGCCAGGAACCTGTCCGCAGCGAACGGACGATAGAGGCGGACCTTCAGTACGCCAAGCTTTGCGCCCTTCGCGTTGAGGTAGTTGATGGTCTCTTCACAGACGTCCGCACCCGAACCCATGATGATGATGACCTTTTCGGCATCCGGTGCGCCGACATAGTCAAACAGATGGTACTTGCGGCCCGTGAGCTTACCGACCTCTTCCATATAGTGTTCGACAATGGCGGGAACGGCGTTATAGTATTTGTTTGCGGCTTCGCGGCCCTGGAAGTAGATATCCGGGTTCTGCGCGGTGCCGCCCTGGTGCGGATGCTCCGGGTTGAGGGCGCGCGCACGGAACTTTGCAAGCGCCTCATAATCAAGAAGCTTCGCCATATCCGCATAATCGATATCTTCAATCTTGGATACTTCGTGGGAGGTTCTAAAACCGTCAAAGAAATGCAGGAAAGGTACGCTTGCCTTGATTGTGGAAAGATGCGACACCAGCGCCAGGTCCATGACTTCCTGTACGGAAGCGGCGGAAAGCATGGCAAAGCCGGTCTGGCGCGCGCCCATCACGTCGCTGTGATCGCCGAAGATGGAAAGCGCATGCGCAGCCAGCGCGCGGGCGGATACATGGAACACGCTGGGCAGCAATTCGCCGGCGATCTTATACATATTGGGGATCATCAGCAGCAAGCCCTGGGACGCGGTGAACGTGGTCGTGAGCGCGCCCGCAGCAAGGGAGCCGTGCACAGCGCCCGCGGCGCCGCCTTCGCTCTGCATTTCAGCCACACGCACGGTCTGGCCAAAGATGTTCTTGCGTCCTCCTGCCGCCCATTCGTCTGCTACTTCCGCCATGTTGGAGGAAGGCGTGATGGGATAGATCGCCGCGACTTCCGAAAACGCATATGCGACATGCGCCGCAGCGGTATTCCCATCGATGGTGACGGTTCTTGGCATATTGTACCTCCTGAGTAATGATTATTTGAGTTGCCGCCTATGGAAAATGCAACAATTCCACGCAAAAAACGACAGGGTCGAAAACCCATACTTATTATAGTGGTGCGCTTATGGAGTGTCAAGGAATGCTTCCCCGAAAACGCCCGTAAATCCTAAAGATTTTACTTTCCCTATATACTAGGAAAATAGTTTTTCCTTATACCGCTCCAGCAACAGCAGCAGCGGGATGCCCAACCCGTAGCAAGCGACGATCTGCCCAATGGCGACATACGCCGCACACACCAGGTAGGGCGCGCCCACCTGGTAGATATCCGAAAGCAGCCACCCTACCACCAGCGCATTGACGATGACGGCCGGAGCGGGCGCAAGCCAGCGCCCCAGCTTATATGGAACACGCCGGGAAATCACATACGACAAATACGCGGCGACCAGCGTAGCCAAACTGCCGAATATGACGTCCAGCGGAAGAAGCCCCGTTGTAAACATCATAATGATGTTTGCCACCAGGCAGCCTACAAACAAGCCGGGAATGGCCACGGGCGTAAAAAACGGCAGGATGCTGAGCGCCTCGGAAATGCGGCACTGGATGAGCAGGTAGCTAAATGGTGCAATCGCATACGTCAGTACGAAGTAGATTGCCGCGATCATCGCGCCTTGGATCAGGTATTTTGTTTTCAAGTTGCAGCCTCCAGAAGTTTGCTGATGTTCGCGCGCCCTCTTTCGAGGATGCGTTCTTCGTCAATGCCCACAAGCGCCCCATCCCGCACGCGGATGCGGCCGTTTACAATGGTGTAGTCAACGGGCCTGGAATACCCCACCGTGCCGAACAGATTTTTCGGATCAAACTCCGCGCCCACCATATCCAGCCTGTTCTTTTTGATGAGGAACGCGTCCGCGCCAAAGCCTTCTGCGATCTGCCCGAGCTTTTCGCGGCCAAGGATTTTTGCGCTGCCGCGGGTGGCAACCTTGAGCAGATCATATCCCGTGGGCGCTTCTTTGCCGTATGCAAGCCGGTGCAGCAGGTACGCCGTGCGGATTTCCGAAAGCAGGTTGGAGCAATCGTTGCTTGCGCTGCCGTCTACAGCGAGCCCTAAGGGCACGCCTAAACGCAGCATATCCGGTACCCGGCACACGCCGGAGGAGAGCTTCATGTTGGAGGCCGGGCAGTGCGCAACGCCCGTGCCGTTTTGCGCCATGCGTTCTAATTCTGTGTCGTTTAGATAAATGCCATGCGCATACCAGACGTCGGAACCTGTCCAGCCGACGCTTTCCATATAATCATAAGGACGCATATTGCGGGTTTCGAGCATGTATGCTTCTTCATCTTTGGTTTCACACAGATGCGTATGCAGCCTGACGCCGTACGAACGCGCGAGAACCGCGGATTCACGCAGCAGCTCCGCCGTGACGGAAAACGGGGAGCACGGCGCTAACGCCACCTGGCGCATGGCGTAATCGCTTTTGTCATGGAAGGTTTCGATCAGCCGCGCGCTGTCCTTTAATATGGCGTCAACATTCTGCACCACGGAATCCGGCGGGAGGCCGCCGTCTTTTTTTGATAGGCTCATGCTCCCCCGGGTTGCGTGCATCCGGATAGAAAGCTCGTCCGCAGCGGCAAACTGCGCGTCGATCAAAGCGCCCGAGGCCGCCTTGGGAAATACATAGTGATGGTCAAGGCACGTTGTGCAGCCGTAGCGCATCAACTCCCCCATACCCGCCAACGAGCTTAGATATACGGTCTCCTCATCAAGCCCTTTCCAAATCTCATAAAGCGTTTTGAGCCAGTCAAAAAGCTCCATGTTCTGCACCTTGGGGATATTGCGCGTAAAATACTGGTACAGGTGGTGATGGGTATTGATTAACCCCGGGTAAAGAAAATATCCCGTTGCATCCAGCACTTCATCCGCTGCATGCTCCCGGGTTGAAATATCGGCAATCACGCCGTCTTTACAATAGACGTTGACGTTGTGGAGTACACTGTCCTGATTATCGCATGTCACAAGGGTATCTGCATTTTTAATAAGAAGGGAAGACATGAACCGGTTCCTCTTTTCCCTATGCATTTCGTTTGCCATAGCTAGTATATCACATGGGCACCGGTTGACAAAGCGGCAAACGGGAGATATTCTATAATTAGATATTTAGGAAATCATCTAATTATAAGGAGGTGTTCCCGTGGGCGATACCTGGACCGCTCTCGCTGACCCGACACGCCGGAAAATCCTCAGCCTGCTGCGCAAAGGCGATAAAACCGCAGGTGAAATCGCCGCTTGCTTTACCATCAGCAAGCCGTCCATCAGCCATCACCTGAACACGCTGCGCGAAGCGGGCCTGGTGGATGCGGAAAAGAAAGGCCAGAATATCCTGTATTCCCTCAATACAAGCGTGCTGCAGGATATGATGCAGCTGTTTGCCGCGTTTCTTGAAAAGGAGGACCATCATGAAAAATAAGCTGATGCTTCTACTAACCACTATACATGCAGCATTGCTTGTTGCGGCGATTGCGCTGATCAGGCAGGAGATCGTTCCCATTCACTGGGGGATCAGCGGCTCCGCAGACGGATATGGCAGCAAGTGGACGCTGCTCCTCTTTGCATTCATCCCGCTGCTGCTGCAGCTCTCAAAAGGATACTATCATCAGAAGACGTCCGGCAATGCCGCCGTTCAAAAGAACGCCGCGCTGGAAACGCGCACCATTACCGCCATCACGCTATTTCTGATCGCCATCAGCTGGGGCATTTACGCCATGACCGCCGCCAACATGACGGATATCGGCGGGGTGTTCCCGGGCGCTCTTTCCATGCTGCTTGGGCTTTTTCTGATGTATATTTCCAATTCCCTTCCCACCGTCAAACAGAACCGTTGGTACGGCATCCGGGTATACTGGACGCTGACCGACGAAGAGGTATGGAAAAAAGCGCACCGTTTTGGCGCATACACCGGCATGGCGGGCGGGTTTCTTGCGCTGCTGTTTGGCGTTGCCGCATTCGTCAAAGACGCGCCGCTGCTTGCAGCACTCGGCGTATTTGCAGGAATCCTTGGGGTCGCTGTCATTCCCATCATCTATGCAGGCGTCTGTTACCGGAAAACCCATCCTAAAAAGTGACTTTAAAACCAATTGACAGCAGCCCCCGCAGGTTGTAATTTGTACAAGGAACCTTTTTTGATGCGCCGACGTGAACCTGCAACAAACGCAAGCGCATACTTCAATTGAAAAGGGGATTGTATATGAAAGTTGGCTGCGTGAAGGAGATCAAGAACAACGAATCCCGCGTGGGAATGACGCCGGACAACGCGCAGGAATACTGCATGCACGGCCACCAGGTGTTCATACAGAAGGGCGCGGGCCTAGGCTCCGGCTTTTCCGATGAAGACTATGCCGAAAACGGCGCTGCGGTACTGGAAACCGCGGCGGAAGTCTGGGCAAATGCCGACATGATCGTCAAGGTCAAGGAGCCGCTATCTCAGGAATACCCATTCATGCGTGAAAACCAGATTATTTATACGTATCTTCATCTTGCAGCCGACAAACCCCTGACAGACGCCCTATTAAACCAAAAGTGCAAAGGCGTTGCCTATGAAACGCTGACCGACGCGCGCGGCGCGCTGCCTCTCTTGAAGCCCATGAGTGAAATCGCCGGACGCCTGAGTGTGATCGAAGGCGCGCGTTGCATGGAAAAGCCGTTTGGCGGCTGCGGCGTGCTCATTTCCGGCGTTCCCGGCGTACGCAAGGCAAAGGTCGTCGTCATCGGCGGCGGCATTGTTGGCACCAACGCCTCCAAGATGGCGCTGGGCCTCGGGGCCGACGTCACGATACTCGACGTCAATCTGGACCGTCTCACCGAGCTTGACAATATGTTCAACGACAAGCTCAAAACCATCTACTCCACCCGCTCCTCGCTTGAGCGCGAGCTTTCGAATGCTGATCTTGTGATCGGCGCGGTGTTAATCCCCGGTGCTTCTGCGCCCAAGCTCATCAAGCGCGATATGCTCAGGTGCATGAAGCCCGGCACCGTCATCGTGGATGTGGCGGTTGACCAGGGTGGCTGCGTGGAAACCACACATGCGACCACGCACGACGCGCCCACGTTTATTGTGGACGGCATCGTGCATTACTGTGTCGCGAACATGCCTGGAGCGGTACCGCACACCTCCACGCTGGCGCTCACCAACGCGACGCTTTCCTACGGCCTCAAGATCGCGGACCTCGGCCTGGAAGGGGCCGCTGTAAAGCACCCCGGCATTCTAAGCGCCATCAACACATATGGCGGCAACTGCACCTACAAGGGCGTTGCGGATGCGTTCGGCATTGCGTATACCGATCCCGCGTCCATCGTGCTTGCCGGCTGAAAAAACAGCCTTCTAAAGGGGCGGGAATACCCGCCCCTTTTTGTTGCACATTTTATCACCTTGTTAACGGTCACAGGTTTCCTGTTTGAAGCAAGCCCGCATTGCTTATAATGATACCGTGCGGATGCATGCCGCTTTTTTTGTGTACCCGCATCCAAAGAAAGTCTTTCCCATTCAAAAACAACCAAAAGAGGTGAACAGCATGTTTTCTGAAGTCAAAACATTGAACAACGGCGTGAACATCCCCCTGCTGGGCCTTGGCGTGTATCAGATTCCGCAGGGTCAGGCAACTGTGGACGCAGTGGCAAGCGCATTAAAATCAGGCTACCGCCATATCGATACCGCAGCCATTTACGGCAATGAAGCGGATGTCGGCATCGGCATGAAGCAAAGCGGCGTTGCGCGCGGGGATATTTTCCTGACCACCAAGCTGTGGAACGAGGATATGCGCAAGGGCCGCATGCGCGAAGCGTTCTTTGAAAGCCTTAAGCGCCTGCAGACGGATTATGTGGACCTCTACCTCATCCACTGGCCGGTTGCGGGCCGGTATGTGGACAGTTGGAAGGTGCTTGAAGAGCTCTACGCCGAAAAACGCATCCGCGCCATTGGGGTCAGCAATTTCCACAAGCACCATATGGAGGATATCCTCGCCGTCTCCACCGTCACGCCCGCCGTCAACCAGATCGAGCGCCATCCGCTGCTTTCCCAGACGCCGCTCATCCGGTATTGCGAAGGCCTTGGCATTGCCATACAGGCCTATAGCCCCTTAGGCGGCACCGGCGGAACGCTGCTGAACAACGAAGTGCTCGGCGCCATCGCGAAGAAATACAACAAATCCACAGCGCAGGTCATCCTCCGCTGGGACGTGCAGCAGGGTATCATAGTGCTGCCCAAGTCCACGCATCCGGAGCGCATTGCGGCAAACGGCGAACTTGATTTTGTATTGAGCGATGAAGATATGGCCGCGATCGATGCGCTCAACCGCGATGAGCGCGTCAACGCGGACCCGGATCATTTCAATTTCTGATGTACAGCATATATGAAAGAGGCGGCCCGCATGGGCCGCCTTTTTATCATTGATAGATCACCTTGAAGTCTTCAAACACCACCGGCGTATCCCATGTGAACGCGTAGCCGAGTTCTTTCCCCTCTTCGGTGAAGATATGAAAGTGCGTGTTCTGCCAGGTTTCGAGGATATCGTCCTCCCCTTCCCTGCTGCAAATATCAAACGTCATCTCCCGGAACGGGAGTACGGTCACCGCTGTGTTTTCAATGACGCACTTCGGCATGCCTGCCCAATCGGTCACAATGCTGAGGTCTCCCTCCTTGGGGAGCGGTTCGTTTTGCGTTTCATAGGCAAGCAGGCAGGATGTTGTGGCGCGCTTGCGGCCTGAACGAATGAGGGTTAGCAGCTCGTTCGCGATTTCTTCCGTCGGGCCCATGTAGCCGCAAAAAGAGCAGGGCGTATCTTTATCCCGGCCCGTATCGTTTAAAAACGTTTCCCAATACGCTTCGATTCGCTTTTCCTGTTCCATCTGCTCTCCTTCTCCATCTTTCCTAATGCTACACGATCGCGCCTTCAAGCTTGAGCAGTAGTTCCTTTGCTTTAAGTCCGCCCGCATAACCTGTCAATACCCCACTTGCGCCGATGACCCGGTGGCAGGGCACGATGATGGAGATTGGGTTTCTTGCGTTGGCGTGGCCGACGGCGCGCGCGGCGTTCGCACGCCCAAATATCCCTTGTGAAAGCTGGCCGTAGCTTCGTATCTGCCCGTAAGGAATTTCCATAAGCGCCTGCCAGACCTGTTTTTGAAAAGCCGTTCCCTCCATCAGGACCCGTACGGTAAATACGCGAAGCTCGCCCGTAAAATAGGCTTGCAGCTGCTTTGCGGCTTCTTTGAGTACGGGCGTTTCTTCCTCCACATAGTCGCCCGGCTGCACGGTCTTTCCGAAAAAGATGTTGGTGATACCCGCCTCACGCCCGGCGATGCCGATCCTGCCGAGCGGGGTGTTGATAAAAATCGCCTGCTTCATGTCCGGACTTCCTCCTTTGTTTTAGCTGCGCGGTAAGCTTGGGGCGATGTTCCTGCGTAGCGTTTGAACGCTTCGTAAAACGCCGCATGGCTCATAAAGCCGCAGCTGCCCGCAATCTCCGTAACGCTTTTTTCCGTTTCATGCAGCAGGCGGCACGCTTCACGTATCCGGAGGCGGTTGCGGTAAGCAACCAATGTCACTCCGTATTGCCGCTTAAATAGTCCGCCGATATGGCCGGGCGAAGTATTGAGTGCTTTTAATACCTGCGCCATAGGAGCGGAGTTCAAATATTCGCGCTCCAGCAGCGCACGGCAGCGCTCTGCTGCTTCTTCGGCGGGCTTATATTGCAGCAAATCGGGTCTGCAGCGCTTGCAGGGACGGTATCCGTTTGTTAGCGCTTCCTCCGCCGTATCATAAAATGTGACGTTCTTTCGTAGCGGCGTGCGCGCCGTGCAGGAAGGGCGGCAAAAAATGCCCGTGGACCTGACGGCGGCAAAAAAGCGCCCGTCATATGCCGCGTCCGACCGGGCGAACGCCAGCCATTTTTCTTGCTCTGAAAGCATGTCACTTTTTCGCATTTCCATAGCAGAAGTATAACATATACCGATAGCAGCCTGCTTCTTGTTTTTTACGGATTATATTTGAAAACAGCGCGAAAAAACGTGCCGGGAACTTGTAATACCCCCCGCAGTTTGCTATCCTGTAATAAGAAGAATCAATATGGAGGTACATGTTCAGATGAAACCCGAACTCAAGCGGGAGCTGAAGGATTTCGCACTCCAGATCCGCATCGCCTGCCTTGAAGAGCTTAAGTCCCTGGGCTTTGGCCATGTGGGCGGCTCGTTAAGCATTACGGACGTTCTGGCGGTTCTTTATGGCTCTGTTATGAAGATTGACCCGAAAAACCCCTCGTGGCCCGAGCGCGACAAGCTCGTCTGCTCCAAAGGCCACGCGGGCCCGGCGGTATACGCCACCCTGGCGCTCAAGGGGTATTTCCCGCAGGATATGCTCTCTACACTCAACAAGCCCGGCACGTCGCTCCCCAGCCACTGTGACCGGAACAAGACCCCCGGCGTTGATATGACAACCGGCTCTCTTGGCCAAGGCACTTCCCTTGCGGTTGGCCTTGCATTGGGCGATCAACTCAAAGGCCGCGGCAACCGCGTGTTCCTCATCACGGGGGACGGCGAACTGAACGAAGGCCAGGTGTGGGAAGCGGCCACGTTTGCTGCAGCGCGCAAGGTCAGTAACCTCATCTGGTTTATCGACGATAACAAGAAGCAGCTTGACGGCCCCACGGACGTGATCCTGCCCCAGGGCGATATTGCCGCGAAGTTTGAAGCTTTTGGCTTTGACACGCAGCACATCCCAGGCAACGACATCGAAGCGATCTATGAAGCGATCGAGCGCACCGCCGCCGTTACCGACAAGCCCCATGCCATCGTGCTTGACACCATCAAGGGTGCAGGCGTCAAGGCAATAGAGGAAACGCTCAACAACCACTCCATGGCTGTGAAGGCGGATGTGTTTGACAGTTGGATTGAAGGCGTCAAGGCAGACCTTGCGGCGCTTCGCGCTGAGTAAGGAGGAAAGCATATGAAAATCGTTTATAACGGCACCATGGATCCTGTTGCTTTCAAGGATCTCTTAGGCGAAAATATCCCCAAGATTATCGAAAACGATCCGGACGTCATTTACCTTGACGCGGACCTGATGAGCTGCATCGGCACGATGAAGTTTTCCCAGGCCAACCCGGACAAGGCCATCAACTGCGGTATTTCCGAAGCGAACATGATCGGCGTTGCCTGCGGCCTTGCGGCCGCCGGCTTCAAGCCCATCGCCCACACGTTTGGCCCCTTCGCTTCCCGCCGTGTGTATGATCAGGTATTCCTTTCCGCGGGTTACGCCAGGAACGATATTACCGTGCTCGGTACCGACCCCGGCGTCTGCGCGGCTTACAACGGCGGCACACATATGCCGTTTGAAGACGTTGCGCTCTACCGCGCCCTCCCCACCGCGACGGTATTCGATATCGCCGATACCGCACAGCTTCTTGATGTGCTCACCCAGGCAAAGGACCTGCCGGGCGTCAAATACATCCGCGTTGGCCGCAAGAACAACGCCAAGGTGTATGAAGACGGCAGCAAGTTCCCCATCGGCAAGGGCATCACGCTGCGCGAGGGCAAGGACGCCGTTCTGTTTGCGGCAGGCATCATGATCCATGAAGCGCTGCAGGCGGCAGAAGTGCTCTCTAAGGAAGGCATCGAAATCACGGTGGTCGACCTGTTCACCATCAAGCCGATCGACGAAGACTGCATCATCAAGTATGCAAAAGAAACCGGCGCTGTCGTCACGGCCGAAAACCACAACAAGATCGGCGGGCTGTTCAGCGCTGTGAGCGAAGTGCTTGCCCGCAAGCTCCCCACGCCCGTGGAATACGTGGCGGTGGAGGACACCTACGGCCAGGTCGGCCCGCAGGATTACCTCCAGCAGGCCTATGACCTCACCAAGGAGAACGTCATCCGCAAGGTCAAAGCCGTTCTCGCGCGCAAGAACTAAGCAACCTACATCACAGGCCTGCGGCATGCCGCAGGCCTGTTGCTTTTCCAGCATCTTGCAAGCCAATACTATGGGCGGTACAATAAAGGCTGTATGAATGAATCCGGAGGCAATTTGTGAAAAACAAGTATGTGCGAACGCTGATATATGCCGTCATTGCACTGGTATTTGCCTGGGGCGTCTATCTGGTAATCCGCAGCACCATATTGTTTCCCAAAACGTATGTCGAACCCCCGCAAATAACAGCAGCCCCGATTTTAACTCCTCCGCAGCCCGCGAGTACCGTATCCTCCCTGCACACGCCGGAACCTACGCCTACGCCCAAGGCTCCGCTGGATGTGCCGGTAAAAATCTATTTTTCGAGTCAGAAAATTTCCACAGATATTGTGCCGGTTGGCATCGACAAGAATAACGTCATGGAAGCGCCCGATGATCCCGGTATTGGCGGTTGGCTCAAATTCAGCGTTGTTCCCGGTGAGCCGGGCAATGCCATACTTGACGGTCATGATTCGTTCAGGGGCGTCAAAGGCATTTTTTCCGTTCTTAAAAAGCTTGAACTGGGCGACGAAGTGATTATTGAGCATGCCGATGGTGTATTCAGTCATTTCAAGGT
The DNA here is from genome assembly GCA_023390655.1 of Bacillota bacterium. Classification (GTDB taxonomy): domain Bacteria; phylum Bacillota; class Clostridia; order Christensenellales; family CAG-138; genus JAEYLA01. The sequence goes on along the minus strand of JAEWCL010000020.1, from coordinate 64,445 downwards.
AACGGATATCAATACCTATCTTGCCACGGAGTTTCCGGATGATGTGATGCAGGTGACAAATGAAGGCGATCCGCGGATGACGCTGATTACCTGCCTTGGCGACTACGATTTTACCGGCTACTCCAAATCCCGTGTTGTCGTCATCTGCGAGTTGGCGGACAACGCGTAGCCTGTGATACTTTATACAGGCCTTGACGTTGTGCATATATATCATTACTGATTCCTGCGTAAGAAATAAGTTTGATATTATAAGTGCAGCCTGCGGCATAGCCCGCAGGCCTGCTTTTTTTGTATCCCACGCGTTCCCTTGTTTGTTGCGTGTACATCCTGTGATAAAATGGGTTGTAATAAAAGCCGTTCCAAGTATACATCCATCTTATCGAACAAACCGGTTCCAAGTAAAGAAAACCGAATGGGGGAACGCATATGCAGACATTGCTTAAAAACGGAACCATCGTTGACGGCAGCTTAAAAGCCGCATATCCCGGAAGCCTTGTGCTGGAAGGAGAGACGATCCTCTCCGTGCTGCCGGGCCAGGCGCCTGAAGGTTTTGACGGAACCGTAATCGATTGTACCGGCCTTACCATCGCGCCCGGATTCATCGATGCCCATTCCCATAACGACTGGTACGCCGCGCGTTATAATCCTATCCCCTATTTTGTACCGTTTGTGGAGCAGGGTATCACCACACAGGTGACCGGGAACTGCGGGTTCTCTCCTTTTGGATATCGGGAAGGTACGCCGCATCGCTCCCTTTTGGGCAGCGGCCTCTTTGAGGTGGGCGATGCGCCGGACGCTTCCTTCCATACGTTTTCCGGCTGGCGGGAGGAGGCACAAAAGCGCACGCCGCTCAACCTTGTTCCGTTACAGGGGCACGGCTCCGTCCGCATCGGCCTGAGCGGGTATGAAAGCCGCCCCCTTACGCCGGAGGAGCTGAAGCTGCGCGACGATAAGCTGGAGGAATCGATGGAGCAGGGCGCATTCGGCCTTTCCTACGGGCTGATGTATGAGCCGGACCGGTACGCCTCTATAGATGAGCTTTCTTCCGGCGCACGCCTCACCGCCAAACACAATAAGATTTTAACAGTGCACGCCCGGGCATGCTCCGCCGCCTCCACCTCTTACAGCCCGCCGTTTGGCGGCAGGGCGCATAACCTCAGAGCGCTCGATGAAATGCTGCTGCTTGCGCGGGAAACCGGCGTAAAGCTGCAATATTCCCATCTGATCTTCGTGGGCCAATCCTCTTGGAAAACGGTAGACGAAAGCCTTGCGCTCATTGACCGCGCGCGTACGGACGGCGTGGATGTGCAATACGACCTCTATGCTATGACGTTTGGCGTTTCCGTCATCACGGTGGTGCTTCCAAGCTGGTACCTTTCCCTGCCGGAAAGCAGGAAGCGCGCGCCATCCGTCCGCGCACGCCTGGCGTTTGAGATCGGCCTCACCACGCGCATACTGGGCTTTGGCTTTTCGGATATGCAGATCGCCTGGCTGGGGGAAGGCCACGAGGCGCTCTGCGGCAAACGCGTAACCGAAATCGCAAAGCTCTGGAATGTCCCGGAATTGGAGGCCTACCTGCGCCTTGTGGATATGAGCAACGGAAAAGGCCGCGTAAACATGTACCGCTACTACAGCACGCCTATCATTTACCGGCTGATGCAGCATGAACCCTCGCTGTTTATGACGGACGCATGGATCGAGGAAAAGGGCGTACAGAATGCCGCGGCCTACTCTTCTTTTGTGAAATTCCTGCAGTGGGCCAAAGAAGGAACAAGCGGCCTTACCGTGGAACAGACCATCCGCAAAATGACGGGCGCCACAGCGGACCGCTTTGGCATAACAGACCGCGGTTATTTAAGGGAAGGGCTTGCGGCGGACGTAACGGTGTTTGATTTTGACCGCATCGCCGCAAAGGGCGATCTTCCCCAACAGCCGGAAGGCATCGCGCATGTATTCGTCAATGGCAGGCATGTGCTTATAAACGGTAAAACGAACCACGCCCGTTTTGCAGGCGCGGGCACCGTGTTATCCGCCATACGTTAAGCGTACATGACATTCACCGGTTCCTTGTATGACGCATAGTATATACCAAAACCCATATGGAAGGATCTCGTATATATGCAAGGAACAAGATTGATTTTTAGAACCCCGCCGGGCTCCGTGACGATTCCCGCCGGAACCATTGTCGATTTGACCGAACGCTTCCCCAGGGGCGTGTGTGTCTCGGCTTACCCCTCCGTCCGCATGGCGTGCGACAGCCGCAATTCCTCCGATGTCTCCGTAACGCTGCGGCTGCTGGTGATGGCAGGCGACGAACGCGTCTCCTACTTGGATCAGTTTACCCTGCTGCCGGGCGGAAATTACTCTTTGGCGTATGACGTTCCCGGCGTATCACTCAAGGTACTTGCGGAGGCCGCTTCCGGCACGGGCAACGCATATGTGGATTTTTTGCTCTTTGGCTATGCGCCCTATATCTCTACCCGCAATACCTGTTGCAGCATCTGATCAATGCCATATACATAAGAGCCGCCCTATCTGGGCGGCTCTAGTCATCAACAAAGTGTCCCTCGGACACTTTGCTGAGATCACCGGGCATTTTTGTCGCTCGGTTCTTGCAGACTGCAAGAACTGTCAATGCAAAAAGCCCTTTAAGATGTCATTTTGTGCCGCGCATGTCGCCACAAAATGACGGACTGAAAGCCTCAAGCTGCATGCATTTCTTGCTCATATAGGTTGGGTTTGTTGATGGTCTGAACTGCCCTGAATAAGGCTTCTCTTTGCTGTTTATTTCATCCAGTAAATACGTCCCTCTGAAAGGGTGTAGCCAAGCTTTTCCTGCAGCTTCAGGGAAGCCGTATTCCCTTCCACAACCTGCCCGAACGGCACATAGCCTTCTGCCAAATGCCTGTTTGTCTGAAACGCTTCGAGCGCTTCCCCGATCCCGCACCTCTGAAACTGCGGCAGCACTTCGAGCATGCCGATGGATCCTTCCGCATGCTCGCCGATAAAGCCCGCAAGCGCCCCTTCCACATAAGCGCCGTACATCACGCCCGCATTGATCTGTTCGAGCAGATATTCCGGGTCCAGCTGATGGGAGTACCACTGCGCCACAAACGGAAGATGCGTATGATCGAGCATCTCTATTGCAAGGTGCTGCCGTTGTACCGCAACGGGTTCCCGCCCAAGGTATACCGCCTGCACGCATGCAAGGGAGGCGTGCAGGTGAAGTGCTTCTTCAACCAGCGGAATGGTGAACGTCTGGTGCGCCACAAACAGGTCCGCGCGGGGGATCAGGTTGAGCATGCTGCGCGCTGTATATTCATCCTTTGCGCTCATCATATAGGCATCCGCCGCCGCATGCCGGAGCAGCACCCCCTCCTTTGCAGCAAACAGGAGCTCACCCTTTTCCCGCCGGACCGCCTCAAGCATATCGATATGCAGCAAAGCGTCCTCATTCAAATACGTTAGTGCCAACGGCATGTTCATGGTCATTTCATTCCTTGTCCGCAGGCATACCGCAAGGATATGCCGCCCTCTTTTATACGGTACATGGGCTTACCGCCATCCATTGTACACCAGCCCGAGAAAACCGCGCAAGACGTCAGGAAACGAAAAAGAGGGCGGAGCCAAAGCCCCACCCTCCTATACCACGATACAGTCTTAGCCAACGGAAAGTTCAATCTGCTGGCGCTTGTCAAAGGAAGCCTTAATGGCGGCAAGGATGTTGCCGTGGCTGTCGTTCAGGCTCATGGTAGCGCTGGAAACGACATCCGCAAGTTCCTTCTTCTCGCCTTCGGTCAGCGCGCCGTACTTAGATTGGTCCTCCGGCTTATCGGAGTCGGCCTTTAAGGGCCTGCCGTTGAGGTCGGAGCAGTATTTCGCGAACCAGGCTTCCACTTCTTCCACGGTCTTGCCGACAAACAGCTTCTCGAACGCGTCCATCTGCTTGCTCCAGGTACCGGTACCCATCACGTAGCCTTCGCCGCGGTCACGCTTGGTGACCCAGGAGTTGACTTCCGCAATATAGTTTTCTTCGGTGTCCGGGGTCTTGCCGTCCACCTTTTCATCATGGTCGGCGTCATTGTTGTAGCCGCCCTGGCCGGGAAAACCGCTAAAGTGCGGCATGCTCTCGCCGTCATAGTTCGGGGTCGCATATTCGAGCTGGTCGATATAGATCGCGAGAATCTTGCCGTCCGTATCAAAGAGGGTATTTGCAAACACCTGGTTGATGCTGTAGACAGGCACTTCCTGATCATCCTTGCCAGGCCCGATGCGCGGCGTGTTATTGAGGCCGAAGCCGACAGCGGCCGCAGAGGTGATTGCAAGGGGAACCCTGTTTTCATAAGCTTCCTTGATGGCGGCAAGGATATTGCCGTGGCTGTCGTTCAGGCTCATGGTAGCGCTAGAAACAACATCCGCAAGTTCCTTCTTCTCATCTTCGGTGAGCGCGCCGTACTTAGATTGGTCTTCCGGCTTGTCGGACTCCGCCTTTAACGGCCTGCCGTTGAGGTCGGAACAGAATTTATTGAACCATGCTTCCACTTCTTCCACGGTCTTGCCGACGAACAGCTTCTGATAGGCGTCCATCTGCTTGCTCCAGGTGCCAGTACCCATCACGTAGCCTTCGCCGCGGTCACGCTTGGTGGCCCAGGAGTTGACTTCCGCAACATAGTTTTCTTCGGTGTCCGGGGTCTTGCCGTCCACCTTTTCATCATGGTTGGCGTCATTGTTGTAGCCGCCCTGGCCGGGGAACCCGCTAAAGTGCGGCATGCTTTCGCCGTCATAGTTGGGAGTGGCGTATTCGAGCTGGTCGACGAACAAGTTCAGGATTTTGCCTTCACCGTCGAAGAGGACGTTGGCAAACACCTGGTTGATGCTGTACACGGATACTCCCGTATCATCCTTGCCGGGGCCGACGCGCGGCGTGTTGTTGAGGCCAAAGCCCATGTAGACTTCCGCAGCCGCGATGGATGCCGGGCCTTCTTCAACGGGCGCTTCCGCCACGGGAGCGGGATAGGCGGCAGGGTCCAGGGCGTTGTTTACCGCATAAATAATCGCTTCGCTGGTCACGGTCGCGCCGGAAATGATATCCACAGTTGTGGAGCCGGCTTCCACGATCTTGGCGGGAAGCTCGTCAATGGCTTTTGTGCCGATGTTCTTGGTTTCCTTGTCGCCGGCAGCCTTCACATCCACGATTTTGTCGCCATCCATGGTGACGGTAACGGTGACTTCACCGCCAAAACCTTTACCGGTGCCGGTAAGCGTCTTCGTTTGGGCGGCAGGCGTTTCGGCCGGGGTCTGTGCCGGGGCGCTGCATGCAGCGGTGCCAATCAGCATCAGGGCAATCAGCGTCAGGGCAATCAGTTTACGCATTGAGTTACCTCCAAAAATAAATATATTTGCAGCGCTATCGCGCAACAAACCGAAAATATGGGCAAACGGACAATCAAACATGGCGGAAATGTGTCAATTTATTAACGTACGTATCATAGCATAATGCTAGGTTTTCGTCAATGTTATTGTTATAACATTGACGAAAAAAGGCGAATATAAATTGTTCGTGAATTTCGTCTTTACCGTATTGCATTTTATCGAATCAAGCAGAAAGGCCGGGAAAATCCCGGCCTTTCTGTCATGGTTTTATCGTTTACTGTTTCTTTTTTCCAAGAATTCTCCGCAGGCCCATTGCAGCAAATATAAGCCCTGCGCCTACATACTCCAATCCCACACCGCCAGTCTTGGGGATGCCCAGAGGATCAATAGGGGTAACGTTGGCAAGGCCGCCCAACTTGCCGTTTTCATCCACCACAAACGCATATGGGGAAAAATGGCTTGCAGTGAACTGCACATAATATCCACCGCCCTTTGAAACAACCCTCGTCTGAAGCACCGTAAGTTTTCCGTCAATCAGGCACACCACAACCAGTTTTTCCTTTTGCGCCAGCAATTCTTTGGGGATTGGGCAGGTAATCTCAACTGAGCTGCCTTCCTTGGGTTGAACTTTGGTATTGGTTCCCTTAATGTACATGCTGATATCAAGCGGATACACCAGCGCTTCCTTCATATCATGTTTAAGGGCACTCTGTTCCAATGCCGCACGTATTTGGCTCTCCGCCATAGTATCATCTTTTAACCGCACCTCAATGGATTGATCAAATGCGTCGCCAACAGGCGTAACGGTAATCTGCCTGGGATTATCAATCCCCCTGGGAGCTTCCACCACCGTGATCGTCTTTACCGGCGCACTTCCGGTATCGCCACTATCCGAACCTGCTTGCGAGACCGGCTGATAGGTCGCCGACACCGTTACAGCGTTTGCAGGCATGGTAAACACGGTGGTGGCGCTTGTCTCATTCGCAAAGGAACCGCCCGTACTGCTTGTCCACCTATAAAACTGTTGGCCGGAAGCAGGAGCATCCGCCGATATGGGTACTGCTTGCCCTGCTGCATAATTTCCACTGCCGTTCCCGTTTATCACCATAAGTGTATAGGTTGCCGCTGCTATCGTTACGCTGTTCCTGGAGGCCATCCCTTTCACGCCGCCTGCACCTGCAAATATCGTCAATTCCGGATAATAGCTTTCCGTACCAATATTGGGCCTCTTTGTCCATGCGCCGCTTGCAGTAAGGCCGCTCATCCCTAAGGTGAGCGTATCGTCCGCCACCATGCTGTCGGTAGAAAGCGCGGCTACTGTCCCGCTGCCCACTCCCATAGCAGGTATGGAGGGATTTACGGTATTGTCATAATATAAATCGGTGAATGTATAAGTGCCCGCAGCCGCGCCAATAAGCCCACCCACTGCAAAGGTTGCGCCGCTGTGGGTGATTTGCGGCTCGCCTGCGCTATAGCAGTCCGTAAACTCACTCGTTGCCCCTACGGCTCCCACAAATCCGCCGGCGCGCTCTTTCGTCTCACAATTTGCCAAGGCGTTTCCCACGCAGTATGCATTTGATATGGAAGCTGTTGTCACACCATAAGAACTGGCATACCCTGCCAAGCCACCAGCAGAAGCGTAACCACCCAATGCAGCGTTTGCCTGCACGTCACCAGCACTAAAGCATTTATCAATCAAGCCCGTGTACAGATAACCCGCAAATCCACCCGCAAACGCATACCCGTTGTCCAGCGCTGCTGCATTTGCACTGCCCGTTGCATAGCAGGAAACGATTTCCGCCTTATCCGGCCCAAAATATTTCACATAGCCGACAAAGCCGCCGGCTAAAGAATAACCGACCTTTCCAATGGATTTCACGGTTGCCTGCGCATCCCCTGTACTGAAGGAGTTTTGAACCTTCGTCGCAGCGCTTGCATAGGACAACCGGCCAATCAGGCCGCCTGCCGCTGTATCATCATAACTGAAACTGGAATCCCCATAAGCTGCCACATCTCCTGTGCTGCTGCAGCTGTCGATGATACTGTTAAGCGCAAACCCAATCAGGCCTCCGGAATAGCTACTCCTTACCCCTCCGGTCACCGTCACCGCAACAGAACTCTCGCAGTTGGATACATTGACTTTATCCGCATATCCAATTAATCCGCCCACGTTCGGCGAGCATTTATAAGTGCTGTCTGGAGCGAGTACCCCGCCCACAGTAATCGCACCTTCGCTGCTGCATCCTGAAATTGAGCCGGTTCCCCTTGTAGAACTCCCTGCAATTCCACCAGCATGCAGCAACTGATAGCTGCATACTACGCTAATATTACAATCCGTATTGCAGTCTGTAATGGTTCCGGCCGTATTGGCAAAGGAACCGGAATCACTGCCATTACTGCCTGCAATGCCTCCCGCTTTGACAACGACGCCTGTAATATCAAACTCGCCCGACACATTGCAATTGGAAATTATGCCTTCGTTCATACCTGCAATGCCGCCGATAAAGCTGTTTAAATCTCCGCTAAACGCAAGAGAGTAATTTGCGCGGATACTTGCCGAAGAGAGCGAGAGATTCTTTACGCTGCCACCTGGGCCAATCAGGCCAAAAAGTCCGACGCCAAAACTCTGTACGGAAGAAAACGCACGCGTATCACTAATTGTCAGATTTAGAAGCGTTACGCCGTTGCCATCAAGTCTACCCTTAAAAGGCGCCGTCAAGGTTCCGATCGGCGTCCAATTGGGGTAGGCCGCCATATCAATGCTTGTCGCGGTAGCAATTGTGATATGCTTTCCTTCAAAGCTGTTACCGCCATTTACAAGTCCGGCAAGGCCTGCAAGATCATCTGCACCGCTGATGATATAAGGATGATCGGCAGATCCGTCCGCACTGCCTGGGGAGTAATACCAATCTTGGCCAGGCCCTCCTGCCGCTAATGCTACAGCTGGAAAAGCCAACGTCACCATCAAAATCGCGAGAAACAAAGCCAGTGTTCTTTTTTGGGGCACATAGAGGAACATCCTATATCCCTTTCTTTCCTAACGTATTTATTTGAGGTTCTGGTTGAGATCTGGAAGTATATACAAGTCTGTACAATTCATCATACAGCGCGTTGAGCACCCTTTCAATGATGTTTTTCGCGGAATTTAAACATTTTTATCACTTCATATTCGTGCATCACAGTAGAAACATAATTTGCTTGCAGCAGCGTATTTTCATATAATGGGCGTAGACCGTATACAACGTATTCCACACATTCCAGCAGAGGGGAACAGCGCAATGCAGCAGGTCAAACATCTTATCATGGTCTCTTTGGACGCGGTGGACAATGCGGACGTCGCGTATTTAAAAACGCTGCCGGGCTTCCGCGCGCTGGTTAACCGCGGAACGCTTGTGGAGCACGTCTCCCCTACGTTTATCACAAACACCTACCCCATCCACAGCTCCATCATCACGGGCGTACATCCGCACAAGCACGGCCTTATCGAGAATCTGAAGACACAGCCGGGAAAAGAGCACCCTGACTGGAACACGCAGGCAGCTCTCCTTCGCGCGCCCACACTCTACCAAAAGGCGGCGGCGGCAGGGAAAACCGTTTGCTCCATCCTCTATCCCGTCACGGAAGGGGCGGACATGTGCGTCAATGTGCCGGAAATTCCCGGGCATATGCCGCTTGTAAAGCGCGCAAAACGTATCCTTGGGGCAAATTGGGGGTATTTAATCGGTTGCGTGCTAAGAAACCTCAAATACAAAAAGCGCAGCGGCGTCGCTGGCCTTGACGATTTGACCACGGCCTGCGCCATCGATATGCTGCGCCGCAAAAAGCCCAATCTGCTGCTGCTGCACCTGCTGGATGTGGACGTCAACAAGCATGACTATGGCCCCGGCAGCAAGGAGGCAAAGGAAGCGGTCGCCCGCCATGACGAACGTTTGGTAAAGCTTTCGGCGGCGCTTCAAAGCCTATTCCGGCCGGAGGACTATGCGCTAATCATATTCAGCGACCACGGCTGCCTGCCCGTACACACAGCAATCGACCCCAACGGCACCTTAAAGCGGCATGGCCTCATCCGGGAACCGGCCAAATCGCCGGAGGATTTCGATGCGTTCTTTCATAATGCGGGCGGCACGGCATTTTTGAAGATGTACCAAAACGAAAAGCAGGAAGCGGTACGAAAAGCGCTCGCTTCCCTGCAACAAGAACCCTATGTTTCCCGGCTGCTGACAAAAGAGGAAATGGACATTGGCGGATTTTCGAAGGAGTTCGCCTTTGGCGTAGAAGCCGCGGACGGCTATTGCTTTGGCAAGTTCCATCTTGGGCAGCACGGCTATGCTCTGCGCGAAACGGGATACCATCCCTTCTACCTTGCGGCAGGCCCCAATATTGCGGCGGGACGTACGCTTTCAGGCGGCTGTGTTGTGGATATCTGCCCGCTCGCCGCAGATCTTCTGGGGCTTACGCCGTGGGAAATGGACGGCAAAACCCGCTTATTCTAAGGGACGCCCTTTCCTTTTTCTAAAGAGCCGCCACGCAATCACCACGCACAAAATACCAAGGCAGAGCAATAGCGCATCAACCCCCGCCAGCCCTGTCTTGTCGGGCGCAGGCGCATCTGCAGGTGGCTGTGGAGACGGATTGGCTGCCGCAGCCTGTTGTGACGGCGGCTCCAGCTTCGCCTCGTTTTTTAAATCCACAAGCGTCTGCGCACTGATGCCTTCCTCTCCCAGCTCCAGCTTGATCGGCTTTGCAATGCCCCGGAAGCTCTCTATCGTCTTTTCTTTAAGGGATACCTTCCAGACTGTTTCAAAATCTCCGCGGATGGCAATATAGAGTTCCCCGTTTACGGGGTCACAGACAATGGAATTCTGCGTAGGGTAGTCTCCCTCCTTTTGCATGGCGCTTTTTAGCGTCTCCATGCCGTCCGCTACAGAAAACGCGTCTCCCCCTTGGAGAATGCAGTTTTCCGCGGCAAGATAACGCGTACAGTCTACATTCTCCATTCGCTGTGTGTCCGGATGATAGAAATCCGCATTGAAGAAATTGGTCATCACCAGATAATCGCCCGGATTTTGTGTGATGCGGTTTTCGCCGTCCCCCGGCTCCAGCACAATGGCCGTGCCGTTTTTGTCCGCCAGCATGCAGTGGAGCATCAAAAAGGAATTGACCACGCGCTTATGTTCCAATGCGCGCAGCGCTTCCTCCACGCTCCGCATATTGAAAAGCGCTTCCTGCGCAAATGCATGAAGCTCTTCCTCATCTTGGCCGGGCGTTTTGAGCGCCTCCGGGTAGAGCATTTGCACGGCAAGAAACAGCCCGTGCTCGTTCATGCCCGCAATCGGTACATAGCGTCCATACGCTTCAAAATCCACATGGAATACCGCTGTACCCCCATTCTGGCTGATCACATACCGGATGGGGACATCGCTGTAGTCAAAATCCATGCCATAAAGTGTGTCCTCCCGGTATACGGCAAAGCTTGTGCAGGCGTGCGCCCGGGCAGGGTAAAGCGCAAGCATGGTGATGCAAAAAAGCAAGGGAAGCAGCATCCGCCTCATACCGTCTTCCTCCTTTATGAAAGATATCAGCGGCTCAAAACACGTTGTTTATGTGAGTGATATCTTATTATCTATGATTCCCGCCCGGCCGGCAAGCATCACTGCAGCAAAGTTTTTCTTTTTTCTGGGTATTTTCCCGGGTTTACAGTATACTCAGGGGGAAAGAGGGAAACTGCCATGCAAATCAACCGCTTGTTTGAAATTGTCTACCTGCTGCTCAACCGCAAAAGCATGACGGCAAAAGAGCTTGCCGCGCATTTTGAGGTTTCACAGCGTACCATTTACCGGGATGTGGAGACGCTCGCACAGGCGGGCATCCCCATATTCGCCATCAAGGGACAATCCGGCGGTATCCGCCTGACGGAAAATTTTGTGTTCAACCGCTCTTATCTCAATACGGAGGAACAGGAAAATCTGCTTTCCTCTTTGCGCGGCATGGAAGCCGTACAGCCGGAGGTTGCAAAGCCGGTGCTCGACAGGCTTTCGGCGCTGTTTGGCTTAGACGGGCTTGACTGGATCGAAGTGGACTTTTCCCTGTGGGGCGGCCAAACGGAAGTCAGCGCGCTCTTTTCCCAGCTCAAAAACGCCATATTCACGCAGCGCGTCATCCGCTTTCATTACAGCGGCATGCGCGGAGATGCGACCATGCGCAGTGTGGAACCCATGAAGCTTATCTTCCGCGGGCGGGATTGGTACCTCTTAGCATTTTGCCGGAAAAGGGAGGAGTTCCGCTTTTTCAAGCTGCTGCGCATGCGCGATGTCAGCCTGCTGCCCGAAGCATTCACAAGAAGGCCCCTTCCAGACCTGGAGGCAAACACAGCCAACTACGCCGCCCCTATGGTGGAGGTGACGGCGCGCGTTGCAAAGAGCATGGAATACCGGGTGCGGGAAGAATTCCCGCCCGAACAGTGCGAGCAGCTTGAAGACGGCAGCTTCCTTGTCCGCTTCTCCATGCCGCACAACGCGTGGCTGAGTGAATATCTGATGACCTACGGCGCGCATCTTGAGGTGCTCTCCCCCGAGAACATCCGGGAAGAAGTGATTGCGGCGCTAAAAAATGCACTCAGCCTGTATCAAATATGACACGCTGTTGTCCACATTCCCATGCTATGATTTGCATACCAAATATGATGAAAAGAGGCATACCGGTATGCAGTATGAAATCGTAACATTGCAAAGGAAGACCATCTTCGGCGTTCAGGCAAGAACCTCCAATCTGGACCCGCAGATGCAGCACATCATCGGCGGACTGTGGCAGACGTTATTCTCGGGGGGCATGTTTTCGCGCATCCCCGGAAAAACAAACGACCATTCCATCGGCCTGTACTCCGGCTATTCCCCGGACGGCACGGAGTATGACGTCACCGTCGGCTGCGAGGTGGGGGAAGCTTCACTCCTGCCGCAGGACATGGTTGCGGCCATGATCCCGGCAGGGCGCTATGCGCAATTCACCGCCATTGGGGATGATGTGGATACCGTGGGCAAGCTATGGGGAGAAATCTGGAACATGCCGCTCGACCGGGCCTATACGGGCGATTTCGAAGAGTATTTTCCCGCACCCGAGGGGGAACCGCGCGAAATCCATATCTATATTGCATTGCGCTAAAGGAGGCAGGGATGGAAAAACTGGATTACAAAAAGGCGTACAAAGATTTGTATTTACCCAAGGCGGAGCCTGCAGCAATTGAGGTGCCGCCCATGCAGTTTTTGATGGTGGAAGGCTGCGGCAACCCGAACACGCCGGGCGGGGAATATGAAAAAAGCGTGGGGCTGCTGTATTCGCTTGCCTATACCATTAAAATGAGCAAGGCCGGAAGCGAGGTGGACGGGTATTTTGCATATACCGTACCGCCGCTAGAAGGGTTGTGGTGGTTCTCCGACGGCGGAACATACGATGTTCTCAAGAAAGACAAGCTTTGCTTCTGTTCCATGCTGCGGCAGCCGGAGTTTATTACGCAGGAAATTTTCCGCTGGGCATGCGGGGAGGTGGCGCGCAAAAAGGGCATCGATACCGCAAAAGCAAGACTCGTGCCATTTGAAGAAGGGCTGTGCGTGCAGTGCATGCATATCGGCCCCTACGATGAAGAGCCGGGGACGCTTTCACGCATGCAGCGCTTCATGGAGGAAAACGGCTATTTGGATGATACCAATGAAACGCGCCGTCATCATGAAATTTACTTGAAGGATCCATTGAAGACCAGGCCGGAGAATCTGATGACCGTGCTGCGGCACCCTGTACGCCGGATACAGCCCACATAAAATTTCCAGTTTATTCATCCTTCCCCGTGATATGATGATTAGCAAATACACCTGCATTTCACGGGGGACAGGCTTAACGAGCAATGTGCAAGCACACTGAAAAAGCAAATACCGCCTTATATCGGCGCGGCAACTACGCATTGGTATCTGCCGCGCTCTTTTTTGTGTTATTATCCGGCTGCATGCCAAACAGCACGCCCCCCAGTTCCACGTCAGGCGCACCCACGGAAGAAGCATCGCCTTCTCCTTCCCCCGTTCCCGCAACGCCCACCTCCACCCCGTACACCGTTCTCGATGCCGAGGGGGATACGATACGCACGCGGTTCCGTCCGCCGCAGGGGTATGAACGCAAGCAGGCCGATGGCTACGGGGAATTCCTGCGCGATCAGAAGTTACTGCCCGACGGCAGCCCGGTTCTATTGTACAATGGCGAGAAAGCCTTCATTCAAGGCTGGCACGCGGCAGTGCTTTCTTTAAGCGTTGGAGACAGGGATTTGCAGCAGTGCGCGGATGCGGCACTGCGTTTGCGGTGCGAATATCTCTATTCCATCGGGGAGTATGAAAAGATCAATTACCACCTGACCAACGGGGATGAATTCCCGTACAGCAAGTGGCGGGAAGGCTACCGGCTGGAAGTAGACGGCAACACCACGCGCATGGTAAAGAAGGCGCAGCCGGATGAAAGCTATGAAGCATTCTACGCCTATATGCAGAAGCTCTTCAACTACGCCAGCACCCGCTCGCTGTATCCGGAAAGTACCGTCATTCCCCGGCAGGATATACAGCCGGGCGATATTCTGATTTATTCCGGCAGCCCGGGGCACTGCATTATTGTGATCGATGTGTGCGAAAACGGGCTTGGAGAAAAGGCCTTACTGCTCGCGCAAAGCAATATGCCCGCACAGCAGGTCCACATCCTCCGTCCGCCGTATACGGACCAGCCATGGATGTTCTTGAACGAGCTTTGGGGAAAGATTCAGATCATGAGCTGGGGGTTTACGGATGAAAACATCCGGCGCATGCCGTAACCCTTGCCGCACTTGACAAGCGCGCGCGCCATACTCTACTATAGGAAGTAAGTTGGAAATGAGAGGCAAGGCCGCTCCAGACAGGGTGTGCGCCCTGGGGTGGAGGGGCAGTGTCTTTTTTGCGTATCGCACCCGCATAGACGCGGGCGGTTTAGAAGGAGGCAATCATGCAGATTTACAACACCATGACCCGTAAAAAAGAAGAGCTTGTGCCGGTAATCCCCGGGCGCATCAGCATGTATGCATGCGGGCCTACGGTGTATAACTTTTTCCACATCGGCAACGCGCGCCCGTTTATCGTATTCGATACGCTGCGCAGGTATTTAAAGTACAGCGGCTATCAGGTGACGTTTGTACAAAACTTTACGGATATCGATGATAAAATGATCCGCCGCGCCAACGAGGAGGGCATCACCGTCAAGGAACTGGCCGAACGGTTCATCAAGGAATATTATCAGGACGCGGACGCGCTTGGTATTGGTCGGGCGGACGTCAACCCCCGCGCGACCGAGCACATTGCGGAAATCATCAAACTGGTGGAAACGCTTATCAAAAAGGGTCACGCCTACGCAACCGAAGAGGGCGACGTTTACTTCAGCGTCCGCAGCTACCCGGAATACGGCAAGCTTTCCGGCCAGAGCGTCGACGATCTTGAAAGCGGCGCGCGCATCGACCCCACCGAGCAGAAGCGCGATCCTTTGGATTTTGCGCTCTGGAAAGCGCAGAAGCCGAATGAGCCCGCGTGGGAAAGCCCGTGGGGTATGGGCCGCCCCGGCTGGCATATTGAGTGCTCCGCCATGAGCATGACCATCCTCGGCGAGACGTTTGATATCCATGGCGGCGGGCAGGATCTTGTGTTCCCGCACCACGAAAACGAGATCGCACAGAGCGAGGCCGCAACGGGCAAGCCCTTTGCAAACTTCTGGATGCACAACGGCTACATCAACGTCAACAACCAGAAGATGTCCAAGAGCCTCAACAACTTCTTTACCGTGCGCGATATTTCTCAAGAGTTTGACCTGGAGGCGGTGCGCCTGTTTATGCTCAGCGCCCAGTACCGCACGCCCGTCAACTTCTCCCGTGAATTGATCGAGCAGGCGACCGCGGCGCTCACGCGCCTAAGGACCGCAAAGGAACGGCTTGAAGAGGCGCAGTTTGGCCCGGAAACCGCTGAAGACGCGGCCTTCCTCAAAGAGCTTGCGGGCTATAAGGACGCATTCTGCGCCGCGATGGACGACGATCTCAACACCGCCGACGCGCTTGGCGTACTC
Source organism: Bacillota bacterium (assembly GCA_023390655.1). GTDB lineage: Bacteria > Bacillota > Clostridia > Christensenellales > CAG-138 > JAEYLA01. Next base: position 48,962 of record JAEWCL010000020.1, on the reverse strand, counting down.
TTTGAGATGGTACGCGCCTGCAACACGTTTGTGACGGAACCCCGCGGCAAGGACGCGGTGGAAACGGCAAGAAAGCAGTTGATCGAGCTTACCGGCGTGCTGGGGCTCCTGACACAGAAGAAAGAAGAAGAATTCCCGGAAGAAACGCTTACGCTACTTGAGCAGCGCCAGGCCGCCCGCGCCGCCAAGGACTGGGCGCGCTCGGACGCAATCCGCGATACCTTAAAGGCCATGGGCTATGCGGTGGAGGATACCAAGCAAGGCCCCAAGCTGAAAAAACTTTAAGTTTACAAAAAGCGGCGGAACTCGTTCCGCCGCTTTTTGATATCCGAACTACCGTTTCCATGCCATTCTAACAATCCTCTGCATTGCCTTTTCGCGATACTTGTCTTTTTTTGCAATACCCGCAGTTGAATTTTATCAGGCCCTGTGTTACGATACTGAACAATCTATCATCCGCCGTTCTTACCATCACAGGAAAGCCGGAATTGCTATGAATGAATATCTGCAAATCAGCGTAATGGCAAGCATCCATAATATCAGCAGGCAAACACTGATCTACTATGACAAGATCGGTTTGTTTAAGCCGCACCATATTGATGAGAACGGCTACCGGTACTACAGCGTATACCAAATTCCATATCTGCGGGAAATCTGCTTTTTAAAATCCATCGGCGTGGACCTTGAACGTATCAAAGCAAACCTTAAGGACCGGAACCTGCCGTCCACCACGGAGCTTCTCAAATACCACCATGTGCAAATCGATGCGCAAATCCGCGCGCTGACCAAACAAAAAAAGTACATCGAGCGCCGCCTGACCAATTATGAAAACGCCGAGACCTACCGGGATGAAACAAACAAGCCCTTCTTGCAGAGATTTCCGGACCGCCACGCGGTATTTGTGCCGTTTGGAGGCACAGTAGACCGGCCCAGGCTGCACCTGACGATGATGCAGGCGTGGAATATCCTGAACAGCCATAACCTGCTCCCCGCTGCGGGCTTTGGCACGTTTATCCGCAGTTATGATGAAGAGGCGGAGCGTATGCTCCATGACGCCGGCATCTTTATGTTTATCCCGGAAGAGGATGCGTTTAAATCCGAGAACACGGTGTTTTTAAAGGGTGGGGATTATATCTGCCTTTATAAATACGCCATGCCGTATTCCACACAGATTTTACGCGACCTACTTTGTTGGATCAGGGACAACCAGTATACGGTAACCGGCCCCATACTGGATGAATGCATCTTGGACACAACATTTCACACCCCAGCGGTTAACGCGGATTTTTGCCGGATACAGGTGCCTGTATCAAGGGAATAGCCGCAAAAAACCTCTGACTGCCCGCCGTAATGACAGGCTTTTTTTATGCATCTCCTTTTTTTCAGAAAAATGCTTGACTGTATTTCTACTATACATCTTACACTACATGCCATAGCAAGGCGCACTGTGGCGCGTACAAATCTGTATAGGAGGAAATCAGTATGTCAGAACAGAAAATCGACAGCTTGCGTTCCGCGTTGGAGCTTCTCAGAAGCATCCCCGGAGAGCTGTACGAGACGAACGAACCTGCGGATCCCCATGCGGAAATCTCCGGCGTTTACCGGTATGTCGGTGCCGGCGGCACGGTTAAGCGTCCCACGCGCATTGGTCCCGCAATGCTCTTCAACAACGTCAAAGGGCATCCGGACGCAAAAGTCATCATCGGCCTTCTCGCCAGCCGCAAGCGCGTTGCGCTGATGCTTGGCGCAGAGCCGGAAAAGCTTGGGTTCCTGCTCAACGAAGCTGTCAAAAGCCCCGTTGCGCCCGTGGTGGTCTCCAATGAAAAAGCCGCCTGCCAGGAAGTTGTATACCGTGCGGATGAACCGGGCTTTGATGTAAGAAAGCTTGTTCCCGCACCCACCAATACGGAAGAGGACGCAGGCCCCTACATCACGATGGGCATGTGCTACGCTTCCGACCCGGAGACGGGCGAATCCGATATCACCATCCACCGTCTCTGCCTGCAGAGCAAGGATGAAATCTCCATGTACTTCGTCCCCGGCGCGCGGCATCTTGAAGTATTCCGCGCAAAGGCGGAGGCCGCCGGCAAGCCGCTGCCCATTTCCATCAGCATCGGCGTGGACCCCGCTATCGAGATCGGCGCATGCTTTGAACCCCCGACAACGCCGCTTGGCTATAACGAGCTGAGCATCGCGGGTGCAATCAGAAAAGCGCCCGTGGAACTTGTCAATTGCATCACCGTTGGGGAAAAGGCAATCGCCAACGCGGAATATGTCATTGAAGGCGAGCTGTTGCCCAACAAGCGCATCCGCGAGGATATCAACACCAACACCGGCAAGGCCATGCCGGAATTCCCCGGCTATACCGGCGGCGCATATCCCGAGCTGCCTATCATCAAGGTAAAGGCGGTCACCCACCGCAAGAATCCCATTTTGCAGACGTGCATCGGGCCCAGCGAGGAACATGTCAACATGGCGGGCATTCCCACGGAAGCGAGCATTCTGCAGATGGTGGAAAAGGCCATGCCCGGCAGGCTGGTAAACGTCTATGCGCACGCTTCGGGCGGCGGCAAATATATGGCCGTGCTGCAGTTTAAAAAGAGCCAGCCCAGCGACGAAGGCCGCCAGAGGCAGGCAGCGTTGCTTGCGTTCTCCGCGTTTTCAGAGCTCAAGCATGTCATCCTCGTCGATGAGGACGTGGACCCGTTTGACAGCAACGACGTCATGTGGGCGCTCAACACCCGTTACCAGGGGGATATCGATACCATATTCATTCCCGGCGTCAGGTGCCATCCGCTCGATCCTTCGGAGAACACCGCCTATAATCCCATGATCCGGGACCGCGGCATTTCCTGCAAGGTGATTTTCGACTGCACCGTGCCATATGCGCTCAAGGAAAAATTCCAGCGCTCCAAGTTTATGGAGCTTGATCCCGCCCGTTTTGCACCTGAGCTGTTCAACTAAAGAAGAGGGGGTATCTTGTTATGCCGATTGGCGTTATCGTAAACAGCCTTGCTGTTCTGTTTGGAGGACTTTTGGGGGCGCTGCTGGGAAAAAAGATTCCTGAACGCTTACGCACCTCCCTGCCCCTTGTGTTTGGCGCCGCTTCCATGTCCATGGGCATCAACTACATCGTCAAGATGCACACGCTGCCCGCAGTGGTGCTCTCTCTCATCGTCGGTACGGCGATTGGTGAGCTCATCCGCCTGGAAAAAGGCATTGAAACCGTCGCCATTAAGGCAAAAGGCCCGGTAGAAAAGCTCTTTTCCGGCGGCAGCAGCAATCAGAGCCAGGCGGAGTTCATGGAGAAGTTCGTAGGCATCCTGATCCTGTTCTGCGCCAGCGGCACGGGTATCTTCGGCGCGCTCAAGGAAGGGATGACCGGGGATCATTCCGTACTGCTGACAAAATCCATACTGGACTTCTTCACTTCCGCCATATTTGCGGCATCCCTTGGGTATCTCGTCATGGCCATCTGCGTGCCCCAGGTTGTGGTGCTGCTGGCACTGTTCTTCAGCGCCACATTCATCCTGCCGTTGACAAACGAAGCCATGATCGCGGACTTTACCGCTTGCGGCGGCATGATCATGCTGGCAACGGGCCTCCGCATCAGCGGTATCAAATCGTTTGCGATTGCAAATATGCTGCCGGCGTTGGTGATTGTGATGCCGATTTCCTATCTGTGGGTCACCTACATCAGCTGAGGATGGAAGGAATGAAGGATATGCCCCATGTTGCCGATACGTTCCGCAAACGGCTGATTGTCGCCATGACAGGCTCCAGCGGCGCTTTGCTTGGGATTGAGGTGCTAAAGGCGCTCAAGGAGACCGGCGCATTTGAAACGCACCTTGTCATTTCAAAGGGCGCGGAGCTGACCATCGCGCAGGAGACGGACTACACGCCCGAGCAGGTATATGCCCTTGCCGATCAGGTGCACGCGCTTTCGAACATCGGTGCGAGCATCGCAAGCGGCACCTTCCGTACGGAAGGCATGCTCATCGTTCCCTGCAGCATGAAAACCGTCGCGGGCATTGCATGCGGCTATTCGGACAATCTGATCCTGCGGGCGGCTGACGTCATTTTAAAAGAGCGCCGCAAGCTTGTGCTGGTTGCAAGGGAAACGCCGCTTAGCACCATCCACCTGCGCAATATGCTCTCGCTGAGCGAAATGGGTGCAATGATTCTGCCGCCCATGGTATCCTATTACCACAGGCCAAAGACGCTTGAGGAGCTCAATGCGCACCTGGTAGGCAAAATACTCGATCAATTCGGCGTTTCTTACCAAGGCTTGAAGCGCTGGATGGAGCCTACGCCATAATCACCCTCGCCATAAGAAAGGAGCTGGGAACGTGTACGAACAGACGCTTTCGCGCGGGCGCATCCATATCCGTTTGATCGCCATCCCAATGGGAGAAGATCTTATAGTCTCGCTTTCGGGCGGCGATGCGCACATCGGCTGCGTAACGTTCAGCGTTCCCCGCCCCAGCCTTCTGGACGGCGAGAGCCCGCGCGCCACGACCTCCACCTTCAACCGAACCGGGCATAAGGACAGCGATGTGGCGGAATATGTATCAAATGTGTTGTGCGAACGGCTGCAAAAGCATGTGTCCGTCGCCGCGGGCATTCATGTGGACCGCATCACGCCTGAGGAAATCGAAGCGGTACGGGAACTTGTCGGCGCGCATGTAACGCATCTGCTGCAAGCGTACATCGTGGAAGTGGATGAGGCGGATCAAGCTATACGTCCCATTTTAAAGCTGCAGGCCCATCAGGAGGGCAGGCTGCACCGCGCGTTCTCCATATTCATATTCAACAGCCAAGGCAGGTTGCTGCTGCAAAAGCGGCATGCGGAAAAGTACCATTCGGGCGGCCTATGGAGCAATACCTGCTGCAGTCATCCCGCATGGGGCGAACAGCTTGCCGATGCGGCCTCCCGCAGGCTGATGGAAGAAATGGGGTTTCATGCGCCGATTGAGGAACTCTTTCACTTCCGGTATGAAAAAGCGTTTGAAAACGGGTTGACGGAAAACGAGCTTGATCACGTGATGATCGGCAGGTATGACGGCCCGGTCACGTTCTGCCCGGAGGAAGTGGAGGAGATCCGCTGGGTGGAACCCGAAGCCCTGATGCAGGACGTAAGACAGCACCCGGAACGCTATACCTATTGGCTGTTGCAGGCATTGCCGCAGGTGCTGTTGTACCTTTCTTCCCGCAACTGATTGTAATCCATGATAAAAGGGCAGCTGCTCCGGCAGCTGCCTTTTTTGTGGCCGATTGTTTACAGCCACAGGCGCATCGCCATGCTATACTCAATAAAAAAGGAGGGGCGTTATGCTGGGACTTAGCCATATCACGCGCATCGTCAAGGATATTGACCGTACCGGTGCGCTATACGAAGACCTGTTTGGGGCGCAGGAGGTCTACGCAAGCGGTGATGTACCATTTTCTATCAGCCGCGAAAAGTTTTTTCTGATCTGCGGCATATGGTTCTGCATTATGGAAGGCCCGCCGTTACCCATAGAAACCTATAACCACATTGCCTTTCAAATTCAGCCCGAACAGCTGGACGCATACCGCGAAAAAATCCACCGGCTCGGGTTAACCATCCGGCAGGACCGTCCCCGGATAGACGGCGAAGGCAGTTCCCTGTATTTTTATGATTATGACAATCACCTTTTTGAGCTGCACACCGGCAATCTCAATGACCGGCTGGTGCGTTATGCCCGCGGCAAATGTTGCAGCGATTGAGGCATTTGCTACCCTATTCCATGTTTTTGATGGAACCTTTCTGCCCGCTCACCCGTTATTAGGGCAAAGGGAAAAACAAAAGGAGAATCGAAATGAACCTCAAACAAAGACTTGGAAGTTTACTGCTTGTTGCGCTGTTGCTGAGCGTGCTGATTGGCCAGACCGCATTTGCAGCCATCGGCAGCACCATTACCACCCTGCCCGGCACTGTGGAAGAAGCCCCTGTGATGAGTGAAGTCAAAAGCCCTTATATCACCATATGGGGAACCATTAAAAATGTCACCATCACAGACGGCGTCATCCATGTGGAAGTGGTAAAAGGGGACAATCAGGAGAGCATCATCCTCAACATCTCCGATACCACAAAGATTGTAGATTCCGTTAAGCGTACCGCTGTAGAGCCCAAGGATCTGATGATCGGCAGCACGGTATACGCGTGGCATAGCCCCTTCACCACCCGCAGCCTCCCAGCCATTGCCAATGCGGAAGCGCTTGTTGTAAACGTACCGCAGGATGTTCCTGCCGGCCAGTTCCTTGAAGTGGAAAAGGTCACAAAAAACAAGGACGGCAGCGTCACCCTGTTGAATGCGGAGCAGGACCTCTACTTCACCATTCCGAAGAACACCAAGATCGCCCTGTTCAACACGAATAAGACCATCAAGCTTTCCGCCATCAAGCCCGGCACCAAGCTCGTTGTCTGGTATGCTGTTGCAGCACTCAGCTATCCCGCCCAGGCCGGCAGCGACCAGGTGATTGCGTTTGCGGATGAATATGACGGCTATGTTTCCGTCATTGATACCGCCATTCGCGTCAACGGCGCAAGCATCCGCTATAAAGCGTTGCTGGAAAACGGTATGGTATGGCTCCCCGCGCAGGAAGTCGCAAAGAAGCTTGGCTTCTCCACGAGCTATCAAGCTAAGGCCAAGACTCTCACGCTCAAAAAATCCGGCAAGGTCGTAGCTGTGATTTCCGAGGGTAAGGACACCTTCACTTATCAGGGTGAGGAACGCTACACCACAGCGCCCATCGTGAAAAATGGCCGCATGTATGTGGAACTCTCCCTGTTTGGGGAACTCGGCAACTTCAAGCTGGCGCATCCGGTGCGCTAAGGCAGAAATTGGAAGGGCACTCACTTGACAGAAGGCTGCCCTTACCCTTATACTGGGCATAACAACGATGGAGGTTTGAAGGGATGCGCATTTTTTCCCGCTAAACAATTTGTTTGCATGGCGCCGGTGTGTTTACGCAGGGCTGCCATTGCGGGAAAGTGAAAGCACCTTTAAATCCCACAACAGCCACTTTTGCTGCTCTTATTTGCGCATAAGCGGCGGGAACGCTTTCCCGCCGCTTTTTTGTATGCTTCAGGAGGGCAAAGGTTATGTCACAGATATCCATCAAATCGCTGACATTCGGGTACGACGGCAGCCATGACAATGTGTTTGAAAATTTAACGGTAAGCTTTGACACGGATTGGAAGCTTGGCTTCGTCGGCCGCAACGGGAGGGGGAAAACCACATTGTTGCGTCTGTTATTGGGGCAATACGCGTATTCGGGCATCATTTCCTCCCCGGTAGCGTTTTCCTATTTTCCATATGAGGTCCCGGATACAGACAACCTGACCATGGACGTACTGCGCGCAGTAGCGCCCGATGCTTTGGAATGGCAGCTATTGAAGGAGCTTTTATTACTTCAGGTGGGCGAAGACGCGCTGTACCGCCCGTTTTCCACACTCAGCGGTGGGGAACAGACAAAGGCGCTGCTTGCGGCGCTGTTTGTCAACCCCGAACGGTTCCTGCTCATTGACGAGCCGACCAACCATCTCGATCTCAACGCAAGGGCGCTTGTCGCCGCGTATCTAAAGGCCAAACGTGGGTTTTTACTGGTTTCCCATGACCGCACATTCTTAGATGGCTGTGTGGACCACATCTTAGCCATCAACAAAGACAGCATGCAGGTGGTAAAGGGCAATTTCTCCACCTGGTTCGCCAATAAAGAGCAGCGGGACGCCTTTGAGCTTGCGGAGAATGAAAAGCTCAAAGGGGAAATCAGACGGCTTTCCGATGCGGCGGCGAGAACCGCCAACTGGTCTGACCGTGTGGAAGCGACGAAGATTGGCGAGCATGTGGGGGACCGGGGGGCTGTCGGCCACAAGGCCGCAAAGATGATGAAACGCGCCACCGCCATAGAGAAGCGGCGGGAGGCTGTACTGGAGCAAAAAGAAAGCCTGCTCAAGAATATCGAGTACGCGAGCGCGCTCCTGCTGCGTCCCCTCCCCCATCATGCAAAAGCGCTTGTGGAAGCAAAAGAGCTTTCCATCCAATATGGAGAACGCCCCATCCTCTCCGGTCTGACGCTCGATATCAAAAAGGGCGCGCGCGTGGCGCTTGCAGGCAAGAACGGCAGCGGGAAATCCAGCATTCTCAAGCTGATCGCAGGGCAGGATATTCCCCACTCCGGCACGCTACGGCTTGCGAGCAATCTCGTGATTTCCTATGTGCCGCAGGATACGTCCTTTTTAGAAGGGGATGTGATGGCCTATGCAAAAAGCTGCGGTGTTGACCTGAGCCTTTTTTTAACGCTGCTGCGAAAGCTTGATTTTCCCCGCGTACAGTTTGAAAAGGATATGCGCGCCTTCTCCGCCGGGCAGCGGAAGAAAGTGCTGCTGGCGCATAGCCTGTGCGAGCAGGCGCATCTCTACCTCTGGGATGAGCCGCTCAATTATATCGATGTGCTTTCCCGTATGCAGATTGAAAATCTGCTCAAGGACTATACGCCGACCATGCTGTTTGTAGAGCATGACCACGCGTTTCTCGACGCGGTGGCGACTGAAATCGTGGAGCTTTAGACATTGTGGGCTTCACCTGTACCCGCTTATCAGAACCATCAATTTGCATATTGAAGCTTATAAAAAGGCCTTGAAGCCGGATAGCTTCAAGGCCTTGCAATATAGGATTCATGGCTCATGAAATCTAAGGCTTTACGCTCCATTTGCCTGGAGCGTCAGCCTTGGAGGTATCCCCGTTTTTCTTTTTTCCCTGCCGCGACTTGTGCTTGGCGTTATCCGGTGTAGCTGGAAGCAGTTTTTCGGTTGGTTCCTTTTTCACTTGGAGCGCTCCTTTGAACTCTGATTTTTCATTATATTAGGCTAAACGGCATATCTTATGCACCGCAAACAAAAAACGGCGGGGCTTATACAGAAGCCCCGCCGTTTTTTATGATCTTAAATGCGCTTACAGCTCAAACTGCTTTGCGATCACCGCAAGCGCTGTGGAAACATCGCTGTTCCGGATGCAGCAGGCGATCTTGGTTTCACTGGTCGTCACAAGCTCAATGCTGACATTCGCTTCTGAAAGCACTGTGAAGAGCTGCCCTGCAACGCCATGGCGCACCGCCATGCCGGGGCCTTCTACCGTCAGTTTCGTGATGTTGTCGAGCGCGTGGATATCCATCCCCATATAGAGCGGCCGCAGGGTTTTAAGCGCATTGATGGCGGTCGCCAGCTGGGATTTCGGCAACGAAAAGCTGACGCTGGCGGAGACAGAACCCGGCACGGTAACGCTGATCATATCCACAAATACATTGCTGCGCGCAATGGTGCCGAAAATATGGCTTAATACGCCCGGCTCGTTGGGAAGGGAACTTACGGTAATCACCGCCTGATCGTCATCCGTATACAGGTGGGAAAGTACGTCCTTCTCGGTCACGATATCGTGCATGTCGTAGAGGCCAGGCTGCTTGTGCATGAGGTACTGTGCAGCGCGCAGCGCGCCAATGCCAAACACTTGCTTGGAATACGCCTTGTGGGAAATGGTGACGATTTCATCCTGACCGAGGAATTCCACCTCATGCTCCCCTACCACCGTACCGCCGCGGATGGAATGCAGGCCGATTTCTTTTTTGGCGCGCCTGACGTCCTTCGTATGGCGGCCAAACACATATTCCTTGCCGGAGGGGAACTGCGTGCTCACAGCGTCCGCCAGCATCAGGGCCGTACCGCTGGGCGCATCCACCTTGAGGTTATGATGCTTTTCGATAATTTCAATGTCGTATGCGTCGCCAAGCGCCGCAGCGGCTTTTTTAATCAGCTCAATCTGCAGGTTGACGCCAAGCGACATGTTGCCGCTTAAGAATATGGGGATTTTCGCGGACGCCCGCTCCAAGGAGAGCCTGTCGTTCTCGCTCAAGCCCGTGGTGCCGATAATCAGGCGCATTTTATTAGTCTGGCAATACTGCACAAGCCTGGGAAGCGCTGCGGGGCGTGAGAAATCGATCACCACATCGGCGCCTTCGGGCGCCTTCATAATATCGTTGACGATGGGGACGCCCTCCGCCTCCGGGCACTGATAGGTCGCCACCCCCGCAACCACCTGGAAATCGTTGTTATGTTGCTTGCAAAGACGCATGATGGTGCGGCCCATTTGGCCGCATGCGCCGTTGATGATCACCTTAATCATAGTTTCACCTGTTGCCTGCTTTCGCTGATATTCTTTAAGAAAGCAATCCGTATTCTTTGAGCGCAGTTTCCATTGCCGCGCGGTTTGTCTCGCTGGGCGGGCAAAGCGGGAGCCGTAACGTCCCCTCACACCAGCCAAGCATCGCGCACATGGTCTTTATGGGAATGGGGTTCACCTCGCAAAATGCCGCCTTCCAGATGGAAAGAACCTTGAACTGCAGCGCGCGCGAAGCTTCCACATCCCCGCGGAAGAACGCGGCGCACAGCTCGTGCATGTCTTCCGGGATGACGTTTGCGATGGTGGAGATCACGCCCTTTGCGCCAAGCGCGAGCAGCGGCAGCACATGGTCATCATTGCCGGAATAGATGTCAAGCGCCGGACATAGGGCGGCCAGGTTTACGATCTGCTCAATGTTCCCGCTTGCCTCCTTAATGGCAACGATGTTCTTGTATGCCATCAGCTGCTTCATCGTCGCAGGCAGCACATTTAAGCCTGTACGGCCGGGCACATTATAAACAATAATAGGAAGTGAGACGGCTTCTGCAACCGCCGCGTAGTGCGCGACAAGCCCCGCCTGCGTGGTTTTGTTGTAGTACGGCGTTACAATCAGGAGGCCGTCCGCGCCAAGCTCTTCCGCGGCCTTACTGTCCCGCACCACGTTTGCCGTATTGTTGCCGCCCGTACCCGCAATCACCGGCACGCGACCGTTGACCTGTTTGACGCAAAACTCGATCGCAGCGCGCTTCTCTTCCGCGCTCATAGTGGACGCCTCGCCCGTGGTCCCACAAACGATGATTGCATTCGTTTTGCCTTTTATCTGACGCTCAATCAATTTTTCAAATACACCAAAATCAATTCCATTCCCGTGGAATGGGGTAATGATGGCAACGCCGGAGCCTTCAAAGATAGCCATGGGTGTCCCCTCCTTTTTTTGTATTATACCAACAGAAAATAAAAATTCATCCAAAGTGGCGAGGAATTTTCGGTGCGGAGTAAGAAGCCGGAGGAAAACGTAGCAGCGGCTATGTTGAATGGAAGTCGACGCCGCCACAAACGAAAGAACCGCCGCACCGATGCATTGCTATTTGAAATTGGTATGAATCGGCACTTGCACAAACGGCGCAGAAGAGTTTCTTCTGCGCCGCAAATTAGAGCGAACTTATGCGTTCTCCCACTGGCGGATGAGTTCCTGTGCGATCTGCACCGCGTTAGTCGCAGCGCCCTTGCGGATGTTATCCGCCACACACCAGAAATTGATGCCGCTCTCCACACTGAAATCGCGGCGGATGCGCCCCACATACACGGGATCCGTATCCGCGGCGTTGATGGGCATGGGGTACACACAATTCTTCGGGTCGTCCTGCACCACAAGGCCGGGCGCATTACGCAGCACCTCTACGAGTTCCTCCAGTTCAAAAGGACGCTCAAATTCCACATTGATGCTCTCGCTGTGGCCATGGAACACAGGCACGCGCACCGTGGTGGCTGTGGCCCGAAGCTCCGGCAGGGAGAGAATCTTGCGGCTCTCATTGATCATTTTCTGCTCTTCCTTGGTATACCCGGTATCCAGGAACGAGTCGATATGCGGCAGGCAGTTGCCCGCGATGGGATGCTGGAACTTCTTGGGCGGGTTGCCCTTAATGCCCTCTTCCAGATCCGAGTAGCCCTGCTGTCCCGCGCCGGACACCGCCTGATAGGTGGAATACACAACGCGCTTAAGGCCGTACGCCTTATCGAGCGGCTTTAATGCGACCATCGCCTGGATGGTGGAACAGTTGGGGTTTGCAATGATGCCCTTATTTTTATACATGGAAATATGCTCCGGGTTCACTTCCGGCACCACAAGGGGCACCTCCGGATCCATACGCCAGGCGCTGGAGTTGTCGATCACAACTGCGCCCACGCGCGCGGCAACGGGAGCAAACTGTTCGGATGTGCTGCCGCCAGCTGAAAACAGCGCGATGTCTATATTAAGCCCATCGAAGCAGGTCTCGGTCAGTTCCCGCACGGTGTACTCTTTGCCCATAAAGGGCAACGTAGTGCCAGCGCTGCGTTTACTTGCGAACAGATAATAGTTCGCTACGGGCAATTTGCGCTCTTCAAGCACCTGCAGGAATTTTCGGCCGACCATGCCGGTCGCACCGACAACCGCGACATTGTACTGCTTCATGTAAGTTGATCCTCCCTGTAACGTTTGCAAGCAGCGTATTTATTCTACGCATATGCGGATTGGGGGAAAGTATAACATAACGTACGTGTCAAGTCAACGAAATCCCCCTTCCAATGCTGTAAACATTCTATGATTTGCCTCTCCGATACGTTCTCTTCCTTATAAATGATCCGCCGTATGTTTATGAATGTTCTGCATTAAGAGACATCGCGGCATCGCTTGACAGCGGACCGCTGTTTTGCTATAATCAGTAGCGTTCCCGTCAGGGAGAGATGTCCGAGTGGTTTATGGAGCTGGTCTTGAAAACCAGTGATGCCGCAAGGCACCGGGGGTTCGAATCCCTCTCTCTCCGCCAATCGCCACAATTTTATAGGCCTGGAGAAGTACCCAAGTGGCTCAAGGGGCTCCCCTGCTAAGGGAGTAGGCTGGGGTAACTGGCGCGAGGGTTCAAATCCCTCCTTCTCCGCCATTGCATTATGAGCCATATTTCTATGTGGCTCATAATGTTTTTTGGGGTAAGGATTGCGGATTGGTTAGCTTACGCATCCCACAAAATTGTATTTAACCTGAATGCTCTGGCTCTTGCGGCCTCGTCCGTCCGTCCGTTCATGTACCGCCACATTATCTATAAGCTGGAACGCTGTAGCCCGGTCGAGTCTGTCAAGGGAAACGCACTCCTTAATCAGTTCCATCCATATTTTCACGTTGCTTTCGCTGCTTTCTTCCTCTGTGCTTTATCAATATCTATGGCCACTTAGTTTCTTACACCGTATTCATCGATTTCATAGCCTTCCACAGCGGTATTTTTCGCCATTTTACCGTTGTCGTAGAAGTAATGCCATTTGCTGTCGAGTTGAAGCCATTTACCGGTTACCATTAAGCCGTTGGTGTCAAGGTAATATTTTGTATCGGAGTTCGCAATTGCCAGCCAGCCCTTGCGGGGCAGATAATCGCTGCCGATGTACATCCACTTGCCTTCGCCGGTTTGTACCCAGGCTTTTTCACCATTCACAGTGGACTCCGCAAATCTGCGCAGGATGGCGCTGGCTTCGGCGCGGGTGGCGCTGGCTTGGGGCGCGAACACATTGCCGGTCTTGCCTGTCATGATATCCGCCTGCTGAACGGCTGTGACCGCCTCCTTCGCCCACGCAGATATGTTGCCGCCGTCCGCGAAGGTGTTGGCCGTGCGAACCTTCGGCAAGGTCTGGCCGGTAGCGTTGGCATAGGATGTCAACATCACCGCCATCTGCTCACGGGTAATTGCCTGAGTGGGACCGAACCGGTGATTGCCGATACCCTGCACGATTTTGTTTGCCGCCGCCCACTCGATATAGGGCATTGCGGGACTGTCGTTTGCCACATCGGTAAAGCTGCTTTGTTCGTACTTGCTTACATCTGCGCTGGAGAGCTTACCCAACGCCACAATAAAATCGGCGCGGGTAATTGCCGCATCCGGTGAAAAGGCCGTGGCACTGGTGCCGGCAATGAGCCCATGGCTGGATGCGAAGATAATGTCTCCTATCGCCCAATGCCCCTGTGTATCGGTAAAGTTACCTGCACCAACTTTTGCATCGTAGATGCCGGGGCCGCCGACCGCCGCGTAGACCTTCCCGCCGGAATAAAAGCTGTGGGCAACCACTACACCAGTAGTTTTGTTATATAGGACAACGGCATTTGTGTTGCTATTCGTAGGAGGCGTATACGGCATGTAGATCGCCACCAGTGCATTGGTATCATTCCATGTTACTGTTTTGCCGCTTTGCCTTGCGGAGAAAATCAGGCTGCCTGTTTTCAAAGAGACAGTTGCGGTAGCTCCCTGATTGGGGAATTGCTTTGCAAGATTGTGACTGAGTGTGATGCCCCCGATACCGGACTGCACCGGAATCGTGATATCCGTATGCTCTGCAAGCCACAATGGCGGGAAGCTGACGACCAGTTCTTTCAGTCCTACGCGGTTACCTGCATTGATGGCAATGGTCTTATTTTTATTGGCTGCTGTCACAATCTTATCCAAAAGAGTTGTGGTAAGCTCGATGGTCATGACACCACTGCTGCTGTGAATGGAGTAAGGCACATTGATGCCATAAACGGATATATTGCCGTTGTTCCCGTCCCTGTCGCTGGTGGAGGACGGGGTTGGCGTTGTGTTGTTGCTCCACTGGGCCGTCACGGTCAGATCAGATGTGACGTTGCTAAAGCTCTTGTCCCAGCCGTCGAAGGTGTAACCGTCGCGGGTGACGGTGGGCGCTGTCGCCGCGCCGCCGTCCGGGACGATCTGCTCCAGATCGCCGCCGCCTGTTCGGGTGCCGCCATCGAGTTCAAAGATGACGGTATGGGGGCCGGCAGGCGTCCCCACCTCCAGCTCAAAGTACATAGGCTCGCTGCCCTCGTGGGAGTTGTGGTCGTTATCCTTCTGCGCCCACACATACAAGGTGTAGTCGCCGCCAACGGTCAGATTGGCATCGTCTGTTACGTTAGCCTTACCGTTTACTGTCAAGCTGGTGGCGTTCCCCGCGCCGTAGCCGACAATGCTTCTGGTTCCATCGACATCCTGCACAATTTTATACACCAGCTTGTCCGCGCCGCCGCTAACCACGCCGGCCAAATCCAGCGTACCGCCGGGGACTACGGTCAGGGTTACGCCGCTGTTCAAAGGGCCGAGCGGCCCCATCAGGCTGTTCAATTTCACACCAGTGTTCAATATCGTCAGTTTGTACTTCTCGCGACCGTCTTCGCCGGTTGAATAATAACCGGCAGCCTTCTCCGTTTCACCGTTGGCTGTGTTCGCATCCTCCGCGATTTTAGAGGCGAAGAGAACTGACGACTGATTGAGTTGAAACGCGGGGCGGACGCCGAAGGCGGCGCGCACATAGCCGCTGATGACTTCGCCGGGGGAGTATTCGTCTCCGCCGTCGACAACGACAATCATCAGTGCGTAGTTGGTGTCATATGTGTCAAGCGAACGCAGCCAGGAGTGAACAGGCGTTCCTCCTTTTAGTTTCGCAATCTTATCTGAATCTGATATCCCGCATGTACTTTCCGGTACATCGTCGGCCCCCCACCAGACCTTCCCCACGTTGGCTGTCTGCTCCTTGTTACTGTACATTCCCCAGGGTATATAGAATCGATCCTGTGTTGCTTGGGTAGCGCCTTTCTCCTCTGTCCTGTAATCATAAGTCGTCGTGTTTACAGATGCGGTTATAATTGGATTCCCCAGCTCCGCAGCCGTAAAGCCGCTTTTGCTGCTGTGAAGAAAGCCGTACTCCCCATCATCTCCATCACCGGAATTGCCTTCATAGGCAGGTGTGTTCAGCCATTTTCGCAAGTCGGAATACTCCCACTGATTGGCTGTAGGGGCCTCCTTTTCATGGCAGAAATAATACCCATCCACTGCGTACTCGCTTAACAATGTCATCGTTCCGGCGGTTTCTTCGCCCATGACACGCCAGAGCACAGGTCTTTTTTCACTGTCATAGGTGATTCCTAAATCATTATCGTTATCATCGAGGTTTCTGGCATACTGTGTATTGCTAAAAGCGGTTGCGTGTCGATATGTTCCATAATACACATTCCCCGCCATAAGCGCCGTAAAGTCTATGCCGTCGTTGGCATCGCCCGCCACTGCGGAGGACTGTATCCCCATACCCCCGCCAAATGCGATTGCTCTATTCTTCTTCGGAGTATTTAAGAGGGGTGCATTTTCAGTCAAGTCATTTTCTTTGTCTGATACTTTCCCTTTTTTAATTACAACTTTTTCAGCCGTTTCCTCAAAGTCGCCGTCATTATTCTCGGTAAACTCTTCTTCCGGTTCCTCCACATCCTCTGCCGAATCAGCAAAACTGGGTGTGGCGTATCCGGTGGATTCACCCATTTGTAGCTCTGCGGCCTGTACTGTCAATGCCGGTAGTCCCGAGATCGCCAAAACGCAGGCCAAAACAAGTGCCAGAATTTTATTTGTTATTCCGGTTCTCATAAATGATTTTCACTCTCCTTACATACAATTCCATCCGCTTCAACAGGTCTGAGAATAATAAAATCGGTCGGAATGGGCAACCATTCCGACCGATTTATTCTCTTTACACAAATTTTAGCATGACTCTAGCTACTCGCAAACATCCCATATGTAAACTTATGACAACCTTTACCCAGATAAGGGGTTACTTAAAAATATGAGAAAACATTTATTCTTTCCCGGCCCGGTCACGAAGATAGATATGAATCCCAGCACTCTATCGGGATTTGCCGTCAAATCGAAGTATTCGGCAGGAAAGATGGTGGAGCACAGGGGATGCGAACCCCTGACCTTTGCATTGCGAACGCAGCGCGCTCGCGAAGTGGTTGGTTATATGCCCCGAAATCCACAAGGGATAACGGGGCATATGGCTTGAACAATGTTAGTTGCTTGCTTTTAGGTCTAAATGACCTGGACGTGCACTAACAACTCGACTATTCTCGGAGTCCCACACTGTATAAACGTGCAACGTATATAAGGGGCTCATTCCACCGCGCCCTTTACCAATGTGGTGCTCAAGTTCGTATTCTACACCGTTAAGTTTGACGTAATACTCGTCGCCTTGCTCTCCTCGACGAGATTCGCTTATTGGTTTACCGCAGTCTTCCAACTCTAATTCATATCGGAGCACATAAAGACGCGTTGGTCTTTTGCTGTGCTGATGAAAGGAGATTATAAACGACAACTAAACAGAACGAGCCTTGGCTCTTTGCCGCGGCTCGTTCTGTTCAATCTTATCTGGCCGTTTCTATAAGGCGATTACGATTATGCGTCTAATGGAGGTCTTTTAGGGAAATACGTTTTACCAAGAGCAGAAGAAGCATTCCAAGGACGAGAAACGCAACAATGGAGCCAATCGCCCATAGAAGCCCGTACTGCTCGGCGAGCGTAGTCTCAACGCCATGGTTTGTATACCAGTTGTGTATACGGCAGGAGATGGTACTGAAAACCAGCGGCCCCACAAAGGTGGAGGTCCTTCCTGCGACGGAAAGAAACCCATAAAACTCGGCGGCTTTGTTTTCGGGGGCAAGCTGGCTCACCATTGTGCGGCTGACGGCCTGCGCGCCGGAAAGGGAGAATCCCGCGATGAACCCGATGACATATGCCGGAATCGTGCTATCATTAAACTGATGAAGTTACCCGGGAATGTCTAGCACTTGAAGCAAACAGCCGACCGGCAGCGGGTGTGCATGGTGTTGAACAAAATTGCGCTGTCCAGGGGTATGACTAAGCCACCGGTACAATAGACAAAACTTGCTACGCAATATTTCCGGGAGGAATGAAATGAACGTTAAAATGGTTGAATTACATGAGAATTTTGCAAAAGAAATCTGTAACGAATGGAGATATGATGGGGAATATTCCGTATACAATGTGCCGTGGGACGAAGCTGTGAAGCAAAACTGGTCTATTGCAGATGAAGCCAAAAGAAATATTCAATTCAGAGGCGTAATTGATGAGAACAACAGATTGATTGGCTTTTTTCGTATGACAAAAGACGATAACAATGATATTGAAATTGGCTTGGGTATGCACCCGGAACTTTGTGGACAAGGATTTGGAAAGGAATTTGTAAAAATCATAACTGATTACGCCCATCAAAAATTCCCCGAACACAAGCTTTATGTAGAAGTAAGAACATTTAATAAACGGGCATTTTCCTGTTATAATTCATCAGGGTATCGGTTGAAATTTCAACACAAGAAAGTCACTGCATTGGGAATTATTGAATACTTCAGGATGGAGTTTGACGGGTAATATCCCGCCTTCTCCGTTAAGAACCGGAAATGCGGCGTTAGGGCCGGCTTTAAAGTGCGGCGAAAACAACCTTGATATTCAGGTTCAGCTTAATCAGTGAACCGCCCACCAATTTTCCGATTGGCAGGATGCTGATATTGAGGCCGCCCAAAAATAGCAATTGGCCCACAACGACACTTACATACCCGACCACCAATTTTACATAACCGAATGTGTTCTTCATAGGCGCCACAAAGACGCAGACAATGATCATAATTGATGCAAGCGGAGAGATGATACGAGACTTCTTTTACCGTATTAATGCATTTTACCATTTATTTCATTTTAAACGTGACACGGGCCGGTAACCCGGCTTTATTTTTCCTCTGTTGCCGATGCAGGATGGCCTTTTTCCCATCTCCAGCTAAGAATAACGCACAAAACCGCCTGTTCATATGAAATTCACTGAATATTAACACAATCACGGCGCTCTGAAGCCCGTTTTGCAGGCGCTGCCAATTGACCGCTTCTTTTGCAAGGGCTATCATAAATATATATATTTATGTTGAAATGACTCGATTTTTGAATGAGGCGAAACATGTATAAAAACAGGTACCTCGTGGTTCTATGCCTTGCGCTGCTGCTTGTGTGCGCAGCAGCGCCCGCGCGGGCGGCGGTGTTTTCTACGGATGTGCGCGTACGCATCTCGCTTGGAAAACAGCAGACCGTTTCCTTTACGCCCGTAGGTACATTTACTTTAAAAGAAGAGCCCGGCCTTGCCGTTGGCAATGACGAGCTGCAGATCTCGGCCGCGGGCGGCCGAATTTCCCTGCGGATTGGCGCTAAAACCATCACCGCCGCCTCTATTACGCTTTTAAGCGGCAGCTATGGCGAGCGGACGGACTATATCCGCCTGAAAAATGCCGAGTACGGTACCTGCACCTACCTTGGCAACATGACATTCGACGTATATGAGGGTGCGGTGCGCGCCATCAACACACTTCCGATCGAGCAATATCTATACGGCGTCGTTCCCCATGAAATGAGCAACCTCTTTCCCATTGACGCATTGAAGGCACAGGCGGTCTGTGCGCGCGGGTATGCCGTGGCAAGGTGTTCCCGGTACGCAAGCCGCGCGTATGATTTGCTGGACACCTCGCAGGATCAGGTATACCGGGGCTATGCCAGCAGAAATACCCGGGCGATTGCCGCGGTAGACGCAACGCGCGGCGAGGTGCTCACCTATAATGGGGAGATCATTGAGGCGTATTATTCCGCCTCAAACGGCGGGCAGACGGAAAAAACGGGCAACGTATGGGAGAACGACCTGCCCTATTATGCCCATGCAGACGATCCGTTCGACCTGCTCAACGCCTCAAGCCTCGAGGAAAAATCCTTCATTCCCGAAACCTTTACCGAAAACACAGTAAAGCTCATGGATCCTTTTGTGCTGCTTGCGCTCGAACGCGCGGCATATGATGCGGCGGGGCGGGAGGTATCCCTGCTCTCCACAGTGGAGGTCATGCCCAAAGCCCCTGTTTACAGTGCGCCGAACCGCTGCTATGCCGAGGCGGATGTGACGCTTATGGTAGGCTATGAAGAAGCCGGACAGCAGCAAACCGGGCAGCTTACCGTAACGCTCACGCTTGGGGAACTCAAATTCGGCAGCTTTACAAACACCTTGGGCCGTATCGGGGCAAAGAAGACTTCTCTGAGGATGCGCGGCGCGGAGCGGGGGGCCTATCGCGCCTATGGTACGGAATACGCCGGCTGGTATTTGACCGAGCGGCGCTATGGCCACGGCGTGGGCCTTTCACAGCGCGGAGCGCAGGAGCGGGCGCGGGCAGGCCAGCCATATACCGATATTCTTTCATTTTATTATCGGGATACAACGCTCATCACCGTCGGCACGTATGAGAGCGCGCCAAGAATCAGCAGCAATTCCTACAAGATAACACAATCGGGCATCAGCGGAATCCCTGTTGGAACATCGGCGGACGCTTTGCTTCAAGATCTCTCCTCGGATGGGAAGCTCAGCGTGGTCAACCTAAAAGGCGCTAAGGCAACCGGAAACGTGTGTACGGGTTTCTTTGTACGCGTTACCTATGACGGAGGCACGGCGTTTTTTGACCTGCCCATCGTATTGTTCGGCGACCTTGACGGCAACGGCGAAATAGGCGAAAGCGATGTCTTTGCGCTGCAAAGCCATCTGCTGCACGAAACGCCGCTCACCGGCGCGCGTCTGCGCGCGGCGGATGTTGACCATGACGGCAAGGTGAGCGTTTCGGATCTCTTCCTGCTCATTCAATTTATCAATGGCGACGCAAAGCTGTCGCAGGGGGTCTAAACAAGATGGAAGCTTTCATCAGGGATAAAAGAATTTTTGTACTGGTGCTCGCGTTGCTGCTGTTGCTGCTGCCGGTTGTGGCGTCCGCATCGGTAACTATCAGCACGAATGCAACTGCTGCCAGTGTACAAGCCGGTGATACCGTGGAAGTCACCGTCTCGGTAAGCGGCAAGGGCATGGCGATCGCGGAAGGATTTTTCACTTATGATTCTGCCGTGCTGACCTACGCAGAAAGCGAGGGCGGCGCGTCCGACGGTTTTTTGAACATGGTATCCGCCCAAAAGGGCGGCGCCGATACCCTGACCGCGCGCATACGCTTCACGGCAGCGGGCACAGGCAGCACACAAATAGAAGCGTCCATTGAGAAAGTGCTCGGCTATGACGGCAAAGAGCAAGAAGGCGCAAAAGCCAGCGTGTCCGTTTCGGTATCTGCACCCGCACCTACGCCCACGCCCACGCCGCTGAACTATGCCGCCAAGGGCGTCCTGGCGCAGAACGTGAAGAATGCTTCCGAAAGCATGTATATCTGGCGCTCTCTTGAGAACGTGACGGTACCCTCAGGTTATTCCGTAACCACGCTTACCTACCATGGGGAAACGGTGGCCATGGCCAAAGTGGAGGACAGCGACGCGCCGACCTTGCTTTATCTCTCAAATGCTGTAGGCAATGCAGGCGGCTACTATATCTTTGATGCGGCGGCGGATACCTTGTATCCTTACCAGACAATATCCTCCGTTTCTAAATCCTACATCCTGCTTGTGCCGGACGGCAGTGTGGCGCTGCCGGAAGGGTTCTCGGAAGCGACGCTGACGATCGGCGAAAAAGAGTACGCGGCGTGGAAATCCCAGGACGCGCAGGGCGAAATTTACCTGCTGTATGCGCGCAATCCCGGCGGCGAAGTCGGCTACTATGTATACAACGCCGGGGATGAATCCCTGCAGCGCTACGCCGTGATGCCAGCGCGCCCCCTGCAGCCTTCGCTGCCTCCCGAGGCACCAATCACCCCAGTGCCGGAGCGGGCTGGGGCCACCCCCATACCGGAGCAGGTGAACGAAATCACCCTTAGCCGAACGGCATTTTACTTGTTATGCATCGGCGCTGCGGTGCTGTTGATCGCCGTCGCCGTTCTGCTTGCTGCCCGCTTCTCCGAAAAGAAACGCCGTAGGGCCAGACGCAAGCATCCCCCTACGCAAGACGTTGGACAATAACGTCTCTGCCTTTTGAACGAGCGACCATCGCGATGGCTGCCGGCCTAACGGTGCGCTGAATGGCAATCAAGACGGGCATCTCCGCCAACCAATATTTATATCAGCAACCCGCGGCGCCTCCCCCGTGGGTTCATTTTCGCGCTTTCGATGACCGCTCTGCATTTTGGCATTCGAAAAAACCGCCTCGTTTGGCTCATTTCAAGCCACACATCCTGCCCAAGTACCTGTCCCGTAGTGGAGTTTCGCATCGTGGATAAAAGTCATCCTGACCGGCAACCCTCGCCTTTCAGTTATTGTCCATGTTTACCTTTCAAGCGTGTACCGTGCGCAAAAAACCCGTTGCGAAACAAATGCTTTGGATGTAAAATATCGCTTGGTACCTAACTTCTTGGTGCAAAGCAAACAAAGAGGTGTGACGCAAAAGGAGTGGACGATATTGGAACTGCAGCAGGAACATGCGCTGGCGGCGCGCTTAAGGGCGTGTGGACATTTTCTTTATTATCAAACAGGTGGAAAAGCGGGACAGCGGCGTATTCTTGTGACGCTTTTGAAGCAGGAAGGCCTTACCCAAAAGGAGCTTCAGGACGTGCTTGAAATCAGCTCCGGCGCTTTGAGCGAAATCCTCCAGAAAATGGAGGAAGCCTCCCTGGTGGAGCGCAAAAAGAGCAGAGCTGATAAGCGGCAGGTGAAGCTTTCGCTCACACCCGAAGGAAAGGCTATGGCGCTCCAGGTAAGGGCACATTACTTCCGCACGCTCGAGCGGATGTTTGAATGCTTGGGTGAACAGGAAAAGATGCAGCTTGGCGGAATCTTGGAAAGGCTTGTTACGCATCTGGATTTTCTCAAAGCCGATCCGTTCTTTGAGACAGGCGCTGCTGACGACGCGCGTTGGGAAACGCCAAGATAAAACAGCAAAGCAACGCCTTGCGGATGCAAAAAATGATTCAGTTTGGCGGGATCGCCCCCGCCGTGAAAGAGGAGTAGCGTTAACGGAATGTGGAAGGAACTTATCAAAAGCATACGGGAATATAAAAAGCCGTCCCTTCTGGCGCCGGCTTTTGTATCGATGGAGGTTGTGATCGAGTGCATCATTCCATTCGTCACAGCCCAGCTCGTCAACCAGATCAAGGCGGGCTGCAGCATCGGCGTCATTTTGCGATACGGGCTGCTGCTTCTCCTGATGGCAAGTGTCTCACTTGTGTTCGGCAGGCTTGCGGGCACGGCGTGCGCGACTGCGTCAAGCGGCTTTGCGCGCAACCTGAGAAAGGACATGTTTTACAGCATCCAGTCCTTTTCCTTTGAGAACATCGACAGGTTCTCCTCGTCGTCGCTCGTCACCAGGCTGACGACGGATGTGAGCAACGTCCAGAACGCGTACATGATGATCATCCGCACGGCCATCAGAAGCCCGCTGATGCTTATTTTCGCCGTCGTCATGGCATTCATCATGGGCGGCAGGCTGGCGCTCATCTTCGTGGTGGTGATACCGGTTCTCGCGGTGGGGCTCTACCTCATCATCCGCAAGGCATTCCCCATTTTTAGAAGGGTGTTCCGCAAATACGATGCGCTCAACAGCTCCATCCAGGAGAATATCCAGGGCATCCGCGTGGTGAAGTCCTTCGTGCGTGAGGATTATGAAAAGCAGAAGTTTGAAAAAGCCGCTGAAGAAGTACGCGTGGAATTCACAAGGGCCGAAAAAATCCTCGCGTTCAACAGCCCCATCATGCAGTTTTGCCTGTATGTGAACATGGTGTTCATTTTAACCTTCGGCGCATACACCATCATCACCACGCAGGGGCTCAACTTCAACGTGGGCCAGCTTTCCTCTTTGATGGTATACAGCTTCCAAACGCTGATGAGCCTGATGATGCTCTCCATGGTGTTCGTGCTGATCACCATCGCGGACGAATCCGGGCACCGCATCGTGGAGGTGCTGCATGAGAAGAGCACGCTGACGAACCCCGAACACCCCGTCCGCGAGGTGAAGGACGGCTCCATCGAGTTTTCGGGCGTGAGCTTCCGCTATTCCGAGCGGGCGGAGCTGATGGCGCTCCAGAATATCGACCTAGCCATCCGCTCCGGGGAAACCATCGGCATTTTGGGGGGCACGGGCTCTTCAAAGACCTCTCTCGTCCAGTTGATTCCGCGCCTGTATGACGCAACGGAGGGCGTGGTGAAGGTAGGCGGGCTCGATGTGCGCGCCTATGATATTGAGACGCTGCGCAACGAGGTCTCGATGGTGCTGCAGAATAACCTCCTGTTTTCTGGCACCATCAAGGAAAACCTGCGCTGGGGCAACCCGCAGGCGACCGACGAGCAGCTGCAGGAAGCCTGCCGGCTTTCACAGGCGGACGACTTCATCCGCCGGTTCCCTGACGGCTACGATACGCGCATCGAACAGGGAGGCACCAATGTTTCGGGCGGGCAGAAGCAGCGCCTGTGCATCGCGCGCGCGCTTTTGAAAAAGCCGAAAATCCTCATACTGGACGATTCCACCAGCGCCGTCGATACGCAGACCGATGCGAATATAAGAAAGGCATTCCGCGAGTATATCCCCGAAACCACCAAGATCATCATTGCGCAGCGCGTCGCCTCCGTGCAGGACGCGGACCGCATCGTGCTGATGGATAAGGGGAGCATCGTGGCTGTGGGCACGCACGATGAGCTATTAAAAACAAGCGAAATCTACCGCGAAGTATACGACTCTCAGAACAAGGCAGGTGGGCGGCAATGAAGCAGGGCGCCATGTTTAAAAAAGGAACCTTGAAACGGCTTTTGAAAATGCTGTTTGAATTTTATCCCGCAGCGCTTCCGCTGGTGCTCCTGTGCATCGTGTTCACGGCGGCGGTTTCTTCCATCCCCTCCATTTTCATGCAGAACGTCATTGCGGTGCTGGAACAGAACCAGGGAGGCGACTGGGCGCATGTCGGCCCGCAAATTCTGCGTCTCGTTTCCATACTCGCAGGGCTGTATGTGGTTTCGCTTGCGTCGTCGTTCACCTACAACCGCGCGATGGCGGTCATCACGCAGGGCTCGCTCAAAAAGATGCGAGAAAGGCTGTTCCACAAGATGGAGGGCCTTCCCATCCGCTTTTTTGATACCCATCCGCACGGCGACATCATGAGCCACTATACCAATGATATCGATACGCTCCGGCAGCTGATTTCCCAGAGCATGCCGCAGCTTCTGGTCTCGGCCGTCACGGTGCTCACGCTTTTGAGCATCATGCTCTATTTCAGCGTCTGGATGACCATCGTCGTGTTGAGCGGCATGGCGTTCATGCTGACTGTGGTAAGAAAGCTGGGCGGCAATTCCGCAAAGTATTTTATGCGCCAGCAGCGCTCCCTGGGGAAGACCGAGGGTTTTGTCCAGGAAATGATGAACGGGCAGAAGGTCGTAAAGGTGTTTTGCCACGAAGAAGAAGCCAAAGAGGGCTTTGACGCCATCAACGATGAGCTGTTCCGCGATTCGGAGCAAGCTAACAAATTTGCCAACATCCTCCCCCCCATCCTCATGAACATCGGCAACCTGATCTACGTCACGGTCGCGATGGCGGGCGGAATCTTCCTTCTGACAAAGGCGCACAACCTGAGTCTTTCGGGGCTTGTTTTCAGCATCAGCGTCGTTGTGCCGTTTTTGAACATCACGCGCCAGTTCTCCGGCAACATCAACCAGGTATCGCAGCAGGTGACCGCGGTGATCATGGGCCTTGCGGGTGCGGACCGCATCTTCACCGTGCTCGATGAAGCGCCTGAGGAGGACAATGGCTTTGTGACCCTTGTTAACGTCAGCGAAGAGAACGGCATGCTCACAGAATGTGCGGAGCGCACAGGTGTTTGGGCCTGGAAGCAGCCGCTTGACGACGGCATGGTGCGCTACACAAAGCTTGCGGGCGACGTGCGCCTCAAAGAGGTGGATTTCGGCTACGAGGCGGATAAGCCGGTACTCCATAACATCACCCTGTTCGCGGAGCCGGGGCAAAAGGTGGCGTTTGTCGGCGCGACAGGCGCGGGAAAGACCACCATCACCAACCTGTTGAATCGCTTTTATGACATTGCCGACGGCAAGATACGCTACGACGGCATCAACATCAACAAGATCCACAAATCGGACCTGCGCCGCGCCATCGGCATGGTGCTCCAGGATACGAACCTGTTTACCGGCACCGTCATGGACAATATCCGCTACGGCAAGCTTGACGCCACGGACGCGGAATGCGAGGCGGCGGCAGAGCTTGCGGGCGCGCACGATTTCATCACAAGGCTGCCCAATGGGTATCAGACCATGCTTTTGGGCAACGGCAGCAACCTTTCGCAGGGGCAGCGGCAGCTCATTGCCATCGCGCGCGCGGCGGTTGCCGACCCGCCGGTAATGATCCTCGACGAGGCGACCTCCTCCATCGATACGCGCACCGAGGCCATCGTGCAGCGCGGCATGGATGCGCTGATGGCGGGACGCACGGTGTTTGTGATTGCGCACCGCCTTTCCACGGTACAAAATTCCGATGTCATTATGGTGCTCGAACACGGCAGAATCATCGAACGGGGCAGCCATGCGCACCTGATCGGGGAGAAGGGCAAGTATTACCAGCTCTATACCGGCGCATTTGAACTTGAATAACACGACTGATAGGGGGCTGCCTCGGATGAGGCAGCCCCCTATTGCTGACGTCAACTGTTCAAAAAACCGATCTGCCTGGACGTATCCTGCCTGTGTGCAGGAACGCGCCCTGTAGTAAGCGATTCAGCAGGAAGGTTTAAAAGAAACGGCGAGGGCGCTGGGGGAGATAAAAGAATCAGTTCTTCCTTCGCCCTTGTCATGCCTACGTAAAAAAGCCGCCTTTCTTCCGCAATGTCGCAAGCCCCCCGCTTTGTAAACGGGATCAGTTCCTCCGTTACGCCGCACAGAAATACGGCGGGAAACTCCAGCCCCTTTGCCCCGTGCAGCGTCATAAGGGACACGGCGTCCGGCGTATATGTTTTTCCGCCGCTTCTCAAGAGATCGCTTTCGCGCCCCAGTACGAGGGCATGCAGCAGCGACGCCATATTCTCATACATCACGGACGTATTGAACAGCATCTGCATGCAGCCGGACGCAGACAGTCCCCCATCCTCCATCCAGCGCTCCATCAGCTTTTGCGGCTTTTCACTGCGGACAAGCGGGCCGAATGTCCGGAACCGCGCCAGCAGTACCTGAAAAGGGCGGCTGCTTTCCGTGGAAATGCTGCTCAGGATGCCCTCCAGGGCGGATATGCTTTTTTCCGCCGCCGCATATCCCGCGATTACCTGCACAAGGTCGCTGCCGCGGATGCCTGCATGCTTCAAGCAGTTCCGCAAAGAAACGATATCCTCCGGGTTGAGCAAAAACCGGAAGCATGCAGCTGCCTCACGGACCTCCGGCTCGAGCAGGAACGCGTCCCGCCCGGCGACCACATAGGGAATCCCCTCTTTTTGCAGGCAATGCTCCAAGAGATCGGCCTGGCGGTTGGTGCGGTACAATACCGCGATATCGGAAAACCCTTTTGGCTGCCCGGTTGGGTTTTTCTTGTTCCCATTCACCGCTCCGTGTACGTCGATCATATCCATCCCGCCGACCATGCGGTTGATCTCCTTCGCCACGAACAGCGCCTCGGAAAACGTATCCTCCAGATGCAGCAGGCGCACAGTCCTGCCGCTTTCCCTGTTTGCCTCCAATGGATGCCGGATGCCATCCTTCTCCGGCAGTACCGCCTGCGCGCAACGGATGATCTCAGGCGTAGAGCGGTAATTCTGCGTCAGGATGACCTGCCGGAGCCCGGTATGATCTTCTACAAACCGCTTAAAGCAGCGGGGGTCCGAGCCCCGGAAGCCATAGATGGCCTGATCCGGATCGCCGATGATGAAAACCCCGGCGCTGTCTGCGCTCCACGCCCGAATCAGGCGGTATTGGAGCGCGTTAATATCCTGAAACTCGTCCACCAGAATATGCGAAAATTGGGCAGACAGGCGCTTGCCCTCACGTTCATCCTGCGTCCCGCGTTCAAACAGTGCAAGCGTATCCAAAAGGATATCGTCATAATCCAAAACGCCATATTGTATAAGCTGCGCCTGATATTGTTCCAATACGCCGGATGGAAGGGTGCCCTCTTCCGTTGCCTGCAGCCCGTTCTTGAAGGAGGATATTCCCTTTAAAATCTCCCGGGGTGCGTTCTTTAGATTCAGTGTATGCAGGATATCCTTGACGACGGAGAGCGCATCCGCCTCATCGATGATGGGCATGTCTTTTCTGCCCTGCTGCCTTGCCAATATCTGCAGGCAGATGGAGTGGAAGGTACCAATATTGACACCGTCTATGGCCTGCCTGCTTCCAAAATGCGCGCTGAGGCGGGCGCGCATTTCGCCCGCCGCCTTGTTGGTAAAGGTAACGGCGGTAATGTCGCAGGGAGGCACGCCGCACTGCTCCACCAAATAGGCGATGCGGCTGACCAACGTTTTTGTTTTGCCCGTTCCGGGGCCGGCAATCACGGCAATGGCGGGGTCGTTGGCAGAAACCGCTTCCCACTGCTCCCGGTTCAGCCCATAAGGCGCATCCGTTTGCCGCACAGCTTCCGCTGTGTGCGGCGCGATTTCTTCCGGAGCCGGGGCGGTCTTCTCCTGTACCGGCGCTTTCTGTGCCCGCATGCCCTTGGGCTTGGGGCTTTTTTTCTCGCTTCCTCCGGCAAAAAGGCTCATCTGGCCGGAGATCAGTTCGATCTCCGCTTTATCCAGAAGCTTGATTTTGCCGTATTCCCCATCGTATCCGGGCTGGATGTCCACCTTGCCGGAGCGCAACCGCGAGATGCCTTCGGCGATGAGCGCGCCCCCTTCCTGCTTGATATCCGAAAGCGACGCCTGGCGAAGGATGAACAACTCCGGCCCGATGGTACGAAGCAGATGCTTGTACCGTTCCTTTGCCTTTATGCTTGCGGTCGTCATCCCCATGGAAGCGGCGACCACCTCATGAAGCGGCACAAGCCGTTCAAAATGCTTCGCATCCGGGGGCACAAAGCCCTCCGCACGGTCGGCCAGCGCTTCCACCCGGTGCAACACGCCCACGGTGAGCCTGCCGCCGCAGACGGGGCACACGCCGGAGACCGCTTTTGTTTCAATGGGCTGCATGCAGACCTTGCAGGCCCGGTGCCCGTCACAATGGTACTTGCCTTCCTCCGGAAAAAACTCAAGCGTGCCGTAAAATTCTTGGGTATGCCGGTTTTTTAGCGCCCGGGCAATATGCTCATAGGAAAGCTCGGTATCAAACAGGTTGGCTTCCCGCGCAAGATTCGCCGGGGAATGGGCGTCGGAATTTGAAACCATGCTGAATTTGTCCAGCATGGAAAGACGCCAGTTCATGGACGGGTCG
This sequence comes from Bacillota bacterium, assembly GCA_023390655.1. Taxonomy (GTDB): domain Bacteria; phylum Bacillota; class Clostridia; order Christensenellales; family CAG-138; genus JAEYLA01. Next base: position 19,909 of record JAEWCL010000020.1, on the reverse strand, counting down.
GAGGAGAGCCCGGTTTCAAGCGCATGGATATGGCCCGTCAATTCCTCAAAACACTCCGTAATATCGTCAAAGCCCGAATATGCGCCAAACAGGGAAAAATGGGGCGTCCAGATGTGAGCGGGGATAAAGATGGCCTCCGGGCAGACGTCAAGCGTCATTTGCAGCAGGTCCCTGCTGTCCAGCCCCAAAATAGGCCTTCCGTCGGAATGTAGGTTGCCGATGGCTTCCAGGCGGCGGGACAGGCCCTCTGCATACGCGAGGCTGGGCAGAAGAATCAGGTTGTGGACCTTGCGCACCTTTCCGTTCTTTTTGTAGATGGAGCTGATTTCGGCGGAAAGTATGAAGCGGGGCGTAACATCCCCGTTTTCCGCCGCGCCTTCCCTGCGGAACGGCTCCTTTAGGACATATAGCCCCTCTTCTGCAGGGGCCAGTTTCTCCTGTAGTTCCGCGCGCCATGCGGGATGGGTAAAATCTCCGGTGCCAATCAGGCCAAGGCCTTTGCGGCGCGCCCACAGATCGAGGGACTCTGGCACGCATTCCCTGCTTGTGGCTCTCGAATAGCTCGAGTGGATATGAAAGTCGGCAATAAACATAAACGCACCAGCATTCCTAGAATTCGAGATTCATTATACTATAAAACCGCTTTCCACAAATACCTTCCTCCCAAAAGCGCACGATGGCAATGATTGGGCGGCGCATCAGAACAGGTACAATAAAGCAATCGGCAGAAATGGCGCTAAGATAAAATTGCTGACCTTGATATTGGTCAGTTTGAGCAGATTCAGGGCGATGGCCACAATCAGCAGGGAGCCGACACAGGTCATTTCATTGATGACGGGCGTCGTAAGAAAGCCCGAGATTGCATGTGCGGATACGGTCAGCAGCGCTTCATACAGCAATACCGGGACGGCGGAGAACGCGACTCCAACGCCCAGCGTGGAAGCCATGACAAGCGACATCACACCGTCAAGCAGGGATTTCGCGTAGAGGGTCTCATGGTTCCCGGCTAGGCCGCTTTGGAGGGAGCCGACAATCGCCATAGCGCCCACGCAATAAATCAGCGTGCAGGTGACAAATCCCTCCGCAAAAGTACTGTTGGAACCGCCGAATTTCATCCGGGCCTGCAGCCAATCCCCCATCCGCTGGAGCCTTTTTTCAAAATCCAATAGCTCCCCAATGACCGCGCCGATCACCACAGATAAAATCACAACGATGATGTTCTCCCCTTTCAGGGTACCGCTGATGCCAACATACAGCACGCACAGCCCCAAGCCCTGCGTCAGCGTGCGGTTTACCTTTTCAGGAATCCCTTTTTGAAACAGAATACCCATTAGCCCGCCTGCGATAATCAGAACCGCATTGACCATTGCGCCCATCAGCATCATACATAACTTCCTTTTGCCGTTTGTTTCCACATCAAGCATCCGCTTGATTCTTTTGCTACTATACCACGTTTTGCGCGCCATGGAGTATGAAAAACATAAACAGCTTTCACTGGGGCGTGTTTGAAAACGCAAAAATGCACCTGTACTTTTACCTGTATTTTTATAAACGATTTTGCTATCCGGGGATTTTTTTCTTGACTTTTTCCGTATATGACTTACAATACAATGCAAGCGCACTTTAGCACATAACAGTGATAAAGTGCCGCAGAACGGAAAGGATGATTGATATGGGGAAATTTCGTAAATGGATTGCAGTGGCGGTTTGCTGTGCTATGGTGTTCATGCTGGCCTCCTGCGCAAAAGGCGGGGCTTCCGCCGATAAAACCTATGTTGTAGGTATTTCACAGCTCGTCCAGCATGAGGCTCTGGACGCGGCCACCAAGGGCTTTCGCGATGCATTGACCGAGAAGCTCGGCGACAAGGTGCGCTTTGATGAGAAGAATGCCCAAGGTGATTCCTCTACCGCCGCCACCATCGCAAACGGCTTTGTCTCCGCGAAAGTGGATTTGATTATGGCGAATGCGACGCCCGCGCTGCAGGCGGCGGCCGCCGCCACCGGCGACATCCCCATTTTGGGTACCTCCATTACGGAATATGGCGTGGCGCTGGGCCTGAAAGATTTCAACGGTACCGTAGGCGGCAATATATCCGGCACAAGCGACTTGGCGCCGCTGGACCAGCAGGCTGCCATGATCAAGGAATTCTTCCCGGATGCAGCCAATGTGGGTCTATTGTACTGCTCGGCAGAGCCCAATTCGCTTTATCAGGTGGAGACGGTAAAAGTCATGCTTGAAGAAATGGGCTACACCTGCACGATGTACCCCTTTGCGGACACCAATGATCTTGCTGCCGTTGCGACTACCGCCGCCAACGCCAGTGACGTCATCTATGTGCCTACGGATAATACGGTCGCTTCCAACACCGGCATTATCGACAGCATCTGCCAGCCCGCAGGCGTACCCATTATTGCCGGCGAAAAGGGCATCTGCGTAGGCTGCGGTGTCGCCACGCTGTCCATCGATTATTATGATCTTGGCTATGCAACGGGCGAGATGGCCTACAAAGTCCTTACCGGGGAAAGCGACATCTCCACCATGCCCGTCGCCTACGCGCCCAAATTTGAAAAGCTCTACAATCCTGCAATCGCAGAGGCGCTTAGCATCACCCCGCCCGCAGGCTACGCGCCCATCGGATAACCGTTTTAGAAACCAGTTACAGAGATCATGCGGCAGGAAGGTCTTTCTTCCTGCCGTTTTTCTAGTCAAAAAAGTGCTGCGGGCACTTTTTAAGGATGGCAGGGCGCACCTGCCCGCACCCCTTATGGGGCGGCGTTTCCCGCCGGGAAGCCCTTGCGCCGGGGGTACTGCTCACCGCGCCTACTGCCGGCAGCAGGGATGGAAGCTTCCAGGTGCTTTTTCGACAGACTCCGGCAAGAGGGGTTTGCTTTTCCGAGGTTTTGCGTTATAGTAGTACGAGTATATAATATATTCTTGTTATGGGGGGATCAACTTGGCACTCAATCCGCTGGAACTGTTCAGCCAATTGCCGGGCGCCGTGTCGCAGGGACTGATTTGGGGCATCATGGCGATCGGCGTGTACCTGACGTACAAAATACTCGACATCGCCGACCTTACGGTGGACGGTTCTTTCTGCACCGGCGGCGCCGTATGCGTAATGATGCTTTTATCTGGATATGACGTTTCGTTTGCGTTGCTGTGCGCCTTCTTGGTCGGCATGCTGACCGGGTTGGTGACAGGCTTTTTTCATACCGTCTGCGGTATCTCCGCCATCCTCGCGGGCATTCTCACACAGCTGGGGCTATGGTCGGTCAACCTTGCCATCATGGGCAAGGCCAACCAGGCCATCAATGTCAACAACTATTCGCTTCTTGTTTCGCTGCGCTACCTGCAGGATGTCATCAAGGGCGATCGCGCCTTCTTCTGGTCGCCCATACTGGTGGGCGGCGCATTCGTCGTGGTGATCATCGCGCTGCTGTATTGGTTTTTCGGCACAGAGCTTGGCTGCTCTGTCCGCGCGACCGGCGCAAACCTCAATATGTCGCGGGCGCAGGGCATCAACACAAACTTCAACAAGGTATTGGGGTTGATGCTATCCAACGGCATTGTGGCGCTTTCCGGCGCGCTGCTTGCCCAGTATAACGGCTTTGCGGATATCAACATGGGCCGCGGCGCGATCGTGATCGGCCTCGCCGCCGTCATCATCGGGCAGGTGCTGTTCGCAAAGATCTTCCGCAATTTTGCGCTGCGCCTGCTGTCCGTTGTGATTGGCGCAATCATCTACTATGTGGTCATGCAGGCCGTCCTCTGGCTGCGCCTGGACCCCAACTACCTCAAGCTGCTCTCTGCGCTTGTGGTAGCGGTCTTCCTCGCCCTCCCGTATTGGAAAAGCAAGGGCTTCCCAATTAAGCACAGTAAGAAAAGAGGGACAGGCCATGCTTGAAATCAAAAGCATCAGCAAAACCTTTAACCCCAATACCGTCAATGAAAAGATTGCGTTAAGCGGCCTTTCCCTCACGCTCAACGATGGCGATTTTGTCGCCGTTATCGGCGGCAACGGCGCGGGCAAGTCTACCATGCTCAATGCCGTAGCCGGCGTGTTCTCTGTGGATGACGGACAAATCCTCATCGGCGGGCAGGATGTTACCTACCTGCCGGAATTTAAGCGCGCCGCACTGATCGGCCGGGTATTCCAGGACCCCATGATGGGCACCGCCGCCAGCATGGGTATTGAGGAAAATCTTGCGCTTGCCCTGCGCCGCGGCCAGCCCCGTACCCTGCGCTGGGGCATTACCGCCAAGGAGCGCGAGCGCTACCGTGAGCTGCTTGCAACGCTGGATTTGGGGCTGGAGCACCGCCTGACCTCGAAGGTTGGATTATTGTCCGGCGGGCAGCGCCAGGCGCTTACCCTTTTGATGGCCACGCTCAAAAAGCCCAAGCTGCTGCTGCTCGATGAGCACACCGCCGCATTGGATCCCAAGACCGCCGCGAAGGTGCTCGATACCACCAAGAAAATCATCGAGCGCGATCAGCTCACCACGCTGATGATTACGCATAACATGAAGGACGCCATCACCCACGGCAACCGTCTGGCTATGCTGTATGAGGGACGCGTGGTCATCGATATCGCAGGCGAGGAAAAGAAGAAGCTGACGGTGGAAAAGCTGCTGGACATGTTTGGCCGTGTCAGCGGTTCGGACGAGGCAAACGACAAAATGCTGCTTTCCTGATGCAGGCCACGTACAAGGCCGCCGCTTTTCAAAAAGCGGCGGCCTTTTTAGTTGATGTCATATTATACAGCTTTCCAGCATGGCGGCAATCTTCTCCCCAACGCCTCATTGCAGGACGGCTTATTTGCCTTTATTCACCTCAAGCACTTTTGCAAAGGCTTCATAGCGGGAGCGGAGTATTCTCTCATGATTCACTTCATCCATCTTCAATTGCTCGAAGAACTTTTTCAATTTTGGATCCTCCACCTTCTCGCTCAATGCCCCATAATGCTTCTGGGCTTTGATTTCATCTTCGATCGCTTCCAAAATGCCATCGAGTATCTGCTGCATACCGTCTTCCTCCGCCTTATAAATTGAAGTCCACCACGCTGGGTTATGGCTGCGCCAGCTTTGCTACAACCAAGGTGATATCATCTCTGATCTTTCCGTTCTCTAGAAAATCGATGACATCCGCATGAATGCTCCGGACAATCGTATCCGGCTCCATGCTGTGAAGCTCTGCAATCAGCGTCCTGAGCCGCTCTTCATAAAACACATCATTGGTCCGTTGTTCCGGCAGGCCGTCGGACATCATAAACAGCGTCATTCCCGGAAGCAGCCCGCATGAAGTATCCGTATACTTGAGCAAGACTGCATCCAGCCCGGTCGAAACCGGCAAGCCCACTTGGCTGAGTTCCGTCACTTCTCCGCCGCCGCCGGCTAGAAGCGGGCACGTATGCAAGCCTGCATTGCAGTACGTCAGCTCGTTTGTTTTCAAATCAAAAACGGCGATGAACAGGCAGACCAGATACTCTTCCGGATAGCCTTCTTTGATATACTGTTCAATCAGAAAATACATAATTTCCTTGGGGGAGAGCACCTGCCCCGGCGTGTGCTTGAGCAGGAAGAAGCTTCTGATCGTATCCTTTACAAAGATCGCCAGCATGGCGCTGTCCAATCCATGCCCCGATACATCGGCCACAAAGCATACATATTGTTCAAAATAGTCGCTCAGCAGCCCATTGTCCACCTTGAAGATATCAAAGATGTCCCCTCCCAGCTCCTCCGCCGGGAGATAGAGGGAAGCAAAAGAAAGCGTTTCCGTTTTGGGAAGGCGCTCCGGCAGCGAACGCTTATGGATTTTGATGGCGTTCGCAATCTCAATATCCAGCCTTTTTTGTATGCGTTCGTACTCCGCGTAAATCTCATTGCCAAAGAGATAAGATAGGCCGTTTTGCCGGGCACATTTCATGTGCAGCTTCCGCACGCCGTGCTTCCCGTTCCATATAAGCTCGTCCGGGCCAGAGGTCGCTTCCGACGCGTTGTTGAGCAAATCCCGGAACTTATCGCGGTCCCCTTCCGCAATGAGATCAGATACTTGTTTTTGCTCCAACTCGGATTCCATGTACCCCAAATAAGACTGCATCGACCGGTTGGAGAACACAATCCGCCCGTCCGCATCGCATACCAGGACATGGTCATCGACCAGATCGGCGATTGTTTTGCTCATCATTTCCACATTTCTCATCAGCAGTCTCCAATGTACGGGCTTTAGGCTCTTATGCCGTATATTATACCATAGAAGCGCAGCGGATATGGGATAATCCGCGCCTAAGGCGAAAATCGCATGCATACAAGATCGGTCCCGCCGCATCGATTTGGCCGCGGCATCCCGCGGAAAGAAAAAGAGCCCCCGATCCGCATCAAAAGCTCTTTTGCAATCATGATTATAGTATCCGTCCCCATCCATTACCGTGTGGGAGCAGCGCTTTCTTCATCCGCCAAGATACGCCTTTCGGATTTCGTCGCTTTCAGAAAGTTCCTTGCCGGTGCCGGAGATGGCGATGCTGCCGGTTTCAAGCACATAGGCCCTGTCCGCAATGGAAAGCGCCATCTGCGCGTTCTGCTCCACCAGGAGTATGGTGGTGCCTGCCTTGTGCAGCTCGCTGATGATCTCAAAAATCTGCTCCACCAATATGGGCGCAAGGCCCATACTGGGTTCGTCGAGCATCAAAAGCTTGGGGCGGCTCATGAGCGCGCGGCCCATCGCCAGCATCTGCTGTTCCCCGCCGGAAAGGGTTCCCGCCACCTGCCTGCGGCGTTCAAGGAGCCGCGGGAACCGGGCATAGACCTCTTCAAGATCGCTTTCGATCGCGCCCGTCCGCGTATAAGCGCCCATTTCCAGATTGTCGTGCACGCTCATCTGCAGGAAAATACGCCTGCCCTCGGGCACCTGCGCAAGCCCGCGCTCCACAATCTTATGGGGTGCAAGGGCCGAAATCCCCTCGCCCATAAAGCTGATGCCGCCCGTCTTTGTACGCAGCAGGCCGGAGATGGTTTTAAGCACCGTACTCTTCCCTGCGCCGTTTGCGCCGATGAGAGTAACGATCTCCCCCTGGTTGACCTCCAGAGAGACGTCCTTGATGGCATGTATGGAGCCGTAATAAACGTTGATGTTGTCAATTTTCAGCATGGCGTCAGTTCTCCCTCCTCTTGCCCAGATACGCCTCGATGACCTCGGGGTTGTTCTGGATCTCGCTGGGGGTACCCTTGGCGATGACCTTGCCGAAGTTGAGTACGCAGATGCCCTCGCAAATGCCCATCACCAGGTTCATATCATGCTCGATGAGCATAATGGCGATCTCAAAGGTATCGCGCACCTTAACGATATTTTCCATCAGCTCCGCCGTTTCCGAAGGGTTCATGCCCGCCGCGGGCTCGTCCAACAGCAGCAGCGAGGGTTTTGTGGCAAGCGCCCGGACGATCTCAAGCCTGCGCTGCGCGCCATAGGGGAGCGATCCCGCCTGGTACTTGGCCATATCCTGCATATCGAATATGGAAAGCAGCTCCAACGCCCGCTCATGCGCCTGTTTTTCGCCCTTCCAGTAACCGGGAAGGCGGAAGATGCCGCGCCACATACCATAGTTGATGTGGTTATGGAGTCCCAGCTTGACATTGTCCTCCACCGTCAGGCTGGAAAACAGCCGGATATTCTGGAACGTACGGGCAATACCGAACCTGTTGACCTGGACGGTATTCATGTTGTAGGTATCGCGTCCATCGAGCAGTATGGTACCGCGGGTGGGCTGGTACACCTTGGTCAACAGGTTGAATACCGTCGTCTTTCCCGCGCCGTTGGGGCCGATGAGCCCGGCGATTTCCGTACGGCCGATGGCCATGTCAAATTCGTCCACAGCGGTCAGCCCGCCGAAATCAATGCCCAGATGGCGCGCCTCAAGAATCGGCGGCTTGCCTACGTCGCGCTCCGGGATGATGTTGGTAGAGGGTACGGGGACCAGCTTTGTCTCGGGCCGCTTGCTCATTTGCCGTTCCCTCCTTTCGTGCTTGCCGCAGGACGTATGCTGCGCCTGATACGGCCAATCAATGTCTTGATGTTCTCATTGTTGGTAGCAAGCATCACCAGGATCAGCACAATCGCGTATACCAGCATCCGGTAGTCGTTGAATTCACGCAACAACTCCGGAAGGACGGTCAGTACGGCGGCTGCAATGACGGAGCCCAGGATATTGCCAAGCCCGCCCAATACCACAAATACCAGCACGAGTATCGAAGTGTTGAAGTTAAACTTGCTTGCAACGATGGTAGAGTAGTTCATGGCGTACAGCGTGCCTGCAGCGCCGGCAAGCGCCGCCGAGACGACAAACGCCATCATCTTATACTTCGTTACAGGAATCCCCACGCTCTCCGCAGCAATGCGGTTGTCCCTGAGCGCCATGATGGCCCGCCCGGAACGGCTGTTGATGAGGTTGAGCACGACAAACAGGGTGACGAGGATCAGAATAAATCCGGTGGTAAAGGTGGAGGCCTTCGTGATGCCGGAAATGCCCATGGGCCCGTCGATAATCACCCGCCCGCCTTCCTGAAGGTTGAGCGCATCGGCACTCGTGAGGAAGCTGATATGAAGCCCCCGGCTGTCCACGCCCACATAGAGGCAGTTGATGATGTTTTTAATGATTTCGCCAAACGCCAGCGTAACGATCGCCAGATAGTCGCCCCGCAAGCGCAATACGGGAATGCCGATCAGGACGCCCGCAGCACCCGCGCAGATGGCGCCGATGATCATCGAGATGCCCAGACGCACGGGCGCCAAAGGAATGGCGTTCTGTAACCCGATACAGGTCACGGCGCCCACAAACGCACCGATGCTCATAAATCCCGCATGTCCCAGGGAAAGTTCGCCGAGCACCCCTACCGTCAGGTTCAGCGATACCGCCATCACCACATACGCGCAGATCGGGACGAGCTGCCCCTGCAGCGAGGACGTGATGTTGCCGCTGCTGATGAGCAGCTGGAGTGCGATAAACGCGGCGGCGACGAAGCCGTAGGTCAGAATGTTGGTGCGCGCGGCCTTGCTCATTTTTTTCATACCGTTACCTCAAACTTTCTCGCTGACCTGCTTGCCCAGAAGCCCGGCGGGCTTGACCAGCAGGATGATGATGAGGACGGCGAACACGATCGCGTCGGAAAGCTGTGTAGACACATAGCCCTTGCCGAATATCTCAATGATGCCGAGCAGTATGCCGCCAAGCATCGCGCCGGGGATGGAGCCGATGCCGCCGAACACGGCGGCGGTAAACGCCTTGATACCGGGCATGGAGCCCGTGGTGGGCATCAGCGTCGGGTAAGCGGAGCAGAGAAGCACGCCCGCGATTGCCGCAAGCGCTGAGCCGATCGCAAAGGTGACGGAGATGGTCAGGTTCACATTGATCCCCATCAGCTGCGCAGCACCCTTATCCTCGGAGCAGGCGCGCATTGCCTTGCCCATTTTTGTATTCTTTGTAAACCACGTCAGCGCCGCCATGATCACAACGCAGGCGGCCACCGTAGCGATGGCAATAAACGATATGGAAAGCTCGCCCCGAAACAGCTTGAGGGACGCCTCGGAGACGACCGGCGTAAACACCTTGGGGTTGGAGCTCCACAGCAATTGCGCGGAGTTCTGCAAAAAATAGCTCATGCCGATCGCGGTGATCAGCACCGCGAGCGAGGGCGCCGAGCGTAACGGCTTATATGCCGTGCGCTCTATGACGACGCCCAGCGTCGTACACACGATCATCGCCAGCACTACCCCGATAAGAGGGGGCAGCCCCCAGCGGGAGGTGGCGAAGAAACAGATATAAGCGCCGATCATGATGACGTCGCCATGGGCAAAGTTGAGCATTTTTGCAATGCCATAGACCATCGTATAGCCCAATGCGATGATTGCATAAACGCTTCCCAGGCTTATACCGCTGATCAGATAGGAGAGAAATGTCATAACCGGTATCCCCTCATTTCTCTTCACGCATTCCCGAAAATGGAGCGCAAAGTTCACATCTTTTGTAACCCGTAAATGGAAGGAAGAGGACTGCCGAGTTTGCTCGACAGCCCTCTCTTCTTTTCAAACAATGAAAGGGCGAATAGCGGCTTAGTCCATGCCGACGTAAGCGCCGCTCTGGATGACCATGCCCTTGGGGCTCTTGGAGACTTCTCCGGTGGCGGCCCAGGTCATGCCATCGCCGGTCAGGCCGTCAAAGGTGATGGTGGAGAATGTCGCAACCAGCTTTTCGCAGATATCGGCAGCGCTCATATCGGGCGTGCAGCCGGCAGCCTCAAGCGCGGCCTTGTAGGCGTATACACAGTCATAGCCATCCGCAGCGAACTGGTTGGGGGTTTCGCCGTAGGCTTCCTTATACTTGCTCACAAAGCCTGCGGTGCGCGCATCGGTGGAGTCCGCATTGAATGGGGTGAGCAGCATGACGCCTTCCGCCAGGGAAGCATCAAAGGATTCGAGCGTGAGGATGCCGTCCATGCCGTCCACGCCGAAGTATTTGGGCGCATAGTCCATCGCCTTTGCCTGCTGGAAGATTAGGGAAGCGGGCGTATAGTAGATGGGCAGGAACACAAGGTCCGCGCCGTTCTTCTTCGCATCGGTCAGCTGAACGGAGAAGTCGGTCTGGCTGTCCTCGGTGAAGGTGGTGGTGGAAACGATGGTCAGGCCAAGTTCCTTGGCTTTGCTTTCAAACGTGCTGTAGATGCCCTTGGAGTAAACGTCGTCGTTCTTGTAGATGACGGCGATCTTTGTGCCAAGCTGCTTGTCAAAGATGTACTGTGCGGAAGCGGAGCCCTGGTTGGGATCGGTAAAGCACATCTGATACATATTATCCTTGCCTTCGATGACCGCAGTTGCGGAAGCGGAAGGCGTGAGGGCAAAGATCCTGTCTGCAAAGGTTTCGGCGCTCGTAGCAACACAGGGGGTGCTGGTGACGGAACCAAGGGAAATCTGCATGCCCCAGTCCTTGAGGGTGTTGTAGGCATTGACTGCCTTTTCGGCGTCATGCTCGTCATCCTCATACTTGAGTTCGAACTGGATGCCGCCCAGAGCGTTGATTTCGTCAACCGCGATCTGCGCGCCGTTCTTTGCAGCGTTGCCGTAGATGGCAGCGCCGCCGGTCAGGGGGCCGGTACCGCCAATTTTGTAAGCAGCCGTGGCAGCGGGCGTGTCCTGCCCATCATCGGAGGGGGAAGCGGGGGCAGCACCGCCCGAGGTTTCTGCGGGAGCGGGCGTGTTTGCGGGTGCGTTCCCATTGCTGCAGCCTGCCACGAGGCTGAGCACGAAAACGAGGGCAAGTACCGTACAGAGTATCTTCTTCATATGACATTCTCCTTCAATAGATTTCTAAATAAAACTTTTCCGGCGGTTTCCCTGTCGGAAAACGTGCACAGGTTTATAATTATACAAAACGGCCCGAGCGAGCGCCTTGGTTAAAATATGCACATACGCAAACGCCGGCTCAGGACTTTTCTAAATTCTAGCGTTCATACTCCTACATGTCAAGTGATAATTATACGTTTTGAGAGACGTCATCCTCATATCACGCGAGGAAAGAGACGCTTTCACTATTGAAAGCAAAAAATGTGCTCCACCTGAACCGCTACAACCCCTCGTTTCACGCTTTACGGAAACATAAGACCCGTTCCCCCAACGCGCAGCCTATTCTGTTCATTGCGTACATCTTCCGGTAAACAGCAAAAGAACCCCGGATTTATGGGGTTCTCTCTTCCTTTTCATTCCGTCTCAATAATGAAATCCACGCGCCTGTTTTGGGCCCTTCCCTCCGGGGTCGCGTTATCCGCAATCGGATAAAATTCACTGTAGCCAACGGCGGAGAATTTTTTAGACCCCAGCGTGGAAATCTCAAGCAGGCGTTTGAGCACATTGACGGCCCTGGCGGTAGAAAGCTCCCAATTGGTATTGAATTGTTTGGTGTTGATTGGGCGGTCGTCCGTATGCCCCTCGATGCGAACCATCTGGATAATGCTCCCGTATTCCGTCAGGATGTCGGAGACGCTTTCCATCACCTCATCCGCCCCAGGATTGATTTCTGCCTGCGCAGGGTCAAACAGGGCAGAATCGGCCATGCGCAGCAGTACCACATCGTTTCCTTCCTTGGCAACGCTCAGCTGCTTGGAGAGGCCGTTATCATCGATGTAGCTTTTGAGCTCCTCGTAGAAATTATTGAACCGTTCCTGTCCGTCAGCAAGTGCCTGTTCGGCTTCCATCACGGGTGCTTGCGTACTGATTACAGCTGTATTTGAGGCGTTTTTCACAGCGGCAGCCGCCGACATGGCGGTACTTGCCTGCATCATCATCGCAAATGAAAACAGGATGACAAAAATGGCAAGCAAGTCCGTCATCATATCGCTGTAACTGGTCAGCCATGCGGGCGCCTCTTCATCTATGGCTTCATCTTCCATATCCAGGAAATCGTTATCCATTGCTACTGCCCTCTTTTGGTATTGTAGGTAAGCACCTTCTTTTGCGCGTCCACACCGGACAGCGGCGGCTGCTTCCGGCGCATGCTCTTTGCCTCCTGCTTGGTCAGATAAGCAGTAAGCGTTTCGATGATCATCCTTGGATTCTGTTTTGCTTCAATGGCAAGCAGTCCTTCAAGCAGAAGCTCCTTGCGCGTCATTTCATCGCTGCTCATGGAGCGCAGGCGCTTTGCCATCGGCGAAAAAACGACGTAGGCAATAAACGCGCCGTAGAAAGATGTTACCAGCTCGATCGCCATCAGCGGCCCCAGCTTTGTTGGGTCCTCCAGATGCTCAAGCATAGGGATCAGGCCGATGTATGTTCCCAAAAGTCCCAGTGAAGGTGCCGTGGCCGCAATCATTTCGATCATCTGCTGGCCCTTTTGGTGCCTTTTTGCGGTACGGTAGATTTCGCGCTGCATGGTGCATTTGAGAAATTCCCTGTCCGCACCGTCTACCAGAAGCATAAGACCCTTTTTGAGAAATTCGTCCTTCGTATATCTGTCTACAGAATCCTCAAGCTTCAGGGCCCCATCCTTTCTGACGGTGTTGCTCAGTGTTACAATGGTCTGGATATCCTTGTCCAAATCAAGCGTTTCTTTGGTAAACGACTTCTTCATGACCGCGCCAAGCGTCTTGAGCCTGTTTGGAGGAAACGCCACGATCATGGCGCCCAGGGTACCGCCAACTGTGATAAATACCGAGGGCCAGTTCAGAAAGGAACGGAAATTCCCCGACATCATAATTGAGGATACCACGCATAAAATTCCGATCGAAAATCCAATCAGCGTTGATTTCGCTGATCTACCCTTAAACATATCCAATCCTCCGTTATCACGGATTTCTTTATCAAGACGATTTTTCGTCAACTTCTGCATAAAAAGATTGCGCGTCCGATCTTATCTCCCACAATAAGATGCCGCTGATCATTTTATCCTGGATTTTGCGGCTAATTCCGCTTTACACACTGTTTATCGGATGTTTGTGTAGGAAGTTTACATGGAATTGGAAGAAATGCCGTAAAAAGTAGATCCTTGGGGAATTCTCTTGGAATTGCATCGGACAACCCTGCCACACCCTCAAGGGGGAATTGCCGCCTTACCTTTTTTCATACGAAGGGTTGCCGCCGATGCCGCCAAGGCATACAGGAGCAGTAAAATGATACTCTTCCAGCGGCCCTGCCATCCTGATCTGCGGATTATCATACGTCTTAAAGAAATACTCGCAGGTATCGGTGTTGATCAATATCACGTACTTTGTGTAATCAAAGGTTTCCCGGCTTGTAACGACCACACCCTTAGGAATGGAGACGCTCTCCATGATATGAAAGCAGGCTGTTACCGCATCCATATCGTTTTGGGGCGTGACCATATGCGTTTTTAAAAAAGAAGTCCTTACAAAGCGCTCGGGCGAAGTGTACCCGCCCGGAAGCCCCGTGGTTCCTGCCCCCTGGCCAAATGGCCGCAATACGACGTCGCCCCACCGCGTTTCTTCCTCCTGCCGGGAGGATACGCCCACGTAATTTCTTAAGTTCGTCATATGCCATAAGAAATCAGGGCTGTTTGCCATAACGCCGATTTCGTTCTGAAATGCCCGCAATCCCTCGGCCGTCTGTTCAATGACGACGCATTCCCCCGTGCGGTCTGTGGCAATCCAATGCAGCGGCGCTGCCGTTTGTGTCACCGGGTCTTCAAAGCCCACGATCGTTACATTGGGCAGCAGTTCCACAAGCTCCTGTACAGAGCCGCAGTTGCCAAGCATATAGTGTAGTACATCCAAAGACGGGATCCGTTCTTTCCCCGCGTGCTGAAGATACATGTTGTATTGCGCATAACCCGCAAAATACAGCGCCGCAGCAGCAAAGCCCGTTTCGTTCACGCCGTCGAAAAAAGCAATCAGGCCATCGACCTGCTGCCCAACCGCCATAAATTGATACCGGTTGCGGATGGTATGCGTGCCCAGCACATTGTTCCAGATATAGTTCCTTGGAAAAACATAGAGGGTAGGGTCAATCTCATAAGAAAAATCCATCGTCCGTGCAAAAAAGGTCTTTCCCTCCATGGATTGCAGCGTCATGGCAGTGCACATTTTGCTTCCCCCATCGGTTGTATTGTACAAGAAAGATATGGACGGAGGCTTGAGGATATGCCCTCACCTTATAAAAAAGACGTTTCCAGCGCCATTGCTGCTAAAAAGGCGTTATAAAAAACAAGGCCGGTCAAAAGACCGGCCTTTGCTTGTTATTCTTTGCTTTGAACTCAGCCTACCGCCTTGAGGAAGATGTACAGGCGGGACTGCGCGGTGCTGTTATCGTAGTTGTCGCCGCAGGTAATAAGAGTCATGAAAATATCGTCCGCCGTTGCGCTGACGTCCAGTTTGACCTCGGAGCGGCTCTTCTGCTTAGCGATCCATTCCTCAACCTCGGACTTGCTCTTATTGGAAAGGGGATGGATGTTATAGTTCAGCGTGCTCTTGGGTTCGCTGTCTTTGGTTTCATAGAGGGCGAACACTTCCCACTTGGACTGCGCGCCCTCATTCCAGGCCTTGAAGCCGGGCAGCTTAATGCTGAAGGTACGGTTGGACTTCGTGGTCAGGGAGGACTTGTTGTTCTGCACCTTATGGAGTTCATGGAACATAGTGCCGGATTGGCGCATGTTGTGACCGGAGATGATGATGTTGCGCGTCACATCTCCATAGTAAGTGTAAATGGAACCCGCGTCGGTGCTCTTTTTGTTAATATCATGGGTGTTGTAGAACCACTTGCCGGACTTATCGTACATGATGGGGTAGTCGATATTCGTGCCGGGCACCTTGATCCAGCCGACAGTGTCGCTGTTGATCTTCTTTGCTTCGCTGTAGCTCTTGGGCGCGGAGCCGGAGGGCGCAGGCGAAGTCGAAGCGCCGGGGGAAGCGGATGCGCCGGGCGTCTGTCCCGGGGCAAGCGTCGCATTGGGGTTGGGCGTTGCGTTGGGATCGATCGTCGCGTTCGGATCAACCGATACGCTGGGATCAACCGGTGCATTCGGGTCAAAAGTCGCGTTCGGATCAACCGTCGCATTGGGGTCGGGCGTTTCACCCGGCGCCAACGTCGTGCCCGGCGTATTCGATCCGATATCAATTGCATCTGTTTCCGCTGGTTTTGCACAAGCTGCAGCCGTTACGAGGAAGGACAGCAGCAAGAGTACCGTAATAATCTTCTTCATTGTGAACCCCTTCACTTTATTGTTTTTCCCTTTTCATGATACCGCAATCCGCCGCAACTACAAAGTAAATAAACTGTTAACTCACTTTGCCGAAAAAGGGCGAATTTCCCGGGAAATACCCGGTTTTATCTGCGCGGCTTCATCGTTGGGAAGAGGAGGACGTCGCGGATGGAACTTGAATCGGTCAGCAGCATGACAAGGCGGTCGATACCTACGCCGATACCGCCTGTGGGCGGCATACCGTATTCGAGCGAGAGGCAGAAGTCCTCGTCGATCATCATGGCTTCGTCATCGCCCTTTTCACGCTCCGCGAGCTGCTGCGTAAAGCGGCTGCGCTGATCGATCGGGTCATTGAGTTCGGAGTATGCATTCGCATACTCGCAGGCGTTGATAAAGAGCTCAAAGCGCTCCGTGACAAACGGCAGCGAAGGCTTGCGCTTGGTGAGCGGGGAGACCTCCACGGGATAATCGAGGATAAACGTCGGCTGGATAAGCTTTTCTTCCACAAACGCCTCGAACGCTTCATTTAAAAGCTTGCCGCGCGTAATGGTCTTGTCCTCAAACTTCAGGCCGATGCTCTTCGCAAGCTCCCGCGCCTGCTCATCCGTTTCGCAGGCGTAGAAGTCTGCGCCCGTATAGCTCTTGACGGCGTCGTTCATCGTCAGGCGGCGGAATGGGGGCGTCAGGTCGATTTCCGTATCCTGATAAACGATCTTCGTGGTGCCGAGCACAGTCTCCGCGCAGTGGGCAATGAGGTCTTCCACCAGGTCCATCATGCCGTTGTAGTCCGTATACGCCTGATACAACTCAAGCGTCGTGAATTCCGGGTTGTGCTTGTAGTCCATCCCTTCGTTGCGGAAGATGCGTCCGATCTCATATACACGCTCCAGCCCGCCCACGATGCATTCCTTGAGCGGAAGCTCGGTGGCGATACGCAGGTACATATCGATATCGAGCGTGTTGTGGTGCGTAATGAAGGGGCGCGCGTTTGCGCCGCCGGGGATGGTGTTCAAAACCGGCGTTTCCACTTCCAAAAAGCCCTGATCGTCCAGCCTGCGGCGGATGGCGGAAATGATGCGGCTTCTCTTGACAAACGTCCCCCGCACCTCCGGGTTGACAATAAGGTCCACGTAGCGCTGGCGGTAGCGAAGCTCCGGGTCCTTCAAGCCATGAAATTTTTCCGGAAGCGGGCGCAGGGACTTGCTCAAAAGCGTAAGACCTGTCGCATGCACGGAAATTTCCTCGGTACGGGTTTTGAATACCGTGCCCTCAATGCCGAGAATATCGCCGATGTCCATGGCCTTAAAGCCCTGATACACATCTTCGCCGATATCGTCCCGGCGCACATACACCTGTATGCCGCCCTGCGCGTCCAACAGGTGCAAAAAGCTTGCCTTGCCCATGATGCGCTTTGACATCATACGCCCCGCAATGCGCACCGTCTGCCCCTCGAGCTTGTCAAAGCCGTTTAAAATCTCGGTGCTGTGATGCGTCTGATCGTACTTGACGGTGGTAAAGGGATCGTTTCCGGCTGCTTGCAGTGCGGAAAGCTTGTCCCTTCTGATCTGGAGTAATTCGCTTAATTCCTGCTGACTCAACTCGTCGGGAAGCTGGTCTGCGGGAATGGAAGGATCAAATTGGTCCATTCTTACTTCCTCTCTTGGGATTATTGCTTCTTAATGGCTAGGATTCTCCAGCGCATTGTGCCGCCGGGCGTCTGTACGTCCACAATATCGCCTGCTTTATGCCCCAAAATGGCAATGCCGACGGGGGACTCGTTGGAAATCCGGCCTTTTTCCGGGTCGGCTTCCGCGGAACCTACAATGTGAAAATCACGCTCAATGCCGATTTCGTCGTTCTTGAGCGTCACCACCGCGCCGACGTTGACCGTTTCAGTGTCCAGCGCGTCCTCATCTATGATGATCGCATTGCGCAGCATGTTTTCAAGCTGAACGATGTCATACTCGTTCTTGGCCTGTTCGTTTTTCGCGGCGTCATATTCCGCGTTCTCGCTCAGGTCGCCAAAAGAACGCGCAATCTTGATCTGTTCAGCGATCTCCATCCTGCGCGTTGTTTTGAGGTACTCCAATTTCTCTTCGTATTCCTTGATGCCACCTGGCGTGAGCCTGACTTCTGCCATGCGCTTGCCTCCTACTTCACTAGAATCTGCCTACACACAAAAACAGCGTGTATGCCAATAAAAGCCATCTATACCGATAGTCCTAACCATTATAGAAGCGCCTTGTGCCCTTGTCAAGACAAACGCAGCTTCCATATGTTTGGTTCCATCCTTTTTATTCCGCCTGCGTATTCGCCCGCTGCGCTTCCAAATAAGAAAGCAGCAGTTCCTCCAGTTCCGCAAGCGTCTGCACGGTGTTGATCTGCACCCTGCGCTTTGCCGCATGCGGCAATCCGTTTAAATACCATGCGACATGTTTTCGCATTTCCACAATACCGTGCGCGCCTTTATAGTCCTGCTGCATCCTTGCGTGCCGTATTGCAAGCAGTACGCGCTCTTCCAGCGTGGGGGGCTTTTCTGCTTCTCCCCGCAGCGCCGCTTTGCATGCGCGGAAGATCCACGGGTTGCCCATTGCGCCGCGGGCAACAAGCACGCCGTCGCAGCCTGTTTCCTCGCGCATGCGGAGCATATCCTCCGCCGTATAGAGATCCCCGTTGCCAAGTACAGGCACCTTTACCGCAGCCTTTACCGCACGTATGATCTCCCAGTCCGCCTTGCCGCTGTACCCTTGCTCACGCGTCCTGCCGTGCACGCAAAGCCCGGACGCGCCGCTCTCTTCCGCCATGCGCGCGAACGCGACGGCGTTGACGCTTCTTTCATCCCAGCCTTTTCGGAACTTCACCGTAACAGGCAGCTTCACGGCCTTGGCGACCGCTTCTATAATGTCAGCAGCAAGCGGCAGGTCGCGCATCAATGCGCTGCCTTCCCCGTTGCCGACGATTTTATGGGCGGGGCAGCCCATATTGATATCGATAATCCCGGCCTTGCCTGCGTAGTCTTCCTCCAGCCGCCGCGCGATATCCGCCATAACGGCAGGCTCCGAACCGAAGATCTGAAACCCGCAGGGTTCCTCAAGGGGCGTTGTTTCAAGCAGCCTTGCGGTGTTTTCATTGCCATAGAAGAGGCCTTTTGCGCTTACCATTTCCGTAAAGGTAAGATCGCAGCCCATTTCACGGCACAGAATACGAAACGGCAAATCCGTCACCCCCGCCATGGGCGCAAGCGCTACAGGAAAGCCGCTATAAGGGGCGGCTTTGTTCATGGAGTGCCTACCGGTTTTGGCGTGGGTTTCGGGGTAGGCGTCGGCGTCGCCATCGGCAGCGGCGTCATATTCATGTCCGGCGTCGGCTTGGGCTTCGCGGAGGGCGCAGCCTCAATCATCTGCATCTGGTAAACATACCAGCGTCCCTCCAGCTTGCGAAAACGCACATAATAGCGCGCCTCATCCCACTTGGGCAATACCACAGCCTGCTCTTCTTCGCTTTGCCCTGCCTGCTGTTCCGCCCACGTACCCGTCATATTCTCCATACGGTCCACCACGGTCACCGTTGCCGTTTGCGACCACGGCATAACGGAGATGTTTTCAATCTCAATGCGGTAATCATAATCCGTGATGGTATAGGACTGGTACGTATCGGCCGCAAGCACCGGGTCGTTCTCTAAAAACTGGGCGGTAAAATACTCCGAGAGAGCCGATTGGTCCCCTTCCTGCAAAATGGAAGCGGCCCTCAGCTGCAGCCCCTCCATGCAGAGGATATACAGATTGGACGCATTCATCGTGGTCAGAAAAACACCATATCCCAGCCCAAGCAAAAGCGCCACCAGCAAAATGGTGCGCATAAAAAACCATATGCCGCGCCTCCATATGGTAGCGCCGGTCAATTGCTTTCTTTGTGTTCCCGGCATGCCGTCACCTCTTTCTTTCCCCAGCATGTACTTCACCATAATACCACAAAGCATGGGTTTAAAGAAGTAAAAAGAGCGTGAAATACGCTCCGTTCCCATACTTTTCTTTTTTGTATGAAAACTGTCTGTGCGCCGTATTGCATACCATGCCGCATACAACCGATACAGCGAAAAAGCCTCCGCGTGCAGTGCAGGCGGAGGCTTTGCTTGTGTAAAGCTGGATTACTCGATAACGCTTGCAACAACGCCCGCGCCAACGGTACGGCCGCCTTCGCGGATCGCGAAACGTAAGCCC
>JAEWCL010000012.1 GCA_023390655.1 Bacillota bacterium | reverse complement strand
GGGCTTACGTTTCGCGATCCGCGAAGGCGGCCGTACCGTTGGCGCGGGCGTTGTTGCAAGCGTTATCGAGTAATCCAGCTTTACACAAGCAAAGCCTCCGCCTGCACTGCACGCGGAGGCTTTTTCGTTCCAACAGGTTTCAATCTGTCTCTTTGAGATAATATCTGCCTTTGTTCTTTGTATATCCTCCGTATTGGATTGCCCGCACCGGGCAGCGGTTGATGCACGCCATACATTGCTCGCAGTCCGGTCCCCATACGGGCTTCCCCGCTTCAAGCGCAATATTGGCTGTGGGACAGATTTGCGCACACAATCCGCAGGCTGTACAATTGTCTTCCGCGTAAAACGGCTTCGGGTTCATGGCGAACAGGTGAAAGATGGGATACACAAGCGCTGTTTTTAAAGCGGGCAGCCTGCCTGTCTGCACCGCAAACACGGGCTTTCGTTCCCGGATTTCCTGCGCAATCGCAGGGATGTGTTTTTGCGCTTGTGCAAGCTTCCGGCGCTCCGTTTCCTGATCATCCACATCATAGAGCACAATATAGTTGTTGGGCATTTGCAGCGAATAGCCGCTGTCGATGCGCATCAAACGCCGCAGATACCCAATTGCATTGCCTGCGTCGTCCCCGCAGGTGCATACCGCATAACAAAACACGTCATTTGGAATCTGAATCCGCTTTAAAAACCGCTTTACAATACTTGGCGGCCCCCATGCATATACCGGAAATACGATGCCAACCGTGCCGCCGGCACCGGGCTGAACCACCTCCCCGTTGCGCAGGCAGGCGGCGATGTCACAGGCAATATCGTTCAATTCCTTTGCAAGCGTCATTGCCGCCCATTTGGAATTGCCCGTGCCGGAAAAATAATAAATCATGCGTGTCCCCCCGCCTTCTTTTCTTCTCCATATACTATTGCAGCGTGAGCCGCGGCGTTTTGCAGCAGGCCGGCTGGCCTAAGCGATCATTTTCTTTGGCTGCAGGCGACGCGGCGCTCATTCTGAATTCCATATTGATATTCTATCATTTCTTCTTCCTGAATAAATTACAATTCATGATCTATTAATCCGACATTTCCAACAAACATATAAATTACAAATAAATAGCGATTATTATGAAAAGGCGCCTATCCCTTTGTGTTTTACGCCTGCTGGAATTCAACGCTATTTGCGTATTTAATTGAAGGAATTACACAATACATTTTACTTAAATTGGCGCTCATTTTAGTTGGAAAAAATAATTAATTTTTATGGATGCAGCAGCAGCCTGCCGCATTGCCTCCTTGCGTATGCAGCCGGGGTTGTGCTATACTTGCACTATTCCTACAAAGGAGGTCTTTTGCATCCATGTGTGCTTCCATTCGCTTAAGATAAGAAGGCTCTCAGAGCGGCCCTGTATTTTCCATTGACTGGGCTTTTTGGCTTGCTTATTTTTTTGCGGAACGAACATGGATGTGAAAGGAATCGGAATGGCGTATGCCATCCCTGTTTCCTTTGTTTTCTTGTGCGTACGCAGCAGGCCAAAGGCTATAGTCCTTGGCCTGTTTTTTTGTTGCTACAAGGAAAGGAGTTCCCATGACACAACGAAAACAACATTGGAAACGAACGTTTTTCACCATATGGGGCGGGCAGGCGGTCTCGCTCATCACCAGCGCCATCGTGCAGATGGCATTCATCTTCTATCTCACGCAGAAAACCGACTCGGCGCTGATTCTTTCCCTCGCCTCCATGGCGGGCTTTTTGCCGTATGCGCTTCTTGGCCCGTTCATCGGCGTGTGGGTGGACCGGTATCACCGCAAGACGATTATGATCAGCGCCGATCTTTTGATCGCGCTCTGCAGCGCGGGCCTTGCGGCTTATGCGTACTATATGGAACCGCCCGTCTGGCTCGTGCTGCTCATATTGGTGCTGCGCAGCGTGGGCGCCGCCTTCCACTCCCCGGCGTTGAGCGCCGTGACGCCCCTACTGGTACCGGAAAGCGAGCTGACCCGCTGCGCCGGCTACAGCCAGGCGCTCCAGTCCATCAGCTACATCGTAAGCCCCGCCATTGCAGCACTGCTGTATGCGCGGTGGAGCATGACGGCGCTAATGGCGCTTGACGTCGCGGGCGCAGTGATCGCCTGCGCGACGGTGGCGCGCGTAACCATCCCAAGGCTGGATCCCCGGCGCGAACAGAACCATTTCTTTACGGAACTGAAGGAGGGCTTGTTTGCCCTAAAAGAGCAGCGGGGATTGTTCCTGCTGCTATTGGTAGGCGCTTTGTATATGCTCATTTACATGCCGATCAATGCGCTCTACCCGCTGATGAGCATGCGCTACTATTCCGGCACGCCCGCGCATGTCTCCGCAACGGAGATCGCATACGCTTTAGGCATGCTGCTGGGCGCATTGCTCCTTGGAAAAATGCGCATCCAGCGCCAGAGCAACTGGATTGCGGGTTCCATCGCGGTGATGGGGCTCAGCCTTGTTGCCGCGGGACTTCTGCCAAACACCGCTTTTGTGGCGTTTGTAGCCTGCTGCGCCCTGATGGGGCTCTCCGTTCCCTTTTACAGCGGCGTCCAGACGGCGCTCTTTCAGGAGCGCATTGCGCCCGAATATCTTGGGCGCGTGTTCTCCCTGACCGGAAGCCTCATGTCCCTCGCCATGCCGTTGGGGCTTATCCTGAGCGGCGCTTTTGCGGACAGCATCGGCGTCACGCGCTGGTTCTTCCTTTCCGGCATTGCCGTACTGTTCACGGCGCTTCTGTGCGGCAGTATCCCTTCCATCCGCGCGCTCAGCCGCCCGGACGCAAGCGCAGCGCCAACAGAATAACGGTCGACTATCGGCGGAGAATCCGCATTTTTGCATCGTATCTAACAAAGATGTACGTTGGAGACTCTGTCCCCAACGTACATCTTTGTTATCCAGCCGCCGTACAGCATCCGCTATACGCGCATCATGCCTCTTTGACTGCCTGTACGGGCAGGTATCCATTTATAAACCTGCCTTCCGCTTCAAAGGTGACCTCACGCCAGCCTTCATAAGCGGGCAGGGCCAAAAGTGGCGTTCCCGCCGTGACGGACGCGGCCTTCCCATACGAAACCCCGCGCCCAAAATATACAATGGCGTTTGCCGCGGCCTTTGCAAACACAGCGCCGGTCAATACCGGGGCCTTTGTTTCTTCCTGCACATCCGTATTGTTGACAAACCCCAATGCTTCCCATGTTTTTGCCGTGCAGGCACGGCCTTCAATCCCGATTCGTACATTCAGCGCTTCTACGGCAACCTCCGTCTTTTCCCCATAGCTGCCGTCCACCATCAGCCGAGCCCCCTGCTTAAGGTTGAGCGCCGTTTGCAGCATGCGCACCTGCCACTCCTCCGCACGGCCGAATCCATCCGCAGGCTTGCCGATCTCCGGCAGCTTGGGGTATATAAACGCCTCCTGCAGACGCAAAATGGCGACGACCTTCGTCTCCCCGTAGTTGAGCGGCGCACGGCAGCATTTGTCCCGGTTGTTGGCGGTATGGATGATGGACGTTCCATCAAGATCGATGCAGCCGACGTGCGTGATGCGGTTGGGCCTGCTTGGCTTCCCAAATCCCCAAAATACAAGATCGCCCGGCTCCGCGCCATAGGAGAACAGCAACCCCTTTACGCTGGGCAGCGTCTTGCCAATGAGCGCCGTACTCTTGGGATAGAGCAGCGAAAAGCCCTTTGCCTCCACCTGCCGGTAGGCGGTGCGCAATTCATCCCCGCTGCCATTCCGGAGCGGATATCCCGCGGCGCTCCAAATTGCGGCTACAAAGCTGGAACAATCCATGCTGCCGCCCGGATAAAGCTGGTTCCTCTTTATTTGGGAATAGTCTGTCCCCAAGTATTGCTGCGCATTGCGAAGCACCGCCGCCAAAAGGCGCTGCCGCCTGTTTGTCATCCGTAATCCCTCCCTGTATTGCGGGGAAGGCCTGTGACGTATGTATCTATGTCATAGCAGGCCGTCTATTCAGCGTTTCTTACAATTTCTCCCCGTACCATACTATATGCATGGCGTAAAAGCCTCGCCACAAATGGCTGCGCACTTTTGTGGCGGCTGCGGGGAATGCCTGCCCATCCCTTGCGCCGCAAAATCCTCGCTGAGTAAACCACCGCCCCAAGAGCTTTTTCACCCGCACTCCAAACAAAAAAAGCCCCCGCGCATTGCGCGGAGGCTTATCTCCATTAATATCTGGATCTCGGGCGCTCCCTCGGCTGGAAGCAGTCTTTGCAGTATACCGGCTTATCGGTAGACGGCCTGAACGGAACTGTCGTTTCCCTTCCGCACTGCGCGCATACGGCAGGATACATCTGCCGGTCGGCATTGCCATATCCGCCGCGGCTGCCGCCGCCGCCACCCCTCTGCTGGTTCTTACGTGCAGCCCTGCAATCCGGGCAGCGCTGCGGTTCATTGGCGAACCCTTTTTCCTGATAAAAAGCCTGTTCGCTCTCGCTAAATAAAAATTCTGCCCCGCAGTCCCTGCAACTCAATACTTTGTCTGCCAACGAAATATACCTCCATTTTTACCGGACAATCGCCGTCCGTTGCTCCATCATATCACACAATGCAAAGAATTGCATGCCAAGTTTTGTCGATTTGTCGGCAAAAACGCCGATTTTCTATCAGCCGGCCTGAAAATCATGCCGGCAACCACAAAATCGGAGAAGGCCACGCCAGCTGAATTTACGCAAGCCGCTCAAACCGCCAGAAACAGCACCTCCGCCTTAAACAGGTCGCCATCGGCGGCAAGGCGGAGTTCCCCCCGCTGCAGGTCCATCAGGCTCTTTGCAATGGATAGCCCAAGCCCGCTGCCTTCCGCCGTGCGGGAGGCGTCTCCCCTGCTAAACCGCTCCAGCAGCTCCTCTACGGGCACCCCGATAGCCTCCTTGGAAATATTCTTGATGGTGATCCTGACGGCGTCCCCAAACCTTGCCGCATCCACATACAGGCGCGTACCGGAAAGGGAGTATTTGCAGGCGTTGTTGAGGAGGTTATCCATCACCCGCCAGAATAGCCTGCCATCCGCCAGAACCTGTGGCAGCTCCTCCGCCACCTGCACGATGGGCGTCAGCCCCGCAAGCGAAAGCTTCTCCGCGTATTCCGCAATGCCCTGGTGCACAAGTTCCGCCGCATCCGTGGGCGTCAGCTCCACATTGATCGCACCGCTTGACGCCTTGGACGCTTCCAAAATATCCTCCGTCAGTTTTTTGAGCCGCTGTGCCTGCCGGTCCAGTACCGTGACATATTCCGTTGCGGTCTCATTGTTGAGCTCTTCTTTCTTAAGCAACTCCACATAATTCACGATGGACGTCAGCGGTGTTTTCAAATCATGGGATACGTTTGTAATGAGGTCCGTCTTCATGCGCTCGCTCTTCATGCGCGCTTCCACCGCGCGGCTGATGCCAAGCCCGATACTGTTAAGGTTTTCTGCGTGTTTTTTGATTTCCCATACCAGTTTTGTGGTATCAATGCGCGCCTCCATATCGCCCTGCGCCAACGCTTCGCCGCCCTTTTTAATTTTCTGCAGCTGCAGGCCAACCACACAAATTGCGCCAAGCGCCACAAGCACAACCACAAAGAACAGGAACAGGGCAAACCCGCTCCGCGATATGCCAATACCAAACAGCACCATGCAGACAAAGCCAAATACGACATAGGATACAATCAGCTTCCAAAGCACGGGAAGATGATAGTACACTGTACGGAGGCCGCGGCAGATAAAGCGGATGCCCCGCCACAGCGCACGCAGCACATACGCAATGACGTTGTTTCTCCAGAATGTATTCGTTTTTACGCGGGTGGCAAAGGACATAAGAAGCATCAGCGAAAGCAACGTGCTGATGGCGATCACGATGCCCGTGAGCATTACGATATGGCCAACGCTGCCACCCCATCCTGCCGTATCCAGGATGTCCGCCACGCAGTACAATAGAAAGACCGCGATGACAAGCAGCAAATCGAACGGAACCCGATCCAGCCAGGAACAAATGGGCTCTTCCTTTCCTTCGCGCCTTCCGGCCGCGCACATGAGGAAAATAAACAGCGCAATTGCCACCAATGCCCCTAAGATGCCCAGCCAGGGGAGCGCGGCCTGCATGCCCCTTAAGGGCATCACCTGGCTCAACCAGGGATCGTTCATCACGGTCTCCCAGTTCTGATACACCAGCATCCCGCCAACGCAGGCAAATACAAAAAGCACCGCGGCTGTAAACAGGACGGCCGCCGCCGCCTTGGCAGCAAACCGGTGCGTCAGCTTTGTTTTCATAACAATCCCCTTTCCATCTTGTACCCATGTCCCCAGACGACCTTCAAATACCGCGGCTCCGCCGGATTGATCTCAAGCTTCTCCCGGATATGGCGGATATGTACCGCCACGGTATTTTCCATACCGACGGCGCTGCCCTTCCAGACCGCGCCGTAAATCTCCGCGGAAGAAAACACCTGCCCCGGCTTTTCCATCAACAGCTTTAGGATGCTGTACTCCGTCGGCGTCAGCGCAACGGCCTCCCCGTCAAGCGTTACGACCTTCTCGGCATCGTCCAATACAATGCCGCCCAGCACAAGCCTGCAGCTTCCTTTTCCCTCGATGCCGCCAAGATGCGTATACCGCCGAAGCTGGGATTTAACGCGGGCCAGCACTTCCATTGGGTTAAACGGTTTCGTCACATAATCGTCGGCGCCGATCGTCAACCCCAGCACCTTATCGCTGTCCTCGCTTTTTGCGGTCAGCAAAATCACGGGAATATTGCTCGTTTCCCGTAACGCTACGGTTGCCGCAATGCCGTCAAGCCCCGGCATCATGATGTCCATGAGCGCAAGATGGATCTCGTGCTTCTGTATGGCGGCAAGCGCCTCGCGCCCGTTGTACGCGGGAACCGTTTCATATCCTTCCGCGCGCAGATAAATATTGAGCGCCGATACAATATCGTGGTCATCGTCGCAAATCAAAATACGGTACACTGCATTCCCCCCCTTATGGGATATTGTACCGGAAGAACAGATGAAGATAACAGAGGGAAAAGGATTAAGAATTGATGAATATCTCTTTTGAATGGAATTCTCAAGTATTACAGGCCGCCGCGCTATATGATAAATGGAGAAAACGTGGCTAATTTAAGAAAGCATCCAATCAACTATGTAAATCCAATTTTCCATTGAATTAATTTTGCAGTGCGTCCTATTTAATTTTGAAATCCTTTGAACTGAAATCAGTATAATGTTTGCAAGCTAATTATTTTACAGCCTTTACTTTCATAATAACGCAGCATTTCGTCAATTTTCCTTTTATCATAACTGGTAATGCAATCTGATAAGACATTAACGTTATAATTTGCTTTGCGTAAGTTGTAACAGGTCGATTTGACACAGGCAACAGCATCTGCCCCTGCAATGTAGAAATCCCATATTTCATTTTCACGGATAAAGTCTGCGAACGCCCCACTGCTTAATGCACTTCCTTTGCATTTTGTGAAAACATTTTTTGACACTATTTTCAAATCCGAGGCTAATTCAGACCCACTTGTATTGGGTCTAAAAGTCCTCGTGCCGTCTGATAAATTTTCATGCCTTATATAAATAACATGAATATGATTATTGACTGCCACATCAACGGCTTTATTGATATTTTCAATAATATCCTTGTAATTCTTTGTTATATCATTTTGAATATCAATTATTACCAAGGCTTTTTTCTGCATCGTGTCTCCTCCTGATAGGTTGATTTGTTTGCTTTTATTGTACGATGCGATTGTTGACAGCACTATGGCAACAATCCATAATGGTAAAAAAGAAATTTGAAAGGCGCTATCAGATGAAAGTTGACAGGCTTGTTAGCATTATTATGATACTCCTTGATAAAGAGCGCATAGGCGCACAGGAGTTAGCAGATATATTTGAAGTTTCACCCCGCACAATCTACCGCGACATAGACACGATCAATATGGCGGGTATTCCTGTTCGCGGGTCATCGGGAGTGGGCGGCGGCTTTGAAATCATGCAGAAATATAAGATTGACAGAAAGGTTTTTTCGACTGCCGATCTTTCCGCTATCTTGATGGGGCTTTCCAGTCTTTCCAACATGATACGGGGGGATGAACTGGTAAACGCCCTTGCGAAAGTCAAGAGTTTTATCCCTGCTGATAGAGCGAAAGACATTGCATTAAAAGCAAATCAAATATATATAGAGTTAAGTCCGTGGATAGGCAACAGGAACATACAACCATATCTGGAAATGATCAAAACAGCTTTACAGGAAAGCAAGCTGCTTTCGTTTGAATATTTAGACCGCTACGGAAATAAAACCGCACGAACAGCCGAGCCGTATCAGCTTGTACTGAAAAGTGGCCATTGGTATTGGCAAGGGTATTGCCATAAAAGAAATGATTTTCGCTTATTCAAACTATCCCGTACATCAAACCTGCAAATACAAGAGGAGTTTTTTACGCCGCGAGAGTATCAAAAGCCGCAGTTGGATTTTACTGATATCTTGGCAACTATGCAAACAAAAATCAAAATTCGTATTCATCAATCTGTCATGGAGAGGGTACTTGATTATTGCACTTACGAACACTTTTCGCCGGACGGTGATGAGCATTACATTGTTGGTTTTCCTTTTATAGAGAACGACTACTACTACAATATTCTTTTCAGTTTTGGGGATAAATGCGAGTGTTTAGAGCCGTTACATATCCGCACAGAAATGAAGCGGAGAATATATGATATAGCTGCCTTATATCAAAACCAACACGCGGAGTAAGATGGGATAAACAAAACAACTTGCCTTGCTTCTTTTTTCTACCGTTCCGACTATCAAGCCTATCAATGGAGGGTAGTCTGCCAACGCAAATTCCCACCCCAACAGCCTTTCAGCAGGCAAGATTGGATATGCCCAGTTGTAGTTATAGCATACACCATTATTAACTGGTATATGTTTTCAACTTTCGGCTTTGGGAAAACAAAAAAACTTCCCGCCATAGAGAGGTTGGCGGGAAGTGTTCAAGAAGCCCCGCATGCAGCCATCATGCGGGATGTGTGATTGCTACCCTATATACACGCGGACCGCGGGGGATTGGGACAAGAAATGCATTTTCTTTTGGTTTTTTTAAGATTTCTTTAAAACATCGACGGACAGAACCTTTACGCCTTATCATCGGCGCATAAATCCCGGGTAAATGTGGAACTGCTATTGCTATAAAAACAAGAAAAGGAGTTCCGCTATGGAAAAACATAAAGAAGCGCACGATATTTTTGCCCCAAGCAGAAAGGAACGGCATCTTGCTGGGGACTGGACGCGGCCTGTGGGAGAGCTTTTGGAAGACAGCGACGAAAAAGAAGAAGATTAGGGCTCCCGCGTCCATCCTGCCCCCTGCAATTCGCGAGAGGATTGGCAAAACAAAAAGCCGACGGCAGCCGGCTTTTTGTTTATGAAAGAGTTTCCCTATACCGTTTTGCTGTAATAGAGTTTGAGCGCGCCCTTGACCAATACGGATACGATCAACGTGCCCAGCATCGTGTAGAATACCGTTTCCTGAAAAAAGCCGGATACAATCGTTCCCAACGCAAGCCCGCCCAGAATGATATTGATGCCTATCCCGCCAATCTGCGCCTGAATGTATTTGCTGCGCTCATCGTTTTCCTCAATATAGAGCGCCCTGCGCTTTTCCTCGCTTTTTAAGGCGGAAACATATTTGCCCATATAATAAATCATCACTGCCTGCACGCCAATGCACACGCCGGTATTGAACCCCATGATAAAATCCGGAACCGCATACTTCCTGCCCAGTAAGTTGCCCAATACAATCAATGCAATCATACAGGCGTTATAAAGGGCCGCAAGCGTCAGGCGCTTTTTCAAAACATCCCTGAAGTGTTCCATTTATAGCTCCTCCACATCTGAAAAATCAAATATCTCTTCTATGGTTGTGTGAAAATATCTTGCGAGCTTATACGCGAGCACGAGGGACGCCGTATACTTCTCGCACTCCAATGAGGTAATGGTCTGCCTGGTGACGCCTACGGCTAGCGCCAGCTCCTCCTGTGAAATTTTATTCTTTTTCCGTAACTCCTGAATTCTTGTCTTCAAAGCTGCACCTCCACAAATGCAATGTCGACTTTGCATTTTTAGTATAGTTCGCTTTGCATATAATGTCAAGCGCGCTTTGCAAAAAGATGAATAAAAAACCCGGGCGCAGCTGTCAAACGCTGTCCGCGCCCGGGCCTTTCATCCAAATAATTATGTTCGGGGATTCAAATACCATCCCGCAGCAGCTTTGTCCGCGCAATTGTACTTCCCTTACGCTTTACCGGCAGTTGAAGTGTTGTGTTGGATGCCACATCGATACTCTGCAAGCCGCTTCTGAGTACCAGCTTCCGTAAAAACGGATGATACATCGGCGGGCATTTCAGCAGTTTTACAAAGAGTTTTAAGCGCAGGGGAAAAGATCTCCGCCAATACTCCCGATTGATATTTTTCTGATGCGTATGGAACGCCTTTGCAAGCGCTCTCGCGCTGTTGATGGCCCAGCTGATGCCCTCCAGAGAACTGGGGCTGATGAAGCCCGCAGCCTCACCAATCAAAAACGCATTCTCTTTTCCACAGCAGATGTCCTGCATCGCAGAGGGGCGCAGAACCATGCACGCTTCAGTTTTTAAAGGCCGGCCAAATA
Source organism: Bacillota bacterium (assembly GCA_023390655.1). Classification (GTDB taxonomy): domain Bacteria; phylum Bacillota; class Clostridia; order Christensenellales; family CAG-138; genus JAEYLA01. Next base: position 90,565 of record JAEWCL010000012.1, on the reverse strand, counting down.
CAAAGCCCGCGTCCTCCAGCTTCTTTTTCTGGGTTTCAAACCGCTCCTTCGCATGGGATACGGGAAACGCGCCGCCAAAGAGAAACTGTCCGTCCTTGGAGATGGACCAGGCGCAGCAATCCGTCGTTTCGGCGTCAAAAATGCAGGAGTAATAAGGGTTCTCTTTTGTTTGCTTAAACCACTGCTGGATGGAGACATAGCTGCGTATCTTCTTACCGGGATACAGCATACGTCGGACAAGGGAGTTTGCGCCATCCGCGCCCACAAGGTATTTTGCAGCGATCACCCGCTCCCTGCCATCCTGATCAAACGTGACGCGATATCCCGCCCCTGTTCTTTCCAACTTGGTACAACGGGCCTTTTCGTAAATCCGCACATTGCCCGGGACTTGAGCCCTCAGCCACAGATCGAATGCATGCCGGTCGATATTGATATAAAACCGCTGGTAATAGCGGCTCATTGCATTTGTAAGGTCAATGGTCTGCACGGCAAAAATCTGCGGATCCACCAACACCGCTTTGGGAAGCGGCATATCCATCCTTGCCAAAGCCTTTTGCGCGTCCGGCGCAAGCAGGCCGCCGCAGGGCTTCTGAAATCCGCCCGCAGCTGCGCCCTTTCTATCGATTGCAATGATGCTATGCCCTTTTGCAAGCAGCCGCGCGAGCGTACACCCGGCGGGCCCCAGTCCGATGATTGCAACATCATATGTCTCTATCGCCTGCATTGCTGCTCCTTACCCGGCCCTTTACTGCCTGTTGATTGCTTTTCAGTATAATGCATCTTTTTCTATAAAACAATAAATTTTTATTGCTATTCATTATTATTTTATTGTTTATCAATAAAATATGTAATTTTGAGGCGATATGTGCGGACTTGCGAAGAATGGTGTTTGCGGTTAGCATTGTCTGATACGCGCCATCTGGCGCAAAAACCTGGCATAAAGTGCTCTTCCCTTCATATGGTATATCAAATTCAGCAGCCGGGAGAAGCATATGGCAAATTTCAAATCCTTTTATGGCGTGATCGAGTCCATTGAAGAGTTCTGGACGGGAAGCAACCAGCCAAATGGCTGCTACAAGCTGATGTCCGTACAGGATGGCGACAATGCCGTCGTCAACTTCGTGGTATCCCCGGATACCTACTTTGTGGACCATGTTATGCTGGCGGAAGGCGACACCGTCATTGGATTTTACGACGCCGACATCCCGGTGCCCCTTATTTATCCGCCGCAGTACCGGGCGGTTGTCATGGCCAAGGCCTCACAGCACCAGAATGTAACGGTGGACTTTTTTGACGAGACCCTGTTGAGCAGCGACGGCATGCTCAAATTGAATCTTGCTCCTTCCACGCTGATGCTTCTTGAAAATGGGCAGCGCTTCACGGGGGATCCCGCAAACAGGAACCTGATTGTGGTATACGGCCCCACCACAAGAAGCATCCCCGCGCAAACGACGCCATACAAACTCATCGTGATGTGCTAGGCTCACAGCAAAAAAGCTCCGAGTTATCGGAGCTCTTTTCTTTGCCATGCATTTTAAACCGTGCCGCCTGCCGTGTCTGCATAAAGTTCCGCCGCGCGCTCCCAGTCCACCACCTGAAACCAATCGTCAATATACGCCGCGCGTTCATTGTAATGCTTGAGATAGTATGCATGCTCCCAGACGTCAATCCCCAAAATGGGGGCGGCGTTTACCGCAACCGGGGTATCCTGGTTGGCGGAGGTGATGATCGTAAGCTTCCCATCCTGGTCTACCACCAGCCATGCGTATCCGGAGCCGAACACCGATAGGGCGCTTTCTTTGAATGCATCATAGAACTTTTCGTAAGAGCCGAACGCATCCTCAATGGCGTAATAAAGCGGGCCTGCGTTGGAACGCGTCTCCGAATTGGACATCCCGTCAAAATAGAAGATATGGTTGTATACGCCGCCGCCATTGTTCCGGACGGACCGCCGTGCGGCCTCGGGCAGCTCATCGATATTTGCAAGCAGCGCGGTCAGGGAAAGCCCCTGCAATTCCGGATATCCCCTGAGCGTATTGTTCAGGTTATCGACATAGGTCTGCAGGTGCCTGTCGTGGTGAAGGTGCATGGTTTTTTCATCGATATACGGCTCCAGCGCGTCATAGGCATACGGCAGCGGCGGATTGACAAACGGGTAATGCTCGTTCATGTTTCCAATCTCCCCATCAATTTTTGTAAATATATATTCGGCAGGATGTCTGCTAGAAGCCGTATGCCGACAGTTTTAGGATAACTCTGTAAATCATGAAGACCATGCCGTGTCAAACCAGATACAGCCGGATGCGGACATCCCTTTTTCCATAGAATCTCCGATCTCCCCCCGCTTTTCCGGGATACCTCCCCTGCACGCCCGAATAGAATGAATCAAAATCCAAAGGGGAGGACCATCCATGGAGCCGATAAACGCTTGTGCAAACATTGTGATGTGTGAACTGAAACGGACTTTTACATACAACAGTGCGCCCATGCTCACGCTTTCTATCAGCTATCCAAAAGTGACCTTGCGCCATTGCCCATACGCGCAGGACAGCATCAACTTCCAGATTCAGTCTCAGATTTGCGGATTCTTGCACGATGTCTCGAGCGACTTATACCGGCAGGCGGTTGCCACCTACCGAGAATCGCAGGCAAATGATTTCCCCTTTCGTCTCTTTGAGGCGGTCTTACATTATGAGACCACCTACAACCAGCATTGCCATTTCAGCCTGTACCGCGACCAATACACATTTACGGGCGGCGCCCACGGGAGCACCATACGGGCGTCCAATACCTGGAACCTGATGAGCGGAAGCAATATCCCGCTCTCTGCGTTCTTCCCAGAAGGTCAGGAGTATCGCACGTCACTCATTGATCAGATCACGAAACAGGCCGGAGAGAATCCGGAAAACTTCTTTGAGGAGTACCCGACGCTGATTGCAAACGCTTTTAACGAAGAACAGTACTACCTGACCCCCTCCGGCATCGCCATCTACTTTCAGCAATACGACATCGCGCCTTATTCCACGGGCATCCCCGTTTTCACGATCCCGTATGTGGATGCGCCAAACTGCTGTAAGTGATTGTTCTAAGCCTGCTGTGCTGCTTTAAGCGGCTTTGCCCTGCATTGGGAGTAGCATTGGGAATAGAATTGGAGTAAGGACATTTTAGCCATTTCGAAAAAAGAATTGTAAGCGCAAGAAAGTCCGATAAACCTAAGGTTTATCGGACTTTCTGTGGTCGGGGCGACATGATTTGAACATGCGACCTTTTGGTCCCGAACCAAACGCGCTACCAAGCTGCGCTACGCCCCGATATGGAGCTACTGGTGAGATTCGAACTCACGGCCTGCGCATTACGAGTGCGCTGCTCTACCCCTGAGCCACAGTAGCGTTGTAAACATCCGAGCCATGTCGGCAGTCGAATTCGGGCGCGCATCACGCACCCGACCCTATCAATTATAGGGAAGCGGGGAGGTTTCGTCAAGCATTTTCTTGTGCCATCCCTACCTCCGGGCGCATGACTTCCATGCTTGATGAAAACTCCTGCAGCAGCGAAATGGCGGCAGAAAGCCGGCTTTGATCCACACTGTACATGGTAAACCCGCCATGCCGCCGCGCGCGCACAAGCCCGCAGGCGGTCAGGGTTTTCATGTGGTAGGAAAGCGAGGGCTGCGTGATTGTAAAGCATTCCAAAATACTGTTGGCGCACATGCTCTCGCAGGAAAGCATCTGCACAATCTTGAGGCGCGTCTCATCCGCAAGTGCCTTAAACAGCGGCACATAGTCAAAATAATAGTTCGTCATACCCTGCAACCACTTTCAGGCGTTCCTCATTCAAAATAGGCCAGGATGCCGTTTTTGATGCCTTCCGCCATTTTCTTCTGGAAAGCGGAATTCACGAGCTTTTCGTCCTCTTCCTTGTTGGTCATATGCCCCATTTCGATATTGACCGCGGGGCGCTCGCACCAGTTGAAGCCCGTCTGATCGTCCCGGTAGGTAATGCCCTTCTTTGTGCTGATGCCGGTGGCTTCCCCATATGCGGCAAGTATTTTCTTTGCGGCGCGCACGCACTCCTCGTAGTATGGATAATCCTTCTGTTTGGGCACCAGCATGAACGCGCCGTTCACGTCCGGATTATCGCTGCCGTTGCAATGCAGGCGCACACCAAGGTCCACCTTTGCCTTGTTGAAGATCTTCGCGCGCTCGGCGTTTGAAATATTTACATCGTTCTTGGTTCGCGTCATGACGACTTCTGCGCCAAGGTCTTCCAGCATATCTCTGAGCAGCAGGCCGACCTTTAAGGCGACCTCATACTCCCGTACGCCCGTGAACCTGCCGTACGTGCCGGAGGAGACCTTATCCTTGGTCTTGCTGGACCCGGGCGCTACCGGCTCCTGCTCCCGGTTCGCATGCGACTGGTGCCCGGGGTCGATGCCGATGATCCTTCCGGACAACGGCTTTGAAGACGACTTTGACGGCATCTTCGTCGGCGCGGGCGTGGGCGTGAGGGCCGGGGTTGCCTTTGGCGTGGGTTCCGGCGTTGGCTTGAGCGATGGCTTTGGTGAAGGCGTTGGGGATGCAGACGGCTTCTGCGTTGCGGGTGGTGTGCCATCCGGTGAAATGCTGGGGGAAGATGGAATCCCGGACGCCGCGGGCAGGGATGCTGCGGGCGTTGGAGAAACAACCGTGCCCGTCAGTGTTGTGCCCGGCTTTGCATTCGCACCGTCAACCGCGCCCTCCACCAACAGCGGCGCATCGTTGCTGTGCGTCTGCTGGGGTAACAACAGCAGCGCCGCAAGCCCGGCGACGCACAGAAGCAATATTACAAGTATCCCAACCTGCAGAATGGTAGGAAACAGCCTGCCTGCCTTTTTGTTGCCTGTCACTTTACCGCATCCTTTACCCGTGAAAGATCCCGTTCTTCGAGCATTGCACACACAAGCGTGCCTTCTTCCGTATGTTCCTCCGAGAGGATGCGCCCCACGTTGCGGATGAGCGTCATCGCCTCATACTTCTGATAGGGTACCAATAGCTCCACACGCACCTGCTGGGCGCTCAATGTCTTTTCTACCGCCGCAAGCAGGGCGTCCACCCCCGTACCCTCCTTGGCGCTGATGTGCGCCCAGGTGCCGCGGCGGGCAGGATTTGCGCCTTCCCGGTCGATCTGGTTATAGACGTTGATGCGCGGCGTATCCGCAGCACCAAGGGAAGCGAGCACCTCTTCCACCACCTGCATGTGCGCGTCATACTCCGGGTTGGCACAATCCACCACATGCAGCAGCAGGTCCGCGTGCTTGACTTCTTCAAGTGTCGCCCGGAACGCCTGCACAAGGTCGTGCGGCAGCTTGTGGATAAACCCTACCGTATCCGAAAATAGCACTTGCGTCCCTTCGGGCAGCGTTACCTGCCGCACCACGGGGTCCAGGGTCGCAAACAGTTTGTCCTCCGCCAGCACATCGCTGCCGGAAAGCGCGTTTAACAACGTGGACTTTCCCGCGTTGGTGTAGCCCACCAGCGCCACCAGCGGAACGAGGTTCTTCTCCCGCCGCTCGCGCCGCAGCGCGCGCTGCTTGACGACCTCGTTGAGCGTTTCCTCCAGCTCGAAAACGCGCCGGCGGATGCGCCGCCTGTCGATCTCGAGCTTCTTTTCGCCGGGGCCGCGCGTGCCGATGCCGCCGCCCAGACGCGAAAGCGCCATGCCGGTTCCGATTAGGCGCGGCAGGCGATATTTCATCTGCGCAAGCTCCACCTGCAGCCGCCCTTCCCGCGTCTGTGCCCGCGAAGCAAAGATATCCAGTATCAGCGCCGTCCGGTCAATGACAGGACGGCCCAACCCTTCCTCCAGGTTTCTTAGCTGCACGGCGGAAAGCTCATCGTCAAAGATAAACAAATCCGCCTCCAGGGCGTTGCCGAGAAGAGAAAGCTCCTCCACCTTGCCGGAGCCGATGTAGGTGGCGTTATCGACGCTGCGGCGCTTCTGTACGCTTTGCCCCACCACCTGTGCGCCCGCGGACTTTGCAAGCTCCGCAAGCTCCTTCATGGTGTCCATGGCGTCAAGCTGCTCAAGCCCCACCAATATGGCGCGCTCCGGGCGGGCCGCCGCCGTTTCGTGCGTGCCGGATTTTAATCGCTCGTCCGCAAGATAGATTTCCCGCATCAGCGCGCGCTGGGGCAGGCGGTATGGCTGCATCGGGCCGTAGAGCAGCACCTCGTAACCGTCGTCTCCCCATTCTCCCAGGTAGGAGGCATACAGGGAGACAGGCTTGCCGTCCCGCACCGCAAGGGCCGCCATGCAGTCCAGCCGCATGGATTTGAGGGTGCCCAAATCCACCTCGCTGAGCATCGCGCTGCCGTTGGGGTGGGTATGGATGCACCGGACCCCCGCCAGCCTGTCCTCATTGCGCACAACGCGCATCTGCGGCATGGCAACGGTATTCGAATCCCCGACGCTGACATCCACAATCACGCCGTTGCGCTTGATATAGACCGATATTTCACGGTTGATGGCAGCCGTACAAACACTCATATGCTCCAGCAATTCGGCACTTGCAAACGTATCCTGCCCGACGTCAAATTCATAAAGCCGCTTGATTTCCGCAAGCACGGTGTTGCGGATGCCTGTGATATTGCCGTTGACCTGTTGTTCCATATGATATCCCTCTCATACTCGAATGCACATGTGGACAGCGCTCTGCTCACAGCGAAAATGGTATCTCTGAATCCCCTAACGAAAGCGTGGACTCGTATGATAGAAAACATGCGGGGTGCTTCCCCGCATGAAACCTTTTGTTTACATGAATAGCCGCCTGCCGGTGTTCCTTACGGCGTAACCGCCTGCCCGTCGGTAACCGTGGGAATCTGCGGCGCGTAATATCCTACGCCTACGGTAATTTTGCCCGCGTATGCGCGGTAGGTAGATTTTGCAAGGGGTTCCACCTTGACCTCAACGCCATCCTTATAATAGTGCTTGTAGGACTGCCATACGGAACCGCTCTGCCGGGCGACCTCTTCCTTATAATAATCGGGGGCAACGGTGGTATCCACTATGATTTCCTTTTCCCCCTTGGGCGCTACCGTCTCGATCTTTTCGCTGGTCAGGCGGATTTCATTGTATTCTTCCGGCAGCGGCGCGCCGTATATCTCGATATGCACGGTCTTATCCGTCATACCTTCGGGTATCTTGCCGTCCGCGGCATCGATGGTATACGCAAAAATGTAGATGTCCGCTTCCGTATTGTTCTTAAACTGGAAGTCAATGGTTCCGGTATTGATGGTGGCGTCAAGACCCTTGCTGACATAGCCGACGGGGCTGGAATGGTTGCGGCGGTATACGATTTCGAGATCCGCCTTGACCACCGCATTGTACAGCGTTGAACTGACCTGGCACACGCCGCCGCCCGCCTGGTCTTCCGTGGTGCCCTGCACATACGCGGGCGCAGCCTTCCAGCCAAGCTCATAGGTGCGCGGTCCAAGCGTATCGTTGGTGGAGAACGTCTCTCCCGGCTTTAGCACAAACCCGTTGACAAGCGATGCCGCGCGCTTTACGTTGAATACGCGGTCGTCGCGGTTATACGGGGATTTTTTGAAGGAGGTCTCCGCCTCGCTCCGCCGGTTGAGCAGGGTCGCCTTTAAGGTTTCTGCCGTAACGGCAGGCTCCGTGTACAGTATGGGCAGCTCCACAACGCCGTATTCATGGGCAGCCGCACGGGCTTTGAGGGTTTCCATCAACGCCGCTTCATCAAGCTCCTGCCCTTGTTCGCCCGGCGTGAAGTCCAAAAAATCCTCCGGCGACATATCCGCCTTGATGGTATAGGTCTCCTTGAGCCTTGCCACAGCATCCGAAGGTTCTACGCGCATGCTTTGCGCAAGCTCCGCAAGTTTCGGCTGTACCGGCGTCACATCCACCGTATAGCTGACGGAGAGCGCCCGGGGCGCTGCAAGCAGCTCTTCCCTTGCCTGCTCCCGTTCCCGCTTTGTGCCGGTGTTGCCTAAAGCGAACGCCTGCTCCAGCACCGCGTCCGTATCAAAAGCGACGTTCATATCCGCATAGGTCAGCGTCGTTGATCCGCCGGACGTGTTGAGCACAAACTGAATTTCTGCAGCCTTCTGCTCTTCCACCGCCTTGAGCGCTTCGCGCGCCTGGTCCATCGTCATGCCCGCAAGCGAAACGCCATCCACAGTAATCCCTTCGGCGAAGCTTTCCATGACCGGCTCCGCGTCCGCCGGAACAAGGAGGCCGCTATTGTTGCCAAAAAGCAGGATACCGCCTACCCCAAGACATGCCACCGCCAACAGGATCACTACAACGCGGAGCACGCGCGTAGAAGCGCTGCCGGATTTTGTTCTTCTTTTGCTCATGGTCTCTCCTTACTATTTCAAAGAGGCGCAAACGCGTTGCCTGAGGAGGCATTGCCTAAACGCCATACGCAAATACTGATGCCGCCCGCCCCATGCCGGGTTGCCGCGCATATATGTACATGTTATGATGCCCCGAGGGCATTTGTCAACCGTCCGCGCGTCTGCGCCGAACGCAAAAACCGCCATTTTTCGGCCCACAGGCCGAAAACACGGTCCGGTTCATAAAAAATTTAAAAATCCGCGTTTCCAGGCTTCCGCCCTTCCCCTGCCGCCCGGAAGCATAGGATGCCGGCCTCACCGGAATTCGCCGGGAGGCGTTTTGCCGCTTCTTTCCTGTTCCTTTTCCCGCGTCGCCATATGGTATACTCATACTATGAATACGCTGCATTCAAACAATCAACTGCATATCCCGGGAGAGATCGACCTGGAAAGCACCCTCTTTTCCGGCCAGTGTTTCTCCTGGTACCGGGTGGAGGGCGGATATCTTGCCTGCATCGAACAAACTGCCGCCTATCTCAACGTACAAAGCCGCACGCTTTTTTGGGAAGGCGCTGCAGATGCTATCTATTGGATACGCTATTTTGACATGACGCGGGATTACCAAAACGTATTCCTCCCCTTTCAAGGGGACGCCTTTATCCAAAAGGCCTACGCGCAGTACGGCGGCATGCGCATTCTCAACCAGCCGGTTTGGGAGACGCTGTGCGCGTTTATCATCTCCGCCAACAACAACATAAAGCGGATTACCACCATTATGACGCACCTGCGCGCACAGCTGGGTACGCCGTTTTCCATACAGGGGCAACCAGTATTTGCTTTTCCCGATGCCGCCGCCATCATCCGCGCAGGGGAACACCGCCTCCGGGAATTGGGGCTTGGATACCGGGCAGCCTACCTGTATGAAACGGCGCGGCGCTTGGAAGACGGCTTTGATACCGCCGCTTTGCCCTATATGGGGTATGCGGCCGCGCTCAAGGCGCTTGTGGAGCTTCCGGGCGTGGGCGAAAAAGTAGCGGATTGCGTGCTGCTGTTTTCCTGCGGATATTCCCGCGCGTTCCCTGTAGATGTCTGGGTAAAGCGCGTGATGCGCGTACTGTATGGCGCATCCGGCTCCAACGCGGCCATCAAGGCAAAAGGGCTCACCTGCTTTGGGGAAGACGCGGGGATTGTGCAGCAAATTTTGTTCCACGCGGCGCGTATGGGGCTGTTTCCGGCGCTTGATGAAGACAGCACGACACCCCGTACCGGTCAGCCTCCCCTTTCCTTATAAATAGACAAAGCCCGCACCGGTTGGTGCGGGCTTTACTGTTCAGTCTGCATCGGCAGTCACCCTTTCCCTGTTTTTTTGGTTCCTGTCTACTTGCGGTCTTCCTTCCTTCTTACAAGCGCGCTTCCCGTCATCAGAGCCGCGCCGCCCGCAAGGAGTGCGATACCGAGCCAATACTTCTGCTCTCCGGTATTGGGCAGGAAGAGCGCATCGCCCGGCCCTAGAGGAATTACGCCGCCATCCGGTAAGGTTGTGCCGCCGCCCAGCGGGATTGCGCCGCCATCATCGGAATCATCGGGGTCGTCGATGCTGGACTGGGTAGCCGGGGTCGGTTCGGGCGAAGCCTCCGGCGTGGGCACGGGTTCCTCCGTGGGCGCGGGATCGTCGGTAGGTGCCGGGGACTCCGTCGGGGCTGCTGTCGGCGTAGGCTCCGCTGTCGGCGTGGGCTCAGGCGTCGGCGTGGGTACCAATGTCGGCGTGGGTGCCAATGTCGGCGTGGGTGCCAATGTCGGCGTAGGCGTCGGTGTCAGCTTTGGCGTTGCTGTCGGCTTAGGTGTTGCCGTCGGTTTTGGCGTCGCCGTCGGTTTGGGTGTCGGCTTTGGCGTTGCCGTCGGCTTTGGCGTTGCTGTCGGCTTTGGTGTTGCTGTCGGCTTTGGTGTCGCTGTTGGCTTCGGCGTCTTCGTCGGTTTGGGTGTTGCCGTCGGCTTTGGCGTCGGGTGTCCATGCCCTGGGCCGCCGCCACGGCCGGAAGCCATCGCAATACTGCTGCTAAAGACCAACAACAAGACAATCAGAAGCGCAATCAACGCTTTTTTATCATGCATGTTGCGCGTTTTCATGATGAGGCCTTCCTTTCTTTTGTACTTGCTTTTGTCACAAAAACTGTTCTTTTTGGTGATACGCTATATATAATAGAAAGTTAGTCTTCTCAAACTCTAAAAATCGATAAAATCCGTTATATTCCACGCGCTTATTTTTCCTGTCTGGACACCCGAAACGGCAAAGATTATGTCAGAAATGCAAAAATGCTACGGCACATGTTTTTATGAAAAAATGTGGTTTATTTATCAAGCAAGAAACCCTTTCAAAGAAAAAGGGAATACTACCACAATAAAATGAAAAAGGGGAGCTTAGAGTATGTCATATCAATTTTGGGACGCCGTCAAGAACCGGCACAGCATATACAGCCTGAGTAACGAGGAGGTCGTCTCCCGCGGCAGGATCAAACAGCTGGTGGAAGATACGCTCAACCACGTTCCTTCCTCCTTCAACTCCCAGAGCACGCGGCTTGTACTTCTCTTTGGCGATGAGCACCGCGCATTCTGGAACATTGCGCTCGACGCGCTCAAAAAGGTCACGCCGCCCGAGCAGTTTTCCTCCACCGAAGCCAAAGTCAACAACAGCTTCGCTTCCGGGTATGGCACGGTATTGTTCTTTGAGGACGCTGCCGTCGTAGACAATCTCTGCAACGCTTTCCCGCTCTACGCGGATAAATTCCCCGTGTGGTCGCAGCATACGAACGCCATGCACCAGTTTGTACTTTGGACGGCGCTTGAGGCCGAGGGGCTTGGCGCTTCCCTGCAGCACTACCACCCGCTCATCGACGACGCGACGCGGGAACGGTTCCATATCCCCGAGGCTTGGAAGTTTGTTGCACAGATGCCGTTTGGCAAGCCTCTTGAAAAAGGTGAACAGAAAGAAAAGAATCGAATCGACGAACGGCTCAAAGTATTTGGATAAGCTGCTCTTTAATTTTAGATACGATTGACAAACCAAACGGGCAGGCCATACGGCCTGCCCGTTCTATTTTTCTATCAATTCCTATGTTGCCACCACATACTGCTTCCCCATAGCGTGAAGCTCCACAATCCGCCGGATGCAGGAAAAGAGCTGGTGAAATCCTTCCTCATCCTGATAGTCAATGCGGACGCAGCCTTTGCCGAATGTCGCATATTGGAACGCATGGCGCATCTGCTCTATTTGCTCAAAATCCAGCGTATGCATGACAAGGTGCTCTTTTGCCACAGAAAACGCGATATACGTCCGATCAAACCGGTACATGGGGATGCCGTAGGACAGGGCTTCCGGTATTTGCGGAAACTCCTTGCGCATGAAGCTGACAAGCAAACGCAGCCAGGCGTTTGGCGTGCCTTCAAATCGACCGATATACGCAGCTACCGCATGGTTCATTGTCCGACCTCCATACAACGAATGCAACATCCATTCTATGTGCCAACCCGAATCCCGCATGTATGCTGACATTTTATACCGGTGCGGCCTTGTATTCAATGCCTTTTTTTGCCGTTTCTGGGCGGTACTTGTGCAATATTTTGCGTCTCGCGTTCTTTTCCGGTCCCCGGCGGCGCATTACATATCCATTTTTGCAGTGCTGTACGATATAGATAGAACTTCTTGCTGTACCATCGGCGCAATGAAACAAAAAAGCGGCCCGAGCCGCTTTCTTGTTCTATTGATTCACTTTTACGTTTTAAAGTAGTGGGTAACGATGTCTTCCATTTCAAAAAAGCCCTCCCGATCCTTGAGATACTGCGCCGCGATCAATGCGCCGTTTGCAAACGCCTGCCGGGAAAACGACTCATGGATGATGGTGATGCGCTCATATTCGCCCACCGCCATCACCTCATGCAGGCCCACATAACCGCCCGCGCGGATCGAATTGAGGGAAACGGGCTTTTTCAAAATCCCCTTGAGCATATCCGCAATTTTTTTCGCGGTAGCGGAGACATCGGTTTTGCGGGAATGGTGCTTTTCCGTAATCGCATAGTCGAACTGGGGCAGAAATTCCGCCGTCTCCCGGGTGAGCCGCATCAGCACGTTGACGCCCAGCGTGATATTCGGCGCAAGCACCAGCGCAAAGCCGGGTGTTTCAGAAGCCGTGCGGCGCATGAGCGCAACGTCGCCCGGTGAAAAATCGGTGGTACATACCACCATCTTCACGCCGTATTTGGCGCAGGCGGGCAGCAATTTGAGCGTGGCTTCCTTATTGGAAAAATCGATCAGCACATCGGGCTTGTCCAGCTGAAAGGCTTCTTCCGCCTGGCTGGTTTCATAAATCAGGCTGTTAAAGCCTTTGTAGGGATAGACATCGGATATGGTCTTCCCCGCCTTTTTACCGCCATCCCGGCAAAACGCCATCATGAGCTTATGCTCGGGCTTTTGTGTGATAAGGCCGGCAAGCTGTAAACCCGCCTTACCTAAACCGCATAAAGCAATTTTCATTTTCCGGTCCCCTTTCAAAATGAAGGATAAAACAATAGATATGCAGTAGTATTGCTCTTTTTAGCTTAACGTACCATTTACGCAGTTGTCAAACCGCATCCGCCATTTTTTGCTATTCCTCGCCAAAAAGTCCCGATTCTTATCGAATCGGGACTGCAGCGCATCATGCCCCAGCGTTACTCCCTGCCCGTACTGCCTTTTGTAAAGCTGTCCAGGACGTGGATGATCCCTTTGTTCTTCTTCCAGATAGCGCCAAACTCATAAGACGGCAGCGGCGTCGGCCTTTTGCCCACTTCAATGGTCAGGGACGGAATGTTGAGACGCTCAATCGCCCAATCCTTAAAGCCGCCGAACGAGGTGCCGTCATCCGGGATCATGCGGTAGCCCGTCTGCTCCGCCACAAGGCAGCCGAGCCGGTAGCCTGCGGCGTTCGCCTCGGGATTGTCCCCGAAGTCGTAATAGATTTCGCTTCCTGTTGCGTGGTAGCTGACCGTGGCCCCGAACGGATATTTCCTTGCATATGCCGCAAGCGCGCGCGTTTCCGGCTCGCTCTCCGGCCTGCTGCCCCGGTAATTGGCGGAAGAGGGATAGGGCCTCGTATCAATGCGCCCCCATTGTGCGTCAAAATTCCGGTTGAGGTCCACGCCCGCGGCGTTTGCCTTCCAGGTGCGCAGGTATTGTCTGAGCGGCAATGTGGTAAAACCCAAAGCCTTATCCTGCTCATACATCAGCAGAAGCTCCGGCGTCGCTTCCATCGTCTGGCTGATGGCGGCGCCGTCCGGATTGGTCATGGGCAAAACATGCACGACCAGGCCCTCGGGCACGCCGCAGGAAAGCAAGGTTTTGAGCTCGCGCATGGCGAGCTGTGTGGTCATATATTCGCGCGCATGAATGCCCGCCTGGATGAGTACATGCCGCTTTGCCTGAGGGTCGCCCGCGCGCGCGGCATAGATCGCCCTGTTTTGATGGGAGTATCCGATCACTTCGAGCTCCAGCGTATCGGGATACCGCGCTTTGAGTTTGAGAAGCTCCCGTTGCATGTCTTCATATGGATAAGGAGCGATATCCCATCCCAAAATATTGCAGATAAATAAAGAAACGCCGGCCATACAAATAAGGAGCACCCCCGTCCCAATCTTTCTTTTCAAGGGCATCCGCCCTCCCATCATCCTTTTACCGCGGCGCGTTTAAACGCAGCTAGTATTAAGCTATGTTTGCCCGACTGCCTTCATACCGGCCTGCGCCCGATGCGCAGGCATGAACATTTTGTAAATCTGTAAGAGATTGGCGCGAAAGTATTGCCCCCGCCGTCCATACTTGTTAGAGTAAAGAAAGCCGCCCATGATTTACCGGCGGATGAAACCTCAGGAGGAATGCCATATGAAACGGTTCTTGTCGGGTATGCTTGCGGCCCTGTTCCTGCTTGCCGTAGTGCTGCCCGCAAAGGAAGCGCAGGCGGCTGTGCTTTCCGGCTACACCAGCAAGGTCGATTACGACAATACGGACCCCAACCGCTACAAGATCGACATTGACCTTATTAACCAGATCATTACCGTATATGAAAAAAGCGGTTCCGGCGCTTATGACAGCATCGTGCTGCAAAGCCTGTGCACCACGGGCAATGAGGAGAATCCCACGGGCGCCGGCACCTTCAAGCTGGGACATCTGAAGGAGCGCTTTGGCTACTTTGTGGCATTCGGCCAATATGCGCAGTATTGGACGCAGGTGATACGCGGCGTGTATATCCATTCCGTGATGTATGACAGCAAATCCATCACCTCCATGTCCAAGAGCGCCTACAACGGCCTTGGAAAAGCGCTTTCCCACGGCTGCGTGCGCGTGCTGCCCCATGTGGCGCAGTGGATTTTCTACAATTGCCCGCCGGGTACCGTCACCGTCATTTCAAAGAGCCGTGAAAAGAACGAAACGCTGCGCGCAGCGTTAAAGGGCGATATCGTCAGCTACGCAAGCTATAAGCAGCCCGTGGATTTCAGGACCGATCCCCCGATCGTGGCCGCCACCGTCGTGACGGACAATGTGCCCGTACGCACCGGTTTTTCGAGCACCAAAGATACGACAGTCGTCACCCTCTCCGCAGGCAGCGCATTGAAAATCCTGCAGGTTGGCCCCGACTGGTGCAAGGTGGAAACCTCAAAGGGCAAGCTTGGGTATGTACAGACAAAGTTCCTTTTGATGGACCCCAACACCATGGTGCCCGTACATCCGATTTACCTTGCAAAGGAAGCGACAGCCCTCTACAAATCCCCGAGCACCAATGCCTCTTCGCTCTACAAGTTTGAAAAAGGCGAAGCCATTGAGGTGATCGGCACGGTGGATAAATATTGGCTGACCGCCAAGGTGGGAGACGATTACGGCTTTGTGCGCGTCAAGCACCTTACAAAGAACGCCTCCGCCGTGACGCCCGTAGAAGCTGCGGCGCCTTCCCTGACGGACTCGCAGGCGCGGATAAAGGACGGCATCATTGCCAACTTCAGAACCGGCCCGGGCAGCGTGTATCCGGTGATCGCGGAGCTTCCCGCAGGCACCCCGATCAAGCTTCTCTCCGCAGAGGGCAGCTGGTATCAGGCGGAAGCAAACGGCCTTACAGGATATCTGTCGATCGTCTGCGTCGCGTTCAACTAAATAAACAATGTAAGATGGCAAAAGCGCCCGCTTTTCGGCGGGCGCTCTTTTTTTTTCACGCACACATCAGAAATTGAATTCTGCGCTCCAGTCAAACGCGCCGGATTCCTCCATGCTCTTGGGCCAGTGCGCGCACCAGGAAGGTACGGTTGGAGCTAAGACGCGGTCAAGGCTTGGCGTATAGGGTTTAATATCCAGCACCGGCGAGCCGTCATGCGCGTCAATGTACGCAATCTGAATTACGCCCGTCGCGTAATCCACATGGAGCACCTCAACAGCCGTCAATGCGATAGGGTTGGGGCGTATGGGCGAGCGCGTTGCGAATATGCCCATCTGCTCCGGCGCGTTGCGGTAGGGCTGCGGGGTGTTCAATACGCCGCGGTAGTCCGGGCTTTCAAATTCATGGAACCACCAGAGCACCTGGATGTGGGAAAAGCCCTCCAAGCCTGCAATCGCCGGGATATACTGCGGCTCGAGCCGGATGAACATTCTGTCTTCCTGCAAGCAAATCCTGCCGACAGGCGTTAACGTGAAGCGTTGCATAACATACCTCCATATTTATGAGCTTTGCTTCACTCTAAAGCCTCACACCGTGTGAGAGTCAACCATTCCTTTCGATCTTTCTCAGGGGAATTTGCAGCTCCGTCAGATACCGCCCGGGGTCTTCCTCGTTCCACGGGCCGATATGCACAATCTGCCGGTTGGGCCAGAGCAGCGCATACTGGCCATGCTGCTCCAGAAAGCCCGCAAAAGAGGCGTATGCGCCTGCAATACGCGTAAACGGCCCATGCACCATGGTGTAGGCCATCAGTTCCACCGCCTCCACCTGCCGGAATGCGAATCCCTCTCGGTCCTCTCCCATCTGCGGTACCTGCGCACAGATTTCCACATCCACATCCGTTTCCCTGTAATCCTGATCGTGGTAGAGGGCAAAGGAAACATCCGCTGTCTCTATTCCGTTGCGCTCCGCAAATTCCGTCATCCGTTGCCAGAGCAGGCCTTCCGCAAAATAATCCGGCAGCGTTTCCCGCAGGCACAATACCTGGTAGGCGGGCACGCTTTTGATGGCAATATCATAGTGCATGCGCATGGCATCCCGCCCGATATCCTGCATGGCGCGCAGCAGCCGGTCCATACGCTGCTGTTCCAACTGGATAGAAGCCTGTATCTCGCGCCGCTTTGCTTCAAAGCGGGCCGCGAGCGCCCCTTCCCCTTCGCGGATAGCGGCGGCGATTTCATGAACGGAAAAGCCCGCGTCCCGCAGGAAGATGATTTGATTGAGCAACGGAATCTGCTCAGGCATATATTGCCGGTATCCCGTGACGGGGTCGACACAGGCAGGGGAAAACAGCCCCGCCTCGTCATAGTAGCGCAGCATGCGCACGGAAACCCGCACGAGCTTGGAAAAATCGCCGATTTTGAGCACAACTTCCACCCCCATACCATCATAGCACATCTCTTGCGCGCCACAATACGATGTAAATGCATCCAACTGCTGAAAAAACACCGGAAATCCCGGTTTTTCCTTGCATGCGCGGGACAACTGTGCTACAATACCTTTTGCTAACGTCCTTCTTGCCGGGCACATGGATGTCCGGCCAATCTAGACCATAAGGAGGTGAAATGCGTGAACGCATACGAAGCACTTTACATCATCACGCCGGAGCTCGAGGCAGAGGTCAATAAGACCCTTATCCAGAAGTATTCCGACATCGTAACGTCCAACGGCGGTGAGGTTGAAAAGATTGACGAATGGGGCAAAACCCGTCTCGCTTATCCGATCGATTACAAGACCGAAGGCTATTATGTATTGATGACGTTCAAGGGTGCGCCGGAGTTCCCCAAGGAACTTGAGCGTAACTTCAAGAACGACGAAAGTCTGCTTAGGTACATGGTTACCCGGAAAGAGGCGTAACGATGTCGCTTTTGCATGTCTGCGCCCGGCATACGCTGCCTGAAAGGAAGGTTGAAGCATGAACAAGATTTTTCTCATCGGCAACCTGACGAGCGATCCTGAAACCCGCACCACAGGGAGCGGCGTTTCCGTTTGCACATTCAGCATCGCAGTCAACCGCCGCTTCTCGCAGGCCGGCGGCGAGCGCCAGACGGATTTTTTCCGCATCAACGCATGGCGGCAGCTGGGCGACAACTGCCAGCGCTTTTTGGCCAAGGGCCGGAAGGTCGCGGTGGTTGGCGAACTGCAGCCCCGTACCTATGAGGATAAAAACGGCGTAACGCGCATGTCTTTAGACATTACGGCGGATGAGGTGGAATTCCTTACGCCCAAGAACGCGGAAGGCGGCGCACCCTACTCGGGCGGCGCACCCGCCTATACGTCGGGCAGCGGCCAGAAGAACGCTTCGCCGCTACCGGACCTTGCAGGTTTTGAAAACATCAGCGAGGACGAGCTTCCTTTCTAAGTGAAAGGGAATTCGGCCCCGCGCCCTCACCTACAGGATTGAATGATAGGAGGAATTCCCATGGAAGAACGTAAAATGCGCCCCCGTGGCGGGCGCAAAGGCAGGCGTAAGGTCTGTCAGTTCTGCGTGGATAAGATGGAGCATATCGACTATAAGGATACCGCCCGCCTGCGCAAGTGCATCACTGAGCGCGGCAAGATCATGCCCCGCCGGATGTCCGGCGTGTGCGCAAAGCACCAGCGTGATCTGGCAATTGCCATTAAGCGGGCCCGTGTCGTTGCTCTTCTTCCCTACGTATCGGACTAAGAGCCCCCACACAACACAACACCTTTTGGACGGTTAGCAATAAAAGGGCAGCAAACGCTGCTCTTTTTTATTCTCCTCTATTGTGAAACGGCTGCGAAGCCGGAGCCAGACGGTCTTTGTCAATCCGATCAATCAAGCCGACGCTTATCCCTGAAAAAGCCTGCATGCAGCATTGCCCGTACCAAAAAGAAAAAACGCCGGTAGAACTTCTGCCGACGAATGATTGACACAGATAAATAAACGGTGGTAAACTGAAATCAGCTCACAACCATATTGCATCCAAGATATAATATCCCTATTTTGATTATATCGCATTATAGGGGCGGCGTCAATATGGTTTTTGCAAATTTTTTTGAGGAGTTTTCAAATGCAGAAACGGGAATGGCAGCAGGAACAAGAACGCCTTGACCGGGTGCTGTTAGAGGCGCGCAAGCAATTTGACGAGAATTGTCAAGCCAATGAAAAGCTGGAAGCGGAAGCCCATAAAACGCAGAGCGATTTATGGGAGGACGTCGGCTCCATCTCCGCATCCAGCGGGCTTCATCAACTTGTTGACTTTCTGGAATACATCAATACGATGAAGATCCAGAAAAGAAGCTACCGCTTCGCGGAGACGCTCAAGGAGAAGTACGCGAAAATGCTGCTGTCCCCTTACTTTGGGCGCATCGATTTTCAGGAACCGCAGGATGCGGAGGCAAAACCGTACTATATCGGAACCTTCAGCCTGATCGACAACGCTTACGAGATCCTTGTATACGACTGGCGTGCGCCCGTTTCGAGCCTGTTCTATGATTTTGAAATCGGAGGGGCCGGATATGTGTGCCCCAAGGGCATGGTCAACGGTGTAATTTCATTGAAGCGGCAATATAAAATTGTAAACGGCACTCTTGAATATCTGTTTGACAGCAATCTGAAAATTGACGATGAGATGCTCCAGCAGATGTTGAGCAAGCATACAGACAGCAAGATGAAGGCGATCGTCACCTCCATCCAGCGGGAACAGAATAGGGCGATCCGAAACGAACAGTATCAGCACCTCATCGTGCAGGGCGCTGCCGGGAGCGGCAAGACCTCTATCGCGCTGCACAGGGTTGCATATCTGCTTTATAAATACCGCGATAAAATTACATCAAAAAATATTCTGATTTTCTCCCCGAACGCGGTATTCAACGATTATATTTCAAACGTCCTTCCTGAATTGGGGGAAGAGAATATGCTGCAAACAACGTTTGAAACATATATGCACAGTGCGCTTTCCATCAACCTCAAAAAAGAGCGCTATCAAGACATGCTGGAGTATCTTCTCGCTTTCCGGGACCGGCCTGCCTACCCGGGGAGGGTTCAGACTATCCAATTCAAATCTTCCCCGGCATTCAGGGACGCTTTGAAAACATTCGTAGACACCATGGCAACGGAACGCAGGCAGTTCCACGATATCGTCTTCGGGGACAGCATCCTCCTTTCCGCGGCGGAATTGCAGCGGCTGTTTGACGATGCATCCTCTTTCCCGTTGCGCGGGAAGTTTGAAAAGCTACGGGCAAGGGCGCTTTATCTTCTTTCCACCCGGGAGGAAGAACGGGCAAGAGAGGTGATGAACGCGCTTGTGGACGCCGGAGGCTTTTTTGACAGGATGGAGCTGAAAAAGAAATGCCAGCGCATCCTCCGCAAGGAAACAAGGGACGTCCGGGCGGCGATCGACCGGCTGACGGCGTTCGATCTTGTAGGCGTTTACAAAACATTTCTGGAACGTCTTGACGACTTCCTCTCCGCGGACGCCTGCAAAGAAACCGGGGAAATCAGAAGGTATACTTTGGAGAATATCAATGCTGGCCAGCTCTATTATGAAGATCAGATCGCCCTTCTTTACCTGCAGGGCACACTGGGGGAAATGCCCCGGACTTCGGGAATCAAGTTTGTTATCATTGACGAGGCCCAGGATTATACGCCGCTTCAGTATGAAATTTTTTATCAATTGTTCCGCGATACGAATATCACCATGCTGGGGGACCTAAATCAATCCGTTGCGCCTTTTATGAACTTGGGAAGCTATGCAACTATCTCGCATCTGTTTCCAGAGGACAGCACCCTGACGCTATACTTAACGAAAAGCTACCGCTCTACCATGGAGATTACGGCGTTCGCAAGAAAGCTACTCAACGAGGCCGTATCGGATGAGGCCGTGGAGCGGCATGGCGCGGAGCCAACCGTCCTCGGGTTCCCGGACGAGGAGGCCATACACGAACGGCTCGCGCACGACATCAGGGCTTATTCCGAACAGGGCTTCCGGTCGATCGGCATCATTGCCCGCACAAAACAGGAAGCAAACGAATTGTATCACGCTTTGCAGGGAAGGGCGCCGGTCGATGCAATCCTCAACGGGGAGGACGATTATGCGCACGGGGCCGTCATACTGCCCGCCTATTTGGCGAAGGGGCTGGAGTTTGATGTGGCAATCCTCTACAACGCCGGGAACGGCAACTACCATCACGAGGAGGAGCGGCTGCTATTTTATACCGCTTGTACGCGCGCGCTTCATGTCTTGTGCGTGTACTATTCCGGGCAAATAACGCCTTTTTTAGAAGAACCCCAATAAGAGCATCTCAGCGCTTCCACCACAGCGTGTTGCCCGCAAAGTACTGTATAAACCCGCACCGCTCCAGCACACGCTGGGAGGGAAGGTTTCCCCGTTCCGTTTCTGCAATGACATGCGCGATGCCGGGTTGAGAAAGCCCCCAGCGGCACATAGCGGTAACCGCCTCCGTCATGTAGCCGTGGCCGCAATACGCTTCACCCAGGCCATAGCCGATTTCCACGTTTCCCTCCTGATCGGGCACATTTTTAAAATCCGCAGAGCCTACCGCCACACGGTCCTCCCTGCGGATCAAAATCCAGAAGGTATGGAACAGCAGGTGCGCTTCATCGCGCTCCACAAGCTCGAGCTGCTGCCGCAGGATATTTAAGAACTCGCCTTCCACCGGCTCGGCGCGGTAAGAACAGTTCATTTCCCGCTCCAGTTCCGGAATATCCTCTATCCAAAGCCGGAGTTGGCGCGCGCTCAGCGGCACAAGTTCCAGCCGTTGTGTTTCGAGTTTCATGTCGTTTCTCCCAGCCGTATTTGTTTCTATTCTACTATATATTGCGATTGTTTCCTATTCTGCCCATCGCCGCCACATAGCTTGGGCAGCCATTGGTGAAAAATATTTTCTGTTCCGGGCAAACTCATGCAAAGTTTCGCAGGTTTGATTCGTTTCTATGGATGAGGAGGTGAAACACGCATGCATGCACAACCCGATCTCAACAACGCCATCCGGACGGCGGTCAGGACGCATTCCACAGGCCTTGTGCGCCTTGCGTTCACCTATATAAAAAACGTGCAGGATGCCGAGGATATTGTGCAGGAGGTGTTTTTCACCTACCTATCGAAATCCCCATCCTTTGTGGACGAGACGCACGAAAAGGCCTGGCTCATCCGGGTAACGGTCAACAGGTGTAAGGACGCGCTCAGAAAGCAAAAGCACGCGCCGCTGCCGTTGTCCGAGGAGATCGTCAGCCTGCCCGCAGAAGACCGTACGCTCCTTTTGGCCGTACTGGCTCTAGAGGAAAAGTACCGGCTTCCACTGCACCTGCACTACTACGAGGGATACTCCATTGCGGAAATCGCACGTATCCTGCACGCAAACCCCGCCACCGTAGGCTCGTGGCTGCAACGCGGAAGGGCGCACCTGAAACGACAGCTAGAGGAGGGTCAGTAAATGTTTGATGAAAAGGCATACCGCTCGGCAATGGAGCACATCTGCCCGAGCGCGGATTTTGAAGAAAAGACGCTCTCTTTGCTCCGGCAAAAGCAGCATAAAAAACACAAAGAAGGAATTGCTATGAAAACAAGGAAATTAGGTCTGATTTACAGCGGCATCGCCGCCTGCCTGCTCTTGCTGCTGGGCGGATACGCCCTGTTTGGCTCCAAAGCCAACATCCCCCCGCAGGAAAGCACGCCGCCCATCACGGCAAAAGCCATGGTGAACATTGACGGCATTATTGAAGAGGTATCGGAAGACGGCCTCTCCTTCCGCGTTGGCGATCTTTGGGTACAGGTTGACGAAAATACCATGTACGGCATCCCCGGCCCCAACGCCCCGCCTGCCGACGAACAGCTTGTAAGCAAAACATTCCTCGTTGGCAACGCCGTTTCCGGTTACACGGAGGATGACCCCTCCTCCGGCTCCGTCTATGCGCTGCGCATCTACAACAATTTCCCGGCGGCGGGATGATCTCTGCCATATAGAAATACGTTGGGGTCCCCAATCCCGCCCAGGATCGTAACGACCCTGGGAACCCTTATACGGGCGATGCAAACGGATCGCCCGTTTTTTTACCGCCACATCTTCCGGTAGGCGTAGGGCGTCATGCCCTCATGCGCCCGGAACAGCTTGATCAGGTAGCTTGCGTTCTCCACGCCGATCTGCTCGCAGATTTCATAGATGGGCAGGGCAGTTGTGCGCAACAGCTCCTTGGCGCGGTTGATGCGCAGGTTATTGAGATACTGCGCGGGGGAAACGCCAAAGTGTGCTTTAAACTGCCGCTGCAGGTGGTATTTGCTGATGGAAAGGTGCTCTGCAAGGGTATCGAGCGTCAACTTTTCCATATAGCGTTCTTCGAGATATTCGGCTGCCTGCATTAGGTAGGCTTCCCCTTCATAGGCGGTCACACTTTTGGCGTTCAAGATCAGCTCCGTCAGCAGCTCCACAATGTGCATGGAGGCGATCAAATCGCTGTCCGCCGTGCGGGGCCGGTACAATTGCAGCAGGCGGTCAAGATACAGCGGCACATGGGAGGCCGCGGGGAGATGTAGGACGTTTGCGCCCTCCTTAGAGAACAGCTCGTAGTAATGCGCCACGGAAAGGCCGTATACATGCGCGAATTTCAGGTGCCAGAGGCCTTCCTCCCCGGTTTCATACCGCTGAAACTGCATGCAGTCCAGAAGCGCCGCATCCCCCGGCAGCAGGCGGTATTCCTTCCCGCCATACACAAGCCTGCCCGCCCCGCCGACGGTATAGAGGAGCAGATAAGAAGGTAGATTGTCCCGCTCCGTATCATACCGCCTGCCCGCCTTGAGTTCTCCCAATTCCTGCACATAAAAGAACCGCGTTTTATCGAACAGGTGCGGCGTGACGGTGGTAATATACGAATCCTCCGAAATGTGGAGCGACGCTTTTGCGGTATAATCCTTCATCCGTACCATCTCCTCCAGGGCTTTGCGCAATATCTCTGTATTCTGTTGTCAGCATATCGAAAGCTATGCCTGAAAGTCAACCCGATTCTCCGCCAATGTTCCATAGAATCTTTGCACAGCTCCGCACGCAGCAGTTGCATTCTGATCTGAGCAACATTTTATTATATCTTAGCAACTTCATCCGATGTGCTTTTGCCGCCCAATGGATATAATAAGGCTAACATCAGGGGTCTATATAAATGACGGCATATCGCAATAGGAGCGCTTAAATTACACAGAAACGAGGAAACGAATATGAGCATGCTGCAGCCGATTTCCCTTCCCGTAAAGCCGAGGATCGGGCTCTACACCGTTGGATTGAAAGCGTATTGGGCTCAGTTTCATGGCCTGCGGGAACGCATGATTGCCTACGGCGAATTCTTGCAGTCCCGCATGTCCGAATGGGGCGAGGTGTTCTTCTACGGCCTAGTGGACGACAGCGCAAGCAGCAGGCAGGCGGGCGAATGGTTCAATGAACAGAATGTGGACCTCATCTTCTGCCATTCCGCCACATACATCACAAGCGACAGCGTGCTGCCGGTGCACCTAGGCTGCAAAGCGCCCATGGTACTCTTAAACCTCCAGCCCACCGCGCAGATCAACTATAAAAAGACGACCACCGGGGAATGGCTTGCCAACTGCGGCGCATGCCCGGTGCCGGAAATCGCCTACGCCTGCAACCGCGCGGGGATTGAAATCAGCATCATCAACGGGCTACTGGGCATGCCGGAGACGTACCCCGGCTCCATGGCGGATGAAGCCACGGCAGAGCGGCCGGAAGCAAAACGCGCCTGGAAGGAAATTTCCGAATACATCCGCGCTGCTCTCGTCAAGCGCATGCTCAAATCCTCCCGCTTCGGCTTCTTGGGCGGCAATTACAGCGGCATGCTTGATATGTACAATGATTTTACGATGTATGAGGCCATCTTCGGCCTGCATGTGGAAATCTTAGAGATGTGCGATCTCGCAAAGTGGATGCACGCCGTTACTCCGGAAGACATTGCCGCCAAGCGCGAAGAGATGGACCGCTTTTTCCTGCTTTCCGACGCGCCCGTTGCGGACAGCATCGCAAGCATCCCCACGGAAGAACAGCTCAATTGGTCCGCTACCGTCGCGGCAGCGCAGGAAAAGTTCGTGAAAGAGCGCAATCTCGACGCGCTGACCTACTATTACCACGGGGCGGACAACAACGAGTATGAGCAGATTCAGTCCGGCTTTATCGTGGGGCATTCTCTTTTGACCGCGCGCTCCGTCCCCTGCGCGGGAGAGGGCGATATGAAGACGGACATTGCCATGAAAATCTGCGACGCGTTGGGCGTAGGCGGCAGCTATTCTGAAATCGTCACCGTGGACTATCCCAACTCCACGATCCTTCTGGGGCATGACGGGCCGTTCCACATCGCCATCGCGGACGGCAAGCCGATCCTGCGCGGCATGGGCGTATACCACGGCAAGAAGGGCGCAGGCATCTCCGTGGAAGCGAAAGTGAAAAACGGGCCTGTCACCACGCTTGGCCTCACACAGCAGCGGGACGGGACGTTCAAGTTCATCATTTCCGAAGGCATGGCGACCGACGGGGAGATCATGAACATCGGCAACACGCAGACGCAGGTGGACTTTGGCATGCACCCCGACTGCTATATGGACAAGTGGTTCCGTGAAGCGCCGCCGCACCATTGCAGCATGAGCGTTGGACACAACAAGGACCTGTTCCTGAAAGTTGCAAAGCTGCTGGGCGTGGACGCCGTGGTGGTTTAAATAAAGAAAGCGGAGCGCAGCCCCGCACCCCATCAGGGACATATCCCTCAAGCGTTCCATATAAAAAACCGCGGATAACAGGTCATAGGACTACGGACACGGATACATATATTGCATATTGTATCCGTGTTCGCTATGATTGGAAAAGAATGGCGAGCATGGGAAGCTAAGCGCCCGAAAATTATTCATGAAGATTTTGGAGGGTATCGCAATGAACCGATATGAAGAAGGGATAACCTTACTGGAGGAGAAGTTTGGTAACGGCAAAGACAATCTGATTTCCCTTGCGACGATCACGCGGGAGTTGGGCGCTAACGGAAACCCCCGCCCGGCTGTCCGCAATGTGGACGCCTATTATGAAGATGGCACGTTTTATGTTGTTACATATGCAAAGTCAAACAAAATGCAGCAAATCGCGCGCAACCCGGAGGTTTCCGTTTGTGGCGAGTGGTTTACCGCCTGTGGAGCAGGGGACAACCTCGGTTGGGTTCTCGACCCCAAAAACGCTGAAATAAGAGCCAAGCTTCGTACAGCTTTTGCCATATGGTACGATGAGGCAAACAACGAAGAGGATAAAGATTGCTGTATTTTAGCAATCCATCTCACAAGGGGAATATTGAATGTAAACCATTGGGAGAAATTATACTACATGGATTTTGTCAACAAGACGGACACAGGAGCTTTTTAAATGGTGAGATCTTCTCAAGCTTTCCGGACGGTGAGTCCACCTTTGCAATGGACGAGGAGTCGAACTGATTGAGCATTGAGCCATTAAGAGAGGGAAGTATGCAGGTAGGAGATAAAATAGTATTTGACAACTATGACTGGCGCGTGCTTGACCTACAAAACAATACGGCTTTGGTTATAACCGAAGACATCGTAACATTACGCGCCTACCATAACCGCCCTGGTGATGTGACCTGGGCCGGCTGCGAACTGAGGGGATACCTGAACGGTGCGTTCTATGATACGTTTAGCGAAGCGAATCGGGCAAGAATTATGGCGGTTACGAATAAAAACTCTGAAAATTCCTGGTATGGCGCAAAGGGCGGAGACGATACGCGGGATTCCATATTTCTTTTAAGCATTGAAGAAACAGTGTGCAAATACTTCGGTGACAGCAGCAAGAACCTTGAAAACCGCAGTGCCAAACAACGATACTGGTTTCAAAAGAAAGATAAGAACAACGGCAAGCGAAGATCAGCCTTCGATGGATACGGATGGTGGTGGTGGCTTCGCTCACCCGGGCGAGACAATAGGAGAGCCGTGTACATCCACGGCGACGGCAATATCGGCATTCAGGAAAACGGCACATTCAGATACAGCAGCAACACGCTTCACCCTTCAACAGGCAATAACAGCGGCGGCGTTCGTCCCGCGCTGTGGCTGAAGCTGTAAGGGCAATTTGCATCATCGCAAATAAGTATTCTCTTCCCTGCCCTTATTTTCCGATCTGCATAGCATTGAATTCGCACAGAAAAGCGGTGAGGAAATATCCTCACCGCTTTTCTGTGTTCTTGTCTCGCCACCGGCTGCCGCGTTTTTGGGTTTTACCCATTGTTATAGAGTTGCTGAAGTTTTGCATCCAAGGCATCCACGTCCCCCGTAGTAAGGGAGTAATACATGGCATCCTGTTCGTCTGTAAAACTGCGATATGCAATCTCATTCCGATCAAGATATAGAACGAATAAATCGTTGCCCAGCCCATCTGTGCAACGAATACTCCAAGAATAACCGGGCGCCGGAGTATGCCTTGGGCCGCTGTACGGAACAAGGCCGGCATTTTGAACGGCCAGGACAACCGCAACGGCATCTTCTCCGGTAAACTGCTTCCCCGGCGGAGGTGCGTCCCTGTTTAATTCCACCATTCCGTCAGCAGGCACCAGCGCCGCAAAATCCACAAGTACGGCGTGTTCTATTTCTTGCTTCTTATGCTGATGGGAGAGCACCATAAGCAGGACGAACAGCATGGCCGCCAAACCTAGAAACAATAAATTCGACTTTCTTGCCATGACCGCCTCCTTCTACAGGATTCTGCCTGCGTTGTAAAAAAGAAAGCGTCGGAAGAAATTCCGGCGCTTGGAGCCTCCTGTGAGGCGGTTGCTATCCTATTGTTCTGAGGCGGGCGGGATGCATCCGTCCGGAAACTCGGGTGAGCAAACAGTCTCATCAAATACAATATCATCCTTCTTTTTCATGACAGATGCCTCCTTGTTCCTTGTTGCTTTATAGATACCCCGGCTTTCCACACGTAAAACGCCGGAATTTAAACAACGCGCGCCATACCCACAGCCCGGATGCCCGGCGCCGCACAGGAGCCTTCCCCAAACACGGCATCCATGCCGCTGCGGTACCCTTCAAGCAGGTCCTCCGGCACCCACGCCTGTATGGTGCCCGCAAACCCGCCGCCATGCACCCTTGTTGCGCCGCGGCCATTGAGCAGCCGTTCGCTCAGGCACAGCGCCGCCGCCACCGGCTGATGCTGCGCGTCTGCGGCGAGATAGACATTTTGCAGATACATGAAGGAGGATTGCCCGCTTTCCCGCACCAGCATTAAAAAGCGTTCCGCCTCTCCGTTTTTGAGTGCATCCGCCTGCGCCTGTACGCGCGCATGATCCCGGAAGAAATGCGCCGCGCGCAAAAACGCCCGGTCGCCACAGTCCTTCCGGATACGGGCGGCGTTTTTATAAAGCGCCTCCTCCGTAACATCGCGCAGCACTTCCCCACCCAGACACTGCGCCACAGCGCGCATTTCCACCGTCACCGCGCCGTATTCCGCAGTCAGCCCCTCATGGTTGCCGTGGGTATCCGTAATGCACAGCGCATATCCCGTTGTTGCAACCGGAATCGGCTCCACCACCGGCGAAAGCGGGTCTAAAAAGTCCATTTTCACAAAGCCGCCCACCGCGCACGCCATCTGGTCCATCAGGCCGCAAGGCTTGCCGAAATACTCGTTTTCCGCATAGCGGCTGATAATGGCGGCCTCCACAGGGGACAGCCTGCCTTCGTTATACAAATGGCCTTGGATGCAGCAGAGCAGCACCTCAAACGCCGCGCTGGAGGAAAGCCCGGAGCCGCGCAGCACATCGGACACCATGTATGCCCGAAAGCCGCCCACGCGGTACCCTTTTTGCTGCATGCCGGCTGCAACTCCCCGGATAAGCGCCGCGGAGGTCTCCAGTTCTTCCTGTTTTACGGCAAGATCAGAAATCTTGATCTGAATGCCGCCAAACCCTTCGGAATACAGTTCCACCGTGCCATCGTCCGTTGGCGACGCCGCGCACAGCATATCAAGCTCCACCGCCGCCGCCAGCACCGCGCCGTGGTTGTGGTCCGTATGGTTGCCGCCCACCTCCGTGCGCCCTGGTGCGGAAAACAGGGAAATTTCCTGTTCTCCGAACTGCCGGTAAAAGCCCGCCGCCACCTCCGCACAGCGCGCGCGTGCCGCAGGGATGTTGGAGTAGACGCGGGAGAGCGCCGCATCGAACGCCCCGTTTTTCAATTGTTCCGTCAGTTTGGATGCAAGCATTTGTAAACACTCCTCACATTATGGATTGGATCGCAACGCCACAAATCATGCAATTGTTAACCATGCTATGAATGGATCATTCAAAAACACCAATAGTTGTATTGTACATGAATTCTACAGTTGCGCATAGGGGGCGGCAAAGCGGGGGCAGCAAAAAGGGCCGCACAAACTGTGCGGCCCAAGCCTATGATGCAACTGCGCGTTACTCTTTCGGAAGATCGATCCCGATGAGCGCGCCGCCGCTGCCCGTCTGTACGGAGGGCAACTTGCCGTCCCACTTGTTGATCTTCTCGTAATCGATGATGCTCTGGTTGAGCGATTCGGCGAGCTTGCGGTTGGCCTCGGCCTGCGCGTCCGCCTCCACGGCAATCTGCTTTGCCTTCGCTTCCGCCTCAATCACGGCGGCTTCCGCGGCGGCCTGAGCAGCAATGACCTTCTGCTTTGCGGTAGCTTCCGCAATCACGACCGCCTGCTCCTGTTCGGTGCGGGTCTTGATGAGGTTCTGCTCGGCGACCTGCTTCTGTTCGATGGCGGCGATGTATTCATCCGAGAAGTCCCAATCGATGATGTTGAAATCCTCTACCACGATGCCGGAATCGGCAAGCTTCTCCTTCATATTGTTGTCAAGCTCCACAGAAACCGAGCTGCGGTCCGCAACAAGCGTGCTTGCCGTATACTCCGCGACAACCGCCTTCAACACCTCATGCACAGCAGGGACGACCAGCACGCTTTCATAGGCGTTGCCGACATTGCGGTAGATCGTCTGGCTCATGCCCTTATCGATGCGGTAATTGACCGCAAGCTTCGCGGAAACCGTCTGCAGGTCCTTGGAGAATGCCTGCGTATCGACCTCCAGCTTAACGATGCGGTTGTTGATAAGAATCACCTGCTGCGCGAAGGGGATTTTAAAATGCATGCCCTCCTGCAGTACGATATCGCTGACGCGGCCCAGCGTCAGCACAACGCCCGTATGCCCGGCAGGCACCACGACAACGCTGCCCAGCACCACAGAAAGCGCAAGGATTGCAATGATCACCACCAGAACAACCCTTCCCCCCGCTACTTTTCCATCCTTGTTTTTAAACATGCTGCTCCTCCATGTATGGTTTCAGAATAAAATGGCCTGTATTGAGTATACCATATTAAGTATAGCATATAGCAGGGGATCATGAGAGGCAAAAGATGTCATGATCACGGAGCGGATTTAACATTTTCGTGAACTCTTTTTGGGAAGCGCCCCTGCAAATGCCGCCGCGGTTGGCAAAATAGAAAAACCTGCTATACTGTAGGGTGCAGCAGCTCGCGTACAGCGGGCAGAGGGGGCAATGCATGGAGAAAAAATCCTTTGTGCGCGGTGCGGCGATACTCGCGGTTGCGGGATTGATCGTAAAGTTCATCGGCGCAGTTTATCGCATTCCGTTAGCCAATATCGTCGGCATAGAGGCGATGTCCTATTACGATATCGTCTACCGCTACTACACCTGGCTTCTTGTCATTTCCTCGGCAGGCTTACCGACCGCAATTTCCAAACTCGTCTCCGAACGCGTGACGCTCGGGGATTACCGCGGCGCACGTGCGGTATTCAAGACCGCGTTCCGGCTGCTTTTGATCATCGGCGTTGCGACCACGTTGATTATGTTCGCCGGCGCAGATGCACTCGCTTCTATTTCTTATCCGGCCGAAGCAACGGCGGAAATTGCAAAGCAGGCACTTTCCTTTAGGGCGCTTGCCCCCGCATTGCTGTTCGTATCTCTGATGTGCGCGTACCGCGGCTACTTACAGGGCATGCAGCAAATGATAGGCACCGCGTTCTCCCAGGTGGCGGAGCAATTGGGCAAACTCGCCATCGGCTTCACGCTCGCCATCCACTTCCTGCCGCAGGGGCCGGAATACGCGGCCATGGGCGCGCTCATCGGCGTGAGCGGATCGGAGCTTGTCGGCCTCCTTGTAATCTGGGTCTTCTACCTCCGGCGCAAAAAGGATTTCTCTTTACAAATCGCAGCCTCGCCGCGCAGCAAGGAAAAGTCTTCTTTCAACTCCATCTCCAGGAAAATACTCGCCATTGCAGTGCCGGTGACGATCGGCGCTTCCGTGATGCCGGTGGTGGGCATTATAGACAGCGCGTTTATCATCCGCATTTTAGAGAGCATCGGCTATACGGTGCAGGAGGCCGCAAAGGCGTACTCACTGCTCTATTCGTTCGTGACGCCCATCATCAATATGCCCGCCGTGCTGACCTCTGCACTTGCGATGAGCCTGGTACCAGCCATTTCCGCCTACATGGCGAAGAAGGACGCAAAGCGGGTCCGTTCCGCTGGGCGCACGGGGCTCAAGCTTGCGTTGGTCATCGGCACGCCATGCGCCATTGGGCTCTTTGCGCTGGCGGAGCCGATATTAGGCATGCTTTTTAGCACCCTTACCCCGACTGAGCTGAAACTGGCCGCAGAACTTCTTCAGACGGCCTGTATCGGTGTGGTGTTCCTTTCTATCGTCCAGACGCTTACCGGCATCATACAGGGCCTGGGCAGGCCTACGGTACCCGTCATCAACATGGTGTTCGGCGGGGTGCTGAAGGTCGTGACCATGCTTGTTTTGATGCACATACCGGAAATCAACATACAGGGCGCTGCAGTCTCCACAGTGGTGTGCTATGCTTCGGCGGGGATACTGGATATCATATACCTCGTACGCAAGACGGGCATGAAGCTGAACCTGTACGATGTGTTCGGCAAGCCCATCCTCTCCTCCGCTTTGATGGGCATCCTCGTAATGTTCCTGTACCGTGCCATTTCGGACCATGCGAGCGCCACGGTTGCGACGCTTGGTTCCGTTCTTGCGGGCGTGGTCCTCTACTGCGTGCTTGCGGTTGCATTGAAAATGTTCAGCGCGGACGATCTGCAGTTTATTCCCGGCGGTAGCCGGCTCAGACGCGTGTTCCGGGTATAGCGGGTGCCTTTACGGGGCTTTGCCCCGTACCCGCCCAAGGATATATCCCTTGGGAATCCCTTTCCTAGACGTCCATACTTTTTAAAAAGGGTTCTTAGGCTCGTTACGACCCTAAGCGGAGGTTTGGAGGCAAAATCTCCAAACGTCTTGTCATAACCGTAAAGGAGTATTACCATGCCAACGCTGACCATCGCGGCACTCTCAACACCGGACACCATTTCCAATGCGGCGCTTGACGCCTGCAAAAGGGCGGACAGGCTGTATCTGCAGACGGCGCATACGCCCTGCGCGCTTCCGATCAAGCATGCAGGACTTTCGTATACGTCGATGGATGACCTTTATATGGCGTGCGAGGATTTTGATGAGCTGCGCGAGGGTATCATCAGCCGCCTGCTCGCAGCCTGCCGGGAATGGGACGCGGTGTATGCCGTCCCCGGACGCGGCGTGGGCGGGCTGCTGCCGGAATTGAAGCAGCGCGCGGCGCAGGAGCAGGTGACGGTTCGCGTGCTGCCCGGCGTTTCGTACGCGCAGGCCGCGATGGCGGAAGTTGGCGTAGAGTATGATGCGGCATTCACCTGTGCCGCAGGCGCACTGCCGGAGCGCATTGACCCAAAGCTGCCGCTTGCCATCGAGGAACTGGATACAAAAATCCGCGCCGGAGAGGTTAAGCTTGCTTTAACGCAATACTATCCGGACGAACATCCGGTGCGCCTTTGCACGATGGCGGAATCCGGCGCATATGAGACTAGGTCGCTGCCGCTTTACGAACTGGACAGGCAGGACGGCTTCCATGCGACGACGGTGCTCCTTGTCCCTCCCGCCGAACTCCTCTCCCTCTCCCGGTTCTCTTATCAGGATTTATTGGAGGTCATGCACCGGCTGCGCAGGCCCGGCGGCTGCCCGTGGGATAGGGAGCAGACGCATGAAAGCCTGAAAAAGACGATGATTGAGGAATGCTACGAGGTGCTGGACGCCATCGACCAGCAGGACGACGCAGCCCTATCCGAGGAACTGGGGGATGTGCTGCTGCAGATTGCATTCCATGCGGAGATTGCATCGGAACAGCGCCGGTTTACCGACAGGGACGTCACCACAGGCATCGTACAGAAGCTGATTTACCGCCATCCGCATGTTTTTGGCAGTGGAAAAGCGGATACCCCGGATGCAGTTGTGGAAAAGTGGGAACAACTCAAGAAGAAGGAGAAGCAGTTCTCCACACAAACGGACGTGCTCCGCGCCGTGCCAAAGAACCTGCCCGCCCTGATGCGCGCCTATAAGCTGCAAAAGAAAGCGGCGCAGGTAGGTTTTGACTGGAACGACGCGAAGCAGGCGTTTTACAAGCTGCCCGAGGAAACGGAGGAGCTGCGTCAGGCAATGGAAGAGAACATGCATGTGGCGGAGGAGATGGGCGACCTCTTATTTGCGGCAGTGAATGTGTGCCGGCTTTTGCAGCTCGAACCGGAAGAAATCCTGACCCAGGCAAGCGAGAAATTCCTTGCCCGGTTTGCCGCTATGGAAGCCCTTGCACAGAAGAATGGGCAGACATTGGACATGTTGACGCTTGACGAAATGGAAACCCTGTGGCAAGACGTTAAAAGTGCCGGAAATAGGCAAAAATAAGGCATAAAAGTCTTGTATATCGGCAAAAAGGCTGATACAATAAGTTTCGGCATCATCATGCTGAATGAACACGAACATTTAAGGAGGATAATCCACTTATGAACAAAACGGATCTGATCGCTGCCGTCGCGCAGAAAAGCGAGCTTTCCAAGAAGGACGCCGAAAAGGCGATCAATGCTTTTGTAGACACCGTCACCGCTTCCCTGAAGGCTGGTGAAAAGGTTCAGATGGTTGGCTTTGGCGTTTTCGAAGTCAAGAGCCGTGAAGCACGCAAGGGCCACAACCCCATGACCGGCGCAGAGATCGACATCCCCGCGTCCAAGGCTCCTTCCTTCAAGGCCGGCAAGGCGTTCAAGGATGCGTTGAACTAATTATCCCGCAAACTTATAGACGAACAGGCCGCCTTTTAAAGGCGGCCTGCTTTTATCTGCGGCTCTTCCATCAGCGCCGGCGGCCGGAATTGGAGAGGATCAGCACCGGCGTTCCCTCTGTAAACATCTCCCCTAAATCCGGATTCCATTCCTGCAGCTGCTCCATCGTCACGCCATAGCGCTTGCCAACATCCCAGGGTGTTTCTCCTTCGTCCGCCATATACACATAGATGCCGTTCTCACGCTGGGCGGGTTCCGTTTCCTGCATATCCACTGCAAGCATGATCTGCTGGCGTTCAAACAACCGCGCCTGCGTCTCCAGCAGGTATTCCACCTGTACGGAGCGCCCTACGCCGCTGCCGCGTACCTCAAGCGGACGCACGCGCACCATCGCATCCGGGGAAAACGGTGCGTCAATCGCGCAGCGGAAGGGGATATCCTCCTCGAATACGTTCGTATTGCCCTGTGCGTCCGCATAGACGACGGCTGTTACAAGGATACCGTCCGCCGCAAGCTGGCCGCTGTTGTCCGTGAGCGCAAGCACGGTGGGACGGGCGGTGGTGAAGATGACTCGTGCAACATCCGGGCTTTCCTCCGGTACGCGCAGCGTCTCCATAATGCGGCAGAGGCCCGTGACGGTGGAAACGGGCGTGAGCTGCTCTACCATCTGCCGCTCCACATTGACGCCGCCATCCGCCGAATAGGCGTCCGAAAGGGTGTTGACATCCTCCCGGGTAATGCAGAACACTTCGATCTGGGTGGTAATGTTGAGCTCGAGCGCCTCGCCCTCTGTGGTGACGTTTCCGGAAATATCCCGTACGCTCGGCATTGCCGTAATGCGCGAGCAGGCAGAAACATCCATTTCCAGCGGGATCAGTTCGCTGAACGGCGTGCGGACCATAGCCTGCATCAGCCGGTGTTCGTCATCCAGATACAGTGCATACAAATACATGACGCCTTCGACCGCGGCGCCGTTTGCCTCAAGCGTGACGTTGTCGATATGCGGGGCCGCGTTCACCCGCAGCACCTGCACAACGCCCGGCGCTTCAAGCTCTTCACGCGAACGCAGGGAAACGCCTGTAAGCGGGCGCACGCGCGCAAGCTGCGCCTGCTCGTAGCGGGTCTCTAAATTCCTGGCGTTGCGCACATCGGTAATGACGCGCATGTTTTCATCCTGCTGCACGGTGGCATTCATATCCGCCACGGCCTCTACATGCGCACGGTTGCTGTTATCGAGCGCGGTGCGGATATCCATCAACTGCGGCGTTATTTCCGCGCGCATGCCCTCCTGCGCGCCTTCCACAGGGATGGTGTGGTTATACCTTGTTGAGGCGTGCACATCAAAGGGTATCCCGTCCGTGCTTACGCAGAGCAGTTGCAGCGCGAGCGTGCCGTCCACATCCACCCGGCCGTCCGCGCAGCGCGCCGTTTCGTTTTGAATCTGTGCGTCCGCCTGCAAAATGCGCTCTACCTCGCGCCCGGCAGGCATGGGGATATCGCCTTCTACAAACGCCTGCGCCGCGGTCCTGCCCGCCATACGCTCCAGTTGCAATTCGCTCCAGATGGGTTCCATAGGCTGCACCTCTCTTATTTCGTATCGTTCTGTCGTAACAATATATGTGCTACAGGGCATGGACAGACCTCTATCACGTTCATTTTTTCAATAAACGTTGGCCTTCAACTGAAATTTCCGGAAATGGTTGTTTGCAAAAAATGTGCATGTGCTGCAAAGCACGGCACGCTGCAATTTGTTATACTTTCTATGTATGAAAGAAAGGAGCCGTAATATGCACAACATGGAGCGGATGAATGACGCTATTTCTTATATTGAGGCACATTTGCTCGAGGAAATTGACCCCGTTGAGCTCTCCGCCATCGCCTGCTGCCCGGCACAGCAATTTCCCCGCATGTTTGCGTATGTGACCGAAACGACGCTCACGGACTACATCCGGCAGCGCCGCTTAAGCCTTGCCGCGCTGGAATTGCGCCAAACGCGGCAGACTGTGCTCCAACTCGCGCTCAAGTACGGCTATGACTCCCATGCAGCGTTCACGCGCGCATTCCGGGAGCAGCACAATATTCCTCCTTCTGCCGCGCGCAATGCAACAACGCCGCTCAATATCGTGCCGCCCTTTACGTTTCATAGCCCGACTGCGGCTAAGCCGGAGCTTACTTACCGCATTGCAGGCGGCAAGCTTAAAACAGCCGGCATTACAAACATCTCATTCGTCCTGTTCGGTCCATATAAATTTGTAGCCAAGCAGATTCGCGTAGCGCCCATGTCCAACCAGATTGCCCGTTTTTGGGGAGAGTGCTTTCAGGATGGCACGTTTGATACACTGTTTGGAATGGAGGAATATCTTCCGGAAGCAATCGCGCATGATTTTGTGGGCTGTCAAAGAGACTTCGATCCCGCAACCAATACCTTTGTTTATATGGCCGGCCTTTTTCTAAAGCCCGGCGCGCCTGTTCCCGAAGGGTTCAGTGGATTTGATATCCCCGCCTGTACGCTGGCCATCTCCTGGGTACAGGGCGAGGAGTATGAGCTTTACGCAAACGCCCATCCGCTGACGGTCGCCGCCATAAAGAGCAAAGGCTATGAGGTGGACTGGGAACACTATTTTTTATGTGAAGTCTATACTAAGGAACGATTTGAAACGCCGAAGAGCAACGGCGAGCGCGTATATATCCTGGATGTATACATGCCCTGCATCAAAAAATGACATGTCTAAATACAACTTACAAATGCCGCAGATGTTCTCCTTACAGGAATACAGCGGGGCGCTCCGCCGCCCCGCAAACGCGAGCAACTTAGAGCATTCACCCAAATCCAGATCCGTCCAATCCGGCGGCATACACGCCGGACCGGACTCCCCGTGCAGCCTGCCCGCGTCCGTTAGGACGCAGCAGGCTACGGAAAGCCCTGCCACAGCAGCCTCGCAAAGATGCCATAGACATTTTTGCGACATACAGCAAAAGCGCCCGGTATTATACCGGGCGCTCTTGCCTCAGGAAGAAGAATATGAACGGTAAAAAGGTGAAGGCTCCCGCTAAGCCTTCCCTTATACCTCAAAAAGAAGCTTGCTGTAGGTCGGCATCGGCCAGTAGGCGTCCGCCGTAATCAGTTCGAGCGCGTCCGCCGCCTCCCGCACCGCGTTCATGGCGGGAACCACGGTGTCACGGCAGTAAACGGCATGGGCATGCGTGTCGTCCGCGCATTCAAACGCGATGGCGGCATCGAGCGCGTCAATGGCGGCGTACAGCGTTTTAGAAAGCTCGCTGACTTTTGCTGCCATGCTCTTTTCCACATCGGCGTTGACACCCACACCGTTCTTTGCGACGACCGTTTCCGCAAGTTTGCCCGCATACGCGCAAACCGCGGGCAAAATTTTCCGGCGCGCGATGTCGAGCGTGGTGACGGCCTCGATGGAGATGACCTTAATATAGGTCTCCAGCATGATTTCATAGCGCGCATATATCTCTTTTCCGGTGAGGATGCAGTGCCTTTCAAACAGCTCCAGGTTCTTTTCCGCCACCAGGTACGGCAGCGCGTCCACCGTGGACCTGAGGTTCAATAGCCCGCGCCGTTCGGCCTCTTTCACCCATTCGTCCGAATAGTTGTTGCCATCGAACAGGATGCGCTTGTGCGCGATAAAGGTATCGCGGATGGTCTTGCTTAGCGCCGTACCAAAATCCGCCGCCTTTTCCAGGATATCCGCAAATGTTGCAAGCGACTCCGCGACGATGGTGTTGATGACATAGTTCGGCCCCGCGATGGAGAACGAGGACCCGGGCATGCGGAACTCAAACTTGTTGCCCGTAAACGCAAACGGCGAGGTGCGGTTGCGGTCCGTACTGTCCTTGGGGATGGGCGGCAGTACGCGCACACCCATGGCCATATCGCTCTTTGTGGGCGCAAGATAGTCCGCATCCTTTTCAATAGCCTCCACAACGCCCATGAGCTCCTCGCCCAGAAATACGGAAACAATGGCCGGGGGCGCTTCGTTTGCGCCCAGACGGTGATCGTTGCCGGCGCTTGCTACAGTGACGCGCAGCAGGTCCTGATATTCATCCACAGCCTTGATGACAGCCGCAAGAAACAGCAGGAACTGCTTGTTCTCCATCGGGGAGTTGCCGGGGTCAAGGAGGTTTACGCCGGTGTTGGTGGCAAGGGACCAGTTGTTATGCTTGCCGCTGCCGTTGACGCCTGCAAACGGTTTTTCATGCAGCAGGCAGACAAGGCCGTGGCGCTTTGCCACCTTCTGCATCAGCTCCATGGTGAGCTGGTTGTGATCAGTCGCAATATTGGTATCCGTAAAGATGGGCGCAAGCTCATGCTGGGCGGGCGCAACCTCATTGTGTTCGGTCTTTGCGAGCACGCCAAGCTTCCAGAGCTCCTCGTCCAGTTCTTTCATATAAGCCGCCACGCGCGGCTTGATGGCGCCAAAATAATGATCTTCCAACTCCTGCCCCTTAGGCGGGCGCGCGCCAAACAGCGTACGGCCCGTGAAACGGAGGTCCGGGCGGAGCTTAAAGAGCTCTTCATCCACAAGGAAATACTCCTGCTCCGCTCCGACGGTGGAAACGACGCGCGTCACATCGGTATGGCCAAAAAGCTTGAGAACGCGTAGCGCATGCGTATTGACGGCTTCCATGGACCTGAGCAGCGGTGTCTTTTTATCCAGCGCCTCGCCGCCATAGCAGCAGAAAGCGGTGGGAATATAGAGCGTATGGTCCTTAATGAATGCGGGGCTGGTGGGGTCCCACGCGGTATAGCCGCGCGCTTCGAACGTAGCCCGAAGGCCGCCCGAGGGGAAGCTCGAGGCGTCCGGCTCACCCTTGATGAGTTCTTTTCCGGAAAACTCCAGAATGATGCCGCCGTCCGAACAGGGAGAAATGAAGCTGTCATGCTTTTCGGCAGTAATGCCCGTCATCGGCTGGAACCAATGGGTAAAATGGGTCGCACCCTTTTCTACCGCCCAGTCCTTCATGGCGTTGGCCACAACATCCGCAACGCCGGGTTCCAAGTCAAGGCCAAGGCGTATGGTCTGCTGGAGCTTGCGGTATGTCTCCTTGGGAAGACGCGCTTTCATGACTGCACGGTTGAATACCATACTGCCAAAGAACTCTTTTACCTCGCTCATGTTATATTCCTCCTGTCAATTTTCAATAACAAAGTCCCTATATAAATTTGAGGGCACTGTGCTAAAAGTAAGCACAGCGCCCTTGCTGCCTCAAAAATATATGATTACTTTACATGGTCGGCCTGCCCTTGTCAATGGGTTTTTATGCAATCCATCCGCCATCTCTTTTTTATAGGCCGCCTATTGTGCTATAATACGCGTATTGCCTGAAAGGAATGCGTATTTGTGCAAGCAACAAAAAGACAAGTTCTCCTCGCTGAGATCGCCCTTCTGATTGCCGGCCTGATCTGGGGCAGCGGCTTTGTGGTGATGAAAAATTCCCTGGACCTGTTGCCCGTCAACTGGCTCCTGGCCTTCCGTTTTGCGATTGCGGCGCTCGTGCTGTGCGCCATTCTCTATAAACGCGTCCTGCGCGCAAATAAGCAGATGATTCTTGCGGGCTTAATCTGCGGCGTGCTGATGTATTTGGGCTATTATGTGCAGACCGTGGGCCTCTCCTACACCACCGCGGGCAACAACGCGTTTATTACTGCAATCTATGTTGTATTGGCGCCTTTGTTTCATTGGTTTTTGAGCAAAAAAAAGCCGGGCGCGCATACATTTTTAGCGGCCGTACTCTGCCTTGCGGGCGTAGGGATCATTGCGCTTACAAACGGGTTCAGCATCAATATCGGCGATCTTCTCACGCTGCTTGCGGGTATGCTGTTTGCCGCACATATCGTCGCCGTTTCCATCATGACGGAAAAAGGGCTGGATGTGTTTTTGCTTACAGGGTTGCAGTTCTTCTTCTCCGCCGTGTGTGCGGCGGTGATGGGATTGCTTACGGAGCCGTTCCCCGCGCCGGAAACGCTGTTTATGGGCGCTACGGTCAATTCTTTACTGTATCTTGGGTTTGGCTGCACGCTGCTTGCGCTGCTGCTGCAAAATGTTGGATTGAAGCATGCGCCGGTTTCCCACGCCTCACTGCTAATGAGCACGGAAGCGCCTTTTGGGTTCCTGTTTGGCATCGTATTTTTGCAGGAGCCGTTTACGCTGCGCTTTTTCCTGGGCGCGTCCCTGATTGCGGGGGCCATTGTTCTCTCCGAGCTTGGGCATAAGGTCTTAAGCAAGCGCAAGCCCGATCCCGCCGGAGAGGACATCCCCCTTCCCGCAACGGCGCTGCAGGCGGAACAGGAGGGATAACGCATAAAAAACCGTGCAGGATGGATTGTCCTGCACGGTTTTTCGCTCTTTGAGTTATCCCGCTTTTTTGATGACGTCCGCCAGCGCGGCTTTTGCGGCATCTGAGGTAATGGTCGCACCTGAAACCGTATCAAGCTTGCTTGGATCAAACTCGGACAGCGGCTTGCCCTTGAGTTCTGCAAGGGTTTTGTTGTAGGTCTCAATCGCCGCCTTGCCAACGCCTTCCGTTTCATTCGGCCCTTCGAGCATGAGGTTCCCGACGTTGCCCTCCGCCATCGTCAGCGTGGCGGTAACGTCCCCGCCGTATCCCTTAGCGGAAGCGGTAAGTCCCGCTTCCGGCGACGTACCCGGGGAGGCCAGCGGGCCTTCCGTGCCCGCAGGCGCTTCAGGGATTGTTGGCGAAGTCTCCGGCAACGTTTCGGGCGGTGTTGTTCCCTCCGCAGTCTCTATTGGGGCTATGGGATTTGCGGGGGTGGGCAGCGGCTCACGTGCGGGCGCGCAGGCAGCGGCAAGGGAAAGCAACAGCGCAATGGTAAGCAAGAATGCAAGTTTTTTCAAAGTTTCATATCCTCCTGTACATTTTACCGTTAATATGCGCATCAAACGGGGCGTGCTATACTTTTTCGGCTGATTGTACAAAAAAATGGCTCCGGTATTCCGGAGCCGTTTTTTGCATCCTGCAAGGCGTTACGCCATCGGCGTAACATCAAACATCCACTTCTCACAGTCTTCCATATTCCGCGAAAGCTCGTGGATATAATTGCTCAGGCTGCTGACCTTCGTGACGGCGGTCATGCCTAAAAATTCGCGGTTGACGTCCATAAGCTGCCGAAAGTAGCCGAACAGCGTGGTAAACCGGTCCCTCTGGGCTGAAAGTTCCTGCCTGAGATCGCCAAGCTGGGCCTTCAATTCCTGGTTTTCCTCCATCAGAATGGCGATATCCTCCCCGCCGCTCATCGCCTGCAGGCGCTGCTGCGCGGCAACGCCCTTTGCAGCCGATACCGCAAGCGCGCCAAGGCTTTCAAAGAACGCGGAGACATCCAGGCCTTCCACGCGGTCAAGCTGGTTGACAACACCGCCGACCACATCTAAAAGACTGCCGCTCTGCTTGCGCGGCCTCCCCGCGCGGCGTACGGGCGCGGCCTTTTCGAACGGATCGAACGAGGGCTTGCCCTGTTCCTTCAACTCTTTTGCAATGCGCCGCACCAGCGCGGGGTTACTTTTGAGCAGGGAACGGTACTTGTTCTGATAACGGAGCATGGCGCGGTTGTCTCCATTGCCCATCTCCAGAGTGCAGGCCCGCACGGAGACGCCACGCGCCTGTGCGCCCAATACGGTGGTAAGCAGATGGCGGATCTCTTCGTCGGTGAATGGCACAAACGCGGGATTGTGCTGCAGCTGTGCGTTCTCCCCATTTTCCTGTTTGACGCGTGCATAATAATAATTGCGTATGCTGTTCGGCCTGCGTCCTGTGCGCTCCGCAACATCATCAAACACCGCCTTGAGCGGCGCGCCCGCCTCGCGGGCGATGCGGACT
Organism: Bacillota bacterium; assembly: GCA_023390655.1. Taxonomy (GTDB): domain Bacteria; phylum Bacillota; class Clostridia; order Christensenellales; family CAG-138; genus JAEYLA01. Next base: position 48,976 of record JAEWCL010000012.1, on the reverse strand, counting down.
GCCTCAAACAACAAGGCGTCCTCCTGCGCGCTCCAGCCCAAACGGGCGGAGTGTTGCTGTGTGTATTGCCGGTTTTCTACAGTCATGCTTGATCTCTCCCCTGTCATACTTTGGATGCAGTGAGTATTGCCATACCAACCAGGTTTATACCTGCATGCGCACATTGATTTTTACAATATGTTCTCTCATGTTGAAAATTCACGACTATGACAGCTATTTCTTAGCTATTTCTATGCGCGTTGCACCGTGGAAATGAAAAACGGCGCAACAAAAAGGTTTACGGGCTTTTTTCGCGTATACCATCCGTCTTCTATGCCTGTACATATTTTGTTGTATGAGTTTCAAAAGCCGGAAACATTGCGCCGAAAATTTTCGGCGTAAAAAACCACAAATAAAAAACACGCCCTTTTCAGGCGCATCTTTCTTGGCGGACCAACTCCCGGTATCGGATATGCACGCCAATTTGTTGGGCGCTGCACCTTCCCCTGCGCAGGGATATATTTACCCCCACACGGCATCCGGCCACAGCGCCCATATTGGAATTCAATGGTTCAACGAAAAACGGGCGTACCCTTATTTATACAGCGGGCCAAACGCGCTGCAGGCCCGGTAATCCGCGGCTTCCAGGTCGTCCGTGCCAAACGCCGCCCACGCCGCGGGACGGAAGATGCTTTCCTTCTCCACGTTGTGCATGGAGACGGGAATACGCAGCATGGAGGCAAACGTGATGAGGTCCGCACCCACATGCCCGTAACAGAACGCGCCATGGTTGGCGCCCCAGTTGGCCATGACGCTGTACACATCCGTGAACGCGCCCTTGCCGGTCAGGCGCGGCGCAAACCAGGTGGTGGGCCAGGTGGGGTCTGTACGGCCGTCCAGCTTTGCGTGCACTTCGGGGTCGAGCTCGCAGCTGTAGCCTTCCGCAAGCTGCAGCACAGGGCCAAGGCCCTTGACGTAGTTGAGGCGCGCCATGGTGATAGGCATGCCGCCGCGCGTGCCGCCGATAAAGTTGGACGAGAATCCGCCCCCACGGAAGTAGCCCCGGTTTGCCGGGCACCACTGGGTCGCCTTGAGGCAGGCCTCGGCGTCCTCATTCGTCAGTTCATAGGAGGGCTTGATGGTGTTTTTGCCGTCAGCATCCTTTGCAGCGCCCGTGCCGTCGAGTGCGGCGGCGCCGGAGTTGATGAGGTGGATGATGCCGTTCTTGGCGTCTCCCGTCAATTCCTTGCCGGTCACGCGCTTGACAGCATCCGGGCTCCAGTAGGTGCGTACATCCGCGAAGATTCCCGGGGTGTTCGTCAGCAGGTGTTCAAACAGCATCGTCATGCCGTTAAGCGTATCGTTCTCCGTCGCCACGATGTAGGAAGGACGCGTGCCGTTCCAATCGAACTGGCTGTTGAGCATGGCCTCCAGGAAGTCGAAATTCGGCTTGTAATCCGTCCACTGGCGCTGGCCCTGGATACCGCCCGCGATTGCGTTGTGACCGCAGCTTTCTTCAATAAAGCCCATCTCGGCAAGCTTGGGGTTGCCGATCATCAGATCGCGCACGATCAGCATGCACTTAACGCAGAACTCCCACTGGGCGTCCTTTTCTTGGCGGGTATACTGCCTGTCTTCGGCGTTGGGATCAAAGCCTTCCTTGCAGTGCGCCTTCGTCCATTTGAGCGCGCGCTCAAATTCTTCATGATCGTAGATGCCCAGATCAACGCGCCTTAATAGCTCCGTCTCATCCACGGACTCGGAACGCATGCCGAAGTATTCCTGGAACAGATCCTGGTTCAGGATAGAGCCAGCAATACCCATGCACATGGAGCCGACCTGCAGGTAGCTCTTGGCGCGCATCGACGCCGCTGCCACGCCCGCGCGCGCAAAGCGCAGGATTTTTTCAGAGACATCCGCGGGGATGCTGTTGTCCGCAAGGTCCTGCACGTCATGGCCGTAGATGCCGAAAGCGGGCAGGCCCTTCTGCGCATGCGCGGAAAGAACCGCCGCAAGATACACGGCGCCCGGGCGCTCGGTGCCGTTAAAGCCCCAAACGGCCTTGATGGTCTTCGGGTCCATATCCATAGTTTCCGTGCCGTAGCACCAGCAGGGGGTAACGGTCAGCGTGACGCCCACGCCCTCGCGCTCAAACTTTTCCTGGCACTTGGCGGCCTCATATACGCCGCCGATGGTGGTATCCGCAATGATAACTTCCACAGGCTTGCCGTCCGGATATTTGACGTTCTCCGAGATCAGCTTTGCCGCGGAATGCGCCATTTGCATCGTCTTCTCTTCCAAAGCCTCACGTACGCCGTTACGACGGCCGTCAATCGTGGGCCGTATTCCAATTTTAACCATTGTAATCTCCTTTCGTGATCTGTGTCTATATTCTCCCGCGTACATTGTGCGTATATCCGCCAATGCAGCAGGGGTATATCCTCCGCAATTATAGCATGGATGAATCGTCCTGTGTGACTTGAATTTTGTGAAGATGCCCCCCGCCATCTGACGGGGGGCATTTGTGGAAACAGTCTCTATTGAAGATTAGTCGTAGAGCAACGGAGCGATCTTCGCATCGTCCATGTTGGCGGCGGTGTAGTACTGGAACCCGGTGTCAACGATTTCGTCTACAGCTTCGCCGTTCATGGCCTTCACTGCGAGTTCAACCGCGAGGAAGCCGATCATGTAAGGATCCTGGGTGATGGAGCCGTTGAACCAGCCGTTCCTGACAGCGTTCTTCTGGCTTGCGCCTGCGTCAAAGCCGATCACCGCAACGTCCTTATACTTGCCGTTCGTACGGTCGAGATCCTGGCCGTCGGTGGTGGCGGCGAGGAGGCCCGCGACAGCGCCTTCATTGGAGCAGAAGATGCCCGCAAGACCCTTCTTTGCAAAGAGGCCCTGCGCGGTGGTCTGCATATCGGTGGTGTTGGTGGAAGCCGGAACGAGGATGTTCAGTTCCACGGAGGTCTTGCCGGAGGTGGCGGCCTTCGCATACTTGTCATGACCGGTAATGGCAACTTCGCCAGCCTTCACGCCTTCAGAGAGTTCAGCCATCTTGTTGAGGAAACCGACGGTACGGCCCACAACGGAAGCGGAGGTCGCATCCTGGCTCAGAACGCCGATGATGACCGGGCTTTCCGGGGTGGCGGCAGCGATCTTGTCCTGGACGAGCTTGAACATTTCGTCTGCAGCGCCTGCGCCGGCGTTCTCATTGTTGGTGGAAGCGGTGGAGGCGATGGTGCCCGCGGGCGCATTGGGAACGCCGGAGTCAAAACCGACAACGGGGATACCCTTTGCCTTGGTGTCGTTCAATTGCGTGGTCACGGACTCGGTATCGAGTGCGGCCAGGCACAGAGCGGCGGGGTTCTTCGCGAGAACCGCGTTGAGCTGGTCGATCTGGGTGCTGATTTCAGACTCGGACGGCGGGCCGTCGAATGTGATCTCAACGCCGTATTTCGCTGCGGCTTCATCCGCGCCCAGCTTGACGGTCTGCCAGAACTGATGCTGGAAGCCCTTGGAGATCATGGCGATGTAGGGCTTGCCGGCGGGCTGCGCGGGGGTTTCCGGCTGAGCGGCGGGGGCATCGGTCGCAGGGGCCTGCGTCGGAGCGGGCGCGGGCGCTGCCGTGCAGCCAAACACTGCAACGGTCATCAATACTGCAAGCAGTATCGCGAGGGTCTTTTTCATGAAATTCTTTCCTCCTGTTGTTATGGTTTATTCTCCGGCCGAAACCGGAAATTGAATGCAGTCTTTAGTGATCAGCCGATCTTGACCTTGTTGGCGGCCGCCATGCGATAGTTGTCGATGAGTACGGCGCCGACGACTACAAACCCGGTGAAGAACGTCTGCCAGTGGCCCTGCAGGCCCATGGACATCAGTCCCTGCTTCAGCACGCTCATGACAAACACGCCGATGATGGTGCCCGTAAGGCTGCCCACGCCGCCCGCCATGGAGGTGCCGCCGATAACGACGCCCGCGATGGCAAGGAGTTCAAGGCCGTTGCCCGTGCTCGGGATGATGGTGGTGTAGGCCGCGGCGTAGAAAATGCCCGCAAGGCCGGAGAAGAAGCCGCACAGCGTATATACGCCGGTGATCCAGCGCTGGGTCCTGATGCCGGAGAGGCGCACGGCCTCATGGTTGGAGCCGATGGCGAACGTATAGCGGCCAAAGCGCGTTTTATTGAGCAGCAGGTATGCGATAAAGAATGCGATGATCAGCCAGACCACGCCAATCGGGAAGCCGGTGGACGTCTTATAGAACACATACTTGAACCAGCCGTCCGGCGTGCCCACGGTGGGATAGCGCATGGTCATAACCTTGGTGACGATCGCGCCAAAGCCCATGCCCATCATCTGGGTGCCCAGCGTCGCGATAAAGGGCGGAAGCTTCAAATAGGCGACGAATACGCCGTTGATGATGCCGATGATGGTGGCGACGATCACCGCGAGCACGAGCGATACGATGATGGGCCACTTCCAGATGTTGTACGCAGCGCCGCCCAACAGCGCCCCGCACATCATGGTTGTGCCCAGCGAGAGGTCGATGCCGCCGGTGATGATGACGAACGTGACGCCGATGGCCATAAAGCCGATGTAATAGGAAGCGTCAAGAATATTGATGAGATAATCTACCGAGAAGAAGTTCGTCCCGAAGAGAGAGAAGAACACGTACAACAGCACCAGTACGCCAGGCGCCAGCAGTTTCTGCATATTCAGTTTGGGGCCGCTGCTCTTTGCTTTTTCCATAGTTCACACCTCAATTGTTTGCTGTCGCATAGTGCATGATGTTTTCCTGGGATGCTTCGCTGATGTCCACGGTGCCGGTCACCGCGCCTTCGCTCATGACGATGATGCGGTCGCTCATGCGCAGAAGCTCCGGCATTTCCGACGAGATCATGATGATGGACTTTTGTTCCTCGGCAAGCTGGCGCATCAGCTTGTAAATTTCGCTCTTTGCGCCGACATCGATGCCGCGGGTGGGTTCATCGAATATGAGAATATCGCAGTTGCGGATGAGCCATTTTGCAATAACGATCTTCTGCTGGTTGCCGCCGGACAGGTTTTTGACCAACTGCGCGGAGGTCGGCGTCTTGATATTGATCTTATCGATGTACTCTTTGGTGGTTTTCTCAATTTTGCCGTCGTTGGTAAACGGGCCGAACGTATAGTGTTCGAGGCTTGGCAGCACGCAGTTGTCCCGCACGGAAAGCCCTGTCGCAAGGCCGAACGCCTTGCGGTCCTCAGACAGGTAGCCGATTCCCAGACGTACCGCGTCGTAAGGGGTTTTGATCGTTACCTGCTTGCCGTTTAAATAAATTTCACCCGAAACGAGTTCATCCGCGCCAAACATGGCGCGCATCGTTTCCGTCCTGCCCGCGCCCATGAGCCCGGCAAAGCCTAAAATCTCGCCGCGCCGGAGCGTGAAGGAAACATTTTTGACATGCCTTGCAACAAGATTGCGCGCTTCCAATACCACGGGCGCGCCTTCCGGCACATCGCTCTTGCTCTTGGGTTCTTCATAAATGGTGCGGCCCACCATCATGGAAATGATCTGCTGTTTGGTGACGTCCGGCGTGTTGACGGTACCCACATACTGGCCGTCCCGCATGACGGTGATCCTGTCCGTAATGACGGGCAGCTCGTCAAGCCGGTGGGAGATGTAGATGATGCCGTGGCCCTTGGCGCGAAGATTCCGGATAAACTTGAACAGCTCCTGGATTTCGTTCTCCGTAAGCGCCGCGGTGGGTTCATCCATGACGAGGATTTCGCTGTCAAAGGAAAGCGCCTTTGCGATTTCGACCATCTGCTGCTTGGCGACGGTGAGGGATTCGATGGTCGCAGCGGGGTCAATATCGATATGCAGCGAGTCAAGAAGCCTTTTCGCCTCCCGGTTCGCCTTGCCGTCGTCAAGAAACAGCCCTCTTTTGAACTCGCGGCCAATGAAAATATTTTCCGCTACGGTAAGGTGCGGCATCAGGTTCAATTCCTGATGGATGATGCCGATTTTTAAAGACTTTGCATGCTCGGGCGAGGTAATGTCCACCTCTTCCCCGCGGATGCGGATGGTGCCGCCGTCCTTTTTATAGATGCCGTTCAATATTTTCATGAGCGTGGATTTGCCCGCGCCGTTTTCACCGATGAGCGCATGCACCTCGCCCGTATTGACGGAAAGCGCCGCATTGTCCAGCGCGTGTACGCCGGGGAAATACTTTTGTATATTTTCCATTTGCAGCAATACTTCAGCCATGGTGTCACCTCTTTGCATTATTGTGTACCGTGCGGGAGCACTGACAACGCCCGGCTGGCAATTGCCGGTGCGCTTCTCCCTGGAGATTATCTGAAAATAAGCGTATAAATGAATTTAGAAACTAGTATGGGCCGTCTTTGCTTGTATCTTTCTTTCTCTTGCTGTTTTAACTGCTTGATTTTGCAATCTATCACGTAACGTTTCGCTTGAATTATAGCATACAAAAAATTGCATTGTCAATATACAATTCTCCTGCTGCCGCGCGTTGCGCGCGCAGTGTCACTTTACGCAAAATCCCTCTATTTTCGGCATTTTCCGCATCTTTGAAAGGCCGCACACAGAAAAGACATGATTGGTAATTCAGGGTACACTTCTCAAAATAGAGGGGGTTCCCTCGCTTGACAGCGCAAGATATGCCATATTACAATGGGTGAAAGGTTTCGCGCAAAAACGGGGAGGATATTTGTGTCCAACATCAAGGATGTCGCCAGACTGACCGGGCTTTCCATATCTACCATTTCCAAGTACATCAATGGCGGAAACGTCCTTGCGGAAAACAGGGCGTTGATTGATCATGCCATCCATACGCTCGATTTTAAGGTCAATGAAGCCGCGCGCAGCCTGAAAACCAGCAAAACCATGACAGTGGGGGCGCTATTGCCCTCCCTTTCCGTATCGTTTTTCTCAAACCTGTTTTCCCTGATTGAGGATCACCTGCAGCGGCAGGGCTATTCCCTGATCGTATGCAGCTACAACAACGATCCGGAGCAGGAGCTCAATAAAATCAAGTTTCTTGCCAGCAAGCAGGTGGACGGTATTATCCTTGTGCCCGAACGCGTAGATGCGGAAAAAGTAAATGCCATCAAGGAAATTTACAACCGCAAAATCCCGCTCGTTCTGCTGGACCGGTGTATCCCGGGCCTGGAGTACGACCGGATTTTGGTGGACAATTCCGGCATTTCCTACGCCGCGGTGGAGCATCTGTTGGTAAACCGCCACCGCCGGATCGGCATCATGATGGGGCCGAGCGATATTTCCACAGGCTACGAGCGTACTTTAGGCTATCAGCGGGTGCTTGCGGACTATTCCATCCCGCTCGATCCCGCCCTGATGCTCATGGGCGACTATACGTTTGCAGCCGGATACCGGCTGTTCTTAGAATTTATGGATATGCCCGATCCGCCCACAGCCATTTTTGTAACCAACTACGATATGACGTTGGGCGCCGTGACCGCGGCCTATGAGCGCAAGCTGAAAATCCCGCAGGATATCTCGTTTATTGGCTTTGATGAAGTGCGGCTGACTAAGATGTTCAATCCGCCGCTTTCCATTGTCATACAGCCGATGGAGGAGATTGCGGAACAAACGGCGGCGACGCTGCTGCAACGCATGCGGGAAGACTATACCTCCTTTCCGCTCATGCTCCGGCTCAAGGGGGAGCTTCTGCTGCACGAGTCCGTAGCAACGCTCTAGGGACTGTTTGAAAGCCAATGCAATTGTCCGGCTCACGTGTGCAAGCGCGCCTTGGCATTCGCTCAATTTCAAAAAATTGTTAAAATTAAAACGAAACGTTTCGCGTATGCGTGCGCACGCTTGCATTCCGCAAGACGCCGTTTGATCGACTATAAGACTTTCTTGAGGAGGAAACAGCGATGTTGTTGGGCGTACCCAAGGTACTCTCCCCTGAACTTCTGGCCACATTGTGCGAAATGGGCCACAGCGATGTGATCGTACTGGGGGATGGAAACTTCCCCGGCAAACGCTTTGCCCATGAGGGCAACTGCAAGTTTCTGCGCGCGGACGGCATCGGCGTGCCCGAGCTGCTCGAGGCCATTCTGCAGATGATGCCCTGCGACAGCTATGTGCCCACCCCCGTCATGCTCATGGAGACCGCCGTGTGCGACGGAAATCTGGAAATCCCGATCTGGGAAACGTACAAGGAAATCATCGCCAAATATGAGCCACGCGGCATGAGCGCCATCGGTTTTTATGAGCGTTTCCGTTTCTATGAAGAAGCAAAAAAATCCTACTGCATCGTGCAGACGGGCGAAAGCGCCGTCTACGCCAATGTGATGATTCAGAAGGGCGTTATCAAGTAAGACGCTGAAAAACCCTGCGCAAGCAGCAATGCGGCACGACAAAACTTCCGGATACAAAAACGAGGATATCCCATAAGCGGTTATCCTCGTTTCTTTCATTCGGTATGAACTTTCAATGGGTATACTCAAGGATCCGGATGTCCTCACCCAAATCACGGCTTACAGCATCCCGCATCTTCTTCGCAAATGGGCAGGGATACTCTATCGGCGTGCCTTTGGCGATGCAGGAAGCAAAGGCAATGGTGTTTGCGCCGCGCTTTACCATTTCCCTGGCACGCAAGACCGCTTTTTTGCCGGGGCAACCACCGCAATCATTAAAACCGATCAATTCGATTTCTTCTTCAATCCCTTCAAAAGTGCCTTTCTTCTCGCGGACCATCTTAAAGTCGGTTGTTCCGGGGCATATGTCCCGCGTTTGTTTGCAGCGAATAACTCCCAGTTTCATAATCCTATGCCCTTCTGCGGGCGCGCCAATCCGCCCACCCCCGCCTGCTGCCGGAAGCCCCAAAGAAAAATACAGGCGATTTTTTGTATTGTTTCCAATCAGTCTTCCTGCGCGCAAGGCGGCACGGGCTGCGTTTTTCTGTTTGCAAAAAACAGTACGCCAGCCGCAAACAGCGCAGCCGCAGACAAAAGCAGGAACGCGATGCGTACACCCCAAAGCCCTGTGAATACGCCCATCAGCGCGGGGAGCGCCGCACCCCCCAAGCTGCCCGCAGCACAAATCATGCCCATTACCACGCCCGTCGCCCTGGGGCAGGCGGCCATGCCAAGGCTTGCGATCATGGGCCACAGCGGACCGCAGACAGCGCCCGACACCGCACAGAGCAGCAGCATGCCAACTTCTCCTGTAACAAAGAACATCGATACCATCAGGAGGGTAAGCGCCGCAAACCCAAAGAGCACCACGCGCTGCGGCTTTTGTTTTACCCTGCCAAACGCCATGCGCGAAAATGCCATACACAGCCAGAAGATCGCAATCCCATACGCGCCGATGGCGGTCTGGGAAAACTCCAGATGAAAGAAGCTGTCAATAAAAAACGCGATGCCGCTCTCCACGCCGACATAGAGGAAGATCGCGACGCCCATCAGGGCGACCACAGGCATTTTCATGACATGAAGGATGCCTCCCTGCTGTACCTCCTTGACTTCCACCTTTGGGATGCGGGAAAGCAGCAGCATGGGCAGCAGTATGAGGTATCCGATGCCGGCGATGAGGAACACAACGCGCCAGGATACCCCGCGCAGCATGAAAAACTCCGTCACCAGCGGCCCGGCCACAGCGCCAAGACTAAATAAGCTCTGCACCATATTGATGGCGCGCGGGGAGTCACTGCCCTTGATATCCGAAACCACGGCGGCAGAAAGGCTTTCCGTCACCGCGAATCCCATGCCGATCAAAACCACCGCCGCCACGAACAATACCGGCGTACGGCTGAGTACGGCAAGCGCGCAGCCGGCAACAAAGACGGGCGTAAATATGATTAGAATCAGCTTCTTGCCCACCCGGTCCGCAATGCGCCCAAGGAATAGGGGGAGCCCCGCCATTGCCAGGAACTGAAGCCCTGCAAGCGCGCCCATCATGGCCTTGGTCAGCCCGAATTCCTCCGCCATGCGCAACAGCGCCAGCTGATAGCCGCCCGACTCAAAGCCAATAAAAAACGCCATGAGCCCTGCGATGGGCACAAACGAAAGAACAGCGCGCGGCGCGCGGACCTGAGATTGCTGCATTTCCCCACTCCTGTGTACGATATTCAAAGACACTATACAGCATCTTACAGGAGCATAAGGGGCGCGTCAAGCAATGACGCGCCCCTTGCCGTGTTTTACGCTATTCGTCTGTCAGTACGCCGTCCACAATATGCACCATGCGCCCCGCGTGGGACGCCACCTGCATGTCATGTGTGATCATCACAATCGTATGCCCCATATCGTTGAGCTTTTGAAAGAGCTTTAATACCTCCTGCCCGGTCCTCGTGTCTAAAGCGCCTGTCGGCTCATCGGCAAGCAGGAGCTTCGGCTCCCCTACCAGCGCGCGGGCGATGGCTGCGCGCTGCTGCTGCCCGCCGGAAAGCTCGTTGGGTTTGTGCCCGACGCGGGCGCCCATTTCCAACAGCTCCAGCTTTTCGAGCGCCGCCTCCATTGCCGCCTTATGCGGCACGCCGCGCACCAGGAGCGGCATCATTACATTCTGCAGCACCGTATATTTTGAGATCAGGTGGTATTTCTGGAAGATGAAGCCGACCATGCGGTTGCGGATGACAGCCATATCATCATCCTCCAGCTCATGGATGGGCAGCTTCATCAGATAATACTCCCCCTCCTGAAACGCGTCCATGCAGCCGATGATGTTCATCAGCGTCGATTTTCCGCTGCCCGAGGGGCCAAGCACCCCCAGATACTCTCCCTTTTTCACGGTGAGGGAAACGCCCTTTAACGCCTCCACCACGCTGTCCCCTACAAAGAACCGTTTGGAAATGTTCCTCAGATCAATGACGTTTGCCGCCTGTTCCATGTCCCCCTCCTAGCTGGCGAGGATGCGCACGGCGGTAATCGACCCTTCCCCATCTAAAAAAAGGGCAAGCACCATGCCTTTGCTGACGTTCGAAAAATCGCCCGAGCCGATTGCCATGCCCACAGGCAGCAGGAATGTCCTGGTTTCTCCGGAGTAGGTCAGCGTTACGCTGCGTCCGGTTCCTGCAGCATTTCCGCCCGCCTGCATAGACTGCCCGTTTTCAAACGTCATGCCGCCGCTTGGACCTTCCCCGAAGCTGCCGGACGGTATCTGCCCGCCACTTGGGCGCGTTCCGGAGCCGCCGGAGGGTCTTTGTCCTCCACTCGGACGCTCTCCGGAGCCTTCAGATACCTGCATACCGGAGCGTTCGCCGCCGGAAGCATCCCCCTGCGCTTCCGCTTCACCGGTTGTATCGTCCGGCCTCCCGCCTATGCTGGAGGCCGTAGACCGTTCCGGCTCTCCCAACGCGAGCACGACCTCGTTTCCAACAATCTTTTCCACCTTTCCATAGACGGTGGTCCCGCCGCCCTGTACAGCGAATTGGATCACGCCTTCCTGTTGAGTGTTGTTTCCCCCCTCCCCCTGTGCGGCGGAGCAGCCCAACAGTGCTGCCGGCAGCAGCAGGCAAAGCGACAGCATCATAATGCGTTTCATATCGTTCTCCTTTATTCCAGATTCATGGCTTCGATCGGCACCAGCCGCGATGCCTTCCACGCGGGATAAAACCCGAATACCGTGCCCGTGAACACCGCGAACACCAGTGCGAGCAAATACCCCCACAGGCTTGCCTCCACGCGCATGCCCAATAGCTCCACCAGCGGCAGCAGCCCGAAGCTTAAGCCGACGCCTACAATTCCGCCAATAACGGAGATGATGCATGCTTCCAGCAAAAACTCCAGCAGTATAGTCTTTTTGGAGCAGCCAATGGCTTTCAACAGGCCGATTTCCGACGTGCGTTCCTTGACGGAAACGAACATAACGTTCATGATCCCGATGCCGCCTACAATGAACACGATGGACGCGACGCCAAGCAGCAGCAGCGCCAGGGTGTTTGCAGAACTCGACGCCGCCTCCATGGCGCTGCCCGCGTCGGCCACGTCAAAGAAGGCGTTCGGATAATTCTCTGTAAGCAGCGCTTCAATATCTTCCATCGCCTGCGGCACATCCGCCACATCCTCCGCAACGGCGGCAATCTTGGGTTCCGCGGTAGCGCCGAAGATCTGCTTCTGCGCCGTCGTATACGGAAGATATACCGCTTCATCGGGGCTGATGCCGGAAGAGACGCTGCCCATGCTATTGAGAACGCCGACGATCTCATAGTTCTTGCCGTCTATCGTCAGATAGTCCCCGTACGCGTAGGCGGCATAGGTAAAGAGCTCTTCCGCCAGACCATAGCCGATGACGCAGACGTAATCCTCATACTCGGTATCCGCCTCCTCAATAAAGCGGCCGTAGCGCACGGAGAGGTTGCTCACATTCTGGTAATCCGCATAGACGCCGACGACGGTGGCAGTTTCTTCCTCCTCCAGCGAACCGCCGTATATGCTTGTTTCCCCGTTTTGGAGGATGGTGACCTCCTTCAACCCCGCAACCAGGGAGCGGATGTCCTCCACATCGTCTATGGTAAGGCGCGCCGTCGCCCTGCGGTTGCCGGAACTTCCGCTCATGCCCCCGCCAAAGCCACCCCCGCTGCCCATGCCCGGCGGGCCGCCAACAGAGAAGGTCACGCTGCCGCCGCTGCGCGTGATGCGCTGCCGGATTTCATTAAAATCCATCTGCGGCATGTTGCCCATGCCGCCGGGGCCGCCCTGCACCATGGCATCCATATCCACGCCGTCGCCCACACTTACATCGATTGCGCCTGCGTTCAGGTTTTTGAACTGGTCGGCAACATCCGCCTGCCCGCCGCGGCCGATGGCAATGACGATCACGATGGTCGCAGCGCCCACGATGATGCCAAGCGACGTCATCATCATTTTGAACTTGTTCTCAATGATGTTGATCCACACCAGCCGCAGGACTTCGAAAAGCTGCATCATCCGCGCCCCACCGCACTTTCTACCCGTACGGTATCCCCCTCCGAGAGCCCTTGTGTGATTTCCACATAGCGCCCGTCGGAGAAGCCGGTCTTCACCCGGGTCGTCACCGCTTCACCATCCACCAGTTTCTGTACGGTGGCAACGCCATCGGTATTGGTGACCGCCGCCGCATTGATATAGAGCACGTCAAGCGCCGCCCGCTGCACAAGCGTGACATCGGCGCTCATCCCCTCGTACATCAGCTGGGCGTTTTCCCCTTTGAGGCGCACGTTGACGGTATAGTTGACGGTTGCGGCGCCCGAACGGGAGGACTCTACCGTGATGGCATCCACCTCAGCGTCGAAGTTCTGCCCTTCAAACGCCTTCATGGTCACGCTCGCTTCCTGGCCGATGGAAACGTCCAGAATATCCTCTTCCGAAATGGTGATGGGAACATAGACGCTTGCAATATCCGTCAATGTGCACAGCGTCTGCTCCATGAGCATGCCAAGGTCTTCGTTGTAGGTGACGTCGAACGAGTCCCCCGCTTTGACGTTGACGTTTGCCACCATGCCGGTACAGGGGGAAAGCACGAGGCCGTCAAGGGCAATGCTCTCTTTGAGCTTTTCGATTTCTGTAGCGAGCGTATTGTACTTTTCCTGTGCTGCATCCACCTTCTGCTGCAACTGCAGCTCCGCAAGCTCCAGCGTGGTCTTTGCGGTGGACGCAACGCTTTTCGCCAAAGCGCTGTCCTGGTCCGCATTGGTGCTGCCCGAAGTAAGCGCAAGATTTGCCTTTGCAAGCGCAAGCCTTGTTTTTTCTACATTGGCGGCAAACGTTGCAAGCTGATCCGCCACATCCGCCGCATCCTCTACGCCGTTGCCGTAGGTTTCGGTAAATTCCGTTTTATAATCGTTATAAATGCTCTGGTAGGAAGACAGCTTGCTTTTAAGGGAAGAAAGGCTGCTCGATGACGCGAGCGACTCCTGCTCGTCAATCTCGTCCTGAATTTCTTCAAGGTATTCCTTCAGACTTTCCAGATACGCCTTGTTGGTCTTGAAACCCGCACTTGCCTGCAGATAATTGTTGTAGACTTTTTGGGCGTCCACATACGCCTTATCCGCATTGGTAACCGCAAGCTGCAATTCCTCCACCGTCAGATTTTCCTGGGAGGAGGCAAGCTTGCCGCTTTCAATGCTCGTTTCATATTCCTGCTTTGCTTTTAGAAGGCCCGTCTGCTGGTCGAGCTTCGCTTTTTCCACCTCAAGGCCCGCCTGCTTCAATTCCAGTTCATAGCTCTGGAGACCCGCGGCGATCTCATCCGCATTGAGCCTCATCAATGGATCGCCTTCATTTACAGAAGAGCCCGCCTTGATATAGACCTCCTCCACCGTAGAAGAAACGGAGAACGTCACCGTTTCGCGGTCCAGCGAGATTGAGGAGCTTTCGCTCTGCCCAACGATGATATCGCCGCGCGCCACCTGGTATTCCCGGTAAAGCGTCTCGCTTTGCGCGTTTTGCCCTTTGGGTAGCACAATCAGCAGCACCGCCGCTGCCGCAAGTAACCCGCCGCCCAGCACAAAGAACACCCATTTTTTCTTTTTGGATTTTACCTGCCCCTCCTGCTCGCCAAGCAAATTGAGAATTTCTTCCCCGCTGCGCCTGCGCCTGCCTTTTTGTCCGTCTTTACGCTGCATGCCGGTTTTACCCCTCCTGAACCAAAACTCGTACGCTTGGAATTCATTTTTTTGCCATTATAGCGAACGAGGCTTTAGGAAAGCTTAAAGAACGGCCCATTGTCACAATCCAGCCAAAATCTGTACCCGGTTTGCCATGCTTTTTAAGCCTTGTTTCATACATGTCTGGAAAAAGTATGGTACGATACTGACAACGCTTGGAATTCACAATACAACAGGTTGAGGTGAAGCCGGTGAAATTGTTGCTGATAGAAGATGAACGGGCGATGGCGGACGCGCTCGAAGAGGCGTTCTTAAAAAGCGGCTACACGGTGCAGCTTGCGTATGACGGTACGGAAGGGATGCGCTTTGCGCTCAATGAAAGCTTTGATGTGATCGTGATGGATGTGATGCTGCCCGGGCACAGCGGCCTCTCCATCCTGCGCGCCATGCGGCAGCAGAAACGCGCTACGCCTGTGCTGCTGTTGACTGCCCGCACGGACGTCAGCGACCGGGTCGTGGGGCTGGACTGCGGCGCGGATGATTATCTGACAAAGCCGTTTGCGCTCGAGGAGCTTCTGGCGCGCGTAAGGGCATTGAGCCGCCGCTCCACGGAGCTTGAAAAAAACGATGCGCTGCATTTTGCGGATATTACGCTGATGCCGCACGCGTACACGCTTACCTGCGGGCAGGAAAGCGTCAGGCTCAGCAAGCGCGAGACCGAAATCTTTTCTTATTTTTTGCAACGCAAGCATACCGCCGTGCAAAAGGAAGACCTCTACATCAAAATCTGGGGGTATGACAATACGGCGGATATTTCCATTGTGGAAGTATACATCTCTTTTCTTCGCAAAAAGCTCAACCACATCCACGCCCATGTGGAAATACAAAGCGTGCGCAGCGTAGGCTACCGCCTGCTGGATACGCTATGAGAAAAAAGCACAACAGCGCCCCGTTCCGTGAGAACGCCGGCCTGCAGCGCTTAAAGGCGCATATGGTGCGCATCAATATGATGCTGCTGACCGGGGTGCTCATTGGCGTCATCGCCATTTTGCTGCTGCTCCTCGGCGCGCAGAACAGGCGCACGGCGGAGGATGCCCTTGGCCGGATGCTGAGCGCCCGCATACAGGGCGGCCCCGGGCAGCGTCCGCTGTTTGGCGGCGTATTGATTGAGTATGATGCCGAGGGCGCAACGCTTCGCAAAACCAACCCGCCGGAGCTTTCCGGAGAAACGGTGGAGCGGATGAAGGCGCTTGCCCTTGCGCAAAACAAACAGAGCGGCGAGGTCATATTCAACGATTACGCCTTCGCTTATGAGATCCGCGCGGCAGGTCCCGCGCACAAAATTGCATTTGTGGACATCAGCCCGCAGCGGGAAATGATGCAAAACGCCCTGTTGATTTGCCTGGGCGCAGGCTCCCTGAGCTTATTGGCGCTGTGGGGCCTGAGCCGGTATCTTGCAGACCGCGCGGTGCAGCCGGTGCAACAGGCGTTTGAACGGCAGAAGACGTTTGTTGCCGACGCCTCCCATGAATTGAAAACCCCGCTCGCCATCCTCAATGCGAATTTGTCGCTGATGAAAGAATCACTCCCCGAAGACGCGCCGGAACGGCGCTACCTGCGCGTGATGGAAGAACAGGAAACGCGCATGGTGAATTTGATTGCGGACATGCTGGAGCTTGCGCGGCTGGATGAAGCGTGCAACCATACGGTGTATGCAAAAACAGATTTAAGCGCCCTTGTGGAAGGGCAATTGCTTTCCTTTGACGCGCTGCTCTATGAGCAGGGGCTGGCGCTGGTAACATCCATTGACCCCGATATCTCAATAGAAGGAGATGTGCTTTCTCTCGAAAAGCTCCTTGGCATCCTCCTTGACAACGCCTGCCGCCATACGCCGCGCGGCGGTACCGTAACGGTTTCCCTGCAAAACGACCGCGGCATTGTGCTGACGGTAGAAAATACCGGTAGCGGCATCGAACCCGAACATCTCTTGCACCTGTTTGACCGGTTTTACCGGGTGGACAGCGCCCGCGCGCGGGACAGCGGCGGCTATGGGCTGGGCCTTGCCATCGCCCAGGCGATCGCCGTTGCGCACGGCGGCGAAATCCGCGCCGAAAGCGAAGTGGGCAGGTACACGCGCTTTACTGTCCGGCTTTCATAACCCAACCAGCAATAATAAAAAGCCTCCGCCCGGATCATGGTCCAGCGGAGGCTTCTTGCGGTCATACGCTTTGGGATTTGGGGGTTTACGGGTGACGGGGTTGAAGGCGCCCCAGGTCGTCCGCTGCGCGCGGTCCAGCGCGCGCTTCGCTTTTTTGCTAAGCTTTTGCTTTGGAACAAACCTTTCCATATTGCGTGCATCCTTTCTCGTTTGCCGCACCCTTGCGGCAGTGTGGTATACTGAATTCTAGCGTTATTATGCGCGGCAAGCGCCGCGCGTGATACCCGTTCTTCTGAACATGAAGGAGCACAACCGCATGGGCCTGACTGTCGTATCCTATCTTGCTTTGGACGTGGAGACGCCCAACGCGCGCGCCGACGCGCTCTGCTCCATTGGGGTGGTCTATAAGGAGTATGGACAAACCGTATTCGAGCGGGAGTATCTTGTAAACCCCGAAACGCATTTTGATCCGTTCAACATCGATATCCACGGCATCACGCCGTCCATGGTCTACGATGCGCCGACCTTCCCCGAAATATGGGAGGAAATCGCCCCCTACGCGCAGCGCATGCCCGTGCTTGCGCACAACGCGGCCTTCGACCTTGCCGTCATCACCCGCACGCTCACGCGGTACGAAATTCCAGCACCCGTATTCCAATATATCTGCACCTGCCGCCTGGCACAGCGGCATATTGAAAAATCACGCTTCGGCAACCACCGCCTCAACACCCTGTGCGATGGGCTAGATCTGCCTTTGACACGCCACCACAATGCGCTCTATGACGCACAGGCGTGCGCGGCGCTCTTTGACCTGCTGCTGGACCGCTACGGCGTGGACGAAACGGATTTGCGCCAGTATCCCGCCGCTAAGAAGACGCCCAAGCGCGCGGCTTCCAAGAAGAAAGCGCAGGAACATACGCTGGAGGGTTAAAGAGTATTATACCAAAAGAGGGGAACACGTTGAGGGCTCCGCCCTCAAGCACCCGCCAAGGGCCGACGGCCCTTGGAACCCTGACGTATTCTATCGCAAGGGGTGCCGGCCGTGCCGCAGGCACAGGCAAAATCCCTGCATCCCTCAAAAAAATGCCGCATGGCACTTTTTTGATACGCTCTATACAAACAGATTGCTGGACAAATACCGCTCCCCGGTATCGGGCAGGATCGCGGCAATCACCTTGCCGCGGTTTTCCGGCCGCGCGCCGATTGTAAGCGCCGCATGCACGGCAGCGCCGGAGGAAATGCCGCATAATAGCCCTTCCCGCCTGGCAAGCTCCCGTCCAATAGCGAACGCGTCTTGCCCGCTGACGAGAAAGATTTCATCATAGATGCCGGTATTCAATACCTTGGGCACAAAGCCAGCGCCAAGGCCCTGCAGCGGATGCATGCCGCTTCTTCCCTCACTGAGCACCGGGGAATCTTTTGGCTCCACGGCAACCACCCGCAGATGCGGAATGCGGCTTTTCAAATACTCGCCGGCGCCTGTAATCGTGCCGCCGGAACCGACGCCCGCCACAAGGATGTCAAGCTGGCCGCCTGTCTGGCAGTATAATTCAGGCCCGGTCGTCCGCCTGTGAACGGAAGGGTTTGCCGCGTTCGTAAACTGGCCGGGAACAAAGCTGTTTGGGGTTTCCTTTGCAAGCGCTTCGGCCTTTTCAATCGCCCCGCGCATGCCAAGTGCGCCTTCCGTCAGCACGACCTCCGCGCCATATGCCTGGAAGAGCATGCGCCGCTCCACGCTCATGGTTTCGGGCATGGTGAGGATCACGCGGTATCCAAGCACCGCCGCCGCCACCGCAAGCCCCACGCCCGTGTTGCCGCTGGTGGGTTCAATGATCACGCTGCCCGCCCCAATCAGCCCGCGCTCCTCCGCATCCTGCAGCATGGCGTAGGCGATGCGGTCCTTGACGCTGCCGCCGGGGTTCATGGACTCCAGCTTGCCAAGAAGCGAAATATCCAATCCGCGGGCTTGTACCATCCGGTTGAGCGCCACCAGGGGCGTATCGCCAATGAGTTCGAGCACGCTCTGCTTGATGTCAGGCATACGAGGTCTCCTTTCGTATTGGGAACAGGCGTCAAAAAGGGTTCCATCCCCTTTCGCCGCCTATATCAAACTGTTTATCGCTGTGCTAGATAGAAAAGTCCCAGCCGAGGTTTTGGGCCTGCTCATCCACAAGGTCCTGCAAGGTCTTGCTTTCCAGATAATCGTTGATGACTCTGGAAAGCCCTTCCCAGAACGGCAGCGTGGGACAAAAGCCCTTGCGGGGACACTGGTTCTCCGCATCCTCCATACACGCGACGGGGACAAGATCGCCCTCCACTACGCGCAGGATGCTGCCCACCGTATACTGCGCAGGGTTTTTGACCAGCATATAGCCGCCCATGGGGCCGCGGCTGCTCCTTAGCAGCCCCGCGCGGGTGAGCGCCGTGACAATCTGCTCCAGATATTTGACGGAGATCCCCTGCCTGCGGGAAATGTCCTTGAGCGAAATCCAGTCTCCCGTATTGTTGATGGCAATGTCCAGCATCATGCGCAGCGCATATCTGCCTTTGGCTGAAATCTTCATACGATCACCCCTTTTCACCAATATACCACCAATCCGCTATGAAAAGCAATCACCCTGCAAAATAGATGGATTTTATAGGAATGCGCGATAGGAACCATGACTCCGCAGCCATAAAAAACTGCCCGCAAGTCCTTGCAGGCAGCTATGGATGATGCCGTGTTTTTACCAATGGAAAACTGGAGTCATGCGGGGTTGAACATGTCCTTGCCTACGCCGCAAACGGGGCATACCCAATCATCGGGGATATCCTCAAAGGGGGTGCCGGGCGCGATGCCGCCATCCGGATCGCCAACGGCGGGATCATACTCATAGCCACACACGGAACACACGTAAACCATAACATACCTCCTGCATTTTTAATATGACGCTGCAAAACGGACAATCTTCAGGCGCAATGTACAGGCTGCCTCAAAAAGGCCGCCCTTTTGCGCCAGACAGACCGTACTTATTGTACGCTTTGCGCGTTGTTAGAAGCCAAATACGCATTGATGCGGCTCACCATATCATCCGCATCGATACCATGCACGGCGCACGCCTGGCCAAGGTCTTCGCCGTGGGCCATGATGCAGCCCAGGCAATGCATGCCCGACGCCATGAGAATGTTTGCAATTCCCTGATCCATCGCTATGATATCGGAGATCGTCATATCCTTATTGACTTGCATTGTTGTTTCCTCCTGCCCGTCTTGGGCGATATTTGCTTTTTAGCTTTTGATTTCAAACTTATAGCCGCAGCGCGTACAGGTGACCCGGAGCTTGCCCTTGCCGCGCGGAACCCGCAACCGCTGCGCACATTGTTTGCAGATAAAATACTTGTACTTGCGCCGCTCGGCAAACGTGGGGTTGTGCCCCGCGGTACGCGCACGGCTGCCGTTGAAAAACGCGCGGAGCTTGTTTTCAAGCGGCGTCCACCACGCAAGGAACTTTGCGTTCTCATTCGCACGCGCGGAAAAGTCCCTGGAAAACATCCGCACGATCATCCATACAATCAGTACCGTGGAAATCCCCGATACCGCCATCCGCGCAATGCCCGCCCTCGGCAGAAATATGGAAACCAGCACTAGCGCCATCGCCGCAATGCCTAACGCACGGTTGAGATGATCGTTTCCGTAGCGTCCCTGAAACATAAAAGCACTCTCCTTATAATACCACAACATGCGCATATTTAACGCCGGTCACGTAGAAATTTCATGATGGCGGCGTTTTCGCCCCGTCATCCGTCTGCCTCATTAGCAGCATCGCCCCATAGGGCGGCAGCAGCGCGTCAAGCGTTGTACCGGAAAGCGCCATCGTTTCTCCCGTCAGGGCGTCCTGCCATCTCCCATCGAGCGCGAAGGGCAATTCTGCATCCGGGCCTTCGTCAAGCTTCGCAATATCGAGCGTCACCGTCTGCGTTACGTCGCTGCGGTTGACGAGCAGCACCGCCGCCGACTCCGGCGCCTCTTCTGAAAACGCGTCCTTGCCGTCCTGCGTATGGCGGAGGATAGCGAACACCTCCGCGTTCACCGCGCCAAAGCGGCAATAGCCCGCGCTTAACGCCGCGCTCCCTGCCCGGGCTTCGGTCAGCATTCTGACATGCGCCACAAGCGCCGCGTCCTCCTTGCCCCACGGATACGTCGCGCGGTTGAAGGGGTCCGCCATCCCGGTAATCCCGGCTTCATCCCCATAATAGAGGGAGGGAACACCCGGCATCGCTATCTGGATGGCGGTTGCAACTTTGAAGCGTGCAACCCCCAGCGCGTGAAGCTCCGGGGTGAGCGTATAGTCCGCCTGCGCTTCCCTGGTCAGCGCGTCCCGGTCGGGCGCACCCGCAAGCATCGTGATGGCGCGCACGGTATCGTGGGTGGACAGAAGGTTCATGGACGCATAGTAAAACGGCCTGGGGTAGTGCTCGCGCAGCATCTGCAGTGCGTTATTGAATGCATGCGCATCCCCTTTTCCCAGCAAGTATGCTGCAACCGCATTGCGGAAGGGATAGCCCATGACGCAGTCGAGCGTGTGGCCCTGCACATACATGCGCAGGCTCCCATAGGCCACTTTGTTGGAAGCATCCTCCCAGACCTCGCCCAAGAGCACGCTCTCGGGATCAAGCTGCCTGAGCCTGCTCCGCAGCAACGTCAAAAACGCATCGGGCAATTCATCCGCCACATCGAGCCGCCAGCTGGTAATCCCGCGCTCCGCCCAGTAGGAAAGGAGTGAGTCCCCTTCCCCCGCGACAAAGCGCGCATAGCCTTCATCCAGTTCTTCGACCTCGGGCAGTTCGGGAAATCCCCACCAGCAGCGGTAGCCGTGCGTGTGCTGCGGGCCAAAGTCGTACCAGCTCCGGTATGGGGACGCTGTGCTTTGATAGGCCCCCACCAAAGGATACCGCGCATATTTGTTGAAATACACGCTGTCCGCCCCCGTATGGGAGAACACGCCGTCGAGCATCAGCCGCATGCCGTGCCGCTTTGCCGCTTCCACCAGCGCCGTGAGCGCTTCCGTGCCGCCGAGCACCGGGTCTACCCGGCGGTAATCCGCCGTATCATACCGGTGGTTGGAGGCGCTTTCAAACACGGGATTGAGGTAGAGCGTGCTGATGTGAAGCGATTTTAAATAGGGCAGCACCTCAATAATGCCATACAGGTCCCCGCAGTAAAAATCGTTGGGCGCGTAATCCGCCTGCCCTTCTTCGGGCAGGTACGCAGGTTGATGCGCCCAATCCTGCTGCACGCGCACACGCCGCCCCAGCGCCTGGTGATAGGCAATGCCCGGATGCATGCCGTTTTGAAACAGCGGACTGCGGCGGAACCGGTCCGGAAAAATCTGATACAGGATTCCTTCCCGAAACGCCCGGGAAACGGCAAACGCAGGGTCATACACGGTGATCTGGTAGCCCGGCGGCTCATGCGCATACAATGCGCCCTCGCCGCTTTCCCCGCCATAGTGTAGCGTCCTTCCGTCCGGCGGCGTCAATAAAAAATAGTACCAGACCACGCCGGGTTCTTCAGGCATCCGCACCACGGTTTCAAAATCCGTGCCGCCGCCGCTTACCGTTCCCTGCATGGGCACGATATGCGCCGCGCCATCCACCCACAGCCTGAGCGCAACGGACGCGTCCGCGTAACGGGCATTGACCCACAGGCGGAGCGTTACCTCCTGCCCTGCCGGGACGGCGCCCTGCGGGGATCGAAAGCGCGTGAGGCGGGAGTGGTGAAGTGCGTAAGCGGGCATGGACATCTCCTTCGGGTTCTCTTTCATTTTAAGCTTGCCGTGCCGCATTCTCAAGTATGCGGGCGCGGATGTTTCCACATTGTCACATTGCATTCACACGCGGAGAGAAAACCCGCGCGGTTGCGTCGTTTTCCGCATGAAGCGGGCACATATGTACGTTTTTAGACGCGCAGGCGCTTCATGAGTTCTTCCTTGACCTCGCGCTTGCGCTCGACCAAAAACAGGATCAGCCCCAGCGTAAACGCAGGGATAATGACATACCAGGACCACTGTGGCTGTATGTTCATGCCGTTGTACACATCAAGCAGGCATTCAAGCCCCATCACGCCAACGCCCGCCGCCATGACCGCAACGCCGATGCGCTGCCAGCCCCGCACAAAGGAGGTGCGCCAGAGCAGCACCACGATGAGCGCCAGAAACCCATAGAGCAGCACCTGCGGCATGGCAAGCGTCGTATACCAGTCAGTACCGCCGGACTGCCGGTTGATGATGTTCAAAAACAGCAGCAGCGCGCAGACGTCCACCGCCACAATGACAACCGGATGCAGCCGCGGGTATAGGAACGGGACGACGGCGAGCGCCCATACCAGCGTAATGCTTGCAACCGCGTAGATGGACCAGGTGAACTGATCATCATACATGAGGTTTGCCATGACACAGATGACGGCCGCAAGCAGCAGCAGGATGCTGACGATGACCGCCGCGTACCGCCGCTCCACCGCCGCCTGTATCTGCGCGATGTGCGCGCTGTAGGGCTTGGGCACGGAAGGGTCGAACGGCTCCTTGGGGTTCACCGCCTCCACGCCGCAAAGCGGGCAGTCTTTTGCGCTTTTCTCCAGTTCCACGCCGCAATTGACGCAATATGCCACGGTTTTTCGCTCCTTTCTACTGCTGGTTGCTTTCTACGAGCACATGCAGCCCCTTCTGTACCAGCGCGCGGAAGAAGGTGCGCTCCACATAGGGTTCTGAAATCGTGCGGGTAAAGGTGATACAAAGCGTATCCCCAAAGCTGACGACGCCGCATTCCACCGCGTTGTGCTTCGCTGTACATAGCACAAACAGAAAATGATCGATATGCGCTTCGAGTTCTGTTGGCACCCCTATGCCGCCCATGTTGGAAATGACGGAGGAGAACAGCTTTTCCCCGGTCATCTCGTACACAAGCCGGATGCTCGGCTTTTTTAAAAACAGCGGCACCACGCGCAGCGCAAAATTGCGCTCATCCCCTACATTTTTGGAAATGCGCGCGTTCAGATTTTTTTCCGTAAACATGAAACGGAAATAGTGGTGCACCTGCTCTAAAATTTCTTCAAACGTAAACTGTCCCAGATTCGGATCGATGCCCGGGTTGAGATATTGTGAAAAGTTGCGAAGCGTCCGGGTTGGGTAGTATTTTCTCAAGTTGACAGGCACGCTGACCTTAACGGGCTTTAGCCGCCGCGTATGGCCTGCAAGCTGCATGCTGTAGAGCACCTGAATCAAAGTCGCCGTCAAATACTCGGTCAGGGAAACCTTATACGTTCTCGAAAGCGCAAGCGCCGCGGCGACGCTGAGCTTCCCCGTCGTCACATACCGCACGCCCTGCAGCAGCGGCGTGCCTGTCGGATGGTAGGCCTGCGGCTCCTTCCGGGTAGGCAGCGCGCCCATACGAGAAAAACGGGAAAAGCCGTCCTCCAGCTCCTCCGGGTGTACCTCATCCTCTACAGAAAGCACGCCGCAGGCCGGCGGAACATTCGTGCCAAGCTCCCGCGCGTATTCCGCAAGCAGGGTTTTAAAAAACGTCATGCCCGCGCTGCCGTCGCAAATGACATGGGCAACTTCAAAGGAAATCCGGTTGTTGTGCACCTTGACGCGGAACGGCAATTCCTTGCGCGCAACCGGCGGACAGGGGTAGCGCGTATCCTCCTCCACGAGGGCGCGCTTATTGAGTTCCTCAAGATAGTACCAGAAGATGCCGCGCCTGAGCCGCACATAGAAGTTAGGGAAGCGCGGCTGCATCCGGTCCAGCGCGCGCTGCAACGCCGCGCGGTCCACCGCTTGCTTCATGACGGCGGTAAACCGGAACATGGGCGTATAGCCCTTGGTTGCGATAACAGGATAGATATTCGCCGCATTGTCAAGCGGGTACCAGCTGCGTTTTTGCATAGCGCCCCCTATTCCGGTTTCGCCGTGCCGGGCGAAATATGGCGGAGCATAAACGCGGCGATGTCCCCGATGGCTTCGCGGCTTTCCGGCAGGTCAAACACATGCCAGACATGCCACATCCCTTCCCATTCGGAAAGCACTACGTCCACGCCATCCCGCCTCATCGCGGCATGCAGCTTTCTTGCATCGCCCAAAAGCACCTCATGCGTTCCCACATGGATGAGCGTGGGCGGAAAGCCGGTAAAATCCGCAAACACGGGAGAAATGAACGGGTCCATCAGGGGTTTGCCATAGGCGTAGTACATGGCCGCGCGTAAAAGCTTCCTGCGTTCCAAAAGCGGATCCACAGATCTGTTTTCCACATAGCTTTCGTCCGAAAGCGTCAGGTCCACCCAAGGGGAGAGCGCCGCGATCGCCGCCGGGAGCGGAAGCCCTTCCGCCCGCGCTTTTAAGGCTGTAGCCACTTCCAGCCCGCCGCCCGCAGAATCCCCCACAAACGCAATACGTTCAGGCGTTATTCCTAAAGAAAGCAGATAATGGTAGACCGACATCGCATCCTCCAGCGCCGCGGGGTATGGGTTTTCCGGCGCTAAACGGTATTCAAAGGAGAGCACGTTGCGTCCGGTCGCCTGCGCAAAGTCCACCGCCAGCGGGCGGGTACTTTCAATGCCGCCGGACATGTACGCGCCGCCGTGAAAGTACAAGATCACCTCATCCTCCGGCGCGCCCAGGGTATGGAACCATTCCGCAAGCACATGGCCGATGCAGTCGTTCGCCACCACCATGTTTTCAGGCAGCGTGCGCGTTTCCGCCGCGGCTAAAAAATCCTGGCCCATGCGCTCCATTTCCAGGCTCAGGTTATTGAGCAGCGGCCGGAAGCCGCGTATGGCGGCCTGCAGAATATTGCTTACCGTGCTTGGCATAGCATTCCCCCCTCTCCACCGGATGATAACAAAGAAAGCGGAACACAGAAAAACCGGCTTTTATGCCTTAGCTCCTGTCCCCGCCTCTGTTTTCTTTTACCCACCCGGTCAGGACTGCACCAGAAACGCATTGATGAATGCGTCAAGCTCGCCGTCCATCACAGCCTGGATGTTGCCGTTCTCTGTGCCCGTGCGGTGATCCTTGACAAGCGTGTAGGGCTGGAAGACGTAGGAGCGAATTTGGCTGCCCCATTCGATTCTTTTCATATCGCCCTTGATCTGTGCCATCTGCTCCATACGCTCGCGCTCCTGCAGCTCCAATAGCTTGCCCTTGAGCATACGCATGGCGGTTTCCTTGTTTTGCAGCTGGCTGCGCTCATTCTGGCACTGCACCACAATATTGGTGGGCAGGTGCGTAATGCGGATGGCGGAGGACGTCTTGTTAACGTGCTGGCCGCCCGCACCGCTGGAGCGGTAGGTATCGATCCGAAGGTCGTCCATATCGATCTCGATGCTGTTTTCATCATCGTCGAAGATCGGCGTGACGTCCAGCGAAGCGAACGACGTGTGCCGCCTGCCGGAAGAGTCAAACGGGGAAATGCGCACCAGCCGGTGCACGCCCTTTTCCGCCTTTAGATAGCCATAGGCGCTGTCCCCCATGACCTCGAACGTGACGGATTTGACGCCCGCCTCGTCGCCGTCAAGCATATCCAGCTCCCGCACCGTCCAGCCGCGCAGCGCGCAATAGCGGGTATACATGCGGTAAAGCATCTGCACCCAGTCCTGCGCCTCCGTGCCGCCAGCACCCGCGTGCAGGGACAATACGGCGTTGGAGCCGTCGTATTCGCCCTTTAAGAGGGTGGAAAGCCGCAGTTCCTCCACCTTGCGGCGGAAAGACTCGCATTCCTTGACCAGTTCCTCTTCCAAGGACGCGTCCTGCGTCTCCTCAATCATTTCCACAAGCGTCTCAAGATCATCCGCCGCGGATTTGAGCTTTTCAAACCTGCTGATTTTGTTCTGCACGGTTTTGACGCGCTGGTTGACCTTGTTGGCGTTCTCTACATCATCCCAAAATCCGGGCGCGCCCATCTGGTCTTCAAGCTTTTGCTGTTCACTCTTCAACCCGGCGAGGTCAAAGAGAGTCACCTGCCTCTTTGAGTGTTTGCACCGACGCGGCGATCTGCTGTTTGTAGTCGTCGAGTAAAATCAAAGTTCTCACATCCTTTAAGTATAGGTACGCTGCTTTTCTTTCCACGAAAGAAAAGTAACAAAAGAAAGCGATAAGGAAAAGGGATTTTTAAGGGCCGTTACGGCCCTTAAACGGGGTTAGGGGCAGAGCCCCAGCCCTTACAGTATTATGTGTTTTTCCCGCAACAATTCTTATACTTTTTCCCGCTGCCGCAGGGGCAGGGATCGTTGCGACCGATGGTCTTGCCCTTCCTTGCAGGCTGGTTGCCCTCCGGGTTCGCCGTTTCAATGGGTACGGCAAGCTGCTCACGCTGCGTCACCTGAGGCTGGAGCTGTGCGCCAAGCAGGAAGCGGATGGTCTCCTGCCGGATTTCCGCGATCATGGCGTCGAACATTTCAAAACCTTCCTGCGTGTAGGCGGCAACAGGCTCTTTCTGGCCGTAGGCTCTTAGGCCGATGCCCTGACGCAGCTGATCCATGGCGTCGATATGATCCATCCAATGGCTGTCCACCGCGCGCAGGAGCGCTACGCGCTCTACCTCCCGCATGTCAACGCCGGCAGCGGAGATTTCTTCTTCCTTCTTTGCGTAATGCTCCTGGATGAACGCCGCCAGACGCTCGGTCACGGTCTTTGCGTTGAGCTTTTCCGCCTCGTTGGGCGCAAAGAGCATGCGGCGGGGCACACGGCACAGATCACAGATTTCATGCGAGAGACCGGTAAGGTTCCACTCCTCCGGATACTCGGTACCCGGACAGTAGGAGGAAACATAGCCTTCCACCACGCCCGTGAGCATTTCCATCAGGGACTGGTGGATGTCTTCGCCCATCAGCACCCGACGGCGCTGGCCATAGATGATCTCGCGCTGCTTGTTCATGACGTCGTCATACTGCAGCACGTTCTTGCGGATTTCAAAGTTGTGCATTTCGACGCGCTTCTGCGCAGACTCGATCTGCTTGGTGATCATGCCCATTTCGATGGGAACATCATCATCCGGCGATACCCGCTCCATCATGCTCTTGACGCGGTCCGCGCCAAAGCGGCGCATGAGCTCATCTTCCAAAGAGACATAGAAGCGCGTGCTGCCCGGGTCACCCTGACGGCCGCTTCGGCCTCTCAACTGGTTATCGATACGGCGGCTCTCATGCCGCTCGGTGCCGATGATGTGCAGGCCGCCCAATCCCACGACCTTATCGTGCTCCGCATCGGTCTCTGCCTTGAACTTTTTATAAAGCGTATTGTAGGCTTCGCGCGCGGAGAGGATTTCTTCATCCTCCGTCTCGGCGTGACCGGTGGCCTCTTCAATGAGCCATTCCTCCATGCCGTCGCGCTTCATCTGCTCGCGCGCCATGAAGTCCGGGTTGCCGCCCAAAAGAATATCCGTACCGCGGCCCGCCATGTTGGTGGCGATGGTCACGCGGCCGAGTTTACCGGCCTGGGCGACGATTTCGGCTTCCTTCGCGTGGTATTTCGCGTTCAACACCACATGGGAGACGCCCTTGCGCTCGAGAAGGCCGCTCAGATACTCGCTGCGCTCCACCGAGATGGTGCCAACGAGGATCGGCTGGCCGGTCTTATACATTTGCTCGATCTCAGCGACCACGGCGCGGAACTTGCCCGGTTCCGAGGTGTAGACGACGTCGTTGTTGTCCTTGCGGATATTCTCGCGGTTGGTGGGGATCTCCACAACGTCAAGGTTGTAGATGGCGGTGAATTCCGTCTCTTCCGTCTTGGCGGTACCAGTCATACCGGCAAGCTTTTTGTACATACGGAAGTAATTCTGGAAGGTGATAGTGGCAAGCGTCTTATTCTCCCGCTCCACCTTCACGCCTTCCTTGGCTTCAAGCGCCTGGTGCAGTCCCTCGCTGTAGCGGCGGCCCAGCATGAGGCGGCCCGTGAATTCGTCGACGATGAGCACCTGCCCGTCCTGCACGACATAGTCTACATCGCGCTGGAAGATGGCATGCGCCTTCAACGCCTGCAGGATATGGTGGTTGAGCTCGGTGTTTTCCGTATCCGCAAGGCTCTCCACGTTAAAATACTTCTCGGCCTTGGTAATGCCCTCCTGGGTCAGCTGCACCGTCTTCTGCTTGATGTCCACCATGTAATCGCCTTCTTCAGGCTGTTCTTCCATGAGCATCTCGGTGCGGGTCTGCTTGAGGATGTCCGGCCCGCGCTGCAGCTTTAATACGAAGCGGTCCGCCTTTTCATAGAGATCGGTGGTTTTTTCGCCGTGGCCGGAGATGATGAGCGGCGTACGCGCTTCATCGATTAAGATGCTGTCCACCTCGTCCACGATGGCGTAGGTCAGCTCCCGCTGCACCATCTGCTCGCGGTAGACGACCATGTTATCACGCAGATAGTCAAAGCCCAGCTCGTTGTTGGTGCCATAGGTGATATCGCAGTTGTACGCTTCGCGGCGCTCGTCATTGTCCATATCGTGGACGATGACGCCGACGGTCAGCCCAAGGAAGCGGTGGATTTTGCCCATCCACTGCGCGTCGCGCTTGGCAAGGTAATCGTTGACGGTGACGATATGCACGCCTTCGCCGGTGAGGGCGTTGAGGTACGCGGGAAGCGTTGCGACAAGCGTCTTGCCTTCACCCGTCTTCATTTCCGCAATACGGCCCTGGTGCAGCACGATACCGCCGATGAGCTGTACATCAAAGTGGCGCATGCCCACGGTGCGCACAGCCGCCTCGCGGACGGTCGCAAAGGCTTCGGGCAGCAGGTCGTCGAGCGTCTCGCCCTTACTCAGCCGCTCCTTAAACGCCACAGTCTTTGCGCGCAGCTGCGCGTCCGTCAAAGCCTGCATCGAAGGTTCGAGTTTATTGATCTGTTCCACGACGGGCCTCAGCTTTTTCAGCTTTGCTTCCGGCGTGGTGCCCAGAAGCTTATCAAAGAATCCCATACTGCTCAATAGCGGCGCGAAAGCACGCTACCCTCCCATTATCTAATTCCATCCCATTATAGCATGTACCATTAGCTGGTACAACGCGAATGCACCCGAAGAAACTTGAACTTTGCTTGAACAACCTGCGGCAACAAAATGACCGTTTGGCTGAATTCCCCATTATTTATGTACAAAAGCATGACAAGGGATACGTTGGAGGCGCGCCCCACAGTGTGCAATGGCCATGCAGAATTCCCTCTGCATTCCCTTGCTCACTGGGACTTCGCCGCGCTTCATCCGCCACAGGCGGCGCTTGGACTTCATCCCCCGCTTAGGGACTTACGGCCCTAAGACCCGTTCTCTGTAGAGATTTTGTGGATGATCTAGAGTAATGCTTTTTCTCTGCTATAATGGAGAAAAACGGCGCGACCTATGCCGCGCGCATTGCGGAGGCTTATCCATATGATTGATGTTCACAGCGTGCGTGGCCGGTTTTCTAAGCCGCTCACAGAGCTTTCCCAAACGCTGCACAGCCACCCGGAACTCGGGATGCAGGAGTTTGCAACCACAAAGCTGATTTGCGATACGCTTGACAACTTGGGCATAGATCGCATCGACCTTGGCGTGCCGACCGGCGTTGTCGCCACCCTAAGGGGCGCAAAGCCCGGCCCTACCATCGGCCTCCGGGCGGATATCGACGCGCTCAACCAGCAGGAAGAGACGGACAGGCCCGACCGTTCCCAAATAGACGGCGTGATGCACGCCTGCGGGCATGACGTGCATACGGTCGGCCTGCTGGGCGCCGCCATGGCGCTGTGCGCAATCAGGGAGGAGCTTGCGGGCGATGTGGTGTTTGTGTTCCAGCCCGCGGAGGAAACGCTTATAGGCGCGCGGCTGCTCATCGACGCGGGGCTATTCCAGAAAGCGCCGATGGACTGCATGTTTGGGCTGCACAATTCTCCACATCTTGCCGTGGGTACGGTGGGTGTGCGCGAAGGGCACCTGATGTCCGCAAAGGACGCATACCGCGCCCGCATGATCGGCCGGGGCGGGCACAGCAGCGCGCCGCAAAAGAACATCGACCCCATCCTCGCCGCGGCAGCGGCGGTGCAAGGCATCCATACCATCGTCAGCCGCAATGTGGGGCCACTATCCTCAGCCGTGGTCAATGTCAGCTATCTTTCCGGCGGTTCGGAGAATGACCTTGTGGTAAATGAAGCCGTGTTCGGCGGCATCGTCCGCAGCCATGAGGAAAGCGTGCGCGAACGTGTGCTCGAACGGCTGGAGGCGATGTCCGTTTCCACCGCCGAAGCATATGGCTGCAAGGCGGAATTCACCCACACGCCCATCACACCCGCCGTGGTGAACCCCGCATCGCTTTTGCCCATCTCGCAGCGCGCGGCGGCGGCAACCGTGGGGGAAGCGGGCGTCGTGATACCGCCGCTCAACATGGCCTCGGAGGATTTCGCGCTCTATGGGGAACATGCGCCTGCATTCTTTTATTTCTTGGGCTCCGGCACGCCGGGCGCACGTAATTACTCCTGGCACAACCCGCGTTTCTGCGCGCATGAAGAAACGGCCCTCTATGGAGCCGCGCTGCTTGCAAATTCGATGCTTGCGGCGCAGGAAGCGCTGCGCTGATAACGGCTGTTTACTTTGGAATGGCATTATAAATGATTTGAAAGAGCTGTTGCTGCGCTTTCTCATTTCGGGGCAGAAACCGATAGCCGCCTGATGTGCTGACCGCATCTATGGTAATTGCGCCTGCACTGTTGATTGCAAACAAATCATGCTTTTCTGCGCCCGCTTCCTCATATACAAGGCTCAGTATCAGCATCCGTACCGGACCGGGTGACATGGCTCTACCATCCGGAAACCGCCTTGCATAACGGTGACTTTGAATGGCTGCCAGTACATTTGCTGCAGTTTCCGGTGCAAGCTCCACGTTGGAAACAGAACGACTGCCGCCGTCTTCTATGATATTGGCGACCACCCCGGTATACGCATGGTTCAGGATGCCGGGCGCCGGTATTCCCAAATAGAGCACCACCAAAAACCCGCACAGCGCAAGCAGGAGAAGCACCACCCATTTTGTTTTCATGCCGTCCTCCCGATAAAAAAGATTACTTCCATTATAATGTATCAGGAGTAAATTCACAATTTTTGTAAGGAGGCTTGCAAATGAACGGGCAAGGCTATCTGGAAGCGATCCGGGAGCAGACAAGCCGCGCGCTGTGGGAAGTGGAAAACGTGGTGGACTGCATTGCGGACGATATGTGGAACGCGCCATACTGCGGCATGCCGCTCTACAAGCATGTATACCACATGCTGCACTCGCTGGACCAATGGTTCATCAACCCCAGCCGCTATGCGGAGCCGCCGTTCCATATCCCGAACCTCAACAATCTCGATATTGTGACGGATATGGCACTCTCCCGGGAGGAACTGCGCATGTACTTCTTACAAGTACGCAAAGAGATCAAATGTTATCTGGACGGCTTGACGGAAGATGCGCTTCTTGTGCGGCCGGAGGGGTGCGAATGGACGCGCTTTACCCTGATGCTTGCACAGCACCGGCATCTCCACACGCACATGGGCATGTTGATGGGCTTTATCATCGCAAAGACCGGCCTATGGCCTAAGGTGATCGGCCTGACCGGGAAGATGGCGGAGCGCAAGGGGCCGGAGTACCTATAGATAGCGGCATTGAAAGTGACGATTTTATCAGGTATAATAAGATCAAATGTTCCCATCGTTCAAAATGCCGGAATGTGAGGTAGCCGCATGAAGCGAAGGCGATGGTTGTCTCTCCTGCTATTCGCGCTTGTTCTCATCCCGGGTTCCGCGTTTGCGAATTCCCTGCCCTTCTCTTATCATCAGGGCGGGGTCAGCGGAGCTGCTTTTTCTGTTTCCGAGGCCCCAATTTCAGTGCAGAAAGAAACGCTATCCTTTTCGTTGCCGGATGAAGAGAAATTATCCGATGCAACGATTTGCGCTGCATATGATTTGATCCACAAAGGCAGCACCCAGGAAGTCGTTTCCATGCTGTTTCCGATCCTGTTCTTTGAGGAAGACATCAAAACGCTGGAAGAGAGCATATTGGTTACAGTAGATGACTTGCCGGTTCCCTTCCAATTTACACTGCTGTGGTTTGCCTCCGGTACACCACCGCGCTATGAGGCGGACGCAATTTGGGAGCGTGAAGCATTCCAGAAAAACGTTCAATATAAAACGATTCTCCAGAACATGGAGAACCAGGGCGTCACTTTGGAGCAGTTTGTTTCAAGCGGCATCGCGGAACAATATGCCCCACGCAAAGAAAAGGTCTTTGACAACCCGATGATGCTTCTTGTTCTTTATGAAGTCTCCTTTGAACCGGGACAGGAGCGGCATATGGAGATTTCGTACCGGCAACGCGGCATGACGCCGAGCAACAACACCGAGCACGCACAGGACATGGAGTTTTATTATCTGCTAAATCCCGCAAAGGGCTTTGCAAGTTTCGGAACGCTCGACATCTCCATCGACATGAAAGCAAAAGGCACAAGGCTTACCGCAGAAGGATTTGACTTTATCCGTGGAAAGGATGGCGTATACCGCGCCTCCTTTCAAGGCCTTCCGGACCGGGATTTGCATTTCAAGCTTTCCCGCGGAAATAAGGCTAAAGAGGATAAAAATTGGGGGGTATACTACCTTTTAATACTGATTGCCCTCCCGCCATTGCTCGTCCTTGCCGGAGTTGTTGTTGCGCTTGTGTTTATCATCAGACACTTTAGAAAAAAGAAGCGTCTAAAGAAAAAAGAAGTTTATTCATCCTCCGGGCAAGGGAATAACCAGCCTTAGCCGTATTTCTGAAAAACCCGCCTGCAGCTATGCAGACGGGTTTTTGCTGTCAGCAGGATTTTCATTACGCCGGGAAGTATCTGTTACGGGCGAAGTGGCAGAATTCCAGTTCCACGCCCTCGGTATCCTTGAAAAAGAAGGCGTAATAGTCGCTGCAATATTCCGGGTATTCTTTGGGCGGATGCACGATGTGCGCACCCAGGCGGCAGACCGCCGCATAGAGCGCATCCACCTGCGCCCGTGTCTCGGCACGGAAGGCGACGTGATGCACAGCACCCGGCCGCCTGCGGGAAACCGGCGTATCGAGGTATTCTTCCCGCGGGCTGACGAGGCCTAAGGAAAGCCCGGCATGGTGGTATTCGATAAGATCATACGCATGCTCCGGCACATTCGTGCGCTCCTTGTGTTTCAGATCAAAACCTATGAGCGGCAGCAGCGCGTCATAAAACCGCTCCGCGCGGGAAAGGTCTTGCGCGGTGATGTGGATGTGATCGAGAATGGGCTGCATATTCCCTCCTATCAAAAGCATCAGCCAAATTGGCATGCCAATTTGGCTGAAAATATTGCGGGTACTTAGGGGCGTTACGCCCTTAAGCGGTGGTTTGGGGGGACGTAGCCAAGCACCGCCTGTGGCGGAAGAAGCGCGGCGCAGTCCCAGTGAGCAAGGGACACAGAAGAATTCTGTGCGACCATTGCGAACTGTGGGGCCAGAGCCCTCCAATCGTATCTTTACTTCTTCTCCACGCCCAGCGTCACGGTCTCGCCGTTGATATCCCATTCCTTAACATAGCCCTTGGGCGCAACGTTCGCCATCGCATCCGCGAGCGTGTCTTCCGCGATCTCCGCGCCGAACTTTTTGAACACGCCCTCCACCACGGCGGAGCCGGAATAGGTGAGCGCGATGTGATCCGTCACGTCAAAGCCCGCTTCCTTGCGCATGGTCTGTACCTTACTCGTCAGCTCGCGCACAAAGCCCTCTTCAATGAGCGCGGGGGTGAGGTTGGTATCCAATACCACGGAAAGCTCGCGCTCGGTCACGGTGACAAAGCCCGCCTTCTGCATGGGTTCTACGAGCACATCGTCCTTTTCAAGCGATACATCCATACCTTCGATGCTGAAGGTATAGGCATTGCCCGCATTGTGGGCGGCGACGACCGCGTCCCCAATGCCTTCGCCTCCAAGATACGCATTGATCTTGGGCAGCGCCTTGCCGTAGCGGGGCCCGAGGGTCTTTAGCTGCGGCTTGGCGCGGTAGGAAACGAAGGCGGAAGCGTCCGCCACAAAGCGGACTTCCTTGACATTGAGTTCCTCCGCGATGATGGCGACGTACCCCGCCGGAAGCGCTTCACCCTGCACATACATGCATCCGATGGGCTGGCGGTTCTTGATGGCGGCGGTGTTGCGCGCGGCGCGGCCCAGCACCACGATATCGAGCACGCGCTCCATGTTCACTTCAAGGTCGTTATCCACAAAGGACAGGTCGGCCTCGGGATAATCCGTCAGATGGATGCTTTCGGGCGCTGACTTATCCACAGAACGCACAAGGTTCTGGTAGATTTCCTCCGCCATAAAGGGCGTAAAGGGGGCGCTTAGCCGCGCAAGGGTTTCGAGCACAGTAAAGAGCGTCATATACGCCGCTTCCTTGTCCGCCGTCATGTCCTTGCCCCAATAGCGCTCGCGGCAGCGGCGCACATACCAGTTGGAAAGGTCATCGACAAATTTCTGCAAGGTACGCCCGGCTTCCGTAATGCGCAGGTTCTCAAGGTGCGCGTCCACGTCGCGGACGACGGAATTGAGGCGGGAGAGCACCCAGAGGTCCATTTCGGTCAGGTTTTCGCGCTTTAAGCTGTGCTTCGTCGGGTCAAACCCGTCGATCTCCGCGTACAGGATGTAGAACGCATAGGTGTTCCACAGCGTGCCCATGAACTTTCTCTGGCTTTCGTTGACCGCGTCCTCATAGAAGCGGCTCGGCAGCCACGGCATGGAGCCGGTATAGAAGTACCAGCGCACCGCGTCGGCGCCCTGCTTATCAAGAACTGTCCAGGGATCGACGACATTGCCTAAGTGTTTTGACATCTTCCTGCCGTCCTTATCCTGCACATGACCCATCACGATGCAGTTTAAGAACGCCGGATCGTCAAACAAACAGGTGGAGATCGCCAGGAGCGTATAGAACCAGCCGCGCGTCTGGTCGATGGCCTCGCTGATAAAATCGGCGGGGTAGCGTGTTTCAAAAATCTCCTTGTTTTCAAACGGATAGTGCCACTGCGCAAACGGCATGGAGCCGCTGTCGAACCAGCAGTCGATCACTTCCGGCTCGCGCTTCATGTCCCCGCCGCACTTGTGGCAGTTCAGATGCACCGCGTCGATGAACGGCTTGTGGAGTTCGATGTTCTCGGGCACATCCTTGCCCAGTTGCTTGAGCTCTTCAATGCTGCCCACCACATGGGTGTGCCCGCAATCCGCGCATGTCCACACCGGCAGCGGCGTGCCCCAGTAGCGCTCGCGCGAGATGCCCCAGTCGATGACGTTCTCCAGGAAGTTGCCCATGCGGCCTTCCTTGATGTTTTCGGGAATCCAGTTCACGCGGCGGTTGAACGAAATCAGCTTGTCCTTCACCGCCGTCATCTTCACAAACCAGCTCTTGCGCGCGTAGTAGATGAGCGCCGTATCGCAGCGCCAGCAGAACGGATAGTTGTGCTCAAAGTTCATGGCACGGTAGAGCAGGCCGCTGTCTTCAAGCGTATGGAGGATGGCGTGATCGGCGTCCTTCACGTACATGCCGTCCCACGGCGTGCCGCCCGTCATATGGCCTTTTGCGTCCACCAGCTGGATGAACGGGAGATCCCATTCCCGGCCCACGCGCGCATCGTCTTCACCGAACGCGGGCGCGTTATGGACGATGCCCGTGCCGTCCGTCAGCGTGACATAATCGTCGCTCATCACATACCAGCCGCGCTTGCCCTGCGCATCCACCGGGAAATCGAACAGCGGCTTGTAATCCGTGCCCACCAAGGATTTCCCGGGAAATGTGGAAAGAATTTCCGCGTTTTCGCCGATGACATTCTCAATGAGCGCCTGCGCAAGGATATATACGCTATCCCCGCTTTTCACCCTTGCGTACGTTTCGTTCGCGTTGACGCAGAGGCTGACGTTAGAGGGCAGCGTCCACGGCGTGGTCGTCCACGCGAGGATGTAGGTGTTCTCCTCGCCCTTAACCTTGAACTTCGCGATGGCGGACGTATCCTTGACGTCCTTATAGCCCTGCGCCACCTCATGGGAGGAAAGCGCCGTGCCACAGCGCGGGCAGTAGGGCACGACCTTATGGCCCTTATACAGCAGGCCCTTTTCATATATCTGCTTCAACGCCCACCACTCGGACTCGATATAGTTGTTGTCATAGGTAATATAGGGGTCTTCCATATCCGCCCAGAACCCCACGCGGTCGGACATATCCTCCCACTCGCCCTTGTACTTCCAAACGGATTCCTTGCACTTTTTGATGAAGGGCTCGACACCATAGGCCTCGATCTGCTCCTTGCCATCGAGTCCCAGCTGCTTTTCTACCTCCAGCTCCACCGGCAAGCCGTGCGTATCCCAGCCCGCCTTGCGCAGCACGTCAAACCCCTTCATCGTCTTGTAGCGGGGGATGATGTCCTTAATGCAGCGCGTGAGGATATGGCCGATGTGCGGCTTGCCGTTCGCCGTCGGCGGGCCGTCAAAGAACGTGTACGTCTTTGCCCCCTTGCGGTGGACGGTGCTCTTTTCAAACACTTTGTGCTCTTTCCAGAACGCCAATACTTCTTTTTCGCGGGATACGAAATCCAGCGTAGTGGGAACCTTCTTGTACATGGGAAACCTCCTTAGCGGTTTACAGTTGAATGTATTTAGAGGGAACAGGGGGCAACGGGGGAACGATGGGGCACCGCCCCATACCCGGCCAAAGGGACACGTCCCTTTGGAATCCCATTCTATTTTGGCTTTTTACAAACAAAAACGCCGCATCCCAATCGGGACGCGGCGTAGCCACGCGGTACCACCCGAGTTGACGCTTCCATAAAGGCGTCCTCTCTTCTTTGCGCACATACGATGCGCTGCTGCTGTAACGGGCAGACCCGTGACGGCTTACTGACAAGGTTCCTTGCGTTCGCCCGCCCGCTCCCGGGTGATGCATGTGGCGTTCCGCCCTGCCGCGCTTCCACCGTCCGCGGCTCTCTCTGTGGGGAAAACTGCCCATGCGTGTCCCGTTCCTCGCTTATACAGCGCTTATTATACCGCCCGTGGGAGCGTTTGTAAAGCGGAAATGCCTGCGGAATGTGCTAGGAAACGCTGTTTTTGAGGCATTTGGTAAATATATAAGCGTTGCTGCCCTTCCATTCAATCTGCGTCCATTCCCCGATCACCCCGGTACACGAAACGGGCTCATCTGTTTGCAGCTCATGCAGCACCGCGGACGCTTCCCTGCTTGTAGGCAGCGCGCGAATGTTGACGGGCTCTGCCGCATACCGCGTCACCGGCGCATAGCTCGGGAGTTCCTCCGGCGCTTCAAACAGGTACGCGTCAAACGCATAGGCGAGCGCGCCGTTCCATTCAATAATCGCCCACCTGCCGTACATACCCACCTTTTTGACACACTGACCGCTATAGAGTTCCGCAAGCTCCGCGTACGCGGTATCCGGCCCTTCCCGCACCACGAGATCGCCGATGACGGGATACACGGTCACGGGTTCGATCGACACCGCATGGCTGAGATACTTCACTTTTTCTTCTTTCTTAATCTGTTGCTCCTTGGTTTCCGGTGCAAGCACCATAATATCCCCCGTGGGCGAAGCATCGTCCGCAATCACGAATTGATTGGTATCAAACAGCCGTTTGAGCGCCGTCTTTTCTGTTGCCGCATCCACCTGGTGGATGACCCCGTCGATCTGTACCGCGCCGTTCCACGCGACATACGTTCTCCCTTCCACCACCACGGGGCGGACAAGCAGCGAAATGATGACCATCGCCGCGCACGCCGCCGCAGCGGGGACCAGTGTGCGTCTCAAACGCTGTACTTTCCCTTGCTTTTGCCTATATGCACGCTTTTCCTGTTCCCCTTGGCGATACACGGAGGAAAGCACCTCATCAAGCGGCAGCGCGCCTGTCTTTTCCCGCGCTGTCCGGCATAATAGCTCTTCTATTCGTTCTTCGTTCACAGCGTCTCCTCCTTCCCTAAGGATAACTTCAACAACTCCCGCGCGCGGGAGAGCCTTGCCCGGTACGTACCGCCGGGGACGCGCAACGCCTCCGCGGCTTCCTTCTGCGTCAGGTCCGCAAAGTAGTGCAGCACCACCGCCTCCCGGTAGACCTTGGGCAGCGCTTCCACCCCGGCCCATACCGTCTCCATGGTTTCCTGCTGCACACACGCGGATTCCGGCAGCGCATACAAGTCTGCATCCGCGCGCTCGGGCACACAGTCCGACATCAGCTCGTGACTCTCGCGCCGCAGGCAATCGATGCTCGCGTTTTTCACCGCCCGGTAAAGCCAGCTTCGTACCTGCGGCGGCGCAAGCGCCTGAATGGTATCCCAACGCACAAACGCCTTTAAAAACACCGTTTGTGTGAGTTCCAATGCCGTGTGGTGGTTGCCTGTCACCCCGTATGCCGTCCAATATACCATGGGTGAGCAGGCCGCGTACAAGCGTTCAAACCCTTCGTCCCGCAGAACAATACCCCCAATGTGCCGGGCTCTTTTCTCCCCCGCGCCGCCCGGTTGTTTATAGAACGCTGATGGATAGCGTTTTGCTGCAAGGTTTCCAGAAAAAAAGCCGTTTGCGAGCAAACGGCTGAAAGTACGTCAAATGAGCGGGATTCCCAAGGGATGTATCCCTTGGGTAGGTTTCAGGGGCAAAGCCCCTGAACGTAGTCTCTATTCCATCTGATCCGCCGGGAACACGATATCCGCCTGACGCCTGAGTTCCGTCATCACGGCGTGGACATCGCGCATGATGCCCTCAAGCTCCGCATAGCGCTTGCGGGATTCGGGCGCGCCGGGGTTGCATATCAGCTCTGCAAACGCGTTCGCCTCGCCAAGCATCCAGTGGCTTTCCTTTTCTTCCGCCACCTCCACGATGGTCTTTTCTGCGCGGTTGTATACCTTGATGGAGGCAATGTCGTTCATGGAGCTTAACAGGATGTTCCCCTCGCTGCCGCAGATTTCACTGGGCAGGAGGGAATCCGCGATCTTGCCCGTCTGCATCACAACGTCAAACCCATCGTACCGAAACACGATGACGCCGATGCCGTCAACGCCAGTACGCACCTTGGTGCAGAAATAGTGGCAGCTTACGGGCTTCCCGAACAGCGCTACCGCGGTATACACCGGATACACGCCGAGGTCATACAAAGCGCCCGCCGAATACTCCAGAGAGAAGATGTTCGTGTGCTCCCCCTTCAACACAAGCTCATAGCGGGGGGAATATTTCATATAGGTCAGGCTTGCGCCGCGGATTTCGCCGATGTGTTTTAACTGTTCTTTGAGCACAAAGAAGTTCCGCTCATGGATATGCCGCGCCGCCTCAAACACGAATACGCCGTTTTCCCGCGCAAGGGAGAGGATATGCTCCGTTTCCTTGCTGTTGGAGAACGCGGACTTTTCCACGATCACGTGTTTTTTTGCGGCAATCGCCTTTTGCGCCTGCACATAATGGTAGGAATTGGGGGAAGCAATGTAGACCACATCCATGCCCCCCATCCCAAAGAACGTGTCAAGGTCTGTTGCGTACACTTGCGCATCATACTTTTTGCCGAATTGCTCCGCAGCCTCCGTTGTGCGGGAATACACCGCATACACGCGGTACCGCCCTGTCGCAAGCGCGCCCTGCACAAAAGAATCCGTAATCCAGCCCGTTCCGATCACGCCTAAGTTCAGCATCCTTCTCTTCCCCTTTCCAAATGGACATGCTCTTGTTTTATTGTAACATCGATCCACCGATGCCGCCACGTTCAGGCGCTTTCCCTTTTCATACGGAAGGGAATGTGATAAACTGTTTGAAATTTACCGAAAACGGAGGGCGTACCATGCTGCAGCTCAAAAAGCCGCCGCGATTGCAGGCAGGCGATACCGTTGCCGCTGTCAGCCTTTCCTGGGGCGGCGCCGGCGACCCGGAAATCCTGTGGCGCTATGAAACCGGAAAGCGTCGCTTACAGGAAGCGTTCGGCCTCAACGTCATCGAACTGCCGCATACCCTTAAAGGTGCGGACCATGTCTACCGGCACCCGGAAGAACGCGCGGCGGATTTGATGCGCGCGTTCGCTGATCCCAATATCCGCGGCATCTTCTCCTGCATCGGCGGGGACGACAGCATCCGTATGCTGCCCTACCTGGATTTTGACGTGATGTGGAAGAACCCCAAGGTGTTTCTCGGGTATTCGGATACGACCATCACGCACCTCGCCTGCCTGAAGGCGGGATTTACAAGCTTCTACGGCCCCTCCATACTGGCGGAGTTTGCGGAAAACATCCGCGTCTTCCCCTATGCTGTGGCCCATGTGCAAAAGGCGCTGTTTGAAGCGGCCCCCATCGGCGATATCCCCGCGGCCGAAGCGTGGACGGGCGAGCGCATTGAATGGCTGCAGGAAAATGCGCACCTGGAAAAGAAGCTAATGAAAAATGAAGGATACCAAGTGCTTCAGGGAGAAGGCCGCGCGCGCGGGCCTCTCATCGGCGGGTGCCTGGAGGTGCTGGATATGGCAAAGGGAACCTCCCTTTGGCCAACGCCGGAGGCGTTCTCCGGCGCACTGCTGTTTTTAGAAACCTCCGAGGATATGCCGGCGCCGGAAACCGTGCTCTATACCCTGCGCAGCTTTGGGGCAATGGGCATTTTCCACGCGGTTTGCGGCCTGCTCGTCGCAAAGCCGCATCAGGGCCGGTATTTTGAAGAATACGCGGCGGTTATCAAAAAGGTACTCGACGAATACCGGCTTCCCAGCCTGCCTGTACTTTACAATATGAGCTTTGGACACAACGAGCCCATGTGTACGCTGCCCTACGGTGCTTTGGCCGAGATCGATTGCGGGAAAGGGACGTTTGCAATCTTGGAACCGGGAGTACGATAAGGTTACAAATGCAAGACGCCCGCAGTTTGCGGGCGTCTTACGTTATCTCAAATGAGATTATGCTCTTCCCGCGCTGCCGAACAGCAGCATTTTCGCTTTGGCGGCCTCCGCCATCGCCTGCTCCGCCTTCTGTACGATATCCTCATAGCGGGAGGACACGTTGTCCGCAATCGCCTTGTTGGCGGCAAGGATCACGTCCGTATAAATATTAATTTTAGAAATCCCGCCCACGATCACATTTCTGAAATCATCATCGCTCAGGCCGGAGCCCCCGTGGAGCACCAGCGGCTGCGACAATCTGTCCCGAAGGTCATATAGCAGCGGCAGGTTCAGTTTGGGCGTATTTTTATACACGCCGTGTATGGTGCCGATGGAAACGGCGAGAAAATCCGTCTTGGTGCGCGCCGCAAAATCTACCGCCGCATCAGGATCGGTGTAGACGTTCTCTTCTTCCGTACCGGCCTCACCTTCGAGCCCGCTCACATGCCCAAGCTCACATTCAAGCTCCACGTCCATGGCGTGGGCAATGCGCGCAAACTCCGCGCTTTTTGCAACATTCTCCTCATACGGCAGGCTGGAGCCGTCAAACATGACGGAACAAAGCCCGTGGCGCATGGCTTGCAGCATGACGTCGTACCGGTAAGTATGGTCCATATGAATGGCGACGGGCACCTTTGCCATGCGCGCGGCCTGCAGCATCAACGGCGCGATCCATTCGAAGCTGCTGTAGCCCATCAGGCTTTCCGCAGGCCCGAAGATCACGGGCGAATTGACCGCTTCCGCCGCCGTGATATAAGCACGGATCATATGCAGATCGATAACGTCAAAGAAGCCGATGCCGTACTTTTTCGCCTGTGCGTCCTTAAGAATCTCACTGGTCTTGTAGAGGCCCATGTTACGCTCCTTTTGAAGTGAAATAAAAATCTCTTATGGCCATTATACCTTCAAACCTGCTTTGCGGAAAGGCCTGGCTTTTTACACCGGCAGAAAAAAATGCCGCGCCGGCCGCGGCATACGTGCACTGTGCGATCCCGCAACCATATCGGGGTGGTGGTACGGTATTTGTTTTCTTGCAGGCAATGCGGGCTTCGTATATACTGCACGGATAGACAATGCAAGGAGGCTACAATGGAACTGCACTATACGGACGGGACCGACCCGGATTTTATTGCGCTATGCGCGATGCTTGACGGCCACCTCAACGCGCTTGCAGGCGGCGAAGAACACCGTGCGGAATATGTGCCGCACAACGCGCTCACGCACATCCACGACGTGTTTGTGCTCTATGACGGCGCGCTGCCCGTGGGGTGCGCCGGCTTCAAGAAATATGAAGAAGGAACAGCGGAAGTCAAGCGCGTCTTTGTCCGCGAGGAATATCGTGGGCGGGGGCTTTCCCGCTTGCTGATGCAGGCGTTGGAGGAGAAAGCGAAAGACAAAGGATACCACAGCCTGATTCTTGAAACCGGGCGGCCTTTTGTTTCCGCCATCGCGCTTTATACCAATATGGGGTATTCCGCTATTCCCAATTATGGCCCGTATGTCGGCATGGAAGCATCCGTCTGCATGCGCAAGGCGCTTTGAATGCAATAACAAAAATAGAGAGGAAGCCGCATCGGCGGCTTCCTCTCTATTATCAACTTGCTTAGCGGTTCATCCCCGCTACCGGTTCTATCCGCTTTGGCGCTCTCCGGAATCCCATTTCAATCACATGCCGCGGGCAGACGTCCGCACAATTGCCGCACAGGATACATTCTGTGTGCCGCATGTCGCCCTGCCGCACCATGGATTGTACCGGCAGGCTCATGGGGCAAGCCTTGTCACACGCCTTGCAGGAACTACAGCCCTGCTGTGCGGGCTTCATCTGCAACGCGGGAATATGCAACGCCTTCCCGACAGTGCTGCCCAGCACCATGAACGGGGCCATCCAGCATACGGTATGGCAGGCGCCGCGCCTTCCCACCGTAAGGGCCAGCACGAGCAGCAGCAGGATTACGCCAAAATAGATGATATAGTTGGCAGGCGCGCTTACGGAGATTCCCCCGTCCGTATAATACAGCGGCTCCACGCGATGCATGCCGCCCGCGGCGGCAAAGCCCGCGACAATCGCGCCAAGCCATGGCACCCAAATAACATATTTGATATAACGCGTCCGTGGCTTGACCGGCCGATTCACAATGCCCGCACATGCCTCCTGCAACGCGCCCGCCGGACACAGCCAGCCGC
Organism: Bacillota bacterium; assembly: GCA_023390655.1. Taxonomy (GTDB): domain Bacteria; phylum Bacillota; class Clostridia; order Christensenellales; family CAG-138; genus JAEYLA01. The sequence continues at coordinate 5,193 of JAEWCL010000012.1, read as the reverse complement.
AGAACAGGCGGCCAAATACGATGGAACACAGGAATTGCCCGAAGAACATAAGCCCGCTTCCCGCAAGCACGCCTTCCATGCTCCCCTGCAGAATGAGGTAGGGCGAGAAATAATTGATGGTGATAGGGAACAGCAAAGACGAGGTTAACAGCAGCGCACGGCGAACCCGTTGACGTTTTTTCATAAACAACTCCTCAATAAAGCCATTACGCTTTCAATAACCGGGCGGCTTCCTTTGCCCAGTCCACATATGCCTGATACACATATTTCCCAAACAGCGCCGTGAGATAGTACTGCCGATGGCCCGGCGAGTCCTCCAAAATGGGCTCCAGCTCCGCCGTGAACTGCTGCATGAGAAAAAGGTTGGTTTCCTGCCTTGCGCGAAAAGCTTCCACGCGCGCAAGGCTATGTTCCTTGGATACGCCCGCGCTGAAAAAGAGCTTCAGCAGCAGCTCGGAGCGAAAGTACTCCTTGTCTTCCGGGGCTTCCAGCCAGCCGGAAAGCGCCTGTTTCCCCTGCTCCGTAATGGAATATACCAGCCGGCTGGGCCCCTTTTCAGAAGCACATTCCCGCTGTTCCACCAGACCTTCTATAAGCAGTTCCCGCAGCGCGGGGTAGATCTGCCCAAAGCTTGCGTTCCAAAAATGGCTGATGCTCAGATCCATCCGTTTTTTAAGATCATAGCCGCTCATATCCTCATGGTACAAAAACCCCAGCAGGATATATCGTGTGGTATTTTCTTTTCCCATTCGGCGTCCGCCTTTCCTGAATTGATACCACTATATCAGATAGATATAGTGGTATCAATATAATTATTTTTTCCAAAATTTACGCTTATTGGCTTCAGCCTGACGCAAGGAATACCGATATTATTTGATAGAGAGCGAAAGGGTTCATAAGGCGATGCATATTCTTCCCACGCTGATCTCCGTTATCTTTTTTGTCATATGCGCCCTTGTCGCATTTTTTGCGTTTTATGTGCTGCAATTGGCAACCCGCGAAAAGCACAACCGCACTTATTTTTTTCTTTGCCTGTGCATCCTGGTTTGGGCCTTTGGGTTTTCCATTGCCAATACAACACAGAGCATGGATACCTGCATCATTTTCCTGCGCATTGCCCTGCTTGGCGGCGTCTTTTCCTACTCCGTATTCTTACATTACATTTTGGAATCCAACAATGCCTCCGTTTTAAAAAAACCGTGGATTTATCCGGCGCTGTACGGATCGGGCGTTATAGGCATCGCAATGTGCCCGCTGTATTCCTTGCCGGATTTTAGTCCGTTTTCCTTGCTTTCCACGCATTTTGGCTATCTGCCGGCCGGCGTCTTTCACGTATGGGATTGGTTCTATATTGTCTATCAGTTCCTTGCTTCTTTGCTCTGCGCGCTGCTGCTGTTCCGGTATTCAAAAAACGCCGCTTCCCGCTTTGGGCTGCCACTCAAAACGCTGCTGCATCTTTTTGTTTGGAGCACGCTTCTTTCGATGGGCCTGTATATCTCCATCAATATTGTTTTTTCACTCAAATTGGCGCAGTTGACTATGGTTCCGTTGCTGTGCTGTGTCACCTACCTGTTCTTCTGCGTACGCAAATACGGATGGATGCATGCCAATGAGAATACGGCGGATCAGCTGATTTTAACGGAGCACATGTATACACGCCTGTATGAGTCGCTGGCGCTGATGTACGTCGCAGGCGCGCTTTTATATTTTCTGACCCAGTATTTGAGACACCGCGCCATTGTATGGGAGGCGGTGCTTCCTTTTTCCTTGCTGCTGTTATGTTTTGGCGCAATCATCGGGCTGCTTTCAAAATTACGCATGCAAAAGCATACAAAGAACAACCTCATACTTACCGCCATTTGTATCTCTATTCCGGTCATCACACTGCACTTTGCGCACAACGGCGCATTGGGCATATGGGTCTTCCCGTTCTTCCTCCTTCTGATTTCCCTGCTGATGGAAAGCCGCTCCGGGCTGATCTTTCTGACCGTTTCGGCTTTGGCGAGTCAGATGGTGCTTTGGGTTTTGGCGCCACTGCGCACCGTGGTGATCAACGACTCCACCTATGTGATCCGGATGGGATTTCTGGTGTTCGGTTGCGGCATCGCGCTCTTTATTCATAAAATATACGTTCTCCGCCTCAGGCAAAGCAAAGCCCAGGTGCGGCTGCAGCAGCTTTTCTTTGAGCTTTCCTCGGATCTCGTATCCTCGGGCCTGTATAATATCCAGCCGAAAATTGAAAATGCGCTTATGCAGCTTGGCCTGTTTTTTGAAGTGCCGCACACCTATATGCTGCTCACGCTTGGCGGCGGAACGACCATCAACCATGTGCTGCAATGGCACAGGGAGGATACGGATTCCATAGAGGAAACATTCCTCGGTATGGACATCGGCCGGGCGAAGGCATTGCATGCTGAAGCGGAGAAAGCCCATACCGCCGCTGTTTTTCCCGTGCGCATCCAAAACATTTCTCTGGGTATGCTGGTGCTCAAATGTCCTTCGCGGCGCGCCTGTTCGGAAGAAAATCTCGCCGCCATGCGGATTATCGCCAATATGCTTGGTGATGCCCTTTCCAAGGCCGAATCCGAACGTGCCATTAATGAGATGGCCTATTACGATACGCTGACGAACCTGCCCAACCGCACGCTGTTCAACGACCGTGTAGAGCAGGCCATCAAAGCCATCGCAAAACGCGGCCGGCAGCTTGCCGTCCTGTTTTTGGATGTCGACTCGTTCAAAAACGTAAACGATACATTGGGCCATGAAAGCGGCGATTTGCTTTTGCGGCTGATTTCCCAGCAGCTGATCGCTTCTCTGCGGCCCAAAGACACCGTCTCCCGCTTTGGCGGGGATGAATTCCTGATATTGATCAACGATTTAAACTCCGCCAATGATATCCCGCTGATTGCCGACCGCATCATGCACCTGTTCCGCGCACCGTTTTATCTGGAAGGGCAGGCGTTCCATATCACCGCGAGCGCGGGCATCTCCGTCTATCCCACCGATGGGGACAGCGTGGACGCATTGGTAAAGAATGCGGATATCGCGATGTATCAGGCAAAGGCCAAGGGTAAAAATCAATATGTCATCTGCTCAACTACCCTGAAGCAGGAGGTCACGGACCGGCTGAAGTTGACCAACAATCTTTACCATGCATTGGAGCGGGGGGAGCTTCTGCTGTATTACCAGCCGCAGATCGACGTAAAGGAAGGGCATATGATCGGCCTGGAGGCGCTGCTGCGCTGGCAGCATCCGCAGCTTGGCATACTCCCGCCTTCCGGATTCATTCCCCTTGCAGAGCATACCGGGCTGATCCACCCCATCGGCGAATGGGTGCTGCGCACCGCCTGCGAGCAAAGCATGGAATGGCAGGCGATGGGACTTCCTGCTCTGCGCATGGCTGTCAATATCTCCGCAATTCAGTTCAACAACCCGGAGTTTGCACGGGTCGTTTCCGGCGTACTGTTTCAAACCGGCTTTTGCCCCAAGCTTCTGGAACTGGAGCTCACGGAAAGCGCTGCGCTCAACAATGTGGAACATACGCTGCAAACGCTGCAGGACCTCAAAAACCTGGGCATTTCCATTTCGATTGACGACTTTGGCACGGAGTATTCCTCTTTAAGCCGTTTAAAGCTGCTGCCGATCGACCGCATCAAAATGGACATGCAGTTTGTGCACAGCATCGGCGGTACGCATAAGGATCAGGCTGTAACAAAGATCATCATCAGCCTTGCCAAGAACCTCGGGCTCAAGGTGATCGCGGAAGGTGTGGAAACCAAGCAGCAGTTCGATTTCCTTGCCCAGCGCATGTGCGACGAGGTGCAGGGCTATTATTACTTCCACCCCATGCCGGCAAACGAAATGGAGCGTGTGCTGCGCGACTATGCAGATGCGTCCGCGCACGACTTCAAATAACGTGCAAATTACCAAAGCGGCGCAGGCCGCTTTTTCATTCCTGCCATAATCAAAATGTGTTATACTAAACCGGTAAATACGGCGCTTACACGCGCTGCATGCTATGAGGAGGGCTTATGTTCGATATCGTTGTCGCAGGCGAATATCTGATTGATTTTACCCCTTCCGGACGCGGTTCCATGGGCAACCCGGCATATGAAATGAACCCCGGCGGAGGCCCGCCCAACTGTGCGGCGGCAGTTTCCGCTTTGGGCGGCAAGTCGGCGGTGATCGGCGCGGTCGGAGACGACCTGTTTGGCCGTTTTTTGAAGCAGACGCTGACCACCTGCAAGATTGAGCCGCGCGGGGTACAGACCGTCCCCGTCATCCACACAACGCTTGCCTTTGTCAGCCTGCAGGACAACGGCGAACGTGAATTTGCGTTCCTGCGCGACCCCGGCGCCGACACGGAGCTTAGGGAAGAACTGCTCGACTATTCGCTGATCGACCAGTGCCGGAATTTGCATTTCAGTTCCCTGACATTGAAGCGCGACCCTGCGCGCGCAGCGACGCTTTCCGCCGTGCGCTACGCCAAGGAGCGCGGCATTCAGGTTTCCTATGACCCCAACTACCGCGCGATGCTGTGGGACAGCAGGGAGCAGGCCATACGCGAGCTTTATGGCGCGCTGCCGCTTGCGGATGTTGTGAAGCTTTCTGAAGAGGAAATGGCCATGCTGCTTCACGTATCCGCCGATGATCCCGCTTCCGGCGCAAACAAGCTTTTAGAGATGGGCATCAAGACTTGCTATATCACATACGGCGCAAAAGGCGCTTATTACGCCACCGCCTCCGAACAGGGGTTTGTGGACGGGTTCCCGGTGCGGGCGGTGGACACCACCGGCTGCGGGGATGCATTTATGGGCGCTTCCATCTTCCTGCAGTTCAATCATCCGGAATACGGCGTCCGGGAGCGCGTGCAGTTTGCAAATGCCGTGGGCGCGCTGTGCGCCACCAAGAAGGGCGGCATGATGGCCATGCCAAGCTACGAGCAGGCGTTAAACTTGTTTGAGTCCCGCTAGGGTTTATAGCATAGAAAAGGAGCCTTTCGGCTCCCTTTTTTATAATAATATTTTGCGTTCTTACGAAAAAACAGCACTCACATGAGTGCTGTTTTTATTGGGAGCCGGCGGCTACCTATCCTCCCGGGTCGTCTCCAACCAAGTACTTTCGGCGTATAAGGGCTTAACTACTGTGTTCGGCATGGGAACAGGTGGGACCCCTTAGCCAAACCACCGGCAA
>JAEWCL010000017.1 GCA_023390655.1 Bacillota bacterium | reverse complement strand
AGCGGGGTGTAGCGCAGTCCGGTAGCGCACGTGCTTTGGGAGCATGGGGCCGGGGGTTCAAATCCCTTCACCCCGACCATACTGGGCCCCTTGGTCAAGCGGTTAAGACACCGCCCTTTCACGGCGGTAACAGGAGTTCGAGTCTCCTAGGGGTCACCATTTTTACCTTGTGTTTTCGCTCCCCGTGCAGCTATGGCTTCTTGCCAATGTTGCACATATACCGTCTCTTGACGGTAAGGGGTACGCGCCCCGCAGTTACTGGATGCCTTTTAGTGGCTTGGGCCTTTAGCTCAGTTGGTCAGAGCGGTCGGCTCATAACCGATTGGTCCGGGGTTCAAGTCCCTGAAGGCCCACCATTTTCCCATTACGGCCCGGTAGTTCAGTTGGTTAGAATGCCAGCCTGTCACGCTGGAGGTCAGGGGTTCGAGCCCCCTCCGGGTCGCCATTTTGCCTCGGTAGCTCAGCTGGTAGAGCAAGGGACTGAAAATCCCTGTGTCGGTGGTTCAAGTCCACTCTGAGGCACCACTGTCGCCTCGCTGGTGTAGCTCAATTGGCAGAGCAGCTGATTTGTAATCAGCAGGTTGCGGGTTCAAGTCCCTTCACCAGCTCCATTGATAATTCCATATCGTTTACGTGGATGGGTTCCCGAGCGGCCAAAGGGAGCAGACTGTAAATCTGCCGTCAGTGACTTCGGTGGTTCGAATCCACCCCCATCCACCACTTTTTTTCGCGGGAATGGCGGAATTGGCAGACGCGCACGGTTCAGGTCCGTGTGCTGGCAACAGCATGCAGGTTCAAGTCCTGTTTCCCGCACCAAAGAAGTCAACAAAAGTTGGCTTCTTTTTTGTTTCGATAGTACTCCCCTACTCTCTCATAGGTTAGCGCACAATTCTTATTAAAAAAAGAGCCGATTGGCTCTTTTTTTGTATAAAGAAGGCAACTGATTACAGTTGGACTTTTTCGTTTACGTGCTAAATTGTATGTAGTTCCGTTATTGACTTCTCCAACCATATTCTGTATACTTTACCCTGCAATCCAAATGCTGGAGGCTGTCCCATGCAGAAAATCTTCCGCTAAATGAACATAACCGAATAGCCGTGCCGTTTTGTTTGAAAGCGGCTTGTTTACTGTTCGGAATCGTTTAGAGGAAGATACTCCACCATTTGACGTTTGGATTGCATGGATCTGATTTGATCTGTCTGTTTCATACGCCATGGCAAGGAATCGCCCTTGCCATGGCGTCTTATTATTTTGTTTTGGAGGATTTTTATATGAAGGTACTTGCTTATACATTCCGGCCACCCTTTTCTCCCTTCCTGCCTCAAATTTTAAAAACAGGAAGGAAGAATCCTTTTGAAAAAAATAAATTGGAAGATATGCCTGCTGCAGCCCCCGGCAGCGGTTAGGTACTGTAAGCGCTGCGGGCGAAAAACGAAATTTCGGTCATCCGGATTGTTCCGGGTAAACGCCCACCAAAAGCATCTGGATGTCTGGCTTATTTACAAGTGCAGCGTATGCGATACCACATGGAACCTCTCCATACATTCCGGTATCAGTCCGGCTGGGCTTTCACAAAATGAACTGCACGGTTACCTGAACAACGATACGGAGGCTGCCCTCCGCTGCGCTCTCAACGCAGATCTCTTAAAGAAAAGCGGAGCGGCCGCTACCCTGCCGGTTGTTACAACGGAAGGGCCGGACGGTATTTATGAGGAACCGTTCGAGCTCCATATAGAGGCGAAGCAAGCCGTTGATATCAAACCGGAGGCGCTGCTGCGTGCGAAGCTGGGACTATCGAGAAGTTCATATGAGAAACTGATATCTCACGGAAGGATCAGTTGCATTTCAGGGCACAATTTGAAAAAGTGCAGGCTCCACGGAACGATGATCATACAAATTACTCCATAGGCATCCGATGCCCGGCGGATATTTGCCGGGCATCGTTTTTATAGACGTATATAGCAATATGTGGTATACTGCGTTAACATTAAGCGCGAAGGGGTTGGATGTATATGGCGATGCCGCTCTGCATAGTGTTTGCTCCATGCAAGGTCTGATCCGGGACGGAGATTGTATGGAGCGGTAAACACCCGTCCAAATCAGGCTTTGCATTCTTTCATTACGATCAAATGATTGAATAGGAGCAAAGCCATGAAAACCACATACAGGCCCCTTGCGTTAAAGGGATTTCTAATTCTATGGGGCAGCCAGGCAGTATCTTCGCTTGGAAGCTCTTTGACCAGTTTTGCGCTGATCCTTTGGGTCTACCAGCAGCAGCATACCGCGACAAGCATCGCGCTATTGTCCTTTTTCACGTACCTGCCCTCCATCCTGTTCTGCTTTATAGCGGGAACGCTGGCGGATCAGTGGAATAAGAAAAAGATCATGCTGGTGAGCGACCTTTTTGCGGCGCTCTCTACGCTGGCAATCGCCATACTGTTTTTTACCGGAGCCCTACAGGTATGGCATTTGTACGTTGCCAACTTTGTAAACAGCTTCATGAACGCGTTCCAGAACCCGGCGTCCTATGTAGCGGTCAGTTTATTGGTGCCCAAGGAACAATATGCGCGTGCAAGCGGATTACAGGCGTTTTCCGGCTCACTCATCCGTATTTTGACGCCGCCGCTCGCCAGTGCTATCTTGTCTTTTGGGAGCCTTACGACGGTTTTCCTGATTGACTTAGGTACTTTCCTCTTTGCGTTTTTTGTCCTGCTGTTCTTTGTAAAGCTTCCTCCCCTTCCAAAGAGCGTGGAGCAAAAAAAGGAACCGGTGTGGAAAAGCTGTGCTACGGGGTTTTCGTTTCTTAGAGCCAATAACGCCTTATTGAAACTGATCCTGTATATGTCACTCATTAATTTCTTGGCGTATATTTCGGGCTATGGGATTTTACCCGCCATGATACTGACGCGTTCGGGCGACAACCAAACGACGCTCGGCTTCGTCACCTCCGCCATGGGAATCGGCATGCTGTTGGGCAGTGTCCTTGTAACTATTATGAAGCCTGCAAAGCGCCAGACGCAGCTGGTATTTTGGACCATGATCATATCGTTTTTCTTAGGCGATGTGCTATGGAGTCTCGGACGAAGTGCCCCGATGTGGATCTTCTCCGCATTTTGCGGGAATATGCTTGTACCCTTTACAGGCGCGTGCATGTTCAGCATTATGCGTACCAATGTCCCGACTGAATTACAGGGGCGGGTGTTTTCGGCCCGCGATACGCTGCAGTACTGCACCATCCCGCTTGGGCTGTTCCTTGGCGGATTCCTTGCAGACCATGTATTTGAACCTTTTATGGCGCAGGTTTCCCCATTGCAGCAACTTCTTGTTTTATTGACCGGAGGCGGAAAGGGCTCGGGAATGGCGGTGATTTTCCTGATCACCGGGCTGACAGGCGTCATTGCAAGCGCGCTTGCCATACATAATCCGATTTACCGACGCTTAAACGACCATTAACTGCAAGGAAAAGGAGCGGTTACCCGCTCCTTTTCCTTTGTTTTGAATTGCTTAATCAAATATCACGATGGCGTCGCTGCGTTTTACACGGAGAAGCGCTGTCTCAAGGATGCGCAACGCATGGTTCAGATCCTTCGTTTCAAGGTAAGCGGCCGTCATATCTTGGCCGACGGCAAGATCCATGTACTGGCTGTCCGCACTGAGCAATATGGCTTTGCCGCTCCCCAAGACAGGCGTACGGAAGATATTTCCGTCTACCAGCGCGCTGACCCGTTCAATTTCCATCTTGCCGGTTCCGGGTTGGATGCGTTGCAACTGTGTATAGAGGTCCGGGCTTAGCACAAGGGCAAGCCTGCCCCAAATCCCCTTTTCCGTAAGGATTTCAATCCCCTTTGCAATATCGGAGAACGGATTTTCTCCGGCCTTCCAATCGCTTCTCTTTATATGGGCAGCGCCCTCCACGGTGAATAAGCCGTCATAGCCAAGCACTTTACTACCAAAGAAGATCAGTTCATCTTCCTTTTTCGCGCACTGGGCAGCGGCCTCTACAACGGAAGAAAGGTCAACCGGCAGCCCGCTCTTGAGGCTATTCTCCAGATCGCGCCAATACAGCATCACATCGCTGTAAATCAGCGGCAGTTCTTTATAGACCCGGTAGCCGGTCTTCATCAGAGCGCCGTCTTCCTGCATTTCCCCGCGCTTTGTCAGATCGTCTACGGGAATGCTCAGCGCTTCCGCACCCAGCGGGCCATAAAGGTTGATAAACCTGCGTCCGGTCAGCAGGCGGCTCGCTGTTTTCACTACGGTTTCATCAATTTTATTCCAAAGCTCGCCCGAAAGCGGTGACCCGTCACGAAACAGAAAATCCATCGTTTTCTCCCTCCTTCTCTAGTCTTTTATCAGGCTGCCGACTGTAGCCTGCGCGCCGCCCGCCGTTGAAGAAGCGGGAGTGATCCCGAGATCCTCAAGCATTTCCTTCACTTCGTTTTCACCCGAAAGGAAGTGTACCGCTTCTTGCGGATCGAGGTGGCGGAGTAAGGTCATCAGCTCGCCGACATGGGCTTTTTCTTCATCACGGATGTCCGAAATAATTGCTTTGGCAACGGGATCATCGGTTGCCAATACATGCGCATCATACACATAAATGGCCTCGAGTTCGCCTGCGATATCCAGCCGGACCGCCTGAATAAGTTCTTCCTTTGTCATTTTGCGGTTGACGTTTCCCTGAAAAGGATTTGCAAAGTTTGGCATAGCTTTTGTCCTCCTATGTGTTTTTGATTCGGTATAAATTGTGTCTCCAATCCTTATTTTAACACGTTTGGAGCCGGAAAAACATCCAATATTGGGAAGCCGCGGGTAACTCATACAGTATCTTTCAAAGCCACGGCTATTCAGTTGCTATTTGAAATCCGGTTCTGCCGGCAATGGAATGCGCCCGGTCAAAAAGCGTGCGGTAGCGTTCCTGTTCCGCCTCCCCTACAACGATAGCGGCTGTTTCTCCCTGTACCACAACGCGCGCAGTCACCAGCCCCAGGCGGAAGAGTTCTTCTTCCGCTTCGTCAATGCGAGAAAGCATCTCAAACGTCAGCGGCATCCCCTGCGGCAGCCGGGAAGCAAGAGAGCCCTCCCCCGGCGCGGCATCTTCCCCCATCCCCTTTCGCAACGCCGCAACCTGAAAACAGCCCATACTACATTCCGCAAAGGGACTCCGTATCTGCAGTTCCCTAGCTGCCTGCGCGGCAGGACGTTGCGCATCGTCCAGATGCAAGCCGTCGGCAATATCCTCACACCCCCGCACCCATGCTTCATCAAGCACTGCCCGCATGATAAGGCGGTGATAAAAATAATCCCGCATCGTCCCGTTATTGCGTATGCCCTCTTCTTCCAATGCTTCCGCCTGCAATATGATATGTTCTACATTGGCAAGCTCTGCCATGCGTTTTGCCATGCGCAACCTTCTTGTGGGCAAAAGCTCCGTCTGGACGGTAATCGCAAGCACGTGCTCCCGTCCGAGTGCTGCCGCAGCTTCGCGCAGCAGGCAGGCGCTGTCCGCTCCACCGGAAAGCGCCACCGCAAGGCGGTCAGATTGTTTGAGATAATGCTGTAGCTTCATGGTATTCCCCTATAAAAAACGCGTTATAACGCTTCTCACATCATAACGCGTTGTACTATTTATTTTAGCGCGCCGAGTAGTTTGGCGACTCCTTGGTAATATAGACGTCGTGCGGGTGGCTTTCCGTAAGGCCGGCGGAGGTGATGCGGATAAACCTGCCGTTTTTGCGCAAGTCCTCTATGGTCGCGGCGCCGCAATATCCCATACCACTGCGAAGCCCTCCGCAAAGCTGGTAGACGGATTCATGCAGGGAGCCCTTGTATGCCACGCGGCCTTCCACGCCCTCCGGCACAAGTTTCTGCGCGTCTTCCTGGAAATAGCGGTCACGGCTGCCCCTTTCCATTGCTCCAATAGATCCCATGCCGCGGTATACTTTAAACCTGCGTCCCTGATAAATTTCCGTATCCCCGGGGCTTTCATCCGTACCGGCAAGGAGGCTTCCAAGCATCACACAGCTTGCACCTGCGGCAATGGCTTTTGTAATATCGCCCGAATATTTGACGCCGCCGTCCGCGATAATGGGGATTTTGTGCTTTTCCGCGGCGCGCGCGCATTCCATAACGGCCGTAATCTGCGGTACGCCGATGCCTGCCACCACGCGCGTGGTGCAGATACTGCCCGGCCCAATGCCCACTTTCACGGCTGAAACGCCGGCTTCTATCAGTGCTTCCGTTGCTTCTGCCGTTGCAATGTTGCCCGCAATGATCTGCAGGTGCGGGTATTGCTCACGTAATTTCTTTACGGTTTCGATGACGCCGCGGCTGTGGCCATGCGCCGTATCCACGGCAATCACATCCGCCTTAGCCGCTACAAGCGCCTCCACACGCTCAAGCGTATCCTTGGATACGCCGACCGCAGCGCCTGCCAAAAGCCTCCCATTCTTATCCTTCGCAGAGTTGGGGTATTGAATGGCTTTTTCAATATCCTTAATGGTAATCAAGCCCTTGAGGTTCCCCTCATTATCCACGATGGGCAGCTTTTCAATGCGGTGGCGGGCAAGGATTGCCTTGGCCTGCACAAGAGTTGTGCCTTCCGCCGCGGTGACAAGGTTTTCGCTCGTCATCAGCTCACGGATGGGAACGCGGTAGTTTTCAATAAAACGCAGATCGCGGTTTGTGAGGATGCCTACAAGCTTTCCGTTTACCGTAATCGGTACGCCCGAAATGCGGTACTTGCTCATTAACTCCATCGCATCCGTGACCATATGGTCCGGAGAGAGGAAAAAGGGGTCTACGATAACGCCATGTTCGGAGCGTTTTACTTTGTCAACATTGGTCGCCTGTTCTTCAATCGTCATGTTTTTGTGGATGATACCGATGCCGCCCGCGCGGGCCATGGCAATCGCCATGGGCGCTTCCGTTACGGTATCCATTGCGGCGCTCATCAGCGGGATGCCAAGGCGGATTTCCTGCGTAAGGAAGGTGCTCAAATTCACATCCTTGGGCGTAACGTTTGATTCCGCAGGGATAAGCAGTACATCGTCAAACGTCAGCCCATCCATTATAATCTTGTTTTCTATCATAAACCCTCCGTAAAGCATTGTTTTACGTAAATTTCTGTACAGTGTACAGGAGCAAAAAGACGATGTCAAGGGTAAAGGCATATGGCCCTGACCCTGCCTGTACACTATACCGTAAGCGCTGTTTCAATGGGCGCCTCGCCTTTGGAATAGGCCTCATAGTTCGGCAGATCCGCAATGGTGCTGATACCAAACTGGCGCAGGAACGCGTCCGTTGTACCATAGAGCACAGGGCGGCCCACTACTTCTTTTCTGCCCACGGGCTGTACCATATTGAGCTTGACCAATTGGCTCATTGCGTATTCACACCGGACACCGCGGACCGCTTCCACATCGGCTCTCGTTGCAGGTTGACGGTAGGCAACGACTGCGAGCGTCTCAATCAAAGATTGTGAAAATGTCTTTTGCTGCGCAGGCTGCAAAAGACGCTCCACATACTCCGCATAAGCATTGTTGGAAAGAAGCTGCGCCGTTTCCGCCGTAATGGAAAGCTGAAACCCGCGCCGCTCCTGTTTATACTGCGCCTGCAGTTCCTGCAGCAGGGAGTATAGTTCCAGCTCCGTCACATCAAGCACGCGCCCAAGCTCCAGTATGGATACCGGGTCCCCTGCGACAAACAGCATGCTCTCTATAGCGCCAATCTGCTCTTGCTTTTGCATATCATTCCTCAATCTGCGTATTCGTCCATATAATCGTCCTCGGCATCCGCTGTCGCAAGTACGCGGGCTTTTAAACGGATGGGCGCGAACGGAGCAGGCTGCCTTAGATCAATTTCTCCCCTGCTGATCATTTCCAGGAGCGCCATGAATGTGGCGATGACCTCCGTGCGCACAGGATATTCTTCAAACAGTTCTTCAAAGGAAAGCTCTTCATGTTGTGTCAATAACCGGCGGATTTTTATGATCTGTGTGCGGATGGTAAACGTATCTTGATGCACCTGATGCAGCGGATTGATGGTAGGTTCTTCACGCTGTGTATGGAGCAGCGTGAAAAAGGACTGGTAGAGCTGTTGCATGGTAGCGCCCGAGAGCGTGATTTCAACCGGTGGCAGCGGAACATCCTCCGGCAAACGCGCGTAAACGCCCTGCATGGCTTCCTGCAGCCGCACAAGCTCCTCCCCCGCAAGCTTAAATGCCTTGTATTCCCGTAATTGGCGGATCAGGAGCTCTTCTGGGTCCTCTTCTTCTATTGCCTCTTTGGGCGGGCGCGGCAGCAGCTGGCGGGATTTGATGTACAATAAAGTAGCCGCCATCGAGAGAAACTCGCTGGCGGTGTCCATATCCAGCCCGCCCAGCTCTGCCATGTAGGCAAGGTACTGGTTGGTAATTTCGGATATAAAGATATCTTTGATGTCCACCTCTGCGCTCTCAATTAAATGGAGAAGCAGATCAAGCGGACCGTCAAACTGATTGATATGTACGTGATATGGCAAAAGAATCCATCCCTACATGTATTGATACAGGTACATCATCCCCGGGAATTGGAATATGGTGCCGAACAGCCACTGCAGCCCAAACATCACGTAAGAAATCAAGGTGCCCAATATCCCTGAGAGAATGCCTGTGAGAAGCAGCGCCAGCAATATCATATTGCCGTAGCGATGCAGGAAAAAAAACGGTTTTGGGCCAACATGGCGGATTAAGAGGTTTTCGAGCACATGGGAACCGTCAAGCGGCGGGATGGGAACGAGGTTGAACACCATCAGGCCAAGGTTGATGACCAGGAAATAGTACAGGACGTTTGCAATCGCGGAATTGGTGGCGCCCACCAGGCCAAAAAGGTGAATGGCAAGCATGCTTACAATAGCCAGCCCCAAATTCGCCGTAACGCCCGCAAGGGAGACAATGGTATCATCCCGGCGCGGCTTTGAAAAATTACGCGGGTTAATCGGCACCGGCTTTGCCCAACCAAACCGGACAACCAAAAGCATCAGCAAGCCGATGGGATCGATATGCCGCATGGGGTTTACCGTCATCCGGCCAAGATTTCTTGCCGTAGGGTCGCCCAACTTATAGGCGGCGTAAGCATGCGCCCACTCATGAAAAGAGAGCGAAATCAGGATTGCCGGAAGGCTGTATAGCGCCTGTAATAAAAACCCTTGCGGGTTATTAAGCAAACCACCGAAAATGTTCAATTCTTTTCTCCTCCGTACGCTGCGCCGTCATAGTACGCGCAATGGCCTGTCCCCATTATACGTGAAAGCGAAAGTCGATGCAACAAAGTCCCAATAGGGCCGCTTTGGCGTCACGAAATCTTCACTTCAGAACTCATTCCAATCACAACAACAGGCGGGAATACCCGCCTGTTGTTGCACTCTCTGAAAATACAACGATTATAACCGCATGAAGCTCAGCAGCAGATCGCGGATGATCTCACGGAAGAACGCCTTCTCCACCCCCATTTGGGCAACCAGCTCCACCTTGCCCTTCTCCACACCGTCCGCCGTCTGGTAGGAGACCGTTCCCACCACTGCGCCGGTGTCGAGCGGCGCCTGGAGTTGCTCCGGAATTTGCTCTACGGCAACAAGCGCAGGCTCCGCCTTATCCAAAAGAAGTACGACGGTGTCTTTTGCAACCAGGTTTACTTCGCGCCGTTTACCGCCCTGCACGCGGATGCCCTCGGCAATGACTTCCCCTTTTTCCGCAAGTTTTTGCGCCTTCTTGGTTGCAAACGCCTGGTCAAGCATGCTTCCTGCCGCTGCAAAGCGTGTGCTGGAGTTTTTGCAGCCAAGTACCACACAAATCAGTTGCGTATCGCCTCTTGTGACGGAGAACACGCCGCAATATCCATCCGCGGCGGCAGAGCCCGTCGCAACGCCGGTGCAGCCCGCGTAGCTGCGGAGCATACGGTTGGCATTTACAAGCTCGGTTTCCCGTCCATCCGAATGTGAGAAATTTTCGAGCGTCAGCTTACTGTGTGCGGTAAATGTCGGGCTTTTCATGAGAGCCGCGCCGATTACTGCCAACGCACGCGGCGTAAACTGCGTCCCCGCGCCCGTTGCATTCTCCACCGCAACGGACAAGCCAAGCTGCGCCAACCGGGCATTAATGGCTTCCACAAAGCCGGATTCCGCGCCGGACAGCGCCTCCCCCAGCGCCGTGATGGCGTCTCCCGCGCAGATCATGACGGCAGCCTTCATCAGCGGTTCTGCTGAAATGACCTCTCCGCCTTCAATAAAGGCGGTAGGGCCGCCAACACCCGCCGCTTTCTCGCTCACCGCAATTTCGGATTGCAGGTTTAATTTTCCCTGATCAACGGCTTCACACAATACAAGTACGGCAGGCAGTTTTGCAAGCCCTGCGACGGAACGCGCCGTGTCCGCATCCTGTTCCAACAATACCTGCTGTGTCGTGGCTTCTACCAAAAGCGCGCCCGCAGCGTCTTCCATGGATACTTCGAGCGCCGCATCGGCTACTTGAAAAGGCATGCAAAGCCCGAATAGCAGCAGCAACGCAATCAAAGCCCGCAAGCCTTTTTTGGTATGGTTTATGCACCCCGGAGTAAACAGTGCCTGAACCCGCATGGCCATCCCCCTCTCCATATGATAATACATATGCCCATAAGGAATAGGCCATGCGCAGACAATGCTTTTGTTTTACGGGTTTTTCAGCGCATTGTATGCATTTGATGTATTTATTGTCTGACTGTATTTTAAGCGTTGCCTGATTTCCATTCTTTCCGGCATTTAAAAAGCCGCCGGTCACCCGGCGGCAAAACAAGCGGTCCTATTCAGCTTTTCAATCGGGGTTCCAGCAATGCCTTGGTATCGGCAATGTGTTTGTATAAGATCTCGCAGGCGCGCTCCGTATCGCGGGCACGGCAGGCGTCCAACAGTTCCAAATGCTGCGTTTTGGAAATGGTATAATACGCAGGATCGCTGTAATATACCCGGATATACCTGTCGATATTGGCATGCATCTGCTCAATCAGCCGGAACAGCATCTGATTCTGCACGGGTTCATACAGGGTAAAGTGAAAGCAGGAGTTGAGTTCTTCCAACCGGTTAGGTTCCGTCTCTTCAAGCGTTTCGTTGATGATCGCCTGCGCCGTATCCAGTGTCTCCCGCGTCATAATCGGAATGGCGACGCGCAACGCGCCGACTTCTAAAAGCGCGCGCACATCCATGATATCTTCCATCTCTTCCAAAGAGAGTTTCGTCACCACCGCGCCCCGGTTCGGATAGATCCGTACGAGCCCCTGTGCTTCGAGTTGACGGAAGGCTTCGCGTACGGGAATGTGGCTGACATTGAGCGAGGCGGAAATCTCATCCTGCCGCAACGGCATGCCTCCCGGAAGTATTCCCCGCACAATTGCCGCCCGCAGCACCTGAAAGACCCAATCCCGCGCCGCCATGGAACGCGGCTGCATCTCACTGGCAATCTGGCCCAAATTTAATGTGACATGATCTTTCATCCGTTTTACATGCCAAAAGTGAGGCATGTATCCCCCTTTATTTGACGATCATTAATCCGTTCCTTGCAGTGCGCCTTTGCACCGTTTACAAGAAAAGAAAACCCTTTTTTCCTGCTCTTAGTATATAATATACGCTGTTCTGCTGCAAGCACTTCTCAATTTGCGCCTATTCCCCCGCTGCAATAAAGGGATTTACAGGAATTTGCAGCGTCACCTTTCTTGAAACGGGTCCAACCACCTGTTTGCCGCCGATCTGGAGCTGCGGATGCGCGGGAATGATATAGTACGTATAAGTCTTTCCGGGTTCCGCCGTTGTATCGGTATACCGGATGCTTCCGCTGTTGCCTGGCCATTCCTGAAGCATCAGGCTTACGCCGTGTCCGTCCTCACGGTACAGGCGGTAAAGCACAAAGCCTTGCTGCGGCATAAAAGAAATCTGTGCCTTTCCTTCCGTATCCAACTGCGCCTCAAAGGTGGAAGGCGGCTGAGGAACAACCCAGTAATCACTTGCATTTTCTGGTTCCGTGCCTACGGCAAACACCTCTCGCACCACGGCAGTCTGCGGGGTAAGCGCATTGGCCAGCGCGGCGACATGCGCGTTTTTAAGCGTATACCCATCGAGACGCACTTCTACAACGCCGCTGGGCCTCGCAAATACAGGCGCTTCCTTTTCCGCATACAGGTTAGAAAACACTTCCGAAAGAATCATGGCGGGATACTTGCCGCCTGTCGCATCCTGCGGCAGCGTCCGCCCGTCTGCGGAATCATCATATCCCATCCAGACTGCCGCGGCGTACTCGGGATTATACGCCGCCATCCAGGCGTCACGGTTTCCTTCCCCTTGCCCCGTTGTCCCGGTCTTTCCTGCCAGAGACAAATCCAGTTCTCCAAGGCGGTGACCTGTGCCTTCACTGATTGCGCTTTGGAGCATATCGCTGAGAATATAGGCGTTTTCCTCTCTCATCACGCGCGTACGCTCCGGCTCATAGGCATAGAGCGTATTGCCCATTTTATCCGTAATGGACATGATGAGAGATGGCGTCGAATATAAGCCGCCTGTTGCAAACGCGGTATACGCACCTGCAATTTGATACGGGGAAACCCCGTACGTAAAGCCGCCTAACGCAAGCGCCAGGCTCTTATCCTGTTCGTCAAATGAAATGCCCACGCTTTGTGCAAACCGTTTTCCGGCGTTTACGCCGATGTCGTTGAGCACCTTTACGGCAGGAATATTGAGCGATTGCGTCACGGATTCGCGCAACGTCACCCAGCCGCGGTACTTCTGCCCGAAGTTCTCGGGTTTGTATCCATTAAAGTCGGTAGGCTCATCGAGCAGCATGGAAACCGTCGTATACCGGTAATCCTCCAACGCCGGCGCATAAGCGATGATGGGTTTAATGACGGAGCCGGGCTGCCTGCGGATGCGTGTTGCCCTGTTATACGCCAAAGCCGTGGTACTTTCCCTGCCCCCCATCAATGCAGCAACGCCATAGGTCTTAGCATCCACCACGACAAGGGCCGCCTGCGCATCCTCCGCGCTTTCCGGGAACATGCCGGGGTCCTTCAATATCTCTTCGCACTTCTTCTGCAGTTCCGTGTCCATCCCTGTATACAGGCGATACCCACCGGTCAGCAGCGTATCCATGGACACATTGAGTTTGTCACAGGCCTGCTCCAGCACAAGATCGATGTAATACCCCCTGTTGTTCTGATTGAGCTTGTTATTTAGAGTCACCGTCTCCTTTTGCGCCGCCGTACAGGTTGCATCATCAAGATAGCCGTATTCCTTCATCAGCCGCAAAACGAGATTGCGGCGTTCTACGCTTGCGCTTAAATCCAAATGCGGGGCGTAGTGCGATGGGGATTTTAAGATTCCGGCAAGCTGTGCGGCCTGCGCCACACTAAGCTCACTTGCATGGATGCCAAAATACCCGCGCGCCGCGGCTTCCACCCCATAAAACCCGCCGCCGAAATAAATATAATTCAAATACATCTCCAGAATTTCATCCTTGGAGAACTGCTGTTCCATCTGATAGGAAAGCACGGCTTCTTCAAGCTTGCGCGTCATACGTTTTTCATTGGTCAGGTGGCTGAGTTTCACCAGCTGCTGGCTGATGGTTGACGCCCCCTGCACATAACCGCCTGCTTTGATATCCTCCCATGCGGCCCCGAGAATGCGGATGAAATCCACGCCGATATGTTCATAAAAGCGGTTATCCTCCGCCGCAATAAAGGCGTACCGCACATGCATCGGGATTTCGTTCAATGGAATCACGATGCGCGTTTCCTGCGCGGAAAGGCAGCTTACCTCATTGCCGTCCTTATCATAAACCAGAAGAGACTGCTGCGCGTCAAGAATACGGCTTGCATCAAACTTTTCCCATGCGTCCAGACGCAGCACGTAGACAGCGCCAAAGAGCACAAAAGAGAGGCAAAGGAGCGTAAACCCCAAAAATATGCGCCGGATAACCCGCCTGCGTTTTTCCCGCTGCTCCGGCGATTTCTTCTGTTTCTTTTGCTTCGGTTCTTTATTTTTGCGCAATTCGATTTGCCTCCCCCGCACAGCTTAACGGCCTGCCCGTTTGGGCAACACGTACTACACACTATCATTCCCACTCTGTGCGGTTTTAACAGCAGATAGAACGCCTGCAGAAAAACTTAAAAAATGCATCCTCCGTTCACGGAGAATGCATTGAAAAGGCAGGTAGAAAATCCGCTATCTTCTTGGAACAATCATACGGCGGAAGCGCGTTTCATAAACCATGGCGCTGAGCGCATACAGGACATCATAAAATAAAAACGCCAGCTGGGACAGCACCGCAAGCGCCCATACCGGCAGGTTCATCACCGGTATTGCTGAAAGATTGATGTCAAACACATACAGCGCCAAATAAATGCCAGCGCCTGCAAACGCGTCGCAATATAGCAATTTTAAAAAGACAGGCATCAGTTTCCCACGGAAGCGGTCCTGCAGGAATGTACGAAATATGCCAAAATGCCCGAACAGCACGATGTAGGCAACGACCGGCACTTTGTTTGGCAGCATCAAAAAAGCAAGCGCGGCGCTTGCAAGAAAAGAAACCAATGCCGCCGTATAAGCGCCTTCGCACACAAGCACGTACATCACAAAGGAGGAAAGAAAGTACAACGGAACAGCGCCAGCGGGCAATACGGCT
The DNA here is from genome assembly GCA_023390655.1 of Bacillota bacterium. Classification (GTDB taxonomy): domain Bacteria; phylum Bacillota; class Clostridia; order Christensenellales; family CAG-138; genus JAEYLA01. Next base: position 86,378 of record JAEWCL010000017.1, on the reverse strand, counting down.
GTAGCGTACAGGCACAGCACGGTCAGCGCGGTAACCATTGCGCCCAAAGTCATTTGTTTGGAAAGCGATAACCTTCTCATATCAAAGACCCTTTAGCACAGGTGTCCATTGCAGCAACAATCCAGGCAAATGAGCGTAGAACAGATATCGCAGGTGGAACATCCCCCCGCATAGGGGCCGGAACCGTTTGCGGTGCCGCGTCCAAACGGGTTGCCCGCATTGCTGACGGCGGCATAGGCATTGCGGTATTCCGCATTGCCCGGTTCCTGTTCATAGGCCCGGGAAAGATATTCCCGGGCTTTATCATACCAACCCTGCCTGAGATATACGATGCCGTAAAGATAATACCATTCCGCATTGCGTACAGAAATAGAATCGAGCACCTGCTTTGCGGCCTGCAGATTGTTCTGATTGATAAAGGAACGCGCGCGCGCGAATTCCGCCGAAGAAGGACCGGAATAGGAACCGCCCGTGCCGCTGTACGCCCCGCTGTAGGCGCTGTTATCCCGCCTTGCAGAGGATGAGGCTGTGGAGCCCTTCTTCGTGAGCAGCTCGTACGCTTCGTTGATTTCCTTGAGCTTTTCGTTGGCAAGCTCCTTAAGCGGATTATCCGTGTATTTGTCCGGGTGGTATTTTTTTACCAGCGCGAGATAAGCGGCGCGGATTTCTTCCTGCGTTGCATCTTCACTCACGCCCAAAACCTTATACGGATTCATCCCTTTTGACTCCTTCCAGCAGCTGCCTGATACGCAAACGGCAGCCCTGATAAATAATATTTTCGATCAAGCCCCGATTGGACACAAATTCCAGAAGGTCACAAGCATTTTCCATCTCATGCAGGGATGCATACAACAAGAATGACGCGCGTTCCTGTGTGGCGTTTGTCATCAGAAACGGATTGTACGATCCCGTCTTTTGATCCTTAGCCCGATCCTCCCATGCGTCCATGAGGTAGATCCATCGGCCCATATGGTACCCAAGCCAGCCGAGTGCCGTCCTTTGCGCCGCAGTAAGCTTAGGATATCCCGAAGCGATTTCTTTGAGCAATTGCCCAAATGCGTCCGCAGGAGCATCAATGGACGCTTCCTTTTGCTGTTCAAATTGGGACAGCATCTCCAGGTTTTCCATGATCACCTGCGCCGCTTGCGGCTGACGCGTTTTTGCGCGCTTTGCGCCCGCCTTTAACGCCGTATGCCCCAAAATCCCCTTTGCGCTTTTTTCATCATGGTAGTCATCTTCAAGTTTATAGTAATACAATAACACATTGACATCCGCTGCGTAAGAGAGCGCTTCACATGGACCCATGATGGGCACCTTTTTTTTCAGCGGTTTATAGCCGCACCTGCCGGGAACACATGTGAGCTCTTCCCCAGAAACACCCGCAAGCAGCAGCGCTAAAAAGGTACAGTCATAATCCAGCGCAAGGCGGGGTATTTGCCCATAGGTCCGCTCAAGGGTCTTGCACAAGCCACAGTACCAGGCCTGATACTGTGTCAGCTCGCGCACCTTAAGCTCCGCTTTATCGGGAGAAACGTAACCGAACATGGAACCTGCCTTTCTTGCCTGGGTTTTACGCCCTACATTTTATCATTTCAAATTCATACTGTACCAGTGTTTTTTGACGAATATTGGTCAAAACTTAAAAATTATCGTTGCTTTTTTCAAAACCAAGGTTCCCATAAGCACAGATTCTATTGTAAAGGAATTGCGAAACAAGGGAAAATGCTGTATAGTCGAAAAGATGGCGGCGTTTGACAAATTCCGCCCATTATCCCGCACTCCTATAAAGGGAACAGAAAAGTTTATTATTATATGTGTTCTGGAGGTATGTATCATGAGTGAAGTCTTAAAAGGCGCCTGCATCATCGGCCAGTCCGGCGGCCCGACGTCTGTGATCAACGCCAGCGCCTACGGCGTCATCCGCGCGGCGCTCGACAGCGAAGCCATCACCAAAGTTTATGGGGCGGCGCATGGCATCCGTGGGGTGCTCGACGATGTGCTCTATGACATGGGACAGGAAGATGCAAAAGAGCTTGAACTGCTGCTGCACACCCCTTCCTCGGCGCTTGGTTCCTGCCGCTACAAGCTCAAGGATAGCGAAGTGGACGATACGGATTATAAGCGCATCCTCGAAATCTTTAAAAAGTATGATGTCCGCTATTTCTTCTACAACGGCGGCAACGACTCCATGGATACCTGCAACAAGATCTCCAAGTACATGCAGAAGGTTGGCTACCCCTGCCGCATCATGGGCGTACCCAAGACCATCGATAACGATTTGTTCGGAACCGATCATTGCCCCGGCTATGCCTCGGCTGCGAAGTACATCGCAACCAGCTGCATGGAGCTCTACCTTGACGCGCGCGTCTATGACATCGGCATGATCTGCGTGCTGGAGATCATGGGCCGTCACGCCGGTTGGCTGACTGCCGCTGCAGCGATTGCTTCCCACTACGGCCAGGGCCCGGACCTCATCTACCTTCCCGAACGCGATTTTGATATGGACAAGTTTGTTGCGGATGTACAGACCGTTTACAAGAAGAACGGCAAGTGCATCGTAGCCGTCTCCGAGGGTATCCATGACGCGAGCGGCAAGCTTATCGCGGAATATGGTGCGGAGAATGCCCCTGTCGACGCGTTCGGCCATAAGCAACTCGGCGGCCTGGCGGCGAACCTTGCCAATATCCTCAAGGCAAATACCGGCGCAAAGGTACGCGGCATTGAATTCTCCCTGCTGCAGCGTTGCGCTGCGCATTGCGCATCCGAAACGGATGTACAGGAATCCTTCCTTTCCGGCAAGACGGCTGTAGAATGCGCCGTTTCCGGCATAACGGACAAGATGGTCGGTTTTGAGCGCTCTAAGGATGCAAACGGCAACTATGTCTGCAACATCAAACTGATGGATCTTGCAGAGGTCGCCAACACTGAAAAGAAGGTTCCCCTGGAATGGATCAACGCGGAAGGCAACAACATCTCTGCCGCCTATATCGAGTATGCCCTGCCGCTGATTCAGGGCCAGCCGAAGATGACCTATGAAAACGGTCTGCCCCGCTTTGCCAATCTCAAGAAAGTCAAAGCGCAGTAACAGGCAATAAGTCCGAAGAGGCCCGGAAGCAAAGCTTCCGGGCCTCTTGTCTTATGTCTTTCCCGCCGCGGTAAAAATGTTGTTGACGTGTTCCACGTCCGGAAGCTGACCCACATGGGATTTGCTCTCATTAAAGTAGAGGCATGCATGTCCCACCATATCGTTGCGTTCCACGGTATCCGTTCCGTGCGGCTGTCCCTGTAAAGAGCACGCGATGGTTGTGCCATCTATTGTAATAAGCATGGGCCGCTTGGAATAATTGTACTCCCCGCCAAACGTCTGTTTATATACCGTAGCGTCATTTGCGGTGGCGCATTCCATTTCCGCATGCTGCTCGCCGCCCGTATACACCATGTTGAATGTCGTGCCGGTGTTAAAATCCACAAGCGTATATGTCTTCCCTACAGACAGCTGTGCCTTCACATCGCTCCAGGAAGCAAGGGTGCCGCTTGCCTGCTTGCCATTTGCGCGGTCTCCGATCGGGATATGCACATGCTGCGGGATAGCCGCGCGCGCGGCACCCGGCGAAAACAGCAAGTCCATGGTTTGCTGCCCTACCGTTCCATCCGCAATAATAGGCGTTCCGTCTTTGGAAACCTGATTCTTTTGAAAACTGATGACGGAGTTGCGCGTCATGCTCAAAAAACTGCCCGTTGCTTTGAAATGGAAATACCCAAGCTCCCGCAGGCGCGTCTGTATCATGGCGACGACTTCCCCGGTATCTTCGTAAACAATCAGAGTTGTTCCCGATGGGGACGGCGTTGCGGCCTCCGCCTGCGGGGAAACAAGCAAGGCGCTTGCAAGCAGTAAGGATAGAAAAACGGCGCGTTTCATCGAACCGGACCTCCCAAATACATAACCATTCGTATAAAAGTATACCACAATATGTCGTGTTTTGGAGAAAAGCATGCAAGAAAGCATGAAAACAGATTGGCTACATGCTATACTGAAAGAAAACAATCTTTGGGAGGTCTACCTTGCGCTGCGGATGCCCACAATGCGGCACTTATATGATACAACAGGAAAAAGGGCTGCTTAGCGGATGCGTCTGCCCCGCGTGTCTTCATGCATGCAATGCCTGCATGGGTACGGAGCAACCACCCATGGAGGCGGATGAGTTGTCCATGCAGGCGCAGCTGCGCGCCCGGCTGCGTGCGCTGGAAGACCACTATGGCGTAGAATAGGCGGTTCTTTCCGCTTGTTTGAAAAGAATACTTTCATCTTGAGGTAACAGTGAAAAGCATCAAAAAGTCTCCCCCAAAAAAGAAACAATCGGTTGAAGGCCAAGCCCGCACGCCGATGGACATTGCGCTGAAGTTTCTGACCGCGCGCTCCCGTACAGTGCGTGAGGTGGAACGGCATCTGGATGAGCACCAGTTCGGTGAATTTGAAGTGCAGCAGGTGGTCGACCGCCTGCAGGCGCTTTCCTATTTGGATGACCAGGCCTATGCAGATGAGTTCGTGCGCAGCAGGCTTTCAACAAAGCCGCTAAGCCGGAATAAATTGAAAGGGCAGCTTTTACAGCACGAACTGCCTTCCAGTGTGATCGAACAGGCGCTTTCCGCAATCGATGATGAAACGGAATGGAAAAACGCAAAAAGCATTGCTGAAAAATATGCCCGCCAGCTCAGCCGCTATGAAGAGGAAGAACTTCGGGAACGCCTGATGCAGCGTATGATTGCGCGTGGATTTTCCTATGACATTGCCCGCAGAGCCATCGATGAGGCCATACATACACCCGAATAGGAGGCGCTATGCGAGACGAAATCCTGAAAATGCTGCTGGAAAACAAAGAGGGGCACCTTTCCGGCGCAACCATCAGCAAAAGGCTTGGGGTTTCCCGCACCGCCGTCTGGAAGCATATTCAGGCGCTGCAGCAGGAAGGAATTCAGATTGAGGCTGTGACCAACCGCGGGTACCGTATGCTCGATGGGGGCAACCTCGTGCATCCGGTGTTTATTGATCCCCTGCTTAACACCAGATGGCTGGGGCGGGCATTGGCGCAATTTCCTTCCCTGCCTTCCACAAACCAGCTGGCGCGCCAACTGGCGGCGCAGGGCTGCGCGCACGGTACCATCGTACTTGCGGAGGAACAGACCGCAGGCCGCGGCCGCCGTGGGCGCAATTGGACCAACCAGCCCGGAAAAGACATCTGCATGAGCGTTATACTGCGTCCCAACCTGGAGGCGCAGCATGCGCCGCGCTACACGCTTGCAAGCGCATTGGGCATATACCGCCTTGCGATGGAGCTTGGCTGCACCGCGTCTATCAAATGGCCAAACGATGTGCTCATAGAAGGCAAAAAGGTATGCGGTATTCTCTTGGAGATGGATGGAGATATGGACCGCCTGCAGTCCGTGATTGTGGGAATTGGTCTGAATGTGAATACGGACGCCTTTCCGGAAGAAATTGAACGTCACGCGACGTCCCTTTCCCTGCATATGCATAGGCCTTTAGATCGCAACCGGGTGCTTGCCACGCTTTTGAATGCACTGGAGCCATTGTATGATGCCTGCGAAGGAGAGCCGACGTATCATGCGCTGCTCAAGGAATACGCACGCTGCTGCGGCACCGTTGGACAGACAATCTCTGTTATTGGCATACGCGAAACGCTTGACGGTGTTGCGGAAGGGATCGATGAAGTGGGCAGGCTGCTGCTGCGCACGCAGGATGGTACGCTCCACGCGCTTTCCGCCGGGGACGTTACGCTAAAGAAGCCTTAAGCGTCTTCAGAGCGCGGATAGGATGAACAGTCTTTAAGATACTCCAAGAAGCGCTAACTGCGCTTTTTTTCTATCCAAGCCATTGCATGATGCGAAGCACCCGCTGTACCGCGCCGGTTCTCCATATGGCGTACCCTGCAGCAGCGCCAAGAATGTTCAGGAGAATATCATCCACATCAAAGCTGCCTACGCGCAATACCAGCTGCAATGTCTCCACAATCAGCACGATCAAAAACATTCTTTTTAGAAATCTGCCGATTTTCCTTGTCCTGCGGCGAACGGTGGGCATATAAATCCCCATGGGAAAAAACAACAGCAAGTTTCCAATAGCGTTATCAAACACGATATCCGGGTGGATGGTGTGTTGTGCGCTTCTTGAGAACAGCTCTATAATCGTTTTGAATGGAATCAGATTAACGGCGGTACGCATGTAATCTATCAGCGGTATGCTGTTATACGCAAAGCGGTGCTGCCTGTTGAGAAACAGCAGATAAACGAGCACCATGCAGTAGCATGCAAATGTAAGATAGAGTAACGTCCGCATGAGTTTTCTCATTTGTGACAGTCTCCCGCAATACCTCTCTCGCCGCAGGCGGGAGGCACTTAATCTTTAGTGTTATGGATTTGAAAGAATTTTATCCTTTTCACAGGTTAACGCGCAGACATACGGGCCGGCTCTACAGGCAACCGGCCCGTTTTTCACTTGCTATGCTCGCTTGGCGTTATTTCAGAATGTCCTTCAAAAAGGACGTCCCGGTGTTCCATGCGGCGCCCGTCAGGTATTCGTACACCGTAGCGCCGATATCCGCAAAGCTGTCCCTTGTGCCGATATCCGTCCCCGCTTTTACGGACTTACCCGTTACGACGATGGGAATATACTCCCTAGAGTGATCGGTGCTGGGCGTTGTCGGGTCACAGCCATGATCCGCTGTGATCAGGAGGAGATCGCCCTCCTGCAAAGCATCACACAGTTCGGGCAGGCGGCTGTCAAAATACTCAAGGCCTGTTGCGTAGCCTTCCACATCGTTGCGGTGGCCATAGAGCATATCAAAATCCACAAGGTTGGTGAAAATAAAGTCTCCGGTGCCGTCTTTGATCATCTGCAGCGTAGCGTCAATACCTTCCGGATTGGTATGCGTATGATCCGAAATCGAGATGCCGCGGTGGTAAAAGATATCTTCAATTTTACCGACGCCAACGGTCGTGAGTCCTTTTGCGTAGAGCGCATCGAGTATGGTGTCCCCCGGCGGGGAAACCGCGTAATCCTTGCGGTTTTCCGTACGCTTGTAAGCGCCGCTCACACCCGCAAACGGTCTTGCGATAACGCGGCCCACAAGGTTTTCTCCTACCAGCATCTCGCGCGCGATTTCACAGATGCGGTAAAGCTCGTTTAACGGAATAACATCCTCGTGCGCGGCGACCTGGAATACGCTGTCGGCCGACGTATATACGATAGGGCTGCCGGTCTTTACATGCTCATCCCCGAGTTCCTGAATGACAGTTGTACCGGAAGCAGGCCGGTTGCAAAGCGTTTTCCGCCCGATGCGCCTTTCATATTCTTCTATCAAATCCTTGGGAAATCCATTGGGATAGGTACGGAACGGGACATCCATAGGCAGCCCCGCGATTTCCCAATGGCCGCTGGTGGTGTCCTTTGCCGCGGTGCGCTCCGCCGCGCGGCCAAATGCGCCAAGCGGCGCGCCGTCGGGTTTTGGCAGCCTGCTGTTCGCAATATCCGCAAGGCCCAGACGGTATAAGTTGGGAAGCGCAAGCCTCCCCCGCACCTTTAAAATATTCCCCAGCGTATGCGCGCCAATATCTCCGTATTGGCCTGCATCCGGCAATTCACCGATGCCTACGCTGTCCAATACAACTAAGATCATACGTTTTTTCATGTTTTGTATAACCTGCCTTTTCGCGATTTCATCTACCGTTAACATACCCGCTTTTATAGGAATTGTACCACCCGGAATATGGGCGGGTCAATTCCTCCTGTGTCAGTGCAGCAGGGAGAATACGACCGGCGTGACCAGCGTCTGGATGATGATGCAGGGCAGTAATTGCAGGCAGGCGCTTAAAAATTGGCTGGTATACGCTTCCAGATCCAGTGCCTTAAAACGGGAGGACGTTGTTTTATCCTGCAGCACGCCTGCGATCTGATTCTGTGCAAGCACGCTCATTTTCACAAGCGGAGGGATCAATGTTGCAGATTCGAGTTGCAGCATCAAAAGCAGCCAGATGGACGCCGCGTCGGGCCAGGCGGCAATCGCAACGCCCATTGCCGCCCCCAGATACATGCACCGGAACAGCACACCGGGTATGAGAAGCACCGCAGTGAAGATCCAAAGCCCGGAAAGGTAGATAAAACCGGCGCACAGCACCTGCGCAAACAGCGACAGCGCAAAAAAAGCCAGCCAGGGCACCCCACCTTCCCGTAAAATCTCAGGCAAGCCAAGTAACATGTTGGCTACCTGCTCTTTTTCCGTGCCCTGCACGATGCGGATGCCTGCGGCGTTGCCTGCAACAAACAGGAACAGAAATACCAAGAGTGCGCCCAAATTTTCTTTGATATAAGAAAGCAGCTTTGCCCGTATTGCAAGAAACATCATTTCCAAAGCAGACACCGCCCTTCATGAAACAGAATATGCGGCTTGTACACGGAATAGTCGCTCCAGTCAGCAAACCCGCCCCCGCTTGAAAGCACAGGAGAAACGTGATAAAGTTATCCTTTGATATCATACATTCTGTAGTTTAGGGCGCAAGGATGGAGCGGTAACCGATGAGATTGGATAGTTTGATGTTTGAACAGGGGCTTACGCCCAGCCGCGAAAAGGCGCGCTCCTTGATTATGGCGGGCAAAGTAAGCGTGGATGGAAAGCCCGCCCAAAAGCCGGGAATGGAAATCAAGGACACCGCCCGCATCGCCATTGCGGAAGACCCTGTCCCCTTTGTCAGCCGTGGCGGATTGAAGCTGGAGAAGGCCGTCAATACCTTTGAACTCCATTTGGAAGGACGTATTGCGGCGGACATCGGCGCTTCTACCGGCGGGTTTACAGACTGCATGCTCCAGCACGGCGCGGCAAAAGTGTATGCGCTGGACGTAGGCTACGGGCAATTGGATTGGAAGCTGAGAAATGATCCTCGCGTCATCGTCATGGAGCGGACCAATGCGCGCAATATGCTGCCGGATTGGTATGATCCCCTACCCTCATTTGCAAGTATCGATGTATCCTTTATTTCATTGCGCCTGATCCTGGAGCCCCTCTATGCATGCCTTGCAGAAGAAGCGGAGGTCATTGCCCTCATCAAACCGCAGTTTGAAGCCGGACGCGCGGAGGTCGGGAAGCACGGCGTAGTGCGGGATATCGCCGTACATCAGGAGGTTTGCAGGCGTGTCATAACACAAGCGTTGGAATTCAGGTTTGCGCTGTGCGGGCTATCCTTCTCCCCTGTTACCGGCCCGAAGGGAAATATAGAATTCCTTTCCTATTTCAAAAAAAGCAAAGAGAACTCCGCCTCATTGCCGCAGGATTTCACAGAATTGATACAGGAAACGGTCCAACAGGCGCACACTTTGCTCCTGCATCCGGTTTAATGGAAATCCATCCCAAAATTATTTTGAATAGGGCATATTTTACTTGAAATATGCAGTGTTATGCGGCTATAATACAGAAAGAGCATTGTCAAATAACATTGATTTGTGTAGATAAGCGAGGCATTCGTGAAGCAAACGATCGTATTTGTTACAAATACCGATAAAGCAAATGCCATATCGGTTCGTAACGAAGCGATGCGCATTGCCAATGAGCAAGGCTTTTCCTGTGTAGAAATCAATCCTTTCTGTCCGCCCACGGCTTCCGCGTTTGAGGATGCGCTGTTTATTGCCGCATTCGGCGGAGACGGCACCATATTAAAGGCGGTTCCCATTGCAGTTGCGCATGATCTGCCCATATTGGGTGTTAATCTTGGTCGCGTAGGATTTCTAAGCGAAATTCAGCCGGATGAATTTAGCGCGGTGCTCGCGCGTTATCGCTCGGGTGAGCTTTCCATCGAACGCCGGATGATGGTTTCCTGCAGCGTAAACGGCGTGAAAGTCTGCGATTGCCTGAACGACGTTTTGCTGTACAAGCCGATATTTTCCGGCGTGACACATATCAGCATGTATATCAACGGTGAGGATGCGGGGACCGTGTTTTGCGACGGTATGATCGTAAGCACGCCTACCGGCTCCACCGGGTATTCTATTTCCGTAGGCGGTCCGATTATTGCGCCAGGCTTGGAGGCGTGCATACTCGTTCCGGTTTGCCCCCATTCCCTTCTCGTTCGGCCGATTGTCACCGCGCCGGACGCCCGCATTGAGCTGAGCATGAAGAGCAACGGCATACTCTACGCGGACGGGCAGAAGGCAATGGATGTCAATATGGACGATCAGATCCTCGTCACAAAATCGGATCATGAGGCGAAGTTTTTGCGTGTGGGAGCGCATAATCTATATAGCCTAATCAAACAAAAACTAAGCTGATCGTGCCGGAGGCGCTTTTCGGTGCGGCTTTATGCGGGGGTATTATATGAAAGCAGCCAGACACGCAATGATTTTGGAGTTAATCGACCAGTACGATATTGAGACGCAGGACGAGCTTGCAGAGCATCTCCGGCGGCACAATTATATCGTGACACAGGCAACCGTCTCGCGCGATATCAAGGAGCTTCGGCTGATCAAAGCGCTTTCCGAAAACGGTTCATATAAATATGCAACGGTAGATAAAGCGGAAACCGGATTGCAGGAGCGGTTCATCCGTATCTTTTCGCAGTCCGTCATCAATATCACTTCTGCAGGCAATCTTATTGTCATTAAAACCATTACCGGCAGCGCAAGCGCCGCAGCGGAAGCGGTTGACTCCATGAAGTGGACTGAAATTGCCGGCTCCATCGCAGGAGACAACACCATATTTATTGCCGTCAAGGATAGCAAGGTGGTTCCTGAAATCATTAAGCGTTTCCAGACAATGCTGAAATAAGCTTACTATACCCGGTTTTTAGTTTGAGGAAAATATGCTGCAAACCCTTAGCATCAAAAATGTTGCTCTGATCGAACGATTGGAGCTTTCCTTTTCAAAAGGATTTCATGTTCTTACCGGCGAAACAGGCGCCGGTAAGTCCATTATTATAGACGCCGTTAATTTCGTGCTGGGAGAACGCGCAAACCGGGATCTCATCAAATCCGGCGCGGACAAAGCGTTTGTAGAGGCCTCTTTCGATATCAGCCAATCGCCCGAGGTTTTGGAACGGCTTGACGCGCTTGGGATTTTTTACGATCCGGAAGACAGCCTGATTATCAGCCGGGAGCTGAGTACAGGCGGTAAAAGCATATGCCGTATCAATGGCACGCTTGTCAATCTTTCCTCTCTCAAAACAGTCACCGATCTTTTGGTGGACATCCACGGGCAGCATGAGCATCAGTCACTGCTTGATGTTTCTTCGCATCTGAAATATTTGGATGCGTTTGATCAAGAGGCCATCTCTCCCCTCTCTAAGCAGGTGTTGTCCCTCTATACAAGGCACCAGGAAATTTTAAAGGAACTGCATGCGGGATTCCCTTCCGAGCAGGAACGGTTGCGCCGCATGGATTTGCTGCGCTATCAGATACGTGAGATTGCTGAAGCGAAGTTGCAGCCCGGTGAAGAGGAAGAGCTGGATTTGAAATTAAAACGCCTGAGTAACGCCCAGGCGATCGTATCAGCGCTTGAAAACAGCTACACCCTGTTATCCGGAGAGGAAAGCGGCGCGCTCAATGAAGCAAATGCCGCGATCCGTGAGTTATCCTCTATTGCGGACTATCACGCGGATTATCAGGATGCGCATGACCGCCTGCAGGACGCTTACTATGCCATGGAGGATATCGCCTACTCCCTGCGCGACCTCAAAGCCGGGTTTGAGTTTCAGCCGGAGCTTTTGGCTGAAGTGGAAGCAAGGCTTGCGCGCATCCACGGCCTTAAGCGCAAGTATGGCGGCAGCGTAGCTGAAATCCTTTCTTTTTTGGAACAGGCGCAGGGGGAATATGACGCGCTTGTACAGAGCGACGCCCGCAGGGAAACGCTTGAAAAAGAACTGGCTGCCTGCAAAACAAATTATAAAAAATCGGCCGGGGTGCTGATGGCGGAACGCAACAAAACGGCGGACCGTTTTACAAGGCGTATTGTGGCGGAGCTGCAGGCACTTGGTATGGAAAAGGCGAAATTTGAAATTGCATTAACGCCATTAAATGAAGATACCCTTTCGCCCGATGGGTTACATCAGGCGGAGTTCCTGCTTTCCACCAATGCCGGAGAGCCTGTAAAAGCGTTGCAACGCGTTGCCTCCGGCGGTGAACTTTCCCGCATTATGCTTGCATTCAAAACCATACATATGGGCAGCATACCTACTGTTATATTTGATGAAATTGATACTGGCATCAGCGGCCATATTGCAACTGCTGTGGGAGAAAAAATGCGGCAGATTTCCCGTGCGCATCAGGTGCTTTGCATCACACACCTGCCGCAGATCGCCTCCATGGCGGACGTGCATTTTTTGGTTGAAAAACTGGAAGAACAGAACAAAACCTCCTCCTCCGTACGCGAATTGAACCATGAGGAGCGCATCCATGAAGTCGCACGTATTATGGGTGCAAAAAAGACAGATATCCGTGCGATTGAGCATGCCAGGGAGCTGCTGGACCATCGGCCGGGTTGACCGTCCTCTGTTTTACCGTCGAAGTGGCGATGCATCCATAAAAAGACGGGCATAGATACGCCTCTTGATGTTCATCATAAAATCGATGCTTTTTGCAGAGATTCGATGAATATATGAGGTGTTTGTTTTGAAAAAAGGTGTTGCGCCGTTCCTTTGCAAGGCGTTTGGCATTCTGCTTTGCGCAGCAATCTTAACATTTAATTATATGGAACCCATGTCCTCCCTGCGCAGGCTTTCGGAGGATATTCATTTGCAGGCTGGGAAATCCTACCGCCTGCCCGTGGAAACAAACAGCCTGTTTACCGCATCTTCAGACGACGATATGCTTGCCGTATCAAGCTTGCAGGATGAAACGCTTGCACAGGCAACAGGGGCGTCAGGCGGACGCACTACCCGCCTGACGATCCGCCTGCTTGGCGTGATTCCCGTCAAGCAGGTCAATATCCATGTGCGCGACGAAATTACACTGGTGCCCGGCGGCACCTCCATAGGCGTTACGCTGCACACGCGGGGCGCACTTGTAGTGGGCGTTACTTCCGTTGTGCTTTCGGATGGAAGAGAAGTCAGCCCCGCCGCTGCTGCAGGTATTCAGGCGGGCGACCTGATTGAAAAAGCAAACGGCATCGAAATCAAAGATGCCACGCATCTTGCCCAAATCTGCAATGACAGCCGCGATCTTGTCCAATTGACCGTCACACGCGGAAAGGACCGCATGACGGTTGACCTGCGCCCGGTACTTGACCCTGCAGACGGCAAATACCGCATGGGAATGTGGGTGCGGGACAGCACGGCCGGCGTAGGTACGCTCTCCTTTTATGACCCTTCGAGCAAATGGTATGCGGCGCTCGGGCATGCCATTACGGATGTGGACACCCGCATGAGCCTTACTGTGCGCGACGGGGAAATCGTCAAATCCAATATCGTGGACATTGTCCAGGGCGCCCAGGGAGAACCTGGTGAACTCCGGGGAGAATTTGATCCGGCAAGCCTCCGGCTTGGCAGTATTGAAACCAACAGCCAGTACGGTATCTATGGCCGCATGTATAAGGAATACTACAATCCGCTTTATCCGGAAGGGCTTCCCATGGCATATCCCGAGGAAGTGAAGCTTGGACCCGCGCAGCTTTTGACGACGCTCAACGATGAAGGCATCAAGGCGTATTCCTGCAATATTATCAAGCTCAACTCACAGGAAAGCCCTGCGCCCAAGGGGATGGTCATTGAGATCACGGACCCTGCGCTGCTGGAAGTGACCGGCGGCATTGTGCAGGGGATGAGCGGAAGCCCGCTGGTACAAAACGGAAAGCTGATTGGCGTTGTGACGCATGTTTTCATCAATGATCCTACAAAGGGGTACTGCATGTACGCGCAGTGGATGCAACAGCAAATAGCATAATTATGAATATGCAAGCCGCCAACCCGGCTTCGGCGCATCGGTGCCAATCAGACCATATTTGGCCCGAAACTGGCGCAATTCAGGGAACCTTGGCTTTATAACACAAATAAAACGCCTGTTTTTTTCAGCTTTTATCCGTAAAGGGTATGCTTTCCTAGTTGTGAATAATCTGCTATCATTAGAAGCACTGGAGGTGATACTCGTTTGTTGAATCTATTGATAGCAGATGGAGTCATATCAACCTGTGAGGAGATTGCGCAATTCTGCCGCAATTATGAAACAATCCATGTACTCCCTTTTGCGCATAACGGCAGAGACGTTTTATCATCCCTTGAGATCAATCGTGTAGATGTGCTGCTGATGGATATCATCATGCCGGTGATGGATGGTTTAAGCGTACTCAACAGTCTGGGCGAGCAGAACCGCCCCGCTGTATTTATACATACCGCTTTTTTAGACAACCGTCTGATGCAGGAATTGCAAAAGTTAAGCGTTGTTTACTGTTTCGTGAAACCGATGGGGCCGGAGCACATCATTCCCCGTATCCTGCAATTGACGCGCTCCTCTCAAACCACTCCCGAGCCCGAATTGCCAATTGCTCCGCTGATAGCGGGCAGTGAGGAGCTCAGTGCGCAGATCACCCGGCAGATACGCGCTGTCGGCATTCCCGCGCATTTAAGAGGATATCATTATCTCCGCAGCGCCATCCAGTATTCTGCAGAAGCGAAGGACCCCTCCTCCGTTGCAGTTACCAAGGATATCTATCCTCATATCTCCAGGCAATATAATACACGCCCCGCGTTGGTGGAGCGTGCAATCCGCAATGCAATTGAAGTTGCTTGGACCAGGGGCAACGCAAAGATATTGAACCAGTATTTTGGCTATACGATTGACGATTTAAAGGGAAAGCCGACCAATGCGGAATTTATTGCGATGATCGCGGACAGGGTACGCATGGAGCTTTAAACAGGATCAGCCTATGCGTTTCGTGCAAGCGTATAGGAGATCAGCTCCCGGAAGAATGTAACATCTTCCCCCAACAAATCGAGCGCCGCATAAGCGGCTGCAGCCGCTTCTTCCGCCTTTACTTTTGCACCGTCCAGACCATATACGGCGGGAAACGTCAGTTTTCGCGCCTTTTCGTCCTTTCCCGGCGTCTTTCCAAGTATCTCCTGATCCCCTGTGATATCCAGAATATCGTCTGTAATCTGGAACAACAGTCCATACTGCAGGCCAAATTCGCGCAGGCAGGAAAGTTTTTCTTCCGCACAGTCCGCGCAATACGCGCCTGCCTCTATCGCGGCAAGCAGCATGGCGGACGTTTTTCCACGGTGGATTTGCAGCAGCGCCATCTCATCCACCCGGCCGCCCTCATGCATCAGGTCCATACACTGGCCCGCCACCATGCCGCGTACGCCGGCACCCTTTGCAACAGCCTCCGCAGCTTTTATCAACGGGCGTTTCGGCCGTTTGGCGAGTTCCCCGAGCATCAGCTCAAACGCATAGGAGAGCAGGGCGTCCCCGGCAAGCACGGCCTGTCCTTCTCCAAAGACCTTGTGGCTTGTGAGCTTTCCCCGTCGGTAATCATCATTGTCCATAGCAGGGAGATCGTCATGAATGAGGGAATAGGTGTGAATCATTTCCAATGCGCAGGCAAACGGCATGCAGTCCTCCACCGCTCCATGCAGCATTTCGCATGCAGCAAGCGCAATCGCCGGACGCAGGCGTTTCCCGCCTGCGAATACACTATAGGACATGCTTTCAATCAATTGAGAAGGGATATCGTCCGCGGCAAGGTAGACCGCTAACGCTTCATCCACCATTGCAGCATATTGCTTTTGCTGCTCTAAAAAACTCATTGCGCTTCCTCGGGTTTTGTAAGGGTCTCAAGCCGCCCTTCATACGCTTCCAAAAGTTCCATGCACCGCTTTCCCAGCGCTGCACCGCGCTCATACAGCCCCACCATTTCTTCGAGCGGGCTGTTCCCGCTTTCAAGTTTCTGTACGATCGCCTCCAGCTCTTCCATCAGCGTCTCAAATGGCGCATCCTGCAGGACCGACCATTCATCCTTACTCATACGTGTTCTCCTTTGGGCAACAGATTTTTCGCGCTTACCCGCTCAATGCGGGCCTTGGCCGCGCCATCGTTCATATGCAGCGTAACCTGCATCTCTTTATGCATCTCCGCAATGCCGCGAAGCAGATTTCCTGCCTCATCGCTTACCATGGCATACCCGCGTTTTAGCACGGCATCCGGAGACAACGCATACAGCCGCTGCATTGCGCCTTCCACCCGCTTCTTCTTCTGCAGGAGTGCGCCGCCACATGCGGTTTCGAGCTTCTTTGTTGCATGCTGCAAACGCTGGCGCTCCATCTGTGTGCGGTGCGCGGCGGCAGAAAAGCCACGCGCACGCATCAGTAAAGAAATTCGCTGCCCTTTTATTGCAAGGCTGCGGGAAAGCGCATGCGGTAAGCGTACGGACGCCAGTTCGTCCACGCGCTGCAACAGCGCGTCATAGGCGGGTACCGCAAGCTCCGCCGCAGCGGATGGCGTTGGCGCGCGAAGATCCGCCGTAAAATCGCAAAGTGTGATATCCGTTTCATGCCCTACCGCCGAAATCACAGGCAGCCGGCTTTCAAAGACCGCCTTCACCACTTCCTGCTCGTTGAATGCCCAGAGGTCCTCCATGCTTCCGCCGCCGCGTCCCACGATGAGAACGCTGATGTCGTTGCGCGCATGCATGGCGCGTATGCCTGCGGCAATATCCGCTGCGGCGCCAGTACCTTGCACAAGTACCGGGCAAACCACAACATCCATCCGCGGAAACCTGCGGCGTATGATCTGCAGAATATCCTGCAGCGCAGCGCCGGTACCGGACGTAATGACGCCGACTTTTTGAGGCAGGAACGGAATCGGGCGCTTTCTTGCGGGATCAAAGTATCCCAATGCCTCCAGCTTGGTTTTTAAAAGCAAAAAACGCTGGTAGAGCTCCCCTTCCCCGTCTTTCTGCATTGCCTGCGCATAGAGCTGGAACTGACCGTCCTTTGTATACAGCGAAGCATAGCCATCCACCGCAACCTTCATACCATCCTGCGGCGCAAAGCGGATGTTCGCCGCCGAAGAACGAAACATCACGCAGCGAAGAACGGCGTTTTCATCCTTGAGTTGAAAATACATGTGCCCGGAACTGTGGCGTTTCAATCCCGAAATCTCGCCCTGTACGCGCAGCGTACGGAGGATGGGATCGCCTCCGAGCAAACCCGCCACATAATCGTTGAGCTGGGTAACGGTCAGTACCCGTTGCGTCATATGAGCCCCGCCTGCCGTTCAGCCGCCTCCACGGTATTTCTCATCAGCATGGCGATCGTCATTGGGCCGACGCCGCCGGGAACCGGCGTTAAGTAGCCCGCAACTTCCTGCACTTGTTCCAACGCAACGTCTCCGCACAGCTTGCCGTCTACGCGGCTGGTGCCAACGTCGATCACAACAGCGCCGGGCTTGACCATATCCGCCGTAATCATGCCGGGCTTGCCAATAGCGCAGACAAGGATGTCCGCCTGTTTTGTATAAGCGGCAAGCTCCTTTGTACGGGAATGGCAGATTGTGACCGTAGCGTCCCGGTGCATCAGAAGAATTGCGGCGGGCTTCCCTACGATATCGCTGCGTCCAACCACCACAGCATGTTTTCCTGAAATCTTGGTGCCGGTGCTTTCAATGAGCGTGATCACGCCATTGGGTGTACAGGGCACCAGGCATGGCTCCTTTGAGAGTAGCTTGCCGGCATTGGCAGGATGGAGTCCATCCACATCCTTTCCCGGCAATATGGCAGACGCTACGACGGACGGATCAATATGCTTCGGAAGCGGAAGCTGCACCAAAATACCATGCACCAAAGGATCCTCATTCAATGCTGCAATACGCTTGATGAGCTCCTGCTGCGTAGTCTCTTCCGGCAAGCGTTGGACGCTGCCATGCATGCCCAATGCGGATGCCATCCGCTCCTTGCTGCCGACATAACTTTCTGAAGCGGGATCATTTCCCACCAGGATAACGCAAAGACCGGGCGTCGTGCCCGAAGTCTTCAACCGCGCAATACGCGGCAGCAGCGCCTCCCGCTGCGCCGCGGCAACAGCTTTTCCATCAATCAATTGTGCTTTTGACATAGTGCGCACCCTATCCCTTCTGTATCAGTTGAACGATATGCTAAAAACGCCCTTCATCCATGAAGTGCCTTGCATCCCCCAAACGAACGCGAAGCATCGTCCTTCATTGCAGACGATGCCCGAATTGACTTACGCAGGCTATGGAAGTGGTAAAAGGCTTGGTGCAGGTTGGTTCCGGTATCGTCCCGTCCTGCCTGTATCTTGCCTATACGCGCTCAATTTGCTTGGAAAGAGTCCCCAGAATACCGTTGATATACGCGGGCGACTTGTCTCCCGCAAAGCGCTTAGCAAGCTCCACCGCTTCGTTGATGGAAACGCTGTGCGGGATATCCTCCCGGTGCAGCATCTCATAGAGCGCAATACGCAGAATGCAAAGATCCACCTTGGGCATACGGCCTACCGACCAGCCGATGGCGTTGCTGCCGATGAGCGCATCGATCTCTTCAGTGCTCGCCGCAATGCCAGCAACAAGATGATCCGCAAATTCAATATCTTCCTGAGGGGGCTCTTCTTCAATTCCGGTTTGCTCCAGGATGCAGCGATAGTCATTCTCTCCGCCAAGCATTCGGGCAAAAATCAGTTTCATTACAACTTCACGCGCGATTTTTCTGCTCATAAGCAGGCATTAACCTCCCGGTTCGCTTTTCTCATCTCTTGGGCAAAATGCGATCCAGAAAGGCCTTCACCATTTCCCATCCGCCTTTGTCCATCAGGCTCCCAACTAAAAAACATACTCCAACCAGTACGATCAAAAGCAACGTGCGCCAGAAATTGATCGTCAATATCAAAATTCCGATCAATAGGCCCAACGCAACGAGCCAGACCGTCCATTTATGCTCCGTATAAAAACGATAAAAACTTTCTTTCCATCCAGGCAAGGGTGCCACCTCATTCCATCCGTGCTACTATTCCACGCGGCTTTTCGGATTGCTGGAGGTATCTTCCACAAGGATGCCGATTTCGCGCACGTTGATGCCCGAATTCTTCTCCACATATTCCTTGAGCGTTTTCTGAAGCTCCGCGGAAAGCGCGGGGATATCGGTGTCCGGCATCAGCGCCAAACGGACGCTCAATGTGACGCCCCCTTCCCGCACGGCGCGCACGCAACTGACCACATTGCGAATACGATTATTCGCCCTGCAGTGTTTTTGCACCATACTGTCGATTGCAGAAAGGGTAATAAAGGTTGCGCCAAGCTCCGTCGCCTGCACCAAGGTGGACGTCGGCTGCATCTCTTTTTTATTTCCGCTGCCCGCAAACATCAGCCGTACCGTGATAAGGAAGAGCACCAGACCTGAAGCCGCCAAAATCACCGCATTGTTGACGCCGGTATAAATCAGCTGCATAAATGCCAGGATGTTCTCCACCGGCAGAATACGCGCGGAAAGCGCAATGAGCAGCAGCGAAAGAACAAGCGTTACAATCAGGAGCAACGCCAGCAATATCCGATCAAAGAGCTTCGCCTTCATAATCCCTTCTCCTAAAAAGCCTTCCTGGATTTTGGGTTCCCATGCAGCTTGTCCCTATCCGCAGGGTACAACCTGAGCCATCCCCTAGAAAAGAACAAGCCCGCTGTCCGCGAAACCATGTGTTTGCGGACAGCACGGCCGCGCAGCGTTACTTTACGCGGGGCGGTTCAACCGGTTTGGGTTCCGGTTTTTCTTTCTTGGGCTTTTCTTCACGCACAGGCTCTTCCGTTTCAAAGTTAACCGCCTGCACGTAGACATTGGCTTCCACCACCCGCAAACCGGTCATGGTTTCCACAGCACCCCGGATTGCCTGCTGAATCTGGGCGCACACATCCTGAATGCGATAACCGTACTTGATAATAACGCTCACGTCGACCGCGGCCTCTTCCGTGCCCACTTCGACCTTGACACCTTTTGTAAGGTTTTTGCGGCCCAGCATTTCAGTAATGCCTTCCACCATGCCGCCGCTCATCCCCGCAACGCCGGGTACGTCCGCGGCCGCAAGCGCGGCGATGGTCGCAATGACATCCGTAGCGAATACAATTTTTCCGCCCTCGTCGCCTTTGATTATGGGAACGATCTCGTTGCTGTTGTCCATAAAGAGCAAACCTCCTCTTCCATTACATCTCCGGCACCGTTTGATGCACATCCGGTCTTACTATTATAACAGATGCAATTGTTAATGCAAACAAGGGGTTCCATAAAATTGCTAAAACATGCGGGTCCTTCCGCGCTTTTAACGCGCGGAAGGATACACTTTGACATTTTCCGCGTCCACACCGGTGGTCCGGTATACAATATCAAGGATTTGTGCGGCCTGCTTGCTTGTAATTTCCTCCGCCTTAATCACTACGTTGACCGTGCCGTCGTTGATGTTTACGGCGACGTCTTCAAACCCCTTTGCCTTTACCAGGCTCTCGATGGTAAATTCATTTTCCATGTTGCCGACAATGGCAAGTTTCTGCTGCTGCGCATCCGCAAGCGTCTCGGCATCCGTATCCTTATTCAGGATAATTTCATCAATATAAGCGACTTCCTCTTCGCGCTGACTCTGGCGTTCGGTTCTGAACACCTCAAAATACTCCTTGGCGTCCATCCCCGCCACAGCGGCGTCCCCTTTTGTCTGATCCAGGCTGGCGTTGACAGGTTCCGGCGCAGCTTCACCCGAAGCATTGTTCAGCCGGATGTTGACAAACACCGCCACCACCAATAAAACGACCAGCCCGATGAGTACCCCATACTTCTTTTTCATACCGCTTCCCCTTTCTGAAACTGCTATTTCTGATTGGCATTCGTTGCTGCGGCGCCCGCGCCTCCAAGCGCAAACACCTCGATATTTGCAGCGGGAACATCAAGCACCGTCTGTACCGCCCGCTGTAAATCCATCCTGACCTTGATATTGTCCGCACCTTCCGCCACGACGATAACGCCGCGCACTGATGGCTGCTTTTCGGTAATAACGATCGGCTCTGTGCCGCCGCCGCCCGAAACCGTGGCGGGCTTTTTTGATTCCGTCTGCTGCTCAACTTTGCTTTCCTTGCCGTTGTCCACGGTTTCGGAGCGGTTGGTATTGGTATCCGTATTCATGGCCGTCACAATCTCCGGCCCCGTTTCATACGTGATCATCACCTCCACGCGTCCGGCCCCGCGGATGCTCGAGAGCACGCTTTCCAGCCGTTGCTCCACCTCCAGTTCCGTCTGTGAAGTATATGCATTGCTCTTGGCCTCCGGCTGCAGCGCCGCCTGTTTGTTTTCCTTCGGGAACAGCGTAGAGAGATACAGAACCACAATCAGCAGCGCAAGGCCGACATAGACGGCCATTTCCAGTTTTTTATCCGCCTTGAGCCTTGCCGCGATGCGGCCCAATATGCCCGTTTCAGCCGCTTTGGGTTTCTTTTTGGCGTCCAATAGTATCTTCCTCCTTCTGCATTGGGCGTCCCTTTGTCCGCCGCATGATAAGCGATCCTGTTAACCGCCTTTTTCAATGCCTTGTTCGTAGTACTTGCGCAGCAGATCTTCGTAACCGGGCGTCGCCTGCGGCACCGAAGAATGCGCTTGACTGTTTTTCTCAAACAGTTCCAACGCGGAGGCGGAATGTACAAGCCCGCCGATTGGAGCCGCGATGGAGAGCAGGAATACGAGACCAATTGCAAACAGCACGGTTTTCTTGAGCTTTCCCTGCGGGATCAACACCTCAAGCAAGGTGGTCACTACCGCGGTCCCCGCAATGAGCAGGGTAATCTGATACAGCGCGTTTTGCATGAAAATCGCCTCCTAACCGACAGCGGCGTTGCCCGCGCCCATAATCAGCCCCACCGTAATCATGAACATGATGCTTAACGAAGCCGCCGCCGCAAACAGATAGGTGAGCACATCCGCAAGGGAAGCAAGCATCTTTGGAATGCGCGCATCCGCAATGGGTTCGCATACCGCCGCTGCCAAGCGGAAGGAAAGCATGCCGATGCCGATCCGCACAAGCGGTACGATGACGATGCCAAACGCGATGAGAATGGCCGCCACGCCTACGGCATTTTTCACAAGTACGGCGCAGCCCAATACGGTATCCACCGTGCCCGACACCATACCGCCGACAATGGGCACCATCTTGTCGAGCGCAAACTTTGCGGTGCGGATGGAGACCCCGTCAAATGAAGCAGCTGTCAACCCTTGCAGGGAAGTGACGCCGAAATAGAGCGTGGAAATCAGGCCGATCATCCATTTGGCCACCGTCTTGCTCAGGTTGAAAAACTGGCCGAGCTGCACCTTGCCGGTGATATTGTTGAGCATGCCGAATACGCCGCCCATGAGGATTACCGGGAGAACCACTGTCTGCAATGCGACGGAGACGCCGCTGCAGAGCATGGTCATGGCTGGCTGAAAAATGCCCGCCGAAGCAATTCCGCCCCCGGCGGTTAAAAGCGTAAGGAGCGCCGGAAACGCAAGCTCTACAAATGTGGACGTTCGTTCTATCGCGCCCCGTGCAAGATCCGCAAGGGAAAGAAAGGAGACCATCGCAACGCCGATTGCAAAGCACTGGCACACAAATCCGGCGATTTCATTGACGCCGCTCATCCCGGCCTCACTCATAGCGCGCAAAAATCCGCTCAGTACCGCGATAGCAAGTAAACTCACAATCATGGGCATCACATCCGGCAGCAGCGAGGCGAACAGGCGGGAGATCGTCTCCGATACCGTTGCGCCCAAAAAATCTCCCTCTCCCAATGCATAGCCGCTGATGAGCGTGTAAAGGTCTTTGCCGCCCCACAACGCGCGTACGTCTTCCGGAAGCGCAGAATACGTGTCATTCCAGCCGCCGACGTCAGCACCCTCCAGAGCGTTCTGTACGCCGTCCACAATCTCCTGCGGCGGCTGCGCCCTCGCCGTAAGCGGGAGCAGCAGCAACAGGCACACGACAATCAAAACGATGCTTCTTTTTTTCATGTGACGCCTGCCGGGATCAGCGACGCCACCATGTCAAGCAGCGACAGTGCCGCCGGAAGCGCCGCAGCCAATATTAAGACGCGCCCGCCAAGCTCCACTTTGGAAGCAAGCGAGGATTCCCCCGCATCCTTGCAGATTTCCCCCGCAAACTGCGCGATGTATGCGATGCCGATGATTTTAATGAGCAACCCGATATACCCGGTATCGATCCCATAGCGTGCCGAAATGGAAGAGATGCTCTCCAAAATACCGCTTGTTTGCAGCACAATATAGATCAAGAGCATCAATCCGGATAGAATGCCGATTTGCATGGCCATCTCCGGCCTGTAGTTACGTACAAGCACAATGACGGACGCCGCCAGCAGCGCGAATACGGCAATTTTAAAGACTGCCATCACAAGCCCCTCCTTAGTAAAGCTGAAATACCTGCCGTACGCTTTCGAATAAATTGCCGATCATATCGATCATCATCAAAAGGCCGATCACAAGGCCTACGATTGCGGCTATGGTTGCCATCTCGTCCCGCCCGCTCTGCTTTAGCAGCTGGGCGATGACCGCCACGAGGATCCCCACGCCCGCAATTTTAAAAAGCATGCTTACATCCATCGTATTCCCCTTCCCTTTTACCACAGTAAAATGGCAACGGCTATTCCGCTCAAAACGCCTATGGAGCGGTAAATGCGCCCTTTGCTTTTATAGATGTTTTCCGCCTCCTTGAGTACGGCGCCAAGCCGTTGCTGTGCAAGCGCCGCATTCTTGCTTTGGGTCTCCCTGTCGCTCCCACCCAGAGACTGCGCATATTCTTCTAATATGGCAAGCTCTTCCTCGTGCAGTGCGTGGAACCCTGCGTCTTCCCTGCGCGCCTGCTCCATTGCGGATTTCCATGCGGAAAGCACATCCTCCTCGGTTTTGAGCGTCTTGATAAATGCGTCAAAGAATACCGCTGTTTCTTCCGTCTTCGCTTTCTTCGCAAGGGCTTTGAGCGGCTGTGCAGTATATTCCATCCACATGGAAAGACGGGTAAGCGCGTCGAGAAGCGCGCGCATCGTATCCTTTCTTAAGCGCAGGTTGGAAGAAGCGCGGATGCCGACAAACGCGCAGCCTGCAAACACGCTCAGCATTGCGATTGCATGGAGCATACTTTTCCCCTCCCCTGTAACGGCAGCGCTTTTAGTGCCCCATCCCATATGCCGGTCACACAGCCGACACGGCCGTCCTCTCTTCCCAGGAGCACCACGCGTTCAAATACGCCGCTTTCCACCAGTTCCATGAGAGCGCGCCGTTTTGAAAGCGAGACGATATCCCTGACATGCGCGCTTGCAATGGTCACAACGCCGCAATACGCTGCCTCCTGTACGGCGTCCGCTTCCGCCTTGGTGCCAAGTTCATCGGTCACGATCACCTCGGGAGAGAGCACGCGTACGGCTAGCCGAATGCCCTCGCATTTTGGAAATCCGGAGAGCACATCGGTCCTCGGCCCCAGTGAAAGCTGTGCAAGCCCCCGGACTGCGCCCGCAAGCTCCATACGTTCATCCACCACGCAGACGCGTTGGGGCGAAGCGCCCCCAAGTCCCGCGGAAAGCTGGCGCACAATGTCGCGCAGCAGCGTCGTCTTTCCACAGCCGGGCGGAGAAATGACGAGTGCCGGGTAAGGCGTACCTTCGCGGCGCAGCAGCAGCGGCATGACATGATCCGCAGCGCCCGGGCACGCCCGTGAAATACGTATATTCAGCGATGTGATGTCTGTCTGCGCAACCGCCTGGCCCTGCTTTACCACCGCTTTCCCGCACAACCCCATGCGGTAGCCACCCGGCAGCGTAATAAAACCGTTTTTGAGTTCTTCCTCCCACGCATAAATGGAGTGCTCACAGGCGCGTTCGAGTATCGCGGCGCAATCTAAAACGCCGGGCACCGCCTGCAGCAGGCGTTCATGGCCGCTGTAGCAAAGCTGGAGCGGCTGTCCGGCGCGGATGCGGATTTCTTCAAGCGGGAGCGTATCATCGACTTTTTGCAGCTCCTGCTGCAATCTTGCGGGAAAGAGAGGCAAGAGTGAGGTTTTCCAACTTTCTCGTTTGTGTCTTCCTTGATTTTCCATTTGCAGCATGTCCCCCTTTTGTTCCAAGTGTATGTATGGATGTACCGTTTCAGAATGGTTTTTTCAATGACATCCGCGCTGGCAGATGCAAGGCGCAGATACAGGTTTTCCTTGTTTTTGTCGAAAAGATAAGGTACACTTGTGGATGAAAGCAGTTCTGCGCATGCAAGCGTATGCGCTTCATTTTTTGGGGTTTGAGAGGCATGAATGTCTAATATTTTTGATACGCGCGACCACCATTCGCTCAGCGCAAAGGTGTTCAAATATATTCGGGACGGCATTATTGAAGGCCGTTATCAGTCCGGCGATTATCTGGTGGAAACCAAGCTCGCCGAAGAGCTTGGCGTAAGCCGTACCCCCATACGGGAAGCCCTCAAGCAGCTTGAGCTTGAAGACCTGGCGGAATCCATCCCCAACCGCGGCGTCGTCGTAAAAGGAATTTCGCAGGAAGACATCAACGATATTTACACCATCCGCCTGCAGCTTGAGGGATTGGCCGCATTTTGGGCGGCGCAGCGCATTAAGCAGGCGCAATTGGATCAGCTTGGCGAACTGGTAGAGCTTATGGAACTCTATACCCGCAGGAATGATTCGGTCAATCTTGCGCGGCTTGACTCCGAATTTCATGAAATCATATTCGGTGCCTCCAGCTCGCGCACACTCAAGCATATATTGGTTTCTCTGCACCAAAACGCGCAGCATGCGCGGAAAAACTCGCTGATGTCCCCGGCGCGCACGCCAAAATCGCTGGAGGAACACAAGGAGATTTACGCCGCGCTTTGTGCGCATGACGCGGAGCGCGCCAAGCTTTGTATGGAGCAGCACATTCTGACCGCCGCGCATTCCTACACGGCAGTAGAATAAATACGTGCGGGCGGGATGCCCGCTTTTTTGTTTTTGGACATTAAAAGCATAGCCAGGTCTTTTCAGAAAGGAACGCATATGATGCCGAACAAAGTTTTTGTCACCGGTGAACTGCACCCAAGCGGCGGCCCGGGCACATTTTATCTTGGCCGCTCGGAAGAACTCATGCAATCGTTTCTAGAAAGCCATGCGGAGGGCGTACAGCTGATTTATCTCGATCCGCCCTTTGCGACCGGCGACGTGTTCCGTATGCAGATCGGCCGCACCAGCATTGCACGCCCTGCCTATTCGGATATCCTCACAGGTGAAGCATATCTCGATTTTCTGCGCCCTGTTCTGACGGGCTGCCGGGAGCTGTTACACCGGACGGGCTCCCTTTACCTGCATGTAGATTACCGGATGGCGGCGCCTTTAAAGCTGATGCTTGACGGCATATTCGGCGAACAAAATTTCATGAACGAAATCATCTGGATGTACCGTTCGGGCGGGCGCAGCACGCGCCATTTTTCCCGCAAGCACGATACCATCCTCTTCTACCGCAAATCCCGGGAATGCTATTTTCATATTGAGGCCGCAGGCATTCCGCGCGGCCCGGGGCGCCGCAACCATATGAAACGCACCATCGATGAAAAAGGACGCGTCACCTATTCCATCCGCTCCGGCGGAAAGCTCTACCAGTATCATGAGGAGCAGCTGGTTTACCCCAGCGACGTATGGACGGATATTGAGCACCTGCACCAGCGCGACCCGGAGCGCAACGGTTATGCCACCCAAAAGCCGGAAGCGCTCCTGCGGCGCATCATCGGCGTTTCTTCGCGGCCCGGGGATGTTGTGGCAGACTTTTTTTCCGGCAGCGGGACCACCGCTGCCGTTGCAACCCAAATGGGGCGACAGTTTCTTGTAAGCGACAGTTCCCCCTTTGCGCTCTATGCGCTTAGAAAGCGGCTTACCGCGCTCCATAATCCGGTCAACCTCTTCGAGGCGGCACAGCCGTTAACGCTTTCTTTCCCTGCAACGGTTCCACATGCAACCGTACAGACAGCGTTAACAAGCTATGCAGATGCTCTTACGTGTGTAGTACAGAACTATGAAGCCGCCGATGTATCCCCGCTTGTTTACTGTGCAATAGGAACTGTGCAGGGCGGCGTATTCCACCCCGCTTCTTTTACCTATACGCCCACACTTCCGATCACGCTCTCCATGCCCGCCTGCAAAGCGCCGGTGTTGCAGACGGTGGACGCAGAAGGCAGGCAAAGCTTCTTCCCGCTGGCGGAATGAGACGTCAATCTGAAGGTCGCTAGCGCACTGAGAAAACCGGATAAAAAGAAAAACGATTGGGCATGTCCCAACCGTTTTTTTGTAGTTGCCTTATTCGATTTATTCTAAGAAGTCCTTGAGCTTCTTGCTGCGGCTCGGATGCCGGAGCTTCCGGAGCGCCTTTGCTTCAATCTGGCGGATACGTTCTCTGGTCACCGCAAACTCACGCCCGACTTCCTCAAGCGTACGCGCCTTTCCATCGTCAAGACCAAAGCGCAGCCGCAATACTTTCTCTTCCCGTGTGGTGAGCGTATCAAGCACGTCCATCAGCTGTTCTTTCAACAGGGTACCTGCCACCACTTCCGCGGGCGCCGGAGCGTCATCATCGGGAATGAAGTCTCCAAGGTGACTGTCTTCCTCCTCGCCGATCGGCGTTTCGAGCGATACGGGCTCCTGTGCGATTTTGATGATCTCGCGGACCTTATCCTCCGTAATGCCCATCTCCCTGGCGATTTCATCGGGCCGGGGATCGCGCCCGTATTCCTGGAGCAGCTGGCGGTTGACACGGATAAGCTTATTGATGGTCTCTACCATATGTACAGGGATACGGATGGTACGCGCCTGATCCGCAATTGCCCTTGTAATCGCCTGCCTAATCCACCATGTTGCATAGGTGGAAAATTTGTATCCCTTGCGGTAGTCAAACTTTTCTACGGCTTTGATAAGGCCAAGGTTGCCCTCCTGGATCAAATCCAGAAACAGCATGCCGCGCCCGACATAGCGTTTTGCAATGGAAACCACCAGCCTCAGGTTCGCTTCCGCAAGCTGCTGCTTGGCGTCCTGATCTCCTTCAGCCATGCGCTGGGCAATTTCCACTTCCTCTACCGCAGTCAAAAGAGGAACTTTACCGATCTCCTTGAGGTACATGCGAACCGGATCATCGATATTGAGGCCTTCGGATACCGCAAGCTCCGTTTCAATGGCGGCGATCTCTTCGCTGATGTCCGCCGGAAGCTCCACGTCCTCTACAACATCGATATTGAGCGCCTCGATTCTGTCATAAACGCCCTCGACCTGTTCCTGATCCATCTCCTGCTCTTCCAGGGCGTCCATAATTTCCTTATAGGTCAGTACGCCTTTGGATTTGCCTTTTTCCAACAGATCGTTGATTTTCTTCATGCGGGGTTCTTTGATTTCCAAAGAATGTCCCCTCCTTTTTCCCTATTATTCTATTGCTGCACGCGCAGCTGCCTGCGCATGTTGTCCAGCTCTGCTATGCGCTTTGCCAACGCGAGCTTTTCCGCAAGTGGAATCTCCTCGCCAATCGAGCGCGCACGCAGTTGGCTGATTTCTTCTTCCGCATCCAGCAGCCGGATACGAAGAATGCTGTCGTCCGCCAGCTTCAAAGGGTCTGCCGATAGCGCGTCCGCTTCCAGCACGCCCGACAGCTGCTGTGTTTCTTCTGGAGAAAGGCCGCTTAACAGCAGTGCAAGATCGGGTTTTGCGGCATTTAAGTAAGCATTCAGCACTGTCTCGGCCGCCATACGGTATACCTCATTGGTAAACGCATGTTCGAGCGTCAATCCGCAGTCCCTTACCTTCTCTACCGCCGTATCGCCCTGCAGCATGGCCCGCAGCAAAGAGAGTTCCGCTACCTGCCTTGGCGGCGTTTCTCCCTGCCTGCGCCCCCTGTTTTCCCTGCGGGAACGCAAGGCTTCCTGCTGTTTCTCAGGCGTTGCCTGCTCTCCCTGCGCACGCAGGGCTTCTACGGTAAACCCTGTACTGCGCGCAAGCGCAACATAGTACCTCTCGCGCTCCACAGGTTCAAGCCCTGCAATAAAGCGGCAGCCTGCCCGTGCATATTCCTCCCGTCCGTCCTCGGTGCCAAGATCATATGCCGCTGCCATGCGAATCAGCTTAAACGCGTTGAGCGTAAGCGCCGAGTCGCGCAGCTTGCCAAAGGCTTCCTTGCCGTATTTGCGCGCAAAGTCGTCCGGGTCGATCCCGTACGGCAGTGTGATGACCCGCACCTTGAGTCCCTCTGCCACGAGGATGTCAAGCCCGCGCAGCGTAGCGTTCTGGCCCGCAGCGTCGCCATCATAGGCGATGTAGACGGTGGACGCGTACCGCGCCATCAAACGCGCCTGCTGTTGTGTGAGCGAGGTTCCAAGCGACGCCACAGCGTTTGTCACCCCCGCCGCATACAGGCTGATGACGTCCATATACCCTTCCACCAGCACAATATCGGATATCTTTGCGCCTTTTAGCAGGTTAAGCGCATAAAGATTATGCCGTTTGCTGTAAATCGGCGTGTCCCCGGTGTTGATGTACTTTGGAGTATCATTCCCCATTGTACGCGCTCCAAACCCCAAAACACGCCCGTTTGTGCCTATGATGGGAAATGTTACCCGATTGCGGTAAGCGTCATACACGCGACCGCTCTTGGCGTTTTTTACAAGCAACCCCGCTTCCACAAGCTCGTCTTCCAAAAACCCTTCCGCAAGCAGGTGCTTCATCAGCCTGTCCCATGAATCCGGCGCGTACCCTATGCCAAAGCGGGTGACAATCGCAGCGTCCAACCCCCTGTTTGCAAGGTAAGCGCGGGCAAGCGCGCCCTCCTCTGCCAACAGGGCTTTATGGAAGAACTCTGCGGCCGCCTTTGCCGCCGCATACAGCCGTTCCCGCTTCGCACGCTCCTGCCGCAGGGCTTCGTCATCCGTTTCCTGCGGAAGCTCCATGTTAACGCGCTGCGCTAAAAATGCAATAGCCTCCGTATAAGGAAGCTTCTCCATTTCCATTGCAAACTGCACGATGCCGCCGCCGGCGCCGCAGCCAAAGCAATAATAGAGCTGCTTGTCCGGCGAAACGGAAAAGGAAGGCGTCTTTTCATTGTGGAACGGGCAGAGTCCCCACAGTTTTTTTCCCTTGGGGCGCAACGCGACATAAGAAGAAACGAGGGAAACAATATCGTTCTTGCTCAGCAATGTCTCCATCCACGTTTCGTTAAACCGCGCCATTTTTCCCCCTTCCTTTCCGAGAACTGGACAATCCCTTTAGGCAACGCCCTAATATATTCGGTACATTTGTACGTATTCCTGCCTAACAGATGAAAATAAATATTAAATCCATTCCTCCGGCACAAATAACCGCTTATAAAGATTGATGGCATACCGGTCCGTCATACAGGCGATCCAGTCCGCAACAACACGCTCTTTTCCATCCTCCGGCGCGTTTGTAAGAAACTCCGGCGGAAGCCGGTCCATATGCTCCATATAATAATGAAACAGCGAGCGCACCACGTGCTTGGCCTTGCTTTCCTCCCGCTTCGCGGCAAGATTGAAATACACATGGGAAAACATAAAATCCCTGAGCGCCTCAAACGCGTGCTCCATTTCAAAGGACATCCGCACCTGCGGCGCAAGGAAGCTGTTCTCTACAACGTTAACAATCATCGCGTTGATGCGTGCGCCATGTGTTGCACCCGCAACGCGCACGCATTCCTCGGGCAACTCTTCGGGAGAAATCACGTGCGCGCGTACAGCGTCATCAATATCATGGTTGATGTAAGCGATACGGTCGGAAATGCTGACCACCTTGCCCTCAAGCGTGGCGGGCGTACCGGATTTTTTATGGTGCAGGATACCGTCGCGCACTTCAAAGGTAAGATTTAACCCCACCCCGTTTTCCAGTTTTTCCACCACGCGCAGGCTTTGCGTGTTGTGCTCAAACCCGCCCGGCACAAGTTCATTGAGCACCTCTTCCCCGGCATGTCCAAAAGGCGTATGCCCCAGATCATGCCCCATTGCAATCGCTTCCGTCAAATCCTCATTGAGCCGCAAAGCGCGGGAGATGGTGCGCGCAATCTGTGAAACCTCCAGCGTATGCGTCAGCCTTGTTCTGTAATGGTCTCCCTGCGGGGAAAGAAATACCTGCGTTTTATGCTTGAGCCTGCGGAAGGACTTGCAATGGATGATACGGTCCCTGTCCCGCTGGAATTCCGTGCGGATATCACACAGATCAAGAGGCGTTTCACGGCCCCTGGTGTTTTCAGAAAGTACCGCGAAAGAAGAAAGCGTTTCGCGTTCCCGCTGCTGGGTAAACTGCCTGTATTTCGCGCCGCAGAGATCCTTCTCTTCCATATCGTCATTCCTCCCGTAGTACTTTAAGCCAAGCTTCGTGAAATCCGGGCTGCTTACTTCTATTTATACCCCATATATTCTAAAAATCCTTCTTTTGACGTGAAAACGGGCTTTCCGATATGGAAAGCCCGTCTTTAACCGCGTCAATATGCAACCTACAGGAGCTCTTCCAGCCATGCCGCATTCGACGCGTCACTTGGCATGCGCCAGTCCCCGCGTGGGGAAAGCGTGACCGATCCCACCTTGGGACCGTCCGGCAGGCAAGAGCGTTTGAACTGCTGGCTGAAGAACCGTTTGCAGAACACGATCAGCCAATAGCGGATGGTTTCCTCCGTATATGTCCCCGAGAAAGCGTATTTCGCCATGCGCAGCACCTTCTCCGGCGTTGCGCCCCAGCGGATCATATGATAGAGGAAAAAGTCGTGCAGCGCATAGGGGCCCACGAGCTCCTCCGTCTGCTGTGTGATCTTCCCATCGTTTGCAGGCAGAAGCTCCGGGCTTACCGGCGTATCGAGAATATCCATGAGCACATCCCGCAGCCGCTCTGTTTTTGCGGTATCGGCAAGATAACGCACAATGTGCCGGATAAGAGACTTGGGTACAGACGAATTTACGGCATACATGGACATATGGTCGCCGTTGTATGTCGCCCAGCCAAGCGCAAGCTCGGAAAGATCACCCGTTCCGATTACAAGGCCGCCGGTCTGGTTGGCGATGTCCATAAGCACCTGCGTACGCTCACGGGCTTGTCCGTTTTCAAACGTGACGTCAAATACATCATCGGCCTGGCCGATGTCCTGAAAATGCTGTTTTACCGAAGCCGTGATATCCACCGTCCTGCAGGGAATGCCCAAACAATCGCACAGCTTTTCCGCATTGGAACGCGTTCGGCCCGTGGTGCCAAAGCACGGCATGGTGACAGCTAACACATCCGAAGCCGGTCTTCCTGCAAGCTCCATTGCACGCACGGCAACAAGAAGGGCAAGCGTCGAATCCAATCCGCCGGAAACGCCGATGACCACAGTCTTGCAGTTGGTATGCTGGATGCGCTTTTTTAGCCCGTGCGCCTGAATGCGCAGGATATCTTCGCACCGCTCGTTGCGGTCATTTCGGTCCTGCGGGATAAACGGCGCGGGGGAAATCTCCCTTGTGAGCGTTGTTTCCTCCACCGGCAGGGAAAATTCCGTAACCAGGCAGGGCGTATTCCCTTCCGACGGCTCGAGGGAGAACGTGGTCAACCGCCGGCGTTCGTGAATCAGGCGCTTGCAGTCGATCTCAGTTTCAATATACGGAGACACTTTGGCAAACGGTTCCGTTTCTTTGAGAATCGCGCCGTTTTCCGCAATCAGGTTATGCCCTGCAAACACCAGATCCGTTGTAGACTCGCCATGCCCCGCGTCCGCGTAAAGGTAGGCGCAGCAAAGCCTTGCGCTTTGACCTTTCACAAGCAGCCTTCGATACGCGTCCTTACCGACAGTCTCATCGCTTGCGGAAAGGTTGAGGATGACGGTAGCGCCTTCGTTTGCAAGTGCGTTGGAAGGCGGGCTAGGTACCCAAAGGTCCTCGCAGATTTCTATCCCTACGCAAAGCTCCCGGAATGTTGTGCAGCGGAACAGCTGCCGTGTGCCAAAGGGTACCGTTTTCCCATCGATCAAAATCTCACTTTGTCTCCGTGGCGCGGGCGTAAACTGGCGCAGCTCATAAAATTCCCCGTAATTGGGAAGATGCGTTTTTGGCACCACGCCAAGGATGTTTCCGTTATATAGAACAGCGGCGCAATTATAGAGCTTGCCTTCATGACGCAGCGGTACGCCAAGCGAGATCAGCATGTCCAGCCGCTTTGTTTTTGCACACAGGGCGATAAGCTCCCGCTCCGCCGCATCAAGCAGCGCGTCGTGCAGGAACAGGTCCGAACAGGTATATCCCGTCAAGCACAGTTCCGGCAGCAGCAGCACGCGCACGCACCCTTGCGCCGCACGATGGATGATTTCTTCTATACGCGCCGCATTGTATGCGCAGTCTCCCACGCGGATTTGCGGCGTACCGGCCGCTACCTTGACAAACCCATGTTTCATTGCTTCCTCCAACTTGTGCTAAACAACAGGCCGCGATGTTTCAAAGCCGCCGGTGCTTAGATTACCCTTTTATGGCGCTTTTTACTATGAGAGTATTGTACTGCCCGGAATAATCACCGTCAACCTGCGTTACGGCGTATAAACCGCTTCTTATGGCAGCCGGGGATGCTGCAAATGATTTGGAATTCTGTCGTTTGTTTGTTTACACCCATGCACAGCGACATTATAATAAAAATGATTTGTATAAATAAAACCGCATACAGAGAGGGCCTTTCCTTGCCCGCTTATGCGTAAAGGAGTATAGATATGAGCGAAACCAATCTTCCTGTGAACCCTGAATCTGCTGAAATCAAGCCTGCCGGAAAGTCGCGTGTGATATGGATCGTGCTTGCGGCACTCGTTGTCATCGCCGGGATTATTGCGGGCTTACTGTATCAGCATCAGCAAAAGCTGGAACAGGATGAAGCGCTGCGCTTGAGTATCATCAACTCCCCTGTGCTGCCCGACGGCGTGATGATCGACGCCGTTTCCGTAGGCGGGATGACAAGAGACGAAGCGCGCGCGGCTGTGGAGGCGGCGCAGCAGGAACAGCTTCAAACAATCTCTTTCCGTCTTACCTATGACGGCAAAGACTATCCTGTAAATGCAGACGCATTTCAAATAAAGTTTGATACCGAAGCCGTGCTGGAGGAAGCTTTTTCTTTAGCGAGAGACGGCTCCTTAGATGAACTGCAGGCGGAGCTTGAAAGCATCCGAGTTAATAAAGCCGCCTTTACGACGACCGGCGCGCCGGATGCAGGGGCTGTTTCCGCTTTTGTGGCTTCCCTTGCAAAGGAAATCGACGTTCCTGCCGTGGACGCGCAGTTTCATATACTCATTGACAAATCCGCAGTGACGGAAGCAGAAAAGAAAAAGGATGCGTATGTAAAGGCTGCCGCTTCCACCACGCCCGAGCAGCGGTTCCGTTATGAGCCGGATCAGGACGGATACGAGGTTGATAAAGAAACCCTCACGCAAACGCTCCTTGCCATGGCGCAAAGCGGAGAATATGCCGATGCAGAAATTCCTGTGGAAGCGCTTGAAGCCAAAGTGACGCTCGCGGATATTCAACAGCAGGTTGTGCTGCGTGCAAGCTCAAAGACCTCCTTTAATAAGTCCCCGTACAACCGCGGTACGCGCGTGTACAACATCAAAAAGGCGGTCGGCCTTATCAATGGCACCGTGCTGCAACCGGGCGAGGTATTCTCCACCAACGATACCTTGGGCCACCGTACCTATGGCGGAGGCTGGAAGCCTGCCCCCGCCATCGTGCAGGGGCGTACGGAAGACCAGGCAGGCGGCGGCGTATGCCAGGTTTCTACGACCATGTACTTAAGCGTACTGAAGGCGGACCTTGAGATTGTTTACCGGCAGGCGCATTCCGGGCGTCTATCCTATGTGGACGGCGGTCTTGACGCCACGATCGACAGCGGACGCATTGACTTCCAGTGGAAGAACAATACAAATGCCCCGGTTTATATCTTTGCTTGGGTGGACGACAGCGACAAAACCATCCATTTTGAACTCTACGGCGCGCCGCTTCCGAAAGAATATGATGAAATCCGTCTTTCTTCAAAACACGTCGGCGGCGTCTCTCCCTCCGGCCCCATGAAATATACAGTGGATCCGACGAAGCCTATGGGCTATAAGGAAG
Organism: Bacillota bacterium; assembly: GCA_023390655.1. Classification (GTDB taxonomy): domain Bacteria; phylum Bacillota; class Clostridia; order Christensenellales; family CAG-138; genus JAEYLA01. Next base: position 51,249 of record JAEWCL010000017.1, on the reverse strand, counting down.
TGTTCGTGGCGCGTAAATCCGGCTCTATCTGGCAGTCCTACGCAACCTACCTCAAAAATGGCGTTGCGGTAAAGACGGTTCCCGTTGCAAAGACCATATACCGGGCATATGCCGGGGAGACCATCATCGGCCCCAGCATACCGAATATGTAACACCGTTTCCGCCCTGCCCTTCAAACGCGGCAGGGCGTTGTTCTATTTACATGAGGCTTAACGGCATGCGGCATCCTATCAACATCCCGTTCGTCATACCAGAGGAGTCTTATTATGGGATATGTTCAGACGCTCATTACCGTTTCGGAGGACTGCCCGTTGCGTCAAAGCGCTGTTCCGCAGCCAATGCGCGGCCGTTGCGTACATCCAATACCGCCTCATCAGCGGCGCGCCTTACCGGCTGACCGAGGAGGAACTTTTATTTTCTGTTTACTGTATCCAGAATAATATCCCGCAGGATACAGAACACCGCAAGGCGATGTAGGGTGCTTTCTTCTCCACACCCAAAGCCTGTCTGCGCGCTTCCCTGCTGCCGAAAAAGTACGGTTGAGGCATCCACTGCTACGCCGACGGCAAGATTGCCCTCTATGCGATGGAAAGCGAAGCCTATCAGCGCCTGCTAATGGACGATGCCGTCATCAAAAGAAAAGGCATGCGCAGCGCAAAGCGTTGATCGTCTCTTCGGCGAAGGGCTTGCTCAATCTGCCGCTTTTTCATATCTTTTGCTTGATCATAGAATAGCTGCTTATGAATATAGTAAGAAAAACGCGGCAAAAAGGAGGATTTTTATGATTGAATCAACCCCAAAATTCTGTGCCTCCTGCGGCGCGCCTGTTACAACGCCGGGTCACTTCTGCGCCTCCTGCGGCGCGCCCTTGCAATCCGCGCAGGAAGGCACGCATGTACAACAGGCTCCCGGCGCACAGCTTCCTCCGGTTTCCAGTTATGGCGCGCCCGCCTATTCTTCCACATACACGAATGCTGCCGCGCAACCATCCGTTAAACCGAACAAGGGCAAAGGCTGGCTGATTGCATTGCTGATTGCGCTGCTGCTTGCCGCAGGCCTTATCACATTGCTTGCATTAAACGGCGGCGGAAAGGTCAGCTTCTCTACCGCAAACCTGAGCGAGTTTGCCATGGCCTCTGAAGTGGATCCCGTGCTTCTTTCTCCCACCATCAAAACCGATGTGTTTGCAACAGACGCGCCAATCGTCTATGCGACGATGCTGGTGAAAAATGCGCCGGAAGGAACGCTTGTGAGCGCCGGTTGGATATATGAGAATGAAGAACATAAAATCGGTACGGCGGAGATTGCTACCACCGAAACCAGCCAATATGTCGCCTTCAACCTCACCATGCCGGATACCGGCTTCCCGGAAGGGAATTATCGCGTGGACATTTCACTTGACGGAGAATTCCAGCGCTCCATGATATTCCAGGTAAAATAGTATGGTTGAAAAAAACAGGCTGCGGCAATCTTGCCGCAGCCTGTTTTTTTTACTCTACATCCTCGCCGCCTGTCCGTGCATCATAACCGTCCAGAAAGCTGTGGACGCCGGTTTCATCCCGGTAGCTGATGATGGTGGCAAGGTTGATGTTCTCTACGCTTGCAAATATGTTCTGTTCGATCTTCGGGTTGATTTTGCGGAAGCTTTTAATGAGCTCCTTCATCTCCTGCCGTTTTCCTCCGCCGCCGTTATCCCCAAGGACGCAGTTTTCGGTAAACCGGCAGGCGCACTGGATAAACTGGAGCTCATTGTATCTGCACCACTGGCGGATATGCTCCTCCTTGACAAGATACATGGGCCGGATCAATTGCATGCCGGGATAATTGGTGCTGTGGAGCTTGGGCATCATGGTGCGTACCTGACCACCATAGAGCATGCTCATGAGTATGGTTTCAATCACATCGTCAAAATGGTGCCCAAGCGCGATCTTATTGCACCCAAGCGCCTGCGCGCGGCTGTAGAGCGCGCCGCGCCGCATCCGCGCGCATAAATAGCAGGGAGATTTCTCTTCATCCGCTACGATATCGAAAATATCCGTTTCAAAAACGCGGATAGGAAGGCCTAAAATTGCCGCGTTGTCCTCCACGCGCCGCCGGTTTTCCCGGTTGTAGCCGGGGTCCATCACAAGGAACTCCAGTTCAAACGGCACGCGGCCATGGCGCTGGATTTCCTGCATGCATTTTGCCATGAGCATCGAGTCCTTGCCGCCGGAAATGCACACGGCAATTTTATCGTTTTCCTGTATCAGTTGATAGCGGCCAACGCCAAAAGCGAAGTTGCTCCAGATTTCCTTGCGGAACTTCTTGATAATGCTCCGTTCCATTTCCTGCAGCCTGTCCATCTATTTCCTCCCAATCTCACGGTAGCATGTATCAAATGCCTGCAAAAACAAGCGGATCTCTTCCTCTGTCGTCCACCGTCCCAAACTGATGCGCAGCGTGGAAAGCGCAAGCTTGCGGTCCTTTGTCAAGGCAAATACCGGCCGCGAGACGGATTTCGGCGCGGTGCAGGCGGATTTTCCAGAAAGCGCAAAGCCCTTTCGCTCAAGCGCCTGTAAAAACTGCGGCGCATCCCGCCCGGGGATGCTGACGTTAAGGATAAAAGTCAGCGCGTCCTTTGGACTGTTGATCACAACATCCTCATACCGGCCCAAATGCGCGCGCATCATTGCATTGAATGCCCGCGCGCGCTTCAGGTTTTCTTCCAATTCCCCAACCGCAAGGGCGAGCGCTTCCTCCATGGAAACGGCAAGCGCAAGCGCTGGCGAGCCGCTCCGATAAGGCGTTGTGCTCAGCCCGCCATGCATCTGGGATTCAAGCATCGCTTCCTGCCGCTTGATCAGCGCGCCTACGCCGTTAAGGCCGTAGAACTTATGCGCGGCAAAGCTGATCAAATCCGCCTCCTGCAGCGCAACAGGCAGTTTCCCCACTGCCTGCGTGGCGTCCACATGAAACACCGCATTGGGCTGGCGTTCTTTTAGAAATGCGCCGATTTTACTGATCTTTTGTATGGTGCCAAGCTCGCTGTCCACATAGCAGCAGGAAACAAGCACGGTATCCGGACGGATGAGCGTACCCAAATGGTCAAGGTCAATGCTGCCGTCTGGCAGCAAATTGACATACTCCACCTCATAGCCCGCAGCCTGCAGCGCGCCAAAAGCACCGTGCACGGAAGAATGCTCGAGGAACGTAGTGATGATATGTTTTCCGCGCCCCCTATGATACTGTGCAGCGCCTTTGATGGCAAGATTGTTGGCTTCCGTCGCACCCGAAGTATAAATGAGCTCCCTATCGGATAAGCCCAAAAGGGCCAGCAGATGCGCCGTGCTTTTGTTCAGGCGTTCCTCCGCGTCCCTGCCCCAAGCGTGCGGGCTGTTAGGGTTCGCTGGGTAAGCTTTTGCCGTCTCCACAAATGCTGTGAGCACTTCTTCGCGCACAGGGGTATTGGCTGCATAGTCCAAATAGATCATTGCGGTAAAATGTGCCTTCTCCTTAAACGGCCCCGCCGCAAAGAATTGCGGCGGGGCTCTTTTTCCTTCTTTCAGTATAACGGCAGAACGCCCGCTTGTACAGGGTCAGTCCACCTTTGTAATGCGAATTCCACAGGTTTTTGCGCCCTTGGCAATGGTGTCACCAAGCTCAAAGGTAAACCCTTCATAACGGCTTAGGATACCGCGATCCCCATCCATGGCGACATCGCAGAGTTCCTTGATTTTTTCTTCCGGAATCCCAAGCTTTTGCCATGCGGCAACAAGCGGGCAATAGTGGAAGGAAACCGTAAACTCGTTGCCATCTACCTTGGGCTCCATTTCGAAAATCTTCTTCGTATTTTCAGATGCAAACGCGTCCGCAAAGGTCTTAAGGTCATCCGTCCGGGGGAATTTCACATCCCCGTGAAAACATCCGCAGTGAAAGATGGCGTCCCGCGCAAACCCGATATCGAGGCCGCGCTTTTCGGCCTCCTCAATGAGCAGCGCAAACCACGTTGCGCGGTGCTCGATGGCTGCGCGCAGGTCTTCGATATGGGGTTCATTTAAGGTCGGCGTATTGGTAATCATAATCTGTCTCCTTTATTTATAAATCAATTTGCCGCAGAATCCAAAGATTGCAGCGCAAGCTCGTCGAGTGTTCCTTCGATTTCACCAAGATAGGCTTTTTGTACCTCCGCGTTGTTGCGAAGATGCCGCGCCTCCCCGGACAACCGGACGGTTCCGGTTTCAAGCACATAGGCGCGGGATGCAATCTGCAGCGCCATATTGGCGTTTTGTTCAATGAGCAGCACTGTCATGCCCCGCCTGTTGATGGTTTCAATCAGGTCAAATATCAATTCCACCAGATTGGGTGCAAGGCCTAGGGACGGTTCATCCAACAGCAGCAGCCTCGGCTTTCCCATGAGCGCACGGGCAATGGCAAGCATTTGCTGTTCCCCGCCTGAAAGCGTGCCCGCAAGCTGTTTTTGCCGTTCCGCAAGCCTTGGAAAGAGCGTATACGCCTCCTCAAAAGAGGCTTTGATTTCCGCCTTGTCCTTACGGATATATGCGCCCAGGCGCAGGTTTTCTTCCACCGTCAAACGCGGGAACACCTCGCGCCCCTCCGGGCAGAGTATGATCCCCCTTTTCACAATGGCGCTCTGCGGCAAGCGTACGATTTCAACGCCTTCAAATAGGATTGAGCCGGAGGCCGCCCGAACAAGACCGGTAATGGAAGCGAGCAACGTACTTTTCCCCGCGCCGTTGGAGCCGATGAGGCTTACAATTTCCCCCTGATTGACATACATGCTGATGCCCTTTAACGCATGGATGCTGCCATATCTGGTGTTAAGATCTCTAATTTCAAGCATTTGCCCGTCCCTCCCCCAGATACGCTTTTGTTACCCGCTCGTTTTTGAGGATTTCGCTTGGGGTGCCTTCCGCGATCTTTTTGCCGTAATCGATCACATAGATATAATCGGAGCTGTTCATGACCACCTTCATATCGTGTTCGATGAGCAGTATGGTAAAGCCCTGCTGCTTAAGCTCTAGAATGAACTGGCGGAGCGAAGCAGATTCCTGCGGGTTCATGCCCGCAGCGGGTTCATCAAGCAGGATCAGCCGCGCGCCCGTCGCAATCGCGCGCGCAATTTCAAGCCTTCTCTGTTCCCCGTATGGAAGGCTGTCTGCGTAATCGTGCGTGCGCTCAGAAAGGGAGATTTCTTTTAACAGTTCCATCGCGCGCGCTTTTGCCTTGTGCTCTTCACGCAAAAAATGTTTGCTGCGGAATAATGCATCAAAAAAGCTATATTCCGTGTGAACATGCGCGCCGACGAGTACGTTCTCTACCACCCGCATATCGGAAAACAGGCGGATATTTTGGAATGTACGTGAAATGCCAAGGTGCACGATCTCCTGCGGGGATTTGCCGTTGAGGCGCACGCCGTCAAATAAAATCTCTCCTTCATGCCCCGGATAGATGCCCGTTAGGATATTGAATATGGTGGTCTTGCCTGCGCCGTTTGGACCGATGATGCTGACTACCTGCCCCTGCTCTACAGAAAAGCTGACCTGATCGACTGCGGTAAGCCCGCCAAAGCGCATGGTAATCCCTTTTGCTTCAAGAAGCGGCATGCGTTTGTGCCTCCTTTCGCTCTTCCACACGCGGCAGCGGATACGGCAGCCGGGAACGGAATCCCAATATGCCCTGTGGGCGGAACCGCATCATCAAAATCAACACGAGTCCATATACCACAAACCGCCACTCCATAAATGGGCGCGCGATTTCAGGAAACGAAACCAAGAGCGCCGCGCCAAGGTACATGCCCGCCGTCGTCCCCATACCGCCCAGTATCACGATGCTGACGATGAGGATGGAAACGTCAAATGAAAACGAGTTATGATCGATGTAGCCGACCACCGTGGCGTAAAATCCGCCCGCAAGTCCCGAGAGTATGGCAGAGAGTACAAACGCGAGTATTTTGTAGCGCGTGGAAAGAATCCCCATCATGTTGGCGGCAAGCTCATCCGTCTTAATGGCGCGCCATGCCCTGCCCACCCTGGAGCGGGTAATCAGTATGCAGATTACCGTCGTCAGTGCGGCAAGTGCAAGCCCAAGGTAGTAAAGCCCATTGTTTGCAAGCGTCAGCTTCATACCAAACAGTTCCGGCTTTGGAATACCCTTGAGCCCGAGCGTGCCGTTCGTGACGCTTTCCCAGTTCATAATAATCATCTTGACAACCTCGCCAAAACCCAGCGTGACAATGGCAAGGTAAGTTCCCGAAAGCCGCATGGTGGGAAGCCCCAGCAGCAGCCCGCATACGCCGGCAAGTGCTGCCCCCAGCAGCAGTGCCGGAAAAAAATTGACCCCCAGGCGAAGTGTAAAAAGCGACGCTGTATAGGCGCCGATTGCAAAAAAGCCCGCATGCCCCAGGGAAAGCTGCCCCGTATAGCCGATCAGCAGATTCAATCCCTGCGCAAGTATGGCGTATACGGCAATCACAATCAAAATACGGAGGATATATTGCGAAATCCCAAGATGCGGCAACAGGAGAAGCGCCGCAATAAGTGTCAGCAGCAGCCACAGCTTGTTGCGGTGTAAAAACCCTTCCATACCATATTGTTTGTAAGCGTTCTTTTCACTCATACCTTCGTCACCCCTTTCCTGCCGAAAAGGCCGGAGGGGCGGATGATCAGCACCAGTACAAGAATAATGAACGCCACCGAATCACGGTAGGCAGAACCAAGCCAGGTTGCGGCAAAGCTTTCCGCAACGCCAATGAACAGGCCGCCCACAATGGAGCCGTGCAATATACCGATACCGCCCAGTACCGCTGCTGCAAATGCCTTCAGCCCAACCATAAATCCCATGGACGGATAAACGATCTGGTAATAGCCGCTGATTAATGCGCCTGCGATCGCAGCGGAAGCGCCGCCAAGAAAGAATGTAAAGGAGATAATGTGATTGGTGTTGATGCCCATCAGCGCGGCCGCTTTTGGGCTTTGCTCCACTCCGCGCATCGCAAGGCCGATTTTTGTACCGCCTACAATCCAGCTCAGCGCCCCAAGCAGCAGCAGGGAAACGCCAAACATCACGATCTGTGCGGAATTGATCTGCGCGCCAAAGACCGAAGCCATCCCAAAATCAAAAAAAGCAGGAAAGGACTTTTTCTCACTCCCAAAGAGGATCATCAGGAGATTTTGTATAACATACGAAACGCCAATTGTTGTAATGAGCGAGGCAATATTGGGGGAGCCCTTCTTACGGAGCGGTTGGAGCGCCGTTTTGTCCACCAATATTCCAAGCACTCCCGTTAACGCTACGCTTAGGGCAATTGCCGGTAAAATGCCAAATTGAAACCCTATAAAGAGCAGCGCCATATGCGCGCCGAACGCATATACAGAGCCATGCGAAAAATTGACCAGCCGCAGTATGCCAAATACCAGCGAATAGCCGACAGCCACGAGCGCGTACGCCATACCAAGCGCAAGTCCGTTGAGCAATTGTTGCAGCAGCATCACGCCACATTCCTTTCTGCCTGTGATAAAGAACTCATTTTTGCGCAAACGGCGCGTTCCGGACCACCGGAACGCGCCCGCATATCCGTTTTACGGCTGCCATTACCCAACGTAAGGAACAAACTTTCCATCTTTGATAACGACCTTGGTGTAGCTCTTAGCAGCGTCTCCAATTTCGTCAAAGGTGGTCTCTCCGGTGATGCCGGGATAATCGATGTTGTTCACAGCATCACGCACTGTGGGACGATCCAGCGTACCGGCAGTTTCAATTGCCGTGAGCAGGATGCCGATCGAGTCATAGGCCTGCGCCGCAAGGGAGGAAGGCTCGGAACCAAAGCGCTTAGCGTACTCTGTAACAAAGCTTTGCACAACCGGGTTCTCGGAAGCAGCGTAGAAGCTTACGGGAGCCAACAAGCCTTCTACCGCGTCCCCGCCAAGCTCAATGATCTGCTGGGTGTACGCATTGGATACGCCCACCAGTTTAATTTCCGAATTGACAGCCTTATACTGCTTGGCGATGGGGCCGTAGAGGCCGTACATGCCAACAAGAACGACGGCTTCCGCGCCTGCCTGCTCCAGCTTGGCGATTGCAGGGCTGTAATCATCGGAGGTTTCCATGACGTCCTCATGTGCAACGAGTGTCAGCGCGGGATTTGCCTTGATGAGTTCATCCGCAATGCCGCCTGCCGTGGTGCCCCAGTCCGTCTTGATGGCAACCACGCCGACATTCTTGACCTTGAGATCGTTGGCTAAGATATCGACGATGACCTTGAATTCCTCGCTGATCACGGTGTTGTTGCGGAAGATATAATCTCCCATACCGGAGTAATCAGGGTGTGATGCGCAGTTGGAAATTTCAATGATCTGGTTTTCTTCATAGGTGGGGGCCGCCGCCATACTTACGCCGGAAGCGAAGTGGCCGAGCACGCCGATAATGTCCTTATCGCTGACGATTTTCTGCGCAATGGAGGTCGCCTCCTCCGCTGAATTCTTATCGTCATATTTTACGAGTTCGATGGGCCTGCCCAATACGCCGCCCTTTGCATTCCACTCTTCCACCTTGATCTCTGCTGCGGTATAAAAGCTGTTGCCGTATTCCGCGTTATCGCCGGTAAAGGGCAGGGCGACCGCAATTTTAATGGGCGTTGCGTCCGCAGCAGGTGTGTCCTGTGCAGGCGCTGCCGTTTCGGATGCCTGTGTCTGAGCGGGAGCAGCTTCCGGCGCTACGGTAGTATTGGCGCAGCCTGCAAATATGCCGAGAATCATCAACAGTGCAAGAAGCAGGGAAATTCGCTTTTTCATAGGGGATCAAATTCCTTTCCAAATTTTATAAATATACAAACTTTTAGCGAGTGACCTTGATTTCTGATTGCAAATTCCTTGTTCCAAGCGTCAACAGTACGGGCATATCCGCAGCTTCATTTTTGTCCGTCCTCCATATTTATTATATTCATATCGAAATACTATGTTTCGCAGTATATGCATGAAAGAGCCTGCTGTCAACCCCTTTTCAGAGCAGAAATCAAATTATTTTCTATTTCCCTATATGATTGTAGACAAATAAAAACCTGTTCCGGCGGTGCTTTTCTATAAAAAAAGCCCGGCGAAAACGCCGGGCAAAACAGATTGAAAATTTGCAAGATTATTCGTAACGCAGCGCCTCAATCGGATCAAGCCGGGCTGCTTTGTTGGCCGGATAGTATCCAAAGAATACGCCGATTGCCATAGAGAACCCAACTGCGATCAGGATGGAAGATACATCCGGCCCGACAGCCGTGCCGATCAGCGAGCTTCCCAAATACCCAAGCGCACCGCCAAGCACCACGCCGATCGCGCCGCCGATCATGCATACAATGGTGCTTTCCACCACAAACTGGATGCGGATGTTCGCGTTTGTGGCGCCAAGCGCCTTTCTGGTGCCGATTTCCCGCGTGCGCTCCGTAACGGAAACCAGCATGATGTTCATGACGCCTATCCCACCAACCAGCAGGGAAATTCCCGCAATGATGGAAAGCGCAATGCTGACGGTTCCCATTACGGTATCCACCTGTGTGAGGATGCTCTCCATACTCATGGCGGAAGCCCCGAACTTTTCGTTGCGCTCATAATACCGGTTAAAGAAATTTTCCAGCTGGGAAACAAACGCCGCCGTATCCTGCGTATTGCGCGTGGTGACGATGAGATAGTCGTATCCATCCGCAGAATTGTTCATGCGCTTTGCGGTGGATATGGGCATCAGCAGGTCGGTTGAAATATCCTTCTCATTTGCGGTGGAAAACGACATCCCATTTTGGACATATTTGTACACGCCGATGATGCGAAACGTATATACCTCCCCACCAATCGTAACTTTAAGTTCCTGTCCAAGCGCCGATTGCATATCGCCCTTGAACATATTATTCACCAGCTTATCCGAAACCACCGCCGAATACCTGACGCCGTCAATATCCCGCTCATTAATAGTACGGCCCGCCAGCAATTCCAGGTTGTTTCCCTCCGTATAGAAGGAGTTGACGCCGTTCACGCTTACATTGGCATACAGCCTGCCGTCCTCTGCACGCCCGCGGCCCGCGGATTCCGTCATGCTCACGCCCGCAATCTCCTGCGGATAGCGCTCAAGCAGGTTTTCCACCATCTCATCTGTCATGCGGCTGCTATCGTCGGGCATTGCGGGCTGTGCCGCAAGCATACCGCCGAATTGACTGGAAGCGTCTTCTTTATTCTGCAGAAACACATAGATATTGGTAGCGCCAAGCGACCCCATGGAGCTTGTGATGGTACCGCTCAGGCTGTTGCCCACCGTCAAAATCGCAATTACCGAAGCGATGCCTATGATAATGCCAAGCATGGTCAACAGCGCCCGCATTTTGTTCGCCCTGAGGCCTTCAAGCGCAAGGCGGATATTTTCACCAAGGTTCATTCCGCCACCTCCCCTGCGCCCTCGCGATACAATAGGCCATCCTGCATCGTCAGCACCCTGCCCGTTTCCTTAGCTAGAGAAGGATTGTGGGTAATCAGTACGATGGTTTTTCCATGCTCGCGGTTGAGCGTATGAAAAAGATCCATCACAAGCCGCCCGGTCTTGGAGTCCAAAGCGCCCGTCGGTTCGTCAGCAAGCAAAATCGCGGGATCGTTCGCCATCGCGCGCGCAATTGCCACGCGCTGCTTCTGACCGCCGGAGAGTTCGTTGGGCTGATGGTTCATACGGTCGTCCATTTCCACCATCGCAAGCAGTTCTTTTGCGCGCTCATTGCGCTCGCGCGCCGGGATGCCTGCATACAGCATGGGCAGCTCCACGTTCTTGAGCGCGTTGGTGCGCGGGATCAGGTTAAAGTTCTGAAATACAAAGCCCACCTTTTTGTTCCGGATGGCCGAAAGCTCATTGTCCTTCGCCTCTTCAATGATGGTGCCGTCAAGCTCGTAGCTGCCCTCTGTTGCCCGGTCCAACGCGCCGATCAAATTCATCAGCGTGGATTTTCCGGAGCCCGAAGCGCCGACAATGGACAAAAACTCCCCACGTTCCACCGTCAGATCAATGCCGTGCAGAATCTCAAGCTCGTTCGGCTGGTCGATATAGAACCGCTTGATGATATCCTGCATGCGGATAATCGTTGTTTGCATGCTTCCTCCGTTAACCCGCCGATACGCTCAGGCCCGGCACGGCGCTTAAATCAATCAGGTTGAGCTCCTGATCCAGTTTGCTCAGATATTTGTCCGGGGAAGTGATCACCATAACGCCAGGCGCAATGCCTTCGCCGCTGATAATGACGTCAATATCGTTCTCCTGCCCCTGGGTGACCTTGACTTCATGCAGCTTATACTTACCGCTTTCTGCCTGCTCCGTAACCAAGATGCATTTTTCCCCGTTTTCGTTTTCAAAAATCGCATCGTAGGGAACCATGATGACGCCCGGCTGCTGCGCCAGGATATAATTGAGCCGCACGCTCATACCGATGCGAAGGCCGGTATCCTTTGAGAGCACCTCAACCTTTGTTGCAAAGAGCACATCGCCCGTCGTTACCGTTTCGCCGCGCGCGTCCTTCATGGAGGTGGGCGCAATGGACGTAATGCGTCCGTCAAACACTTCATCTCCTGTGGCATCGGATTTGATGGCAACAGGCATGTTGACCTGCACATCGCCTACATCATATCCTTTTACGGATGTCTTCACCATCAGGCTGTCCGTATCCTCAATTACAAACAACAGCCCGGCGCCCGAAGCGCCGACTGTGGCGTAAACCCCTGTCACGGTGCCGGAAGATGGCGCTTTGATCCTGGTTTCCTCCAGGTCTTCCTGCATCTGCGCCAAAGCCAGCGTCGCGCTGTCCATATCGGCGTTGATCTGTGCGGAGCTCAGCGCGTTTTTGCCGGATTGCAACTGGGTTTGCGCGCTGAACCGTGAAGACTCCAGCTGCTGTTGGGCGGCAATATACGCTTTGTGAGCGCTTTCTACCGCATATCTGTATTCCGTGAGCGTATTGTCATAAGAATCGTACTGCGACTCAATATTAGCCAAATTGTTCTGCGCTTTTGTCAGCGCGGCCTGCGCGTCCAAATCGGATGGAGAAGCCGTCACCTGCTGGCGTGCCGCATCAACGGCCCTTTGCGCCTGCTCAAGCGCATAGTCTAAATCGGAACCTTTGAAATTGTTATACGTACGGATCGCCTTCTGCCAGTTGTCATAGGCATTCTGTACCGCGTTTTCCGCGCTGATAATGGAGGCGTTCAGCCCCGCATCCAGCGCTTCCTTGGTGGCGTTGTAGGAATCCTTTGCGGTCTTAACCTGCTGCGCGGCAGTTTTGGCGGAAATGCCCGTGGCCACTTCCTTTGCCTCTATCTGGTCTTCGAGCGCGCTGCTGTCGAGTTCCGCAAGAAGGTCGCCTTCTTTCACAACATCGCCAACCTCCGCATGCACTGTACGCACGGGATAGTTTTGTGTGGAATAGACATATTCCGTCGTTGCGCTTTCCACGGTACCTGTGGCGCCGATCGAGTTTTCAAAATCCTGATAGGAAAGCACAAGCGTATCCGATTTTGCCAAGAGATTTGCCGCTTCCTTCCCCACCCTCGAACAGGTATAAAAAAGCGCCGCAATGATCAAAACAATCACGCCCAGGATGATCCAACGCCTGATACGTTTCTTATCTTTCTTTGCACCATGGGGCTTTTTCTTCTCTCTCTTGCGCGCTTCTGTTGCTGTGCTTTGATCCTGATTTTTAGACTGTTCCATACTTCTCCTCAAAACTTTATCGTTTATTAAAATCTTATCTATATGACAGCCACACACCGCGGCAATGCATTGATTATAATGAGTAATCTTGAACAGAATATGAACATTCTTGTTCTTTTTCTATCAAGCGCCGCTTCGTTAACTATAACCCTTCCTGCCAAATAGTCAATTGTTCTAATTGGTAAAAATATAAATAGAAAAGTCTCGCTTCCTATTGACAATTGACTGAGAAGGCGCTATCGTTGCTATAACATATTATTCATATATGATTATAGTTTTTAAAGGAGGGTGCGTATGAGCAACCAGGAGACCAGAAAGTGGCGGTTTGAGACCTTGCAGCTGCATGCCGGTCAAGAGCAGCCGGACAGCGCGACAGATGCGCGCGCGGTACCCATTTACCAGACTTCCTCCTACGTGTTTCCCAGCGCGGCAAGTGCGGAAGCGCGCTTTGGCCTGGCAGAAGCCGGAAACATCTACACCAGGATCATGAACCCGACCTCAAGCGTGTTTGAAACACGTATCGCAGCACTTGAAGGCGGCATCGGCGCGCTTGCCGTAGCCTCCGGCGCCGCCGCCGTTACCTATGCGATCCAGAATATCGCTTCCGTGGGCGACCATATCGTTTCGGAAAAAACAATCTATGGCGGTACCTATAACCTGTTCCTCCATACGCTTCCCAAATTCGGCATTACCACTACTTTTGTAGAACCTTTGGACCTTGCAGGATATGAAGCGGCCATTCGACCAAACACCAAGGCTATTTTTGTAGAAAGTTTGGGGAACCCGAACTCGGATGTGATCGATCTGGAGGGGATTGCCGCAATCGCGCACAAGCATAAGATTCCCCTGATCATCGACAATACCTTCTCCACCCCCTATCTGCTCAAGCCCATCGAACATGGCGCTGATATCGTGGTACATTCTGCCACCAAGTTTATTGGCGGGCACGGTACATCCATTGGCGGCGTGATCATTGACAGCGGCAAATTTGATTGGGAAGCCTCCGGCAAATTCCCCGGCCTTACCGAGCCCGACCCGAGTTATCATGGCGTAATCTACACCAAGGCGGTAGGCGCCGCGGCCTATATTACCAAGGCAAGGGTAACGCTCCTGCGCGATACCGGCGCTGCGCTGAGTCCCTTTAATGCATTCCTGTTCCTGCAGGGCTTGGAGACGCTTTCTCTGCGAATCGAACGGCATGTAAGCAATACGCTTAAAGTGATTGGTTTCCTCAAAAATCACCCGAGCGTAGAGCGTGTAAACCATCCTTCGCTGCCGGACAGCCCTTCACATGCACTTTACAACAAGTACTATCCCCATGGCGCAGGCTCCATCTTTACATTTGAGATCAAGGGCGGCGCACAAGAGGCCAAGGCATTTATCGACAAACTGGAAATCTTCTCCCTTCTCGCAAACGTTGCGGATGTGAAATCCCTTGTGATCCATCCGGCGAGCACCACGCATTCCCAGTTAACCGGCGAGCAGCTTCTGAGCAGCGGTATCAAGCCCAACACCATACGCCTTTCCATCGGCACGGAGCATATTGACGATATCCTTTATGATATTGGCCAGGCTCTAAACTAGAAGACAATGTCACGTTCCATAAAAAATCCAACCGTTTAAACGGTTGGATTTTTTGCAGCCTATCACTTTTTATATGTCATACCGTAATCACTTTGCCTGCCGTCTGCATGCGGGAAAGAATCTCATACATGTTGCTGACTTTGCCAACAGAGAGCTGATCTGCGATGTTATAGAAGTTCAGGCATGCGCCACATACCAGTATCTCCGCACCTTTATTGATCAGGGTGCGGATGCTTTCAATCACCTGCTCCTCCCCGCCTGCGGGAAGCTTTACGCCGCTGTTCATAAAGAGCACGCTTGCCGGAATATCGTCGCTTTCGCTCAGCGTATAAAGGAGCATTTTGACAAGGCTATATCCAAGGGCCGGATCGCCCTCCCCTACATGGTCTTTTCCGATAAACACCGTGTATCCGGCGTTTGGCGCACATTGGATATCGGCAGGCATCACATTCTGCGCTACCTTGCCTTCCCCGGTGATGCGCACTGTAAAGCCGCCTTCCGTTTCGCCCGTTTGAATTTCCTTTTGGTTTGCGTGCGCAAGTCGCGTAAGGTTTTGGACCGCAATCGCATTGTCCACCAAAATGGTAAGCTCCGCCTCCCCGGCGTCCAGCTCTTTTTTTGCTAAAATGACCGGCTTGGGGCAAAGAAGCCCGCGCGCGTCAATTTCTTTTGCCATAAAAATCCGCTCCCTTTCTGTTCAATCGTTTTCGTTTATACCCGCTGCTGTCCTATTCATACCGAAGCGGCTTTCTGTTGAACCGCTTTGTATACCGCAGCTACATACCGTATCAGGGCATATACTGCCAACGCAGCAGCGATTACCGTCAGCACAACGGAAACAATATTGAGCACAGGCACCGGCGTGCCCGCTTTGCTATAAAAACCCGCCAGCTGTTTGAAGGCTACACCCGTAATAACAAACGGGAAAGTAAATGCCGCATAGCTCGGGTAGAATTTTAGTTTAAGAAATTGCGGCAGTTTCGCGAGCACAATGAGATAAATCAGGCCCGCCAGCACAGAGAGTACGATCAGCCAAGCCTGAGATTTTTCCCCGGCTGACTGTAAATACCCCGCGAGGCAAAGGCTTGTGGGCGCAGCAGAGATGCAGAATAACGGGCGGGCAGGCTCCGGGATTTCTTTATACTTGATATAGCGATAAAAAACCAGCCCCAACAAAAGCACCAATGAGGTAAAGCCGAAATAGAACAGCGTTACCCCAAACGGTTGCATGGCGTATGCGGGCGCTGTCACGCTGCCCACCACAATGCCGACGTATACGATGTAATAGCTTGCAAATATCTTCTGCAGTTGCAGCCTCAATAGAAACGTAACCGTAAAATACACGATCAGCGCCGCATGGAGCGCAATCGCCAGCCACCAGAGCCAGAATGATACCGCGCCAAGAAACGGCTTCGCGTAAACCGTCAGCAGCATCATACCCATGGGGAATGTGGCGCTCACGCTCGCCGTAACGGGATTTTTCATATCCTCTTTTAAAGATGCGGGCAAAACGAGGAACTTTAATGCCAGCAAAATGAAAAGCACAAAGGACACTGCACCGCAGACGGTGCGCAGCCATTCCCCATAGCTTTGCAGCAGATTTCCCAGCGCCGCGAAGCCTAGCATAACGCCTGAAAGCGGGAGCGGAATTGTCTGAAGCAGTTTTTTCATACACGCCTCCTTACGCTACAATCTCATCAAGATTGGTCAGCGCATATTCCCTCACAATAATCTCCGCCACCTTCTCTGCGACCATACCCGTATAGCGGATACACTGTTGTTTATGCTCGCCTTTGCTCATGTCAAATTCCTTGGTGAGGATCCGGCAGCATAGCGCATTTTTGCCGGTTGCTCCTTTAAAATAGTCGTGCAGCTCCTTCGCGACGGCAAGATTTTTTTCCACCTTCGGATCGCCCTGCACGGTCCGGCCAAAGAACAGCCCCAGCGCCATGACGCCGCCGGATACTGCGCCGCACAAACACTTGCTTCGCCCAATGCCGACCGGGAACCCGGAAGCCATTGCGATAACCTCTTCGGGAATATCCAACTCAAAATTGGAACGGATGGAACTTATCAGTGCTTCCGAGCAGAAAAAACCGCCGCGAAAGAGTTCCTCCGCATCCTTGCCGATTTTTTTGACACTGACTTCGTGTTTGATGTGCATGCTGATCTCCCTCAATTCATATTTAGAAATGACCGTTATGTATTTACTAGAATAACGATAGGTATATCATACAATTCCGCTGGCAAATATGCAAGATGCACAGCGCATTTTTCTGCATAAATCCGGGATGCAGCGCAGATGATAACCCAAAAACGGAGGTACCTCTCATGCAGGAAAAGCCGTCCACCTACCAAAACCCATCCCCGCAGACGCCGGCTGGCTTCCCGCCCCAACACCAGAACAAGCAGCCCGGCGCGCAGGGGGAAATGAAGCCGCAGCCTTCCCCCGATAACCCGACCTATGACGGTTCCAATAAGCTTAAGGATAAAGTTGCGCTCATCACGGGCGGCGATAGCGGCATCGGCCAGGCGGTTGCCATTGCATTTGCAAAAGAGGGCGCGGATATCGTGATCGTTCATTTGAGCAACGATGCGGACGCACAGGAAACAAAGAAACAGGTAGAGCAGGCAGGACGAGAGTGCCTGGTCATTGCGGGCGACCTGAAGCAGGAGCAGACGGCGACCGACGCCATTACAAAAACTATACAGACGTTTTCACGCCTTGATGTGTTGGTCAACAACATCGCCGTACAGTACCCGCAGCAGCGGCTGGAGGACATTACGGCGGAGCAGTTGCAGACCACGTTTGCCACCAATATTTTCAGCTACTTCTATATGGCAAAAGCCGCGCTGCCGCATTTGAAAAAGGGAGCCGCCATCATCAATACGACTTCCGTCACGGCTTATGCCGGGCATGATACGCTGCTGGATTACTCTTCCACAAAGGGAGCCATCGTCACGTTTACGCGATCTTTGGCGCTTTCCTTGGCAAAATGCGGCATCAGGGTCAACGGCGTGGCGCCGGGCCCGGTCTGGACGCCGCTTATCCCCGCAAGCTTTGACGAGCAGAACGTCGCAACATTTGGCCAGGATACTCCGCTTGGCCGTGCGGCGCAGCCTTATGAACTTGCCCCAACCTATGTATACCTTGCAACGGATGATTCCGCCTATGTGACCGGCCAAGTATTGCATGTCAACGGCGGCAAATTCGTCTGCTCGTAAGAGATAGATACAGTCTTTGCGGCGCAGCGCATTTTCATAGTGCTGCCCGCAAGTTCCCGCATGTTTTGCAAGAAAAAAGGATATGATAAAAAACTATTGCAAAAACTAGCTATATCCGCTATAATTCACACTGCGAAAGAGGAATAAGAGCCTACTTAGCAAAGAATTTTTTGACCATCCTCCGTGCAGCGTAAAGGTGGATCAAGGCCAGACGGACAGCCGGGTCAAAAGCCGAAATTGGCAACTTTGTTGCCTTATTGATCGAGCCATTGGGGTTCGGAATTTATGGGTTAGGCTGAGGTTCAGCCATGTGCAAACACTTGCGCAGACACTGTGAACGATCAATAAGAGTAGTAAAAGTAATTCCTTGCTATATAGACTCTGATCACTTTAAAAGCTGAATACCGCGTGGGTCTGTCTATCTTTAGGGGCAAACTGCGCAAACAGTTTTTGAACGATTGTATCGCCTGTGTACTGTGAGTGTTTCTGCACAAATAGTACCGGGCGTTTTTGTTTGCCCGCAACAATGAGAAGGAGAAGCGGCTTAAAATGGATAAGCTCAAGCTCTACGGGTTCAATAACCTGACCAAGGCCCTCAGCTTCAACATCTATGATGTATGCTATGCAAAGACGGAGCGGGAGCAGCGGGATTATATCGCCTATATCGACGAGCAGTACAATTCCGAACGGCTCACCGGCATCATGCATACGCTTTCTGAAATGATCGGCGCGCAGGTATTGAATGTCAGCAAGCAGGATTACGACCCGCAGGGTGCGAGCGTCACCTTCCTTCTTGCGGAGGAAAACGTGCGCTGTTTACCGGACGATGTGGTGTTGGCACACTTGGATAAGAGCCATATTACCGTGCATACCTACCCCGAGTACCATCCGGAAACGAGCATTGCAACGTTCCGCGTGGATATTGACGTTGCCACCTGCGGGGAAATCACGCCGCTGAGAACGCTCGATTTCTTAATCGGCAGCTTTGATTCGGATATCATCACCATGGACTACCGCGTGCGCGGGTTTACGAGAAACTTTGACGGCAGGAAGGTATTCATGGATCATAAGATCACGTCCATACAGGATTATATCGATCCCGCGATCCTGCTCAAGTATGATGTGATCGATGTCAACGTGTACCAGGCCAACCTCTTCCATACAAAGATGATGCTCAAAGAGGTGAATTTGCAGAATTACCTCTTTAATACGGATATTTATGAGCTTTCCCCCCGCGTACGCCTTTCCATCATGGAAAGTTTGCGCCGTGAAATGATTGAGATTTATTCCGGCCGGAATGTGTACGAATAAGCCCGGATGCTTATAAAGTAGAAAAGGAGGTCGAACGCCTTTGCTGAACCAACACCGCGCCCCGCTGATGGAAGCTTTGGAAGAATTCCGCGCCATGCGTGTGGTTCCCTTTGACGTTCCCGGTCATAAACGGGGCAAAGGTAACCCGGAATTGATGGCGTTTTTGGGACGGGACTGCCTGAATGTTGATGTCAACAGCATGAAGCCGCTCGACAACCTCTGCCACCCCATAGGTGTCATTGCGGAGGCGGAAGCGTTGGCCGCGGAGGCGTTCCATGCGTCCCACGCTTTTTTTATGGTCGGCGGCACGACCTCCAGCGTCCAGAGCATGATCCTCTCCGTATGCAAACGGGGGGACAAGCTGATTTTGCCGCGCAACGTACACAGGAGCGTCATCAACGCGCTGATCTTGTGCGGCGCAGTCCCCATTTATGTGAACCCGGAAACGGACGACCGCCTTGGGATTTCGCTTGGCATGCGTTTTGAAAGCGTCAAAGCCGCAATCGATGCCCATCCGGACGCAAAGGCGGTGTTTTTAAACAACCCGACCTACTACGGCATTTGTTCCAACATTACCGCTATCACCGCACTTGCCCATGAACGCGGTATGCTGGTATTGGCAGACGAAGCGCACGGCACGCACTTTTCCTTTGGCGAACAGATGCCGCCTGCGGCGATGGCGGCGGGCGCCGATATGGCGGCTGTGAGCATGCACAAATCCGGAGGTTCCCTTACGCAAAGCAGTCTTCTTTTGACGGGGCCCAATGTAAACGCCGACTATGTGCGGCAGGTCATCAACCTCACGCAGACCACAAGCGGCAACTACCTGCTGCTTGTGAGCCTTGATATCTCAAGAAAAAACTTAGCCCTGCGCGGGCGTAGCATATTCGCACGCGTACAGGAGCTGACCGCCTATGCCCGGGAAGAGATCAACGAGATCGGCGATTACTACGCCTACGGTAAAGAGCTAGCAAACGGCGATACGGTGTTTGATTTTGATGTGACCAAGCTTTCCGTCAACACGTTGGGCGCGGGGCTTGCGGGCATTGAGGTATATGACATCCTGCGTGATGAGTACGACATCCAGGTGGAGTTTGGCGACCTTGGCAATATCTTAGCTTACGTGTCCGTGGGCGACCGTGAACGCGATATTGAACGCCTTGTGAGCGCACTTGCGGACATCAGAAGGCGCTATAAGCGCGATAAAGCGGACCTGATGCGGCATGAATACATCTCCCCGCAAGTGGCCGCTTCCCCGCAGGATGCATTCTATGCAAATAAACTCAGCCTTCCGCTTGACGAAACGCGCGGGCACATCTGCAGCGAATTTGTGATGTGCTATCCGCCGGGCATTCCCATACTCGCCCCGGGCGAGCGCATTACGGGGGATATCATTGACTACATCCGTTACGCAAAGGAGAAAGGCTGCTCCGTAACCGGGCCGGAAGACCTTAACATCCAGCGGCTCAATGTAATGGAAGGAGACTAGCATGCACCTGACATTTACCGAGATGCATACGCCCCGCGTGGGGCTTTCCATCGAAGTGGAACGCCAGCTTTGCTCCGAGCAAAGCGATTATCAGCTCATTGAAATATTCGAAAGCCGGGAATTTGGCCGCTTTCTCGCCCTGGACGGCTTTATGATGTGCACGGAAAAGGATGAATTTATCTACCACGAGATGATGGTGCATGTGCCCATGGGCGTCAACCCGGAGATGAAACGCGTGCTCGTCATTGGCGGCGGAGACGGTGGCGCTGTGCGCGAACTGTGTCGGTATAAAAGCATCGAACACATCGACCTTGTAGAAATCGACGGGCGGGTCATCGACCTGTGCGAAGAACACCTCCCCACCATGGCCTGCAGCCTAAGAGACCCGCGCGTGCAAATCCATGTGCAGGACGGGCTGCGGTTTATACGAAGCCGCGAGGATGCATATGACTTGATTTTAGTGGACTCCACCGATCCGTTCGGCCCCGGGGAAGGCCTGTTTACGCGGGAATTTTACGGTCACTGCTACAAGGCGTTGCATGAAAACGGCATCATGGTCAACCAAAATGAAAGTCCGTTTTACGAGGACGACGCCAAGGCCATGCAGCGCGCGCACCAGCGCATCGCCGCAACGTTCCCCGTGTGCAGGCTCTATCAAGCACATATCCCCTCCTACCCTTCCGGGCACTGGATGTTCGGGTTTGCGTCAAAAGGGCTGCATCCCATTAAAAATCTCCAATCCACCGCATGGAAGGCGCTTGGATTGAAAACCCGTTACTACAACATCAATTTGCACCGCGCGTCCTTCGCGCTGCCTACTTTTGTACAGGAGCTTGCAGAGCATGTGGAAATCGAGCATTGAACCTTACCTTGGCTGTGACGCGTCCTATGAGGACGCATCCATCGTTATCTACGGCGCGCCGTTTGACTCCACCACCAGCAACCGGCCCGGCACGCGCTTTGCAAGCCGCGCCATGCGGTCTGAATCCTATGGCTTGGAAACCTACAGCCCGTATTTGGATGCGGACCTCACGGATTATGCTGCGTTTGACGCGGGGGATCTGACGCTGTGCATCGGAGACGCTTCGCTCGCCTTACAGGAAATCGAGCGCGCGGCAAAGACGTTTTTTACGGACGGCAAGCTGCCGCTGATGGTAGGCGGCGAGCATCTAGTTACATTAGGCGCGGTGCGCGCGGCAGCGCACAAGTATCCGGACCTGCACATCATTCATTTTGATGCGCACGCCGACCTCCGGGAAGACTATCTCGGGGCAAGGCTCTCCCATGCGACCGTCATGCGGCGCTGCGCGGAATTGCTGGGCGACGGGCGCGTCTACCAGTTCGGTATCCGCTCCGGCGAACGGGACGAATTCCTTTGGGGAAAAGCGCATGTCGTTACCCAGAAGTTCGGCTTTTTCGGCCTTGAGGAAACATTGAAGGCACTTTCCGGAAAACCCGTCTATTTCTCGGTGGATCTTGATGTAATGGATCCTTCCGTATTCCCCGGCACCGGAACGCCTGAGCCCGGCGGCGTCAGCTTTTTAGAATTGCTGCGGGCTATGGGAATGGTCGCGGACCGCGCGAATATCGTAGGTTCTGACCTTGTGGAGCTCTCCCCCATGCTTGACGCAAGCGGCGCTTCCACCGCCGTTGCCTGCAAGCTGCTGCGTGAATTGTTATTGCACCTTTTTATCAAACAGACAAAATCAGTTCAGGAGGATCAATAAAATGGGAAAAGCGTTAGTCATCGGCTGCGGCGGCGTTGCGGGCGTTGCCATACACAAATGCGTACAGAATGCAGAAGTATTTTCGGAGCTTATGATCGCAAGCCGCACAAAGAGCAAGTGCGACGCGCTTGCGGAACAACTGAAGGGCCGCGGTACAAAGATCACCACCGCACAGGTGGATGCGGACAATGTAGATGCACTTGTCGCCCTCATCGAAAAGGAAAAGCCCGACGTCGTATTGAACCTTGCCCTTCCCTATCAGGACCTTACCATTATGGACGCATGCCTTGCGACCAAGACCCACTATGTGGACACCGCCAACTATGAGCCCGAGGATACTGCGAAGTTTGAATACAAATGGCAGTGGGCCTACCGGGAAAAATTCAAGGAAGCGGGCATCACAGCGCTTCTTGGCTCCGGCTTTGACCCCGGCGTTACCGGCGTGTTCGCGGCCTATGCCCTGAAGCACCATTTTGACGAAATCCATGAGATCGACATCTTGGACTGCAACGGCGGTGATCATGGTTACCCGTTTGCCACAAACTTCAACCCTGAAATCAACATCCGCGAGGTGACTGCAAAGGGCAGCTACTGGGAAAACGGCGACTGGGTGGAAACCGAACCTATGGAAATCAAGCGCGAATATGATTTCCGCGGCGTTGGCAAGAAGGACATGTACCTGCTCCACCATGAGGAGCTGGAGAGCCTTGCGCTCAACATCCCCGGCATCCGCCGTATCCGCTTTTTTATGACGTTCGGGCAAAGCTACCTCACGCATTTGAAGTGCCTGGAAAACGTCGGTATGACGAGCATTGAACCCATCGTGTACAACGGCGTTGAAATCGTCCCCCTGCAGTTTTTGAAGGCAGTATTGCCCGACCCCGCTTCTTTGGGGCCGCGCACTGTCGGCAAGACCAACATCGGCTGCATCTTCAAGGGTATAAAGGATGGCAAGGAAAAGACCTACTACCTTTACAACATCTGCGACCATCAGGAATGTTACCGCGAAGTGGGCAGCCAGGCCATCAGCTATACAACCGGTGTGCCCGCCATGATCGGCGCAATGCTGGTAATGAACGGTACCTGGCAGAAGCCCGGCGTATTCAACGTGGAAGAATTCGATCCCGATCCGTTCATGGATGCGCTCAATAAGTGGGGCCTCCCCTGGGAAGAGGACTTCAACCCCGTACTGGTACCGTAATGCGCACGGAATTTGACACGCTCCTTACTCCCTGCTATGTGGTGGATGAGGCGCTTTTGATCAAAAACCTCAAGATACTCGCCGACGTGCAGCAAAAAAGCGGCGCAAAGATACTGCTTGCGCAAAAGGCGTTCTCCATGTTCCGCGTGTATCCGCTGCTGTCCCAATATCTTTGCGGAACAGCGGCAAGCGGGCTGTTTGAAGCGCGCCTGGGGCGGGAACATTTTCCTGGCGAGGTGCACGTCTACTCCCCCGCCTACCGCGAGGATGAGTTTGCGGAGATACTTAACGTTTCCGACCATGTGCTGTTCAACAGCTTTGTGCAGTGGGAAAGATACAAGGGCCGCGCGTTGGCTGCGGGAAAATCCTGCGGCCTGCGCGTGAACCCCGCATGCTCCACACAGGAAGGGCATGAAATTTATGATCCCTGCGCCCCCTGTTCGCGCCTAGGCGTCACAAAGGAACAGTTCGAGCCGGGCAAGCTTGTAGGTATTGAAGGCTTACATTTCCATACCCTGTGCGAGCAGAACGCGGATGCGCTGGTCACAACGCTTGCCTGCTTTGAGCGGGATTTTGGAGAATACCTTCATGGCATGAAGTGGCTCAACCTTGGCGGCGGACACCACATCACGCGGGAGGATTATGATGCGGAACTGCTGATTAGCACCGTCGTGCGCCTGCGGGAGACCTATGGCGTGGAGGTCTACCTGGAGCCGGGAGAAGCCGTTGCGCTCAATGCCGGGTTCCTGGTTTCCACCGTGCTTGATACGCTGCATAACGCCATGGATATCGCGATACTCGATACCTCTGCCTCCTGCCACATGCCCGACGTGATCGAGATGCCCTACCGCCCCAACATCCTTGGTGCGGGGAAGCCGGATGAAAAAGCGCACACCTTCCGTTTGGGCGGACCGACCTGCCTTGCAGGGGACGTGATCGGCGATTATTCGTTTGATGCGCCACTTGTACCCGGCGATAAGCTGATCTTCTGCGATATGGCGATCTACTCCATGGTAAAGAACAACACGTTCAACGGCATGCGCCTGCCGGATATTATATTGAAAAAGCTTGACGGTTCCTTTGAAACCGTGCGTAGCTTTGGATATAAGGATTTCAAGGACCGATTGTCATAAGAAAGAGCGGCGTAAGCCGCTTTTTCTTTCCTTTCAATGTTTTTTAGTTCGTATAATCCTTGAACATCAGCAGCAGCTCTGTTCGGCTGTTGATGTTGAGCTTCCGGTTTTCCATATTGTTGAGCAGGAATATATATGGCGCTAAAATACTGATGTTGACGACGCCCATGAAGACGGCAATGAGTATGGTGCAACCAAGTTGCACGGAAGGAGCGTGCAGGAGCAGCATAGTAAGCATACCCGCAACAAGAAGCGCCGCGCCGATGCGTGCCATTTTTACGGCGTTTTCTTTTTGAATCAGGAACACACAGACAGCGGAAGACAACAGGCGGAAGACAACAGATTGACGATATGCATCATACTGCGTATCTGCTCGCCAAACATGCTCTCTGTGGCGGGCGTTGCCGTCCACCAGGTGGAAACGCCACGACCCACACATAATACACTGCCCATACTCAGAAATACGGATACTGCTTTTTCGAAATGATTTCATATTGGCGGCACGGTTGCCGTCATGCTCAATATCCGCCGGTCTCTTTTGAGGCAGCTTTACTTCCCATCCGTCCATTCTTTCTGCCGGTTGCCGGCATGAACTTACCCCTTTAGCGGTATTGAAAATAAGCATCATATTATAGAAAAGTTATATTCGCTCATGGATGGAAATTCAATTCCATGCAAAAATTAGCGTCTAAAAGAAACCGCCGGTAAAAACCGGCGGTTTTGATGCTGCTATTCGTTGTTGAGCGCATCCTTCACCTTATCAAAGATGCTCTTTTTGGCATTACCTTTGTGAGTCTCTCCGGGAACAGGATTATCCCCCACGCTTTCTCCATATGCACGCAGAAGATTTTTCTGTTCCTCGCTCAGGCGCTTAGGTACTTCAATTTCCACCTTCACCAGCAAATCGCCCTTGTCCTTGCTGCGCAGGCGCTGAATTCCCTGCTCCCGCATACGGAACGTAGTACCCGGCTGCGTACCTTCCGGCACCGTATATTTGACGCTGCCCGTCAATGTGGGCACCGTGATTTCCCCGCCCAAGGCAGCCGTTATATACGAAATTTTCATATCCAGGAACAAATCCGAGCCGTTCCTGCGGAAGAGCTTATGCGGCTTGACGCGGATGAGCACATACAGGTCCCCGCTGGGGCCGCCGCGGTATCCGGATTCGCCTTCGCCCGAAAGGCTCAGCGTCTGCCCATCGTCAATGCCCGCGGGGATGTTCACCAAAACGCGGCTCGTTTTCTTTACACGGCCATGACCGTGGCAGTCAAGGCAGGGTTCTTTGATGATCTGCCCTGTGCCGTTGCACACCGAACAGGGCCGCACCGTCGTAAAGGAACCAAGCATGGTGTTCTGCTGTACGCGCACTTGGCCCGAACCACCGCAGGTGGTGCAGCGTTCAGGCTTTGTGCCGGGCTTTGCGCCCGTACCGCTGCAGGAGCTGCAATTCTGCTCACGCGGGACAAGGATCTCGCGCTTTACGCCAAACGCCGCATCTTCAAAGGAGATGGTGAGCGTATATTTGAGGTTGTTTCCCGCAACGGGGCCAGTATTGTCCCGGCTGGAAAACCCGCCGCCAAACATGGTTTCAAAAATATCGGAAAAGCCGCCGAATCCGGAAAACGGATTCCCGCCGGAGTAGCCGCCGCCACCCGATGCCGGGTCAAAAGCGGCATGACCGAACTGATCGTACTGCGCGCGCTTTTTCGCATCGCTCAATACCTCCGCGGCCTCGTTTAACTCTTTAAATCTTGCCTCCGCATCCTTATCCCCCGGATGCAAATCCGGGTGGCAGGACTTGGCCTGCTTTCTGAATGCACTTTTGATTTCGCTTTCGGAGGCGTTTTTCTCAACACCTAATACTTCGTAATAATCGCGCTTATTTGCCAAAGGACATCCCTCTCCCCCAAAGCTTTATATCAAGGCTCATGAGCCGTTCATCCTGGAAATTTCATAAAAAGGGGCGGGCTTTTTGACCCGCCCCCAACCGCTCTTATTATATGCTTACTTCTTGTCGTCGTCCACTACTTCGTAATCGGCGTCTACCACGGTACCGTCGTTGGAAGCGGAAGCACTGCCGCCTGCCGCCTGGCCGGGGTTTTCAGTCTGGGCCTGCTGATAGATCTTGCCGAAAATTTCGTAGGAAACTTCAGTGAGCTTTTCGGACGCGGCCTTGATCATGGCGCTGTCGTCGCCTTCGAGCGTCTTCCGAAGATCGGAGAGCGCAGCCTCAATTTTAGACTTATCGTCGGAAGAGACTTTATCACCGAGCTCCTTGAGCGTCTTTTCTGTAGTGTAAACGAGCTGGTCCGCATGGTTGCGGGTCTCTACCTCTTCCTTGCGTTTCTTGTCTTCATCGGCAAACCGCTCCGCTTCATTGACGGCACGCTTGATTTCATCCTCGTTGAGGTTGGTGGAAGCGGTGATCGTCACCTTCTGCTCATGGCCGGTACCAAGATCCTTGGCGCTTACATGCACGATGCCGTTTGCGTCAATATCAAACGTGACCTCGATCTGCGGTACGCCGCGGGGTGCGGGCGCAATGCCTGCGAGCTGGAAGCGGCCCAGGGTTTTATTGTACTGCGCCATCTCACGCTCGCCCTGGAGCACATGCACTTCAACGGAGGTCTGGCCGTCCGCCGCGGTGGAGAAAATTTGGCTCTTCTTCGTCGGGATGGTGGTGTTGCGGTCAATCAGCCGCGTGAAGACGCCGCCCACGGTCTCAATGCCAAGGGACAACGGCGTGACGTCAAGCAGCAGGATATCCTTGACCTCGCCGCCCAATACGCCCGCCTGGATGGCAGCGCCAAGGGCAACGCATTCATCCGGATTGATGCCCTTAAAGGGCTCTTTGCCGGTCACGTTCTTGACCATCTCCTGTACCAAGGGGATACGGCTTGAACCGCCAACGAGTATGACCTTATCGATCTTATCCGCGGAAAGGCTCGCGTCGCGCAGCGCCTTGAGCATGCAATCCTTGGTCTTGTCGACATAATCGGAAATCAGCTCATTGAACTTCGCACGGGTCAGGGACATTTCCAAGTGCCTGGGGCCGGAAGCGTCCATCGTGATGAACGGCAGGTTGATATCGGAAGACACTACGCCGGAAAGCTCAATCTTTGCTTTTTCAGCGGCTTCCTTCAAGCGCTGGAGCGCCTTGCGGTCGTTCCTTAAATCAATGCCGGTTTCTTTCCGATATTCGGCCGCGATATACTCCATTACGCGCTGGTCAAAGTCATCGCCGCCCAGGCGGTTGTCGCCATTGGTGGCAAGCACTTCAAACACGCCGTCGCCGATTTCAAGGATGGATACGTCGAACGTACCGCCGCCCAAATCGTAGACGAGGATTTTCTGATTGACTTCCTTATCCATGCCATAGGCAAGGGAGGCCGCCGTGGGTTCATTGATGATGCGCAGCACTTCAAGGCCCGCGATACGGCCCGCATCCTTCGTGGCCTGGCGTTGGCTGTCGCTGAAGTAAGCGGGAACGGTGATAACCGCCTGGGATACCGTTTCCCCGAGGTATGCTTCCGCATCCTGCTTGAGCTTGCGCAGGATCATTGCGGAAATTTCCTGTGGGGTATAGTCCTTGCCGTCTACATGCACCTTATGGGACGTGCCCATTTCACGCTTGATGGACGCAATGGTGCGCTCCGGGTTCGTGATGGCCTGACGCTTTGCGACTTGGCCGACGAGGCGCTCCTGATCCTTGAACGCTATGACGGAAGGCGTGGTGCGCGCCCCCTCCGCATTGGGGATAACAACAGGTTCGCCACCTTCGAGCACTGCAACGCAGGAGTTGGTGGTACCCAAATCAATACCGATAATTTTGCCCATGACCCTAATCCTCCTATAATCAACCTAACTATTCCTGTTTATCAAATGCCGCAGCACTGCAGCATATACGCGTTATTTATGATCTGTAAAGCGCCTATGTGTTATTCCGCTACCTTGACCATGGTGTGGCGCAAGATCCTGCCGTTCATCTCATAACCCTTTTGGAGAATTTCGAGAATTTCACCGGACTCCTTGCCCTCCGCCGGTTCCTGCAGAACGGCGTTGTGCAGGTTGGGGTCAAATACGCCCTCGGAAGGCACTTCCGAAAGCCCCAGTTTACCAAGGGAATCCAGCAGCGCGCGCTGCACCATCTTGACACCGTCAAGATAACAGGGATCCACGTTCTCCATATTGTTTACGGCAAGATCAAAGTTATCAAGTGAGGGAATCAGTGCTTTTACGCAATCCCGCATCCCCTCCTGGTAACTGTCCGCCTTTAAAGTGGCGTTGCGTTTGCGGTAATTGTCAAAATCCGCCTGCAGGCGCTGCGCCAACGCAATTGCTTCGTCTTTTTCCTTTTTGAGCGCCTCAATATGCGCTTTCACGGTGTCAAATTCGGTCTTGCTCAGTTTGATGGTTTCCTCTTCCTGTGTTTCGTTTGCGGCAGCCTGCTCCGCTGCCTGATCGCTGACTACCGGGGTTTCCTCCTGTATGGGGGCCTTTTCATTCGCGGTCTTTCTTGCCATAACTTCCTCCAGTTGCCTATTCAAGCCGGTCCTGCTCCAAAAGCCCGGCAAGGGCCTCGGAAAGACTCAGCTGCATGTATTCTAAAATGGAAAGCACGCGGCCATAATGCATGCGCGTGGGACCAATAATTCCAAACGAGCCCATTGGCTCGTTGCCGATACGGTATGTGGCGGTGACGACGCTGCAATCCTTTAACTGGTCCGGCTCGTTCTCTTCGCCGATGGAGATGGAAAATTCCAGCCGCGAAGCCTTTTTGAGCATGCCGTAGAGCGTATCCTTCCCCTCCAACGCCGCAAGAAATCCCTTGACCTTGTTCATATCGCTGTACTCGGGATAATGCAGGATATTGGTAGCGCCGGAAAGTTCCACCTTAGGGGAATTGCCGTGCACGTGGCGTTCAAGCGCTTCCATAATATTATGGAAGAACATACGCTCAGCACTCATCTCTTCTCCCATCCCCAATATCTCATCCACAGCCACCTGATCGAGCCGCATATCCCGCAGCAGCGCATTCATGCGGCCCGAAAACCGGTCCAGATCCTGGGCGTTCATCCCTTCCGGCATGCGCAGCATGACATCCCGGATAATGCCGTTGTCCGTCACCAGCACAAGCAGCACGCGCTCCGCGTTGAGCTGTACCAGCTGAATATGCTTGATGCGCACGGAGTCGATCTGCGGGGGCATTACCATTGCCGTATAGCGGGTAATCTCCGAAAGCGCGGTTGCCGTCTGCCGCACAAGACCCTCTACCTGATCCATCCTGCTCGTAAAATAAGCGCGGATCATACGGCGCTCCTGATCGTTGAGCTGCGCGCGCTGCATCATATGGTTGACATACAGCCGGTACGCCTTGTTGGACGGAATGCGCCCCGCCGAAGTATGCGGCTGCTCCAGATATCCAAGCTCCTCCAGATCGCTCATCTCGTTGCGGATGGTGGCGGAAGAGACATTAAAATCCGCGCGTTTGGATATACTGCGGGAACCAACGGGCGCAGCCGTCAGAATATAGTCGTCTATGATCGCCTGCAAAATACGCATTTTCCTTGCATCCAGTTCCATCGCCGCGCCTCCTTTCCCCGTAGTGCCTATCCTTGAATGTGTTAGCACTCTATATTGATGAGTGCTAAATCACTACAAATAAAATAGCACTCCCCATAGTCTTTGTCAATAGAACGCAAATGTTCCATTGTGACAAAGTGGAAACAAAAGCGTGGGGTTTTTCGTCTGCCGGAAACTGTGCGCACTCGGGCACCAAACCGGCCTGTCCTTGGGCGAAAAGGCGCAATCCTGACCAAGCGGATTTTGTATCTTGTCTATTGTATGGTATAAATAAAGAATGAGTTTGGCGTCCCTGTTGCAAGAAAGGAAACTTTATGCCGGGTCTTTATGTGCATATTCCGTTTTGCGTTCGAAAATGCCGCTATTGCGACTTTTTTTCGCTTGCGCAGCCTGAGCTTATGGAACGCTACCTTGAGGCGCTGCATGCGGAAATCCGCGCGCTCTCCAGGCAACCCTGGGATACGATTGATACCGTATTCTTTGGCGGCGGCACGCCCTCCCTGCTTTCAGGCAAACAGGCCACAGCGCTGCTGCAGGAATTGAAGCGGCAGTTTTCGATTGCGACGGATGCAGAAATTACGTTTGAATGCAATCCCGGTACGCTGACAAGAGAAACCCTTTCGTCTTACCGCGAGGCGGGCGTCAACCGCCTCTCCATAGGCGTACAGAGCTTGCAGGATGAGTTGCTGCAGCGAATCGGGCGCATCCATACCAGCGCGGCATTTTTCGACTCCTTCCGCCTTGCGCGGGAAGCGGGCTTTACAAACATCAATGCGGACGTCATGCACGGCCTGCCGGGACAGACGAAAGAAGCGTATTTATCTACACTGGAGGGACTCACATCGCTTTGTCCGGAGCATATCTCGGCCTACGGGCTGATATTAGAGGAAGGAACAGCGCTGTTTGACGATGTTGCCGCCAAGCGTGAAACCCTGCCCGATGAAGACGATGTGTACGAAATGCAGGATGCGGGCATTGCGTATCTCACGCAGCAGGGATATGTACGCTATGAAATCTCCAATTTTGCAAAGCCGGGCTACGTTTGCCGCCACAATCTCAACTACTGGGCAAACGGCGCTTACCTTGGCCTGGGCGCTGGCGCGCATTCGGCCTGGCGATTGAATATGAGCGGCCTCCCGCAATGGACGCGCTGGAGCAATGCAGATGATATTGCAGCATATATAAAGGAAGCGGCAATGCCGCTTGCGCAAAAAGCGCTGCATGGCATCCCCGCAAACGAAGAGGCCTTTGAAACCGTCATGGTCGGCCTGCGGACCAGTGCGGGAATTCCCTTAAGAGACTTTCAGGAGCGGTTTCATAAACCGTTTGCCGCCTGTTACCCAAAATCCGTGGAGATCCTGCGGCAAAAAGGCTGGCTTGTTTTATCCCCGATGCATGCCTATCTGACGAAACAGGGGCTTGATCTGCAGAACGCGGCCTTGCAGTATTTTTTAGAGGAAGCCAATTTGTAAAGCGACACAAATTACAGGACGCTTAACCATCCCGTTTAGACCATCAACGAGCCTAACTTATGAAAAACACAGAAATACACGCAGCCTGAGGTTTTCAGTCCGTCATTTTGTGGCGACATGCGCGGCGCAAAATGACACCTTAGAGGACGTCTCAGGGTGACGGTTCTTGCAGAATGCAAGAACCGAACATCAAAAATGCCCGGTAGTCTCAGCAAAGTTTCCTGCGGAAACTTTGCTGAGACCAAAACGGAATGGCCTTAGCCATCCCGTTCCACTACATAGATTTTCACAGGCTTATTGAGCTTCTGCGCGCGGTTGATGGTATAGCGCGTGCCGGTGGAAACGCCGTCCCATACGGCCACTACCAAGTCTGCCGCGTCCACGATCTGATCGTTTCTTGCAAGCGGCGCCCACTTGCCTAAAAGCTCGTAGGCGGGCCGAAAGACGCGCACCGGGATGCCGCGGCTGTTCGCATACGCTTCCGCCAATGTATCGATCCCATATGCGCCGCCGGTGATGA
Source organism: Bacillota bacterium (assembly GCA_023390655.1). GTDB lineage: Bacteria > Bacillota > Clostridia > Christensenellales > CAG-138 > JAEYLA01. The sequence goes on along the minus strand of JAEWCL010000017.1, from coordinate 19,287 downwards.
TCTCCTCCGCTTCCGGCGGTATGTACGCTGCAAGGTCCACGTCCCGCAATGTGCGGGAGCCAACTACCGCCACCTTCATATCAGTTGATGCGCAGCACGCTCATGAAGGCCTCGCTCGGAACCTCCACGGAGCCTACCTGCCGCATGCGCTTTTTGCCTTCCTTCTGTTTCTCCAGCAGCTTCTTTTTACGCGTGATATCGCCGCCATAGCACTTGGCTAAGACGTCCTTGCGCATGGCCTTGACGGTTTCACGCGCGATTACCTTGCCGCCGATGGCAGCCTGGATGGGAATTTCAAACTGCTGGCGTGGAATGACGTCCTTCAATTTTTCCGCCACCGCGCGGCCCTTGTTATAGGCCTTATCCCGGTGGACGATGGTAGAAAGCGCGTCGCACATATCGCCGTTGAGCAAGAAGTCCAGCTTTACAAGGTCCGAGCGCATGTACGCCTTAAGCTCATAATCAAAGGAAGCGTAGCCGCGCGAACGGGATTTGAGCTGGTCGAAGAAATCATAGATGATTTCGTTGAGCGGCAGCTCATAATGGATGTTGACGCGGGTCTCTTCAATATATTTCATGTCCACGAAGATGCCGCGCTTTTCCTGACAAAGCTCCATTATGGTGCCGACAAAGGACGAAGGCGTCATGATATGCGCATCCACCATGGGCTCTTCCATGTAGGCAATCGTCGTGGGGTTAGGGAGGTTCGAGGGGTTATCGATCACCCGCTCTTCCCCATCCTCCATCTTGACGCGATAGATAACGCTGGGTGCGGTGGTGACAAGATCGAGATCGAACTCACGCTCCAAGCGCTCCTGAATGATTTCCATATGCAACAGCCCTAAAAAGCCGCATCGGAACCCAAACCCAAGCGCGATGGAGGTTTCCGGCTCATAGGTAAGCGAAGCGTCGTTAAGCTTCAATTTATCCAGAGCGTCCTTCAAATCGTTATAGCGGGAGCCATCGGCGGGATAGATGCCGCAGAACACCATGGGGTGCGCCTGCTGGTAACCGGACAGCGCTTCCTTTGCGGGATTTTCCGCATCCGTAATCGTATCGCCCACCTTGGTTTCCGCAACGCTTTTAATGGAAGCGGCAATGTAGCCGACCTCCCCCGCCGTCAGTTCTTCCACCGGGCGGTGCGAGGGCGTAAACACGCCCACCTCCGTTACGTCAAATTCATGTCCGGAGCTCATCATGCGGATGGTCATGCCGGGGCGCACCGAGCCTTCCTTGACGCGCACGTAGCTGACAGCGCCCTTATAGTTATCGTAATAGCAATCGAATATCAGCGCCTGAAGCGGAGCTTCGCTGTCTCCCTTGGGCGGCGGGATCAGGTCGATCAGCTGTTCGAGAATCATCGGTACGTTTTCGCCGGATTTTGCGGAAACACGCGGCGCATCTTCTGCCGGAATGCCGATGACATCCTCAATCTCCTTGATGGTATGCTCCGGCTGCGCGCTGGGAAGATCAATTTTATTGATGACGGGCATAATTTCAAGCCCGTTGTCAATGGCGAGATACACGTTTGCAAGCGTCTGCGCCTCGATGCCCTGTGTCGCGTCCACTACCAATATCGCGCCTTCGCACGCGGCAAGCGCGCGGCTGACCTCATAGGTAAAGTCCACATGGCCCGGCGTATCAATCAGGTTGAACATGTACTGCTTGCCATCCGTATGGGTGTAGAACATGCGCACGGCGGTCGCCTTGATGGTGATGCCGCGCTCACGCTCGATGTCCATAGTATCTAAAAGCTGTTCTTCCATATCCCTTTTGGATACGGTATCGGTCAGCTCCATCATACGGTCGGCAAGGGTAGACTTGCCATGATCAATATGAGCAATGATGCAAAAGTTGCGTATCTGTTCACGCGGAAAGGCCATAGTACCTCCGTATTTTTCCTTGTGGCATTTGTATTCAGAATTGATCATACCGTATCAAAAGCGCAAATGCAAGAGAGCTCTTTGCTACCGGATACCGTCGTATGTTACAATACACAAAACAACAGGGAGGCAATGTATGGGCAAGGTGGAAACGGCAGCGCAGATGCTGCAAAAGCGCGGCTTTCAGGTGCAGATAATAAAGGATGCGCAGGCGGCAAAAGAAGCCGCACTCACTTTGATCGAAGACGGCGCAAGCGTAGGTTTCGGCGGCTCCGTCACGATACGCGACCTTGGATTGTATGAAGCGCTGCAGGAGGCAGGCCATCCTGTTTACTGGCATTGGAAGTGTCAAAAGGAAGATGTTCCGGCTATACACGACGCCGCGCAGAAGGCGGACGTGTACCTGTGTTCCTCCAACGCCGTGCTCGAATCCGGCGCGCTGTTGAATATTGACGGAACGGGTAACCGGGTCTCAAGCCTCATCTACGGACCCAAGCGAGTGATCGTCATCGCAGGCGAGAATAAAATCTGTAAGGATTATGCGGATGGCATTGACCGCATCAAACGTGAAGCCTGCCCGCCCAACGCCAGGCGGCTGGATCTTTCTGTTCCGTGTGCCGTGACCAACCGCTGTTCCGATTGCACCTCGCCTCAGCGAATGTGCCATATTACGACGTTGCTCGAGCGCCCCACAAACGCCGTGAAGGATGTGCATGTGTTGCTTGTGCAAGAGAGCCTGGGATACTGAAAGAAGCCCTCTACATAACATTTATAACACGCGAAAAAAGCTGCAGGCGGAAACGCGGCAGCTTTTTCTGCTTGCCTTGGTAAATATAGGAGGATGGAACCCACCCTGCTTTGCAGACGTTATATAAGCAAGAACACCATGGAGGACAGAGAAATGAAGAAAACAGGTTTTATCATAGCATCCCTTGCCCTTGGCGCGGTACTTGCCGTGAGCGGATGCGCCCCGCAGGCCGCACCTCCCGTTGCGCCGACAGAGGCTCCGGCAGAAACGCCAACCACTCCTGTTGAAACGCCGGATACCGCCCTCCCCAATCCGGTTGTGGAAGTGGAAAGCGCTGCGGATTTTGAGGCGCTCGGCGTAAACATCAATGCGCCGGAGGGTGCAACAGACGTCAGCTACCGCATCATCGGCGACAAGCTTGCAGAAATCACGTTTACGCTCGACGGCGTTACTTACACCTACCGCTCCGCCAATACCGGTACGGAAGAGGATATTTCCGGCGTTTATATCGAGTTTGACGAGCGCAGCGATATCGCCGTGGATGGCGCGGACTGGTATGCGATCATCAACATCAACACCAATCAGGATGCGGGCGCTTTGGCGACATGGCAATACCTCCCCGTACAGTTCTCCCTGTACACGGAAGATAAGGTCGATACCGAAGCGTTTACAAACCTTGCGACGGATCTGGCACATGCCGCGTTTCAGGCAAACGCCCAAAATAGCCCCGCACCTGTAGGTTAATATCTACGCATTGCCTATAAAGATGCTCCGCTCTTTTTGTAAGAACGGAGCATTTTCATGTGCTTTTAGATAATTTGCACTTTTACCGGTCCACAAACGGTTCCTGCGGCTGCTCCATGCGCGGCGCAAGGCGGGAGCGATTGATTCCTTCTGCAATGATGTGGGATTGCAGGTCCGGATGTACCGGCACAAATCCCCAATACAATAGAGCGATCACCCCAAAGAAAAATCCCCATGCGAAGCTCGTCTGGTACCCTTTCTTTTTCGCAAGGGATTGCACCGCAAAGCCCATACCGATAGCAGCGCCCACAACGGCGACCAACCAGAGAAAAATACCGCTAACCATACCTATACTTCGAATCGCCATACCTCTTTCCTTCCCTTCTTGAAATGTCAGTTATTGATATGGCGGCATGCATCCTTTATGCACGCCGCCTTTGCCTTTTCATTGAAAGTTCAGGGTGGATTTGTCCACCAGGGTCAGCATGCCTTCCTTGAGCTCAAAGATTTTATCGGCATTACGGATGGTCGTCAGCCTGTGGGCAATGGCGATAATGGTACAGGAGCCCGCAAGCTCGTTGATAGCCCGCTGGATTTGCCGCTCCGTTTCCACATCCACCGACGCCGTCGCTTCATCCAGAATAATGATGGGGGCGCGCCTGAGCACCGCGCGCGCAATCGCCACGCGCTGCTTTTGCCCGCCGGACAGGCGCGTGCCGCGCTCGCCAACATGGGTCTCGTATCCGTCCGGCATATCCATGATGTCCTCATGGATATGCGCCGCCTTTGCCGCCGCTATGATCTCTTCCGTTGTGGCGTCTTCCGCCGCATAGCCGATATTTTCCGCGATCGTACCGTTGAACAGGAAGGTGTCCTGCATGACCGGCGCAATGTTTTTCCTTAGGCTGTTGAGCGTTACATGCTTAATGTCCTTGCCGTCAATGCAGACCTTGCCGTCAACGGGGTCATAGAAACGGGAGATCAGCTGTGTGAGCGTCGTTTTCCCAACACCTGTGGGGCCGATGAGCGCAATCATTTCCCCCGGTTCACAGGTAAAGCTGACATTGCGCAGCACCTGCTGATCCTTTTCATATCCGAAGTCCACGTTTTCAAAAACGATCTGCCCCTTTACCGTGCCGATATCTGCCGCATCCGGCTCATCCACGATATCCGAAGGCGCATCCATTACCGCCATAACGCGCTCCGCGCCGGCGTACGCCTGCTGCGTATCCTCCAGCAGCTTTGCAAAGCCGGTAATGGGCGCGTAGAACAGCGCCAGATACAAAAGGAACGCCACGATATCCGCCACATCCATCTCGCCCCGGATGGCGAGCGCGCCGCCTACGCCCGCGACAATAATGGTGCCGATGGCGGAAAAAAACTCCACCGTCGGATGGAAGATCGCGCTTTTTCGCAACGCGAACAGGATGGCGCTTGTATAGCCGTTGGCTTGCGCCCCAACGCTCCGCTCCTCGCTCTTTTCCTGGCCGAATGCCTGTATCTCATGGATGCCGGAGAAATTATCCTGCAGCTTTGAGTTGAGCGCGCCAAGCTTCCCCTGCGCAACGCGGAAATGCGGACGAATCTTTGTTGTAAAAAGGTAGCCCGCAACCGCAATCAGCGGCAACGGAATGCAGGTTAAGAGCGCAAGCTGCACGTTGACGGAAAGCAGCATCACAAGTACGCCGATAAGCGTAATACAATTTGTCACCATTTCCGGGATGATGTGCGCGTACAAAAGCTCAAATGTCGCCGTATCGTTGATCACGCGGCTCATCAGATCGCCCGTCTGGCGCTCGTGAAAAAACCGCATGGAAAAACTCTGTATCTTTTGATACAGCTTGACGCGCACCCCTTCCACCAGGCTCCACGCCGCAACGTGCGCGTAATAGTTGCTCGCATACCGGAACAGCACGCGCAGCAGATACACGCCCGTGAGCGCCGCAGTCAGATACGCAATTTTTTCAAGGGCAGCGCCCTTAGAAAGCCCGTCTGTAAGCGTTTTTGTCATTTCAGACAGCAGCCGCGGTCCTGTAAGATTCAAAACTGTCAGCAACAATGTAGATAGGATCGCGACGGCATACAGTCCTTTGAACCGTTTTGCGTCCCCCATCAACCTGAATAAAAGTTTCATTACTCCTCCCAAACCAGCCTGCATGCGCAATACGCATACGCACATTAGGTAACAGTATACTCCGTTCGCTGCCCGCTTTCAATGGATGCGCTGTTGGGGCAAGGCAAACAGACGGATTTCGGGCGGAATTTATTTGGTTGACTGGCCTTGTTTTGCTGTATATATAAAATAATTTCTCCGCATGTACAGCGAAAGGGAATAGAAAAGCTTGTACATCCATAAAGCTTAAAACAAAGGGGGTTCGGAATATGGAACAGCCGTTTATCCATGCAGAAGCATATGAATTTTCACCGGAGGATGTCCAGCAGAATAAGGCGATGGCCATCTTGGCGTACTTTATCTTCTTTCTTCCATTGCTTGCGGCAAAAGACAGCCGTTTTGCGCGCTACCACGCCAACCAGGGGCTGATCCTTCTCATTGCATTTGTTGCACTTTATATTGTGCAGGCAATTTTGTCGGCAATCCTGTTTGCAGCGCTGGCGTTTGGCGTATTTGCAATCGTATCCCTGCTGTTTACCCTGCTCTATCTCGGATTGTTGGTCCTGCTGATTTTAGGGATCATCAACGCCGCGCAGGGAAAGGCAAAGCCCGTTCCTGTGATCGGTGGATTTACTTTAATCAAATAGGTCTCCTGAATCGTATAAAGCGCTCGCCGGGTTACCGGCGGGCGCTTTGCTCCTTCATCCCAAGCAATATTCTTGTTATACTGATCCGCCGGAACAGTTCATATCCAGCAATAGAAAGCAGCAGGGAAAACAGCATAATCAAAAGAAATTTCATCCACGCCGGAAGCGCTGACCCTACTGCATAGAACGCAACCGCCATCATCACGGACTGATGCAGAATATAAACCGGGAACGAAGCATTGCTGCAATAGTGCAACACTTTAGAGGAGTGATTGCAATGCGCCTGCGCGATGCCGAGCAGTGCAAGAATCAAAAGCCACGCCGCAAGATTCATCATGAGGGTGATTAGCCCGGACTGCCAGTGATACCCGGATGTAAAGTTGAGCCGGATGCCCACCAAAACAAAGCAACCGCCCGCAGCCAAAGCGGCAAAAAGAAGCCGGACGCGGTATGCCTTGAGCACATCAAAAAGGTCTCTGTGCGCAAGCCAATAGCCAAGCAAAAAGAGCAGCGCATAATAAAACGGATTTTTCCCGCCTACCGCAGGCAGCGCGCTTGCCACGGTCAGCGGTATGAACGCCCAGAAAAGCGAAGCCATGGTTCCAAACAGTACAGGCTTTTTCCTATCCGACCGGCGTATTCGCCTTAAAACGGGCAGAAGGGCCGTGCTGATCACAAACAGATATAGTAAAAACCATAGATGCCCAGGCGTAAAGCCGCCCGTGTAACCAGTCAAATCGGAAAAATTTGTGAAGTAGCCCGGTAAAAACGCAAAATAACTTCCGGTATATCCATATTGCTGCAAAAGAGCAAGGTACCCCTGCACCGGCACCACAAGGACAATCCCCGCAAGTAGCGGCACCAATAGGCGCAGCGCCCGCTCCTTGAAAAACTGCCTGGGCGTACGTTTTTCCAGCGCATAGTACGCGGAACTTCCTGCAATGACGAACATCAGCGGCATAAACCAATAGGAAGTCAGCAATACGAACCATGTAGAAAACGGATTCACGGCATCCTTAATATAATTGGGTTCCCATGCGTCAAATACGCGCGCCGTGTGAAATGGAAACAGCAGCAGGATGCACCCGATGCGCAGCCAGTCAATGCCGGCATTGCGCTGCTGATTTGGATTAATCACTGCTTCAGTCATCGCTTTCATTCGCGTTCCTGCTCCATTCCTCATAGGTAATGACATACCGTAGCTCGTCCTGCCATTCGCCGTTTTTAAAACGAACCGCCTTAAGACACGCCTCCTGATGCATGCCGCAATGCTGCATCACGCGTTCGGAAGCGATGTTGTTTGCATTGCAGCAAGCCGCAATCCTCCTGACGCCAAGCTCTGAAAACCCGATCCCGATCAGTTCCCGCGCCATAGCTGTGGCATGCCCCCGGTACCAATATTGCCTGAGCAGCATATATCCGATTTCCGCGCCGCCCGGGTCGGTTTTCGAAAGCTTGATGTTGCACATGCCGATTGCGGTTGCGCCCGAAAGCTCCGCCACATATTCATAGAGCAGCCGGTCCGGACGACTGCAGTCTTCAAGTGTTTGTAGAAAATACGGCAAATACGCCTCCAGATTTTTAGAGGCGTCAAAGAGCGTATAGCGCATGACCAGCGGATCTGAATACAATTCATAATACAGGGATAGGTCTTTTGCCTGTACCGGCCGGAGCGTCAACAATGGCGCATTCGCCCCCATAACAATTCCTCCGCCATATCAAATTTAAAATTTATACCAGTATATCATATCTCTTTTGTACAGCACTCAGCCCTTTAACGCTTTTTCCATAAATTTTTCAGTAGAAATGCCGCTTGGACGGTTGTAACGTCCCAAATGAAACAGGCTCGCAGGGTTGTTGCGCTCTATATAATTAATGCGCTCTCTGCATGTGAGCGTTACGGTAAACCCCTGTGCGCGGAGTACCGCTTCACTTTCCTGGTCCCAGTGCCCAAAGGGATAAGTAAATGTGGTAACCTCCATCCCGCAGTGCTCCTGCAGGGCTACACGGAACGCGTCCACATCTTTTGTGAGGAGTGCGGCGTGCGCTTCCTTTGTTTCCCAGGATTTACGCTTCACCCCTTCACGGCTGCCGTTTGCATGCAGGTTGTAGGTGTGGCTGGCGATGTCTACATATCCGGACGTTTCCAGCGCCTTGATATCTTCCCAGTTCAAATAAGCATAGGCCGGGTTTTGATCCATGAGTTCCTCCGCCCGCTGCGTATATGCGCCAACCACGGAAACCACCGCCTTCATCTCCAGGCGTTTTAAGATAGGAAGTACATATACCAGATTGTTGTAATAGCCATCATCAAACGTCACCATGACCGGGTTTTCCGGCAGCTCCGTTTCGCCATTTATATAGGATACAAGTTCTTCGGGAAGAACCGTCGTATACCCATTCTTTTTCAAATACTGCAGGTCTTTTTCCAGAAGCGCCGGGGAAACCACATATTCCCCCGCCCTCTGCGGATCACGCAGCACCGAATGATACATAATAATCGGCAGCCGCACGCCCGAAAGCGCGTCCGCACGCATCACCTCCACCACGCCGCCGTCCTCAAACAGCAGCACGCCGGATATGACCAATACGGCCATTGTAAGCAGCTCCAATATACGTTTACATAAAAGCCGTGCCGCACCCTTCATTGCGCCACCTCCTGCGCCAATCCGTCCGCGCGCAGATATCCGCCTCCCTCCTGCTTCCGTACCGGCATGCGGTTGCGTTCAAGGAATTTTACAAGCGGATACACGTCAATCCAAATCTGGTTGGTTCCGTCAATCTGGCTGTCGTCAAAGATCAGCTGCAGTCCGAAATGCAGATGCGGCAGCTTGACGTTGTTGACATCCTCCTTGGTGCTGTAACCCGTCATCCCCATATAGCCGATGACATCCCCGGCTTTCACCGTATCGCCTTCCTCGAGCCCCGCTGCATATGGGCTGCCTTTTCGCAAATGCGCATAGTAGTAATAGCGGAGCTTATCATGGCTGCGGATGCCGATACGCCAGCCGCCATACTGGTTCCAGCCCAGCTTTTCCACCACGCCGCCTTCCACGGCGATAATTGGCGTACCGGTGGAGCCGCAAAGATCGTTGCCAAGGTGCAGGCGTTTGTACCCGTAGGTGCGCGGGTTGCCAAAGTCGTCATAATGGCCGAACCCATACCCCTTTGCAATCGGCGAATAGACTTTGAGTCCATAGGCGGCTTTACGCGTCCCATCCTCCTGCACAACTTCGCGCTCTCCTACAAACTGCGCAAGGATCGCCGTATACGCCTCCATATAGTAGGAATAGTAGCGCATGCCGTCGGTGATTTCTGCAAGCTTTTTCCCCTCGCGCAGGCGCGCTACAAGATCATCCATGGTTTTACTGGGCTTTCCCGCCTTAAATACGCCGCCGTTCTTTGCCGCGGTATAGGCAAGCAGCTCTATCCAGTTCAGTTTTATATTCTCATCCTTTTGATGGGATTTGACGTCATATTGATATGCCTGCTCCAATACTTCGAGCGGTACATGAAACTCCACCCAGCGGATATAATCCTCCTTCACCTCTTCCTCTCCGCCGGAAGAAGAAGAAATGGCCGTCTTGGCAGGAGCAGGCGGAACCAGCAGCAGCACAGCCCCCAACAGTACGCATAACGTAAGCAACGCGCCAACGGATTGATAGACCCGCTTTCTTGTTTCTGTCTTTCCCATCAACAAAAGCATCCGCCCCCTTTGCTCCTTACATGGAGCATATGAGGCGGATGCCGTATGCATGTGTCCTATAGCGCAAATCCTTCTGTGTTACGCCCCGAAAAGTTGCTTGATCCACTCCCAGATCGCCGCAAAGAACCCCTGTCGCTCAACCTGTACGCCTTCCGATAGCTGTTCTTTCAGGGAAGATGGCGTTTCAACAAGCGGTTTTGGTTCAAAAACACCTTCCGTTTCAAATACAAATTGTACCGTTCCCTGCATGCCTTCCGGCTTTCCGGAGAAAGTTTGGTACGCCTCCCCAAGGCGAATCATTGCATCCTTCCGGTCAAGCGCAACACGCATGCTGCCGGTTTCTTCCGCAAGCCGCTTGAGGCCTTCTTCGTTGAGTTCCTTCACGCCATTGCGAAGCTCCCTTATTCCGTTGGCCAGATCGCCCGCTCCATTCACAAGTTTCCCGCCTTCCGAAGCAAGTGAAGAAGTGCCCTTGCCCAACTCAATAAAGCCGTTGTGCACCTGCCGCATACCGCTGCCAAGCTCCGCTGTGCCCGCTTCAAGCTCCGCCGCACCACTTTGAAGTTGTGTCAGTCCTCCCTTTACGCCTGAAACGATAGCGGCCGCCGTCTGTGAGGAAGCCGTAGCCGCCGTTTGCTGTACAATTGCGATAACGCCCGCCATCTGTTCGGGCGATAATTCCAATGCACCAAGCTGCGCCTGAAGGGCTGCGGTGTCCATGCCGCCGCCCGGAGTGTTGATATGATCCAGCGAAGCGGAAAGATCCCCAATTCCCTTTTTGAGTTCATGAATTCCGGAAGCAATGCCGCTGATACCCGTAATTGTCTCGCCGCTGCCATCGAGCGCCTTCCACATGCCCTTGTTGAGCGCCACAACGCCATTATAATATTCATAGACGCCGTCACTGAGCTTTTTTGCGCCCCGGTACAGTTTGCCTGTGCCGTCCTCCAGATCGTCGCCTGCCGTACTCATATCGTCAATGCCGTCCATGAGTTCCGTAAAGTCTTTGGTATCGTCAAGATCGTCTGCGTCCACCAAACCTGTCATTACAACCGCACGAATTCCCTCAAAATCAAAATCCGTAACATCCGCCTCCACATGAAAGCTTTCTGAAAGCCTTCCAGTCGCCTCCGTATCAAGATCATAAGCAAGCCCAGGAAACAGAACAGCTGCTATTGTTGTGCTTCCTGCTTCATTGGAAACCTTGGCGTTTTCACAGATGATGTTTATGGCGTCTTCTTCAAGCGTCAGCATGGAAATGGCAGTAAAAGGCGTGTACAGCTGCAGGCTTTCTCCATTGACGTCCACCGTCGCAAGGCTGTTGTTCTGAAAACGGACCGTAATCCCGATGCGGCCGTTCGCCCCCGCAAGATTGGCAGCGGAAACAGACCTTCCATTAAGCGTATACGCAATGGAAAGCGCAACCGGGGGTTCACCGGCTGCCGTGCCCTGATAGGCAACATCCCCGCCTTTTGCCGTAAATACATAGCCTCCGTTGTCCGCCTTGGGCGGTTCGGAGGCCAGCGTGTTTTCAATATCAGTTAGCGTTGTCTCATCGCGCAAGGTATCAAGCTTTCCGGGATTGGTAATATACACGCTTGAGAGCATGGACTTTAGCGTTCCGTCCGCATCGGTGGTGATGTAGACGGTTTCGCTCTTTTCACTTTTGGGCATTGCGTAGGACACCGAAATGATGACCATGAAAATGACGCCCAACAAAAAGAGCAAGGCAATGATGGCGGAAATAATTCTTGTGGATCGTTTCATAGCAGCTTCCTTCTTATTTTCCCAAACCCTTATCGGGCCTGTGATTTTTATAATACTATCTACCAGGATGTCATGGGGTTCCAGTGTTGTGCCTGATTACTCCGCGCTTTTTAGTGATTCTACCATATCCACGTTTCTGACGTTGCGCCGCATCATCAAATTTACCATATAGGAAAACGCAAGGGTAAGCGCAACGCTGACAATATAGCTAAACAGCGTAATTTCGCGCACAAACCGCACAATATCCACTTCCGTCGTCGCAATGACATAACGGTGCATGATGATGCCAAGCACAAGCCCAAACACCGAACCGATGGCCGCAAGCGCATTGTTTTCACGAAAAACATAGCTGTACAGCTCTTTATCCTGAAACCCCAGCACCCGTAGCGTTGCAAGCTCCCGCCTGCGTTCGGTCAGGTTGATATTGGTTAAATTAAACATCACCACGAACGCGAGCGCCGCAGCGCAAAGGATCAGAACGCCCACAACATAGTTGAGTGAACTCAGGTTATCATGCAGAGAGTCCTGCAGCCCCTTGGTGAAATTGACGGAATACATCCGGCCATCCGAAAGCAAAGAAGCCGCAAGCCTGTTTTCGGCCTCATCCGCCGTATCCCGCATTTGGGCCAGCACACCGTTATACATCAGTTCCTGCCCTGTTACCTGCGTGTAATACGCGGGCGAAATAAACACATAGTGCATGACGTAGTTTTCCGCCACCGCGCTGATATGGAGCTGGTAGCTGGTTGTACCGGAGGTCAGCGTCAATTCGCTCCCTGCCCGCAACCCGTACAGTTCCGCAATTTTGCTTGTAACAACGACACCGTCATCCGGTAAAGACAGTTCCTGGCCGCCCGGCGTCCTCAAATCAATAAACGGACGGAGCTTTGCCGCATCCTGCACCATCATAAAGTGGACGCTGCGGTCCCCGCGGACCTTATCCTCAATGTCCATGGTTTTATCGCGCACCAGGAGGTACCCCTTAATGTTCGCTTCAGTGTCGCGCCCCTTAAGAAGTGCAACCCAATCCGCCGCATCCATTGCTTCATAAGAGAATGCCTGCAGCTGCATGCGCATGATCTTGGTAAACTGGCGATTTGTAATGCCAAAAACGGAGTCCCTGAGGCCAAAGCCGGTCAGCATCAGCGCACAGCTTCCCGCAATACCGATGGTGCTCATCCAAAACCGTTTTTTGTAGCGCAGCAGGTTGCGGGCAGTCACCTTGGCGGTAAAATTCATGCGCTTCCATAAGAATGTCATGCGTTCCAAAAACACGCGCTTGCCTGGCTTTGGCGCTTTGGGGCGCATGATAGCGGCAGGGACTTCCCTGAGTGTGCTCATACAGGCGGAAACGGCAGCGCCTGTTGTACAGACGGTAATAAACACGATGGCGTCAAAGGCAATATTCCAATGATACGGCGTCTGGAAGTTTGGCAGACGGTAGAATACGCCATAGGCGTTAGAAATAATGGTGGGAAACAGTTGAAACCCTACCATACTGCCCACAATGCCGCCCAGAAGCGTTGCAAGCGCCGCATAGGAAAAATACCCCCCTGCGATTGCTGCTCCGGAATACCCAAGGGCTTTCAATGTGCCAATCTGTATGCGGCCATCCTCTACCATGCGCGTCATGGTCGTGAGGGAAACAAGCGCCGCCACCACATAAAACATGAGCGGGAACGTCTGGCCGATGGCGGAAATGCGCTCCGTATTCTGCCTGTAATCCTCGTACCCGGGGTTAGAATCCCGCCCCTGGACATACCAGGTGTCCCCCGTATCCTCTCCGTACTCTTCCAAGCGGTCCATAACAGCGGAAACGGTTTGTTTGTATTCCTCCGAAAAGCAGTTGAGCGTTTTTGCGCCTTCCACGACAATATCCGCGTGTGTATAGCGCGTTGTGAGCATGGCAACCGCGGGAAGGCGCGTACCAAGCTTTGCAAGAGCGTTTCCGGAAGCATAGGCAAACGCATCGCTTACACCGCGCCCTACGGTACTTTTGCCGCGCTCGACCGAGGACATATACTTGGGGGATTCAATAAGTCCCACCACCCGCAAGCGTACGCTGCCGCCGGAAGAATGAAATACCATCCAATCCCCCAGTTTGGCCTCCATATGCTTTACAATCTGGGAATCGAGCGCCACCTCATGATCATCCAGCGGCATCCGCCCCGCAGTAAGCTGAACAAGGTTGATCCCGTTCTCAGGTGAACGATCGATATCATACCTCGGGAGGCGGAACGGACGGGCAGGATACTGTTCCTCTTTTTGAAACGGAATGGAATGCAGGTGGACGTTTAGTTCCTTCTCCCCATCCGTTTCCCTGCGCATCAGCGCATCCACCTGTAGGCTTGGCACCACCGCCTCAACGCCCTCTATTTTAGAAAGCGCACGGACGTCTTCAGCAGTAATGCCCGCAGACGAAATCACCTGAATATCTGAAAGAGCAAGCTGATCTAAATACGCGTCGCCTGTAAGCATCATATCGGGTCCCGTTGCGCGAAGCCCAGTAAACGCGGCAACGCCCAGCATGGAAATTGCAGCAATGGAAAGAAAACGGGCACTGGAAGTCCGAATTTCCTGAAACAGGTTTTTGACAAGAAGGCCCCGTTTTTTCATATTACCACTCGATCTCTTCTACAGGCACGGGCATATCGTTTCTTGTCATCTGTGCAACACGGCCATTTTTTATATGGATCACACGGTCCGCCATCGGGGTGATAGCAGAATTGTGCGTAATAATGATTACCGTCATATGCTGCTTACGGCTTGCCTGCTGCAGCAGGGAAAGCACCTGCTTGCCTGTCTGATAATCAAGCGCGCCGGTCGGTTCATCGCACAAAAGCAGCTTTGGGTTTTTAGCAAGCGCCCGTGCAATAGCAACGCGCTGCTGCTCTCCGCCGGAAAGCTGCGCGGGAAAGTTGTTGCAGCGCTCGCGCAACCCAACCTCTTTCAACATTTCACGCGGGTCGAGTGCATCCTTGCAGATTTGTGCCGCAAGCTCAACATTTTCAAGCGCGGTCAAATTTTGAACAAGGTTGTAGAACTGGAATACAAACCCTACCATATCCCGGCGGTAAGATGTCAGCTTTCTTCTGTCAAACCGATCCACTGCCTCACCATCCACCAGAATGCTGCCGGAGGTTGGCGCATCCATGCCGCCCAAGATATTCAAAAGCGTTGTCTTTCCAGCGCCTGAAGGCCCTACGATTGTGCACAGCTCGCCTTTTTCCACCGCCATATCTACGCCTGAAAGCGCTTCAATGGTGACCTCTCCCATACGGTATTCTTTTTTGACGCCACTTAGAGAAATATAGTCCATGTTCCCCCCACAGGCAGTGAACATTACGCTTCAAACGTCAGCTTGCCCTTGCCAGCTTCGATCTTGAGTTCCGGTACGCTTGCACCTTTCAGGGTTACATCATCGTAAAGCTCCACCACAAACAGGCCTACGCCGTTGACGCCGCCCTTTACATGGAGCGTTGCGCTTTGGTCCGCGCTCAAAGCGCCTATTCTTGCGCCGTTATACTCTCCTGTATTGGTGGTTTCCAATACGGAGTCTTCCATCAAAATCAGCGTGCCGTCCGTTTTTACAACATTGTCCCCTGCTGCACTGCAGGAAACCTTTGCGGCGGAATTTAATGTAAGATCCCCCCTGCCGGCACTGATTGCAGCGACTGCAGCCGTTATTTCAAGCGTACTGTTCTGCTTAAAGGAAACGCCCAGCGCCAATATGCCGGAGCCTTCCTGTGCGTTTAATGTAAGCGGGCTTGCCGCAGTATCCAACGTAAGGGAACCCGCAGCCTGTATCGCGTTGATGTTTGCTGAGATCACCGTATCCGAGGCCGTGAGCGTTCCGCTCCCCAAAAGTCCGAGCCCCGTCTGCCCGGCGAGCAGCGTTACACCCGTCAATGTAATGGCGCAGCCGTCTTCCAACCGGATGACACAGGGCGCGCTTGCTAAAATGCTGTGACCATTGCCGATGATTTCGACAGGACCGCGGGATGCGGCGAGCTTGAGCATGATGTCGCCCATATCGATATCCGCCCCAAGGCGCACGGAATGCCCGCCGGAAATGAAGAAATCCTCCAGCTCTTGTGCCGATGAAGCCTCCCTTTCTCCGGCGAGCTGCAGGGGCTCCTCCATTGTGGCGGATTTCGCTGTGCAGCCCGAAAGCAGCAACCCCAAGAGCAGGCAGAGCGCAATGCGTTTTTTCATATCTATTCGCCTCCGCAATACTTATTCTATTGTACCATGCTGGAAAGCCGAATACCAACCGGGCGCTTGTGAACTCCTTTGACACAATTGTTACATTTCTGAATGTTCGGATTTTATAAGCATCACTTTTATGCCGCATATGAAGTATTGACATTGATAAGGGGATACGTTATGCTGTTCTAGGTTCTGAAATCACTAGGTTTTACAGGAAGGGTGTTTGTAATGCGTAAGCAGTATGATGTTGTGATCGTTGGAGCGGGTCCCGCGGGAATATTCGCCTCTTTGGAGTTATTGGACAAGAAGCCGGGCATGAATGTTCTGCTTGTTGATCAGGGGCGGAACCTAATGAGCCGCAACTGCCCTGCGCGCACATTGGGCAAATGCGTGGATTGCAAACCCTGCGCCATTATGAACGGCTGGTCCGGTGCCGGCGCGTTTTCCGATGGGAAGCTTTCTCTTTCCCACGAAGTCGGCGGAAATATTACAGACTATATGCCCCCGCATGAAGCGCAGGCATTGATTGACTATGCAGATCAAATTTATACCAAATTCGGCGCGCCCGAAACCGTGCATGGCCGCAACAACCCGAAGGTCGGCGAAATCGCCTACGAGGCAAGCCGCTACAACATCCATCTGGTACGCTGTCCCGTCCGCCATATGGGGACGGAATATTCCGCGTCCACGTTGCAGAACATGTATGACGCGCTGGTAAAGACGGAAGGCTTTACCTTTATGGAAATGACCTCCGCGCGTGAAATCCGCGTGGAAAACGGAAAAGCCACGGGCGTTACTCTGCAAAGCGCAAAGGGCGAGACATTTGAAGTGGACGCAGACAAAATCGTGCTTGCCCCGGGCCGCGGCGGCGCTGCATGGCTTGCGCAGGAGGCTGCGCGCCTCGGCGTGGAAACCCGCAACAATGAAGTGGATATCGGCGTACGCGTGGAAGTGCCGAATTCCATTATGGACCACCTCACACAGGAGCTATATGAAGCGAAGCTCGTATACTATTCGGATACGTTTGAGAACCGCGTACGCACGTTCTGCATGAATCCCGGCGGGATTGTAAGCGAAGAGCATTATGAGGGCGGCATCGCCGTCGTCAACGGCCACAGCTACCATGAAAAGGAGCGCCGCACGCAGAATACAAATTTTGCAATGCTGGTATCCACCCGCTTTACGCAGCCGTTCAATGCGCCCATCAAGTATGGCAACTACATCGCCCAGCTTGGCAATATGCTCACCGGCGGCGGCATTATGGTACAGCGGCTTGGCGACCTGTTGCAAGGCAGGCGTACGGACGCTTCCCGCCTGCGCAAGTCCACCACCGAGCCTACGCTCAATACGGCGGTGCCCGGGGATCTTTCCTTTGTGCTCCCCCACCGGCATTTGACGAGCATTATTGAAGCGTTGCGCGCGTTTGACCATATCGCGCCGGGCCTGTATTCTAAAAACACCCTGTTGTATGGCGTGGAGGTCAAATTTTACTCCTCCAAGGTAACGGTGGACAATCGGTTCCAAACCGCCATTGAAGGCCTTTATGCGATCGGGGACGGCGCGGGTATCACCCGCGGTCTGATGCAGGCCAGCGTTACAGGCGTTGTGGTTGCGCGCGATATCGTGTCCAAATCGTAAATCCTGCTTTTACAAACGCAAAACCCGAAGCGCAGGCACTGCGCTTCGGGTTTTTATGATATGATTGGAAAGCAAGCATTTCTTTTTATAAGGAGCACACGATGAGAATTAACCATGCCGCGTTGTTTACACAAGATATTGAGCGCCTGCGCTCCTTCTACTGCACCTATTTCGGCACAACATCCAGTTCCATGTATCATAATCCGCGCACAGGACTGCGTACCTACTTCCTCTCCTTCCCGGAAGGCACGACGCGCCTGGAGCTGATGATGCGGCCGGACGTAACAGGGACTGTTTCTCCCGACTGTAACATCGGCTACACGCATCTAAGTCTCTCGCTTGGCAGCAAGGAAGAGGTTGACCGCCTGACCGCCCTGCTTACGGCAGACGGATACTTGTGTACGAGCTTGCCGCGCACCACCGGGGACGGTTATTATGAGAGCTGCGTATTGGATCCCGATGGAAACCGCCTTGAGCTCACAGTGTAAATTCCATTTGATCGCCTAAGCCTGCCCGATATGGGCAGGCTGTTTTTGTGACATCCATCCATCACGGTTCTATACATTTCATTTATAATCACGAACCGATATACTTCTTTTTTCATATTATGTTACAGAAACATAAAATCATGTTTTAAGCTGCAATTTGGCAGCGTGCTTGCGCTTGCGCGCCGGTAAGGAGGACACCGCAGGGTAAAGCGGCATTTCTTATACCGGGAACAAGGCGCATACCCGTTGCACATACACACATAAAGGAGAAAACGTATGGATATAGCATTGCAAATTGAACGCCTGGCCGCAGGCTCTGTGGCCGTAAGCGCAAATGTGATATTTGATAATGTCGTCTACTCTGCCGGTAACATCACTTATAACAGCGCGACCGGCGTCATTACTTTTAATGAAGCCGGGCGCTATGTTATCAACTGGATGGTCTCCACCCTGTCTTCCGCTTCCTCCAACGGAGCAGTGTTCGCACTTTCTTCCTCGCAGGGAGACTTCCTGGAAGGCAACTCTCCTATCAAAACAGGAGAAGTAAGCGGTATCGGGATTGTGGACGTTGCTGCGGCCCCGGTTACCGTATCGCTTGTGAACGCCAGCACGGCCGAGGTGTTTTTATCAGCCACGGTGCCCGTAAAGGCAACCCTCGTCGTGGTGCAGGATGATCTTACCACCTCTGGTCCCACCGGCCCCACCGGTCCCATTGGTCCGACTGGTCCGACTGGAGCAGCAGGCGCAACCGGACCCACTGGTCCTACGGGCTTTACCGGCCCCACCGGCGATGCCGGCCTCATCGGTCCTACCGGTCCCACTGGATTTACCGGTCCTATCGGCCCCACTGGCCCCACTGGTGATACCGGTGCAGCAGGTGCAACCGGACCCACCGGTCCTACGGGCTTTACTGGCCCCATTGGCCCCACCGGCCCCACTGGTGATACCGGTGCAGCAGGTGCAACCGGACCCACTGGTCCTACGGGCTTTACCGGCCCAACCGGCGATGCCGGCCTCATCGGCCCTACCGGTCCCACTGGTTTTACCGGCCCTATCGGCCCGACTGGCCCCACCGGTGATACCGGTGCAGCAGGTGCAACCGGTCCCACTGGTCCCACTGGATTTACCGGCCCTATCGGCCCGACTGGTTTTACCGGCCCTACCGGCCCCACCGGCGATGCCGGCCTCATAGGCCCCACTGGTCCCACTGGATTTACCGGCCCCACTGGCGATGCCGGCCTCATCGGTCCTACCGGTCCCACTGGATTTACCGGCCCTATCGGCCCGACTGGTTTTACAGGCCCTACCGGCCCCACCGGCGATGCCGGCCTCATAGGCCCCACT